>NZ_RXYB01000010.1 GCF_008086615.1 Acetobacterium tundrae
GTTGTTCCAGAGAAAGACCATCCAGAAGCCAGCGTAGCTGCCTTTCTGAAATGCTTTTAACGGTCTGAGATTCATTAAATACCCATTTGAATGTGCCACGGCTCAGCTTACGGTAGTAAAGCCACCAACCATTGTTTGACCAGCGGAGGATTTTGGCTTTATCCCCCTTTCGGTTAAAAAACACATAGAGATGATTGGCAAAAGGATCCATATCAAAAGTCAGCTGTACGAGAGCAGAAAGACTATTTATCGATTTTCTCATATCACAGGGAAAACAGGCAACATAAACCTGATCGATCAATGCGGTGTCAATCATATACCTTGGAGAGTTTTGATCACAGATTTTAAAACAGCGGGCTCAAAACCCGGATGCAGATTGATTTCAAAGTTATTAACCCGGATAATTACTGGTGTTGACTGTTTTTTGCAAGTACTTTTTGCAGAAAGGGGGATGCGGACAAAATCCTGGACTTAGTATAATACCAGGAGGTACCACATGTTTCCCTATCAGGAAAGAATTAAAGCTGTCAAATTGCTTATTCAATACGATATGAGTTACTCTACCGTAATTCGTGAGTTAGGCTATCCTTCCAAAGAATCTCTTTGGAATTGGTACAAGGAGTATTCACTGAACGGCGATCTTCATCAAAATTTTACCAAACAATCGAAATTTACTGATGAAGAGAAACAAAAGGCCGTTAACTATTATCTTGAGCATGGTAAATGTGTATCACGGACAGTGAAAAAGCTTGGTTATCCAAGTCGCCCAATGCTGGATAAATGGATAATAGAGCTTGCTCCAGACCAAAAAAAACATTGCCGTTCCGGTGGAGCTATTGTAAAATATACGCGTGAGCAAAAAGAAAAGGCGGTCATTTCCCTATGTTCCCGTAGTAAACCCGCTAAAGAAGTTGCTGCTGAGTATGGAACAACAAGAGAGAATCTCTATAAATGGAAACGTCTGCTTTTGAAAGAAGGATGCGTTCAGCCAATGAAAAAGCCCATAAAGAAAATCATTCAATCCCAAAATGTTCAATCTCTTGAAGCTGAGGTAACAGAGCTTCATGAAAAAAAAGATGATCTTTCGTCACAGGTTGCTGAACTTCAGAAAGAAGTTCAGCGCCTAAAGATTGAGCGCGATATTTACGAAAAAGCTGCTGAACTCATAAAAAAAGACCAGGGCATTAATCTTCAAACTCTTACGAATCGTGAGAAGGCCATAATTATTAATGCCCTGCGAGAATCCCATCAATTAAATGTGCTTCTCAAAATAATGGATATGGCCAAAAGCAGCTACTGCTATCAGGTACTTGCTATCAATACAGATAAATATGCTGATTTAAGAACAGAGGTGAAAGACACCTTCGAAGAATCATCCAGCAGGTATGGTTACCGCAGAATTCATTCTGTTATAAACTCAGCCGGAACTACCATATCAGAGAAAGTTATTCGCCGAATAATGAAAGAGGAAGACCTTGTGGTTCCGAATATCAAGCGCAAGAAATACAGCTCTTATAAAGGTGAAATCACCCCTGCGGTTGAAAATGTCATTAACCGCGATTTCAGGGCTGATAAGCCCAACAATAAATGGCTGACAGATATAACCGAATTTCATATCCCGGCCGGGAAGATCTACTTATCTCCAATCATCGATTGCTTTGATGGTCTTCCGGTAAGCTGGACCATCAGTACATCACCAAATGCAGAGCTTGTAAATATAATGCTTGATGAAGCTATTATCCAGCTTAGAGACGACGAAAAACCCATCGTTCATTCCGATCGCGGTTGTCACTATCGCTGGCCAGGCTGGCTTGAACGTATTGAAAAAGCTGAGCTTACAAGGTCAATTTCAAAGAAAGGATGCTCGCCAGACAATTCAGCATGTGAAGGATTCTTTGGTAGGCTAAAAAACGAGATGTTTTATGGCTACTCATGGACTGATGTAACGTTAGATCAATTCATTGAACAGCTTGATGCATACATTCGGTGGTACTGTGAAAAACGGATTAAGCTATCACTCGGAGGAATGAGCCCATTAAACTATAGAAAAAGTCTGGGGTTGGTCGCTTAGTCGGTCCAACAAAACGTCCGCATCCCCCATTCTGCAAAAAGTACTTGCAAAAAACAGACAAAAGTATTTATAAATTTAAGAGTAAATCGGCATGGTTTATTTTACCATTTACAGGTCAATAATAAAAACAAAATAAAGGAGAAATTTTTATATGAAAAGTAAACACTGGAGCCGTTCCAACCCCCCCTCACAGATTTAAGCAATTTAGTTCTATTTTGTTACCAACAATTTACTTTTATAATTCATTACAAATAAAAAGCAGCTAAATATTCCTATTTAGCTGCTTTTAAAGTTGTATTTAATTCATTTTTGGTGGAGGCGGACCGTACCGTTTCAAGGTGACAATTGATATTAAAGATTACCGTCATGATTAAAAGGAACCTTTTAATCATGTTAACAGTGGGTTAATTAAGAAACTGCTAAGTTTTTTTAAGATTTGGTTCTGTACAATTTAAGATTGATTTTAAACAAGACGTTTATTTACTTACCAGATTAGTTTATATTATACCATTTTGATGGAGAGGAAACCAGATATTAATAATTAATGGTATAATTGTAACAATAATGATACTGATAACGAGCGGTACTGTTATTTCCAATTTTCTACTGTTAATAACAAAAAATATAACCGTGTCAGTTATCACAATAATAAGAACAATCCTGATAACAAGTTCTGTAAACAAATTCATGACATTATCCTTCTTTCTTAAAATTAAGATAACTATGATTTTTCTTTTGACGCTTCAGGTGAAAAATTTTGAAAACCACACATAGCGCCTTTAATTTAATAGTTATTCATATGGTAACCAAAATTGATTTAAATAACATCAAATTCATTGATATTATACCCTTTTGTATATTAAGTAAAGACATTCTTCAAAATAAATTGTAACGTACTGAATATTATTTTATTTTGGTTTTATAATATTTTGTGTTGTTGGAGTAGCCATCACTAATTTTTTTGCAACAAATAAGAACCAAGATAAAGCCCAATCATTTATAATGTAAACACAACAAAACAATTGATAAAAAAAGAAATTTTTATCGTATCTCATGATTATTCTATATGAAATCTACTGAATTTAAAAGGCCCAAATATTGTTTTTGAAGAAAACTGGTTAGCAGGACAAAATATTCATGGCATCAATGGCAAATTATTTTGTTCAATCCTCTCCTATGCCCCGGGTCACTGTTACCAATTGTGAAAACTTGAAAAACTAAGAAAAATAATTATTTTTGATTTTCTTTCTATCATCAATTATCGGAATTGGGATTTTTGCCAGATCCAATTGTATTATACTGACTCTATTTTACTAGTTTCTTTTTTGTTATCGGTACCACCGACATTGAGATTTATGTGACTGAAAACAATTCCAAAACGCTCAACGCTTTGATCAAACGATTGAAATCTACATATAAAAACAAATCGGATGTTGATCCCTATAAAATGGCTTATCATTTGATGCCTTCGACTACCGAAGCTTCTCTTACTGCCAAACAGATGTACATCAATGGTCACCTCTGTTATGCCCATAAGCTTTCCCTTGTCACCAATGGGCAGGGCATCATCCCTTACATTGCTTTTCTGGATAATGATTTCAAACAGAATCATCAGGAATTGGGATTGAGAAAAAATCAGATTCGCCGGATGAAGATAAAACAATCGCAGATTCTTTGGCGTTACAGCCAGTTATCACAGATTTTTTTTCGCTTCATCTTGATTTTTAGGCCCAACCTTTTCTTGGCGATGCGGCCTTTGATACCATTGCTTTTCTCCAAGAGTCCTGTCATTTTTCTAATGCACTGATTCCCTTGAATCCCAGAAATCAAAGCGAGCTTCCAGTGTTAGGTTTTAATACCTATGTTTATCTCTTATGACACAGTGATCGGATTAAATGGGGCTGTTCCAAAATTCATATGGTCAAAGGATCCCTTATCTGTGATTGTGAATCACCCTGCAATCCTGCTAAATTCGGACGAACAACTTACACGTATGATCATCAGGATTTTCGTTTGTTACCTGGTATTCAATTAGACAGACTCATCATAAAATGGATAGCTACAATTAATTAGACAAAAATTGTGGACAGTAATGAAGGTTAATACTTTTTCGGACAAATGAATATTCCATTTGAATAGATCATACTTTTCGATGTTTTAAAGTACCTTTTACAGAGTAACGCGCATCGCGTAGAGCTTCTTTAATGAGATCGCCTTCCGCATCCTCAATCTACTTTAACAGGACTGTTTTTGGGATAATCCTTTTGATGCTGATGCCTAAATCAATTTTTATTTTAGAAATATGCCAAAGAACATATTTATTCACACACTGCATCATCTGATTATGGATAGATATACCTAATAGCCGAGCTTACAAATTCCGCAAGTCCCGGCGTCTTTTTATCTAAATCTTCTTTATACTTCAAATACGCCTGCCCAATTTTTCGAAGCATGACATCATCACATGGCATCAACATATTTATAAATTCCCTGTAAGTGGTGACCGCCTCTTTTGCCATAAAACTTTCCGGGCCATCCGTCATAGCTTCGTGAAACTTCTCACTGACTTCCATTCCAAGGGCAATGAGCTTACCAAAATCCAAGGTCATTATTTTCGAAGCGTTTTTAAGCATAGATACACTGACTGGGAATATATCGCTTTTCGCTGCCGGAAGAAAAAAATCACTTTCCATTAATTCTCGGATTTCATTCGCATATGTTTTCTTCGTTGCTTCAAGTCTATTTTTATCAAAATCCCTTAGCATTGAAATATCAAATTCATCATTCAATATACGGTCAACTGATAGTATCATTTTTTGCAATTGGGATTGTTTTTTCAAAAGTATTTGTTTATGTTGTCGTATTAACTCTTTTTCCATTTCCTTTGAGTTTTCAAGCATCAACCGAATGTCGTCAAGGGAAATGCCGAGCTCCTTATAAAATAGAATGCTCCATAAGCGGCGCAGACAATCATCATCATATTGGCGGTAGCCCGACTTTTTTACCGCGCTGGGTGGTAATAATCCGATTTCATCATAATATTGCAAGGTTCGCCGGCTTATGCCGGCGAGCTTACTCACTTCATTTACGCTTTTCATTTTCCTGCCTTCTTTCCTTAGTGATCGGTTGAAAATAGTGTCAATTGTTTTTCAAAAGCCTCTTGACTCGAACGTAACGTTATAGATTATATTATATACGAAAGGTGGCGTTCTGCAAAGCAAAAAACTGTGAACAAACGCCGTATATAACAAGGAGGATTAATTTATGATAAATAAAAATGAAAAAGCTCCCGAACTTGAGTCGATTCCAAAGAGCATCATGAACATTGCTTGGATTTTAGTGCTTGGAGCTGTTATGCCACTACTTGATTCAACAATGGTCAACATTGCCATCAACCACTTGAGTACTGATTTCAATACTGGTCTTGATTTAATTCAATGGGTAATTACGGGTTATGTTTTAGCTATGGCAATTTCAGTGCCACTTGCCGGTTGGATGGCTCAACGTTTCAACGGTAAATGGTTAATGATTGGCGCCAATGTAGTATTCTTAGCGGCCTCGATTGCTTCGGGCTTTAGTGGGGATATCTATTTATTGATTATTTCCCGGATTGTTCAAGGTTTCAGTGCCGGCTTTATTTCGACATTGGTGAGTATTTTAATTGTTGAAGTCGCCGGGAGGGAGCGAATGGGACGTCTAATGTCAGCCATTGCTATCCCGTCGGTCTTGGGTCCAATCCTCGGTCCGGTTATTGGCGCTGTGATTATCCAATACTCATCATGGCGTTTCATTTTCTTTGTCAACATTCCTATTGGTATTCTTGCCATCACTTTGATGATTTTGAAGTTGCCTAACTTCACACCGGCTAATGTAAAAGCGAAATTCGACTTCATTGGTATCACTTTATTGGGTGCCAGTTCAGTCGCCTTGATTTATGGGATTGCGCAAGCAGCGAAGAGTGCTACGTTTAACAACAGCACGACTATCGGTTATGTTGTCGCAGGAGTCACAATTTTAGCAATCTACCTGATTTACGCTGCGATCAAAAAGGAACAAGCAATTCTCCCTTTACATTTGTTTAAGACAAAAAGTTTCAGCGCTGTCATGGTTGGCTTGTTCCTTGCAGGGATTGCAACCAATGGTCCAATGTTGTTATTGCCGTTATTTTTCCAAAACATTAAAGGCTTATCGGTTTTGGGTGCCGGATTGATCTTGATTCCACAAGGTATCGGTATGTTAGTTGCTCGTCCATTGATTGGTAAGCTTACTGATAAATTAGGTGCGCGTAACGTAGTCTTGGTAAGTTTGGCATTAGCCATCGTTGGCACGTTTCCATTTGTATTCTTCAATGAGGCTTCTTCACTCATTGTTGTGAGTATTGTCTTGTTTGTTCGCGGTATGGGTATCGGCGGTGTCACCATTCCCATGATGACTGATGCATACACTGGTATGGTCAAACAAGAAATTGCTCAAGCCAGTGTTGGAACTCGACTCATGCAAAATATTGGTGGTGCGTTTGGTTCAGCAGTGCTTGCAACGGTTGTTAGCCTGTCAATCCAAGGTAAAGCACCAACGATTTCTCTCATGATCACTGCTTACCACGATGGTTTCATGTTAGCATTAGTCCTTAGCCTGGTAATGCTCATTCCGGCTTTGTTCTTAACAAACAAAGCTTCTCAGAAATCAGCGAATAGCACTACAGCTCCTTGATAAATTTCTTCTATATCCCTTAGGCAGCGACCAGACCAGAGAACTCATTCAAATGTCGAACATATGATTCGACTGACACAAGGTCAGGATTAACCTGATAATACTTAATTAATTGCGCTCTGTCTGGAAAAATTGCATCCATTTTTCGGACAACGCGCTCTGAATTATTGGTAAGCGCTCACTATCCCACCATTGGAATATTCACTTTCGCGGTCAAAAGCATATGCAAATTTAAGAGTAAATCGGTTTGGTTTATTTTACCATTTACAGGTCAATAATAAAAACAAAATAAAGGAGAAATTTTCAAATGAAAAGTAAACAAAAGAGCCGTTCCGAACCCCCTTCACATATTTAAGCAATTTAGTTCTATTTTATTATCAATAATTTACTTTTATTATTCATTAAAATAAAAAGCGACCAAATGTTTCTATTTAATCGCTTTTATATTGCACTGTATTCATTTTTGATGAAAGTGGGCCGTACCGGTTCGAGGCGACAATAAATATTTCTAATTATCGTCATATTTAATCTCAAACTAACTTTGAATGACTCCCTAAATGATATAATATAACCCCTAAAACATCGTCTATTTCTCATTGTACCACTGCACTTTTAAGAAGATTATAGTTTAATGCAAAACCTAAGGAAATCCATTTAATATTTCTGGATCTCCATAATTTTATGATGTTGTGTCTAAGGAGTAGTGGTGATTGTCAATGTCTGTCCAACAACCGCATCTGCAGGCACATTTGATAAATTTTTGTTCCAACCTGAAGTTGCCGAAACTTTGACATTAAGGTTTTCGATTCCATAACCAGGTAAAAGCATTATTGCAGTTGCATCCTCACCAGTAAGAATAATCTTTAATTCACTTCCGCTAAAATATATGTCCCCTTCATTATTTAGATTAGAATTACTCACTGTTTTATATGGTCCTATAAGATTATAATTTGTAGAAGTACCCGAAACAGTTAGTTTAGAAATATCAAATGTTGATCCGATCGCTACTCCAGTAACATTCAAGGTTAATACCCCTGTATCATCACCTAATTCACCGCCTGTAAAAGTAGCAGTATTGATTTCTTGTACAGTTATTTTTGCATAGTAGGATGAAATTGCTTCTCCCACTGTGTTCTTCGCCACGACAATAATATATGATGCATATGTTTTATCTGAAAAGGTTAATTGATTTGTGCCGACTAACACATCTGCTCCAATCTGTGCACCTTTATCCGTTCCATTAGCTGATGCATAGACTGCATATGCCGTTACGCTGGTTACGTCAGAAGGTTCTGTCCAGCTCACAGTTCCTCCCATTTTACCAACATCCGTATCTGTATTCGTGAATGACAGATTTGTTACTTTGACAGTTGGAACAGCTTTCACGTCTACTACAGCAGTAATTGCATAGTTCGCTGAGTTTGCTTCACCCACTGTGTTCTTTGCCGCCACGATAATATACGCTACATAGGGCGTATTTGCCGGTATTGCCAACTGATTCGTTCCGACTGCCACATCCGTTCCGATTTGTATCCCCTTTGTTGTGCCATTGGTTGATGCATAGACCGCATATGCCGTCACATTGCTTACATCGGATGGTGCTGTCCAGCTCACAGTTCCACTCATTTGATTCTCATCCGTATCAATGTCCGTAAATGTCACACCCGATACTTTAACGGTGGGTACCGATTTATCTATTACTGCTATACTTGCATAGTTTGCGGTGATGGCTTCACCGACTGTATTCTTTGCGACCACGATGATGTAGGGAGAATAAGGCGTATCCGCCGGTATTGCCAACTGATTCGTCCCAACTGCCACATCCGTTCCGATTTGTGTCCCCTTTGTCGTTCCATCAGCTGATGCATACACCGCATATGCCATTACGCTGGTTATGTCGGATGGTGCTGTCCAACTGAGCGTTCCTTCCATATGACCTGTATCTGCATCTGTATCTGTAAACAACAGGTTGGCTACTTTGACAATCGGAACAGCTTTCACGTCTACTACAGCAGTACTTGCGTAGTTCACTGAATTTGCTTCACCCACTGTGTTCTTTGCCGCCACAATAATATACGCTGCATAAGGCGTATTTGCTGATATTGCCACCTGATTCGTTCCGACTGCCACGTCCGTTCCGATTTGTGTCCCCTTTGTCGTGCCATTAGCTGATGCATAGACCGCATATGCCGTCACATTGCTTACATCGGATGGTGCTGTCCAGCTCACAGTTCCACTCATTTGATTCTCATCCGTATCAATGTCCGTAAATGTCACACCCGATACTTTAACGGTGGGTACCGATTTATCTGTTACTGCTATACTTGCATAATTTGCGGTGATGGCTTCACCGACTGTATTCTTTGCGACCACGATGATGTAGGGAGAATAAGGCGTATCCGCCGGTATTGCCAACTGATTCGTCCCAACTGCCACATCCGTTCCGATTTGTGTCCCCTTTGTCGTTCCATCAGCTGACGCATAGACAGCATATGCCGTTACGCTGGTTATGTCGGATGGTGCTGTCCAACTGAGCGTTCCTTCCATTTGACCAGTATCTGCATCTGTGTCCGTAAATAACAGGTTGGCTACTTTGACAATCGGTACAGCTTTCACGTCTACTACAGCAGTACTTGCGTAGTTCACTGAATTTGCTTCACCCACTGTGTTCTTTGCCGCCACAATAATATACGCTGCATAGGGCGTATTTACCGGTATTGCCAACTGATTCGTTCCGACTGTCACATCCGTTCCGATTTGTGTCCCCTTTGTCGTGCCATTAGCTGACGCATACACCGCATACGCTGTCACATTGCTTACATCGGATGGTGCTGTCCAGCTCACAGTTCCACTCATTTGGTTTTCATCCGTATCGAGGTCCGTAAATATCACGCCTGTTACTTTAACGGTGGGCACGGCTTTATCTGTTACTGCAACGCTTGCATAATTTGCGGTGATGGCTTCACCCGCTGTGTTCTTAGCAACAACAATGATGTAGGGTGTATAGGAGGTATCTGCCGGTATGACTAACTGATTCGTTCCGACTGCCACATCCGTTCCGATTTGCGTCCCCTTTATTGTTCCATCAGCTGATGCATAGACTGCATATGCGGTCACATTGCTTATGTCGGATGGCGCATTCCAGCTGATGATTCCTCCCATTTCGTTTTTATCCAAATCTATATCTGAAAATAACAAGTTTGTTACTTTTGTTATTGGCACTACCACCGCATCTGTTACTCCAATGCTTACATAATTCGCAGCGGTTGCTTCTCCTATTGTGTTTTTAGCAACCACAATGATATTAGCTGCATAGGGCGTATTTGCCGGTATTGCCAACTGATTCGTTCCGACTGCCACATCCGTTCCGATTTGTGTCCCCTTTGTCGTGCCATTAGCTGACGCATACACCGCATATGCCGTGACATTGCTTACATCGGATGGTGCCGTCCAGCTCACAGTTCCACTCATTTGATTCTCATCCATATCGAGGTCCGTAAAAGTCACGCCTGTTACTTTAACGGTGGGCACGGCTTTATCTGTTACTGCAACGCTTGCATAATTTGCGGTGATGGCTTCACCCGCTGTGTTCTTAGCAACAACAATGATGTAGGGTGCATAAGGCGTATCTGTCGGTATTGTCAACTGATTCGTTCCGACTGCCACATCCGTTCCAATTTGGTTTCCCTTTGTCGTTCCATCGGCTGATGCATAGACCGCATATGCCGTTACGCTGCTTATATCAGATGGTGATGTCCAACTAACGGTTCCTCCTATTTGACCTGCGTCCGTATCTGTATCAACAAATGTTAAATTTGTTACTTTAACTGTAGGTACTACTATCGTTGCACCGCCACCTTGAGATTGGTCCGGTTTAACAACGGGCGGAACACTAACATCCGGGGCCACTGTTTGGCTTATTGGTGGTCTTTGATAGACAATGTTATTTGCATCCACAGCGGCATGATTAATGGTTCCCTGTCCGGAAATATTTGTATTATCTCCAGAAATAAGCATATTACCAACCGTAGCATCCGCTCCCAGGTTTATATTGCTTCCTGTCGCTGCAGCAGCTATTTGAAAATTGTCAATGACCGTACGACCTGTCGTAGTAATACTCAGACCAGGTGCTCTTACTTCTATGTTTAAATAGCCCCCGTTTATAATGGCCCCTCCGGAAATAAAAGTAAGTGGTGTAAGTGTTCTTTGACCGCTTAAATCAAAAACAAGACCACTCGAATCGATTTCCCTTACGAACACATCATTATAATTTCCTCCTATAATATGCGTACTGTTTTCACCCCCACTGCGAACATAGGTCGTACCATCCACAATGACATTGTTTAAGTTAATCCCACCAACACTTGTTTCAGCCGTGATTTGATTTTCGTTTAAAGCTGTTGTGCCGGTTACTGCATCATTATTTACGATCAGATCTCCTTTTATATGGAGGTTCTGAAGGACTACGTCATTTGCGTTAACTATTACATCATTATTGACTACCGTTGTCGTCGCTTCCGATCCATAGGTTCCAGCATTGTCGTAAGCGGTCGCAGCATTTTTAACAATTTTTATCTGGATTGCTTCCAGACGTAAGCTCTGACCGGTTGTTCCGGCAATCGCACCATCAGCTTTCCAACCTTGTGCCCAGCCATAGTTTTCTCCATGGACCAGGTATTGTACAGAATAGCCCGGCAGCATTTGACCATCTGCTCCCACCAATACAATCTGGATTGCTTCAATACGCTGACATTTTCCCTTTGAACCGGCAAAATCACCATTTGCTTTCCAATTGGATGTATCTGTTAAATTAGTTGGATCATTCTGCCAACCTTCATTTTCGATATGAACATTGTAACGAATGCTTGCTCCTGCAGGAATCGCTTTCCCGGTTGTCAGTTCAATATTGACCCCTTCGATTCGCTTGCTTTCGCCGGTTGTTCCCAAAGTATTATCACCCTGAATCCATGTTCCATCGGTGGGATAATCGCCATAGTCCTGAACATGGCCTCGATATTCAACTCCAATTTCCTTTGTATTTGGTGTCGCATCCGATACAATAATATTGCCAACCGATGCTTCACCACCAACTTCAACATTAGCTGCAAAAACCCCTGTTGAAAAAAGGATTGAAACCATTATGATTGCAAACAGCAGACTTACCGCAACTTTTTTTCCTTTAATTCTTTCCATGTATTCGTTTCCTTTCATTTCTTGATTGTTTTCATTAAGATCATGACATTCTAATTAATCATGATCAATATATTTAGTTGAATCATTAATTAGGAAATAAAAAAAGCCCTCAAAATAACAGGCTACAACCTCTCTAAATAGTACTTTAGATTCAAAAGATGGTAGATTGACATTGATGTCATTGACTGATTGCTTTTGATTAAATACGCGAAATAAAACAATAAACGTATTTAATACTTATATGCATATTTTACAATAATTATTAAATAATGTAAATGTATAAATTAAACAAATATTGTATTTGACTATGGTAAGCATATTTATGCAATTTTATTAAAGATCATAATACACAGTAAATATTTGCAGCTAATTAAAGAAACATCGGGTACATCATAGCACTGCTTAATAACTCTTTATCAGCCCTTTGAATTACCTACGTTTAATAAAAACGGTAGACTAACTGGATCAGTGTACAATTAACTGGATAATAAATAAAACTATTTGAAAAAGGAGAATCTAACTCTGGAGCCGTCCCGAACCCCCTCACAGATTTAAGCAATTTAGTTCAATTATATTACCAATAATTTACTTATATAATTCGTTTTAAATAGAAAACGACTAATTATTTCAATTTAATCGCTTTTATGTTGCATTATAATCATGTTTGATGGAGGTGGACCGTACCGGTTTAAGGTGACAATTGATATCTCTAATTATCGTCATGTTTAATCTCAAATCAACTCTGAAAAACTATAATGTTCACAAATAGTTGGACACAAAATCCAGAAAATAAGATAAACTATACACATGAGTAGAAAACGACGAACCTGGACCCCGGAGGAGAAAGCAGCTATCGTGCTGGAAATCCTCAGAGAAGAAAATACGTTAGCTGAGATCTCTAAGAAGTATGATGTATCTCAGCAATTATTAAGCCGCTGGAAAACCGAATTTATCGCCAATATGTCAGCCGTCTTCAATAAGAAAAATGAAGATGTTGACAAACTCAAGCAGGAGCATGAAGATGAAAAGGAGCTGCTCGTAAAGAAAATAGGCGAATTAACACTGGACGTCGATTGGCTTAAAAAAAACAAATTCAAATCTCACAAATGAAGAAAAAAGAGCGCTGATTGATTGGAAACACCCTTTCTTAACCATAAAAAAACAGTGCAAACTTTTGAAGTTATCGCGATCAACAGCTTATCATGAACCCGTAGATGTTGCACCATCCAAGGATGAAATCAATATCAAAAATGCCATTGATCGTATTCATTTTGAGGAACCATCCTATGGTGTCAGACGAATCCGTAATGAATTGCATAAACTGGGCTTTCATCAAGTAGGCAGGCGTCTTGTCAGACGTTATATGATGGAAATGGATATTGTCTGTTTCTATCCCGGCCCCAATCTGAGTAAGCGAGCCAAAGCTGCCAAAACCTATCCCTACCTGCTGAGAAATCTGGAAATTAACCGACCGAATCAGGTGTGGTCCATTGA
The DNA here is from genome assembly GCF_008086615.1 of Acetobacterium tundrae. Classification (GTDB taxonomy): domain Bacteria; phylum Bacillota; class Clostridia; order Eubacteriales; family Eubacteriaceae; genus Acetobacterium; species Acetobacterium tundrae. The sequence goes on from NZ_RXYB01000010.1 coordinate 13,469, forward strand.
CATTACATATATTGGAACTCCAAATGGATTTGTATATTTAACAGCTATTATTGACTGGTATTCCCGCTATATTGTGAGATACACCATCAGCAACACACTGCAAACCGACATGGTTACCCGTGTTGTAAAAAACGCCGTAAAAACATATGGTGCCCCTGAAATCATCAACAGCGATCAGAGTGCGCAATTTACTTCAAATGCCTATATTGATCTGATTAAAAGCTTTAAAACAACAAAAATCAGCATGGACGGCAAAGGCCGGGCTACGGACAATATCGCTATTGAACGGTTTTTCCGATCATATAAATGGGAACGCCTGTATTTGTTGTACCCGGAAACCGTCAGTGAAGTGAGAGCCATGACAAAGGAATACATCGCTAAATATAACCATGAGCGCGGTCACCAACGATTCGATTACAAAACACCGGCCGCTGTATTCTATGGGAATATGGCATTAGTTGCCTAATCAAAATGCGAAAGGAGATTTATCTAAAAATTTCTGATTTCGTGTCTTGACAAGCGTGTACATTATAAACTCCCTAAAAGTTATAACATAAGCTCTAAAACATTATCCATCTTTTCATAGACCAAAAACCAACAGGGTATTTGTCCAATTACTTATAGCTTTTTCACTCACCACTGCCATCACATTTCGTTAAGTAAATCCACTTGCTTCAATTTAATTTCAATGCCTATCTGAGACACCGCCTTCCCAAAACTCATTCTGTTGATTATATAGCATCAAGAATGGATCGCCACTTGTATATCAGTAATTGGCTGCAGCGTTGATGTTGAAGTAAATGTTACCTTGGCATCCGTTGTATTTGATATTGCATAACCAGTTACTCCAGCATTCGTTAACGTAGCCGCAATTTTTACAGCTACTGCCGTTTTCGTATCTCCATCTGCTACTGCTACAGTGTATGATACTGAATTTACTTCAACAATGATATTCCCGGCTGCTGTCGCACCTGTTAAAATGGTTAAATCCGCAACTTCCGTTGCTGTATCCAAACCACCGGTTAAAGTAGCTCCTGACACAGCTGTTGTACCGCCACCAGCTTTTGAAAGGGCAATCGTGTTTCCCGCTTCACCAGGATTTTTTGCTCTTACCATGATCTCACCATTATTATAACCGGCATTCACATTTGTTAGCGTATTGATTTTACCCAACAAGTCTAGCAAATTATTGAAATCTGTTCCATAGGTAAACGTTGTGCCATCTACGGTTACAGTTGTAACATCTGCTCCATCGATTCCACCTGTTAGCCAATAGGATGATAGTACTAAATTTCCATTAGATGTATTGAGGGCTATCGTATTGCCTGCTGTTCCCGCAGTTACTGCCTGTATTTCTATTGTATCTGAAGCACTCGTTGCAAGCACCTCTGTACCTAAAGCGGCGTTTATCTCTGCTACCAGTTCATTTTGGGTTGTGAATGTATTTTGTGCCACCACAGTACCGAAGGTAAAGACTATTCCCGCGACGGTGACGGTATCATTAATCTCAGGTGTTCCATACGTGATTGTTGCGGATGCTTTTTTTTCGGCAATATCAGCAGTTGGCGCTTTCAAAGATATTGAACCTGTTGCTTTTACTGCATTTGGTCCTACCCCTTGCGTCGTAACTACTTCAGTAAAACTAATACCAAGCGTTGTGGGGACTGTTATAACGACATCTTTCTCAGCGGACTTTGTGGAGTCCGAGGTTGATGTTGCCACAATGGTAAAGCCTTCTGCTGCTGTTGCGGTTGCGATGGTGACGTCCCCTGAAGAAGCATCCACAGTAACACCCTCTACCGGCGCTTTTAATGCCCAGCTTACTGCTTCTGCCGGCATTATAGTATTATTCTGATCATATACGGTTGCTGAGAAAGGCGATGTTATATCACCATACGAACTAACCGCAATTGAATCATCTCCCGCAATCACGACTGTAGTTGGTTCGGGTATTATAATTATAATGGCTGCCGATGGAGCCGAAACATTACCAGCGGCACCAATGGCATATACATAATACGTTCCGCCAGCAAGACCAGAAGTGTCCAAATCCGCTGGTGTGTTAGCTGTTGCAGCAATCGTTTTGCCAGCTATCGCGGCATTTTCAATCGCATTTTTATTTGGTGCGGTTGTCGATTGAACCAAATAAAGGTTGCCATTCACATCGCTGGTTGCTTCAATCGTATCACCGATATTTATCAGTCCTGTGGTGACGTTTGACAATACCGGTGAAGCAGTAACTGCTGGCGGTGTGATTACATCAACTTTTTTTATCTCTGATTTATTACCTGACATATCGACGAGAGCAAGATATACCTCATAATTTTTTCCGTCTTCTGGAAGAGTCAGCAGAAAATCTTTTGTTTTGCTGCCAACCAACGTTCCGCCATTTCCAGAACTAACGATCCCCGAAAAGTTGGCATTAATAACCTGATCCGGGGTTGGTGTCGGCATTGCCCCATCTTCAACTGCGATATAATAAAACAATGCCGTTCTATTCGTATTTGCCAGTATTTCCACTGTTCTGGACCCATTAGCATACACCGACGCTACCTGCGGATAACCGGACTCAAAAGCTGGTGGTGTTTTATCTGTTCTTACACAAAATGTTGATACGGCATCCGCCGCTTCGACACCGCTCGGTTCAGACACTGCCGCCGCCATGATTGTCATGCTTACATTCGTTACATCCGAAACCACCGCTGCACTTGCGGTACCACCCACCGTGATGGTAATGGTCTTGACGCCGGCATTCCCCGTTGCGGTATAGGTTAAGCCTTCCGGCAAACCGATCACCGCTACGGCCGCTGTTACATCACCTGTTTTTGGGGTCCCGGTTGTTAATAACAAAACATAAGTGTTGTCATTAACAAGCACTTCTTGATTTCCGGCCGCCAACGTAATCGTGTCGTCAGTATTGGTAAATGCGATTTTTGATGCTCTTGTGATCGTTACCTCATAGTAAAGCACCGATGTGCTATTTTGCGCGGTCACTTTAATGAACAGTGTATTATCGCCTACCATCAGTGGCGTTGTAGCTGTCCCAGTAATTGCGCCATCGATAAAATTAGAATTGGTATACAGCATTTTAGTTGCATTGGGTGCTGTTACTATTTGAGATAATGAAAATGTGCCAACAGCATTGTCCACACTTATCGAAGATGTTTTTGGTGATGCTGATATTCCGATTCCTGTCGAGGTGATTGCTTGACCCAATACTGCTGTCAAGTCTGCATCGCTGCTCAGCGTAGATCCTCCCCCGCCACTGGGTGGTTCAGGCGGCTTCACAACTGGTGGAACGATAACATTCGGTGCCACCGTTTGGTTTATCGGTGCTCTTTGATAAACAATATTATTTGCATCCGCAGCGGCATGATTAATGGTTCCCTGTCCGGAGATATTTGTATTATCTCCGGAAATAAGCATATTACCAACCGTCGTTTCCGCACCCAGGTTGATGCTGCTTCCAGTTGCTGCAGCAGCTATTTGGAAATTGTCAATGACAGTACGACCTGTCATAGTAATACTCAGTCCCGGTGCTCTTACTTCGACGTTTACATAGCCCCCATTTACAACAGCACCACCGGAAATAAAAGTAAGTGGCGTAAGAGTTCTTTGACCGCTTAAATCAAAAACAAGACCGCTCGAATCGATTTCTCTTACGAGCACATCATTGTAATTTCCTCCTATAATCTGCGTACTGTTTTCACCCCCGCTGCGCACATAAGTCGTGCCATCCACAATGACATTGTTTAAGCTAATCCCACCAGCACTTGTTTCAGCCGTGATTTGATTTTCGGTTGAAGCAGCTGTTCCGGTTACCGCTTCATTATTGACGATCAGATCTCCCTTTATATGGAGGTTCTGAAGAACAACATCATTTACATTAACTATTACGTCATTATTGACAACTGTTGTCGTCGCCTCCGAACCATAGGTTCCAGCATTGTCGTAAGCAGTTACGGCATTTTTAACAACTTTTATCTGGATCACTTCCAGACGTAAGCTCTGACCGGTTGTTCCGGCAATCGCACCATCAGCTTTCCAACCTTGCGTCCAACCGTAGTTTTCGCCATGAACTAGGTATTGCACGGAATAACCGGGTAATATTTGACCATCGGCCCCTACCAATACAATCTGGATTGCTTCAATACGTTGGCATTTTCCCCTGGAACCGGCAAAATCACCATTTGCTTTCCAATTGGATGTATCTGTTAAATTGGTTGGATCATTCTGCCAACCTACATTCTCGATATGAACATTGTAACGAATGCTAGCTCCTGCAGGAATCGCTGAGCCGGCTGTCAGTTTAATATTGACCCCTTCAATTCGCTTACTTTCGCCGGTTGTTCCCAATATATTATCACCCTGAATCCATGTTCCGTCGGTGGGATAATCACCATAGTCCTGAACATGTCCTCGATATTCAACGCCAATTTCCGCTGTTGATGGTGTCGCATCCGATACAATAATATTGCCAACCGCTGCTTCACCACTTACTTCTACGTTAGCAGCAAAAACTCCTGTAGAAAAAAGGATTAAAACCATTATGATTGCAAACAGTAGACTTACCGCAACTTTTTTACCTTTAATTCTTGCCATGTATTCGTTTCCTCTCATTTTTTGATTATTCTCATTAGGATCAATATATTTATTTGAAGCATTAATTAGGAAATAAAAAAAGCCCTCGAGAAAATAGGCTACAACCTTTCTAAATAGTACTTTAGATGTTAGAAGATGGTAGATTGTCATTGATGTCATTAGACTGGTTACGTTTAGATTAAATACGTGATATAAAATAATAAACGTATTTAATACATATGTGAATATCTTACAATAATTATTAAATAATGTAAATATTTAAATGAATTAATCGAAAATAGTATTTGACTACTGTAGGTATATTTATGTAATTTTATTAAATGATCATAATACACAGTAAGTATTTACAGCTAATTAAAGAAATATCGGGTACATCTTATTACTGCTTCAAATCTCATTATCTGCCCTTAAAATTCCCTAGATTTAATAAAAACATTGACTAGCCCCCTGTATACAATTAATTACACAACAAATAAAACTATTTGAAAAAGGAGAGTCAAACACTAAAGCCGTTCCGACCCCCCCACACGGATTTACGCAATTTAGTTCAATTTTATTACCAATAATTTGCTTTTATAATTCATTTTAAATAAAAAAGCGATCAAATATTTCTATTTAATCGCTTTTTCGTTGCATTATATTCATTTTTGGTGGAGGCGGTGGGAGTCGAACCCACGTCCGAAAGTCCATTCACAGGAGATTCTCCGAGTGCAGTCATTGATTATTTTCTTATTCCTCTTCTTCTCCAATGACAAAGGAAAAAAGAAACCAGTCTCTTATGCGTTAAAGGCCCGAGACACAACCTAAAACGGTTCCCTGCTTCAATGAACGCCGAACCCTGAACCACAGGTTGAACCGGGAGGCGTGCGGCAATAATTTTGCCGCGAAAGTCTTAAAACAACTTTAGTGCGTTATTATGCAGCTAAAGCCATTCCGTAACTTTTTTCTGTTTTTGCGTTTATATTTATGCGCCGCTTTTTACGATGATCAGCAACATCGACTCGCTACTCAAGCTTCAAAACCCCCGTCGAAACCAGTGCGCCCCCAAATAATTAGCTAATCCTCATGTCTCATACTTTTTTGAATTCTTCGTTGAGAATCTCGGTCAGCAATGGCATGACGCTTATCATAAAGCTTCTTACCTTTTGCCAAAGCCAGTTCCATCTTAACATGATTATCTTTAAAATAGAGTGTGAGTGGTACCAGAGTGTATCCTTCTCGTTGCTTTAATCCGATTAATTTTCGAATCTGTTGTTTATGCATCAAGAGTTTTCGAGTACGCAACGGATCTTTATTATAGATGTTTCCCTGTTCATAAGGATCGATGTGCATTTGATACACATAAACTTCACCATTATAGATATCCGCAAAACTTTCCTTTAAGCTGACTTTTCCCTGCCGAATTGATTTAACTTCTGTACCGGAAAGAACCATGCCCACCTCATAAGTATCTTCAATGAGAAAATCATGACGTGCTTTTCTGTTTTTTGCAATAATCTTTATGCTTTCGCCCATGCGTAACTCCTCTGTTTCTTAGCTAGTGTATTATTATAGCACAATGATATTAATTAATCAACTATTTCAAAATCAATTTGCTTTAAATTAATATCAGCTTTTGCAACCATCACTTTGATATCCTGTCCTAAACGATAGATTTTACCTGAATGTTCTCCAATGTGATGGTGCATTTCAGGATCATAATTATAATAGTCATCCTTCATATCCTGAAGTTTTACCAAACCTTCGATGGTATTTTGAAGTTCTACAAACATACCAAAAGAAGTCACTCCACTGATCCGGCCTTCAAATATTTCGCCAATGTGCCTAGTCATGTATTCCGTCATCTTAAGCTTGGTTATTTCTCTTTCAATGGTTTCTGCACGTCGTTCGGTTTCTGAGGCATGCCCGGCTATATTTTCGATGTTTTTTTCTATATAGTCCACTGATTTTGGGTTTATTTTTCCAAGCAAAGATTTTGCCAGGTATCGATGAACAAAAAGATCCGGATAACGTCTGATCGGTGACGTGAAATGGGTGTAAAACTCTGCACCTAAGGCATAATGTCCGAGATTGTGACCTTCATAGACGGCCTGCTGCATGGTGCGAAGCATTAGCAACGTGATGACATGCTCTTCATTTTTACCTTTTATATCTTCCACCAATTTTTGAAAATCTTTTCCGGTCGGCATTTCTTCATCATTTACTCCAAGTTTGAAACCATACCGGTTGACAAATGTTCTAAAAGCCGTTATTTTCTCAGGTACGGGATTGGGATGATTCCTAAAAATAAAGGGAACCTCAATTTTCGAAACATGCTCGGCAATGGTTTCGTTGCAAACTAGCATGAATTCTTCAATGATTCGATGAGATACCAGCCGTTCATCGACTGTAATTTTTTCTGGGAAGCCATTTTTATCCAGCGTGATCTTCGCTTCAGGAAAATCAAAATTAATAGCGCCTCGACTGATACGACGTTTCACCCGCAGAATCTCATGTAATTCGTTCATCATGACAAGCTCGTCTTTAAACGGTTCCTGTATGTTTGGCTCTTCATTCTCTTCATCCAAAAGAGCTGCTACCTGACGGTAGGTCATCCGGGATTTTGAGCATATGACTGATTTAAAGATATCGTAATCTAAAACCTGTCCATTTTCATCAATTTCCATTTTGCAAGTAAAGGTCAGCCGATCTTTTTTGGGAACAAGGCTGCAGACATCATTTGAAAGTTTAAACGGCAGCATCGGAACGACGCGATCCACTACATACACGCTGGTACCGCGCTCCATAGCCGATACATCAATCGCATCCCCGAATCGAACGTAATGACTGACATCGGCTATATGCACGCCTAATATGAAATGCCCATTTTCATTTTTACTGATGGACACCGCGTCATCAAAATCTTTGGCATCGTCGCCATCAATGGTGAAGATGACTTCTTTTCTGAGATCTTCGCGCTTGGCAAGTTCAGTGTCATTAATTTCGTCAGACAACAGATTGGATTGTCTTTCAACTTCATGGGGAAAGTCCATGGGAATATCGTATTCCATTAATACTGAAAGGATATCAATCCCGGGTTCATCTTTATTTCCCAGGATTTCTACAATTTCTCCTTCCGGGCTTTTGCCATTGTCAGACCAGATAAGAATTTCGGTTACCACCTTATCTCCGGTTCTCGCCTTTTTCCCCCGTCTTTCGGGAATGAAGATATCTTTGCAGATACGATCATTATCGGGGATGACAAAACCAAAGCCTTTTCCTTTTTCGTAGCGGCCGATAATTTTTTTATGACCCCTCTCGATGATCTCAACGACTTTTCCTTCTGGTCTTTTTTCTCCGGGTTCAGAGATAATTTTCACGCAGACCTTATCCATATCCAGCGCGCCAAAAAGATTTTTTTCATGGATATAAATATCTTCTGAAAAAATGCTGTAATCTGGAATGACAAAACCGAAACCCCGCTGATTGCCTCTTAGAATACCAACAACTTTTTGGGAATCGTCGTCTTCATTTTCGTCGCTCCTGCCACGGCCTTTTTTATCGCTCCAACCTTTGTCTTTTGCAACTTCTTTTTTATCGCCCCAACCGCTGTCTTTTTTGACTTCTTTTTTATCGCCAAAGCTTTTTTCTTTTCCAAACCAGTTTCGGTCCTGTTCATTCTTGCTTTTGACTCCCGTCTCTTTTAAGACGTGAGTAAGCATTTGGCGTTCTTTCTTTTTATTGAGACCAATCACCGTTGATAATTCATCAAATGTCATTTGCTGATATTTTTTATCCTGCATCAATCGTTTCACGATTCGTTTTAATTCTTTGGTTTTCATTTTTTTTCCTATCACCTTATATTTTTTCCCGTAATTGATAAATCACATTCATGACTTCGATGGGACTCATTTCATCCATTTTCAAATCTCGCAGGGTACTTAATGCTGCTTCTTCATCATCCGTCATGCTTTTAGTCACATCGAAGAAATTCAGCTGGCTGCCCTTTCCGCCGCTTAACATGGGTGGTTCTGTCACTAACAATTCCTGTCGATAAGTATTTTCTCCTGATTCAAGATGTCCCAGAATTTCCTGGGCTCGTTGCGTCACTCTTGTTGGAAAACCCGCCAGTTTAGCAACCTCAATCCCATAACTCTGATCGGCCGGACCGGATATGATTTTTCTTAGAAAGATGACGCCATCCGGTGTTTCTTTAAGACGAATACTGAAATTTTTGATTCCCGGTTTTAAGGATTCCAGTTCGGTTAATTCGTGATAATGAGTTGCAAATAACGTCTTCGCGCCGATATTGTCTTCGTTGTGTAAAAATTCAACCACCGCCCAGGCAATGCTGATGCCATCAAAAGTTGAGGTTCCACGACCGATTTCATCTAAAATCACCAGACTTTTATCGGTCGCATTTTTTAATATATTGGCCACTTCAGTCATTTCCACCATAAAGGTGCTTTGCCCGCTAGCCAGGTCATCACTGGCGCCCACCCGGGTGAAGATACGGTCGACCACCCCGATGGTTGCGGCATCGGCCGGAACAAAAGACCCAATTTGTGCCATTAAGGTAATGATCGCCACCTGGCGAATAAAGGTGGACTTTCCCGCCATATTCGGACCGGTGATGATGAGCATGCGCTGGTCATCATTATTGAGGGTGCAGTCATTTCCAATGAAATGATCCGACCCAATCATTTCTTCAACCACTGGATGCCGACCGTTTTCAATGAAAATCGTCTTTTCATCAACGATTTTAGGACAGACATAATGATTTTGCTGGGCAACGGTTGCTAAGGAGTAGATTGCATCCAATTCAGCGACTTCCCGGGCTTTTTTCTGAATTCGAGGAATTTCCTTTAGCAGCTGCTCTCTGATTTTTTGAAATATCTCGGTCTCGCATCTGAGCAGTCCTTCTTGAGCACCAAGAATTTTATTTTCCATATCCTTCAGTTCTGGTGTAAAATAACGTTCAGCATTTGAAAGCGTCTGTTTTCTGATATATTCCTCTGGGACTTGAGACAGATTGCTTTTGGTTATTTCAATAAAATACCCAAAAATCCGATTATATTTCACTTTTAGATTTTTTATTCCGGTATTTTCTTTTTCACGGCATTCCAAATCTCTGATCCAGTCCTGACCTTTATCAGTGGCTTCCCGAAATTCGTCGATTTCCTGATGAAAGCCAGTTTTAATCACATGTCCGTCTTTTAACACCATCGGTGCATCATCATCAATGGCCTTATCAATATAGTCCCAGATATCTTCTAAAATATCTTCTTTATCAAAAAGCTGCTGCAGCTTTTCTGAATCAATGGTATCAATAAAGTCTTTAATTAGAGGCAACGCACCCAGAGACTGTTTAAGTGCCAACAAATCTTTGGGATTAATGCTTCCGAAAGAAAGCTTTCCGCAAAGACGCTCCAGATCATAGACTTTGGTCAGTATGGTTTTGAATTCCGGCAAACGGGGAGCATTATGGTAAAAAGCATCCACACAGCCCTGTCTTTCGAAAATGCCTTCGGTTTTAAGAAGGGGCGCTTCTACCCAGCGCCGCAGAGTTCGTCCGCCCATAGCGGTAACGGTTTTATCCAAAACGCCCAGCAGGCTTCCTCGTTTTTCAAGGGTTCGCAGGGTTTGTGTCAGCTCAAGATTGCGCCGAGTTGACAAATCAAGGACCATGTAATCTTTACTGTTGTAATATCGGATGGTTTTAATATGCGTTAAAGCGCGTTTTTGGGTTGCGTCAAGATAACCAAGCAACGCTCCGGCTGCTGCAACAGCATGATCTCGTCTTTCAAGATCTAAAGCACCTAATGCAAACACATCAAACTGTTCAATAATCCGCTTGCCGCCATTTCTGATGTTAAAGTATTTCTCCGGATAAAGACTGGCAAGAATGCCAAAATTGTTTTCAATAAGTCCCAATGCCTGGGGGTCTTTAAACAGCTCCGGGTTTAAAATTACTTCTGCCGGCAGGAGTCGACCAAGTTCGTCGGATAATTGCGCCATCCACTGCTCTTTGTTTTTCCCCTTCATTTCTGTTACAAAAAAATCACCGGTTGATACATCAAGACTGGCAACGCCTAAACAATTGTTGTCCAAATAAAGGGTCATGAGATAATTGTTCTTTTTTGATTCCAGGAGCTTTCCTTCAGAAATCGTTCCCGGCGAAATTACGCGTATGATTTCCCGTTTAACGATTCCCTTTGCTTCTTTGGGATCTTCCATTTGTTCGCAAATAGCTACTTTATAGCCTTTTTCGACCAACCGGGTAATGTAGGTTTGAGCGGCGTGATAAGGGACTCCACACATTGGCGCGCGTTCATCCAAGCCACAATCCCGGCCAGTTAATGCAATTTCCAATTCTCGAGAAGCTTTCAGTGCATCGTCAAAAAACATTTCATAGAAATCTCCCAGTCGAAAGAAAAGGAGTGCATCGGGGACCTCTTCATGAATTTTCAGGTACTGGATCATCATGGGGGTTAATTCTGCCATCGGTCTCCTCCTGTTCTGTTTTTTTGCCATCCAGACTAAAGGTTTTTGCATCCGTAATCTTTATCATGACTTGCTTTCCAATGTCCGATAAATCACCTTCGAAAATAACCAGTTTGCCGGTCCTGGTTCGTCCGGTCATACGATCCGGATTATTCCTGCTGGTCTCTTCTACCAATACTTCCACTACCCTATCCTGATAGTTCTGATTGATATCATGGCCGATCTGATGCAGCACTTCCAGGCAGCGATTGATGCGGTCATGCTTGATTTCTTCGGGGATCTGATTTTCCATGGTTGCTGCCGGCGTACCAGTGCGAATGGAATACAAAAAGGTAAAGGCTGAATCAAATTTGCAGGTCTTAATGACCTTTAAAGTTTCCTGGAAATCTTCTTCCGTCTCGCCGGGAAAGCCCACAATAATATCGGTTGTAATAGCCACATCGGGAATCCGATCTTTCATTTTCTGGACCCGATTGATAATATCTTCCTGGGTATATTTTCGGTTCATCGCCTTTAATATCTGAGTGCTTCCAGACTGAATCGGTAGATGAATATAATTGCATACTTTATCACAGTCGGCGATGGCGTCAATTACCGCATCCGTCAGATCTTTGGGATGGGAAGTCATAAACCTTATGCGTTTGAGATTTTCAATGGTATTCAGTTTTCTCAACAGATTGGCAAAGTTGACATCCTTTTCCAGGTCATTTCCATAGGAATTGACATTCTGACCTAAAAGCGTCACTTCCACACAGCCATCAGCGACTAAGGCCTGAACCTCGTCAAATATTTTACCCGGCTGTCGGCTGACCTCTCGCCCTCTTGTATAGGGTACAATGCAGTAGGTGCAGAAATTATTGCACCCGTTCATAATCGTTACAAATGCTTTAAATGGATAGCGACGATCCGTTGGAAGATCTTCAACAATAGCATCTGAATCTTCCCAAACCTCAATCATCCGTTGACCATTAACCAAAAAATTGTTGAGTAGTTCTGGAAACTGGTGAATATTGTGAGTGCCAAAAACCAAATCGACCTGAGGATAGGTTCGGACTATTTTTTTTACAATTTCAGGCTGCTGCATCATACAGCCACACACTGCTAGGATTAAGTCGGGATTCGTTTTTTTGACGGTTTTAATCGCACCAATATTTCCAAATACCCGATCATCCGCATTTTCTCGGATACTGCAAGTATTAAAAATGACCAATCCCACTTTATTTATGTCATTTTCTTCAACATACCCAAGAGCTTTTAACATCCCCGACAGCTTTTCTGAGTCATTCTCATTCATCGCGCATCCGAAAGTAACTATTTTAAAGGTGCGTGACGAATTTGTGATCGTTCTTTGCACTGATTTATTTTTGCTCATATCTATTCAAATTCTCCTAATTGACTAATAAAATTTCTATCTACTATTATATACTAAATAAATCAAATGTGAATGTTAATATTGAAACGTGTGTTATGAATTAAGGTTCGGGGCTCGCCCCGGCTTTTTCTTTTCACAAAAATAGGACCATATTATTAATACGGCCCCGTGATATCAAAATCAATCTACCATCAACTTGTTGGAACAGCTCTGAAGATTCGGTCCTCATAAAGACCAGCAGGTAAACGTGTTCCTGATGGATCATCTGCATATATAAATGAGCCTGATATCCCATTTGTATCATAATCGCCTGACAACCAAAATGGAGAAATAGCATCGTTAATATCCGTGCTATACTTTTTAAATATACTAAAGTGAAGATGATTATTGCCATCAGGAACATTGATATTTGAAATATAACCAATGACATCACCCTTGTTAACATACATGCCTTTTGTTATGCCGGATTTTAGTTGCAAATGTCCATACAAAGAATTCCATGTTTTAATAATGACGCCATTTTTTAAAACAAGTGGTTTATCATGACTAATTTGTACCAATCCACTCTCTGCAGTAGTCAATGTCCCACTGTCGATCGCCCTAATTTCCTGACCTTTGTCTGCATCCCATGAATCACTATTTGAACGATTAATATCTATTGCATAATATTGGCATTTATCATATGATATACTGCCGTTCTCGTGTGTTATCTTTTCATGATTTTGATAAGTTAATCCATACCAAGAGCCTAAGTTTTTATCAACTGGCAACACGGGACTACTTAAATTTTCCACTTTTGTATTTACCGACAGTGAAATATAACCCGTTGGCCCCGCCCCCGAAGAATTACTTGGTATAACTCCAACTAAATAATTTCCATCGGGTAATTTACCGATATCTTTAAAATTATCTGTTGTGATACTATCATAAACACGAGTGCCTAATATCAATTCACTATACGGCCATACTATAACCTGATACTGAGAAGCATTTGTCGCAGCCGTCCAATTTAATACCACATTTTCATTAGTGCTAAACAATGGTTTTGTTGCAGTGACCGTTGTTGACCCTGGTATTGGCAGTATGTTGACTGAAAAATAAACAGAACTGCTCGCTGGGCCTGCTCCAGCTGAATTGTATGGTGTCATTTGAACAAAATAACTGCCAACTGGCAATTTTCCGATATTTACTGAGTTACCTGTAACTGTATAGTTATACACCTGATCGGGCACTCCAGGTTGGCAAATCGCGTTAATGACTTTGATAGAATATTGTGTTGCATTTGTAGCTGTTGCCCAATTTATTACAACATCCTCATTTGAGTAAGTTGTAGGTTTAACCGATACTGTCATAGCACCAGGTAATGGAGCACTATCGATCGCTTCAAATGCTTGCCCATATTTTATCGCATAATCTTTAGCTGTTGAAGTACTATAACCAATAATTTTTGTGCTTGTTGGTATTGTTTCTCTAAAACCAAGGGGATCAATACTAATTACAGTCGTCGCTGAGCAAAATTTTAAAATTGATAGATTAGAATTACTACCAAAGCAGCCCCATCCTACAATAGTAACACTTTGAGGTACAGTTATATTTGTTAAGCCAGAACAACCCCAAAAAGCTTGAGCGCCGATTGTTTTAACGGTATCAGGTATGCTTGCATTTTTCAAATTTGTGCAACTATAAAAAGCTAAGTCTCCGATATCGGTGACTCCTTTTGGCACAACAAGATCACCAGCTAATTGATAACAACAATAAAAAGCGTTGATTCCAATGCTTTTAACGCTTTGTGGTATAATTATACTTTTTAAGCTGCCACATCCATAAAAGGTTTCATTGTCAATAAATGTTAGCCCCTCAGGTAAGTTGACACTTGTTAAAGAAGTACACTCCAAAAAAGCTCCATCACAGATCCTATTCACACTTTGAGGTATAGCTACACTATTAATTGATGTGCAACGCCAAAAAGCTTGAATTCCGATAGTTGTAACTGGAGCTCCACCTAACGTGCTAGGCACGGTCACCGATCCACCACCACCAGTATATTTCGTAATTTGCGACTCCCCGTTTGTAACAGTATACGTATAATCCCCCTCCTGCGCCGCATTTACTGGACTGTAGAAACATAAAAAAATCGCAATCATCATCAAACCAACCAACAGCAAATTTGGCTTACTCATTTTTAAAATGTTCACAAGTTTCTCCCTTTCATCTCTCCATCTTCTCACAGATAGATTTTATTTAATATTATAGTAACCGAATTCAGTGTTCACTTCAAGTAATTGTAGATATCTGCAATTTTTATGAAACAAAAACACCAATAAAAATAGAGCCACCCGAAGGTGGCCGATCGATTTTTTACAAAGGTTTTAAAAAGGATTGACTAGTCGTAATAAAATGCGGGATCCCCTCCCAGTAAATAACTGCATTTGGGTCTCCGTTAGTACTAGGCACAAATTGATAAACTTTAACTACCGATCCAGCAGGCACTTTTACTCTAGAACTAGTAATTTGACCTCTTGGATCAGATCCAAAGCTAAGTCTTTCAAATGATTGCGTCGTAACAGCTTCAAACATCATATTTTTTCTCCTTTCAAAGTATATAATATTGTTGTTTTTGTAAACTTTAAAATGCTCAATATAAAGATTATTTTAATTAAAGACGTCTTTGGATCAATAATAACAAACGATTTCATTTCTGTCAACGTGTGGCAACCTGTGTGCCACACGTTTCTCAAGAAATAAAAAAAGCCACCCCATCAGGAGCGGCTATGAATCAGACTATTTTCTCTCACCTCAAGTAACTCTTTCAGCTCTGCGATATCTTCCAGTGTCGCATCGTTTCGAATAAAGCTTCTTGCAGAACTTCTTTTTTTCAAATACCTAGACTTTTCTTTGTTCTTTTCTTCCCACTTTTGATTTGCGAGAGTCTGTTTACTTTTTTCTTCCATATTTTTCCTCCATCAATGACAGAATTATGCAAATTCCTGCTAATACGACGGCTAACAAAGTTAACCAATCGAATCCATTTTTTACAAGCAGTAATAGATTGATTAAGAAAACAACTACGATTGCCATATTTAAAGTTCTTTTCATTTTGCAGAATGTGAGGTATAATATTATAAGATTAAAGAGGGGCTTTCACCCCTCACACTTAGTGACCTATCAAACTTTTTATTGCCACGATGATGCTGATTATCATAGTTGCAACTTCAAGTATCTCCTTGAAGAGTTTGTAGGTCTTTTTCTTTACCCTCACATTTTCTCACCTCCTTTCTATGTTTTTATTATACTACATGTAGTATAATATGCCAACCTATTTATTCAAATAAATAAAAAAAAGAGCCACCCGAAGGTGGCGGTGAAATTTACTTGACGAATTTTCGGTCAAGATCATTATATTATTGTCTTATAAACGTCAATATCTGCATATGATTTAAAACCAATTGTAAATTCCCTGGGCACCATGATTAAGAGTCAGGTAAGAATGTCAGTGTAACTACATCTTGAAGTTATCGCGCCATTTTATCGCCACTTTTCTATGAATTATCAATGTTACACTTCGTTGGTATCGAACCTTTGACCTACTGAAATATCAAATTTTGTTTATAGTAATTTTGGAGTATTCACAAGTGCCTTTATTATGCGGTTTTAACTTAGTTTCACTTTTCTCCTTTCTCATTTTTCAAAAACAAGGGACAAATTTTATGTGAAGTTAGAAAAGTCAGGGAAATTCTAACTTAAATAAATATCTTCAGGATTTACTTCTATTATTCTTGGTTCATCTTTATATAGCACTTCATATCATGTATGTCTATAACATATTTTTTTAAATATCCAAAATGGAAATCGATCTGCAAAATTGTATTTTTCACTTGACTGAAACGCTTTTTTATGGTAATAATTTATTATTGGTTTTTAAATTTCCAGTATATTATGAGGTGATTTGTTATGAAAGTTTTTTATCCAATTAATGAATTTAATGAAGCGGGTTTTGTATCTTTACCATGCTTGACTTATCTTACAGATAAGATTGTTTTATGGAGTCCTATGACAACTTTTATAAATGAAAATGACAAAAAGACTATACTCAAATCAGAACATATTTTAGAATTAGTTGAAGATGGTATGATTCAAATTGCCCTTCGAGAAACAGCCTTTGATAAAAGTCTTAAAAATGATACCCCTTTTGAAAAAGAAAAATATACAAATTTCTACAAAGAGGTACGAAGCATTTGGGGTAAAAGCGGAGGAGATTCAAAGATATTGGTTTTCGGTGATGAAATTGGTTATAATTACGCCGACCAAACTCTTGAGAGTAACAATGAAGAAGACAAAATAATTGTTGGAAAAGCTAAAAAAATTATAAATTCGGTCAACTTGCCTATTGGTATAAAAGAAAAAATTGATCGAGAAGAAAAAAAGGGAATTGAAGCAGGTTTTAGTGCAGAAAAAATTGAACGTAATAAAATTCGTCAACTTTTAAGAGATTCTAAAAATAACTTTACTTCAATAAATGAGACTGGATCAGATACTATGGCTTTTTGGAATGATCAGATTCCTATTTTTAACGAATTATCACGTGTATCAATTGATAACTCAAAAGAAGTGTATGATAATTTTGATCCAAAAAAATTTGTTGAAATGTGCGAATATATGCAAGGTTTAGGAACAATTAAGAATTATGAAACTTATAGAAAAAGTTTAGAAAAAAGAGATTTAATAGATATAAAACACGAAATGTCTAATTTGTTTTCTTCAGACGTTTCTCCTGATGATTATATTTCTGATATGATTAATGGTTATCTAGATAACCGAAGAAACAATAATTATATGAAAATACAAACAATTTCCCGCGAGCTTCTTTATATTTTAAGTGTCAGCCTTTTATTATCTAATTTTGGGCAACAATTTCCTGTGGCATTTTTAATTGAAGAAACTATAAATAGAATTCTTCCAACCATAAACAAAATTACTTCAACTGAAGAAGATAAAGAATTAGCGAAACTAGGCAATTCAATTTCTAATTTTTTATTTTATGGAGGTAAAATCAGAAAACCCATATAAGATGCTTATTATCACTTTTTTCTCTAAAAGTGGAGATACTTTAGAGCTTTGGTGTCCAACCAAAGCTTATTTTCTTTTCGGAAGCTAAACTAGATCTAGACTTCACCAACTTGAAATATTGAATATGAACGTCTAAAAGGAAACATATGTTTTTTTGTATCCAGTTTTAATTCTCTTGTGAATTTGGTACTTTTGAATAGCGATCGATAATAGTACTTACCACCGCATATCAAAAAGCCACCACACCTATGGCTCTTTCATACAAGGTAATATTTTTAGTAATTTGTGATTATTAGTTCTTTGTATTCTTTATCTTTTCCATCATACCGCTCAAGGAGAGAATTTCTCCGGCTGACTTCAATCAGGTTGAATTCCTGGTACAATTCCCAGACAAAATCATCATTGTTATAACTCAGTATAAACTTTCCTTTGATTTCTTTCAAGCAATCTCTCAATCTTTCATGATCTGCATCACCAAAGCCGGTCTGATAATACTTCTCTGTCCCATGATAGGGTGGATCTAAATAAAACAAGGCATTCGGTCTGTCGTGAACCTTAATGATCCGCTCAAAATCTCTGTTTTCAATCACCACGCCATTCAGCCGATCGCTGATCTCGCTCAGATAGTCTGTACTTTTATTGAGGTTCTGTTCCTCCGTAGGTCTTTCTGTCGGCTCCATATGATGTTTTGATGATCATGAAATACCGCCCAGCACGTTGGATGTCGGTTAACCCACGCATATCAAGTTGAGATTTGAAATCGTCGAAAAACTCCCGGGAATTCAGAACTCCTGATATTTCTTTTTTTACTTCATCCGGGTGATACTTTACACATCGGAATAAGTTCACCAGTTGACCATCATAATCATTATAAATCTCCAGATCGGCATGCTTGTCTTTTGCAAAAAGCACCCATCCGGCACCTCCAAAGACCTCAATGTATCGATCAAAGTCTTTTGGAAACATTTCTATTATTGTTTTTCTTAATAGGCGTTTCCCGCCTATCCATGGTATAAAACTATTCATTTGTCCTCCTTGTAATATAAAATGTGGCCACCCGAAGGTGGCCTATGATTAAGTTATTTCTTTTCCAATTCTGTTTTTAGATCTGCAATGATTTTATCTTGCTGTGCATCTCGCTCTTCCTGCGAAATCACCGTGAAAGTATCTAGCCCTAGCCAAATACTCTTATCATTGACTCGGTTCCATCCGTAGACATGAACGTTGTATTTGCCACTTCCTTTATACCGATCTGGTATAAATATGTTATCAGAATATGAATTGTTAGATGGATCAAAGATTAATGGAGTGTTATTCCAAACTGGCTCTTCATCATCCTTCCAACATGCAACCCGAACTTCATCAATGCTCATTTCTGTGTATTGAATGTTATGGACATTAACTCTATTGGTAGCACTATCATTATCAACCACTATTTGCTTTTCAACTTTAACGTCAGCAGTAGCCTTCAAATCCGCATCCTGCACCGATATCTCAACTGCCCCTGCAAATGTTTGATTCCCCGCACCGTCATAAATATAAATATGATTCATATATGTATCCAACCATCTCCCATGCTGTTTTAAATCGACCGTAAACATCCACTGGTCCGGCGCACTATGTAGCATATCATACCACTGCAAATCGTCTTGACCGTTGCCCAATGTCCATACTGCAACCTTAACAGATTGTACGCCAGATCCGCCGTTATCCTGAACATTATGCAAATAAATATTATACTTATCGCCAAAACAAGGGTTGCAATCCGTAATTGGAATGTCTGATGTTGGCGCCTCTGTATCCACTGCAGCTGTTACTGGGTTTGCAACGCCCCACCAGTCTTTGAGTAGCCAGTTAACATCTACATTCCCGTCAATTCCCGCGACCGATCCGGCACTAGAATATTGCCAAATACCAAATATAACATCGGGGACGTCTGATGGATCTTGATACCCGGTGTTCTGGCCATACTGAGCCGCCCACGCGCGTTCCGAAAAGTAATCTTTAGATAAATAGCTATTCCACCAGCTTGTGGATGCATATACTTTCCCCTTAAACCCCATCGATTCGGCCTGATCAACAAATGCTTCTGCCACTTCTTCCGCAACATCGGAACGGCTGGAATCCTCCAAATCTATGGCAATAATAATATTTTCGCCGTAGACTCTTGTTGCCGCGATAATCCGGCTTGCTTCTTCTCGCGCTTCGTCCGCATTATCGGCACGGCTGAAGTGGTAAGTTAATAACTGCTTAAATCCTGAATTAATGGCATTAGTCATGTTGCTATCAAAATTCGAATCGATATACGATCCATCGCCATATCTAATCCCACAGAATGGTTCTCCTTCAGAGAGTAGATCTTGGTACATAGCGCCAAAATCTATACCCCCTTGCCATTCTGAAACATCTGTGCCTTTTCCTAACGCGCACATATTATTGCACCTGTTGTTCTATGGGAGCTGCAGTGATTACCGTGCCATTGGTTATTGTCGGTGATACAACGGTGTCCTGACTTTTTGGTATAACAACTGTCGTGGGTGATGCTTCTGTAGCAGTTGTTTTTTCAGTTTTAGCCGGTGTCAGTGTATTATCCTTGTTTTCAACCGCTGCTTCTTTTGCTTCTTTTGCTTCTTTTGCTTCTTCCGATTCTTTTGTTAATTGCTCTTTTATAATATCTTCAGCAGTCTGCGATAATGCTATTTTGGCTCTAGTAACGACTGAATCCTTGAAACCTAATGTGCCAAAATCAAAGAATTGCGATAATACAAACCAAGCAATCATTCCGAGAACGTATGGGCAAGCAATTGCCGCCCCTAACGTATCCGTTACTGCTTTCCATGTTGTCATGTCTGACCCTGATACTCCAAAATATGTTCCAATTATACCGAATACACCAAGTATAATCGTGATCCAGAATGCTGAATTTTGTACCTTTATCTTCCAATTAATCATTTCTTTTTTCCTCCCTATTAATCAAAGAAAAGCAAGTTTTCACCTGCTCTTCAAGTTTTACAATTTTCTGATCAATGACATTGAATCTACTGTCACTTTTATCAATCTTTTGAATCAAGCACTTCAAATCATCCAAAATGCTTTCCAGCTTCGTTTCTATAACCCCCAACCGCTCCGCATCCTTATTATCTGATCTTCTCCATTGTGAGAAGCCAAATAGAATGCTTACCCCTGCCGCAAGCATGCTGATAATCTCAACTGTCGAAAACATAAACCCCCTCCTTATTTTTTGTAATAAAAAAGCAGCCGTTAAGCTGCTGCCGTAACAATCAATTCTGCATGGCCGTTTTCGGTTAAGTAGGCATCTATGCCCGTTTTATAATTTGGCTTTGCAGTTACTACTTCTATGTACGTGTTATCGCCATTTATAATTCTTAGAGCAAAAAATTTAGCTATCATTAAACAGTACCTCCTAAAATAAATTCTGCTAGTGCATCAGATGTAGCTTTCTGATCTGCTTTTAGTTGTACATTTTCAGCCATTAAATTTGCAATTTTTTCAGCCTGAATCTGCGCTTCTGTTTTCGGGGTATCTACATATTCATAGTACGTTGTTTTTGTTAACGGATTGAAAAACAACTCCGAAGTTTTTCCATTATCCTCTGGTTCGGCTAGACTTTCCAATAATGCGCCGTGAGTTAACATTTGTTCTTCAGTTTCTCCCATTCCATCAATTTTATCAAACGGCATGTAATGGATAGTCCCAACTTTGTATTTTTCCGCATTAATTTTATCAAAATTCCCTATAAATATCATTGTTTGTATTCCTTCCTTCCTTTAATTGCTTAAATCTAAAGATTCTACCAGCTTAAATATCAAGTAACTGCCTTGATACAATATACCATATATTACATTACTTCCAGTTTTTACCTGAATATCTGTAACGCCATTAATTGCATTAATTACTCCATTCCAAGAAGTATAATTATTTATACCTACACATTCACCCGTTGAAGCATTCATTTTTACAATACATCCACCTTTCGAGGATACATACAAGTATGATCCAATTGTAAAAATTGTGGGTGGCCCACCTTGTGTAAATGCCGTTGGCAATGTTGTAGCCCATATTACATTATTTGATCCGGGTGAATATTTTTTAACTGTTATTGGGGCAATTCCATAAACACTAATCATATAGCCATCACCTGTTGTATCAAAATATTCAACTGTATTTGGTAAAATTAAGTCATAACCGCCAGTCAGCATATTTATTCGCATGGTGCTTATTCCGCTTCTAGTGGCATAAGCATAAATACTGTTTTTAGACATTACGCAATTATTGTATGCTCCAACGCCACCAAGGTTGGTTGAGCTTACTAAAGTGAATGCTGAATTATACTTCCACCACGATAAAGACTGACCATAAGATACTATTAAATAAAGATATGTACCATCTGTATACATTTCTTTGACCCAATAACTACCATTTATGGTAGTATATGTACCGCTCATATTTGATAAAACAACTCTTGCTAAATAATCTGTCCCACTACTATTCATGATTATATACATAACTTTATTTACATTGTCATACAGAGTCTTTGACTCATAGTTAGTCAACCCTTCGTTATAGCCACCAATAACGACCCCAGTGCTAAGTCTAACTTTATAGAAAAATCCCCCAGCAACAACATAAATTAGATCATTTGTTTCGTCTACAAAGGCGATTCTATAATAAGTTTGGTTCACTGGGGAACCCATAACAGGCTTTAAATATAGAGACCCTAAGCCAAGCCTATTCGCTGGTACTTTATCGCCTGTACCGTATTCCAATTTATTCCCAACAACGCCAAAAATATTAGTGTCTTTTCTTATATTACTAGGAATCAAATCCGCATCACCAAGAACTTTTCCATCTGTAGCAGCACCGTCGTAATATCCTTGTGCAATTGCTTGATCTATAGTTCCTGGTGTAATTATAATTCCTGCATTGACTTTGTTTGGCATCGTTCCCGTTATTTCGCCAGCGTCTACACTTGCCGTTTTGCCAGAGAGAAGGTCAGACGCTGCAGCATTACCGGAAGCTCCTTCACCCTGTAAGATAAAATTTGTACCATCGTACCTCAATGTGTAAATTCCCGCCGCTTTCAAGTTCGTTACATCGGCTCCGTTTGCTTTTTTAATTAGTTTTGCACCCAATCCGCACCAGTTTAATGTGCTGGCGGCGGTGCTGTCGAAGTTAAATTTTACACTGACCGCCATACCTGCCGACAATGCTGTGATCGTAGGTGCTGTGATTGCATAGGTATTTGCACTGCCTGTTGTAACGCCGGCATATGGCACTTGCAAGGTATAATCCGATTTGTGATCCGTGATCTGCTTTTGGAACTTTCCCAGAGCCGATATAACTGTATCAGTAGCGTCTATAACCGCGTTTGTCACTGTGCTTAAACCAGTTAATACCGTTGTTCGCACTGAGGCTGCAAAGTCTGAAATCGTACTCGACAACTGTTTACCACTGTGATTTTCTCTATCACGGTCAGCTGAATGAAAATGCAAAGTGGTATCAGTACCATCAATTAGATCAACGTGTTGTTCTGATGTGAGATGGATGTTGCTGTTACCGGTGTGACTAGCTAAATCTGTAGTATTTTTCTCAATAGCTTCTTTTTCATCTGATGTTATATGCACATCTGTATTTACGATGTGAGCATCCAATGTTTCATGAGCTGTTTCCACCCCAGCTTCTAATTTGTTGAAATTCTCCGCACTCATTGGCGTTCCCTGCTGGATTACTTCCCCTTGTACTTTTGTCAGATTGATGCTCCCATCGGCATTTTCTGTCTCAGTATAGCGATTATTATAGGTTGTTACGTGATCCTGCCACTGCGTTTTTGTATAAGCCATCCGTTACACCTCCTTTATTGGTATTTTAAATTTAAAAAACACACATGCCTGATTCGCAGCCTTCAAAACCGATTCAACTTTTGATGCTATAATAGCACCGTTACTATCATATAGAAATATTTCCGTGATCGTTTGATTTCCACTTGGCATACCGGAACATTCCAAAACAATTGTGATGGTATCATCAGCAACGCTTTTTGTTTGGATTGATGCCTTGTAGAGTGTCTCTCCAACTTTAAATTTTGCACTTGCTACATCGTTTGTGATCTTTGTACGGATGCCCGTCAGGTAAGTTGTATTAAAAATCGCCAATCGCTTTCACCTCTTCTTTCATCATGGTAATTCCCCGCATAAATACGCTCCACATTCTGGATAGCTATAGTAAAAATATTCTGTACTCCACCCGATGGCGATCGAGCCTTTGATTGTCATAAACAAATCAAAGTAAAGCTGGGATTTCTTGAATTCAATGATGCCTCTCCTTACTGCAGCCAGCTCTACCATAGTGTCACCTGAATAAATATTAACGTCAAATTTCCGGTAAGCTGTGTTTTCCTCAACTTCAATCTCACGCCCACAAATGTTTTTTGCTAAATACTCAATACTATATGGCGTCATCCGTGATCGGGTGATCATTTTCTTCAATAGCCGGGTTCGGCGTTCTTCTAAACTCAAACTACTGTTCACAGCTAAACCAAAATTAATTTCCCAATATTTTAATGCCCAAGTTGCTGTGAGCGGATTAATCTCAGTCCACAATTGGCCAACCCACTCATCCAGATCATCAAGTTGTTTGCCGATCGCATTTAAAATGCTTAACGCAACGGGACCATTACTATAAATCGGAGAAATATAATCAATTATCTTTTGAGCTTCTTTGCTGGTCAGTATGGCCTGTGTTTGTTCCGATGTGATTCTCATTTTATGTCACCACCGTGATGTCAGTTAAAGCGGTAACGGGGATTTCATCCGTAGAGATCGTCACATTGGCAGCGCTCCCATTTAATGTCAAGCCACTGTAATCTGCCACACCTTTGATGTCAATTAAAATACCCCCGATCTCATTGATTCGAGCCACGTTTTGTGCTGCCGCTGTTTTGTAGTAACTCAACAAAGCGGTATAAAGATCATTTTTAATATCATTAATTCCCCTGCTGTCTTCGGTGATCACGGTGACGTTGATGGTGATCGTCAGTGATTTTGCAGCGATCACGGACAAAATGTCATTGGTTCCTGCCAACCTGCTTGACCGATCATTTGGCGACATGATGTGATTATAAACTTGGGTACATAGGTCACTACTCCCCGGTTGACCATTACTATCCGTAAGAACCAGAGTAACTGTTTCAGATCCAGCCGTTGCCGGTATAACTTCGGCTCCGCCAACTCCTGTAACTTCCAGCGCCCAGCGTTTATAATCCGCGTCAGATCCGACAAATGAAATTCCTTGTTGCTGATCAAAGTCGAGTATTCGCTGGATCAAAGAATCATCACTTTCCCGGTCACTTCCTCCCTTGGTTTTACTGGCGTTGATCACTGAGGCAATTCCTTTTAATGATGTATTCAGCATGGTGATTGTTCCTGCCGCAACATTCCCAATGGCACCTGCAGAGTAAGCTTCTATATGTATATCCACTGTTTGTCCGGTTCCCGTCCCTGGGATAACGGCAGTTTCTGTTGTTTTAAACAAAACGCTTGATTTTCCATAGGTTGATTCTGTGTTAAAAATAAAACCGGAAGGTATAACAGTTCCAGCTTTTCCAGTTACAGTAACAGTTCCAGTTGCAAAAAGTGCTGCTTTTCGATTCATTCCGCGGATCGTCGCTTTCCAGTCCAGGTTGGCGCCATAGCTCCACATTGGAAACATGTTTTTTATTGCTTCAGTTAAGGTAAAGCCAACCATTCGAGCTTTTTCTTTTGCAGTTGGCCGGGTAAGATCCCAGAAGACGCTTCCCTCTGTCATATCCCTATTAGGATTCTGCTCTGCCATATCCGCCAGCATTTCTGTATGAATTTCATTCTCAGTCTGATTTTTCAAAAAATCAGGTGCTTCAAAATCGATAATTTCAGCCAATCTTCCTCACCTTCTTTCTATAGTTGTACATAAAGTGTTGCCTCCATTCCTTTTTGGCCAACAACCGCAAAAGTTATAATGCCGCTATCAGTATCCCAATCATATACAAAATTCTTGACGAATGAAGTTCGTTTGAGCGGATCCGCTAGAAGCGTTTCCGTGATAGTTCGCTCGATCCAACTTTCTTTTGCTTTTTGGCTGTCATACCCATCCAGTTGTGACCATTCTGCACCATAATTTTTTGAATAAGCTCGGCAGTTGTAACGCTCTGTATTAACTGCCTTGATACACCAATGTATCCATGTTTCAACCGGCGAAGCCATAACACTTTTACCGGCCCCATCGATTCGAAAGTCGCCTTTTTCAAAATCGAAATAATAAGAAGTGACATTCTGATTCTTAGCATTTGAATTGCTTTTTGTTATCATTTGCGGGATAGTAAATGTTGGAAATAATTGTGCCATTTACAACACCTCCGATGCTGTTTTCATGACATCCACCACAATGGCATCATTTCCAACCCATGCAACAACGACACGTGCGCCAATGGCAATCCGCTTTTCTGTTTTGATAGCGTGGGCATGCGCAGGGTCGCCCGCTGATTCGCAGGTGCAGTCATTGTCCAAAAGATTGCCACAAATCAGGTAACTATTAGACGGCACATCTTGAGGATAGCTATTGGTTCTTAAGCTGCCATCCTCGTTTATCTGCCCAAAATCAATAATGAGTGAAGTTTCACCAACAGCCTCTATTCGCTTATGGATCGTGAGTGCTAACTCATTGAATCCATTAATTTTTCCTGCCATATTACACCGCCCTTTCGAGTTTTAAATCCATTGTCCGTTGCGTAGCATTGTGGGTGACAGATAAAACATAAAAATATCCGTTGATTCCTTCGGAATATAGGCATTTAACCTTATGTCCCTTTCTTATAAATGGAACATCTGGAACACTAA
Organism: Acetobacterium tundrae; assembly: GCF_008086615.1. Classification (GTDB taxonomy): domain Bacteria; phylum Bacillota; class Clostridia; order Eubacteriales; family Eubacteriaceae; genus Acetobacterium; species Acetobacterium tundrae. The sequence goes on from NZ_RXYB01000010.1 coordinate 39,884, forward strand.
ATGTGATTGTTTCAGCTGGTTTATTTCGTTCGGTGATCATGGTATTTGCCTGTGTGATTGCATCATCCGACGTCGAAGTGTCATCTCGATATATAATTTCCGTCAAAACGCCATACTGCAGATCACCATCGATGATATTCTCAATCGGTTCCCTTCCATCAGTATCAGCTTTCCCTAAAATGTTAACCCGTGAAACAAAGTTTGAAAGGCTAGTTTTAACTTCAATTCCGGTAATACATGCTTTTCCATTATCATCATTAGCTAAGACATACACATCAGCGTTATAACCTCGCGGGCGTATTTTTAATATTCCCTCTTCGAACTGACACACAAATTTTGTACCAGTGTTTTTGCTTTGCGCCTCTGTTAATAGTTCATTGAGTTGGTCCTCGACGTTTTTATTCTTAAACACGATTTTTCCATGAGTATAGTCAACATAACTGTACTTGATTGGTGTTTCACTACGTTGACACGTCTGTTCACACAAAATTTTTGTTGTTTGTCCTTCAGGATAATAGACACTTTCTTTTGTTTGATTAAATCGAATCATCCGATCACAAATGGTGATTGTGACTGTTGATGTGTTAGGCTTTGTGGCATCATCATGTTCCCAAATCTCGCCCCTGAAAACTTCTTTGTCGTTTGCAAATATAAAAACTAACGAACATAAAGAAAGGAGCTGTTCCGTGGACATACCGGCACTGGTTTTGATGTTGGCCAAGCTGATGGTGGCTTTCTGGACAAAATCACCCTCAGCTTCCTGCCAATTTAAATCTGTTAAAATCTGACTGATGTTGTATTTGTTCCCATCGCCACGTAATAACATAACTTTGTAATCTGTTGTTGCTGGATTGATCATTCTGCTCATTCCCTTCTTATGGCAATGTGTAAACCTGACCTGGATAGATCAAATTTGGATCGTCGCCGATTACATCCCGATTTAAATCATAAATTTCCGGCCAACGCGTTGGATCGCCAAGTTGAGCGCCTGCAATATCCCACAAGCAATCGCCGCTGACAACGGTATAAGTGCTTTTCTGCTCAGCTGGTGGATCTGGTGCTGTTGGGCGTTCGTCAGGTACTGTTGCCGCGCCAGCGTCCTTTACTTCGATTGAAATATTGATATCTTTACCTTCAAAAAACGAAACATTGTAACTGATATCACCAAACCCACCGGAAAATTCAGGGACATAAGATTCAAGATAAACATCCAAATTAATGGGGGTTTCGGTAATTAAGATTCTCAATTTATGCTGATTGATTTTAATATTGTTAAGCCAATTGTGAAATTCCTTTGGTTCTTTCCAATTTGTCACATACGGTTCGTTTTTTCGAGATTCTCCAGGGAAAATCCCATCCCATTTAATGCCTGTCAGTTTAGAACCTGAGGGGATTTTTACCTCCCCTACATTCAAAACGTCGTATGATAAAAAAGATCCCTCAAATGTTACAGGGATTTTTTCAGGCAACATGGGTATTTGAATCGATTCATTTGTTGTCAGATCTGTGATGTAAATTTCCATTATGCTACCTCTACTTTCGTTGGCATTCCTTCATAGAGCTGTTTCAGTTGGCGAGCAATCTCCACACATAGTTCATTAGCAATACCTGGCATTTTCTCCTGTAAAGCTGCAATGACTTCATCGGTACTGCCTGTACTGCTTCCCTCAATGGTGATGTTGATACCACCAAGATTGATTTCAAATGATGGTTGATCGCCACTGTCGCTATTCGTAGAATCCGCTGCTGTTGATGCATAAGCATTCGCTCTTTTTGCTCTAGCTGCCTGCAGATCAACAATTTTTGCAGATTCATCGGTGTTAACCACGTTTTCACCACCTCGGAAGTTCATGAGTTCAGGTCCTTTTTCGCCAACCCATGCCAGACCTGCAGGTGCCGATGACGTTCCGGTTGCATAACCATGAGTACCAGTGTTCATAACAGATCCATAGCGATCAATCATGTAGTTGATTGCTGCTACAGCATTATCAACCGGATTATAAATGTCGTTCATGCCATCCTTAGCGTAAGCATCAAATGTGCTCTGGATCGTCTGCATCAGGCCGATGCTTGGTGTTCCAGCCATCGCGTTTGAATCCCAATCATTAATTGCACTGGGATCGCCCCCTGATTCATTCTGTGCGATTTCCATCAAATGTTCGTAGTTGTCATCGCCCGTAACACCGGTGATGTCCATTGCTTGTTTAATCCATGAGGTTACATCGCCGTTCTGCCAGTTGGCATCACTTCCGGTACTTCCTGTTGTCAGTTTTGCTGCATCCAAGGTGTCTTTAAATATTTTAATGACATTATCTGTGAATTCCGTAATGGTTACGGTGACCGGATCTTTCATGTCGGTGACACCGTCTTTGAACAGTTTCACCACATTGCTACCCGATTTTTTAATGTCATTTGTACTGTATCCGTCATCATTTGTTTCGGTAATACTTGGGAATGGCAGGATTGTCCCGCCACTGTTTGCATAGGGATTTTCGGATTTCGGAACAATCATTTCACCTTCATGTGCCATAATCGGCATATCTGTTGGCAAATAACGCGTTCCAACACTGAATCCATACATACTTCCCGGGTCAACCTGGACAGCATTAACCAGTGTACTAAAATGCAAATGTGGCCCGGTGCTGTTTCCGGTGCTGCCAACTAACCCGATGAGATCCCCGGCATTGACGCTTGCACCTGCCTGTGTCAGGATACTGGACAAATGTCCATACCAGGTTGCCAGCCCGTTTCCCATATCAATTTCGACCATGTTGCCATAGCCACCGTTTTCTCCTGCCAGAGTAACAATGCCACTCCCGGCTGCATAAACTGGCGAACCTTCGGATGCGCCAATATCGACGCCTTCATGGTAGGTACTGCCGATGCCATTTGTATCACCGGCATCGCGATACCCAAAGTAACTTGTAATGTCATTCGCATCAGTTGGCCACATTAGACCACCAGCTCCAGTATAAGTACCACTGCCGATGCTGCCAATTGATGCAAAATTGGCACCAATCTGTTTTAAAACATCGCCGGATGAGCTTCCCAATGTTGACATTAATTGTGAGATGGATAATCCGCCGCCTTCGAATGAAGAACGGTACTGGGACTGTGTATGCCCAAACCAGTTTTGAATTTTTCAACCAGTAAATTGACCATATCTTCAACAGAAGTTTCGGCATCTCCCTGCATACTATTGATACCGCCGATTAATTCCTGAATCATCGCCTGACCTATGATGTAAAACTGTGGTGTCATTCCATTAACGTAGGGTGCAAGTTCAGCGAACTTCGCTTCTGCCTGAGCGACAGCCTCAGTACTCTTTGTCTCGACAATACTCTTAATTGCTTCCAATGCCGTATCAGCTGTTCCGGTTAATGCTTCAAGTTGTCCGGTAATACCACTGGTGTCCAATTCGCCGATAGCGCCTTTGAGTTCGCTTAATTTATTGACAGCTGTATCAACTTTACCCCCTACAGCATCTAGATCATCATTGGCTTTCTGGGTATTTTCTGCGACTGTTTTTGAATTGTCAGAAGCACTTTTTGCAGCAGTATCAGTTTGCTGGGTTTTATCAAGAGTGTCTGAAGCGGTATCATTTACCGTGTTGACCGTTGTTTGGTTGGCAGCAATATTTGTACCAAGATTACTTGTGCTTTTATCAAGAGTATCTGTTCCTTGGCTCAGTAAGTCTAATTGCTGCTGATAACCAGATAGCTGCAGTTGATCATTAACTATCTTGCTGGCATTATCGTTAAGAGCTTGAATTGCGCTGTTTTGAGCACTCGTAACGTTGTCAGCAAGAGCTTGGCTAAGGGTTGTATCATTTGAAATTGATTTTGTGATACTTGCTACAATGTCTGCTCCAAAAACAGGGCCAAATTCATTGTTGCTATTCATCGCCTTAGCTTCTTCAAGTATTTTTTCTTTAAGTGGCGACATATCAACGCCGCTTCCAATTTGGATATTGTATTGATTTATATCAGATTGTAAAGTAGTGAAACTGTCTGTTGTCGCTTTTAACTTCACGCCCGTTTCTAAATATCCATGTTCGCCATTTAACTCATCTTGTATTTTTTGCATTTCAGATTGAATATCTGGAACTTTCAATGAAATATCAATTAACATCTGAGAATAATCCAGTTTTGCACGTTGCAACACTAAATCTTGATATATTTGCTCTTTATCAATCATACTTTGAGCGTTTGCAAGTCCATCTTCAACCGATACCCCAACCCCAAAAGCCTTTGGATATAACTCTTTTAAATTTGTCAGAATCACTTCCTGCCGTGACAGCGCGGCGGTTTGATCATCGCTACTTAAATCACCAGAAGCAATTTGTCCTTTTAAATCGTTATATTCAGATATTAGACCGGTATTTGTTTTTAATGACGCAGTTTCTTGATCATATGCCTTTTGAGCATTATCCATTGTATTGACAGTGTCAGTATAGGTATCACCCAACTTTGAGAGTTCTTCTCGATGTTCTTTTTGCTTTTGTGTATAAATTGCAATTCCAGTGGCCGCTAATCCAACAGCTGCTATTACTAATCCAATCGGCCCTGCTAAGGCAGTTAATGCACTTCCAAGAATCCCAGAAGCTTTAGCAAGCAGGCTAATACCTTCTGCACCTTCTGCAGCAGCTTTTCCTATTCCTGTGATTTCCTTTATTTTGCTGAAAATATCTCCAGCAGCGCCGATTCCATCCTTTAATCCCTTTGCAAGGCTGAGCCCTGTTTTAAGGCCGTATGCAACCGCAATTGTTCCGGTAATTCCATTAGAGAATGCTGCTTTGAAAGCAAGCTGAACTCCTTCTTCCAACACTTTACTAATCGTGGTTACGACATCGTTAAATATTTCCTGTACTCGGGCTTCGCCTCCGCTGGCCCACCATTTTTCCAAAGGTTTTGAGATAACATCATCCCAAACAATCCCGACTTTTCCAAACAAATCAGCGTTGTCAAATTCTTTGCTGTTCATAGCGGTATCAAGTCCATTTAGCATTTCCTGAGCCATTTTCCCAGCAGCAGCACTCATTTGTGAGCCGATATCCTCTAACTTATTTCCCCACTCTGCTATTTTTTCAGAGTTCTTTCCTAACCAGTCGTTAATTGATGATAATGCAGTAATACCGCCGGATTGCAATCCCTGGCCCCATTTTAAAATAAGCTTAGTATCGAATGTATCTTCGATTTGGCTTTTTAAGCCGGAAACGGTTTTGTTGGCGGTCTTTTCCATCATGCCGTCAAATTCACTCATACCACTGATAATACCGCTGATTGCAGTTTCAACCGGAATGAGGCCTTTTTCAGACATAGCTTGCACTTCTGGGACAGTCTTACCCATTGTATTGGCTAAATATTGCCATGCATTAATGCCGGCTTCAGTCAATTGCAGCATTTCATCTGCGCTGACTTTTCCTTTTGAACGCATTTGCGATAACGCCAGAGTTATACGTTCTACCCCTTCAGATCCTTTGCCTGTTGCTGCAGCAGCGTTGCCAATCTTATCTAAGTCTGAGATTAAAGTTGTCGGGTCCCAATCCATTGCCAGCATTTGCTGCGAGGTTCCGATCAGATCATTGGTACTGAATGGCGTTGCAATTGCAAATTGCTCAATCTGATTCATAAAATCCTGTGCTGAATTTTGGCTACCCAGCTTTGTTTCAAATCCGATCATCGCGGTGCTAATGGTATCAGCCATGTTAACCGGGTTTGCAATAACGGCATTGGCTGCAAGAGCCGCGAAAATGCCAGTAATGATACCTTTTATTGACGTAGCATAATCCAAGATACTTCGAATCGGTGCAGTCGCTTTATCAACAATACTAACCGTAAATTTAAAGACCTTGCCAGATACCGATTTAACTTTTTCTGTGACCGCATTTAACATCGAAGAAGCCTTATCGATCAGGCTGATCGTTGGTTTGGCCGTTTTACCGTTTAACTCATCAAGAATTTTTTTAGTCTTTAGAATGGCCGCTGAGGCTTCATCTTTCGCCCGAAGCGTTACCGTTCCACTTTCCGAACTCAGTTGCTTAAGTGTTCGTTTAGTTTTTTCAATGGTTGCCGTAGCCTGATCATTTGCTTTGATATCTACTGTTGCGTTGTCATTTTTTAGTGAATCAACTTGTTTTTTCGCTTTATCAATGGATTCTGCAAATTTATCCGCTTTTTTCGTTGCTTTTTCAAGGCCGGAATCCGTATTGTCTTTGTACTCGGTGGTAATATCAATAACAATGGTGTCACCACTACTATTTGCCATTAAATCCCTCCTTTCCTTTTATTTTTCGCATTAAAAAAGCACCCTTTCGGATGCTCCGTTTGTTTATTCAGCTAAAACACTTTCAATAAGAATGAAAAACTCATCTAAACTTGCTAATTCGCTTTTGCCATAATTTTTCTTATTAAAATCACCCAAAAGTGTGCTTTAATTATTTTTTGGGATAAACATTATCCTCAACGTTCCAGATACCTCAATTTTTGATGTTGAACCAAGATCGACATTCTTATATCCTTTTATATCATTATCTCCTTCTCCAAAATTCCCGCTTATTTTACTGTTTTCATCGATCACTGTGCAAGTTCCTCTACCTGATACCCATTGTAAATCATAAATCCCTGATGGTATATCAAAGTACTCACTATACTGTCCTGCTGAAAAAACATATCCTGATTTTAAGATACTTGTTGGCTTTGTCTTTCCGTCAGATTGATATTCATTAGTAAATTCTTTTACTCGAACATATCCACAATTAAGATGATCTTTCATTGTTAAAACATCTCCATCAACACTGTATGGAATCGGTTCTTGTTCGACAGCATCAGTAGTTTCACCATCAGCAATATATTTACCGTTTTTAATTATCAAATTTCCGTCTTTTAATTCATACGAATATTCCCATCTTGACCAAGAACCCTTATGATAAAAATCTTGTGTCTCTTTACCACCTGAAGTGAACTCATAATTTGAGATATTCCCCTCTCCATCATAAAACTCCCACTTCCCCACTAGCGGATCTTTGGCAGCACAACCTGAAACACATATCAGTAAAAAAGAAATGAATAACATTGCAATAAAAAATCGTCTTTTCATTTAAATCACCATTCTGGATAAATTGCCGCTGCACATTTACACCCAAGATGTAAAGGTGGGCAGTTTTCACCAGCTTTTCTATCCATTAATACAAATTTTTTTCTGCTTAAACTTTCGCATCTTTTACACACCAATTCATTCCCCGCTGTGATTATCTTGTATGTAGCGTTCTTTAAATTATTTTCTTCAGCATATTTCGCACTTTTCTCATTAATAATCAAAGAATTAGCTGTATAAACCCATTCCCTCAATTCTGATTTTTCTTTTCCTTTAAAATTTTCACAGTTCGCCAATAATGCAATGCATTGTGATATGCTCTTTCCATTCTGAAAATCTGATACAACATCTTCCGGAACCTTTTTAATTTCATCAATAAATGATTCTGAGTTATTCTTCTTTTTGGAATTCATTTCGCCCTCCTGCATCTCTTTTCTTAACATAATACAGGAAAGTTAAATAAATTTCAACGGTGATTATTCACTTTCCTCTTCCATCTTTTCCATTTCAAATTGTTCAGAAGCAATCATGAATTTATATGTCATGTTAGCTGCCTGATCTTTGGAGTTTCGCAAACCTAAAATGACAGAGGGAAGAACCTTATGCCGTTGCCATATGCGATGGATCATGTAAGTTTCTCCCCCTGCCGCAATTAGTTTTTTATGACTTCCTCTTCTTCAACTTCGGCATTGAACCCGCTTAATTCATCGATCTCGTCGACAACACGGCTTTTTTCACCGGCAAGGAGTACCTTGTCGATCACATCCAATGCAGTCATAACATTGAGAGCCCGTTTAACTTTTTGATTATCCCACAATTTTTTTCGATCTTCTGGAACCGTTGCGGTATAAATCTTTCGACTTCTTAACGCTACATAGTCGGTTTCACCGTCGATTTTTGGATATTTCTTACCCATGGGGTTATGAAGTCTCTTGGTCGAAGCTTTCAGGCATTCATTACTTTCCTCTTCAGCCAAAGGCCTGATTGTAAATTCATATAATTTTTTACCGTTTCGCTTGATCTCAATCTTTTTACGGCATTCTTCATCATCAGCAAAAGTAGCTGCTTCCAGTAAACCTGACAGTAATGCATCTTCATTCATGAGCAGTTCGTCTTTGCTCATCATTAAATCAATATCGTCCTCTTCAGCCGTTACCATAATTTCGTTTTGTTCTTTCATTTCACTTTCTCCTTCTTTCTTAAACAGTTGCAAATAGTGCTAACATTTCAGGGATGGCATTGCATCTAAAGCTCATGGCACGCTTAATAACATCGCCTGGTGTGATATTCATTAAGTCGAGTGAACCATCTAGGACACAATTTCTATAAACCTGGCGTGATACTTGACCATCACGGCGGTTCAATTTTCCCTGGAAATCCCAGGTGGGTAAATATCCTTTTTGTAAATCCTCAAATATCTCTTCCATCATAACGTCATCACGGATTACCATTTCGGTGTACGAAATAGCAACTGTGTATCCAGTTGGAACCGCGAAAGATATCATGGATCCAACAGGCTGTACATCGGTATTCTTTACATTTAACTGAGATTTGAACGTATCAACTTCGGCCAGAAATATAGTATTACCAGATGAAGTTGTTACAAAAACCTGACCATCTTTTCCTGTAATTAGGTTTCGAGTGTCTAATATTGCTTGATCGTTATTCATTTGTTACTCCTTTCTTACGCTGCTTCGCTGAATCTAAATTTATAAACCAGATAGAATTTTTCAAGAGAATCAATATCGTAAGCTGTAATATTGAAGTATGCGGAATCTGGATCTGCTGATGAATCAGTCACCAGCTCAATTTTCGCACCACTTGCTAATTTCTTTTCTGCGACCATGTCATTCAGTACACCCTGGGCGATTTGGATAACAGTTGTTTTTCCATCGTCAGTTCCGTCAACTTGACCAGAGAGTTTTTCTGTTTTATTGGAGATTCTGGTCATCATTTCAAATCTGATTTTAACCCGCTTGATTTTTTCCCAGCCTTTATCATCTTCACCGCTTGGTACCGTAAGTGTGGTGATTCCAGAATCTACCCACACCTGATCATCAGATGATACCGAGAATGCAATCATTCCGTTTCTAACGGCGTTCTGATATTGGGTATCGGTCAGAGTCTCAATTAATGATACTGCATCAGCGATTACGGTATGCGTAATGCTTTTCTTTGATGGTATTCCCGCTACCAGCCCAGCAATATTAGCAGCTGCTTTCCAGCCTTCTATTTTTTCACCGGCTGCGTTGATGTATCCCATACCAACATAGATCGTGTTGTAATCATTATAGGCAACGGCATGTGTCAGTCGGGTGTCATATAAAACACTTGATGGTTCACCAATCACCGCAAATCCCATTCTACCAAGCAAATACATTCTGTTCACAAATCCCGAAAGTATAGCATGAACAGCTGTGTCGTTTGTATCAACTACTACGCAATCCCAATTCTTAGTTTCCAATAGAGAAAATCCGTTAGAATAGCTTTCTGTTGTTACGGTTGGATTAACTCCACCTGTAAAGGTCCCAGACGCGACAAGGGCCAGTTTTCCGGTACCGGCATATCCATCAACTTTTGCCAGATCAACGTAAATAGATTTAGCAGCAGCTGCAATTAGCGAATCAACCTCACCAGTTGTGCTTACTGCGAATGTTATTTTTTCTAAAATCGTTCCGCTTTCGGTAATAATAAGTTCTCTCGATGCTGTATCGCCTAAAACATCGCGAATGATATAACCCAGCGCGCGATCACCTTCATACTTCAATGTAGCAGTGATGGCATTTACTGGTGTTGCAGTAGTATCTTTCAATATTACGCTGCCTTTTGTTCCTCCGGTTCCAATACGAACGGCTAGAATTTTACCGGATCCTCCAGCAATGGTTCGATCAATGATCTCCGATGCGGTGCCTCCATAAATCAAACTGATGTCATCGTTCTGCGTCAGTGCTTTAATCGTGTTAAGTGGTCCCCAGTTACCAGCAAAGACCGTTGCAACAGTCCCATCTGCGACAATTGGTTTTGCTGATCCGTTTTCATACCGGTTATAAAGTCCTGGGCGAACTTTCTTTTCTCCTGCTGTGAAAAATATTCCCATAATTATTTAACCTCCTGCGTTAAAAATTCTTTTACTGTCTTTTTTGCTTCTTCCTGGGTTGCTTGGACAATGTTATTTTGTTTAAATGCAGCCATGACACATTCTGGTGGGCATGAAAAAGCACCTGATACTGCAAACTCTTTTGCAGAGTAAGTAATTTCCGGTGCTTTTGGCATCACTGTGGCTGCTTGTGCTGTCATTATTGGCTCTTCAACTTTTTGCGGTTCTACTACTGTGTTTTCCACAATTGGAACTTCTTCCGGCGTTGTATCTTCTACAGGTGTTTCTGGGATTTCTTCAACTTCCTGATTTGGCGATGCTACAGCGGCGGCAGTTTCTTCTTTTGAATCTTCTCTATTTTCTTCTTTTGGTTCATCTGTAATTTCTGCCATTGTGCACTCCTTTTTTAAGTAATAATAATATGATTAAGCTTAACGCTTTCCTTTTGTGGTGTTAAAATTCCGAATCGGCAACTGATTGTAATTTGCCCGTTCCTTAACGGATCTGCTGCCAGATTCATTTTGGCAGTTTGGAAAAAGAGCGGGCTTTTATCATCAAGTATGCACTCCCCTGCAATTACCATTTTATTGATGACCTGTCGCAGCAGCGTATTTCTGGTCGTTACGTCAGGGGCAAACAAATGCAAATAGAGATCAATCTGTATCCATCGGACCGAGTAGGTGTCTTGAAAACTGCTGCTCTGATTGTCGGTTCGAACATAAATAATTGGAATGGCCAATGCTCCCGGGATAAAAGTATCGTCTGGAGTATCCGCTGTTCCTAATATTTTCACACTGCTCGCAAAGTTTGCTTTGATGAAGCTTTGCATTCCAGCTACAGGATCCGGTGAGAATGTTGCCTGAACAGGAAAAGCCATAATATCAAAACTGATCGTGATACCAATGGTAGCTGGTTCTTCAGTGATCCCATTAAACGGATCATTCTGAGTCCAGACAGTGCAATAATGGCCATCGGTATCTTTATAAAAGCGGTTTGACAATGCTTCACAGATTGGCGCGGTAAAATCTTCCGGGATAATGCTTTTTCCCGCTAGACACCAAACGTTAACCATTAAGGTACCAGCCGTTTTTCGTTCGGCATTAGCGGTCCAGTCCATATAATAATCAGCCCGTGGGTACATTGTCTTCCCCCAGTTACTGTCCTGATCATTAGCAGCTTCTGCGTAAAACACAGCTGGGCCGCTATTATAAGTTGCAAGATTGGTTTTCAGATAGTCAATTTCAATTAAACTGTTGTAGACTAATGCGTCAATCATCGATAAGCCTCCCGATACAGTTCTTTAATCTTATTCAGGGCTTTTTTCTTTGACTGTTCCACATAGGGTCGCGGCGCTATTTTCAAGTGGTAGCTAACGTATTTTTTATTTTTCCCTCGTCGGGCTTTTACCATTCCATCAAAGCCATCCTCCAATGTTGCTGCGTACTTCACGTTGGTCTCGGCGCCTGAAACAATAGTCATGCCATTATTGCCTTCGACCGTGTGTTGGTACGGCAGGTGACTCAATCGCAGGGTGTTGCTTTTAACCGCCGGAGCTTCCCCGGGCGCCGAAGCGATGTGTTTGCCATATCGGCGCCCGGAGCGTTTCCCGGCCAGAACCACGATGGTGGCGTTACGAATTTCAATAGGCACCTGGTTTTGGGCCCGTTGTCGCACTTGGTCCCGGATATCCTTTTCGATATCCCGGGTTGATAATTTGATGTTGTTAGCTAATTCGTCAGGGGATATCTGGATTTTGATTTTCGTCGTCATTGCTCCACCTCACTCGCTTGCAATAAATAATTGTAAAAAACCCAAGTGCCGACGGATCTGTTGCGCCTTGGACGTGATAGTTTTGGTACTGTTCATCAACTAGAATATCTTCGGCGATCACATTGCAAGTTCCCCGAACCACGATTGTATTTGTGATTGGGTGATCCATTTGTTTCCACTCGTATTTTTCTTTTTGTGATGCTTCACTGATTGTTCCTTCAATTGATCCAATTTTTACGGCATCATAAACCACTCGGCCATTGGTTGCAGTGCTGTCTTTTCGCTTGACTGTGAATGACATGATTTGTTCACCAGGCACTAGAAAAAAAGGAGCATCCATAAAATTAAGCCCCCTCTTCTCCCGGCATGATGTCATGCATACCAAAACTGAAATAATGCAAACTATCCGTGGCATTACCCACATTGTCATTGAAGGCAACCACCGGAACAGTGCCACCATAGGCAGCAGCCATTTCTTTTTTTAGTTCCTGCCATTGAGTAAATCGTTGCGACAAGCTCAAACTCATACCTCCAGAAGAATAATCGTTCTGGAATGCCAGTTTATTCACGATCGCACAAACACATGCGTATTTCGCATTATTCCAATTGTCGGGATGTTTGCTGATAATCGCTGAATATTCCTCATCACATAAAGCACAAGTCTTTTTCCCACCATCAACAAAGGTGTCACCAATTTCCAGCCGCATGAGATCCATGCCTTCCACATCAAGTTTTCCTGGATCATAGGTGTAAGTTATTGCCATTAGGCTTCACCTACTTCCCCGCCTTCTTTTGGTGCTGCCACTTCGACCGGTGCCGGTGTCAATTCAGCAATCTTTTTATCAATGGCATCTGTAACGCCTTTTCTGGTTTCCCTTGATTTAATGGCTGCCAAAACATCGAGGTTCGTAATTCCTGCTACAATTCCATTAGCTATGTCCGCATTCTCGACCCATGCCTGAAATACCAGATTGATTTCTTCAGGCGTTAAAAAGACGGCGGTTTTTGAGCCGTCGCCTGATTTACTGATGGTGATATCGATTTTTAATTCTGCTGCTGATACTGACATTAGCTGTAATGCCTCTCCGGAAATCATTGCATCTGGATTTTTGTTAATATGTCCAGAGTCAATCAAAGCTCTTTCTCTTCTTGGGTCTACTGCTTCAAAAGGGATTAAATCTCCAATTAAATACTTAATTCCCCTAAATATGCAGGGCCTGCCTGCTATATATCCTGCCATGGCTTCCTCCTTTTCGTTAATTTATTACCTGATGGCATTTATACGCATTGTGTTAAGAATACCGCCAAATCATCCCCTGTTTTCTTCATATCGGTTGACATTAAACCTTCGATGAATTCTGCATGTGTTCCGTCTTCACCAACCCATTGATCAACGTTGATATAGTTTCCGGTTCCAAGCATATCCCAGGTAAAGATATATCCAGCACTTGGCTCATCAACAGCTGGTGAGTCAGAAGCATAGCATAATAATGCGGATTTCGGATCACAGATGTACTGCATATCGGTTTGACCTAGTTTGCCAGCATTGTAAGTGGATTCTAAAACCGTGACTTCCTTTAATTCGAGAATTTCAGCCAATGCCTGAGTATTGACGATAGCTGGGTTTGGTGTTGAACCAGTATATTTCACACGCTCTACAATGGCCGGATGGCTTTTAAGTGCATTGTAAGATTCTGCTCCCAAGGCCAGTTTGTTTGGTTTTCTTCGACCGTTTTGTTTAATCTTTGTTTTTTGTGCATCGAAAAACTCAACCGGATCAAAGTTGGTATCACTGAATTTTAAAAATTGTTTTGCTGCATCGGCAACCGTTGCTGCACCGGTCATTTCATCTGTCCATATGCCAGTTTTAAAGAATTTTTTCGCAAACAGGAGATCTAAATGGTTGTTTAATTGCTCAGTCACAAATTTAACCTTAGCTCGGCGGGGATCCGCAACTCCTGGAGCATTTGACCGTTGATAGTTTAATGCACTGATCTGATCGATTCCGACGATAACCTGATCAACATTGCAGTTATAGGTTTCATCACTGATTCCGAATTGTGCAGGTGGCACTTTTCCAAATTGAGGTTTTGGTTGCACATTATCTCTGGCCAGATCTCCTTTGCTGAATTTATAATAGCTGGCTGTCTGTAATTGTACTGGGCATATTGGGAAAATCGCTTTGGCAACATAATCCTCTAAAGCTTGGAAATAAGCCATAGACATGTTTGTTAAATAAATGTTTGATTTAAATTTTGGCATTTGTCATTCCTCCTTATACTACAGCTGGCTTGTAGCCTGCTTTTACGATTTGAATTTTGATGATCTCTCCAGCTGCCGCCGCTGCTTCCAGGGCAATCGCTAAAATAAATTTTCCGGCGGTTGCGGTAATGGCTTTGCCGGCTGTGTCTGCGGTTAATTCAGCACCTTTTGCAACGGCTGCGCCTGCGGTCCATAACCCAATGTCCTTCACCTGAATGTCAACACGTTCACCGGATTCCACAGTGTCCCCGTTTGTAATAACGAAAATTCCAACCGGTGCAATAGTTCCTGCGGCTATTTTCACATTACCGTTTGAATCATATTCTGCTGCCAATGTTCCTGGGCTTGTTAATGCCGATGCTGCTGCTTCTGAAATAGTTGCACTATCATTAATTTGTGTAGTCTGATATCCCATTTTTTACACCTCCTTATTTATTGTTTTATCGTATTCTTCTTTTAATTCAGGGTTTGAGTCAAAAACCTTATCAATTGCCTCAAAGCGACTAATTTCAGGGTTCTTTTCCATGACTTCATTGGCTTTCTTTTCAATGGCAGTCATACCCGGAATAGCATGACCGGATTTCCCGATTTCATCAAATAAGCCCGATTTCTCAACGGCTGATTTGCTGGCATCTAATATTTCAATCATGTTGGTATAAGCTGTTTCGTCAGCGGATTTCAGGCTTTTCAAAACAGGGAATAACTCATCGGCTTTTTTACCGATCATTTCGTAGCCTTTGGCCACTTCCATTAATTCTTTGTCGTCCGATGCATCAGCTCTCTTTCGTAAATAGTCGAGTTCTTGCGCAACTGCATCTGGAAGGCCTTTATAGATATCTTCTTTTTCTTCCTCTGCACTTTTTTTAACTTTTTTCTTGTCTTCCAATGCTTTTGCATCGGCATCTTCTTTTTTCTTCTTAGCAGCCTCAGCAGTTACATCTTCATCATCTGTTGCTCCGCAATTTTTACCAACTGTTGAATCATCCTTAGTGTTGTATTTAGCTACTAAGGCATCATAAGCAGCGCGGTCCTCTTTGCTCATTTTTGTCAAATCCATACTTTCTTCCTCCGTTTCATTTTTTTGGTTATTGGATTTATTTATCTGTTCATCCAGCCATAATTTTGCTGATTTAAACACCTTGTGATAATCAGGATGGATTTCTTCGACGCTTTTAGCGACATCGTCCTGAACCTGACCTTTTGCCCAATATTCGATTGCATTGGACGTAAGATTGAAATAATCTTGGAGATTGCTTAACATCACGTCCTGCTTATTTGCAATTTCTTTATCCTCCATAATTGAAATCATTGACTCACTCATGCCGTATCCATTCATACGGATTGCATCAATCACTTTATCGAGTGAAACATTATCTTTGAAAAGTGTGGCGGATTTTTCTACATCATTGGAGTTTTTATCCATACTCTCATCGTCATTTGCCATGCCAAATGCTTTTGCCAGATATTCAAATACTTTTTTGATAGACCTTTTTTTAGCAGGAATGAATTCATCATCTCCGGCATCTTTCATCTCTTTGTCTTCTAAATTTTCTTCATCCTGACCATCGGCAGGCATCTTTGCTGGATCCTCGCTTTTAAAGATCATCACATTTGCTTCAGGATTCGCCCCATTGTCGACAAAATCGACTTTTGTAATCTTTAAATTTTCAAGTTTAGTTGCCATTTCGGCCTCCTTCCTTTGATTTTACGCATAAAAAAAAGACGAATAGTCGTCTTATTCTGCCGTTATTTTATTCTACATAGCGTCCTCCTTTCCGACAGATACCTAGTTCTTATACCGGGATCCGCTGTGCCTGGCCTTCAATGCTGAACATATTGTATTGTCCGCTTTTGACTTTTTGCCAGACACTGTCGTCGGTCACTTTGAACCCAATCCACCAGCCACATTCCGGGATGATTCCCTTTGGAATTCCCAAGGCACTGACCTTTTCGTCAGTGAATACCATGCTTTCAATTAAAACGGCGCAATCGCCGCGCTGGTGCATTTCTCCACCTTCCCGGTATAATTCAACAAATTGATAAGCTGCTTGTTCAAGAACATCGGGTTCGATGATATCATGCTGCTTATCCTCGATCACAACACCGCCTGCGTTTATAGCGATATTTGCCCATCCAAAGGCTAAATGTTTATCTTCATCGGTTTGGGATATCGCGAAATTTCCCTTTACTATTTGTGTCTCCATAGACTTCCTTTCGTTAATAATGATATGTGCAGGCACACTTGCATTTAACATGTGCATGCCCATCCACTTCTGTTTCTCTTCCTCCCTCGATGGTGTAATATCCGTCGTGGTGGGTGATAAAACCGCCGATACGGAAGTGGTCATCCAACTTTATAGTTATTCCATTTAAAGCCCCGCATTCCTCACATACGAGTTCAGTTCCAGCAGTTACCCATGTCTTGACGTTAAGCTTCATAACACCCTGATCAACTGCCTGATGCATCGCTTCCTGAACGCCAGTCTTATAAGCCAAGGCAATTTCATTTTCGGCAATCATTTGAGCTCGATAACGCTGCTGTTTTTCAGCATATTTAAGGGCAGCTTCCCTGGCTTTCGACTCTGCCTCCGCTTCTGTTATCTTTGGATTGTCTTTTGTCAGTTGCGCTTTAACATGGGCATAATAGTTGGCATTTGCTTTTTGTTGAGGTGCATTGAGGCCAATTGTTGGACGTATTGCTTTTGCAAGTTCATCTGCGGTAAATTCTCCAGTTGTCACGCGCTCAGTTAGGGATGCAATAGCATCTTTTTGTTGATCCGTTACTTTGGTAATGAGATCAGCGGTTCGTGTTTGTGTAAATCTTTTGACATTATCGCTGAAATTATCCCATTTGAAATCTTTGAGGTCTTCCTGGTTAATTGATGCCTGGTCCATGGATTCACGCCATGCTGGAAGGATAATGTCTGTGATCAATTGGCTGTAGGCTTGTCGCCATTCATCAATTTTTGATTCATCCAAATTTCCGGACAGGAATGCATCCCGAAGGTCTTCATAGCTGATGATATCCTGCATCGCTCGAAATCGTCCAACCAAAAACTTAATAAGCGCCGGTGAGTCGGTATTGATGCATTCATCTAATTGCTCCAATGCCTTTATGCCCTCCGCACTCATCTGGCTTTTCGTGATCGATTCGCGCTGTATATTACGCCTGTTCGTCTTGATTATCCGTATTCGGCTCATCTCGTTTCTCCTTTGGATCTTGTTCAGGCTGCTGTTGCGGTTGCAGTGGTTTCGCCGTTTTCAACGAAGCTTCCGGCAAATGTGCTGCATCACGAAGATATTCCTCCAAATCCGCATCTGGTGTAATTACACCGATTCCTGCCATATCTTTTACAAATGTCGACAATGTTACCAAATCCGGGCTTTCAATATCGCTATGGTCCAGACAAGGATAATCAGTTATACCGTCAAATTTTGGGCTGTTCAGATCAATTAGTTTTGGAATTGCATTATTAGTGAATTCCTCGCAGATGATGTCAATATAAGTTCCCAATGCCACCCCGAATAGATCTGTCTTATCACTTGATAAAGCAAAGCTTCCAACATTTTGATGACCTAACAAAATAAAATCAGCTAGACACGTCATAGCAATACGTGAATCGTATCGTTCAATGATTTGTGTCGTGTCAAAGTTCCTTCGACCTCCAGTGGAAAGCAATTGCAAATCCCAACCAAATGGCAATACAATCCCTTCCTGGCTATCTCTGCGAATATTGCATACAATGCTTTTAGCTTCTGCAATTCCTGCATTGTAATTCTTTTCTCCCAAAATCATTTTGTCGAAGTTCTCAGGTAATTTCATAACCGGCAAACCGGCAAGATCCCGTTCAATACCAACACCCTCAATTTCTTCAATGCGTTTCTTGTAATACCATGAGCGATAGCAATTTCGAAGAATACTTTTTCCTTCAGGATTATCTTTTCTGGATTCTGTTCTAAATAATAAAAGCCGCTCCTTGGGGATAGTGATAACCCCATAATCTGGCGGCGGCATTTGTGATAGTCCAATAACGTTGTCGGTATGTTCCTCATATTCCCACTGATAAAGCGTTTCCTGGGCTCTTATTGGTATCTTTTCCCAACCAATTAACCCATCATTGTATTTACTTTTCTTCTTGGGGTCTTTACTTCGCCCTAATCGGCGTTTATAAACAAGCTCATGGGCGCTCCATCCGTAAACAAGAAATGATAAGATCTCGCTGATTGTGTCTGTCCATGTGCTTCCATTCATATCATCCATGCATTCCGTAATGAAATCGGCAGCTTCTTTATCTTTTTGCGAATTACCGCTTGGCTTAATAACCCAATCAACTTGGCGAATCAGCATCTTAATTGTGAATATGATTGCTCCGATGACGGCATCATTTTCAGACATTTCTTTATAGACTTTAATGCCTTTTTTCCCCTGAAGCTCTTTTAGAAACTCTTCACTTATAAACCCTTGCCATCGTTCCTGACCAATCCGGCCATACTCATCAAATACACTCATTAAATCCTCCTTTCCTGAAAAAAACATAAGGTTGTCTGCTTAGTATTTTAATGGTTGATGCCTATTTGTTTTTGGCATATACGAATATGGAACAATTGTTTCATTTCCCATATCGTCTCTCTTGACCGCGAATGAATCCACAGTGGTTTCAAACTTTAAGACCCCATCAAATTCGAGTTCTTTTCCATCCGAAGTCGTTACATAAATTTTTCCGGGTTTAACTTCTACATTTTGCATTGTTTTATCCTCTCCAATAACTTTCTTTTGATAGATCACTTAAATCCGGCAGCATTGATACTTGAGATTCTCCGATCTCGTTAAAGCCATTAGCAGAAGCATCAACCATATCTTTTAATTTACCTTCCGGAAAGTTGTCCATCTGTTTAAGGTAGGCTTCTGTCCAATCAGCCATCAATATATCAACATTCCCGGCTTGCCATTGTGCTGCCAATCCTTCGGCTCGTGTTACCTTATCACCCGATTCACGCTTTGCCACAACGTCAAAACCAGACAAAAGCTTAATATACTGCTCTGCCTGGTCCTTTCCAGCTTGCCCTGGATCCTGTGATATTCTTGTTCGCACACGTTTATATTTATCTCTATCAAGTATGGCTGTATTTTTAACCGTATTTCTGACGTCTGATGCACTCATTGCTCGGTCGATCACATCACCAATAATAAAGCGTCCTGATCGTGTTTTACCAATCAAAACGCCTGCTGTATGGGCCGGGCCGGTATTATTCTTTTTGCTTTCGGCTTTGTCTTCAGTCGCTGCCATATCCCATGCTCTTATCCATCGTATAACATCAGAAGGCAGCACATCAATAAGGTTCGCTTTTCCAGAAGGAAAGATAAGCCCTGCTGCTGGTCGGATCTTCCAGTTTCCTTCCAGGAGCCGTTCACGTTCAACTAAAGACAGTGCTTTTAAGTTGGACATGTACCCTGGATCCGCTTTCATGAGAATCTGATTATCTGATAGTTTCGAAGCAATAAAAGTAACGGTTTTAACATCCTCTAAATCTATTTCATCATTAACCAGTTCTTCCGGGGAATCTCCCCAGATAATTTCACCTGCTAAACGCGCCATATATCGGATCTTCCCGCTTCTTTCTAGGATGGCATAACCAGTATCCTGGTCAATCCACCATGAAATAAAATCAGCAACCCACGAATCTACATCAGGATTTGTCGTTGCCCGTACATAAGGCCTCACGCCGCATACACTACGATTACGAGAGAGCATATAAAAAAACTGTGATTGGGAAAAATGTGTTAATTCATCAAAGGCGATCAGCGGAATCTGACTGCCCTGCCACGAGAGCACGTCTTTTTCCAGTTGCATATGTGAAAAAGATACTTTTGCGCCACTTGGAAAATTCCATGTTGCTGTCGGCGTTTGTTTACTGATTCCACCTATTAATGGATATATAGCCATGGATGTGTCCCATAACCCGCCTTCTGCCATGATCTGATTGGCGTTCTTACGGAAGACAACGGCTCCAAAGCCAGGGTTATTGATATGACGAATTGGTTCAAGAAGTAGGGCATATGATTTACCACCACCAGCTGCACCGCCATAGATGCAAATGTCAGCGCTCGTTGATAAAAGCGCCTCTTGTGGCCCCGGTTGTGGACCAATTCTGATTACTTCTTCTCCCTTCATTGCTATTTACCTGCGTCTCTTCCATTACTGGGAATATAAATCTGAATACTCTGCTCAGTTTTAGCTTCTCTATCATCTTTTATCACCGTTTCAGCTTTAAGTTTATCAATCCGGGCTTTCTGCTCAACCGTTGCAAGATCCATATGATCTGCCAGCCATTGGAGTGCCTTCATGCGATCAGCCAGTTTGATGCTTGCTCCATCCTTCCCCTGTTTTACTTCGGTTAGAATGGATCCATCAACTTCATCGGACTCTCTGAATTCCACGGCATTTACTTCTTTAGTGAGTTGTATTTCTTTGCCATCGTCATCTTTGACCTTCACTGGACCGAAAGCGCCCATTACTTGAACCTCCCTTCGGCCAAAAGAAAGAAAGTCTGTAATATCCGAAAATGCGATATCCCAATACTTCTGAAAGATGTCTTCCTCACTAATGAAGGACCGAACATAGCGTTTTTGCTTAAGGTTCATGATTTCATCCTTTACCTTATCATTTCTTAGCATCCTGCAACCATTTGCCATAGCCGATTCGTAGTCACATCCATATGCTTTCTGGTAGCTCCTTGTTGCGTTGAATGACTTGCTATAATACAAACAAAAAAGCCGCTGTTCATCAGTTAAATCAAGGTTTTCAATGACCGATTCGACCTCTGGAATAGAAGCTTTTTTTTTGAAACGTTCATTTGAATTTTTGTTTGCAACGTTGCGTTTTTCTGTTTGCAACGTTGCATCCCATTTATACCGCTTTTTCCAGCTACGAATAGTACCTTCCGGTATTTGGAGAGTAGCAGCAATCTCAACTAATTTCATGCCTTTTTCATATAGTTTTTTAGCTTGTTCTATCTTTTCATTCGGTGCTTTTGGCAACTCTCACCACCTCTCATTCGTCAGTTTTTGCATTAAAAAAGACACCCAGAGGTGCCGCTATTCTACATTTTATATTATGCTAATCACGTCATTTTTTCTTTTTCAATTCTTCAATTCTATTTTTTATTATAACTTTTTTTATTTCCAACAACTTATCATTAAACAACAATACATCTAAATATTCTTCCCTAATTTTGTCATCCTTTTTATCAGCAGCATAAACTGCTTTCATTAAAATTAACAATACAAATACTGTGATATCTGCAAACAAAGCAAAAAAGACTACAAAAGAAACTACTTTATACAAAATAACATTATCACTAATCATAGCTTGTTTAATAGGATCAAAAAAAGCATCGATAATACCATCGGTTAAATAAAACGAAATAAGAATTCCGACTAAAGACATTTTCCAATCTGCAAGTTTTTTATGTTGTTCATTTTCTTTAGTATATTCAGTAGAAATTTCCTTGTCAATAATTACATATTCAATATCTAGAGCATCTATTTCATCAATAGATTGATATTCATTTTCATAAACTCTATATGCATAAGAAAGAATTTCAAAGTCACCATATTCTAATTTTGCTTTTTTGAGTTTATCTATTTCCCATTTTTTCTTATCTAATCCTTTTCTATCTTTTTTACCTATGTATCTAAACACCACAATTATTGCTATAAGAACTAATACGGGTGAGAATACCAATAAACCACTAACTAATAAATCACTTACCATAATCAACCTCCATCTCATAAATTATATACTTATGTAAATATAATTTCAACAAAATGTTGTTCAATTCAGCAACTTCCACATTTTAAATTCAAATCATTCGTTCTGTTTTATTTCCATGTCCTCAACCACGTAATCCCAACCTTTGAAACCACAGATGAAACAGGATTCCATGATCTTTTGATTTGGATCGAATCGTTTGATCATTTGATGCTCGTCCTCCAGAATCACATCCGCGCACCGATTGCACAACGTCAATATCTCTTTATGGATCTTCATGATTACACCCTTGGCAGATCAAACACCCGGTAGCTTTATATGGGTCCTTTAGGGTTCGCTTATCGAGGCACTCGCCGTCCCGGTAGTGTTCACATTCTGTTTTTTCACATTTGTTGTCTATCATCTTTAACACCATTCTTTCTTCATTGTGATAAAATTATCGTATTCCCCATCAAAGTAGACTACACAGCCGCCTTTAAATATCCACTCAAGATCTTCTTTTGATAGTTCTATTTCCTCAAATGCTATACTTCTTGAAACAGACGTGCGACCATCAAAGGTATTTGGTATTCGATTTATATTTTCCATAGTTCCACTCCTTTTTTTGCATGAAAAAAGACACCCTGAGGTGCCACTATTGCTTAACAATTAGCTTTCTTATTTCCTCCAATTTTTCACGTCTACTAATTTCATCAAATAAACAATTAAGGATCAATAAATATTTCTTCTTCCAAAGTAGAACGCTCTTCTTCCTTAACGATAATTGTTCTAATAATCCGTCTATTTCTTTAAGGAAAAAAAGAAAAGCTAAGCCTAAAGAAATGCAAACTGTCACATATTTAGTAACAGCTGGATCCAAATTGGGAAAAGTTTTAAATTTTAATAATTTTTCAGGATATAAACTTACAAAAATTCCCATAATAGTTAAAAAGCAAGCAATCATTGTCCTAGAATTATTGAGAAATTCACTAATTTGAGGTTTATATTCATTATCTTTATCAATTTTTCTTTCAATTAGAAAAATTATCTTTTTTAGATGAAAAATATTATATTTCTCGTCTTTAAAGAATACTGAAAACTTTTCGAAAATCCTGTCATATTCAAAATATTCTGCACTTGCTTCTATTTCGAATTTCTTTTTAAACCAGCCGAACTTTTTAAAGAAAAATCCCTTGATTTTATGATTTTTAAAGAGCTTTTCCAACTCGGTATTATAATAAACCTTCTGATTCTCAATAATTGCCATTTTCCCTCCATACAATATTATTTTACCTTAATTAGTATGAAGTATTTTATACCATTTCTCTTAAGCTTTAATTGTTTTAATCGATATTGTTTCAATCGATATTGTTTCAAATCTTCGACTGATTTATTTTTTCCTATTCTAATAATAGCACACCTAAACCATGCATTGGAACACATCTTACCAGCAAAACACCCGCATTCCACCAGCATTTTACCCGCATGCTCTTTCGTGCGTGGAAATCATATCCAGTTGATCCAGCGTCACTTCTATTTTCTTCTGAACCGTTCTTTCATCAAGCTCCATTTTGTCTGCGATTTCCCGCCAGGTCATTTTTCTGAAATATCGGTCTTCAATAATGCTTTTAAGTTCCGGTGACATCATCGGCATTAATCGATCCACTACCTCAATATCTGCCTCAGCCAGCTTTCTTTTTTTCTCAAGCTGCACGATTTCTTTATCTTCAAGGTGACGTATGGCCGTTCTCTCTGTGCTGCTCCCGCCACCATGAACAACAGGGGTTAGTGACAATTGCTGTGTGTATGACGGGTCAATCTGTTCTCTAAGCAATTTAATCTCACGATCTATGAAAATAATCGCAATTTTATTATCCATATACTTTTCGAAAAAGTTTCTAACTTGCACGTATTCTCCCCCTTATGGTATAATGACTTAACCAGTATTCGAGAGAGAATACACCAGAATGTTTCCTATGGCAGTAGGAGCATTCTTTTTTTAATTCACTCGCTATCTTGCAACTTTTTCCCCTGGAACAAATGGCATCGATTTTCTCTGTGGGCCGTAGCCGAAGCTGAGCAATTATTCTTGAAAAATTTATGGTCATAATACAAACATTTTACACGCTTACAATGATCTTGTTTTTTAGTTTTCATTTTTTTCCTCCATATTCTCAATTATGTTCCAAAATTTCTAAAATCGGTCCCACTCTTCATATGTGCTTCAACCGCCGCTGGTCTTTGCCATGATCTGCAAAATGCGTTCCATTCCTTCGAATAAGTTGTCTTTGTTCCTGTAAAGTCCCGATAAAGCTGAGCAAACGGCATAGCACCAGCTGTCCATATTCTTCTTAACCGTTCTTCATTTTTACTCATATCATCACCTATCAATGCATAACATTTAATATGGTGCCGGGTGAATCCTGCATCAACCAACTTTTTACAAGCCTTTTCGAAAGTGGTTAAAGCTCCATCAGTATCACAAGCCAACCATAATTCTTTGATCCTGAGTCCGCGGACATTCTCGACAAAATGGTCGTCCAATAGATCAGGTTCCAAGCCACCTTTAAAGCATATTTGCTTTTGAGCTTTCAGCATTTCAAAAACCTTATCTTTATGTGATTTGGACGTTTGTAGAAAATTATTATCCTGTATAATATTTCCCGTAACGATTGGTAGTTCCACAAGCTTACCTTCAATTTTGGGAACGATGCACCATGGGCAGTTATTATTGCAACCTCTTGATGAAAAGATGATATTTTTTTTGATGTATAATCCTTGTTCAAATCCGACCGTTGGCGATTTAAAAGCTGGGCCACCTAATCTTACCGGTTTATCTGTGGCTCCTCTAAATTGATATGCCAGGTCCTCACAAAATGCTTTATCCCAAGTAAAAATGCAAGAGATGTGGACTTCATCGAATTCAGGAAATAAACTCAGCATCGGCACTTGCTTAATCCCATTAGCGCAATAAGCCAGCGGATCCGTCGGTGTGTAGCTAGTTTTCTTTGGAAAAACTCTTAAGATCCTCATTGCTTCCCCTTCCCGCAGAAAAACGCACAGATCAGGATATTCCCGCTGTAGTTCGGGCAGCTCTCGCATTTTATTTTCATGCTTTCACCTCAAAATTTTCACATCTGCAGTAATGTGTCATTTCGTCGCAAGTGTTATATTCGCAAGTGCCGGTTACATTTTTTCGAAGACATTTATTTTCACAAACCCCATCAGGTTCGCACAATTGGTATTTATATTTGCAAATATCACATTTATAATCAATCCACCATTCTTGTATCCAATCTTCTGTGTATCCTTCACCTCGCTCATAATATTCAGAATTGCAAAACTCTTCAAGAACCGGTTGACATTTTTCGCATTCCTTTGTGTAACCTATATCCCCTAACTCATTACCGGCCTTATCGTGATATTTCTCACCTTTCTGGATAATCGCTCCACATAATTCGCATTTATGCTCTTTTCGAGCGGTTCGCACTGTATCTCTATAAAAACTCACGTTTCCACCTCCACGATCTCTACCAACACGCCGGGTTTATCCTTGTTAACCTCGAAATGGTCCTCAAAACCGGTGATATTCTTCCATCCGTCATTTTCCAGAACACCGATCTTGACCAGCGCGTCTTGAATGAATTTCTTTGCAAATGCGATATTGTCGAGATCACGCTTTTTATCATGCTCAACCCAAGTGTATTTGATATGGACCGGGTTGCTGATCTGAATGCCTCTGAGCTTATTCATCGCACAATATGCGACATATTGATCTGTTTCATCTTTAAGCTTTGCGCCCTTCTGCCGGTGGGTTCTATTGGCACGGGTGTATTCATTTAAACCCGGCAGTTTCCCCGGAATGAAGAAAGAGTAAATACCGTCGCTGAAGCTACTCATTGTTCTCACCCAGATATTCTCTTAGCTGGCTTTCGGTAACAAAATAATCTCGCCCATGCATTCGGTATGGGTATGATTTTATTTTTCCCGCTCTCAAATACCTTTGAACCGTCGCAACGCTAACTCCTAAAATCTTTGATAAATGCTTTATTGTGAAAGCTTTTTCTCCCATCATTGTGGTGCTGATGCATTCCGCATTTTCTAAATCTTGTTTGGTCATGATTTTACTTCCC
This sequence comes from Acetobacterium tundrae, assembly GCF_008086615.1. GTDB lineage: Bacteria > Bacillota > Clostridia > Eubacteriales > Eubacteriaceae > Acetobacterium > Acetobacterium tundrae. The sequence goes on from NZ_RXYB01000010.1 coordinate 65,992, forward strand.
GTCGATATGCAAGCCAATATTCGCCATAGTGATAATCTTGTGGATTTGAAGCGATATGTTTTGCTAAAATCGCCCAGCGATTGCCAATGCCCTGCAAGTTTACATGCCAGTAAGGCTTCCCGCTCATCTCTTTTAATTCATCAATGGTCAAAGGCTTATTTTCCAAATCCTCTAAGGTTATTCCGGCATCCTCATACCTTTTGAGTCGTCCTCTCAGTTCAGCGGCCTGCACCGCTACTGTATATAAAATAGCCAGCTCACAATCACATTCCACGCAGCTATCACCTTCCAAAATGTCTTCTGGTGTTGGCGAACAGCCTTTTTCCTTTGCTTGTTCTGCGGTATACTCACAAAGATCAATATTTTCTTGCCCATTCCCATATCTCAAATAGGCCCTTCTATCTTTACAATATGCATAATTCAGCATCGTTTCAGTGTTGTTTTTCGGTTCATCTGTTGTTAACCGCGTAATTTCCATTGGATCTTTCATTTCTCATCCTCCACTCTCACAAATTGAATCTTAATTCCCATAACTCCCAGTACCCTGCCAAATGTGATCATTTGCGGATCCCTCTGACCGTTCTCGTAATAACTGATGGTTCTTCCAGTAATGCCGGCTTTAAGGGCTAATTCCTCCTGCGTCATTCCGCATCGTGTACGTTCTTTCTTGATTAACTCGCCGATTGTCATTTTGCCTCATCCTCCGTGTTCTCCAACTCCGGCCACAGGTCCTCCGTGAATTGGACCTCCATGTCTTTATAGGCTTGCACTCTCGAATCTGTCATTTCCGGCATCGCCTCTTTACTTTTTTTATTAGGATATTTGCTGATCTTCGGGAAGAATCCCTTCCACCTATTTAAAATCGAATCCTCTATAGTTTGCTTCTGTTGCTCATTGGTTAGATCTGAAAGTTTATTGGTTAAGATCTCAACCTCTCGATCTGAGTTACTACATCCTAAGTCTTTGCGGATATCTAAATATTCAAGGAACAAAATATTGATAGAAGGATCTTTTAAAAACGCCCCAGGTTCTTCTTTTTCTTTACTTTTATTTCCTTTATTTTCCTTTTCTTTTCTTTGTGCATTATTTCCGGTATTTATTGTCTTTTTTCTGGGATTAATGTCCTTTTTTCTGGGATTTATATCATCATGGACGAATTTAATATGATTAAGGGTTTTATCTTCTGGCAAAACCCATAATTCTTGATAAATTTCAACATCTCTTTTCAACAGTTTCGTTGACATTTGATATTGTTCCTGTATGCCTTCAGCAGTTATGATAGTGTCCGAAGTGAAAAGTGTGCTGGATTTATCAACTTGAATCTGTACCAGTAGTGACCGTTCATATAAGAATTTCAGTATCTGCCTTATTTTTTCATCACTCATATTCAGATCATCTGACATGAGGTATATTAAGTCTTCGTCCAATTCGATAAAATATCCTTTACCCCCGTATATTTCACACAGGAGATAAAGATAAAGCGTGATCCCATCCGTTCCGTAACGACTTTTTAAGATCTTTACTTTGCGATTGCTGAAAAAAGTAACATCAAGCGGGAACCATTTAAGGCTATCTTCCTTACTCCTGCTCACGGGTTGCCTCCGTTCAGTTTATTTTTATATCTAAAACGCTTTTAACTTAAAATAGAATACTGGAATACTTTATTTAATCGTGCTAAAAGCGGTTTAAAATTGAATCAATATTGGCTAGAATGGGATATCATCGTCATCTGCCATCAAGTGAAAGTCTTCATCTAATCCCATTGGCGGCCCTTCGGCAACCTGCCTTTGATTGCCACTATCTTTCTTCCCTCCAATGAAATTCACTTCCTCTGCGATAACCTCTGTCACATATCGCCGTTTGCCATCGTTGTCGTCGTAACTTCTTACCTGTAATCGTCCTGATATGCCAACCTGACTGCCTTTTGATAGATACTGCTGTACTATCCCCCATACCACGATTGGCACGAAATCAGCTTCTTTTTGGCCATCCTTGTTTTTGAAACGACGATCGACAGCTAGGGTGAAGGTTGCAACCGTTTTTCCGGATGTGGTGTTTTTTACGTCTGGGTCACGGGTGAGTCTACCGATCAAGATCACCTTATTCATTGATTGCCTCCCAAATGTCATGTAGGAAAAATGAATTAGTCATAATCTCACCTAATTCGTCAAACCCGACTGCTTCGAGTTGATCGGAAATTCCTTTTTTCTCTCTTGTTTTAGATACGCCAGGTTTCACTTGATACCACGTTTCTGAATATTCGTTGCCGTTTATTTCAACCGTTATTTTCATTTCATCTGAAAATTCTGCTGTTATTTTATTCATACGTTGCCTCTGGTTCTTCTTCAGGGCTCACTTCATCTTCCAGATATTCCGAATCAATTTCTATCTTTGCACCGCTCTGCTTAAGCTTCAGCAAATAAATCTTCAAATCATCGAGATATCGCAACGATTCAATTGAACTGTCAATTGCCACAGACAAAGACCATGGGTACTCCATAAATTTTGAAATACTGATAAAGAAGTTAAGGTTTTCATCCTCTTCACATTCAAAAATAACCTTTGCGTCCTGAAAATTCGAGCTTGACCATGACGGCTTTTCCTCGTATTCTACTGTCATTTTGACGTTAACCATTTCATACGAAGGGTCGCCGTCGCAGCAATCAGCTTCTAATCCGCTTGTATCAACATTTTTCGCAACAAACTTCATAAATTCTTCGAAGATATCAGACAAATTAACGACTTTGGGAAAATCAGTTTCGGACATCAACTCTTTGAAATTACCAAGAATCTTTTTATTGTCAAAAGAAGTTTCTTTAAGAATCTCAGTCAATACGCAATCTAATTTAACCAAGTATTCTGAAAAATCGTAACCTTCCAGCTGTTTCACCATAACGTCCTTGATCTTTCCCTCGATGATATTTGTGACGCCGCCATAACTGCCCAACAAGTTTTCCAATGATTTGTTTATACCTTTTTCAAGGTTTTCAGCCACCAGCCGTTCAATCACCCCTGATTCCAAACTTTCCGATATAACGTCCTTTATTGCGTTTTCAATACTCATTTCTTTCCTTCTTTCTTTAACAAACCTCAACCTCCACCCCTGTGATCTCCTGCACCCGCCGTTTGAACTCATCCTCATTCGAATTCCCATCTGACATATGAAGTAGATAAATCTTTTTTAACTGACTGGTATCATTCGCTTTAATAAATTCTAGCAATGTTTCAATACTCATATGCGACCGCATAACCCGATTTTTATGAGCTTCGGGAATACTTCCATTATTTACGTTTTCTTTGATAATTTCCGTCGAATAATTGCATTCACCCATAATGATTGATAAACGATCAAAGGTATATTTTAGATAATAAGTGTCGGTAAAAAATAACAGTCGTTCACCGGTTACTGCGCTTGAGATTAAGAACCCTAATGGCTCCGTTGCGTCGTGCTGCACATCAAACGGCAATATCCTAAATGTGCCGATGTTTGAAGCTCTTTGTGCAAATAAGCGATGTGTTCGATGGTTTGACACGATATCAAGCGCTTTTAATGTTCCTAGACTTGTGTAAACATCCACGCCTTTTTTAACCAGATCCTTAGCCGCCTTGGCGTGATCCATGTGCTCGTGGGTGATCAAGCAACCGCTGATCTCACTCAGCTTGAAATTTAATGCTTCCTGAATTCTTTTAACCGGTACCCCACATTCCAAAAGCAAGGAGGTTTGCCCATCACTGATACGATAGGCATTCCCTCTACTGCTGCTTGCTATAACTAATATCTCCATGGCTTATTTCATAAAATCCGGAAGATCATCTTCAACTTCGGCTATCTCTGCTTCCTCAATTGCTTTTATTTCTTCTGGTGTTACTGTTTCTTTCACTTCTTTGTTTTCTTCTTGTATTGGCTTTTTATTATCTTCCGCACCGTCAAAATCAAGGGTTTGAGTATTTGCATTACTTTCGATTTCTTGTTTTACCGCTTCTTCAGGGTCAAGGACTTGATATTCAACGACCCCATCAAGCAATTCTTCCGTGGAGTAAATTCCCATGATCATATCCGGGCAATTTATTCTGCCAAAGAAAGAAGCTGCTCTGTACCGGATCATAACCTCTGGCATGTTTGGCCACTTAGATCCGTTCTTTCCATACCATCCTTCTTTTTTCGCCATATCAATCGATATCGTTGGCCCGATAACTTGATGCTCGTTATAATCTTCTGCGTATGCATAGCAACTCAAATCAGCTCCTTCTCCTTCGAAATGATATTGAAGTTCTGTTTTATATTTTTTACTGCTATTGATCATCGCAATGATGTATTGGGAAGACCATGACGGCATTCCATTAACAATATATAAATTTTGCATAACCATGAGTGGTCCAACGCCTAATCTACTCGACATTTCAAGAGCAATTAGGCAGTTGCCAGTATTTTGCTGATAATGTTTTGGTACAATCGTGCTGCTTGCTAACGCCTTTGCCATGCGTTGCCCTAACTCAAATTGTTCTAATCCAGAAAATATGTCTAGTTTTGAATTTATTGGAGCCACCTGTCTTTGCCCTGCTTGTACTACGCTGTTTTCTGCCATTCTTCCATACCTCCATTTATTTGTAATTCTTTGTATTTTTCATCCACTATCAATTTGATTACCTGCAAATCTGTATCTAGTAGCTGGGTGACACTCTCTGCATTATCCACGATCAGCGGCATTTCCACGCCCCAATGCTTTGATAGTGCATCGATAATCTCGATCCCGGCGTTGATCTTTCCGGCGTTGTTTGCGGTTCCAAATGGGATCAGTCCTTCTTTGCAAGGTACCAGAACCTCACAGCACTCTTTCAGTCCACCGTTGATCTGATCGTCGAATAGTTTGAACCGTACGTTTTTAAAACGATTATTGATGCTCTCGGTTAACATGGATACCTTTGTCTTAATAAACTGTTCACACAGGTAAACATTGGCTTCCAGCTTTTCATATTCGGCGGATAAGCTTTCTTCTTGTAGTTTCAGCTCTGCGATCCGTAATTCCTGCTTTTCTGCGATTCTGTAATCAGATAGCTTGTCTTTCAGGGTAGTTACATTGACTTTAATGCCATTGATTTCAACGTTTAATTTGCTAATCTGTGGAGCAATGTCTTTATCCGGTTCATTGATCTGCTTGGCTATTTCATCTAATTCAGACCGCAATTGCTTACCTCTGGTTGTCTCTGAGAAAGGAACTGAATCTTTTACTAAGCTAAGGGCTAATTGATGCGTCTGTTGCAATTCTTTGAGTTCTTCGCTGGCTTTAGTGAGAATCGTTTCATTCAATTTAAGGTCAACCGCTAACTTTTCCAGTATCGCTTTGCTACAATTATCAGAGCCGTCTTTATTAATTCCCTCGAGCATTTTTGATTTACTGAGATTAAAAGCGGCTTTCGCGTCTTCAATCTTTTCTGGTGGTAATTCCTGTCCGCATGTCGGGCATACTATCTCGCCTTCCCATTGTTGCGATGCGGCCGTGCGATATTTTTCCGATAATTTAATTTGCTGTTCTCGCTTAATTTCGATGGCAGCTTCAATTTCGAGTACTTTTTTTCTTTGATTAGTGAAAGCAACTTCAGCATCCCTAACCAAACTTGCGCTTTTAATCAATGCATCCGCTTGTTGTACGTTTTCCTTGTTCTGTAAATTGGCATACTCGGTTGATTCTTGAATGATTCGGTTATTGATTTCTTTTTTCTTTTCAATCAGCGATTCATTAACTTTGCCATTTTCCAGATTCAGCTTCTGCTTTTGCAATTCGGCGATATCCGCTTCATGCTCGGCGATCTCTCGCTCAAACACCTTCGGATAGATATCTTCTATTTCTGGCTTTGCCTTTTCGGCTTCATCGATTCGGGACGGGATACTCTTAATTGTTTCGTTGATTTTACCCATTTGTGATTTCGCTATTTTCATATAATCATCTATGGTATATTTTGTACCGTTTTCGCCATTTATGATGGCTCCCAGCGGTGAGAGTTCCTTACTTGACGCAATGACTTGTTCGTCTGTAATATCTCCGCAAACCGAAAGCAGTAGCCCCCGGCGATCGGTCCATTTTAATTCAACCGGGAAGTAAAATGGGCTGGTCAGGATTTTGGCTCGTTCCGGGTTGCAAATCTGTTCAATACGTTTTGCAAATTCGCCCGCCTTGACCGGGATAGTATTGATATAATAATCAGTCGTGTGCCCAGTGAAGGTTTCTTTTGCCGTCCCCCGTTTTTTTGTCCAGATCTCTTTAAGTTCTTTTCTAATATTAAGGTCACCATTGTTGTCTCTGAAAACTGCTTCTACTGCATGAGTGAGATTATGGGCCTCGGATCCATCGCTTTTTAAAGTCTTCGGAGAAAAGTTCTTCTCTCCGCCCAGTGGCTTATCGTATAGTAGCCAGGTAATGGCATTGCCGATTGTGGTTTTCCCTGTAGCGTTATCGCCTCTGACTTCAATATCGGTGCCATCCGACGTAATTTTCAGCGATTTGATACCTTGAAAGTTCTCGAGCTTTAAATATGTTAGTTTCATTTACTTACCGCCATTCTAATCGCCTGATGCACATTGTAGCAGCGTCCCTTATTTGTATAAAATACGTGGTTGCCGCCGAATACCTCCCTGAATGCGATCTCGCTTGCGCCGGGTCGGCTGTAGTGATAAATATACTTGCTTTTCTCTGCAAGTGTGAAGCAGTTTTTTTCCAGAATCTCGATTACCAACTGTGTCGAGCACAGCGGGGTTGACATTGTGTTGATTTGTTTAGGAGTAAATTGTAATTCCATTGTTCCACTTCCTTTCTAGTTGTTAAAAGTCAGAAGGACCTGACCTTCACAACTTCCTTCGATATCGACTTGATCCACTGGGAATTCTTCATAGGAGCAATCGTCCCAGAGCATGACGTCCGTATCAGGATCACATCGTCTCAGCTGGTTCATTAATTCAGATGCTTTCATGCCTACCTCACCATCCGCTGGTTATCGATATGGACCACTTTGCGGTGCTCTGGTTTTGCCGGTGCTTTGATACCGCTAACTTCTTCCAGTTCCTCGATGACTTCGTCGATAATTTCCAGTGCCAATCCAATGCTGGCCTTTTGTGAAAAATTAAAGAACCCTGTTTTTGCTTCCATCGTCTTATATGCTTCCTTCTTTCCAGTCAGCTTTGATAATAAATTCTGAACATCCATGATTTCTACCTCCTTGATTTTTAACGTATTTCGTGTTACAATTTATTTAAATATTTTGTATATCCAGATTTTGAGAGTACCTGTTGCCACGGGTACTTTTCTTTTTGCCTAAGCACTTTCGGTCTCCTTGTCCATTGCCCAAGGCAAGGGTGCAATAAAGGGCCAAATATTAATTTTATGGTTGCTACAATACTCATCAAGTTCCATTTCGGTCGTAATCCCGAGTTGCTCCTTCAGTGCTACCTTTTGTTTTTCGATGTTGATATCATCGGACTGCGAATAAGCTTTGCTCATAATCTGTTGATCTCCCTTCATTCAAGATTGTTTCCTTCGCTAAATGTATTTCCTTTGTTTTCTGAATTTTCTTTTTCGTCGTTTTTTCGATAGCTGAGAATGCAAGACTCATACTCGCCATTGCGCTTTCCATTAGTTCTTTTAAAAACGCACTAGCCAAATCCGATTCATTTTCATCAATTCTATTATCTATAATGACTTTTCTCATACCGCATTCTAACTGTCTCACGTCCTCATACTCAACTTGATGTCGTAGAAAGGCCGTTGGGAGGTCTAATAATTCAACATTTGAAAATATATGCTTAAAGATATAGTTTGTTTCGCATAGATACAGAATCCCCATATAAGTCTTTTTAGCTTTCATCCGAATTGGGTCTTCATCAAAGCAATATAGATCCATCATCGCTAAAACGATTTCTTCTGGAGGCATGTTCCTCCGTGAATCAGCCGAGTACGATTCATAATTGTACAAGGTGTGAGGTGATACATTTAATTCCATCGCAGCTTCTTCCTGCTTTAAACCGGCACGATCTCTGTAAGTTTTCAAGACACCGTTACATCTTTCATTCATGTCATTTTTTTCCCTTTCGTTGTATAATTTTTGTAAAGAAATGTTACCGCAGACTTTCTTTTATTCTCGCGTATCCTCGCCCCCTCTCCGTGTTCCCCGCACAATTCTTTCCCTTTCTCTGCCGGTTCTGGTCCCCCCTCCTAACTGGCTTTTAAATCTTCTATCGAATCCAACAAGTGTTTCAAATCTACATCCAATGCACTAGCCAGCTCTAAGCAGGTAGTGATCTTGGGAATGTATCTGTTATTTTCAACATCGCTGATGCTTGTTTGTGGGATCCCCGTTAATTTGCTTAAATCTGCCTGAGACATGTTTCTTTCTATTCTTAGTTTCTTTAATTCAGTTCCTAACATTTTCGCTCCCTTCGTAACGTTTTATCGTTAACTAATTATATATCGTTAATCTTGCAAAGTCAACTATAATTCGTTAACTTTTTCTAAAATAATATGTTATTCTATGAATAACGATGTTTCGGTAAGGCGGTTATTTTATGACAATTTGTGAAGCAGTTACTAAAAGAATAATTCTTCTCTGTGATGAGCAGAATATTACGGTCAACAAGCTTTCTACAAAAGCCGGTGTAACTCAATCGACGGTTGACAGTATCCTTAAGGGAAAAAGTAAAAACCCTGGGGTCTGTACAATAAAAAAGCTTTGTGATGCTTCAAATATTTCAATCATTGACTTTTTTAACCACCCTTTATTCGAAAATTTAGACATCGATTTGAATTAAAGGGAGATTTGATGGAAGGTAAAAAAAATCTAACAGAGCAAGTTACTAATGCCGTATCAGATATCACAAAGCCAATTTATGATGATCTGGCTCATCCAGCAGCCGAAGAGTCTGGAAAATTTTTAGGGCGCATACCTCGCCTTCTGAATGCACTCTGTATTAACTTTGATATATGGGCTACTAGAAAAGAACACAATTTAAAAATGGTTGAGCGCGAACTTGATTACCTGTTACATGAAGCGCCAGTTGAAAAAATTGTCGGTCCTGATCCATACATCGCAGTTCCAGTTCTACAAGCTCTTTCGTACTCCTATGATGACAACGAGCTAAGAAGTATGTATTCTCACTTATTGTCTAAAGCGATGCATGCAGATTATAAATTTGATGTTCACCCATCTTTTGTTGAAATAATCAAGCAGTTATCTCCCGTTGATTGCCTCGTATTTAAAGAAATAATGAGCATTCATGAAAATCCGATTATTCACGCTATCCTTTATAACAGTGATAATTATGAAGATGGAACGGATTGTGAAATTATTCATACGAACATTAATGCACTTTCTTCTTGTGAATATGATCAATCTAAAATTTCAATTGATAACTTAATTAGGCTAAATTTAATTAATGTTCCATCCGACTATTCATATACGGAAAAAGAAATTTACCTGTCAGTTACCAATTCAGCATTTTGCAAAGAATTGGAATCAAAATACGGCCGGCGCTTGACTTACTCATATCGATGCGTTATAAAAACGAATTTTTCAGAACTTTTTTATCGAATCTGTGTAATGGGCATCTAATACGCTAATTATTTTTTGGAAGCTACTTTCAGGATCATGTCCCATGTATCTCTAAAAGTAGTTTCTACTGATTCAATATATTTCACTAAATCAACCTTCAAACACCCAACAATCACTAGGGTTACTAGCATTGATACAAATACTGAAATCGCAATAAGAAAAAAATCATGCAATATTTTATCTCCTTCCTACTCGCTAGCGGCCAATGCTAACGCAGGTTTTAATTTATTAACAAAATAGATTTGGCCTTTGCCGGTAATCTTAGGTGTAATACTCAAACTTACAAATCCGCTAGAATGAGCCACCGCCGTTTCTTTTATTACAAACAACCCAAGTTCCATGCTTCGCTGAGTTGGCTTGTTATAATCTGCTCCTTTCCGCTTGATCAGATATCCGTTATCCCTCAGCCATGCATAGAATCGCTTTTCCCCTGTGTCTACTCCATTTTGCTTGAGAATCTTTGCCATTTCCCCGACTAGGATCGTTCCGAAGCTCGCTGATACCGAATCGGCGAATATCCCCTTTGGTGTCAGCTCTTTGATTACCAGTTCCTGGTCCTCAATTATTTTGTTGGATTCCAGTACAGCTAGGGCGAGAAGATATTTGCCCTCGGGGACGGATCCACTTTTTATGGTTTCTTCCATTTTGTTAAAAGCTTCCAGATACTTTAATTTCCATTCCAATGCTTTGACACCGGTGAAGCCCATAGCGAGAAGCGAAAACCCATCCCGGATTAAGAGATATTCTTTGTAAAGTTTTCCAGTCCCTGCTTTATAACTAGTTTCGATGAAATAGTCAGCATCCAGATTTGGATTTTGATTAATGAGTACTTCTATATCTCTTATTACGTGAGCATGTTGCTTTTCAAATATCCCCGCAACCTCCCGGCTGCTGGCAGTCAATCGGCCATTGTCGTTATTGATATTAATTAAATCATTCATACTTGCTCCTTTCTGGTTACTCAATTTTAAAAGTGATTTCGCATCCCGGGTTTTCTTTAATCAGTAACTTCTTGCAATCGCCAACTGTCATATTATTGTCGAGTGCTGCCTGAACCACTTCAACCAATTTCTTGCCGTCAAGATAGGCCCAGATTTTTTTCTTTTTCCATTTCATTGGTTTGCTCCTTTCTAATATTGCAACTTCCCGTTGTTCGCTGGAAGCTTTGCACATTTTCCTAGTTCATCTGGTAGCCGCTGATATTTGTCTTTGTAAATGCATTTATCAGATAGTTCACATTTACAGCATTCACATTTTTGGTCTTTGTTTTCGTATTTCATGGTTCTCCTTTCTATCCTGATTTTGTTTTTCATTATGTTAACTATTTAAACAGCTGTTTTGCATACTGAGAAATTATTGGGCAAAAAAAATTCCTTCTTTTCCTTCTCGTTGATTTCAAAATATTTCATTAGCTTATCCACAATTTCATTCGGCACATTCCGTTTTCCAGTCTCGTAATAAAAATAAGTAACTGTGTCAACATCTAAGATAGATGCCACTTCCCTTAATGTTACTTTTTTTTCCTCTCTTCTTATTCTTAACTTTGACTTCAAATTTATCACCTCCGTTACTCAATATTTAACTTTACGTTAATATTATACTTATATTAACGTAAAGTCAACCTTTTTTAACATTTTGCAAACTTTATTTTCATTTAGAATAATTTAATATATAATATTAACAAATAGTTAATTAGGAGGATAACCATATGATTGGCGAAAGATTGAAATCATTGCGTTTAATGAAAAAACTGTCGCAAATTGATTTAGGAAAAATCATTGGGATCAGTAATGTTACCCTTTCCCAATATGAAAGTAACGACAGACAGCCAGATAACAAAACGCTAAAGGCTATTGCTGATTTTTTTAATGTCTCCACAGATTACCTCCTCGGATTGACTGACGAGCCAGAGCCTGCCAAAAATTTAAAAGAAAAGCTGTCTTGGCTCTTAAATGAAGAGCACAAGGGTTCTATCACTCTTTTTCCGAAAAAAGACCACAACCGTCCCTACACCATCGACGACTGGCCCGCCTTCATGAAGCAGCTCCCCGAAGATCAAGCCATGCATCATGAAAACATGAAGTATCCAGATGACCAAAAGCTGGTCATCATGGAGCTGGCGAGAAAAGCCAAGCAAAAGAAGCAAGCAAAAGTTAATAAGCTACTCGACTACTCTGACGAAGTAATTGATGATGCACTTATCTATGCAGCGTTTGATGATGAAAAAAGAAAGAAAATGAACGAAGAAGATTAACAGGCTTTATTTGAGTCTGTTTTTTTATTTTGTCTGCTTTTGTTGAAAGCTTGGCAAATGTTAATAAATAAACTTTGGAGGAGAAAATGAAAGAATTAGTTTTGCTGGATGCCTATATTGAAAAGTGTGATGATGAGAAACAAAACAAAAAAAAATTAACCTTCGAAATTATCGATAAATATGACGGGAAGATTTTTGGTATTGCGAAATATTCAACCGAAAATTTAAATTCAATTCACTCAAACATTCCTATTGATTACGACAAAGACGTTCGTTATCTCAAGTCATCTTTAAGTGAATTTAAGGATGAGTTGCAGAGAAAAGCGCAAAAGCAAAATACAGAGTTATGCACAACATTGGAATGCTTCATAAATAAATTATCAGCTCCCTCAATAAACACATTTTCACCAGCTCAAAAAGACGATTTAATATATGAAATTATATTTGTATATCATTCTAGGATAGATTACTTGGAAAATGGGTTATCAAATTTCTTAACTTCATATTTTGGTGATCAACCATACAATTATGAACAAGATATTCCATATTTGTGCAAAAAACTGATAGAAGAACGTAATAGTTACCTCCGAAATTAGTAATACAAGCGGGTCCACTACATATTATGTAATTTTACCCATTTTAAATTATTAATTTAGGAGGCACTTATGACGAACGAAACATTTGAACATTTATTAAGCCTAGCTAAACAATTTGATGATGCTACAATTAAGTTGCCAACCGTTGGCGAAACGAAAATCCTTCACGCTACTAGTTGTTACAGTACTGAGAAGTTCATTGTCGATACTGACCGTCGGGGAAAGATAGAACTTAAAAAAATCAAACTCCAAAACAGACATTCTACGAAAGAACTTTTGTTAAGGGTTGAGATTGACTGCCCTCCGCACACGAACCCGGATTATAGTGAAACATCAAGAAACCACATTCACATTTATAAAGAAGGTTATGATCTCAGGTGGGCATATGATCTGGAAACATTCCATGATGTTTATTTTAAAAATATTTATACATTTGATACTGTTTTTATTGATTTTTGTAAGCTTTGTAATATACAATTAGAAGAAACAATAGAAATGCAGAGTGTGCTATAAAATGAAGTCTCAATTACAGAATGATTACAAACAAATTTATATCGACTGGTTGACCAAGAAGATAAACCAGGTTGAAATATCAGAAAATATACAACGGATAACTATGCCGTTTTTAGACCGAAACAATGATCACATTGAGCTTTACATCATCAGCGAAGGGAACGATCACTACACGATCACTGACGACAGTTCGACTATTAATGAATTGGAACTATCAGGGATTGACGTTTGTGGGAGCCAGCGACGAAAAAGTATTTTGACGAGTTTGACAAATTCGCACGGCGTCGAATTGTCAGAAACCAACGAATTGATGGTAAAATGCAATATTGATAACTTACCGCAAAAAAAGCATATGCTAACCCAGTGTATTATCAAAATTAGTGATATGTTCTATCTTTCAAAAACCTCTGTCCAGTCATTGTTTGTGGAAGATGTTCGAAACTTTCTGCTTGATCACGAAATCCAATTTACCCCTGATGTTTCCTTTATTGGTAAAAGCAGGCTAACTACGCATTATGATTTTTCTATAGGCCAAACAAGGAAAAAGCCTACACGAATCATAACTGCTGTCAACAATTTAGATAACAACTTAGCCCGTAATATCATTTTTAATTGGAACGACACCAAAGAATCAAGAAAGTATGATATGGAGCTCTATACTTTTATTCAAGATACTGATAAAAAATTAAAAAAAGATCCATTAACTGCACTAAACGAATATGATATAAAAACAGTGCCGTGGTCGAAAAGAGATGATTTTCTCCCCAAATTGATTATGTAGATTTAATTGAAGTAATTTGATGTCTATTGACAAAAATGGATTAATATACCATAACTGCTTGGCTGATACTTAAATGGGCAACTCAGAAAGCCCCAGTTACATTTTATAGGTAACTGGGGTTTTTAGTTTTTTGAAGCATAAATGAAAGTATGCTGATAGGTCAGTGAAACTCCTTTGCTTCTTTGCAAAAAGGTATTTTTAATTTATTTATTGGCATATGTCAAACTTCTGTTAAACTTTAACAAATCATGATACTTAGTCGGAAAGTTTGCACACATTATTGATTTACATTCCACTTATGATAGGTATATACTTTAGCTAAACTATATTTAGGAGGAAGAAATGGACGAAAACACAAAAGAACCTTGGTGGCAAAAAACATGGGTAATTGTTTTGGCGTGTGTGTTTGTTCCACCGGTAGGCATTGTCTTACTGTGGGTTGGAAAAAAACTAAACGATAATGGTCGGATTTTTTTGACCATTGCTTTGGCAATATATACCATGCTCTGGTTTAGTAGTTTGGGCGGTACAAACTCGTCATCCAAAGCAAAAAGCCAAGTCCCGGCGCAAACAACTACTTCCACAGCCGCAAAAAATACAACAGCGACTAAAACGGCAACGGTTCAAAGTACTGTTGCTACAACAATAGAAGGTGCGCTATCATCGGCAGGCCGCACCAAAGGATCAACAATTTCACAAGGATCAGGCAAAGATGGCGTTCCCGAATTAGTAATTGATTCAAAAATAAGCGATTTCTCAGAAAAACCAAGTGCTTATGCTGTATGCTACGATGCATGCGAGGCGTTGAAAAATATTCCAGATCTTCAGAACTATGGCGATGTCATGTTTAATTTTAACGGAGATTATGTTGCAAATGATGGTACAACACAAACAATGCCAGTAATCCGGCTAAGATATACAACCAGTCAAATAAACAATTTCGATTTTTCCAGCAGAGACTATGTGTCTTACCAAAATATTGCCGATGTTGTAAAAATGGATGTTAAATAGAAATTTTCTGTCATTTACCGGGGGGGAGCATCTCACTTCCCTTTTCTTCTAAAATTCTTCACAATAATTTACTCTAACTTATTCCCACATAGTCGTTCTTTTCTGTTATCATTATTACGGAACATATGTTCTGCGATGAGGAGAAAAGATGTACGAACTTGAACTTAAAAAATCTGAAATGATTCTAAAACGTTATAAAATATCTTCATTTCCTATTCAATTATGGGAGCTTGAGCAATTCATTATTGACCGTGGATACGATATAATTATTTCTAAAGAAATCAACACATCAAGCACATTAGGGCACACGGTTTACATCCCTGTAGCTCGTGACCCCTATTCCCGTGTATTTTTATCGCATGAGCTTGGACATATTTTATGCCATTGCTTTAATACTTATAAAAAATGCGATCTCAATATATCGAAGTGTGAACGTCAGGCCAACGCGTTCGCAGATTTTCTGTTAATGCCATTTGGTGTGTTCGAAAAAGATCTTCGATATTTAGATGAATGGAGACTGTCAGAAAAATACGGAGTGCCTGTCGAGCAGATCCAAACGCGATACTGCTTATGCAGGGAATATCAATATCATTAAAAAGAAGGTGAAAAAATGCAAGATAAAAAAGCGGCGCTCTATGTCCGCGTATCCACATCGATGCAGGTTGACCGGGATAGTCTCCCCTTCCAACGGGATGAGCTTGTAAACTATTCAAAATACGCATTGAATATTGATGATTATGAAATATTTGAGGATGCCGGGTTTTCTGCGAAGAATACCGATCGTCCAAAATATCAAGAAATGATGACTAGAGTTCGGAAATGCGAATTTAGTCACATAATCGTCTGGAAAATTGACAGGATCAGCCGAAACCTTATTGACTTTTGCGAGATGTATGAGGAAATTAAAAAGTATGATACTGCTTTTATATCGAAAAATGAACAGTTCGACACGTCCAGTGCCATGGGCGAAGCTATGCTTAAGATTATCCTAGTGTTTGCGGAACTGGAAAGAAAACTGACTGGCGAAAGAGTTCTATCTGTTATGATTGACCGTGCTTCAAGAGGGATGTGGAACGGTGCCTGTCCTCCTTTAGGGTATAATATGGTTGACGGTGTCGGATTCCCTCAAATTGACGAAAAAGAAGCTGCAATTGTCCGGTATATCTTTGAATTGTACGAAGAAACAAATTCATCTGGAGAAGTGACGAAAAGGCTTACCAACGAAGGCATTAAGACTAAGCGCGGCGGAATTTGGGGAACAAAAGGTGTCATTGATATTTTGCGGAATCCATTTTATGTCGGTACTTATCGCTATAACTATCGTGCATCAGCGCGTGGCAAAAAGAAAAATCAGGACGAATGGGTTCAAATCGAAGACAACCATCCAAGGATCATCGCAAAAGAACAATTTGAACGCGTTGGTCACATAATCGATGATAATTACAAGGGAAATAACAAAGTACCAAGAGTGAATAAGTTCGTTCATTTATTCGCTCGCAAGCTCAAATGCGACGATTGCGGAAAGTCTATGATGTCTGGGCTAGATCAACCGAGATCAGGTGGCATTCGGCCATCTCGGTATATCTGTGCAAACTTCACATCAGGAACGCCTTGCAAAAACTATATCAGTGATATTACGTTAGTCCCGTTTATGATCGCTTACCTATCCAACTTTATCAAATTGCAGGAGGTTATTAACCCAAATACGACTGATAATAAAGTTAATAAAATACTTTTATCAGGAGACCAGTTCAGAAACATTAAATCGTTGGATTCTGAAAGTTTGTTCCTTATTAAGCGATATTTGCTATCCGCAAAGGGATACAAACAATATGAAGCTCCGGGCTCAGTAAAAAATTCACTCAGTTTTTCGGCAAAGAAACAAGAGCTCATATTGAATAACATAAAAAAATATGAAACGGCTATTGAACGACTCGAAGAATTATATCTATTTTCCAATGAAGCTATGTCTCAAAAGGATTTCATTTTGAAGAAAACCCAACTGGTTACAAGTATCGAATCAGAGCGAGAAAAACTGGAAATAGAAAATGCAGAAAATAAGAGTACTTCATATGCTGAAGGTAATTTTATATCAAAGGCGAGTTATGCGTTACTGAGCAACTTGTTGTCACAGGATAATTATTCATTAGATTATTTGCAGATTCGAGAAATTATTGGAATTGATCAATTGCAAAAGATCTTAAATGAGATTATCTGCAAGATCGTTATCAAAGATGGCGAAGTAGCGTGCGTTGTTTTCAACAATGGTTTAGTTCATCAATTTATTATTATGGAGGAAAAACTTCCGGATCTAAAATATTATGAAGTTGTCTTTCGAAAAAACAAACGAAGGATTATTAACCACTTGAAAGAAAATGAAAATATCAGCGCAACGGATCTGCAAAAGTTTTTAAAGATCAGTAAAAGAACAACATATGATGTGATCCACCACATGTTATCTGAAGAAATTATTGTGAGCAACGGGTCTAAGTATCGGCCAATCTACCGATTGAATAAAAATGTGTAAAAACAACCCCTGTTTTCACATTTTTTGAAAACAGGGGTAAAGACTAATACAGTGAGGTTTGCTCGCTATTTATCCGCGCCATTAAACGATTCACTTTTGCGCATCCGAAAGTTTTTATAGAGTAGCTTTTGATATTCTTTATCGGTTTATGGTTTGTAATATTTTTTTTGCTCATTTATATTTATTTCTCCTAATAACTGATCATAAAATTCATCTTTCTTTCTATTATACACTAAAAGATTTCAAAAAAGAATGATATTACAAATACGAATATTCAAATTAAGAAAAACCGTCGATTATGACGGTTTCTTATTGCTTCACCTTATTTATTTTAAACAATATTCGGATTCTTATATGTAAATTCATCCACCTTAGTAAATTGTGCTTTGCCTAGGTGAGAAAGGGCTTCTAAAGTCAGAGTATTACCATTGATGCTGTAAATTACCGGCAACTGGTCGTCTGTTTTTGTACTTACACCATTTGCTGTATAGGTGCCATTTGTTCTTAACAGTCGACCTTCTTTTAATTCATAGGTGTATTCCCAGCGTACCCAGGTTCCATCATCGTTACATTGATCAAGAATGACCTTGTTGTCGGACGTAAATTCGTAATTTATAATATTATCCGGATCTCCCATTTCCCATTTACCGACGATCTGATTCTTTACTCCGCATCCACACAATCCCATTATTAAAACCGCACTTAGTACGACTATCAACACTTTTCTTTTCATTTTTTCTTCTCCTGTATCTTTTATCTCTACATGATATAAGAGATTTAAAGAAATTTCAATAGTAATTGAACCGTTAAAACCAAAGTGATAAGGAAAATTCTCTAATAACAGCGAAAAAGTATGCTTTCAAATATCAAATAGTCTCCCGAACGATAAAAGACTGTCAATATTTTTGACAGTCTTTCAATAATTTGTAAATTAATTATGGCATTCACTCTCGTGTTCATGACATAATTCTCCAGAGTCAACCACAGCACCGGCAAGCCAGTTAAGCATTACTTCTTTAACATCCCCTGAACATCCCCGTAATACTTCAATGCCCGATCGATTTAAAACATTTACTGCCCCTTCACCCATATTGCCGGCAAGCATAACTTTTACACCCATTTCTGAAAGTGTTGATGCAATATTGGATTTACAGCCACAGCCAGCCGGGGATGCGAATATTTCCTGATTAAGGATCTCTTTACTACTGTCATCAATTGTAAAAATAGTATAATACTCACAGTGGCCAAAATGGCTATCAATTGAATTCTGACAAGTTGGTAATGCGATTTTCATAATAATACCTCCGATAAAATTTATTAATAGTTATATAAATGACATATGTCATTTATATAACTATTATAATACATAAATAGCATATGTCAATAACTAAAATAATCATTCAAAAAGATGCAACGCAAGGTATTATTTAAAATAGCTTATGTTTTTAAAATATTCCACGTTTCAAGGCTATCTACCAATCAAAGTTGCTTATCAAAACCTCTTCAATTTTTCTTTTATCCTTCCCACATCGCTCAATGAAATATTTGATCCGAGCAAGTGCATATAAAATTGCCACTCTGAAATCTAAAACATCGGCAATAATTTTATCATTATGAACATTAATCCATTCACTTCCGTTTGTCCGTACGTGGGCAAACATCCGGGTGGTATTATAGATGTATCTTGACTGAATGACATCGGTTTTCTGAATATCTCCAGTTGTATCGAATTTTTTTGAATTCCTTATCTGGAACACATCAAGATATTGATAATATGCCACTTGACAGCCGGCATCGTCTTTTGAATAATATGGCGAGGCCTGTGTATAAAACACGCTATCACTGGTGTTCAAATGAATATTTAGATCATTTTTAGTGTTCGTTTTAGTGGTGCGAAACAGTCCATTTTCATCTCTGAAGCGATGCGGAATGAACGCCATTCTGCCAGTGTCATTCCTGTCCAAATTCACTGTATAGAGATCGTATTTGAGATCATCTTTAATTAAATTCACAACCGTCTCAATATTAGTACTCGCATTTTTAGCCATGTCTTTTTTGTGCGCCGGCTCGACACATAAAAAACAGTTAACTTGGAACATCACATAATCGAATTCACGCATCTTTTCTTTTCTGCTCATGGGACTCGATTCAAGATCAGGTAGATAATCCTCTTGGTCAATTTTATTTGATTTCTGGATGATTGGTTTCTTTTTAGACGATGTACGCAGATGTTTTTTGCTTAGACTCTTCGTCAACATTTGCATTAAGGGATAATAAACGCGGTTTTGCAAATAGGATTTGTCATACAACAAGTCACGCAATTCAACATAGGCCGTTACATAATCTTTTTTTTGAAGACTGCAATTGATATTCAAAAGATTGTCGATGTACGCATAATGATGCCCACAAGCATCATAAACGGGATCACTTTGACATTTGCGGTAATCGTTATAAAATTCAACGAGTTTTGACACTGCTTCCTTTTTGTACCGAACCGACATTTCTCTTCTATGTCGGTTGCAAACATTGAACACATTATCTCGAATGTCATGAATCTTTGCTGTACGTTTGTTTCCACACCCTTTGCAGTCGCAATATTTCAATATGCCTTTTAATTTGCGTGCTTTAGATACTTTCACTGCTTTTTTTCTCCCCATTTTCTAAACTATATTTTCAATTATAGACGATTTACAAACTTTATTGAAAATATATAAAAAGCTCGTGCTTTTCGATTTTTTTGAAAACACGAGTTCTTGTCGGTGCTATGCAGTTTATTTGCTGTTTTCCTATCTTATTATGGTGTTTACGTCTGCAGATCAAAACGTCTTAATGCAACAGTTCTTTTTATGACTCATATAAGTTTATTTCGCAATAATTAACTGATCGGAAATCTTATTTATTCTATTATATACTAAACGTCGAAAAAAAGAACATTATTAAGAAAATATGTATTTAACCGCTGATTATCTTTCTCAATTCATAAACTTTGTCTATTTCAATATCTTACGATATAATTGCAGAATTTGTAATACGTATCAAAGTATTTGACAAAACAAAAACATTAGTTTAGACTAAAACTAATACTATTAGTTTTAGTAAAGGAGATCATTCATTGGCAAAAAAAGGTTTGGATTCGAAAATAATCATCTCAACTGCTGCTCAACTGGTTGAAGAAAAGGGATATGACCATTTTTCTTTGAATGAGCTGGCCTTAAAACTTGGGGTGAAAACCGCCTCACTTTATAATCATATTGAAGGCCTTCAGGAAGTCAATTCAAAAGTATCCCACCTTGCAGTCAGCCGGCTGCATCTAATCCTAGAAGCATCAATTGCCCGAAAAGAACGGGATGAAGCGCTCATGTCCTTGACCTTGGCTTACCGGGACTTTGCAAAAAAAAATCCAGAATTATACAAAGCAGTGATTAAATTACCCACCTCGGAAGATGATCAATTAAAAGAATCGGGAGCCCAGGTGGTGGAGCCGATCATCGCGATTTTAAGGAAATATGCTCTGAATGAAGTGGACAGGATTCATTTTTCAAGAGCCTTAAGAAGCGCCATACATGGATTTGTGGAAATGGAAGAAGCTGGTTTTTTTCGCAGACACGATGCAAATATTGACATAAGCTATGAGAAAATGATTGAAGGGTATATTGTGATTCTAAATAGCTATAATAACTAAGAAAGATTGGAGAACGACTATGGGAAAATTATTATATCAGGGCCATGGAAGCTACCGGATTGTTACAGACAATGGAATTGTTATTTATGTGGATCCATTCGCAGGAGAAGGTTACGATTTACCTGCAGACCTTGTGCTGGTCAGCCACGAACATCCCGACCATAACAAATTGTCGCTGTTAAATCAAAAAAAAGGCTGTACTATCCTGCGACCGGAAACCATCCTAATCGGCGGCGTTTATGGCAGCCGCAAGATTGATGACATTTCCATTCAGGCAGTACCGGCTTATAATGCTAAGCACGATAAAAACCATTGTGTCGGTTATCTCATCGAACTGGATGGTATTAAAATCTATGCTTCCGGAGATACTTCCTTTACCGATTATATGAGCGATGTTCTTTCCAAAGAAAAAATCGCTTATGCCTTGCTGCCCATCGACGGGATTTTTAATATGAACCCGGAAGAGGCCTCAAAATGTGCTGAAGTCATTGGCGCTATCCACACCATTCCCATTCATATGAAACCGGGTGCATTGTTTGATCGACAAATAGCGCAAAGCTTTGTATCAAAAGGAAGACTCATCTTAGCACCCAAAGAGGAAATTATTCTATAAAATAGTTGGAGGTAGACCAATCAATCAATTAATAAAAGAAAAATCATTTTATAAAATGGTGGCCGCTATTGCCATTCCAATCACATTACAAAGCTTAATCACCATCGGTGTGAATATGACCGACACGTTGATGGTGGGATCTCTCGGGGAAATGCAGTTGTCGGCGGCGTCCCTGGCGAATCAGTTCATTATGATTTTTCAGATCTGCTGCATGGGAATTGGCATGGGAGCCTCGGTTCTGACATCGCGTTTCTGGGGAATGCGGGATTTAAATTCTTTAAGAAAGACGGTTACCGTCATGCTTCGGATCTGTCTTATGTTGAGTCTTGTTTTTTCCCTAGCGACCTTTTTCGCACCAGAGATGATTATGGGTATTTACACCACGGATTCGACAATTATTCAATATGGAGCCCGATATTTCAAATGGTCGGTTCCCTGTTATGCGCTGCTGGGGCTATCTCTTACATCCACCATTGTTCTGCGGAGCGTAGGTCAGGTAAGACTTCCTTTATTTTCATCCATTGGTGCTTTTTTAATCAATATTTTCTTTAACTATCTGTTTATTTTCGGAAATTTCGGGGCTCCCCAAATGGGTATTGAAGGTTCTGCCCTCTCCACACTCATTGCCAGAATCTTCGAATTTTCTTTTATCTGCGGCTATTTGTTTTTTATCGATAAAAGAATCCGGTATCGACTCGGACATTTATTTCTGCGATGCCGAGATATTTCCAAGGAATATTTTCAGGTTGCCATTCCGGTATTGGTGAGTGACGCCTTGCTGGCATTTGGCAATAGCGCCGTAACCATGGTCATCGGAAGGCTTGGAGTCAGCTTCGTTTCGGCCAATGCCATCACGATGGTAACACAGCAGCTCAGCACTGTTTTTATTCAGGGGATTTCTAATGCCAGTGCCATTATGACCGGACACACTCTGGGCCGCGGGGATCAGGAAAAGGCCCAGCAACAAGGGGTGACATTTTTGTATTTAGGGCTTGCCGTTGGCGTTTTTGGAGCTCTGCTGATATGGCTGATCAGCAAACCCATGATCAGTTGCTACAACATTACGGAAGAAACCCAACAACTTACGTCGCAATTGATGTTTGCGGTCGGTTTTATTGTTATCTTTCAGTCAACTAACAGCATTTTAACCAAAGGGGTGCTCCGAGGTGGCGGAGATACTCAGTTTCTAATGGTGGCCGACATTATCTTCTTGTGGGTTGCTTCCATTCCCTTAGGCGCATTGGCAGGTTTGGTCTGGCACTTGCCAGCATTTTGGATATACACCCTTCTGAAAATTGACCAGATTATTAAATCTGTCTGGTGTATCTATCGATTACGTAGTAAAAAGTGGATTAAAAAAATTGAATCCTATCCATTGAGTGAAAATCAATAAATCTGTTTATCTCGGTACAACCAATCTCAGTATTAAACTGATTAAAAAAGCAACCGCAGAAAATATGACACTGATCATCAGAATGCCTGTTGCGATAATATTGTACTGAACCAAATTTAATGGAAGTATAGCAAACTGTTGTAAATTTAAAACATTGAGTAAAAGCAATATCAAAAATATGAACAGCAAACCATCGAAACTTCCTTTTATATCTGCAAAGCTCAATGACATATGGGCTGATATGCATATGGCTAAAAACAAGAATATATAAAAACCGATGCTCTGAAAATTTCCTAATGAAAATATCGTTTTTATCAAACTCCAATAGCTGTTTACAATTTCTGCCAGATTAATATCTCCGATTGTCTGAGTATTCAAGCTCCTCGCAAGTATGTTTGTATAGGCTGTAAAAGCTTGGGGAATCAGCAAATACATCAATCCTACAATAACCAGTATTCCACCTAAAATTGGAGCCACCCCGATAAAGAAATTTCCAATTCTCTGATACAGGTTTCTTTTGTTAAAGGAGTGATTAACATAGCCCATTACCCCATCCTGATCCGGTCGCTGAAATAATTTTATGGCTATAATTTTATGCCCGAACAGCAATGCGAACAAAGCGTGACTCAGTTCGTGAATCGGCGTGCCAATAATACCTGTTATCAGTACCGTATTTCTTCCCAAGCTTCCTTGAAAATTTCGCATGGTATATTTTTGTATGACCTCAAGGAACAACCCAACTAATATGATCGCTCCGGTAAGCCATAATGTTTCAATAACGGTTTGAATCAATAATGTTACAATATATGTGCTCATAAAAATCTATATCCTTCTCTTTTTATTTAAACCTAATTATTTTATGCATAAGTAATTTCACCAGTAAACACAAATAACGAAATCCATTGATTATCATTATATTCGGATTTCCTTAACTTTGTAATATTATGTTGATCAGATCATGTTGATTTTTCTTCGTATATTAAACTTTTACGGTATTATTTATTTTATCATATAAAAAAAACACCCTTGAGTGTTTTAGTCGTTGTTCATTTCATCCGTTCGTACATTCTTGTTTGTGAAAAAGATACAACCTGTTTGTCTCCATGGATTTCTTAATACATCCATATCCGGACACCGGCCATTTTCATTAAAACTACATGCTAACTGCGAACATTTTTTTTCATTGTTTGAATCCATTGACTCTCCTCGTTAATATGAGGCACCCTTCTTGATGTCTCATTAGTATATTTCAATTTTCATTTTATGAATTATACCACTGAATAATATTAAATGCAATTAATTTCATCTTTATCAGCTTATACGTTATAACTTTTTTTATTAAATAATTATTGACAAGAAATCAAATCAAGTGTAGAGTATTACTAATTAGGAATACTATTAAGTAACGGCTGATTTCAAGTAGCTAAAATAGCCTATTATTATCGATTGAAAGGAAGAATCTTATGGCAATGATTAACGAAAATTATATTAAATTACCAGGCAGTTATCTTTTTTCTGAAATAGCAAAGCGGGTGGATGCATATAAAGCTGAGAATCCCGATGCAACTATCATCAAACTAGGAATTGGAGACGTCACCAGACCGTTACCTCCTGCGGTTATCAGCAGCATGCACAAAGCTGTTGACGAAATGGCAGATGAAAAAACTTTTAGAGGATATGGACCTGAACAGGGTTACAATTTCCTCATTGAAAAAATTATTGAATTTGATTATGCCCCTCGGGGAATCAGCCTTAATATTGACGAGGTTTTTGTAAGTGATGGTTCCAAAAGTGATACTGCGAATTTTCAGGAAATATTTGGTCTTGAAAATAAAATTGCTGTTACCGATCCTGTTTATCCCGTTTATGTAGACAGTAATGTTATGGCTGGAAGAAGTGGCAGTCTCGGTGCCGATGGCAAATGGACAGACCTCACTTATATGCCATGTACTGCTGAAAACGCATTTACCCCACAACTGCCAAACGAGAAGGTTGATCTTATCTACTTATGTTTCCCAAACAACCCCACCGGGACAACAATATCAAAAACCGAACTGAAAAAATGGGTGGATTATGCAAAAGACAACAAGTCCATCATTTTATATGATGCCGCCTATGAAGCCTATATACAGGAGGATGATGTTCCGCACAGTATTTATGAAATTGAAGGCGCCAAAGAAGTGGCTGTCGAGTTCCGAAGCTTTTCAAAAAATGCCGGTTTTACTGGAACAAGATGTTCATATACTATTGTCCCCAAGGAAGTTCTCGGGTACACCGCCGCTGGTGAAGCAATTGAGCTCAACAAGTTATGGAACAGAAGACAGACCACCAAATTCAATGGGGTTCCATATATTATACAAAAAGGCGCTGAAGCCGTTTATACCCTGGAAGGACAGCAACAAATCAAATCGCTTGTTGACTATTATATGACCAATGCCAAAATAATCCGAGAAGGTATTCAGAGTACTGGCATTGAAGTTTTCGGAGGAGTAAATGCTCCATATATCTGGCTAAAGACACCAAAGGGACAGGATTCCTGGTCTTTCTTTGACAAACTGCTGCATGATGTCAGTATCGTTGGTACCCCAGGAGCCGGCTTTGGTCCAAGTGGAGAAGGCTACTTTAGGCTTACTGCTTTTGCCAGCAAGGAGAGCACCGAAGAGGCTATTGAAAGAATCAAGACCAGACTGAAGCTTTAATAGCCCCCTTTATTACAAGGTTATTATTGGAAACTATTTTAGTCTTTCTGATTATAACGGAAATAAAAATCGGAGAAACAGGATCAACATGACCCTATTTCTCCGATTTTATTAATTTGTTTTAATTATTTCAATACGTATTTCAAGGAATCAATAATATTGTGGGCGGTAAGTGTGCTTTGTCCGAAATGAGAAGCATAATAATCACCTGATTTTCCATGATAGTATACACCGGCTTTTGCCGCTTCAAACAAATCGACATTTTGTCCGGCAATGCCAGCGATCATACCTGCCAGCACATCGCCACTCCCTCCGGTTGCCATGCCGGGGTTTCCCGTAGAATTAAACCAGATTTCTCCGTTAGTTCCAAAAATCATCGTACGAAATCCTTTTAAAACCACCACTACTTGATACTCGATCGCAAATTTCTGACCATATCCAATCGGATCGTTGATAATTTCTTCACAAGGCACATCAATCAGTTTTGAAAGCTCTCCAAAATGTGGTGTAATAACCACCGGTGTTTTAGATTCTTTTAGATAATCAATCACTTTGGCAAGATGAAAAAGGCCGTCAGCATCAATAACTACCGGTAAAGACCCTTCGAGAAGATGCTCCAGAATGAGACTATAATTCTTTCCTCTTCCTATGCCAGGGCCAATGAGAACAACCTTTTTTTTATCGCTTTTGATATCATCTTCAGTGATGTTGCAATCATAAGTCTTGATCAGCACTTCCACTGGCGCACGGGAAACCACGGGAATGTAGATTTCTTGGGGAACGTAACAGGTAACCAACCCACTGCCGCTTTTTAATGCACCATTAAGCGATAAAATGCCAGCCCCACTCATTCCTTTTGATCCGGCTATAACTACAACGGAACCATAGTCATATTTATGGGAGTTCTTTTTTCTTTTTTGGGGAAATTTCAAATTCTTTTCCTGAATATAGTATTTTTCATTGGAAATGCTGTTCTCATCGATTCCGATATCGACAACAACGGTATCACCGGTATGATCAGGACCATCGTTCAACAAACAGCCAGTTTTATAGTTTTGGATAACAATCGTTTTGTCCGCTAAAATAGCATTCTCAAGACTGAGACCGATATCTCCCCGCAATCCAGAAGGAATATCAATGGCTATCTTTTCACCTTCAAAATCGTTGACCATATCAAAAAGGCGAAGATACTTTTCCGGAAGACTTTTGTCTTCTAATCCGGTTCCAAAAATGGCATCGATGATGTGGGTTCCTTTGGACAGCATCTGTTTCAAATCTTCAAAATCTGATGCTTCTAGTAAATAGCGTACCGGAATATTATTTTCTTTCAGTTTTTTTAAATTAATCTTGCTGTCATCAGATAATTTTTCTTCTTTTTCGGTCATAAAAAGATGTACCATATAACCTTCTTTTGCCAAATGCCGGCCAATGACCTGACCATCTCCGCCATTGTTTCCCGACCCGCAAAGAATAATAATCAAGGAATTTTGATCAATATCTTTCTTGATGAATTCCGCACAAGCCTGTCCAGCTCTTTCCATAAGCTCAATACTAGGTGTGCCTGCGACAATAGCGTTACGATCCATAACGGACATTTCACTTGGTGTAACAACTTTCATTTTATCCTCTTTTCATCTACCATCAAAAGAATCTTACTGACCTAATAATCACAACATTATATCATTTTTTTGTAAACAATTGTTTCAAATGCCAAATGTCCAAATTTCAAGGCCAATCATTTTATCCATTGCAAACCCACAATGAAAAATAATTGACCTTAAATACCCGCTCATTAATTTATTTTTTTAATGCATCTAATGCTTTCATTGTGTTTGCATCAATCTTTCCCGTTTCGGTAAGACTGTTGGCTTTTTGGAAGGCCTTTACTGCGGTTTCAGTGGCATCATCAAATGTTCCCGTCGCCTTATCCGCCGCCAAGTATTGTTTGTCAACCAGAATTTGCTGATAGGTCTGTACCATTTTGCCGCTGTTGCCTTTTTCAAATTTGATGTCTTCGGCCACCAAAGAAATAATGGTAGAGCGATCAAGTTTTCCGTTTTGATCCAGACCTTTCATTGCCTGATAGGTTTTAATAGCTGTTTGAACGTCATCCGTGATCTGATTTGTTGGCTGGCTTGCTAAAAAGCCAAGTGCATATAAAACTTGAGTATAATCCTTAATCTCGTCATTCGTATCTCCAAGGGCATATTCGGTAATTACAACGGTAGTCCCATCAGAGGTTTGAATTTCAGATGTTTTATTGTCTCCATCTTTACTGGTTGTTGAACCATTCGTTTGTGCTCCAATGGCAATGGAATATACCGTTGCTATGCCTTGTGGTTTCATAGAAAGCTGATCCGCCGCAGAATACACATTCTCAATTACAAATGAGGACATCAAAAAGATCAAAAGCATTGAAAAAACGACATAAAGAACCACATCTTTAAATCTCTTAAAAAGAGTATCCTTACTCATCGTCTTCACCCGGCCAGTTATGCCATACTTCCTGGACATCTTCATTATCATCAAACATGTCGATCATTTTAAGCATTTTCTTAATGTCATCGGGATCATCCAATTCAACTTCTGTTGATGGGATCATAGCAATTTCAGCGGAAGTAAGTTCATAACCTGCTCCCTTCAGCGCGTCACACACCTGTCCAAAATCTTCCGGTTCGGTGCTGATTTCATAACCTTCTTCAGAAGTTTCAATGTCGTCAGCTCCTGCCTCCAGGGCGATCATCATTAGATCCTCTTCATCAAACTTATCAGATTTTTCAATCATAATCTGGCCTTTTTTGGTAAATAAAAAGCCGACGCAGCCACTGGTTCCCAGATTTCCTCCGTTTTTATCAAACGCGTGTCGCACATCCCCCGCAGTTCTGTTTTTATTATCGGTGAGGGTTTCAACAATGACTGCAACGCCTCCTGGACCATAACCTTCATAATTGATTTCTTCGTAAATACTTCCGTGTAGTTCTCCTGCACCTTTTTTTATTGCTCGGTCGATGTTGTCATTCGGCATATTTGCTGCCTTAGCTTTGGCAACCGCTTCCTTTAATCTTGCATTCATATCGGGATCGGGTCCACCCTCCCGGGATGCAACAGCAATATATTTCGCTAATTTGGTAAATATCTGACCACGCTTAGCATCTATTTTTCCTTTTTTGTTTTTAATAGTCGACCATTTTGAATGTCCTGACATCGACAACCTCCTAAATTCTTTTTTTAATGTTTTTACAATGTTTTATTATAACATACTGCCCTTTTTTCACAAACCTATTTTTTATTTCTTATGCTTCAGACTCTATTGTATTCACTTCTGTCTCTAATTCTTTTCTAAGCAGAATGAGTTGAATAATATCTTCCTGTTCAAACAAATCATCAAATATTTTCTCATACCGGGATGCTTTTTCTCCCTGATTGAGCTTGTATAAATATCCAATATTGTCGAGAATGCTGGTTACCGAGCTTGATTTCAGGCCAAAAAGACGTTGTGCATTTTGAATTTCCTCTCGGATAGAAGACATTTCATGATCCACATCATTTACCGCATTGGCTGCATTGACAAGCCGTAGCCTAACCTCATCCGGAATGTTTTCCTTATATTTATAATTTAAGGAATGCTCAATAATAGACCAGAAGTTCATGGCCAAAGTTCGAATCTGTATTTCAACAAATAAATGTTGAATACCGGCGACACTAAAAACAGGATAGCGAATGATGAGATGGTAACTTTTATATCCGCTGGGCTTTGCTTCACTTATATAATCTTTCACCTTAACGATTTCCATATCACAGGCAGATCTCTTTTTAATAAGTTCAACAACCTCATAAATATCTTCTTCAAATTGACACATAATTCGAACACCGGCGATATCTTGAATGTTATCCTCTAATGATTCGATATCAACCCCATAATTGTGTATTTTCTCTAAAATACTGGATACGCTTTTTACCCGACCATAAACGGATTCGATCGGTGAGTACTCTCCGATTTTTTCATATTGCTCTTTAAGACTGTTAAATTTTAATACAATCTCATCTACTGCCTGATGATAAGGGATGAGAAATTCTTGCCAATATTTAGTACCCAAAATATTTACCTCTTATTATTCATATCAGGAAAGCATCTTCCCTGACATGAATTTTTCTGCTTCATTCGAGCTTCAAGCTCGTCTATTATTTTTTACCATAATGTTCTTTTAGCCAAACAGATTATACGGTATAAGTGTCATTTATTGTTGTAATCATTATTTTCCTTGAAAAGATTAAAGAGACGAATCCGTTTGTTTAATCTAAGCAGATTCGTCTAGTCTCATCTTTTATATTAAATTGGTAACACATTCAGGCATTTCTTCTTCTGCACAGCTTATGCTAAGTACAAACTTGATTTCATGAGTTTCATTAACTTTTTGAATTTTTTCAACCATACCACAAACATCAGCAGGTTTTTCAGCATTGATGAGACGCAATAGATTATCAATAAATACCATTTTAATATCGTAATTCTCTGCGACTAAACCGTTTAGAAATCCAAAAAGTTGATCAACTCCGGATATTCCAAACTCTTCCATGTTTATAAATCTGATCTTAGTATCTACTTTTACTCGATATTTGTCTCTGTCGTTAAGAAAAATGACATCCCCTTCACAGGTCTCAAGTGCAGTGTTTGCCATGTCAATCATTTTCTTTGTCTTTCCGCTTCCTTTTGAACCGTATACAAACTCAATCATTTTAGACACCTCATTTCATTTTGATAATTTCATTATAATGGTTAGTTTCAATAATTTCAATCATTTTTATAGAAATCCCTCTAACAAGTTAAAATTTAATATGGTATACTTGGTTTTAATAAGAATGAGGAGGTCTCAATTTGAATAATTCCGACCATTACAAAGCACTTGTTGCTCTTTTTGATAAACAATTGGAATTTGCGCAAAACCTCCAGCGCAAGATTATTCCTTCCCCTGGATCTTTTATTTCCGATGATTACCATTTCTATAGTTATCTCAGGCCTTTTCGAATAGTTGGGGGAGATTTTTATGACTTTCATTTTTTGGAAAACGGAAAAATCAGCCTTCTGATTGCAGATGCAACGGGGCATGGTATCGATGCGGCAATGATTACCAGTATGATTAAATTAAGTTATTCTTATGCCATGAAGGACGACTATATCAACCAATCCCCCAGCTTAGTCCTTAAACAAATCGGATCAGATATCTGTCAACAAATGGATAACACTTTTTTTACTGCGATTGCCCTGGTTTTAGATCCCAAAGAAAAAATGCTCTGTTTTGCCAATGCTGGCCATCCATCTGCCATTCTTCTGAAAGGCAACCACCATGTTGATTTACTGAAACCCAGTCTTCCCATGTTGGGACTTCAGCAGTATATGCCTGAAATGAATTATTTCGACATGTTTCTTGATTTTTCCAAAGGAGATAAGTTACTTCTTTTTACTGATGGACTCGTTGATGCTCAAAACCCCGAAAGTGAAGAATTTTCTATGGAACGCTTAATTTTCATTGCTAAAAACAGTTCGCACCTCCCAATTAATCAAATTGGTAAAAACATCATTACTGCCTGTATGGAATTTAACCGCCATCAACCACCTTCAGATGATATCTGTATATTAGGTATTGAGTTCGATGAATAAAACTTTTTTCTAATCAAAATCTAATTATTCTTCTCTAAACTTAAGATGAAAGTTATATAGAGATTTTTTGTAATAGAATCTCAAGAGAGGACGATTACCATGTTAGAACCTAAACGTATTCTAATTTTAACTTGTTCCCACGGATCTGGCCATAAAATGGTAGCCAATACCCTTAAGGAAGGTTTTGAATTACAGGGGCATCGTGTCTCGGTACGAGATTTATTTAATGAAACCAACCCAACGCTCAATCGATTTATAGAGAAATCCTATTTACTTTCCTACTCAATCGGAAGTAACTTTTATAAACGCATTTACTATGATTGCGAGGATAATGCGCACAAAAAATTCATCTATAATCTTTGGCATTTTACTGATAGAACCTTATTAAAAATGATCAATGAATTTAAACCCGACTGTATCATAAATACTTACCCTTATACAATTTCGTCCATTATGAAAAAGGAATTTTACCCTGATATCAAGGTCTTTACAGTCGTGACGGATTTTTGCATTCCCATGGCCTGGATACATCAAGACACAGATCGCTACTATATCGCCTGTGAAAATGTAGAAGATACGCTTCTATATGAAGGAATTCCTCAAAGTAAAATATTAAAAACGGGTATTCCTCTTCGCAGCGCTTTTTATACCCACGAAAATCGTCGCAAGCTTATCAAAAAGTATAATTTAGACTCCAATAAAATGACTTTAATTGTTTTTGCTGGAACCTATGGTGTACTAAAAAATATTAAAGAAATCTGTCGGCGAGCCGATCGCATCGAGAATCTGCAAACCCTTGTAATTTGCGGGAATAATCATAGTTTGGAACAGGAATTATCCCTTGAGGCTTTCAAAAATACAAGAGTTTTTGGTTTCGCATCAAATATTAATGAGTTTTATACCGTTGGTGATCTAATGATAACAAAGCCAGGAGGAATCACATTAAGTGAAGTGGTCGCAAAAAATATACCTGTTATATTATACAATCCTACTCCAGGACAAGAAGGCGAAAATGCTCAGTGGTTCAAGCGTCAAGGAGCAGCTGTTGTGGCCAATAACATCTCTGAATTGTTTCTTGCCATTGAAGCACTGAAAGACAATGAGCTTAAACGTTTTTCCATGAAAAGTGCAACAAACAAAATATTTTATGGCCATGCGACCTCTTTAATTACTGAAGATGTTCTGACACAATTGAATTCAGATGAATCAATTTCTTATCGAACGGAGTCTCTGTGATTACTCTTCCAAAAGGTTCTTTAAAAATTTTAGTTTAGTTTGAAGTTTTGAAAAGGTACATTAGGCAAAATAATTATCACTTATTTATAGATTAAGATGAAATGAGGAAAATGAAGTGAAACCAAGAATTATCAGCGACAGCTCCTGCGATTTACCTTTAAATTTTTTAGCAAAAGAAGATATCGATTTTTCAGTCGTACCTTTGAAAATTATTGTTGGCGATCATGAATTTATAGATGATGAAACCATTAATACAAAGGAACTCATTGCAGCTATGAAAGAATATAAAGAAGCGTCATCAACAGCCTGCCCTTCCCCAGAAGAATTTGCAGCAGAACTTAGAAAAAGTGAAGAAAACTATGTAATCACCATTACTTCTGGTCTCAGTGGAACCTTTAACAGTGCCCGTGTTGCTGCGAATATGGTTCTTGAAGAAAATGGCGACCGAAAAATTGGATTATTTGATTCTCTGGCAACTTCTCCCTCTATGATTTTAATGATCATGAAGCTTCGTGAGTGGATTAAAGCCGGAATGTATGATTTTGAAACCATTTGTGAAAAGCTTTCCGAGTATCAGAAAACACTGACTCTCCTTTTTTTACTACAGGATCTTTCAAATCTTGTTAAAAGCGGACGAATGAGCCGTATTGCAGGGGCTGTAGCTTCTGCCCTTTCGATTATGCCGATATGCCGTGCGACAACGGAAAAAGGCGAAATTGAAGTCGTCGAAAAAATAAGAGGTGTAAAAAAAGCACTATCCAGCATGGTCAATATGGTGGAAGCGAAAGTAAAAACGCATGAACAGTTTCCAGTGGTGATTACGCATTGCAATAATTTAAGCCAGGCGGAAACATTGAAAGATCTCCTGGAAAAACGGTTTAATCTCAAAGAAGTATATATATTCCCGATGCATGGCTTGACATCCTACTATTCCAATGATAAAGGTCTGATAATGTCCTTTTAAATAACAAATTACACCACTATAAGCAGCCTAGGACTATGACCCCAGGCTGCTTTTGTTAATTATGCTTTCTTCTTGTCTAATACTACCAACACCATTTGACACAGAACCACTTAAAAACTAAAAAAAACTTATGCCTTTCAGCATAAGTTTAAAATATTTGAAATTAGATAACTCGAATATTTTCGGCTTGTGGTCCTTTTTGACCTTGAGTTACATCAAAAGTAACTTCTTGACCTTCTTCTAAAGATTTATATCCATCTGACTGAATTTGTGAAAAATGTGCAAATACATCTTTACCATCTTCCCCTGTTATAAAACCAAAACCTTTTTCCGAATTAAACCATTTTACTGTACCACTCATATGTGTGTACCTCCTAATTTTATTCCCTAAATCCTTGTAATATGAATAACAACTACATTTCTAAATTAGGATGATACGTTTAAACATAAGTACCAATTAAAAAATATTACTGTTAAATTTATTTACTATTAATTTAAGCTATAATTTATAATAACACATATCCCAGATATTTGCAAATTTTTTATGAAATATTTTCATTGTTCTTAATAAATTTAATAAATTCTGAAATCATCGTACTTAGATGCCGGGTTCTAATTCCATATTGAAAATATATTTAAAAAAATGCTTTTAGCCCATAGAAAGTGGGTAAAATTATTGACAAGAGCTGTAATAGAAAATTTTTAGGAGGCAAATAAAGATGTTGAATGAATTAGA
The DNA here is from genome assembly GCF_008086615.1 of Acetobacterium tundrae. GTDB lineage: Bacteria > Bacillota > Clostridia > Eubacteriales > Eubacteriaceae > Acetobacterium > Acetobacterium tundrae. The sequence goes on from NZ_RXYB01000010.1 coordinate 100,253, forward strand.
TGTAAAAATCATCCGATACGCAGACCATTTTGAGGTATTTCAGGATGGATTAATGGTATCCAGGAAAGAGTCCATTAGAAAGATTTTAGATCATGGGGAATGTGAGGAATTTTACGACAACTGCGTTTATAATTCAGATGAAAAAGCAAACGAAAAGCTCGGTAAAATTATAATTGGATTATTTACCGGGGATTATGCAAAAGTGGAGTAGCAACAATGACGAACATAATACCAGAATTTGAAAGGAGTAATTAATTATGTCAAATGATTTACTTGGCGGTCTTTTAAACGGAAATGTTTCTTTGATATGTTCGAATTGCGGCACAAAAAATAGAAGCACGGCTAAGTTCTGTGGTGAATGTGGTACCCCATTATAAAAACGAAAAGTGTCCGATTTGAATTCATCAATTATTTCTCAATGAAAATTGCAATATCGGACACTTGATTATATATTTTCTTTCTTAAGAATCTAGTTTTAACACAGCCATAAAAGCTTCTTGAGGAACTTCTACATTGCCGACTTGACGCATTCTTTTCTTTCCTGCTTTTTGTTTTTCCAAAAGCTTATGTTTTCGACTGATATCTCCACCATAGCATTTTGCCAAAACATCTTTTCGCATAGCACTTATGGTTTCTCTGGCAATAATTTTTGTTCCAATGGCGGCCTGTATTGGAATCTCAAACATCTGTCGAGGAATTTCTTCCTTAAGTTTTTTGACGATACCACGACCTCGAGCAACCGCTTTTTCATCATGTACAATAAAAGATAAGGCATCCACCGGTTCTCCATTTAAAAGAATATCCAATTTAACCAGATTTGATGGTCGATATTCTTTAATATCATAGTCAAGAGATGCATACCCCCGAGTACGGGATTTTAGGGCATCAAAGAAATCATAAATAATTTCATTAAGCGGTAATTCATACTCAAGAATGACACGGCTCTCTTCAACATAATTCATGTTTAAGTAAACACCTCGACGTTCTTGGCAAAGCTCCATGACCGTTCCTAAATATTCTGAAGGAAGCATAATATTTGCGTTAACAATCGGTTCTTCCATCGTTTTTATTTCAACCGGATTTGGAAGATTCGTAGGATTATCTACCCATAGCTCAGAGCCATCTGTTTTAATAACCTTATAAATGACACTGGGTGCGGTAGTGACCAGATCCAGATTGAATTCACGTTCCAAACGTTCCTGAATGATTTCCATATGCAGGAGACCTAAGAAGCCGCATCTAAAACCAAAACCCAAAGCAACAGATGTATCTGCCTCATAAAGAAGCGAAGCATCATTTAATTGTAGTTTGGCCAAAGCCTCTTTGAGATCTTCGAAACGAGAACCATCTGCCGGATAAATTCCGCAGAAAACCATAGATGTCACCTTTTTGTATCCCGGCAAAGCTTCTTTTGCCGGATTATCGGTTTCGGTTATTGTATCTCCAACTCGGGTTTCTCGAACATTTTTGATGCCGGCATTAACATAGCCAACATCTCCGGCACAAAGTTCATCAACAGGAAGTAAACCCTTGGCAAAAACACCAACCTCGTCGACTTCAAAAGATTTTCCCACTGCCATCATATCGATTTTCATTCCTTTTCTGATCTTACCTTGAACAACTCGAATGGAAGCAATAACCCCCCGATACTGATCATAGTAGGAATCAAATATCAAGGCTTGTAACGGTGCCTCCACATCTCCGGTTGGAGAAGGCACTTTTTTAACAATCGCCTCTAGTACCTCATGAATATTGATGCCTGCTTTGGCTGAAATAAGCGGTGCATCATGAGCATCAATGCCAATTATATTTTCAATTTCATCCTTAACTCTATCCGGATCAGCACTCAAAAGGTCAATTTTATTAATAACCGGTATGATTTCAAGATTGTTATCCAATGCCAGATATACATTGGCAATCGTCTGAGCTTCAATACCCTGGGAAGCATCAACAATCAATATGGCACCTTCACAGGCGGCCAGACTTCTCGACACTTCATAGGTGAAGTCAACATGACCAGGGGTATCAATGAGATTTAATATGTACTCTTCACCATCATCTGCAGTATACAAAAGGCGGACGGCCTGAAGCTTAATGGTAATTCCCCGTTCTCTTTCAATATCCATATTATCTAAAAACTGTTCTTCCATATCTCGTTTACTCAAGAGTCCGGTATCTTCAATTAGGCGGTCTGCCAGGGTTGACTTCCCATGATCAATATGTGCAATAATTGAAAAATTTCGTGTATGTAGTTGTTTGTTTGTCAATTTTTATAATCCTCTACTTTCGAATCTATCTAAATTTCAATCTAAATTATTTTAGTCTGTCCTAATGGTATTATTGAAGCCGTTTGTTCATTAGAAGAGTATTCTATCAATAAATATTTTTTTTGTCACGTTTTTTCTTGATATTTCTTCTCAAACGTGTTAGAATTGCTATGTTATAAATAAATGAGGGGGGTGAACCCATGGCTAACATTAAATCAGCTATGAAACGGGCTAAAACAAACGAAAAAAGTCGTCTTCGAAACAAAGCAGTAAAGACAAATCTTAAAACTTCTGTTAAGAAATTTGATCTTGCAGTTGAAGAAGGCAACGTAGAAGCAGCACAAGAAGCTTTTCGTTTAGCAACAAAGAAAATTGATATGGCTGCTACAAAAGGTATTTTACATAAAAATACTGCAGCACGTAAAAAAAGTACTTTGGCTAGAATTATCAACGAAATGACTGCTTAACAACCTCATTTATATCCCCCAACCCGTGTCTCAAGGGTCTATACAAAGATGTACTGCTCAGGTACATCTTTTTTCTTTGTTCGAAAACGGTATCTTAATGCCGTTTATTCAATCTTCATTAAAAATAACTCCAGTGCCAAATTCTGATCAATTTCGCCCAATTTCATCTGAGCATCCAGGTCTGCACCAATAATCATCAGATCCCACAGATTATCAATGGGATAATTCTTACCGTTTTTTAATATTTTATTGACTATAAAAGGGGCTACTTTCATTTCACTTGCCACTGATTTTGGCGGAAGCCCTTTTTTTGTATATATTTTCACCATCAGAAGCATCCGGATCTGTCGTAAAAGCAAACTGAAAACGCCAAATGGCGACTCTCCCTCCTGATAAAGCTGGTTGAGCATCAACAGCGCCTGTCCTTTGTCCCCAGTCATTGCGTAATCAATCATTTTAAAAATGCCGTCTTCAATGGATTGAGGCAAGATCAGCAGAATATCTTCCTTTGTAATTTCCTCCCGATCCCCGATGTAATCAATCAGACTATTTAGTTCATGATCCACCATTTCCATGGTCTTTTTCTCATTAACCAGATACATGGACCGCTGAACAAACAGTCCCATTACGGAACGCGATATTTTTTTGCCGGCATTATTGATGCGCTTTGTGAGCCATGCCTGGATTTCTCCTGCATCAAGCTTTTCAAAAACGACCACAGTGCAGTTTTTGGCAATGGTTTTATAGATTTTCTTACGTTTATCCGGTTGTTCCCAGTAAATAATCAAAAGTGTGGACGGGCAGGGATTTTCGAAATAGAAGGTCAGGCGTTCAAGATCATGTTTTCCCGTGATTTTATCAAACTGGGCTTCTTTTCTAATAACAATCATTCTTTTTTTACTCATCATCGGCAGTGTTTCACAGGTAGCAAGAAGTTCGGAAACATCCAAATTTTTATCACTGTAAATGGTCAGATTAAGAGCCTCTAATCCTCTGGAAATTTCCATATCAATGAGTGTTTTTTCCATCATGTGTCCAATATATTGTTCCGGACCTGTAAATAAGTAAACCGGATTGACCGCGTTGTTTTTTATATTATTATTAAATTCTTTATAATTCACTATTTATCTCCATTAGTCTGCATAGGTTTTATAATGTATCCATTCCCCGTTACTGGTGATTTCCACTGCTCCATTTTTATCTGTTCTCAGGGTATTTATATCCTGTTCATCCAAACGTCTGAGCACCTCATCGCTGGGATGCCCGAACGAATTATGCGCGCCTACGGATATCACCGCCATTTCAGGATCTACTGCCGTTAGAAATTCCTGTGTGGATGAAGATTTACTTCCGTGATGAGGAATTTTTATAACTTGAAAATCTTTCTCAGCGCTTTCTGCTTTCATATCATTAAGTATAAGTCTCTCTGTTTCAGCTTCGATATCCCCGCAAAGCAGCATATTAGTACCTTTATAACTGAGGCACATGACAAGGGATGCATTGTTTTGTTCGTCATCTTCCTTGGGCCTTATTTCCCCAGAGGGGCTGTATACTTCAATTCTGACCCCATCCTTCCCCTGTATGACGGAACCTTTTTCCAAAAGTGTGACCGGAACCGTGGATTGATTCAGAAGTGTTTCACTATTTGTGTTGATACTCATAAAAAGATTTTGAACCGGAAATTTGTCAAAGACAAGCTCTTCAATTCCCTGACAGTGATCCACATGATTATGGGTGAGGAACACCCCATCCAGTTTTCTGATATTCTTTGAGTACAATACAGGGTAAAGAACACTCTCGGATATTTCACTGGCTTTTGGAAAGAGGTAGCCCCCGCCATCAATCAGATAGTTCAGGCCACTCGGTGTTTCAATGAGAATGCTGTCCCCCTGCCCAACATCCAGAATCGTCACCACTAAGTTCTTTGGATAAAGCGGCAAAAGTATCAGTAACAGCCCCAGTACAAACCCGATTGCAAGCACCGTATTTTTGACCCGGCGGGATTTCAAAAAAAAGTATCCTGAAATCAAGAATGAAAACAATAAAAATATACAACTTTCTACAATTGTTAACCCGCCCCGATTGATCAACAGAAAATCCAGTGTCTTCCCCAGATCATTAATGCCATCCAGCATGACCAGAATAGATTTTCCTAAAAAAGCAAGGGGCATCGAAAACAGAATTGCCAAAAACGGGAAAAGACCTGCAATCACTAGGAAAATCATGCCAGCCAGTAAAAACAGGCCAATCAGCGGTACCACCAATAAATTCGAGAGAAAGCTTAAAAGGGTAAATGTTTTGAAATGATACAGCAGTATTGGAAGGGTGCCCAGTGTTGCACAAAAAGTCAAAATCAGACCTTCTATAATGGGGCCCATATTTTTCTTGATTCGAGGTGATTTTTTATTTCGCTGCTTCTTGCATAGAAAAAGCAACGGTTCATAAAATAATATGATGCCCAGCATAGCCCCCATGGATAATTGAAATCCAGCCTGAAAAAGCTGACTCGGCCATAGGCAAAGAATAATCAGTCCAGCCAGACAAAGCTGATTAAGGGGATCTTTTTCCCGATGAATCCCCTGACCGAAAGTAAGGCAAACAATCATAATTGCTGCGCGAACAACCGGTGGAACAAACCCCGTGAGGGCAACATAAAATAATAAAGCTGGTAATAAAAACAGCATCCAGAATTTTTTATTTATTTTAAGTGTTATCAGTATGAAAGAGATCGCTAAAAACACATATCCCACATGAAGCCCGGAAACAGACAAAACATGAGTAACCCCTGCATTTTGAAAGCTTTGCGTAAGATCTTCGCCGATATCTTTTTCTCCGAAAATAACGCCTTTGAGGAGATCTGACACATCTTCAGAAAAATAAGTGTCGCATTGCGTTTCAAAATGTCTTTTTATACTCAGGATAGTAAAATACAACGACGACTCTCGGCTTATCCGGTCAATCCCTTCCGGTGGAGCGACTAACAATCCGTCAATGGCTTGTGATTTGAGATAAAGACCATAGTCAAAACCCCCGGGATTTCTTTTCCCCGACGGTTTTGATAAAGTACCTTTGATGGTAAGGATATCCCCGGGATTAAAGACCTGCTGATCTTTTATTGTTTCTAAATATATTGTAACCTTTAATCCCATTGCTTTTTTGAGTGCTTCATTTTTTGTTGTGGCAATTTGTTTGGTTTTTATGTTTAAAACCATTCGGTCATCTTTTATAATCGGATAGTCAGTGACAACACCTGTTACCAAAACCTCCTTATCATAAAATGATGCCATGGGATCTGTTAAAGGAAATGCGCCATATCCGAGAATGATTCCACCACAGAAAATTCCCAATACAAATAAAAGCTGTGTTTTCTTGATTCTTTTTACAACCAGCGGCAGGAACACGAGGAGGCCGGAACACAACAGGATGGCCCAGACGGGAATCCTGTAATAAGCAAAAGCAATGGACAGTCCCAGGACAATGATCCCCCACAGTAAAGGTCGCTTCATAATCAAGCGAGCTTACAAATCTGTTAGCGCTTTTAATTCATAGGTTTTTCCAATCTCTGTGACCAAGAGTGAACCATTAAAATGTTTTTTCCCTTTTTCCAAATATTTGTCTGGATCTTCAAAGGGTGCCAGGTGCGTAAGAATCAGGGTTTTCACCCCTGCTTCATTTGCAATCTCGCAAGCTTCCTTGACGCATAAATGCTTATCTGAAACACAGTCTTCCAAAAATGCCGCGTCACAGAGCATCACATCAACCCCTTTAGCAAATTCAACCAGTGCCGGTGTATAGCAAGTGTCTCCGGTATAAAGAAACGTCGTTTCTCCATCGGTAATTTTGGTGCCAAAATCCAGAAAGGGATGCTTAAGTTTCTTAAACGTAAAAGTTAAATTTTCCTTTTCTATTTGCAATTCTTCGGTAATTTTCTTAATCAGAAAAACTTTTTTGTAATAAAGTGATGCCACCTCCAGGGCTGGCTCTGACGGTGCATAGATAGGCAGTTCAACACTTTTTTCCTGAAGTGCATAACGAAGCACGAAAAGATCGGCAATGTGGTCTGAATGCAAATGGGAGCAGATAATAAAATCAAGTTTTGAAAAGCTCATTGATTTCTGCAAATTTGCCAAAACACCGCTGCCGAAATCCAAAGCAATGTGGGTATTCTCTGATTCAAATAAATACCCGGAGGACGCTCCGCCCGGACCAGGATAAGGACCGGTATTTCCAAGTACCGTTAATTTCATTGTAGGACCTCTTTTCTCATTTTTTTATTTATTCTAATAAATAATTTCTTTTTCAATGTCTTTTCTATTATACACTGATTATCATAATTTTTGTATGAAGAAAGGTGTTTTTTTAATATGCTTTTGGTATAATGAATAGAAAATTATATATACACCCATTTATGGTTACAATAAAGTATGAATGCAAACATTTGTCACTAAAATATATTTCGCGACAAATCAGACTATTAGAAAGAAAGGTTGAAGAAATGATCAATTTCATTAAAAATACATTTTATGCTTCAGATGAATTGAAGCTTACCTATTATCAAACACCTCGTCCTCTTAAACCTCAGGGCGTTGTTCTGATTGTCCATGGTATGGCTGAATCTGCAACACGTTATCAAGAATTTTCAGATTTTCTCTACACAAACAATTACATTGCCGTTGCTTACGATCAACGCGGTCATGGACAAACGGGCATCGACTCAGGCGATATGGGCTTTTTTTCAAGTGGCAATGGTTGGGAACGCATCATTTCAGATGTAAAAGAAATCTCCTGTTCTCTAAAAGAATCTTATCCGGATCTTCCCCTTTTTCTCATTGGCCATAGTATGGGATCCGTGGTTGCACGAAATGCTGTCATTTCATTTCCTGAGCTCTATAACAGCGCCATTATCATTGGAACTACCATCGGGATTAACGGTTTAATGCGAAAAATAGCCAGCTTGATTGCCAAACATGAAATTCGAAAGACTGGCGAGAAGACACCTTCGGAATTGCTTTCAGATCTCTCCTTCGGCGGCTATAACAAGAAATTCAAACCAAACCGCACTGACTATGATTGGCTGTCTTTGAATAAAAAAAATGTCGATACCTATCTGGACGATCCTCTTTGCGGATTTACCTGCAGCTCCGGTTTCTATCGTGATCTTTTTTATGGCATTCAGTTTACCAGCGCCTACTCTAACCTAAAAAAAATTCCCTGCGATTTTCCCCTATTATTTCTATCCGGCCGAGATGACCCCGTTGGCGGTATGGGAAAAGAAGTGAAACGAATTGTCCAGCTTACAAAAAAAACAGGAGTTAAAAATGTTGATCTTATCCTTTACCCACTTCTGCGACATGAAATTCTCAATGAAGATCGTCGGGAATTGGTTTACAATGACGTTCTTCGGTTTATTGAGAAGTAGCAAACTATTGAAAATTACGCTAATCATTCGCAAAATTGGTTAGCGTATGATATTATGACCTAAAAGGAGGCTGCCACAATGACTCAAAACATTTATGTCTTCGGGCACCAGAATCCGGATACAGATTCTCTCTGTTCGGCTATCGCCTATGCAAATTTAAAAAAAGAGCTTGGATATACCCATGTTTTTCCTGCTCGTCTCGGATCAATTAACAAGGAGACTCAGTTTGTTTTAGATACATTCCATGTTAATCTGCCAGTACTTATTAAAAATGTGAAGCCTCAGGTATCTGATCTTGTTCTTACCGATTTTTCAATGGCTAACGAAAAGGATTCCATTTCAAAAACCATGGACCAGATCATCAATCATCCTGGTCGATCCCTTCCTGTTATCAGTGATGAAGGCAAACTTATAGGCATGGTTTCAGTATCTGATATTATCCCATCTTATACAGATGCTTTTTCAAAATCAATTCTAAGGGACAATGAAACCCCCTTTGACAATATCATCGAGCTCCTGGATGCTCAGATATATGGATCTCTTGAAACAAGTACAGTATTAGGAGATGTTTATACCATTACCGAAATTGTAGCGGATCAAAAGCTCAGTTCTGATGATATTCTGGTAACTGTTCAGCAATCAGTTTATTTAAGCCGTGCCTTTAAAACAGGAGCCGGGACCATTATCGTGTCCAATACATCTCCAGATATCCCTTTCCATATTCCCGATGATTATAAGGGTGCCATTTTAACAGTAACTTCAGGGCCATTCGAAGTCATTCGTCTTTTATGCCAGGGAATCCCCATAAAGAATTATTTTAAAAAAAGCAATCTGGAATATTTCATGACTTATGAAACCATTGATGATGTAAAAAAGAACATGCTTACTTCCGACTATGAACGATTCCCTGTAGTTAACGTGGATGGTCAAGTTATTTCAACTATTTCAAGAAGCAATTTAATTGATTTCAGCCGAAAGAAAGTTATTCTCGTGGATCATAATGAACGTAGCCAATCCATCATCGGTGTGGAAGAAGCAGAAATCATTGAAGTCATCGATCATCATCGGGTGGCTGAAATTCAAACATCAACCCCTTTATATCTACGTATTGAACCTTTGGGGTGTACATCTACGATAGTCGCAAAAATGTATCATGAAAACAAAGTACCGATTTCCAAACCCATGGCAGGACTGATGCTAAGTGCTATTATTTCGGATACCCTTCTTTTTAATTCTCCAACCTGTACCACCGAAGACGAAATAATTGCCAAAGAGCTTGGGAACATTCTTGATCTTGATATAAATAGTTATGGTGAAAAAATGCTGGTCGCTGGGAGTAATCTAAAGGAAATGCCGCCGTTAGAGATAATTACTACGGATATGAAAATGTTCACCATGGGCTCCTCTAAAATCGCCGTATCCCAAATCAACACCGGAGATTTTAGAGGAATTTTTGACAAGCTCGATAATGTGTTATGGGAAATGAACAATTTATGCCAGCAGGAAAATCTCAACCTCTCGATTCTGATGGTCACTGATATCATTTTAGGTGGAACTGAGTTAATTGTTGCCGGCGAAAACAAAAAACTCGTAGATCTGGCCTTTGGACTTCACCCTGGGGAATTCAGCAAATTTCTGCCCGGTGTTTTCTCCCGAAAAAAACAAATCGTTCCTCCGCTGATGAATGCTTCCGCCTACTAATCAAACTTGACCATAATAACAATGAAGGAGAGCACTTTTAATTTATTAAAAAGGTGATCGATATGAAAAGCAAAAATAAATCTCATCAGCTGAAATTTCTTTCCACTATTTCTGTACTTCTTCTTATTCTATCACTGACCTTTCTAGGAACAGGGTGTGTGAAAAAAGAATTGGTAAATGATCCGTCTACGGGTGAAATTTTACCGGTAGGGAATTTGAAATCTCTTTCTGATGGCCAGTTTACAGCAACCACACATTTTTATGATACCCGGGGATACGCCCAACAGATCGATATCATCATAAAAAGTAATATTATTACTCAAGTCAATTTTAAAGAGATCTCTAGAAATGGCATAGATCGTCTAACTCTTGAAGGTCCAGAGAAATACTGGGGTAATCTTGCCCTGCTAAATCTCAACTCACTTTATTTCCGATTATATAATGACTTGATTCTTTCCCAAAATCCAGATGAAATTGAAACCATTTCTGGGGCGACCCAAACATCTGAGCGTTTCATTCAATTATCAAATGCCGCTATCGGGCAGGCAAAGAAAGGTGATCATGAACCCATAAAAATTGATACATTCGATACCTATACTGTAGTCGGCTCGATCGATCAAGATGGGTTTCAGGGAAATCTGGTGGCAACATTTAACGGCACAAGGCTTACAGCACTGACTTACGATGAAATACGAGCTGAAGACGGAAAATCAAAGCGCAAATTCACTGATTCCACTAACAACATAAATTATTCTGTTTTGTTTGATACTTTCATTCGTGATACATTGGCTAGCCAAACCTTGGAATCCACATCAACAGAGGGAGAACCATCACCTGAAAAAGCAAAATTTTCAGAATGTATTCGCTTGTTAAAAGAATTAAGAACTTCCTTTTAACTCATCTTAATAGTTTCTTGATTTAACTCACCATTGACAAAGAATATTGACAAATAGTAATTATATGTTATACTGAATTATCTGGTTATGCTTTCAATCCAACAATTTTAAATTTAAAGAAGGTGAAAAAAATGGAAAACAATACTTTTGGTAGTCGATTAAAAGCGCTGCGAATTTCTAAACGGTTAACCCAAGAAAATTTTGCAAATCTTTTTTACCTTAACAAGAGTTCAATCTCTAAATATGAAAAAGATAAGAATTTACCAGAGAACCAATTACTCATAAAAATCGCTGATTTTTTCGAGGTTTCTGTGGACTATTTACTATGCAGAACAGATCAACCCAAGCTTTTGCCAAGTAATCCAAAGCCAATGACTTGTGAAGAATTTTTAGAATCCTATGTCTTTTCGAACGAAGAGGTAAACTCCTTTTCTTCTTATTTCTCTTTCCCAGAGAGTTTTAAGCAGGAAGTGTTAGATTTTATTAATTTCAAAAGTTCCAACGGCAAGTAATTCAAAAAATGATGAAGAGGACCTTGTTTAAATAACTTGTTATATTATAAAGAGCTTGTTTTATCAAGCTCTTTTTTTTTTCACTTATTCAGCTGCTCTTCTTAATTTTCCCTATCTTCTCCTTACAAAAGGGTGTTAGATATTGATCAATCTCCCACTGCGTAACCTGACTGCCATAGGCATTCCATTCTGCAAGTTTGCAGCAACCACCAAATAAGGATTGATCGATGGATCAGGATTTCTCATGTTAGTCAGCGTGGACGAACCCTTAAACATAATTTTATTGTTTAAGGGTTTTTCATGATACCGATGAGATCTGTAAATTATAAACGAACAAAAGCAACATTTTCTTTTTTGACTTAACTAAAAATAAAACCATTCATCTTCTTTATTCCGGATCTGTCACTTCTTTTAATAAATAAGTTAGGGTAAACAAACTATCTGTGATATTAACATTTTCCACCACGACATCGTCGGGTAGATCAAGATCTAATGGACTGAAATTTAGAATACCTTTTATCCCCAGATTCGTCACAGTTGTGGCGACTTGTTGCCCAACCCCTCTAGGTACACACAAGATACAAATATCTATTTCATTATTTTTAACGAAATCTTCGAGCTCATCCATATGTTTGACGACCACGTTGCCTACAACGGTACCAACTCTTAATGGATCAACATCAAAAGCACCGATGAGCATCACACCTTCACGTTTAAATCGTTCATAATTTGCAATAGCATGTCCCATATTACCACTACCGATAATAATACAAGTATAATCACTGTCAAGGCCAAGAATTTCCTTGATAGCTTCTCTTAATTCTAATACATTATAGCCATACCCCTGCTGACCATAACCCCCAAAAGAATTCAAATCCTGACGAATCTGAGAAGCTGTTAAACCCATAAGACTTGCTAATTCTCTTGACGATATTTTTTCTATGTCATTTAAAAGTAAATCAGTTAAATATTGGTAATACTTTGGCAACCGTTTTACAACGGTCATTGATACTTTTTTTGAGAAACGATGCATAATAACTTCTCCTTTCTGAGAAATACTTCGTTAATTATATCAATAGGTATACCTAACGTCAAATTATTCATTTTAATTTTATTGTTTTTTTGATAGAATAGTATAAGTTATTCTAAAAACATGAACAAAAACGAAAACAGGTGAAGAAATGTTAATTAATATAGAAAACCTACACTTTAGTTACGGCATCCATGAAATTTTTAAGGATCTGAACTTATCTATCAATGAAAAAAAACAAATCGGCCTTGTCGGAAGAAACGGCACCGGTAAGTCAACCTTATTGAAACTGATTACCGGAGAACTGGTTCCTGAAAGAGGCCATATCCGAACAAAAAATGGTCTCTCCCTTGGCTACCTGGCTCAGGAGCCTGCCATAGCTGAAAGCATGACCCTGGAAGAAATGCTCACCTCTGTCTTTCAATCCTTGATTGATATGGAAAAGCGGATTAAATACATCGGTGATCAAATTGCCAAAAGCTCTGGCAATGCACAGGAAAAGCTCATGACTGAATTCGGGGAGCTTCAAGAAATTTTTTCAGAAAAACGCGGCTTTGAGTACCCCAGCCGCATTCGGGGAGTCATTAACGGGCTAGGTTTTAAGCCGGAAGACCTTGATAAACCATTCTCCGTTCTTAGTGGCGGTGAAAAAACGCGGGCTACTCTTGGTCAAATTCTTTTAAAGGAACCTGATCTGCTGCTGCTGGATGAACCCACCAACTATCTGGATATCGATGCTCTCCAATGGTTGGAACAATATTTAAAAGGTTATTCCGGAACCTTTATTATTATTTCCCATGACCGTTATTTCATGGATAAGGTTTGCACCTCCATTATTGAAGTATCTCAGCAGAATATAATAGAATATTTAGGGAATTATACCCACTATGCAGTAAAAAAGCGGCAGAATATAATGGAGCAGAGCCATCAATACCAGCAGCAAATGAAAGAAATCAAGCACCAGGAGGAAGTGATCAAGCGGTTTCGGGCGTACAACTCCATTAAGAGTTCAAAACGAGCTGCGAGCCGGGAAAAAGCCCTCGGCAAAATTGAACTGATGGATAAGGCAGACGTCGTGCATAACAGTCATTTCAGCTTTGTTCCACGGGTCAGAAGTGGAAATGATGTTTTAAGCGTTAACGGCATAAAAAAAACTTTTGATGGGCGGCTCCTTTTTCAGAATATGAGTTTTGAAGTTCACCGTGGCGATAAGATCGGTATTATTGGACCCAATGGTGCCGGTAAAACTACCCTTTTTAAAATTATTCAAGGCAAGCTGCAGTCTGATTCCGGAGAAGTTCGCTTTGGACAAAAAGTTCATATCGGTTATTTTGATCAGGAACATCAGGATTTAAAAAAGTTCTACAACGAGAATTTATTGGAGGCCATGTGGGATGTGGACTCAAAACTGTCAGAAGGCGAAATCAGAAACATTTTAGCCGCCTTTTTGTTTGTGGGCGAAGAAGTATTCAAGCCGATCAATACCCTGTCCGGTGGCGAAAAGGCCCGTCTTCTACTGGCCCGCCTTATGATTTCACAATCCAATTTTCTGCTTATGGATGAACCAACCAACCATATTGATATGGATACCAAAGAAATACTGGAAAGCGCACTTTCCCAATATGAAGGCACCCTGCTTTTCATTTCTCATGACCGGTATTTCTTAAACCGTATTTCCAATCAAATCTACCAGTTCTCAACTGCTGGAATGGAAATTCATTTAGGAAACTATGATGACTATTTAAGACATAAAAGCGAAGCTTCAGAACGTGAAATGCTTCTTGCCGAAGAAAATAAAGTCGTTATTACCAAAACCCAGCAAAAGACGGATCGAAAGAAGCAAAAGGAACAAGAGGCAAAAATCCGCCAGTTAAAAAAGCAAGTGAAAGAAATTGAGGATGCCATTACAGCCCAGGAACTGGAAATCAAAAAAGCAGAATTGGCAATGTGCCAACCTGATTTTTATGATTATCCTGACAATGCCGCCGAAATCACTCGTTTTTATGAAGAAAAGAAGCTTAGTCTCGCTGAGCTTACCGATAAGTGGGAAGATGCTTTAACAAACCTGGAAGAGCTATAAAAACAACAAAAATATTTTTTGGAGGAAAAGATGATGGAACTTATGATGGATGAAAAAAGAGTCTTAAATGCGATATTTAAGGATGTGAAAGGCACTACCCGAAACACGATGCTTCTTGCCCTGTATGCTGCAAAACCTGCTAACGATGAATCTCCTGATGCTCAGGCCATGATCAGTCTTCTCAATGGACTGATTGTTAAACTTGCCGAATTGAAACAACCTGAAATGGAAGTATTGTTTGCCGGCATCCCCTACGACGTTGACTAAAGACATCAGAAAAATTTCAATAGTATACAACAAAAGGCAGCCTCATCTCTGAGGCTGCCTCAGACTGAAGACAAAGGTCAGGGAAACCTGGCCTTTTTTAGTTTTTTGAAATCAAAAAAGCTTATTCCAAGGTTCATGGTTTATCATAAAATTAGAAAACAAATGGAGGCAAACCTTATGTTAACCA
>NZ_RXYB01000011.1 GCF_008086615.1 Acetobacterium tundrae
TGAAGGCGATATCCACTTTATCCCCTTCCAACGAAACGGAGTTGAATAGTCCCGGTTTGTTGCAGTATTTCATCGCTTCAACGCAGGTGTGTACGTTGGGGCTGTCCACTGCGATCGGCACATCCGTGGCGTCCTGGACAATGTCGATCAGCCATTTCATGGTTTCCAGTTCGATGGCATCATCCACCGAAGCACAGACATCAATAAAATCGGCACCGGCTTCCGCCTGTTTGATGGCTAAATTTTTAATAAATTCTGAATCCTTGGCGGCAATGGCCTTCGCGGTGGAAGGAATGGCCCCGTTAATTTTTTCTCCAATAATAATCAATATTCTTATTACCTCCATATTTACAGAATTCTCTCGTAATATATTCCATCTTAGTTGACTGAGAGCAATTCTTAAGATATTGAGTGCTACATGTATACACCAATATCTTAAAGTGATAATAGCACTCTTTTTATTAATTGTCAATGGTATTAAATATGTTTTAAGAAAATTTATTTTTGAAAGTAAATCTATAACATGATGTTATTTTTATCTGAAACACCCAAGAGTTTAATGTATTCTTTTCTGTAATAAATCGTTCTTTTGCCAAACAACTTTTCATATCGATCATAAAAAGATTCTTCAACGACAAATAATGGGGTTTGTGATGGTAATTTTAGAAGTTTATCAATAAATATAGGCGAATCCTTGCCATAAATTGTTATTTTTCGATTGTGAGTAAATATTTTTAACAGCTCCCTTATTTGATTATGATCTGGACTCTGTGTGAGTGTGCTTTTATTTTTTAAGAAAAGTGCCTTACGATAAAAAAATTTAGTAAGAGATAAAGCCACAGCAACATTACCCACCGAATAAAGTTCAGGCAGACATAAGATTTTAGCTTTCTTAGGATCAGAATCATCTCTAAAATCATAAGTATCAGTTTCTGATATTTGTTCAAGTTTAATTTGATCGATTTTTTCTCCTTGATAGAATAATTCCATGGGATCAAAAGAAAGAATATAGTTGTTGTATTTTGGAATATTAACATAATAACCAACACGCTGAACGGCATAAAGGTACCCGTTATTTACGAGTCGGTTTAGCGCTTTTTTTACGGAAGACTTGCTGGTATCATAAATCTCGCAAAATTCTGATTCGGTTGGTAATTTATCTCCCGGTCTAAGGGTATTGTTTCTTATTTTTTTTATTATATCTTCTTGAATGACTTGATAAATCTGCTGCTTCATTTATTCACCTATTACTGAAACCCCTTCAATGCGGCATTTTTTGTAATGACAATACAATTGTCCAAATCCAATTGGTAAGCTTTCTTGATCCAAAATATGCTGTTGAATGATGATTACCGGATCTAAAGATGAAATATTCAATAAATTGATGATTTCATCAGGCGGGATTTCCATGCTAATTGCGATTTTTCGATGAACATCAAAGATCGATGTTCGGCTGGCAATAATTTCAGGAAATGTAATATAATTTATTTCTTTTTCCACAATGGGTATTCCTGTAAAATATGGGATGTATTTTATGTCATAAGCGACAATTTCGCCATCACTGTAAAGGAGATGTTTGATCACGACAATCCGTTTATCAGGCGAAACTCTCAACTGATAAATCAACTCAGCAGTGGGTTTGATAATTTCAACTTCCATCAGTTGACTTTCTTTATTTGAACCAATCAGAATATCCAGTTCATCGAATAAAAAGAGATATTTATCACGATTAATTTTTTTTGTAAAATAACCTTTTCCCGGCACAGAGTAAAGCAGATTTTCATCTACGAGAATGGATAGTGATTTTCTCACGGTCATTCGACTGACACTGTATTTAGAACAAAGCTCTTTTTCTGAAGAAAGAGGATCATTGGCACTGAGAAGACCGTAAGTAATCTGTTTTCGGATATCGTCAGCAATTCTTAAATAAACCGGTTCCGCCATATTATTCTCCCTTTATTTTTGTTCTTGAGTCCAGCTTTTTATAATATTAATTCCCTCGGTGGCATCACGGCTGAATGCATCTGCTCCGATAAAATGAAATGTTTCCTGAGTAAGGGGATTTCCACCAACAATAATTTTTATTTGATTTCTTAATCCATTCTCTTCAATAAGATCCACTGTGTTTTTCATACTTTTAATAGCGGTATGCAACACCCCGCTTAATGCAAGAATTTCAGGCTTGAGTTTTATAATCTGATCAACAAAGGTCAGTGGAGAAACATCGACACCAAGATCAATAACGTTGTAACCACACGATAGTGCCAAACCGGAAAAAAGGCCTTTTCCAATATCATGAAGATCACCCTTTACAGTTCCGATCAGAATAGTGCCATTATAATTCTGATTTTTCTTTGATGTGCTGGGCTGCATACGTTCTTGAGAAAGAATTTCTTTGAAAATAATACCAGACATCATTAAGTCAGCGATAAAATAGTTCCCGGTTTCGTATTCTTTACCAACGCAGTCCATTCCCTTTTTTAGCAATTCGATAATTTGATCCGGTGTATAACCGATCGCGAATGCCTGGTCAACCAACATTAGAATATCCTTTTCATTGACATCTTTCACCGCTTGAATAAGTAGCTCTTCCATTATAAACCCTCATTTTTTTAATTTAATTTTAGTATAGCATAAATATTTATTATAATGAATAGCCTTTAATTAAAAAAGAACTAAAACAGATTCCACAATTTTTCTTGTAAAACTGCCTTAGCTTGAAAATTCACATATTTTCAGACTATGCCAACAATTAAAAACGCATTTAAAAGCAGAAAGTGTAGTGTGAAATTCTTACTCCTGCAACCTAAATTGGATCTTTATCAAAATCTGACCCAGTCTACCAATAAGTATTGGTTTTCTTTTGGTTTTTCTCCATCCAGCCATTTAGGATACCAACAGTTAATCATTAAATACATTCCTTCTTTCGGGAAACCATCTGACCAGCTTTTGACAAAAATATTATCAACGTAAAATGCAACCTGATTTTCTTTGTATTCAATTCGATAGTCATGAAAATCATTTGTTGGATCAAAGCCAAGGTTTCCCACATAGACATTCTTTTTTTCACCATCTGAATAAGTCGTAAACATTAGGGTTCCGTCTGGCTGATTATAGAGTTCAATGTCAATTTCATAAAAATAGTCCGGAGCCTTGTATAGGAAAAACCCGGTAATCGAAGATGGTGCATCCGGTAGTTTCATTCTTGTTTCAAAAGCCCCGTAATCTTTAAGTTCTTTGGAATATATCTCTCCACCATTAAGAGTATTTTGGGGCATTTCAATGCTTAACAAACCATTATTTAATGTTACATTCTCACTTTTCAATTCACTTCTGCCAAGATTACCTTCCGATACTAACCAAACATTCCCATCCAGCTCATCAAAATTATCTTGAGTCTCAAAGACTAAAATCCCCTCTTTATCGACACTTTCAGCAATTTTTTTAGCATCAGAATTTTCAGGAGATTGGTCCCAAGCAATTAGATCAGTTTTATAGCTGCCACTCTTAAAATCAACTGGGATTGTCCAATCAATAACGACGTTCTCTTCTTTTCCCGAAGGAATCATTTCTTTCTGTATAGATGAATCGATCAAATTGCCGAGATTATCTTTAATTTTAAACTCAACCCAAACTTCTTTTTCATTTTTCATAGGATTAAGAATATTAATTTCAGAATTGACTTTTTCTCGACAAAAATATACGCCATTCGGGTGATGAAAACTTTTAATAACGAGGTTTTCATTATTTGAATGACAACCGGTAAAGCAAAGTACAGTTATACTTATAATAAACAATAGCACCTTTTTCATCATATCTCCCAATTTTTTTGGTACAAATCAGCTGCCTATTTTTTATTTAAGTTTATAAAGTCGATCCAAAATAAACAACATATGTTTTCTTTCTTCTTTAGTAATATTTTCAAATGTTTTATATTCATTCGATTCTTTTTCATATGCATTTAATTGCGTTGTATAGATATCTATGGAATTCTTTTCTAACTGCAATGCAAATTGAAAAAAATCTTTTTCTGAATTTATATCAAGATTTCTACCATTAATTGTAATATGATCGATTTGTTGGTTTAAAATCGATTCAATTTCTTTATCTGTTTTTTCTTCACTTAAACCTTTCCTTACAGATAAGTCCAACATTAATTGTTGATGCTTTGCTTCTTCCTGGGAAAAGGCGAGAACAACTGGTTTTAATTTATCGCTACATGATTCAGAAAATTTTTCATATAAATCTTTTCCAAGTTCCTCAATATGAGAAAGTTCTAAAAAATATTCTTGTAAATTCATTTATTCCTCCTTATTTGAAAATGAATTTCTTTTTATCGTACCCCAATCCTTACTTCCTTTTTTAAAATTAAAAAAGGATAGGACTCGCCACCATACTGTAAGCTGGCGATACAAAAATTGTTCTAAAAAGCTGTAAAGTATAAGTTTAGAAATTTCTTTAAACCCATTATATCGTTTGTACGAAAATTCTTCAAATAATATCCCTGAAAGTGAAAACAATATACCAAATAGAAAAGCCATCAAAAAAACAAAGATGAAGAAGTTTGAAACACTTCCGGTAAGGATTGCAATAATAAACAAGAAATAGCCAAAGGTCTCAATGACAGGACCGATCATTTCCACCAAAAAGAAATAAGGCATAGATAAAATTCCAACTGTTCCATATTTAGGGTTGAATATCATTTTTTTATGTCTCAGTAGGGAATCAGCCAGACCACGATGCCATCTAATTCGTTGAGATTTAAGACCTTTTAGCGTATCTGGTGCCTGTGTCCAACAGACAGCATCCGACGCAAAATCGATTTTATAATTCAGTTTGTTCTTTCTGAAATATTCATGCATTTTTAAAGTGAGTTCCATATCTTCACCGATGGTTGTACTATAACCCCCAACAGTGACCACTGCTGACTTTTTGAAAACACCGAATGCCCCGGAAATGATAAGTAGTGCATTGATTCTTTCCCAACCAATTCGACTCGTTAAAAAGGCTCTGAAATATTCAATAATTTGAAATCTGACAATGGCTTCCCTTGGTAATTTTGCTTCCAGTAGTTTACCGTCTTTGATAGTACATCCATTTGCGATTCTAATGATACCGCCGACAGCGATGGTATCCTCATGAATGAGAAATGGCTTCACAATTCTTAATAAGGCATTTTTCTCGATGATACAATCCGCATCAATTCCGCAGAAAAGGGGATATCGAGATAGATTGATACCGGCATTTAAGGCATCTGCTTTCCCGCCATTTAATTTATCCACAACGACAAGATTTGGGATGACAAAGGATCCATAGACCCCTCTAATTTCTTTACACTCAACTTGCATATTTATTTCCACGTCAATTCTTCTCAGGTTGAAGTAGTCAATTGTTTTTTTCAGCGTATTGTCTGAGGAACCGTCATTTACCACAATTATTTCAAATTCAGGATAATTCAGATCTAAGAGTGAAATGATATTATCGATAATTGTTGCCTCTTCATTAAAGGCAGGGACAACAACAGAAATTGGTTTTGTATAATTACTGATAATGGTGACATCATTATTAATGCGCTTAACGAATTCCGTTAATTTTCTAGAAGATATAAGTATTAATACGACATAAAACAAGCTGATACAAAAAAAATATACAAATATTATTTGGCTATAAATTGCAATACTGCTCAATAGTATATTCATCTACTCACACCTCAATATTCTTTACCGTATTGTAAACATCTTGATTGGAATTTAAAAAATAATAGGCTAAATCAGAAATATTTTCATCCTTTGATTTAAGTGACAAGTCGATGAGACTGAATAAGCCGTCTTCGCCCATTGCTACAATTGATTTAATTGCATTATATCGCACCCACCATTCGCTATCTTTTGTCATGTTTAGTAACGCATCCTCGACATCTTTAAATTTAAAACTGCTAAGCCCTTTTGCAACAGCCACTCGGACTTGCCAATTTTCTTCATTTTCATAGATTTTTATTAGTTCGGCAATATATTTTTCATTCTGACTGTTGCATAAAGCTTGAATGGCTGCTATTTTCACTTCGCGCTGGTCTTTTAAAAATTTTTCCATACGATCTGAATACTCTTCACTTTTTATTTCATCTTTTACCATGATAGTTTTTATGAAAATAAATTTACCTTTGACTGTTTCCTCTTTTTCAAGGAGTTCTAGCCAATCTATAAACTCAAGATCGAATTGTCTCAGAATTTCTATGATTCGATCGGTGACGATATTAGAGACCACTAATTTTTTTATGGCTGCTTCTTTTTTGTCATTTTGAATTTTAATACGTGATAACCCGAAATAGCTCATATAGCTGATATCCAAATCTTCGGATTGTGCAGAATCCATTAAAACATTATAAGCATTTTTTGATCCCATTAATGCCAGCTTTTTCAGATAAACGATGTTCATTTTTTTTTTAAATTTTTTAATTAATAAATTTACTAAATCAAGATTCACAAACTGTTCACTGAGATTTACATGATTTACTTCTGCATAATCTAGCATGATATCAATAGCAACGATTTTTAAATAAGTATTCTTTAATGTCCTACAGACTTCCGCCTTCTGATTTTCATCGTTTAAATAAGAAATGATTTTGGGCTTTAAATAAATAGATGACTTTTCATAGTGCTTTTTTTTAATCTTATCTTTTATAATTTCATAATAAATAGAAAACAGCAAGATGACGTTTACTATGATTAGTATATATATATTTAGAATAACGAATGACTGAATATTATTAGAAAACATCTTTTTTCACCATCCTAATTTATATTGTTGATAATTTTTTCAATCAAAGGATAATATACATTCCAATAAAAATAGTTTTGGTTGGAGTCTTCATCCAACGTTGTAATTTGATTTAAAAACGGAATGCCAGGTATGTTATAGATACTTGGCGTAGACTTACTGTCAGCAAAATCTCCGGCAAAGTAATAACTGGTATAAGACCCTGTTTTTCTCACAATTGCTGGAAACGTATTAGGGAGTCCATAATCGTCTAATAACTTTTGTCCCGTTTCGGTTACATCAAGCTTATAATTAGCAAGAATTTCAGCATTATTGTCTGCGTTGACAATTTCAAACCAATAATAATATTTTGAATTATTTTTTATTGAAAATTCATTATTGGCATTTCCAGAAAAATTGATCGTATTCAGTTCGCCTCCAAGTTCAATACCGTTTCTTAAAACTATTATCATATCGTCAGCACCAACTAAAACAATCCCGGCTCCTTTAAGGTCCCACTTCTGTCCATATTGCATTGCGTAATTTTCTTTCATCCAATTTGGAATTTCAACGTTTTTATTTGAAAGATCAGAAAAATATCGACCAATCCAATTATTCCACTTTATTCCGAAAATATTTTCTAAGCCTTCTCTCACCTGACTATTCGTTGGGCTGGCCAAAATATTGAATTCCCCAATAATTACATTATTGTCCAATGAGTTCCTGATAATACTCACTTCTTTTTCCTGTGTTCCCCCATAAATCATTCCGGATCGATTCCCTTGATTATTTTTTTTGTAAAATTCATCCGTATAGACCCCATATGTATCGGTTAAATAGATTAAATCTGGTTTTCCTAGATTATCCGGAATCTCTTTGATCTTATATTGTTCATTCGCTAATGGGAAAAAGCCATAATAATCCTCTTCATACTTAAATGGCTTGTTTGAATCCCCATTTTTTATTTTTAAATTATTCAATATCCACATAAATCCTTTATGTTCTCGATAGGTAGTGTCTGGAACCGTTTTGTCAATGATGACAATGTCAAGTATTTTAGAGGGTTGAACAAACCAGTATAAAAATGGAGCGGCCATTATAACAAGAAAGATTGATGAAAATATTCCGACCCTTTTTAGATTTATTTGTCTCTTCATGTTATCCCTCTCTAGTTGTATAGATTAAATGCGTCTTTTAATATGTAGTATGATGGTTTTAGTCGCTCATGATAAGTGGCAACATTCCAATCTTGCCAACTATAAAAGTTCATGTTGATGTTCTGATCGCTTGTTTTATTTAAAATCCCCACTCCAGCATAAATTCCATCTGTTTTTACTGGTTGAATGCCATCAATATGCAAGTCGTTCATTACCATTTTTGTAGAGGGATCCATGAAATTAAGCAGCTGCCACGGTATTCGGATTTCAACTATATTATCTTTTACACAGAAATCCGAAAGAGAATTAAAATCACTGTTATTCGGATTCCCATCTCCGTAAGTAAGTTTTCCTGTCTCATATTGGCTAAATGGGAGAATAAGCTTATCTTGCGGTAAATATAGCTCTTTGTTCAGACATAAATACATGGGCACAAACTTACCACTATTGTTGATATCATAATCGGGATTTTTAGGAATCATATTTAATTTTTCCCCGTACAAATACTGAAAGCTATCGTAATAGGAGTCAACCATTATTCTTGAATTATCTTTCCCATTGATTGATATTAAAAAATCAGCCGCTTTATCAAAATTAACACCATTATTACTCGAGCTTCCCTGGTTTTGCAGAGTGTCTACAGGAATAATCAAGTTGTCTTGATCAAAATTAAAATTTGATGTTTTTGCCATAAAATAAACATAAGTTTCATCCGATTTCATATAAAGTTCAGTCCCGTTAGTTGTACTAATAGGTGTACTCCCCTCCCAATCTTTTGAATCCCCATCAACATAACAAGTACTTTCTTTTTCACCTGAATCGAAAGCCAATAACCCAAAGTGTTGTTCATTCGTTTGAACATTATCCCAATAGGGTCTTCTTTCCGGTAAATCAAAGTCCATCGTATTCCAAGTTCGTTTAAACCATTCATCCTGAAATGAAAATACTAAGCCCCCGGCATAACCTGCGTCATAGATGTCCTTTAACATGGATGCATCCATATCGCCCTGTTGTGTTTCTGATACATCCCCTTGATTAAAACCCATACTAGCATTGTCATGAGCCTTGCCACGGCCAGCTGGTATTCCAAACTCAGCTACTAATACCGGCATGGTATGTTGCTTTTTTAAATCATTTAAATAAGCCGCATAGGTATCAACATTTCCATTCTCATCTTTATAATTAGCATATTCATTTTGATAATTCATAAAATCAGGATAATATGGATAAATATGATAGGATGCAAAAAGGCCCGGTTTGAATGTATCTTTTTTCTTAATGTGTTCAGTATTTACGGTAACGAGATCTTCATTTGGCAGCGGTTCATTGGGATGACTCAGCATATCAGTTGTGGGCCAATTAGCAAAACTGACAGTTTTTTCCATTTTATAATGATCCGTTTCGTACTTGATGCAATTGTCCCCTGATTCACATAAGAAATTCTCAAACGGTGACGCATCGGCACTGTATAAATAAGTTCCATCAAAATGTGTGTTTCCCGAATTGTTATTATTTGTTGTTAAAACAAACTCAGGGTCCCACTCGATTCCCAAAATATAACCGATAACATATTGCGAAACATCTGCTTCATACACTCCATAGGCATGACCAGTCTCTTTTTTTATGATTTTATTTCCGTGTAATACATCAATGGTGGTTTCAATATCACTTTTGAAATTATCCATGATTTTCGGATTATAGGCATCCAAATAGGTCGAAATATCTTCCTCATTAATCCATACACCTTGAATTAAATATAAAGGATTTTGGGCACTTTGATTATACTCGTAAAGAGCATTATAGAAATCCGGCTTAAGGATTGTGTAAACTCTGATCGTATTTGCATTCATCTCGCTGATATATTTAAACCAACGCAGATAGTCATCTTTTGTTGCACCAAATTCGCCAGGAAAATAATCAGGGACACCTGTACCAATGTTTACACCTTTGATAAATTCTTTTTCCCATTGATTATCTTTAAAAACATAAAAAGAATCAGAATCAACCTTGGCCATATATTGAATGGAATCCGCATCGGTGTACATGGATATTTGATTGCTCGTCATCCTTGTATAAAAGTGATAACCGATAAAACCAATTACAGTAAGACAGATTAGAATAATGACTATGATAATATTTTTTCTCATTATTGCGTTTCACCTTCACTATATGAAAATTTATTTATATTGTGAGTATAATATGGTACTAACATAAATAAGATATAAAATAAACAATTATTGTCACTTCCAACTCATTCATATTTTGAAGCTGATTAGATACAATTAGCTGAAGTTAATTGTTGATTGACCACAAGTTTATTGTAATATTTCATACGTATGTTCACAATATTTTCCCAAGAATATTCAATTGCAATATGATATGCTTTTTGGCAAATGGTATAATATGCAAACTCTTCCATATTCAGAATTTCAAGAATGCCTTCGGCCAGTTCATTTGCATTTTCACTTTCAACAATTTTTCCTACCGCAAAGGATGGTAACCCGCCCACCCGGGTTACAACGACGGGCTTTTTACACCCCATCGCTTCCAGAGCAGCAATCCCAAAACCTTCGGAACGGGATGGGAGCACACTTAATTTAGCAATATTATGTAACATAGCCAACTCATGTTGCGACCGCTGCCCAAGGATCAGTACATTCTCCATGTGCAGTTTTTCGCGATTGCCTTTACCTAAAGAATCAATATTGCCGCTGCCCATGATCAGAATATATACCTTGTTTTTTTTTTGAATATATTTATTTGCCTCAAGCAACACATCGATCCCTTTTGTTTTTGAAATTTTTCCGCAAAAAGTAACGATTGGGTAATTCTCTAAATTTGGATAACCCATTTTTGTCATTACCGTTTTACGATTTAGCTTTTTATTTGGTCGGAATATGGTTTGATCATAGCCATTCCCGGTAACAATGACTTTTTTGCGATCAACATCATATAAACTGAGGACTTCCTCTTTTACATAGTCCGAAATTGTGAAAATATATTCCGCTTTTTTAGCAGACTGAATTGTAATACTCTGCTCTTCGTAAAGTCTTAGGTAATTTTTCACAACTGATTCCCAGGAATAGTTTTCGACACTGATCTTACGGGCGCGTTCTCTAATCGTCTGCCTAACTTTATCATTCATACTGCTGTAATAATCCAGAAAAACAGAAATATTTTCGGCCAGATTAAGCACTAGATTTTCATTTAAGAATAATTTATTCAATTTATATTTATCAAAAATATCACAAAATTCATCCACATATATTTTAATAACCTCAGAAAAACCACTGTGATTTGTCTGTATCGGAATAACCCCGGATGAAAGGGCTTCTGCTGCCACCAGACCGAATGCTTCCGGAAAGATTGAGGGTGCCACAGTTATTTCTGAACAAGCGATCAGGCTTTTTAAATGATTGTGCCCTAAAAAACCTGTCAAAACAAAAGCTGACCCAATTTTTCCCTTAGCCGCTGAAAAATAAGCCTGAGCAAAATCCTCATCTTTCAATTTTACTGTTAACAAAGAAAAAAAATTCGCTGAATTGGGATCAATTTCTTTATCGTATAAATCTGGATGTGTGATCAGCTCAATATATGCTTCTTTCTCCCCTTTATTCAATGCCTCAATCATAGCTTCAAAGTATGTACGAGAGGAACCAAATCCAATAAGAATAAACCGGACGTCCTGATGATCCTTCATTATCAGCGGTGCTGCTGCAATCAATAGCTGAACGCCTTTTGTCCATAAATATTTTCCGTAGTACAGTACAATCTTTTCATTTTCGAAGTCAATCTTTTTTAGCTTGCTGATAATATCACGATCCGTTTTCCAGATACCTTCATCTGAATCCAGATTGTTCTTTAACCGCTTTTCTTCGATTTCCAGCTCGGTCACGAGTTTGTTGATCACATGTTTTTTTTCACTGCTGTCATTTAAGGTCATAAATTTTTCCAGATCCACGCCACCTGATATTGCGATTGATTTTTCTTTGAGCCTGGAATCATTATTAAAAAATTCCAGAAATTCATTTTCAGAAAAACGACTCACAAATGCAATTCTGTCAGCGTTTGCATTAGCTTCCTTAGCGTAATCCTGGAGCAGAGGACTGTTTCTTACTGAAAAATTCAAGCAGCTGCCGTGAACCGTCATGACATGCTGACACTGACCCAAATGGCTTCTCGCTACATAAACTGGCTGCATGATCGTATGGTTTGTCCAAACCATATCGGTATGGGTATTCACCAGGGCGGTATTAATCGCTTGTCGATTGTTTTCAATATAAGACTCTATTTCTTCTTTGGTACAGCTGGTAAATGTTTTTACCTCATACCCTTCATATTTGTCATAAACATAAACCGGTAAAAAACCATTGAGGTTGGGACGATACAAGTCGCATTTACCCATATATGGTGTTTTTTTACTGTAAATCATCCGACTTTTGCTATTTTCGCCATTAAAATCGAATGCTTTCTCAATAAAATCGAATTTGTCTGGGTCATTTTCCTGACAGAAGAGATTAACCTGATGACCTATTTTGCATAACTCCCGGCATACATTTTCAACAAAAAGGTTGCTACCGGTTCCCTTTAAAAAATACCCATGTACAATTACGATTTGCATAGAATTTCTCCAATCCATATTATTAATACGATAATTCTAGTTTATAAATATAAATTGCAAATAAGTTCCTGTTAGACAATCTCGTTTGCCTGTGACTTTAAGTTATTCGTGTGATCAACCCATTCCAAGGGTCTCGTTTTCTTATCCAGTGCTGGATGCTTTACATGTAGATTTTGGAAAATCTGGTTTTAAGTCAGTTCTCTCCTTTAATTAAATCCGCAGATTTTTCTATTCAACGACTTATGCACTTTTTTTAATTATAGTGAGAAATGACTTTTTAGTATTATTACCCAAATATAATGAAAATTATATTTTTTAATTATTTTATTTTATTTCAGATGAACATGATAATAGGTCATCTAGCTTTTATGTTTTCTCAAAGCTAAGAGATCTTTTGCCCAATAATTTATTTGTATTCTCCATAACAGATATATCTTTATTATACCCACAAATATGCTCAGACAAATAATCAATACACGGTCGGTAACGATACTACTGCAACAAAATAAATAAATAGCGTTTAAATCATACCCGCGATATAATGAATTATATCAAAATAACGGAGGTAACCCTATGGCTAAGGCACTAATTCTAACATCTAAAAAACGTGTGGAAAAGTTTTCTGATTTAACAAATATTCCAAAGGATTGGGATCTCATTTTCGGTGAAGAACTCACTTCCGATGACGCCATTCTTTATGCCGGAGGCGATGCCGATTTCATTTTTGCCGATGCCGTTCGAGAGGTCAGTAAAAACTTAATTGATAACATGTCCAATCTAAAACTCATTCATTCTGAAGGGGTGGGCTATAATAAAATTGATCTTGATGCCGCAAAAGAAAAAGGAATCTATGTCTGCAATAATACTGCCGCTAACTCCGGAGCTGTGGCGGAACATACCATTCTGCTGATGCTGGGGCTTCAGCGAAGGCTTCTAGAGGGGGATCAGATGGTTCGCAGCGGCCAACAGATTCAGGCAAAGGGGTCATTTATTCTAGAAGGAATTTCCGAACTAGGGGCCTGTCATATAGGTCTAGTGGGAATGGGTTCTATTGCCTTTGAAACGGCAAAGCGATTGAAACCTTTTGGCTCAAAGCTAAGTTATTTTAGTCGCACCAGAAAAATCCAGACCGAAAAGGAATTGGGACTGTCCTATTTACCACTGGAAGAACTCTGTAAAACATGTGATATCATCAGCCTTCATCTGCCTGTAACACCAGAAACGACAGGACTGATCAATCAGGAGCTATTGACACTGATGAAACCAACAGCCTTGCTTATTAATACTGCCAGAGGCGAACTGGTTGTCCAGGAAAGTTTGGTCACAGCCCTAGTCAATGGTCAGATTGCCGGGGCAGGACTGGACACAATGAATCCTGAACCCGTTGAACTGGATAATCCGCTGCTTAATCTACCGGAGGATTGTCGATACAAACTGTTATTCACCCCCCATATTGCTGGGACTACCAAAGAGGCTTTTGAAAAAATGCACAAAACTGTATGGTCAAATATTTTAGCCGTATCAAAGGGGGAACAACCAATTAATTGTGTTAATGGGTTATAATCCAGCGCGAGCTGTTAATTTACCATAGTCAATATCACCGGAAATACAGTTCATCGGACATTTATCAACACATTCATAACATTGGCGAC
The DNA here is from genome assembly GCF_008086615.1 of Acetobacterium tundrae. GTDB lineage: Bacteria > Bacillota > Clostridia > Eubacteriales > Eubacteriaceae > Acetobacterium > Acetobacterium tundrae. Next base: position 14,187 of record NZ_RXYB01000011.1, read on the forward strand.
ATTTATCATAATCAATTTTCGCACAATTATTTTCCACTTTTATGGCATCAAAATTACACGCTTTTTCACAGGCTCCGCAACCGATACAAGCAGTTGTACAGGATAATCGGGCAATCTTCCCTTTGTCCAAGTTATGACATTTAACGATGATTTCTTGTGTTATCGGCACCAAATTCATGACTGATTTTGGACAGGCATCCACACATTTACCACAGGATGTACATTTATCAGGATCGACCTTCGGCAGTCCGTCCTCACCCATGCTGATTGCATTGAATGGGCAAACGGACTTACAGGTTCCATACCCCATACAGCCATAACGACATCCTTTAGCACCACCCGAAGCAATCATTGCTTCACGGCAGTCCATTTCACCATAATAGTCAGCACGGTTAGGTGCCGTTTCACAGGTTCCCTGACAAATAACGGTTGCAATTTTTTTAACCGCGCTGCCAGCTTCTTTGCCCATAATTTTGGCAATCGCAGCGGCCGTATCACCTCCGCCAACCGGGCAGACATCAACAGCTGCTGAACCTTCCACAATTGAACCGGCCAATGCATCACATCCTGGGAAGCCACATCCGCCACAATTTGCGCCCGGCAAAGCTGCTCTGACTAAAGGAATCCGAGGGTCTTCCGGCACTTCAAAAACCTTGGCGGCAATAGCCAAGCCAATTCCAAAAAGCAATCCGAACGCACTAATAATACCTATTGGAACTAAAATTGCATTTAACATTTCCATATCCTCCTAACCCAGTTTCATTCCGGAAAAACCTAAAAATGCTATTGCCATTAATCCAGCACTTAATAATGCAATGGGAAATCCTTCAAAAGCCATTGGTATTTCTGAAGACTCAAGACGCTCACGAACCCCTGCAAAAAGGACAATTGCCAGTGTGAAACCCAATGCTGCACCGATCCCATTTACAATCGTTTCAATGAAATTATATTCATACTGAATATTTAAAAATGCCACTCCCAGCACTGCACAATTTGTTGTAATCAATGGCAAAAATACACCAAGGGCCTGATACAAGGACGGTGTCATTTTTTTTATAATCATTTCAACAAACTGAACCAATGCTGCAACAACTAAAATAAACGCAATTGTCTGTAAATAACCAAGGTTTAGGGGTTCCAGAATCGCATACTGGACGACATAGGTAATCGCTGATGCCAAAGCCATAACAAAAGTTACGGCCGCACCCATCCCAAGTGCTGTTTCAACTTTTTTTGAAACGCCAAGAAAAGGACAGATACCTAAAAAACGGGATAATACAAAGTTATTAACGAATATACTACTAATTAAAATAAAAATTAAACTCATTTATCTCTTCCTCCTATGCCTTTTTCTTTTTCCAATTAATAAGCCCCATTAAAAGACCGAGCGTTAAAAAAGCGCCTGGTGGAAGAATCATCAATATGACAGGTTCATACGAAGCGCCAAATAATGAAAGACCAAAAATACTGCCTGCTCCTAAAATCTCGCGCACAGAGCCGAGAACTGTTAATGACAATGTAAATCCAAGACCCATTCCAAGGCCATCAGCAAAAGAATCCGCAATTCCATTTGAAAAAGCAAAGGCTTCCGCACGGCCTAAAATAACACAGTTCACAACAATCAAGGGAATAAACAGTCCTAATGCGGCATCTAAGGCTGGTACATAAGCCTTCATTAACATGCCAATAATTGTTACAAAAGATGCGATAATCACGACAAAAGCCGGGATTCTGATGCTATTGGGAATTACTTTACGCAATGCTGATATAGCCACATTGGAACCGACAAGCACTGCGGTGGTCGCTAAACCCATTCCCATACCATTAATCGCCGATGTTGTAACCGCAAGAGTTGGACACATCCCCAGCACAAGTACGAATGTTGGATTTTCTTTTATGATTCCTCTGGTCAGGTTTTTTATAAAATTCATCTATATTCTCCCCTCTTATTTCGATAAAATCTGATAAACTTCATTTGAGATGTTTACGCCAAGTGTTACCGCCCTGGATGTGATCGTTGCTCCAGTAATAGCCTGAATTGAATTACTTCCGGATACAGGAGTACTTTTTACAACTGTAATTTTCTCTGAAGCTGTTAAACCTTTATATTGATCTTTAAATTTTGGTAGCGTCGCTTGTGCACCCAATCCCGGCGTTTCACTATGTTCTAGAATGGTTACGCCCTGAACAATACCATCCGTTGAAATACCGATCAATACTTGTACTTCTCCACTGTATCCACTTTGTGGCGCTGTTTTAACGGTATACCCAACCACTTCATTACCATTTTTGCCAATATAGGCTTCAACAAGTTCATCGGGATTGTCCAGACCTATTTCAGTTCCGATCTTTGTCAGATCTTCAGCGGGTATCTCTTCAAAATCTACCGCTTCGGAAAGCACTTCCTGCCGAGCCGTTTGATTTGTTGCTAAATTCATTTTCTCAATTGTACCCGCTGTCACATAATTTGTTAATGCCAAACAGCAGGCAGCAACAGCTGAAATCGCGAAGAGAATAAAGCCCAATTTAAAAACATTTTTCCAATCAATTTGAACTTTATTTTCCATTATGCCTGCACCTCCTTTTTCTTTTTAACAACACCATAAATTTTTTCCTTCGTGAAGCGATCTATTAAAGGGGTTGCAATATTCATGAGAAGAATCGAATAAGAACAGCCTTCTGGGTATCCGCCATATAAGCGAATAATCATTGTGATTAAACCACATCCAAGGGCAAATATTATCTGACCTTTTGGGGTAACCGGTGAAGAGGCATAATCGGTTGCCATGAAGAAAGCACCCAACATGACACCACCTGATACAATGTGTACCAGCGGATCCTGTCCAACTAAAACTGCAAAAGCGGCAACGGTTAAAAGATAAACCGTTGGTATCCGCCAGCTAATAATGCCTTTAAAAATAAGATATAACCCACCAACTAACAAGGCCAAAGCCGAGATTTCGCCAATACAACCGTAAACCCCGTTTAAGCCTGTAAATAAATCCAGTGTTGATGGCATGTTTGTTAAATCGCCTGATTTAAGAAGAGCCAGCGGTGTTGCTGTTGTCACCGTATCATAAGCTGGAATATAGGCGGTACTGGTCATACGGGTCGGCCATGAAGCAAGCAAAAAAGCTCTTGCCGCCAAAGCAGGATTCATAAAGTTCTGACCCAATCCGCCAAAACATTGTTTTACAATTGCAATTGCAAAAACAGATCCAATGACAGCAAGCCACCAAGGTGCATTAATTGGTAAATTAAAGCCCAGCAACACTCCGGTTACAACCGCACTCCAGTCATTAATAGTGACTGCTTTTTTAGATAATTTTTGAATAATTGCTTCCGTAGTCACTGCGGAAACAATACAAATTGCCACTAATGCCAATGCCCATACTCCAAAAACATATCCTGCAACCGCCAACGCTGGCAGCAACGCAATCAAAACATTTTGCATAATACTTGCCGTTGAATGCTTTGCATGGATATGAGGAGATGAGGATATGGTAAGATTTAAGTTATTCATCATAATTCCTCCTAATTTCCTTTTCTTCTCTGTGCAACAATCTCACGTTTAGCCACACGAATTGAAGAAACTAAGGTTCTTTTTGCAGGACAGATATAGGAGCAGCTTCCGCATTCAATACAATCCATGATATGGTTTTCTTCACATTGTTTCCATTTGTTTTTCTGCGAATACTCTGCCAGATTAAGCGGTTCCAAATGAATGGGGCAGACACTTAAACATTTTCCGCAGCGAATACAATTCGATGGGATGGATACGTTGGCAAATTCTTTAGTTAAACATAAAATTCCCGAAGTCCCTTTGATTACCGGTACTTCAGTTTCGAATTGAGAAACCCCCATCATGGGTCCACCTGAAATAACTTTTTGGGGTTCAGAAATAAATCCACCACACTGATCAATGACGGACTGAAAGGATACACCAATTCGGATTGCAAGAGTCTGCGGATTTTTAATCGCATCTCCGGTACAGGTTAAAAGGCGTTTGTATAATGGCATTCCGGTTGTCATAGACTCGGCTATCTGAGCAGCTGTTCCGACATTCATAACTACAACCCCGGCATCGGCTGGGAGTCCACCTGAAGGGACTTCGCGTCCGGTTATTGCTGTAATCAGTTGTTTTTCAGCTCCTTGAGGATATTTTGTATGTAGAGAATATATTTCCAAATTTAAATCGTTTCCAATCGCCTTAGTCAACGCTTGAATAGCTTCACCTTTATTATCTTCAATTCCAATAAAACCTTTTTCGACACCAACAGCTTTCATTGCAACTTTTAACCCTAGTACAATCTTTTCAGCTTGTGTCCGCATTAAATGATGATCTGCGGTTAAATACGGTTCACACTCCGCACCATTTAAAATAATAGAATCCACCTTTTTATCTGGTGGAACAGTTAATTTTACATGGGTTGGAAAGGTTGCTCCGCCCAGTCCGACAATGCCAGCATTCAAGATCATATTTTTGATGGACTCAGCATCCATTTTCTCCAATGACCCATACGGTTTGATGCTGGGTTCAAGTATATCCAGTCCATCTGATTCAATAACTACAGACATGACCCGATCCCCAGATGGATGCGGTCTGACCTCTACTGCAACAACCTTTCCAGAAACACTCGCATGTATTGGTACCGAAACAAAACCGTTTGGTTCCCCAATTTTTTGTCCAAGATAAACGTATTCACCTTTTTTCACATTTGGAGTACACGGTGCCCCAATGTGCATCGACATGGGTATGGTCACCATTTTTGGTTTTTCACCAAATTCCAAGGGAACTGCAGCTGTACTTTCCTTTCCATAAGGCGGATGGATCCCTCCCCTAAAAGTTCCATGTTTTACATTCATTTTAATTTTAACACCCCTCAATCATGATTTTATAAGAACCATCTAGATATTTGTATATACAAATGCACTTTAAATATAAAAGCTAGTATTAATCAATGAACGCATTTTGATATATTATATATAAATGATTAGTTATTTAAGTTAATTTTAATTCATTAAACCGCCATCATTTTAGAATAAAAAAAGGGTGGGAAACTCTATAAAAGAGCTTCCCACCCAGGAAACATATTTTTCTTGAAAACAGACTTTCATCTGTCCAACCGTATGTTAAATATTAAATTTGTACTCATTATACCTAACTTTGACAGTATTTGCAATCTTAAAATTTACAGCTCAGCAAAAAATTCAAAATATGATAAACTTTTATCCTTTTGCCAACAATCAAACTGAGATTGAAACTCATCGTTTGTTTTTGTTTTTTACCTGTCTTTTGGCTTGTTTCATTTCACCTTTGCTGCCAAACATTTTTTTAATTTTCTCCTCTTCCAATTGTCGCGAGTTCAGGCCCACGTATTCCATTTCTTTTTGCAGTTTACAATAATTTGCAAATCGTTTTTCTGACAATATCCCCGTTTCGATGGCATTTTGCACTGCACAACCAGGTTCTCCGGTGTGGGTACAGTCTCGAAAGCGGCAATTCTCAGCCAAACTCTCTATATCCTCAAAAAATTTAGCTAAATTTGCGCTATCTAAATGCAGTTCCCGCATACCAGGGGTATCGATGACAATCCCGCTATTTGGCAACAACAGCAGTTGATGATGGGTTGTGGCGTGGCGCCCACGATCATCATTGCGAATGTTTTTGGTTTGAAGCACTTCTTCCCCCATGAGCCGATTGATGATGGTAGATTTGCCCACCCCTGATGATCCAATAAAGGCAATTGTTTTTCCTAGTGTTAGGTAGTCAGCAATCTCATCATAGCCCCGATTATCCTTACTGGAACAGACCACCACATCCGTTCCCACCCGGACACTGGAAATTTCATTCAGACGACGATTCAGGTCATCACATAAATCCGCCTTTTCTTTTATATTGATCTTATTGTAAATGATTCTTTTCAATTAAGTCAAGACAAATAAATGACATCTCTATGATTAATACTCTAAAGCTTAATTTTGTTTGATTAAATTTTTATTGTTTTCTGTAAATATGGAATACATTAATCTATACCGGTGCGAACTGACTATTATAAAGCCGTTCATAATAGCTTCCATTTTTTAATAACTGAAGATGTGTTCCACGCTCTACAATGTTGCCATGATCAAGTACCAGGATCAAATCGGCGTCGCGTATTGTTGAAAGCCTGTGGGCGATCACAAAACTTGTCCGGCCTTTAATCATTTTCTCAAATGCTTTTTGGATATGGTTTTCTGTTCGGGTATCGATATTGCTTGTGGCTTCATCTAAAATAAGCATTGGCGGATCGACAAGCATGACTCTGGCAATGGTAAGAAGTTGTTTTTGTCCTTGTGATAAATTTTCACCTTCGTCAAAAATCAAGGTGTCGTAACCATTCGGCAAACATTTTATAAAGTCATGAGCCTCAGCCGCTTTAGCTGCAGCAATGATTTCTGCTTCCGTTGCATCCGGTTTACCATAGGAAATATTATCGCGAATACTACCTGCAAACAACCAAGTATCCTGTAGTACCATACCAAAATTACGCCGTAAGCTGTCACGCTTGATGGCGTTGATATTTGTGCCATCAACCGAAATAAAACCGCTGTCAACATCATAAAATCGCATTAGTAAGTTGACGAGGGTCGTCTTACCTGCACCGGTTTGACCAACGATGGCAATTCTGCTTCCTGGCTTTACATTAAGATTGAAATCAATAATCAGAGGCTGATCCGGGTGATATGAAAAGCTTACATGATTAAAGCTGATCTCACCCTGACTGTGTTTAAGTATGATGGCGTCTTTTGCATCCGGTTTTTCTGACGGCATGTCAAGAATATTAAAGATACGTTGTGCTGATGCAACCCCGGATTGTACTTGTGTAAAGACTCCGGATAAATCGTTAAACGGTTTTGCAAAAAGGCTTGCGTAAATCAGGAAACTTGATAGCTCACCCACAGTGAGTTGGCCTGAAATTGCTAGTATGCTGCCGATGACACCGATGGCAGAAAAGGTAATATTATTGACAAGACGGGTTGTTGGTCCGGATAGCGAGCCATAGAACTGCGATTTTACACCGGAACGATATAATGCGGTGTTAATCTTCGCAAATTCTTCGAAAGAATGCGCTTCATAATTAAAAGCCTTAACGATTTTTTGTCCGCCAATCATTTCTTCAACATAACCGTTTAATTCACCCAAGCTTTTTGCCTGACCTTTAAACATTTGCTGTGAACGTGTGGTAATAAACCGGGCCACTAGAAAAGAAGCCGGAGCCGATAAAACAACAACCAGCGTCATCTCTGGTTTGATATACAACATGAATCCGATCACTCCAATGATGGTAACAATCCCTGTAAGCAGCATTGCCCCTCCTTGGAGCATTCCATCTGAAATAGCGTCCATGTCATTGATAAAGCGGCTGATGGTATCGCCATGAGAATGGGTGTCAAAGAATTTCAGCGGTAGCGTATTTATTTTGGCAATCAGTTGATGACGCATATCATTAACCGTTTGATAAGCTAAGCAATTTGTTAAATAAGTTAACAGCCATACAAATATATTACTAACAATATAAATCAGCGCAAGCGCTATTAAAATATATTTTATACCAGCGAAGTCCACCGTGCCAATCCCGATCATATGATCGATGGACTTACCGATCAGTAGCGGTCCGATCAATGTCGAAACAACGCTTAAAATAGCAGCTATAAAAGATCCGATTGCGTGGCTTTTATACTTTTCGATGTATTTTAAAATTCGTGTAAACGTCGCTTTGTTCATAATAAAACCTCCTCACTTGAAAGCTGGGACAGACAGATCTCTTTATAAACTTCACAGCTATCCATCAGTTCTTTATGTGAACCATAACCAACAATATGACGATCATCAAACACAATAATTTTATCCGCCTGCTTGATCGTACTGGCTCGTTGAGACACAATCAGAACCGTCATGTTTTGACTGCTTTTTTTAATAGCCAGTCTTAGGGCAGCATCTGTGGCAAAGTCCAGTGCGCTGGAAGAATCATCCAATATCAAAATATCAGGCTTTGAAACCATCGCCCGTGCAATCGTTAAGCGTTGTTTTTGCCCCCCTGAAAAATTCAATCCGCCACGCGAAACATGGGTATTATAGCCTTCAGGAAGTTTTGAAATAAATTCATCGGCCTGGGCAATTTTTGCGGCTGTTATTACTTCTTCATCCGTGGCATCTTGTTTTCCCCAACGAATATTTTCAGCAATGCTGCCAGTGAACAGCATCATGTTCTGTGGAACGATCCCGATTTTCTCCCGAAGCTCATGCAACGGATAGTTTTTAACATTAATACCATCAACAAACACCGCACCCTTTACCACATCGTAAAATCTGGGAATAAGGTTAACAAAAGTGGATTTTCCGGATCCAGTACTGCCGATCACGCCAATGGTCTCGCCTTTTTTGATGGTGACTGAAATATCCTCAAGAGCCATATTATCGATCTGATTGTAAGCAAAGGACACATTGCAGAATTGAATGGATGGGCTACTGTTACTCATCACTTGCGAAATCTGACTGGGATTGTCTGGAATGGAGGTATTAGCCGCCAACACTTCATTGATACGGCCAGCCGATGTCACGGCCTTGGTGAAGATAATCACCAAGTTCGACACGACGATCAGCGCGAGCAGTATCTGAGTAATATAATTGACAAAGGCAATGATTTCCCCCTGAGAAAGCGTTCCTGAATTGATATGAAACCCGGCTGTCCATAATATCGCGATGATGGCAGCATTCATCACAAAGGATGTCAGCGGATTGAGTAATGCTGAGATTTTACCGACATGAATGGCGACATCGGTTAGATCATCATTGGCATCATAAAATCGTTCCTTCTCATTTTCAATTCGGGCAAAGGCTCGGATTACTCTGACTCCAGAAAGATTTTCGCGTAAGATCAATGCCATTTTGTCAAGTTTCTGTTGATATTTACGGTACAGTGGTGATGATTTGCTGATAACAAGGTACAAGATCACAGCAAAAATAGGTGTAGCAGCTAAAAAAATCAGTGATAAACGAAAATCCATAATCATGGACATAATGATAGCCCCGATACAAATAAAGGGTGCGCGTATGACGAGACGTATCAGCATGGCAACCGCAAGTTGAAGTTGATTGACATCATTTGTAATGCGATTGATCAATGAAGATGTGCCAAATCGATCGATTTCCACATAAGAAAGCGATGAAATATGTTTAAAAAGGGTATTTCTTAATGTTGTACCAAACCCCTGAGAGGTACGCGCCGCATAATATTGGCAGATCATCGAGCAGCAAAATCCTAATACTGCCATCAGAAGCATCACCCCTCCCATTTCAAGAACATAATCTTGATTATGTTGACCAACCCCATTGTTAATGATTAGTGCCATAATGGTAGGCAGCAGCAACTCAAATATTGCCTCCAGCAACTTAAACGCCGGGCCAATGATACACTCTTTTTTATATGGTTTTAAAAAGACAGCAAGTTTGAACAAATTTATCAACCTCCATTTTAGAAAATATTAGAAATCTATTGCCTAATTTTAGTTTCCCGACTAAAATTATAACATGCAAACTCGCATATGAAAAATATCTATTTTGTATGGGTGATATACGAAAATCGTATGGTATATATTTATTGGAGGTTTCTATGGATATCAAGCAATTGAAGTACTTTCTTGCCATTGCTGAAGAAGGCCAAATAACTTCTGCAGCTAAAAAGCTTAATATGGCCCAACCGCCATTAAGTCATCAGCTTAAGCTATTGGAAGAAGAACTAGGAGTGAAACTTTTCGAGCGGGGTCCTCGGCATGTACAGCTTACTGATTCAGGAAAAATACTGATGAACCGAGCCCACCAGATTTTAGAGCTAACCAACTCAGTTGTAAAAGAAGTGACGGATTTGAGCAACGGATTACAGGGAACTTTATCCATCGGTACAGTTTCTTCCTCGGGAGCAACTCTGTTAAATGAAAGGATGTCGGAATTTCACAAGCAATATGACAATATCAAATTTGAAATATTCGAAGGGAATACCTTTACTCTGATTGATTTGTTAAATAAAGGGATTATTGAAGTGGGCATTGTCAGAACACCCTTCAATGCTTTAAATTTCGAGTGTAAATATGCAAAAACAGAACCGATGATTGCAGCCATACCAAAAGAAATGAATTGGGAATCAAATAACATGACTCTATCCATCCGCGAACTCAAAAACAAACCGTTGATCATTTACCGTAGATTTGAACAGCTCATTTGCGATACTTGTATGGAACACGGCTTTGCTCCGGAAATATTCTGTAAATGTGATGACGCAAGAACAGCACTTTTATGGGCAAATGCAGGGACTGGAATAGCGATTATTCCCAAATCCGCATTTGAACTTGCAGCCAATAGTAATCTGGTTGTCAAAGAGATCAAAAGTGAAAAGTTGAAAACAAAAATAGCTGCAATATGGGTAAAAGATAGATATATTTCGCCACTTGCATCGAACTTTATCAAAAGCTTTGGAATCGTGTAATCGGTACATAAAAAGCGACTAAATAATAGCATTTAGTCGCTTTTTATGTTTTTTATTTTACTTGATCTTCATTATTTTTGGCATCGATTTTCTTTTTATTATATTAATCCATCCAGTGCTAAATTCACTTTTAATACATTAACTCCAGATTCGCCCCAAAATCCAAGGAATCTCTCAGAAGTATATTTGTCTATGACTGATCTAACAGCAGCCTCATCGATTCCTCTCGCACTTGCAATACGCGCCACCTGATATTCAGCTGCTTCAGGAGAAATATTAGGATCAACTCCGCTTGCAGATGCTGTTACCAGGTCCATGGGAATATCTCCAATATTATTCTGATCGAGGGCATGCCACCCTGCCACACGTTCCTGCACCAGAGTATTTTGTTCTTCACTGGTTGGTGATAAATTAGATGCACCCATCGGTCTGCCAATTAAATATTCCGGATTGGTAAATTCCTGCCCAAGTAATGCAGACCCAACATCTATTTTTGTGCCATTTTCTTGTGTTATCGTAATAATGCTACCATTTGACTGATTTGGAAATACAATTTGTGCAATACCTGTCACAAAAATCGGATAAATAACACCACAAAGTAACGTCATAACAATGAAACACACCAACACTGGTCGTAAATCTTTTCCAATTCTTTTCATCATATCATTTCACCTCATACCAAACCGCTTACGGTCAGCAATACATCAATCAGTTTAATTGCCACAAAAGGTGCTACAATCCCACCTAAACCATAAATTAGCATATTTCTTTTTAATAGTTTGCCAGCTGGCATTTCATGATATTTCACACCCTTCAGAGCCAAAGGAATCAACGCAATGATTATTAAGGCATTGTAGATAATGGCTGATAAAATAGCACTTTTTGTACTGGTTAGTCCCATAAAGTTAAGTGCCATTAATTGTGGATAAATACCAAAAAACAGAACTGGAATAATGGCAAAATATTTTGCCACATCATTTGCTACACTAAATGTTGTTAGTGCGCCTCTTGTCATCAATAACTGCTTTCCTATTCTTACAATATCAATGAGTTTAGTTGGGCTTGAATCCAGGTCAACCATATTTCCTGCTTCCTTGGCTGCCTGCGTCCCAGTGTTCATTGCCACTGCCACATCTGCCTGGGCAAGGGCCGGCGCATCATTGGTTCCATCGCCAGTCATCGCGACAAGATGTCCTTTGGATTGGTAATCACGAATTAGTATCAGCTTAGCTTCTGGCGTTGCTTCTGCCAAAAAGTCATCTACTCCTGCTTCGGCTGCGATGGCAGCCGCTGTCATAGGATTGTCACCAGTGATCATAATGGTCTTGATGCCCATTTTTCGCAAGTCTTCAAAACGTTCTTTAACACCGTTCTTAACAATATCTTTGAGATAAATCACGCCTAATATGATGTTGTTTTTTACAACGACAAGAGGTGTTCCGCCATCACTTGCCACTTGCTTTACAATTTGGTTGCATTCCTCCGGATAATCCCCACCTTTGTCTAGAACGAAGTTTTTCACTGCTTCTGCCGCACCTTTTCGAATCTCGTTCCCTTGGTAATCAATCCCGCTCATTCTCGTTTTTGCCGTAAATTCCACAAAGGTTGCACCTAGCTTGGTAAGATCACGTCCTCTTATTCCAAAACGTTCTTTAGCAAGAACGACAATACTTCTGCCTTCAGCTGTTTCATCAGCAAGTGAAGAAAGCTGAGCAGCATCGGCAAGATCCTTTTCCGTCACCCCATTTACTGGAATAAAAACACTAGCTTGTCGGTTCCCAAGGGTAATGGTTCCTGTTTTATCTAATAAAAGGACATCCACATCACCTGCGGCTTCAATCGCTCTGCCACTCATTGCCAATACATTGGCTTGATTAAGCCGACTCATCCCAGCAATCCCAATTGATGAAAGAAGTGCTCCTATTGTTGTGGGAGCCAAACATACTAATAATGCGATTACATTGGTGATAGAAATTGCCGACCCTTGACCGACCTGACTGCTTACGAAATTTGAAAACGGCAACAAGGTTGCTGTAACCACCAGGAAAATAATGGTAAGTGTTACCAGAAGTATTTGAAGCGCTATTTCGTTTGGTGTTTTTTTTCGAGAAGCGCCTTCTACCATTGCAATCATCTTATCGAGAAAGCTTTCTCCCGCTTCCGCTGTTACCTGAACGACAAGCCAGTCGGACAAAAGGGTAGTTCCTCCTGTAACAGCACTTCTATCCCCGCCTGATTCTCGAATTACCGGCGCGGATTCCCCTGTTATGGCACTTTCATCGACTGATGCAGCGCCATCAATCACATCACCATCCATGGGTATCTGTTCTCCAGATTTAACATAAACAATGTCGCCCTTTTTCAAGAGATTTGACAGTACTTCGGTATAGTCTTCAAAATTAGATGCTGATTTCAGTTTTTTGGCTTTTACATCTTTTCTGGCACTGCGTAAACTGTCTGCCTGTGCCCGGCCTCGGCCCTCTGCGATGGCCTCAGCGAAATTTGCAAAAAGAACCGTAAACCAAAGAATAAGAGCAATTGCCAAAGTATAACCTGAATTCTCATCCTTTATTCCTGCGAAACTTATAAAAAATAGAATGGTTGTAAAAATCGCTCCAATATAAACGACTAACATAACCGGATTTTTAATCTGAATTCGCGGTGTCAATTTTGCAAAAGACTGCCTTATTGCATCTTTGAAAATATTCTTATTTAAATCTTTATCTTTCACTAATATCACCTCACTTGATCGTTGTAAAGAAATCTGCAATTGGCCCTAATGCTAAAGCAGGCAAAAAGCTGAGTGCTCCGATTAATAGCACAATAACAATAAGCAGTCCTACAAATAACGCATTGCTTGTTGAAAGGGTTCCATCGCTTGCAGCAACAATTTTCTTATTTGATAAATTCCCAGCGAGAAACACAACTGCAACTAACGGGATAAAACGTACAAACAGCATCATTATCCCGCCAATCACATTTGTGAATATCGTATTTGCCGTAAAACCGCCAAAGGCACTTCCGTTATTAGCTCCCATTGATGTAAATGCATAGAGTAATTCTGAAAACCCATGTGCTCCCGAGTTTGTTAACCATGTGCTCGCCTGGGGCATGAGAACCGCAGTTGCTGTTCCAAACAAGGTTAAAAGCGGGGGAACAAGAACAATTAGACATACCATTTTCATATCAAACGCTTCAATTTTTTTCCCTAAATACTCAGGCGTTCTTCCTACCATCAGCCCGGCGATAAACACAGTTAGGATCACAAACGCAATCATCCCGTATAATCCACTACCAACACCACCAAAAACAACTTCGCCAAGCTGCATTAAGAACATGAGAATCATCCCACCTAATGGCGTGAAACTATCAAGCATCGCATTTACCGAACCGTTAGAAGCTGCTGTTGTTGCTGCTCCCCATAGAGCTGATGTTCCAACACCATGAATGATTTCTTTACCTTCCATATTACCTGAAGCCATGACGCCTTGAAAAACAGGTGCTAGATATTGCTCACTATATGTTAAAACTGCAAGTGCCACCACAAACAGAATTAGCATAGCTGCATAAATTGATCTTCCTTGTTTACTGTCCTTTACTGCTTTTCCAAAAGAAATGCAAAGGGCTGCCGGAATCAATAGAATTGATAAAAGCTGCAGAAAATTAGACAATGCTGTAGGATTTTCGAGAGGAAACGCTGAGTTAAGTCCAAAGAATCCGCCGCCATTTGTACCAAGCTGTTTAATTGCAATCTGGCTTGCAGCCGGTCCTAAAGGTACTGTCTGAGCTGATCCACCTTGAAGTGTTACAATTTCTTTATAAGGTGCAAGTGTTTGGACAACACCTTGTGAAACAAGAATAATCGCAAGTATCAGTGACAATGGAATGAGCACATACAACGTTGTTCTTATTAAATCTTTCCAAAAGCTTCCAATTGTTGTTTTTTTTGTTGCTATGAAACCTCTTGTTAAGGCAAACAAAACGGCAATCCCTGTTGCTGCTGTTAAAAAGTTCTGAACGCCTAGCCCCACTGCTTGAGTAAAATATGATAGACTAAGCTCTCCTGAATAGGCCTGCCAGTTTGTATTTGTAACAAAACTTGCCGCTGTATTAAACGCCAAATCCCAACTAGGTGCTTGAAAATTCTCTGGGTTAAAGGGCAAACTACTTTGAAACATTTGAATTCCAAAAACGAAGATGAGTCCGATAAAACTAAATATTACTACCGAAAAAGCATATTTTCGCGGACTCATTTCATCTTCATCATTCATTCCCATTAACTTATAAATACTTCTTTCAACAGGAACAATGACACGAGATAGAAATACCGTTTGACCAGTCATTACCTTATAAATGTAATGACCAAGAGGAAATGAAAGAGCCACTAATACTATTAAAAATAAACCATCCTCAATCACAATAGAGCTCATAATTTTTCACCATTAAATAACACATAAACAAGATATACCAACAAAGCCAGTGCTACAAATCCTGAAATGATTAAAACAACTCCCATTTATTGTCACTTCCCTTCCTTTTTTTGCAAATGACCAACGTGATTCTTGTCATATTCGACAACATATAAATCATCGTCTTCTTTCTCTGGTTCATCCCCAAAATCAATAGGTTTATTCGTGGGTCGACCTTCAAAAGACGATATTCTTTCCAAATTTCTGTATGCGGGTTTATATGTTGGATCCAAAACATTGGCAACCCGATAATGTTTATGGGCCAAATTATCCTCCTTTAACAGTTCCTCTAAAATACCGTATAGGTTATGAACACATGGAGAATGCGGATTTTCATACATCGCATTCTTAATTCTTTCTTCCGCCAGCACAAAATTCCCCAATTTTAAGGCGTTTTTTGCTAAATCAATATATTCTTCAAAAGCATTTTGACAATTAGACATTTTTTCCTCCCTAACAAAAGTTATTTCTTTGTACCTTTATTATAGTTATTTCTCAATAAATTTGTTATATCAAAAACATGCTGAAAGATAAAGATTCTATTAAGAATTCAATCTTTCCTTCCATCCCCAGGACTTTTGCCAGATATCCTGGAACACAAAAAAACAGCTAAATTGAAATATTTAGCCGTTTTCTGTGTTGTATTTATCTTGATTTTTTTTTATTATTGTTTTAAATCATATAATTGTTCTGAATTACCGCCCAGCATCCCTTTATCAGCATTTTGAGATGTTGCTGTTGATACCGTTGAAGTTGACGAAGCTGTTTCGGACCACTCGCTTTCAGAAATGGTCTTGCCGTTTGCCTTGATCCATGCAGTGATTTCATTGTTGCTACCGGTTGCCTCAGTGCCACTAAATTCATTGGTACCAACGGTTTCTCCATCGTCACCAATTTCATTAATGCCGCCGGCTCCTCCGCCGCCATTAATCATTGCATAGCGAATTTCGCCATCAGCAACCATTTGCTTAAATTCATTTAGAGTCAAGATGTTGTCTGATCCTGAAAATCCACCAAAAGACATAACAGGTTCACCATATTTTATAATGATGTCCGAAGCATACCCATTTGCAGATGAAACTGCCAGTAGATATTTTTCATTGGTCGTATGCGCTTTTAAATAGCTCACCAACTTATCCGTGTTTTCCGTGCTAGACATTCCGCCATTATTTCCACCCTTATCGTTTGAACTCGCAAGCTCCAGCCCAGCCGATGGCATTGAGCTTGATTCCGCATAGAAAAGAGTTGTACCAGACCAAACGGTCGGTGCTATAACTAACCCAAGCAATCCCACGCCTGCGAAAATTAGCTTGAGTTTTTTCTTTCTTTCCGATGGATTTTCTTTGTCTTTTATGACGTTTAGAATGCCCAGCATCAGAGCTCCCACAAAACACAAAGCACCTGTTGCAATCATCAAATACAGGGTAAGACCTGAAGTCGTGTAGTAATAGGATAAAACCAGTAATTCTACTGCTGCATCCACAATCAGAGCTGCTGGCAGAATCCAGGCTTTCCAGCCTCCTTTTTGATACAGTTCCCACATCGATACCATTCCGATACCGGTAAGCGCCGCAATCGGCGGGGCTAACATAATCAGATAATAAGGATGGAACAGTCCCGTTGTAAAGCTGAAATACAGAAACACTGGTACCAACCACATTCCCCATAACAGCAGTCCCTGTTTTTTCTTCACATCAAATGATGAAGCTTTTTTCTTTTCATTCAGGAAGGCTGCAATTAATCCGATCACAGCAAAGGGGAATAGCCAAATGATTTGGTCAGTTAAGCTATTACTTGAGAATAATCTCAAAATGCTGGCCGGTTCTGATCCGCCAAACATACCTCCGCCACGCGTATTGCCATTTTGACCGTTTTCCATCCCGCCGGGAGCATCGCTCATATCACCATATCCAACGTTACTCGGTATATCTTGACCAGTTTCGGATGAATCTTGCACCGCTTGAGATGTTGAAGCCTGATTCGTATCTCCACCTGATGCATTTTCTCGCGATTGGCCATCACCGGATGTGCCCATTCCGCCACCACGGGTACCCATTCCACTGCCGCTGGTACTGGTTAAACGTTCCACCCCATTATGACCAAAGATCAGTTCCAATTCGCTGTTATTGGTACTGCTGCCGACAAATGGACGATCCGCGGCTGGAACCAAATCAACGATGGTAGCCCATGAAAGTGAGACCACTACCAATATCAACGTTCCGGCAACCAACTGTAGGATTCTTTTTTTAATGGGAATCGTTGAAACAAAAAAATAAGTGATGTAGATCGCCGGCAGGATCATATAAGCTTGGAGCATTTTTACATTGAAACCAATGCCCACAATCGCTAAACATAGGATCACATGTCTTAATTTCCCGCTTTCTACAGCCTTGTGTAAAGCCAGGCAGGCAAGCAGCAACGTCAGAACCAAAATACCGTCAATTGTATTGTTTTTGCTGACCGCAACAAAAATCGGTGTTGTGGCCATACAAAATGCTGAAATCAAAGCAGCGGTACTACCGTAAGATTTCTTGACCAAGCGATACAGAATATAGACGGATATCACGCCGGCCAATGCCTCCGGCAACAGAATACTTACCCCGCTGTAGCCGAAAATCTTTGCGGAAAGCGCCTGTATCCAAAATCCCAGTGGCGGCTTATCAATCGTTACGAATCCGGACGGATCAAACGCAACGAAGAAGAAATTACTCCAACTCATTGTCATACTCTTCACACCGGCTGCGTAATAGGCGTTTCCATAGCCCTGGATACCTAAATTTCCAAAATTCAAGAATGCTGACATCATCATAATCAGTAAAAGGATTATCTTTTCTCTAGTAAGTTCTATTTTTTTCATTCTATTCCCCTAACAAATATTTTATAACATACTTCTAAACACATTAAAATGAACGACTATTTATCTTTGCTATTTTTTTTATTATAGTGAATGACATCGCTGATGATGTAATTCGGTCTATTTTTGCTTTCATCTAAAATCCGGCAAATATATTGCCCCATAATGCCAATGGCAATGAATGTGATACCGAACATCATCATCATGATGATTAAAAACAGAGAAAGACTCATGACGCTCAAATTGCCGAGTTCATCCCTCATTAGATCGACCACAAAAGAAATAAATCCGATTAAAAACAGTGCGCCTCCGAAATAACCAAAAAAAGTCATTGGCTTATATGAAAATGAAGTAATGCCATCTAAAGCCAGTTTGATCATCTTTTTTAACGGATATTTTGTCTTGCCGGCAAATCGCTCCTGTCGAACAAATTCTACGGAAGTCTGTTTAAAACCCAACCAACTGATTAATCCCCGGACATAACGGTTCTTTTCCGGCAGGGTATTGAGCGTATCACATACTTTTCTGTCAATCAATCGAAAATCGCCGGTATCACTGGGAATGTCAATATTAGTCAGTTTGTTGAACGTGCGATAAAAAACTTTGGATGTCAATTTCTTAAAGAAGGTTTCGCCCTCTCTTTTCGTTCTTTTGCCATAGACAACATCAAATCCTTCCCGCCATTTTTTGATCATTTCCAGAATTATTTCCGGGGGATCCTGCAAATCGGCATCAATCACCACCACGGCCTCCCCGCAGGCTTCGATCATCCCCGCCGTAATCGCGGGTTGATGACCAAAGTTTCGCGAAAAATTGACCAGCTTGATTTTTTCATCCCGGTTGCAAATTTCACGCACAATCGATTCCGTTTTATCTTTGCTGCCATCATTGACAAAGACTATTTCGTAATTTTCATTGGTACTGTCCATGATAGCCTTTAACCGATTGTAGCTTTCCGTTATTACCAGCTCCTCATTAAATAAAGGAACTACAATTGAGTAAATTACTTGATTTTTTACATCATCATTATCAATCTGATCATTAAGATCGTCTTCTACTACGTAGATCATATTATTTTTCATATCATCACCTCGTTCTGGATGAATCGTATTTTTTTAATTTTTTTATAAATGGTTGGCCTAAAACTAATCGATTTTCTGTGAATTTTCTCGAATATTCGGTATTATTCAAGACTGTAAACTGTCCCACTCAGCGCATTATCCCAAGCAACTTTTACCAGATACGCAAATAGCAACAGATTGAAAAGTGCTGTAATACCAGCAATCAGAGAACTATTATCGGTAACGGATCCCATGCCTCCTTGTAGACCATATAATAAAACACAGTACGTATTTACAAAACAAGAAATACTAAATCCACCTGCCAGCAGAAGAAATCTTCTATCCTTTAAATAGACGAACGCAAAAAGTGCTATCGCCATGGCCGGGAATAAATAACGTTCATGCATTCCCACAGAGAAAATAAAGACACCAACAATTTGTATCAGTCCAGCGGAAAAAGCATAGGAACTATTTTTTCCTTTTCCGTATAAAAACCACGATAAGGCTGAAACAAGGACAATAAAGATCATCCCCCAGGTGTGGTAACTGAACAGTAGTAACGTATTATTGTAATTGGTCATATTCCCGCCGATTAAGCTGAAAAAATTAAAAGCATTCATCGAGGCATACGGATATTTTGCTATTGTCCCTGAATATAACTCGAAAATCCATGAGAAGCCATGTTGATAAGAAAAAGGTAGAATTATCACAAAAACCGTAACCAAGCCGGCTAATGCTGCTTTTATGAAATTTTTAGGGCTTCTTTCACGCACAAGTTCATATAATAAAACAGGAGCAAAAATAATTCCCTGTGGCTTCATCAAAATACTTAAAGCAAAAAAGATGGCTGAAATAGTTATTTTCTTCTCTGAAAGGAAATAAAAAGACAGCACAACCAAGAGGGTGAATAATGAATCAACTTGTCCCCAAAGCGCTGAATTTAGAAAAGTGGCTGGATTAAACGCATAAAACGCCGCCAGTAAAAGACTAATTTGCATGGAAAATCGTTTTTTACTTAATTTATATAAAATCAGTGCGGTTCCAACATCAGCCAAAATGGAAGGAAGCTTAAGCAGCAGAATATAGTATTTACTGAATATTCCAATGTTTGCCAGTTTGCCAATAATAGCTAAAATATAAATATATAATGGAGGGTAATCAATATTGTTTGAACTTGCATATAAATTTGAAAAATCTTTTGCTGCCGCCGTCGCCCAACTTTTAAAGAGACTGATATCTCCTGAATAACCCTGAATAACCGTCGACAAAGAAATTCTCATTAAAAGGGCAACAATGAGCAACGTTACGATTATTATTTTATCATTTTTACCGTCATCAGATAGTGTCTTTATTCTTCTCCTCGCAAAATAGGCCCAGATAAACAAACCTAAAAAGATCAGTGCATAAATGACCAGCAAGGGCGCATACTGAATGTTTGCGTTTTGTGTACCGGTATGAGTATTTTGATTTTGCGATTGAACTGTTGACTGATTTCCCGAAGTTAGGTCCTTACGCTGTGTTTGTGTCTGTAGATTATTCCCCGCAGATTGCTGCGTTGACTGATCAGTCGAATTGGAACGCTGTGTGTTAATTTGCTCAGTGTTCCCCATCATCTCAGTGGTGGTTCCACTGTAAACGACAACGGAATAGACACAGACTGCGCCTGCTAAAAACATCATGAAAATCAAACATATTTTCAGTAAATTATTTTTGACTATTTTCATTCCTTGTTCTTCCTCACTTTTCTATATTTAAAAGATATGGATAAATTCAGTCACATCATCCAATTATTATATAAATCTTATCTCAAAAAAATGGAAGGTGGGACCATCAAACTTTTGCAACTTAAATATTCATTTTCAACATATTTTCATTACATCATCTCCAATTCACACTGTTGTAATCTTACTCTTTATTTGTAGTAAATAGGTGAACGCAATGTGAATTTTTTGTGAATGGGTAGGATTTAAATTGCTCAAAAACCTGCCTAACAAAATGGACTCTGTAAAATTGAGGCAGTATAATTCAGTTAGATCTGACAAAAATTTCGATCCTGATAAATGATGATAGTTTTAAAGGATTCATAATAATCATAGAAGGAAAATCCAACATATTCAATTTTTCCAGGGGTATTTCGAAAGACAATACACCATAAAACCTTTGCTTTTCTTTTTTTTTATAACGATTGCATGTTTCAACTATAACATTGACGTTAATGTTAAGGTATGGTAAAATTCTTTTCAGAGGTATACAGATGAACATAAATTATTACCAAATCGATGAAGTTGCCAAATCAACCGGAATCACCAAAAGAACCATCCGATACTATGAGGAAATGGAACTGTTAAAACCGATGCGAACGGAGGCCGGTTACCGTTTATATACACAGTCGGATATTGAAATTATTAAAGAAATAAAAGAATTACGAATCAAACTAGGCATGAATTTTGAACAGATTCAACATTTTCTGGGACTGAAAAATAGCATCCTAGAAATTCTGGATGGCGATACAAAAGATATTAGACAGATCGAAGAAACTGAAGATAAAATTAAAGAATTAATGATTTTGGTGGATGAAAAAGATGCGGTGCTTAAACGCATCAAAAATAACTGTAATAAATATTTAAATGAACTAGAAAAAAGAACTAAACAACCGGAGGAATGTCAGTTATGAAAAACGAAAATTATAAATGGATTGCACTTTCCTGCACTACAATGGGTGCATTGCTTTCCGTTCTAAGTGGTAGTACTCTTATTGTCGCTTTGCCTGATATCATGAAGGAGCTGAACGCTGGAATGGGTATTCTGACGTGGATCCTGATGGGCTATATGCTTGTCCTGACGATACTGGTGCCATCAATCGGAAGAGTCGCCGATATGTTTGGAAGAAAAAAACTTTATGTGGGTGGATTTGCCTTATTCACCATCGCGTCGTTGTTTTGCGCTTGGTCGAACACCGGCATTCAACTGCTGATCTTCAGATTGATTCAGGGCGTCGGCGGAGCACTCTTAGTAGCAAACAGCACAGCCATTATTGCTGATGCCTTTCCTAAGGACGAGCTTGGAAAAGCACTGGGAATTAACCTGATGTTTATCAGTGTAGGAAGCGTTATCGGAACAATTTTAGGAGGATTTCTTGTCAGTATTGGATGGCGGAGTATTTTCTATATGAATCTTCCCGTTGGGATCATTGGAACCTTATGGGCTGCCTTTCAGTTGCGTGAAGTCTATTCTTATACCCAAAAGCAAAAGTTTGACTGGCCCGGTACTTTGACATTTACGCTCGGGATATTTTCACTCCTCATGGCTCTGACAATTGGCAGTTTTTCCGGATGGTTCAGCCTTGAAGTAATCGCAATGTTTGTCATTGCCGTTGTAGCCATGATTGTTTTTGTCTTAATCGAAAATAGAACGATTCAGCCAATGCTGGATTTGCAGCTTTTTAAAGCCCGAGTATTAGCCTTTGCATTTGCAAGTAATTTATTTAATGGAATCGCAAGAGGCGCTATTACCTTTCTTATGATATTTTATTTTCAGGGAATAAAAGGTGATGATCCGATGACCGCAGGAATATTGTTGACACCGATGGCCTTATCGATGTTCCTCATTTCACCCATCAGTGGTATCCTGTCTGATAAATATGACTCTCGTTTTTTAAGTTCCCTAGGCCTGATAATTTCGGCAATCGGGCTCTTTGGGCTTATGTGGATTACAGATAACACACCTACAATTTTGCTGCTCATCTGGATGTTTATAATGGGACTTGGTTCGGGACTGTTCTTTTCACCAAATTCCAATTCAATCATGAGTGCCGTTCCACCAAATAAAAGAGGAATCGCCTCAGGCGTTCGGACCATGTTCAACAACGCCGGAAATGTTTTAAGTATCGCAATTTCAATGGCAATCGTTGCTTCAAGTGTCTCCCCTGAAGCCATGCAGGGGCTATTCTTCGGAACACAGGTTGGCTCACAGGGAATTACAGTGGATAGTTTTATTGGTGGACTGCGGCTAGCTTTTGGCATTTCATTCGGATTCAGCATTTTGGCTGCCATCCTGTCTTATATGAGGGGACCCGCGCCTAAATGGAAGAACACCCCCTGTGAAAAGTCCGCTTAATAGAGTAGTTGAATAATTTTTTTCTTGTCTTATACTACCAACACCATTTGACACCGAGCCCTATTTCAACCATAAAAATAGCCTCCTATGATTACTTACTTTATCATAGAAGGCTGTTTTTAAGCGATTTTTTCGCAATCTTTATGCTTACCACCGATTTTGAGAAACATGTAAATGTTACAAAGAAGATTTTCGCCATCAGGGCTAAAGCATACTCTTTGATATTGTGACCTGCACACTAATCAATAAACTTTACAGGTTTTCTTCCTGAACGACTTCTGAGATTTTATCATCTAACACATCTTCTATGATCGTATCATCTAATCTCATTTCAGTGATCACTAATACGATTTTATCAGCTTCAATTTCTGATTCAATTCCCTTTGGAAATTTAATATCGCCGACACATATTTTATCATTCAAATTAAGATCCGTTACATCGATTTCAAGGAAATCAGGTATATCCTGTGGTAATCCTGTCACAAGTATTTTATCCATTTGCTCCACAAAATGAAGACTTTTTAATTCTATTGCTTCTTTGCCAACTATTTTAATATTAAGATTGAATTTAATTTTTTCAGTAACAGACACTTGCTGAAAAACAACATTTAAAATTTCTCTTTTGATTGGCGAATGTTGTATCTCTTTTATCATTGCCGAATACGATTCTTGCCCCCCAAGATTGAGCGTGAATAAATAGTTCTTCCCATATTTAAATATGTTTTTTATCAATTCATCTTTTTTTATTTTTACTGAAACTGATTCCAGACCTTTTCTATTGATAGCGCCAGGGATATAACCTATAGCTCTTAGTTTTTTACCGGCACTGCCATTCCCATTTTCTCTTTTTTCAATTGCCATTGTTACTTTTTCATTCATATTATTTTCCCCTCTTTTGATAAACGCTCATATAATATTATTCGTATTGTTTTTATTTGGTCTATTTCAATTAAAACCTTGGCGAATTATTTTTTTTAATGTTTATCAATTATATTTTATATTATACCAAGCAAATGAATTAATATCAAGTTTTTAAAAAAAAATGCAACAGTACACTTACCTTGATCTGCTTATAAGGATTCCAAAAGATACATCGATAAGCTCAATGCGATTAAACAATAAAAAAAGTTATATTGGGCAAAATATTTTTCAGGCAAATAAAGAAGCACCGAATACCGCTTAAGAGTGTATTACAGAGCTTTGTTAATAAATTTGGTGGAGGCGGACCGTATCGGTTCAAGATGTATAAACAAGAAAACTCGAAATTATTCACATTCTCAAATAAGCACTATTGTTTTATGGTATTTTGATCATAATTCATTTTTAATTCTTCTAATCTGGGTTCGTTTTTACCTATTTAAAAAATTATCCCGGCTTCCCTACCCAATACATATTGTTTATCCCGGTCGAGTTTAGGTAATGCAAATTCTAAATCTTCTCCTTCAACCTAGGTCAATAATATATAAACATTTTGATTTTTATTACAAACACCAAAGCTAACCGGTTCTGACATTTTAAATCCCAGACTTGAATATTTACAAACGATCTGATATTCTCTTTTCTTTAGTTTATAATTACCGATATTGGAAGTTCTCAATACTAATTTTTGATTATCTGTCGTTTCAATATAATATTTAGTATCGTCAGACCAACCTTTATTGATTTTCTCAATTTTACACCACGTGTCATTATTTATAATTTCTTCAAACATCGCAATCTCGTCATAACCTTTGTATTGATCCATATTTTTCACCATACTTTTTATATGAATTCTTCGCCGCGAAGGAGTTCTACCTCAATGGAATCCCCTTTTTTATAGACAGCTTCTCCAATTTCCGAAATAAATTGACCATTTGTACTCAGACACATGCCAATACTGGCAACTTTGAACGGAATAGGCGTCGCGGTATATATACCAGCCGCTGTTTTTTGTACATTTACTTTGCACAAAAACGAAATAAATTTGGGACACTGCATATCCTCGGTAAGGATCGCCGTAACTCTTTGACGTTTAATCATAGGCAAACCCAGATACTGATTAACCAATGCCCTGATGCACCATTCTAATCCATAATAGGCAGCAGCAACAGGTCCCGGCAGATTAATGACTGGTTTTCCATTTATAACCGCCATGCTCATTGGTCTTCCCGGACCTGCTGCTACCCCATGCAGAAAAGCTGCACCATTTTTATTGATTGCTTTCGATGTGAAATCCTCAGCTCCCTTAGATGAACCACCGTTCATTATGACGATATCTCCCTGTTCCAGTGCTTTTTCCAAAGCTATTTTGATCTCTTTAGGATCGTCCTTTACAATCGGATAGCAAACAGGTTCCGCCCCCATCTCAAGAAGCATGTGTTTTGCCATCATACTATTAGAATCAATATTTTCACCTCTTTGAGGTGTTTTCCCAGCCAGAACCAGTTCACTTCCGGTTGGAATGAAAACCACCACCGGTTTTTTGTAAACGGGCACTTTCGCAATTCCGCCTAACGCCAAAGCCGCCAAATCAGATGGACGAATCGGCACTCCTGCAGATATGATGTAATCCCCTTTTTTAATTGTACTACCGCTTTTTTTTACACAATCCCCCGGTTTTACACTTAATTCCTCTCTAAACTGAAGTCTGTCGTCTTCATCAATTAAAACCTTTTCGATCGCAATCACTGCGTCATATTTGTCATCAAAATCGTCGCCAGTATCCACTCTGGAATATTCTCTTCCTGCTTCCCAACCAGTTGCGTCAGGCATGCTGTCTTTGAAAAGTTCTGAAGAAACCGCTATACCATCCATCATTGATGCTCTGACAACCGGCAAAGTATTGCATGACTCCAAGGTTTTCGCCAGCACTCTGTTAATAGCCTCGGATAGTGGAACCATTTCAACCTGCTTCTCCGGACAGCATTTTTTAAATAATATTTGCAAAGCCTCTGCTTTAGTTGCATATTTTTCCTTTATTGATGAATTCATACCATTTTTCCTCCATATTCTTCTCTTCTTTCCTCTTTCTTTAAATCGACGATAATATGCGTCATTGTCACAAGCTTCACATAATACCTTTCTATCTTTGATAATGTCCCTGCCATCCATAATTTTTCCATGACAAATTTCACACATTGCACTTTACGTTGGCTTTCCAGACAAGTCCTCCTTTTTTATGTTGACCGATACTAACTCAAATATAACCTCCTGTGATATTATAGCGTATTATAGGAGGCTCTTTACAGCCTTTTAATAGGATACAGTTGCTCATAATTCATAGCAGTCATAAAATTTTAATTTGTTATTTTATTGATGGTTTTCTTAAGGCCAGCCATACACCTCCGTCATCATTGATGATTTCATATTGACAAATGCCGTTTTTGTCCATAGCCTCTTCGAGTTTAATAACCCGATCTTCCGGTTTATTACTATCCTTAGCAATCCCCCATAATGGATCGATTTCTCTCATCGTTTTGCCAACTTCTGTTTTAATTTCTATATTGCCAAAGCCGCTGCCTATATACGCCGCTCCACCCGGAACAAGCACCCTGAATATCTCGCCAAATGCCTTAGTATAATCGTCCCAGAATTGAAGCGAACTTCTGCTTATTACCATATTGACAGAGCTGTCGAGCAAAGGTATTTCATGAACATCACCGAACGTAACCTGTATTCTATCACCCAGATTATTCTCCGATACCTTGGCCCTGGCAATCTTCAATGCTGTATCATCTATATCCATCAAAATAATTTTCAGGTTTGTCAGCGTCGCCATTGAGATGCCAAAATACCCACCGCAACAACCGACATCAAGGCATATGCCTTCGACAATGCCGAATCCTTCAATTATTTTTTTTGATAGAAATGGGTACACAGGCGTATAAACATTATTTGCACGCCAATGATAGTCTTCTATTGAAATAACTCTCTTCATATCCATGTTACTGTGGATCCTGTGCATTCAATATTCTGGTCAGTTCATCATCGCTCAAATTGTAATTAAAAAAGGTTTTGTAGAAATCTTTTGTCTGAGCTGAAATGTCCAGATCTTTCAATTGATCAGGGTATAGGTTCTTGGCCATCCAGGGAAGATACAGGGCTGTTTCAGAACCTAAATTCGACCACACAAACACACCTTTCGGAACTACAAATACCTTTCCGTTTATAACCGCGCTCAGCTGCGAGAACTTGGAGTCATTAAGCAAATTCGTTCGGTCAGTTAAATTTCCAACTAAGAATATGTCATCAGGATTCCATTGCAACACCTGCTCCATCGAGACTTCTTTGGAACCGCTGATATCATTTTCAGCGACATTGACCCCTCCTGCTATCTTTATCTCTTCATTTTGGATTATATTGCTACCCCACGTTGAAAGCTTAGACCCAGTAACTGAAAGAGCCAGTACCTTTGGCTTTTGGGCATCTGACACTTTACTTGTAACCGAATTAATCTTATCGACATTTTTCGTCACAAAATCCTTGTATTTTGCAGCTTGCTTTGTTTCACTATCACCTAATATGCTTCCGACCAGAGTGACTGCGTCAACCATATCATTTATGCTGTTGTTTTTATAGTCAATCATGACAACCGGAATGCCGGCCTCTTTGATTTTGTCAATATCATCGCCTGATCTTAAAAAGACGACATCTGGCTTATTCTTTATCAACTCTTCAATGCTAGTGCCCGCCGTGCTGAATGGATAATTAACGCTGCTAAGATTAGGGAATATTTTTAATGCCCACGGATAATTTTTTATCTGATCTGAAGAAGCTACAATTTTATCAGCGCCACCAGCGACACAGAGCGTATTTATGAATCCAGGCCAGGATGTTCCAATTTTTTCAACTTTCGCCGGCAATTGGACAGCATTCCCATCCATATCGGTGATGGTCTTCTCCTGAGCTGATTGGTTGTCCTGCTTACTGGCAGTCGAACACCCTGCAATAGTCATGGCCAGTAAAATCACAATAAGAATCAATAATAATCTTTTTTTCATTTTCATTTCATTCCTTTCTGCTTTGCAATACATAGTTTAAATTTGTTGTCCTTATTATTTTGTATGTTTTACGTAATTTTGAAGTTCAAGACAATGACAGCATCGGCACACAGGTTTTAATCCGCTGTCCGTCTTCTCTCTGAACGCTTGTGATTTTCACCTCAACACCATAAGCTAATCTGAGGTTTTCCTCCGTGACCACATCATCAACTTCGCCGATAATGATGTCTCCATTTCGGTGCATTAACCCCACTTGTGTGGAACATAAAAAAGCATGGTCAGGAAAATGCGAAGTCATCAGTACGCCGATTCCTTTTCCTGAAAGTTTTTGCACCTCCTCCAGAACTCGTACCTGATTGCCAAAATCCAAATTAGATGTCGGCTCATCCATAATTAATAGCTTCGGCTGTTGAGCGAGAGCACGGGCAATAAGCACAAGCTGTCTTTCTCCTCCGCTGATTTCTGTATAGATTTTATTCTTTAAATGGCTGATATGTAAATCGGCCAGGGCGTCCTTGGAAATTTCCAAATCAATTTTCGAAGGTGAGGCAAATATGCCTATGTGAGCCGTTCTTCCCATTACCACCACGTCAAACACTTTAAAAGGGAAAGCAGGAGTGTGTGCCTGAGGCACATAGGCAATTACCTGGGCACGGTACTTGTTGGTTAGTCTGCTCACATCTTTGCCGTCCAGCAAAACACTTCCTTCAACCGGATTAATAGATCCCAGAATCGATTTGAACAGAGTGGTTTTCCCAACACCGTTGGGCCCAAGCAGGCACATAATCTGCCCTGTTTCAATAATCAGGGAAATATGATGCAGGATATTTGTTGACCCATATCCGCAGGTGATATTTCTAATTTCGAGTTTTATAACCATGCCCCCTTTTTTCCTTTTAGTAACATGAAAAGAAAGAACGGAGCCCCAATTATAGCTGTAAGAATGCCAATGGGAATTTCCATAGACAAAGCTGCCCGTGCAATGTCATCAACAAACAGCAGATAAGTGGCACCCATAATGAGAGAAGCTGGGATTAAGTCCTTATGATTGGGCCCAACAAGTATTCGCGCTAAGTGCGGGATAATCAGACCAACCCACCCGATAATCCCAGCGAGAGCTACCGAGCCAGCCGCTAGAAGGGTCGCACAAAAGATAATAACCAGTCTGAGTTTTTTAGTATTTATACCCAAGGCCTTGGCTTCTTCTTCACTGAAGGAAAGAACATTGAGCCTCCACTTCAATAGTATTATCGGAACAGCGCCAATAATAAACGGGACTAGAAACATCGCAATATCATTATATGTTATAGAGGAAAGTCCCCCCATAAGCCAAAAGGTAATGGCCGGAAGCTTGTCATTAGGATCGGCGGCATATTTGGTCACGGAAATTAAAGCCTGAAAAAGCGCCGACACCACCATGCCCGTTAATACAAGAAGAAGTATTGAACTATTACCACGTCCGACGATACTGCTGATTAAATATGCCAAGCCAACCGCCATTAGTCCAAATACAAATGCGAATAATTGTATTCCAAAAACATTGTAGTCAAGCAGAATTGCGACTGCAGCTCCAAAACCAGCTCCTGCCGAGGCGCCAAGAATATCCGGTGAAACCATTGGGTTCTTAAAAATCCCTTGGTAAGCGGCACCGGAAATAGAAAGCGCCGCGCCAATCAAAATTGCGGAAAGGATCCTCGGCAGTCTGATCTGAAATACAACGATTTCTTGCTCTATTGTCCATGTTTGTGGCAAATTGAATAGCTTTGCCGCAAAAATATATCCCACTTGTTTAATTGAAACTGAATACCGCCCCAATACAAATGAAACAAAGAATACAACTATAAGGATGAGGAGACTAACAAGAATAATGATTTTGGTTTTATCCCTTTTTTCTTCCTCCTCTTCATCGTCTCTCTCTTCTTCATACGAATCAATCACGTTCAGTTTCGCGTAAACAGCGGGTGTTGTTTTTATATCTGGTTTTTCAGTACTTTCCATGGATTTGCCCCTTCTGCCATAAACTTTCTTATGCTATATGCTGCGATTAAACGTTCCTTGTTTATACATTTAACTCATATAAAATTGAATTTCTGCAAATAACAGTAATAAAAAGCTATCTTATTTTATTATTCGTACGAATGAATATGTACGGTATTATATCATATTATAACGTTAATGTCATTATTATTATAATATAACATGATTTTTACTGTTTCGTTATGTTCGCGTCATATTATATAACAAAATAATCGCTATATTTCTTCATTGAATATTGAGGATGTGGAGTGATATCATAAAATGCAGTCCCGAATTGCAAGGAAATGAGGTGAAATAGAAAGAAAAAAGACTGGAAACTTATGAAAAAGCATCCAGTGCAGAAGAACTTTTTGAAGCGTTAAAACTGGCAAATTAAATCGGCAATCAAGCTGCCACCGATCGACTAGAAATTAAACTCGATACGTTATACACTTAGATTAGCAAAGCTAAAAAAGGCCAACCTGGTTTTTGTCATGAGCCTAAAAATATCCCAATAACCGATCCAACTCGTTTAAAAGAACTCGAAAAGGAACTACGGGAAGCCAAAGAAGAAATAGAGATCCTCCAAGATGCACTTGGTTTTTTTTGTAAAGCGCCGAAAGAAATAGCAAAGAACCTGTGGATAGCCTATAAGCCGCCGGAGCCGTTGGCCTGTTGCCCGCCTTTGTCGTACGTTGGGTGTTAGCAAATCAGTTTATTACAAATATCTACGGTTTAGCAATAAACCGGATAAGCATACAAATCTTTTGGCGCAAATCTATGAATTAATACGGGAAGATGAGGAAAATGCAAATTACGGTGTTTGGAACAGCTATGATTATCTTCGACTATACCGAAACTAACCGGTTCTGACATTTTAAATCCCGTTCATCATGTTTGCGGATTGCTCCACAAACTATGGCTGATGAACGGAGAAGACGGGAACGGCAGCTGGGGCAGTAAATAGGCATGGTCCGAAATTAATTCGCCTTTCGGAACGATTGCGAATCACTTGAACCCAATCACACCGATATTTTTTGATTTTCTATCAAGTTAATATCGGTTTTGAATCACATCATGTCATCTCGAAGCGCATCGATGATATTTTCCTTTTTTATCTTGCTAACGGAATACAGCATTGTAATGAACACCACAAAGAGCACGCTGAATACGCTGATTGCCATACTGCCCCACGGGAACACAAAATCGATATTGTCTGTCCCGCCGAGGACCATCCCTTTGTAAATCAGCCAGGAAGCGATTGCCGCGATGGGAAGCCCGAAGAGCAGCGCCCTCAGGCCATAAAAGACACACTCGAAATTCATCATCTTTTGGAAATCGCGGTCGGACATCCCCACCGAGCGGAGCATCGCAAGCTCCCGCCGGCGCAGCTTGATATTGGTAGAAATCGTGTTGAACACATTGGCAACCGCAATCAGCGAAATCATAATGATAAAAGTATAAGCGAACACGTTGGCAATAAAGATGTAATTGCGGCTCTCGTCAAGCATTTTATACGTATTGTACAGGTTGTAATCGGCAGTAATTCCCGCGCCCTGAATCATCGTTTCCATTTCAGCCGTCGACTGGGTAGGATTCTTTGACCGAAAGGTCAAGCCCTTAACAGCCACCTGAGTATCGGTAGTTTCAAACTTCTCTTTGAGCGAATAGGGAGCCATCACTCTAAAAAAGAACGGATTATTCGACCCGGAGTTTCCCGGGACCGGCAGTGTATCTGGGGGTACGGTCTCGACAAAGGTCACGCTGATGTTTTGCCCCGATTCTGTTATTGGCTCGCCATTTGTTTCGGGAGCAATGGTAAGATTCAGAGAAGAACGCGTGAACAGATCACTAAGCTGGTCAACCTCCGCCTTCTGATTGGCCTGGCCTTCCACTTTGGCAACGGCGATCAGTTTCGCATTTGGTCCAGTATATTCTTCAGCAGGCAAGCCCAAGCCGTTTAATATATTCAGATAGGTACTGTCATCAAGAAACTGGATGTCCATAGGCAGATTAACCGTTTCATCCGGCGCATGGGAACCAATATTTTGCCAGTAATCATTGGAAAGATCGCTGGCTTTAGCAACGCATGAATACTTCATCAGCGATTGATACGCGCTTTCGTAAACGCCGTCGGCGGTTTTTAGTTTGTCGTAAAGCGGCAACATTTCACTATCATCCATGTTCTGGGTGGCAAAACCGATGTCATAGCTCGTAACCTCTACTGAACGCTCCGCCGCCTGTTTCATATCCGTTACAAAAGCACTAGCTGAGATAAACAACACGACGCTTAAACCCAGTGAGAGCACGATGCTGCGATAGCCTTTCTTGTTTCGTTTAAAATTCTTTTGCGCCAGGGTTCCCTCCAAACCGTAAAGTCGCTGGGCCAGTTTTGATGTTTTCACGGCTTTGGATTCGACCTTGATTTCGTTGGTCTGGCGAATACTCTCCATTACTGGCGTGTTTGCGGCCTTCCTAGCTGGGATATAGGCCGAAATCAGAATCGTAACCATGCTAACCGCCGCTGCAATGACAATGACGGGTATGGACACGGTCAGGGTTAAAGGAACGTTACTGTACATGACGTTTCCGAAATTTCCGGCGACAACGGAAATCACCAGGCTGATACTGGCGATGCCGACCATAACCCCAATCGGGATGCCGACCGCACCAATACAAAGCCCCTCAAACAGCACCGAATTTCGCAGTTGCTTTGCGGTGGCGCCCACCGATGAAAGAATTCCGAACTGCCGGGTGCGTTCATTCAGCGAGATGTTAAAGGCGTTATAAATTAGAAAAATCGAGCCGATCATGATGATGGCAACCAAAATGCCGCCAACCGCATACAAAAACATGTTGAACACGTTATCGTCTGAAAGACCCATGAAGCGCAGCACATTATCGTTGAAAACATAGCTATAGTTTCCTGCTGTGCTGTTGGCGTAAGCGTGAACCCCACGCGGGTTTGTCAGCGTGACAAAGAGGCTGAAGCTGTCCGCTTGATTTTGGGCATCGGCTTTCGTTATTAAGGTATATCCCGGTGCGGTCGACTCTTCAAAGCCGGGTCTTTGGCAGATACCGACAACCGTGTAAGTTCGCTCATCTTTTGGCACCAGTGTTTCACCCCCGGAAGTGTAAGGATCGTGTTGACCGAGCGTCTCGTTGCCACTGATGCGGCTGCCGACAGCAAGTGAAAGCGTGTCACCCACCGCGAATTTAACACCGCCATTGGCGGCGACGCTCCCCGAAACAAGAATCTCTCCGCTGTTTTCAGGCAGCCTCCCGGAAATCAGGTTGATGGACAAGGTATCAAAGGCTTCATCGTTTAAACCAGCGATAAAAAGATAGGGTTTGTCGGGGTTTTTACCGCCGTCAAGTGTTGCGTAACCGACATTCTCAAATGCCGTGGTGTTAGCGACGCCCTCGTCGTGGCTTCGTTCCTGGACGAAAGAAGCAGGGACGTCCAAAAACTCAACGTGCCAATCGCCGTATTTCTGGGCCGCGCCGTTGGCCAGATAGTTCAGCAGGGAAACGCCAAAGGTAGCGACGGCCGTGATCATGGCGGCGGACAGAACAACTCCGACAATCGTGACAATCGTTCGGGTACGGCTTTTTTTCAAGCTTTGCAGGGTAACTTTGTTGAAAATGTTCATGAGCGCACTCGTTCGTCTCGCACGACTTTGCCGTCTGATATGCCGATAATGCGGTCTGCCTGCAGGGCGATATTTTCGTCATGGGTGACGAGCAGCAGGGTCTGTCGATATTTTTGATTGCTTAATTTCAGCAGATTGATAATTTCATGTCCATTGCGGCTGTCCAAACTGCCCGTTGGTTCGTCGGCAAGCATGACCGCCGGGGCGTTCATCAAAGCGCGTCCGATCGAAACCCGTTGTTGCTGACCGCCAGAAAGCTGATTGGGTAAATGCGTTTTGCGATCATTTAGCCCAAGCAGTTTGAGTAAGTCATCAAGCCGTTCCTCGTTGACCTTGCGCTTATCCATCAGGATCGGCAAGCTGATGTTTTCCACCACATTCAGAGTGGGAATAAGGTTGTGAAACTGATAAATCAGTCCGACCTGGCGTCGCCGGAAGATGGCGAGTTTTTCATTGTTTTGGGCATAGACATCCTGCCCATCCAAATATACCTTTCCGCTTGTCGGCACATCCACACCACCGATGATGTGAAGCAATGTGGATTTTCCGGAGCCTGATGAACCGATGATTGCTGTAAATTCCCCCTTTTCAATTGTAAGTGAAACATGGTCAAGCGCGGTAACTTGGTTTTCGTCCTTACCGTAGACCTTGCATAGATTTTCAATTTTTAAAAACTCCATTATGTGAGTCTCCTTTCTCATGGTTTACCCATATAATAGAACATTCAACTTACATCTCTGTGACTTTCAGGTGAGAGATTCGTCACTTAGGGAAACGGATGGCAAATATCGCGCCGCCCTGGGGGTGATTTTTGGCGGTAATCGTCCCTCCCTGCCAGGTGATAATCATCTTGCAGAGTGCTAATCCAATCCCGTATCCTGTCGCGTTGGGATTTTTCCCACGAAAAAATCGGTCGAACAGGCAGGGTAAATCTTCTTTTTCAAAGCCTGCACCGCTATCGTGGATGGTAATCTCGGTAAACAGTGGATTGTCCGTGCCGACAATCTCAATCTTCCCGTTCTCGCCAGCGCTTTCAATGCAATTTTTAAGGATGTTTTGAATGGCTTCTGAAAGCCAACCAAAGTCGCCCTGAATCATTATCCCTTTCGGAGCATCTATTTGTAAATCAATCGTGTGCAATTCCATGGGGATTAAAAACGGGCGAAGCACAGCACCGATCAAGTTGTTGACATCGATCTGTTCGCTTTGGAACACCACAATACCCGCGTCCAGGCGGGATAATTTCAAAAGGGAAGTAAGCAGCCAATCCATTTGGATCAGCAATTCCTCTGTTTCCCGCATCAATGCTTTCCGGTCATTTTTATCAGGGTTTTTCTCTAACAACGATACAATCAGATTCACGGATGTCAGCGGAGTGCGGAGCTGGTGAGCGATGTCAGCCAGCGAATCGGCGAGATGTGCTTTTTCTTTTTTTAATGCGTCATTTTGCTCCTGAATACGCAGCGTCATTTTTTTTATCTCACTTTGCAAAATGGAAAGTTCGCCCTCGTCCGATTCACCAATATACAGATGGTCAGCGTTATGAAGCACCCGATCGATTTGATCTGAAATCTGCGCAATGCTTTTGTATCGGGCTTTGGTAAACGCGAAAAACGCGGTGCCAAAGGCAGCGGCAGAAAAGATGGCCAGGATTCCCGCCGCCGTATTAATTACAAATCCCAGTATGACAGCGGTGACAGCTATTAAGGAGAACAAAATGGCAAATTGTCGAACCGCTCTATTCCGAAGCATCCTCGCCCCCCAATCGATACCCCGTCCCACGAATGGTCAGAATAATTTGCGGGCTTGCGGGGTCGTTCTCAATCTTCTCTCGCAAGCGTTTGACGTACACGGTCAATGTATTGTCATTGACAAACTCGCCCGTCGCGTCCCACAATTCGTCAAGTAGCCTGCTCCTCGTAATAATAATTTTGGGGTTGCTAATAAACACTAGCAGCAAGCGGTATTCTAATGCTGAAAGAAAAACCTCGTTGCCGTTTTTTTTCACAACGCCGCTTGTCGTATCGACATGAAGCCCGCGGATTTCAAAAGCCGACCCAGAACGCCCACTTTTTCGCATGGCAGTTCTAATTCGCGCAATCAGTTCGCGCGGACGAAAAGGCTTAGTGATATAGTCGTCCGCACCCATATTCAACCCGGTAACAACACTTGCCTCATCGCCGTAAGCCGTCAGAAAAATAACGGGAATATCTTGCGTTTCTTTGATTTCCGTGCAAACCGTAAAGCCATTACCGTCCGGCAACGAAATATCAACAAGCGCCAAGTCAAATTTATTCCCGGCAAGCACCGCCAGGGCGTCGCCCCTTGTCGGGGCGTGGGTAACTGTAAATCCCTCCGAGCGGAGCAAAAGCATAAGATTTTTTGCGATTGACTTATCGTCCTCAACCAAAAATATTCGTTTCATTTTTCTACCATCCTTTACTTTACTGCTCCTATATCGTCCGTCAGCCGGTTTTTCAGTGTCAACCGGAACAAGCCATGTATTTCCCTTAAAAATTAATCAATAAGGTCATTCTGGAAACTTGAAAGATGCTCATACGGAAGAATAAGTCTTCCGCGGTAGAGTCCGCAACCATCGTTGATAAGGGAATTATTCACTGCTGAAAACATGTTTACATCCAATTTTGATAATTCAAGCTGCTGCAATATGATCCCTCGTTCATATGCATCATCAAAATAAATATTTTCTCCTTTTGGTATTGCATCTCGTCTGGCTCTTTCACTTTCCTGTCGTTTTTCGTAACCAAAATGATTAGCAGGACCAATCTCAGCAAAATCGTCCATTTCTTTTGTGCGAAGTTGTACTTCTACATAACAACGGGCAATGTTATCATAAAATGTTATATGCAATGAACGATAGCCATTAGATTCTGTATTTGCAATATAATCCCGATAATACGGGCTTACGCTCTCTTCTAATAAGAGCGATATTTTCTGATCTGTTAAAGAAGACATTTCTGCAGTAAACCCGCGTTCCTCCAAGAAACCAGGCAACTGGTTGGCAACATCATATAGATATTTTATTTCTTCATCCGCGTAAGTCTCCCCTTCTTTCAGATGACATTTTGG
This sequence comes from Acetobacterium tundrae, assembly GCF_008086615.1. Taxonomy (GTDB): domain Bacteria; phylum Bacillota; class Clostridia; order Eubacteriales; family Eubacteriaceae; genus Acetobacterium; species Acetobacterium tundrae. Next base: position 50,951 of record NZ_RXYB01000011.1, read on the forward strand.
AAGAGAAATCACGATTCTGTATGCAATCAAGTCCCGAAAACAATTTACTGAGTTTTTCAGTTCAGGAAGAGAAGGGTAATTGCCGTGTTGAGTATAATAATCGTAAATATATTCCACAATGTATCCATTAAATTTTGCTTCGGCGCGGATCAGAGATTTAATTCGTCCCTTAAAAGTAAATGCCAGAAAAGGATATTCATTTGCCATAAGTTTATAGAATTCCCGAATTCGCTGTGATTGCGAAGTCAGGAATTCGTTGTGCTCCAAAAGTTCTGCAATTTGAAGCAGAAAATTACTATGCAAAAGATCAATCTGATTATTAGTTTTTTTAGCCGACTGTTTTAAATCCTCAGAATATCTCTGTAAAATCTTAAGAACGGTATCCCCTGAATATAAGTAATCATTTAATTTTTTCATAATATTTTCTGCATCTGTTCAATTTTTTCACAGAAGCACTTTCCTTTCCAAAGTGTTTGAACATCAATTATCAAATGATAATCAGAATGTCCAACTCATTTTATCGCTCACACAAAATAAAATATATAGGTTATAGTTAATTGTACAATAAAATTGTAGGCAAGTAAAATAAGAGTAATAAATAATAAAAAATGGAGATCTACTCAAGAACTTATCCAGTCCATGAAATAGTTATACTAATGAATTCAAGAACCAGATGAAGATTGATTGTTCCAATTGAGAATCGTGAAATACAACAGAATTGTTCAGCTCCCCCTGCTTATTCGATTTTAGGCAATTTAGTTTTATTTTTTACCAATAAATCACTTTTATAATTCATTTTAAATAAAAAAGCGACTAAATATTTCTATTTAGCTGCTTTTCGCGGCGGGTAAATTTCAAGATTGTTTGTTAGGCATCCCATATCTTCTATATCCCTGTTCTTTTATGACAAAGGTAGATCAGTTTTCATTGCTAGACGGCAAAGTTTGCATGAGGGCAAAGAAATGTTTAGGATCACCGGTACTAAAATATTCATACCAAGATTCCAGTGTGTTTGATTGAAAAACATCTAAATGCTCAATAATTTGTTTCGCCCACAACAAAGCTCCGGTGGAACTTGCAGTAATAAGGTTGTTATCCGCTACAGATGGCTTGTCTATATAAAAACTTTGTCCTTTATAACCAGGAGAAACCATTTCAAGAAATCCCGGTCCATTACTGGTATGTGGACGCTTGTCCAATAGCCCAAAGTTGGCAAGCGCAGCGGTAGCCCCACAGATAGCACAGACCGTAGCGCCTAAAGAGAGAAATTCGCTTGCTTTTTCGATGATAGCGCCATGCTTTGGGTCGTTCCATGTATCTGCGCCCGGTAATAGCAGCATGCTTGTTTCACTCACAACAATATTATCAATTAAGCAATTGGGCACTATTGTCATCCCGCCCATGGTATTGATTGGCTCTTTAGAATAACTAACCGTTTTGAGCGATACACGTGGCTCGCCCTTTTTGAAAAATCGACCAGAATTCAGCTCCGAAATAGCATACCCCAGTTCCCAGTCGGCTAAAGTATCAAGAACATAAACATAGATTGTAAACATAAATTTCCTCCTAATAGGTAGATTGATTTGTTTGCTTGTTATTATACCTTGTAATTGTTGACAACAGTATGGCAACAATCTATAATGATAACAAGAAATTTTGGAAGGCGGCTATCCGATGAAAGTTGACAGGCTTATTAGCATTATTATGATACTCCTTGATAAAAAGCGTATCGGTGCACAGGAGTTAGCAGATATGTTTGAAGTTTCACCCCGAACAATCTACCGCGACATAGATACGATCAACATGGCGGGTATTCCTGTTCGCGGGGCATCTGGAGTGGGCGGCGGCTTTGAAATCATGCAGAAATACAAGATTGATAGAACGGTTTTTTCGACTGCCGACCTTTCCGCTATCTTGATGGGGCTTTCCAGTCTTTCCAACATGATACGAGGTGATGAACTGGTAAACGCCCTTGCGAAAGTCAAGAGTTTTATCCCCGCTGACAGAGCGAAAGACATTGAATTAAAAGCAAATCAAATAGTTATCGATTTAAGTCCGTGGATGGGCAACAGGAACGTACAACCATATTTAGAAATTATCAAAACAGCCTTACAGGAAAGCAAGCTACTTTCGTTTGAATATGCAGACCGCTACGGAAATAAAACCGCACGAACAGCCGAGCCGTATCAGCTTGTATTGAAAAGTAGTCATTGGTATTGGCAAGGGTATTGCCATAAAAGAAATGATTTTCGCTTATTCAAACTATCCCGCACATCAAACCTACAAATAAAAGAGGAATTTTTTACACCACGGGATTATCAAAAACCGCAGTTAGATTTTATGGATATTTTGGCAACGATGCAAACAGAAATCAAAATTCGTATTCATAAATCGGTCATGGACAGAGTACTCGATTATTGCACTTATGAACACTTTTCGCCAGACGGTGATGAGCATTACATTGTTAGTTTTCCTTTCATAGAGAACGAATACTACTACAATATTCTTTTCAGTTTTGGGGATAAATGCGAGTGTTTAGAGCCGTTACATATCCGCACAAAAATGAAGCATAGAATACATGATATAGCTACCTTATACGAAAACTAGAACAATGTCCCTTGGAAAGATGAGTTCAGTCAACTATCGATGTCGTCTAGGATTAGTATCATGAAAACGTTAATGTCAAATAGGTAGCACATATTTTATGTTAAAAATTCATGAGAAAACACCTTCATCAGATTAATAAATGGAGGTATTTTTTAATGCCCAAAGATGAACCCTTTGGAAATGTCCGACCAAGTAAATCATCTATTATATTTTCACTAACAGGGCTGTAAAATAAAAACCCCTGACCCTGGTTAATAATTGAAGTGAAACTGACAGAGTAAAATGCTTGTCCGGAAATATTAACGGAAACATAGAGAGGGTGGATGCTGTTATTTTGCCAGGCTTTTGATTGAAAGCATACGATTCTCAAAACCCAAACTCCAATATCCAAAATAAAACCATTTTCTTCGGCAAGCGGTAGAAATGTATCCGGTTGGAGCATTACAAACTCAGTATTATTCCAACGGATTAACGCTTCAAAGTCGAAATTTTTCCAGTTTGAACAGCGATGATCGGCTGATATTCCAACAGCAATTCATTATTGATAATCGATTTTTTCAGTTGGTTATCTAAGGTAATTCTCCTTGTTAACATTGAACTCATGGAGGGATTGTACTCTTGAAAATTGTTTTTCTCCAGATCTTTTACCCGATACATGGCTAAATCAGCACTCTTTAAAAGACTTTCGTAGTTAATTCCATGTCGGGGATACACACTGACACCCGCACTAGCAGTAATGTTAATTACCCTGGTCTCAATCATAACAGGATCTGAAATATATTTCAATATTCGACGTATTGTTATTTCATAATCATTTTCATTGGGAAGATTTGCTAATAAAACCACAAACTCATCGCCGCCTAACCGGGCGACCGTATCACTTTCCCGTATGGATACAGTGAATCTGTTGGAAATTTCTATCAAAAGCAAATCCCTAATATTATGTCCATACTCGAATTTTTCTTCAGTAGCTGTCAATAGCAATATTTTTGGCACGATCACTCATGTTTTATCTTATTTTCCATTCTTTGTAATTCATCGATTTTTTATTGTTACCACACTTTTCCCATGACCTTTTCAACAAATATTCTGGCAATTTCGGGATTAAATTGGGACCCTGAACATCTTTTTATTTCCTTGATGGCATCTTCTTCACTTAATGCATCGCCATAAGTCCGGTAACTCGTCATCGCATCATAAGCATCTGCAATCCCGATAATTCGTGCCTGTATCGATATATTGTCACCCTTAAGTCCCAATGGATAACCCTGTCCGTCCCATTTTTCCTGATGTTGCAGAACATAAGTCGCTAATTCCATAAATTCTGTTGAGGAATTTAAAATGCGATACCCAATTTCCGGATGTCTTTGGATTTCTTTCCACTCAACTTGATTTAATTTTCCATGTTTGTTTAATATTTTTTCATCAATCCCTATTTTCCCGATGTCATGAACGAGTCCTGCGAGTCTGATTTGATTAACCATTTCTGTTTCAAAACCCATTTGAAGAGCAATCGCTTCACAAATTTCACTGACTCTTTTTGAATGCAGCATTTCCCGGTTGTTTTTTTCATAGAGTGTTCTCATAACAAGATCAACGGTTTTGGAGATTGTACCGAAATTTTGATAAAGTTTATGCAGATACAAATTATTTTCAGCTTGTTTGAAAATGTCCTGAATACTTTCTATCTCATTATTTTTTGTTGCCTGCCCAAATGTAATAGAAATTTCAAATACTCCAACTTTTTCTTCTGATTCATGATCTTTGATTTGTTTAATGATGCGTTCTGCACCAACTGCATCGGTTTTAGGTAGAATGATAATAAATTCGTCTCCACCAAGTCTTGCTATTACATCATCCCTCCCTCGGCAGCCTTCTATAATTTTCCTTCCTACTTTCTTAATCACATCGTCACCCTTGGCATATCCTAAGGCATCGTTGATTAATTTTAACCCATTGATATCTGCCATAAGAAGCGTCAAGGGTAGGTTTCTCTTAATATCCAGTCGTTTCAACTCTTCTTCATAAAATCTGCGGTTATAAAGCCCAGTTAGAAAATCATGATAACTGGCATAGAGGAGTTCTTCCTTTCTTATCCTTTCTTCGGAAACATCTCTGAATACAACGACTACTCCGCTAATTTTTCCATTTTCTTCTATAATTGGTGACGCACAATCCTCTATTGATCGTTGATTTCCATCTTTTGAAATCAGAATAACATGGTTGGCTAACTCAATGATTCTTCCCATACTCAGAGCTTTATTCACAATATTATCGGATTTTTCGCCAGTATACCCGTTAACGACATTAAAAACATCTTCAATAGGTTTTCCCATCGCTTCTTCCTGGGTCCATCCGGTCAGATACTCACCAATTTTATTCAAAATAACAATATTTCCATGATTGTCGGTGGATATAACCCCATCACCCACCGATTGCAATGTCGTTGCCAGAGAATTTTTTTCATTCAAGAGTGCCCGTTCCAACCGCTTATGTTCAGTGATTTCATGAAATATCCAGATTCTTCCATAATATTTTCCATTTTCATCCAAAACAGGTGCAGAATGCCTTTCAATGATCAGTTCGTTGGTAAATTCTATTTCATCCAGACTGGTTTCATTTTGGTGATCATATAAATACGACACTTTTTTCAGAAAGTGTTCCTGGTCTCTAGCCATGCTAACGACATGCCTAAGCAATAGCGTATCATCCGCATCATCGATAATATGCTGGGGAACATTGAACATCTCAAAGATACGTTGATTGGCAAGAATCCTTTTTTGATCCATATTAACAATCAGGATGCCGTCAAGGGACGCGTTTGCCTGTGCTTCAAGAAACATGGTCTGTGATTGCAAGTCATTCATCATCAGCAAATGCTCACTGATATCCTGAATACTCTCAATGGCACCAATCGTGTTTCCAAACTGATCATAGATTGGTATTGCCATGGTATAAACCCATGCCCCTTTATTATTATAGAGTGCTGGACAAAATATTTCCGCTTTAATCACATCACCTTCATGGGTAAGTTCCGAATACTTGGATGTAATCAGATCATCATTCTGAAAGATCAAATCCATTAACTGCGGTTGTGCCTCCCCACAAAACGGAATACTATAAGCATAATCGTCTTTACCAAGCATCTCTGTGGCAGGGATACCCGTCATTTTCTCAATTGCCTTATTCCAAATGATCACTCGCTTTTTATCATCAATAGCCAGAATAGCATCTGGCAGAAATTCGATGATGTTCGATAATTTTCTTTCATACGTTTGTAAATCTGCTTTTGCCTGTTTGTCTTTGCAAAAATCATTACTCATCTATCATACCTTCCCTTTAATCAATCATAATTCCCTTTTCTCAACTTATTAATTTGGATACATATATGATGGTGTTAATATATAAATTATCTCTACTATTTTTAGTAAAGAGCTCAATTTAATGTCACCTTCTTCATGTCATAGATATCATTTATTATCATGAGACTATTAATATCAAGAAACATAAGCCTTGTTTTTCGATTTGAAACTCCTACGCACCACTTAGCCACATTGTGTTACCTCCTGGATGGTAAAATTTGTTAGATTATAGATTAATTAATCCTTCATTTTTATTGTAACTTTCATTGATCAAATAAAAAATTCGGACCAATCGAGAGGATATGTTTATAGTTGGGTTCCTATCCATATATTATGATGTTAAATTTCTGATCATCAATATATATGTAAGCTTCATACCCTCAAATTTAAAATTTACACTAATATTTCTCGATTTGTATTATCACAAAACATAACTTGATACTGGTACTATGACAAGAAAAAGCATAAAGGTCATGTAGGTAATATCATTGAAACCACGATGGTCAGGTTACGATCATCAAATCATCAACTGTCAACAGATAGTCTAAAACAATGTCGAATTTGCCACTTTTATATTATTAGAGAAATACCTAATATTTTACTGAAGCATTATTTAGCTGAAAATAGTTTTATTCTGTCTGCTTAAAATGGGCGCTTTTGACACTCTTACCAAATATTTAAGAAGTCTTTATAAAATAACAAAAGAAATGATATACTAATAAATAGGTATCCAATAGGGATAGAAATTAATTATAATGATCTAAATAAATTTAGATCGAGAGGCTAAGGAATGTATGGATTATTCGGAATACGATTTAGACCAATTAATTGAGCGAATAAATGAGCTTGAAGTGCTTAACAAGCAACTGCTTAGGGAAAAAGAACAAGAAACTATGCTGGATTTTGCATGGTCAGGAAATTTAGGAAACTGGTATTGGAATCGAAAAACGAATACGGTTATTTGCAATCAGTTAAAAGTGACAACTTTGGGATATACCATGGATGAGATGCCACCAAAAATAACCCAACAATTTTTCACAGAAAAGTTGCATCCAGATGATTATCAGAATACAATGCATGCAATGACTCTCCATTTAGAGGGAAAAGCAAGTGTTTATGAGACGGAGTACCGTATTCAAGCTAAAGATAAAAGTTGGAAATGGTTTTATGATCGCGGTAAAATTACGCAACGAGATAGCAAAGGAAAGCCTGTGATGATATCGGGAATTGTGTTTGACATTACTGCAAGGAAAGAAGAGGAGCTCGCATTAAAGAAAGAAAACGAGTCAATATATATTGACGACTTAACCAAAAGCACCAATAAACGGACGTTTAAAGAAAAAGCAGAAAAGCTTAGAAAAGATAAAAGTCAAAAATATGCCTTTATTGTTATGGATATTGACAATTTTAAATTAATTAACGACATTTTTGGATACTCAGGAGGCGATTCACTTCTAATACATATTGCGAATACGCTATTTGTGCATATCAAAGAGAATGAAGTGTATGGGCGTATTACCGGTGATAAATTTTATCTGTTTCTTAGCTATGCGGCTAAAAGCCAACTGGAAAGCCGCATAAAAAAGATTACAGATGACATTCTTATTTTCAAATTCGACAGCAATACATCATTTAATATAGTTGTTGTTTCCGGTATCTATGTAATAGAGGATAGTTCGATTACCATTGACATGATCAGTGATCGAGCAAGTCTTGCGGCTAAAATGATTAAAGGAGGTTATGCCAGTGCCTGTTCCTTCTACAATGATGCGATTCGAAATCAAATTCTTAATGACAATGAAATTGAAAATGAAATGCATGAAGGCCTTGAAAATAAAGATTTCAAAGTTTTTTTACAACCTAAATTTAATGTTAAAACAGAAAAAATCGTAGGAGCAGAAGCCTTAATCCGTTGGCATCATCCCAGAAAAGGCATTATCCATCCAAATTCGTTTATTCCACTTTTTGAAAAAAATGGCTTTGTAACTGAAATTGATATGTTTGTTTTTGAAGAAATATGCAAAATGCAGAAGGCTTGGAAAGCTGAAGGACGAAAACCTCTCATTATATCTGTCAATATGTCAAGACTTCATCTGAATAATCCGGCATTTGTTGCAAACTTAACGGCAATTAGTGAGAAATATGATGTAAGACCCGAAGTCATGGAATTGGAGTTAACAGAAAGTACCTTTTCAGGTAATATGGGGATTGTCCTTGATGTTACTAGAAAACTTCATAACATTGGATTTAGACTATCCATTGATGATTTTGGATCAGCTTACTCATCGTTTAATATGTTAAAGGATATTTTTATCGATGTTGTAAAAATTGATCGTGAATTTTTTAACGAGACCACCAGTACAATTCGAGGAAAAACCATTGTTAAGAGCATTGTCAAAATGGCAAAGGATTTAGAAATAGAAATAGTCGCAGAGGGTATTGAGACCATGGAGCAAGTTGATTTTTTGTGCGAAATTGGGTGTGATTTGGCACAGGGATTCTATTATGCAAAGCCAATGCCAATTTCAGATTTTATCGTTTTACTGGACAAGAAAACACGGTCAAAAAGAGACGATAAATAATTTTGTGTTACGAAATTGCTGGACATGATGTCAAAAATAATCGCCTGCTATTAACTGAAAAAGATCAAAATCAGAGCATTTTCACAGTAAGAACAAAAACTTTTTTCTTGTTTTCAAACACGGTATAATCTGTTAAAACAACCATATGTTTAATGATATTATAAAGTAGTAAGCTGCTGAGGATAATGGGACGAAAGTAAAAGCGATCAAGGAGAATACTCACCACTATAGCGTATCAACAAAGTAGCGCGTCTTAAAACCACCATAGAATGCTTACTACTACGAATCAAGAAAAAGAAAATGGATTTGTCAGTTCTTATATAATTGCCAATTCAAACCGTGCCCAAAGTAGTTGTCTTGTGCTATAAATATCAATTCATTTTAATTATCCATGAAGTGCACTAAATCAATGGGATTAACAATCAAAACGACTTGACCGTTACCGAGAAGGGTCGAGCCTGTTATTCCTGGAATAGTGGCCAAGTGACCTTCTAACGGCTTCACAACAAATTCCTGTTCATTTTTTAGTTTATCCACGACGATTGCATAGTTTTCATGACCATTAGTTAAAATGACAGCATTGAGCTCTTCTTTGTCCTTGTTCTTCTCACCGGTAGAAAAAATCTGAGAAAGCCATTCAATTCCAATCACTTCGCCTCTTAAATGAGTCAAACATTTCCCGTTAAAATTGTGAATATTGGCTGTTTTTATTTTTACCGTTTCAACTATATTGTCCAGTGGAAAAATATAGGTATCTTGGCCGACTTCTACGATCAAGCCACGTGATACTGCCAGTGAAAGCGGTAATTGAATCGTCATTTTTGTCCCCTTATCCACTTCACTCTCGATGGAAATTTTTCCGTTGATTTTGGATATATTGTTTTTAACAATATCCATCCCAACACCGCGTCCCGACACTTCCGTAATCTCTTTTGCCATACTGAATCCCGGAAGGAAAATGAGATTAATTAATTGGTTTTTGCTCATTTTATCACCTTCAGCCTGTGAGATCAGTTTTTTTTCGATCGCTTTGTTTTTTATACTCTCGGCGTCAATGCCCTTTCCATCATCTTCAATTTCGATATAGACCAGCTTGTTTTTATTGTAAGCTCTAAGGGTAATCCGGCCCTTCTCAGACTTGCCTTTTAATAACCGCTCTTCACACGGTTCAATACCATGATCCGCAGAATTTCTAATCATATGAACCAGCGGATCACTAATTTGTTCGATAATTGTTTTATCGATTTCCGTGTGCTCACCCTGAAGGACAAGCTCCATTTTTTTTCCCGTGCTCTGGGCAATATCTCTGATCACCCGCGGCATTTTTTGAAAAACTGTTTTTACTTCTATCATTCTGATGGACATGATAGTATTTTGAAGATCATCAGAAATTCGATTGACATAGGCCCCAACTTCCTTAACCTCCTTTGATATTTGAGGCAAGTTATAGTCCGTACTCAATTTGGATGAAATATGCATAAATGAGTTTTTAGCGATCAAAAGTTCCGAAATCATGTTCATCATTTTATCAATTTTATCTTGGTTAACTCGAATGCTCTGGGTAATGCTACTCTGGGTAGAACTATTCTGAATCGGGTTATTTGGGGTTTGCTTACTTTTTGAATAAACTTCTTTTGTATTAGAGACTTTCCGAGGTGATGGAATTTGCGTGTTTTCTCCCGGTATGTTCATGGATTGTAAATCAATTAACTGTTGTTTAATCTGAGCGAGTATTTTCTTATCTTCCCGATTGTCAAATATCTCAAATTCAATGGAACGGATGAAAGACTTAACATAATCCATCACAAAAAAACTGAGATCGACGAGTTTGTTTTCAAAATTGTATCCTTTATCCCGTATCAAAACCAGAAGACTTTCGTAGGTGTGTACTATTTCTGAAAATCGCTTAAGCGCCACATAAATCGTATCGTGAGGATTTAAAACTGCGAGGTATATGCCTATTCCGCCTTTAATACTGTGTATGGCTCTAAATATTTCGTCAACGGCTTCCCGATCAGCACTATTGCTATCCAATCGTATCAATAACTCATTTTCAATTTTTTCAATGTGCTCCAAATTTTCAATCTGAAACTGTTCTTTTATCCCCTCTGTCAGTCCACCTTTAAATTCCTCAGACAGTAAGACATCCAGATTTTCTTCTCCGTCGATACCCTCCTGTAAATCATTTTCTTCATCATCATTCACCAGACAGTTTTCAAATGCCAACTTTAAGTTCTGACGCAACTGGATTTCCTGGGTTTCGTATGGCCTCTCCAAAAAAAGTTTATTATCTTCGATTGTAACATAGTCATCACTAATTATTTCATTCAGCCGATCAAGACAATTCCTGAAAAAGTCCAAAAATAAAAGAAGGTTATCTATCAATTCTGTTTTAACAATGATCGCATTGTTTTCTAATGCGATTAAGATTATTTCAATTTCATAGCATAATTGTGTTATCGATGATAGTCCAATAAAGGATGACCCACACTTAATATGATGGATGTTATTAAAAAGGTTATTGGGCAGCTCCATCCCTTTGGTGTGTAATTCAAGTTTTAATATTGCTTTTTCAAGGTCACTAAAATTATCAGTCCATTCCTTAGTAAACATTTTCACAATGATCATATCTTCTCTAAATTTATTTTGTGTGTTATTCTGAGTCATTCTCTCTTTTTCTCTCCTCTCATTATTTGGACTTGGAATATACAATGGTATCTCCAATTTTTTTAGCTTTGTATAATGATGTAATTCTTCCCACCGATTCCGAATGGCCGAGAAAAAGAAATCCCTCCAGATTCAGGGATTCATAAAAGCTCATCACGACACTTTTTCTTGACTGTTCATCAAAATAAATTAAACAATTTCGACAGAATATGAAGTCGCAGCCATTGATACTGCTTCGTGACATTGTATCCATCAGATTAATCCGAAAAAACGATACGGATTTTCGGATATTGAGATTGATGAGATATTTGTCTTGACGTTTCTTAAAGTATTTTTCAAGATATTCTATCGGGACATCCTTTATGGCTCTGCTGTCATAAAGTCCTGTTTTAGCACTTTGCAAAACTTCCGAATTGATATCAGAAGCAATGATTTGAATATCCCATTTTTCAGGTTCATCAAGCATTTCTTGAAGAATAATGGATAATGTATAGGGTTCTTCTCCCGTCGAGCAGGCAGCACACCATATTTTTATCTTTTTTCTGCTCATTTTTCTTTTTTCAACAATCGGTAGAACATCCTCAGCAAAATTACGTAATTGTGGGAAATCCCTAAAAAAATACGTCTCATTTATGGTAAGATCATTGATTAGTTGATAAAACTCTGATGAATCTGTTCCGAATTTCAGCAGCATATAGTACTCGTTTAACGAATCAATTTGAAGCGACTCGGTGTGCTGGATAATCCTTTTTTCGACAAAGTACTTTTTATTGCTTTCATAATATAATCCGGTTCTTTTATAGATCAATTTAATATACTTATCATATAATTCATCCGATAGCATCACAGCAACACCTCTTGTTTTTTCCAAAGCTTAACGCCTTATAACTCCTCTTTTACCAAGTTATTCAGCAAATTATGCAAACGCATGATTTGCTATCACTTTGTGTTTAAATTGTCGCTAATCTCGGAGGAATATCGCTTCTGGAGGCGGCATCATTGATAATTTTCCTGATATAATCGCTAGTCAATTGAATGGTCAAAGTTTATTTATATTATCTGTTTTCTTACTTATTCTTTTTAAAAAGCCTTCTGATTTCAAAATTTTCAGAATAGCATCTACACCTGATTTTGACACTTGAAATTTTTCGATTGTTTCAATCGAATCAAAAATATTTATAACACTTCGCACCTCTGGGCCTTCAGCAATTAGCCCCAGCTCAATATTCTTGGATTCCAGCTGTCTTTTAATTCCGATTAAATCCTTAATCTCTTTTTCGTCCACTATGACGAGCTGGCTCATATCAATAAGAAAGATATACATTCCGGTTTTATTCATCTTTCCAATAAAAATACGGAGCTTGGAAATAAAGTTGACCTTTTCGGCTTTAAAAATGCTGACTACATATTTGCCTTTTATATCATTAAAGCCTTTTTCAATGAATCCCGCCATTTTATTTTCAAAATCTAAAAAAAAGTGTTGATCAGCAATTTTTTGTTTGTCATAACACTTAACAGCCATACAATAAAGTGTTTTTAAATCTTCCAGGAACTCAGCAACTTTAACATTGTTTTTCATTGAAGCCATCGCTCTTATTACCTGGTGGTGCAAGGACTTCAGATGATCAATTTCTTCACTGCTCATTCTAATCTGCTTATTAAAGTCGATTTTGCACAGCTGTATCAGAGTTTTGAGGATAATAACATTTAATTGATTATCAAACGCCATAAAACGATAGTCATTTTGCGCCACCTTGCTTCTACTTAAATCCACGATATTTATTTTTTCTACATAGCTTACGTCGAAATTTGCATATAGCTCGGCTTCATCCGTATCTGTAGACAGGATAATGTCATAAGATGGCAACTCCTGATTACATCCGTTTCCATCAAAATAATTATCATCAACACTGGAATAAACAAGGGTTCCTATTTCTTCCACGCAATTTAAAATCATCAATAATACCGGCGATATCATGGAAATATCATCTTCAAAAAAGAAGGTAATAAAATAGGTGTTCTTTTCATTTGACCGTTTACCTAAGCAGGAAGTAATAATACCGGCTTCAGTTTTCTGTGTTTCAGCCATCACCTCAACTTTTTTATTGGCACATATAAATATCTCAGTCCGTTCAGTAATGTGTCGTGCTTCCTGGGCAAGGCTCTCTATCATTTGATCAGGACCATATTCTTTTTTATATAACAGCATCTTCTTTGTGATATCCAGCCCCTCAAAGCAAAGCGATACAATGCTCTGATTAAACGGGATTGAGCCATTTCTTGCACAATCAAGCATATCTTCAATTTTATGCATGAGGTTTCCAACATCCGCATAACCGACCATATGCGACGATCCTTTGATGGTATGAGCAATTCTGAATAGCTCATTGATATCAACGCCAGAATATTCCACTTCAAGTCTGATCATGCATTCTTCAGCTTTTTGGAGCATTTCCTCCGATTCTTCATAATACAACTGTATCATTGGATCCATTCAATATACCACCTAAACTTAAATAATTATTCCTGTTTTAAAGATTTTCTATTGTACGATTTGAATGAAAGCGTCTCGCCATCTTTCCAGTTTTTGTACCGAATGGTCAATCATAGCCAAAACGTAGTCCTCACTTTTAAACGGTTTAAGCATATAATCGTTGGCTCCATATTCCAGAGATCTCACTATTTTATCCATTGTTGAGGATTCTGTCATCATGATGATTTGTGTCATTGGATCATATTTCTTTATTGCAATCAAAAGTTCAATTCCATCCATTTGTGGCATCACCATATCGATCACGACAATGTGATATTTTGTATTTTTAACTTTTTCTAGCGCATCTATTGCAGCAAGACTCGTATCAACGGCATACCCATTTTGTTCAAAATATTTTTTTAACAGACTTCCCACATCTTCTTCATCATCAACAATTAAAATCTTATAGCGGTCGTTCATCAATACCTCCACTCATTCAAAATCACTTTTACGACAAATTTTCAACTAACGCATTCTTCTGACTGCTCTAATAATTGCCTCAGCCATCTTATAAGAAGGAACCACAATTTCTGCGCCACCTCTCTCGATTGCTTCCTTAGGCATACCAAAAACGACAGCTGTTGATTCATCCTCAGCAATCGTAATACCGCCAGCTTGTCTGATCTTTACCATGGCATCTGCTCCATCGTCTCCCATGCCAGTCATTAATACTCCCACGACATTTTTGCCGCCATAAACTGAAAGAACAGACTCCATGGTTACATTGACACATGGCATGAAAACAGTTTTTGGTGAACTGGTAAGTCTCAGTACACCAGAGTCTCCCCTGACCACCAATTGATAGCCACCGGGTCCGAGATATCCTCTGCCATTTTGAAGGACATCACCAGTAGTAACTTCCTTGACCGAAATCCGACTGGCACCATCCAGTCGCTTAGCAAATGACGTGGTAAAAGCCGGTGGCATGTGCTGAATAATAATAACCGCCGCCCCAAGGTCCTCCGGTAACATTGGCAATACCTCCATCAGTGTTCCCGGACCGCCAGTGGAAATGCCAATAACCACAACCTTTGTGACTTCTTTGATTGTCAGCAATTCTAATTGTTTTTGTTGTTGCACTTTTTTTTGCGGTAGCGCGCTGCTGCGCCTTTCAACCCGATCTCTGATACTTTTCCCATTGACATTTTTATAGGCTAATTTTACTTTTTGGATGATTTCCCGGCCAACCAGATAAATGTCCGTCGATACTGTCCCGGATGGCTTTGCCACATAATCAAAAGCACCCAATTCAAGTGCTTCAAACGTTGTCAATGCCCCTTCTTCGGTAAGTGAACTCACCATCAGTACCGCTATTTGGGGATAATCATTCAGGATGTATTGCATCGCAGTCAAACCATCCATAACTGGCATATTAATGTCCATTGTGATTACATCCGGTTTTAACTCATGGACCTTTTCAATTGCATCATTGCCATCCCTTGCAGTTCCAACCACATCAAGACTTGGGTCAGACATGATAATCTCTTTCAATACTCTTCTCATAAGGGCTGAATCATCCACAATCAATATCTTTATCTTGTCTATCACAACCAACACCTCCGCTTGATAACTCCCATTCCCAAAACCATGACTTTCCAACTATTTCGGATGGTCGTCCTCTTAAATGAAGCTCAGTACCTTACCGATGTCCAGAATTAAAATCATACGTTTTCCTTCATCAAGTTTTCCAACCCCTTCTAACCAGTCAATGTCGACACCACTGCTCAATATTTCAGTCGGTACCTCAATCAGTTTTTTTTCAAATCTGAGAACTTCCGAAACAGAATCAACGATTATTCCTGTTCGTTTGCCGTTAAAATCGGCTATGATAATACGTGACGCATCGGTTTGTACTTTTTCAGAAATTTTCAATAGCCGTCTCAGATCCAAAGCCGGAATGATATTGCCGCGTAAATTCACAATCCCCTCGATGTAGTCGGGTGCGTTTGGCACTTTTGTTATTTCGGTCATCCGATTAATTTCCTGGACATTGTCGATTATAATACCATACTCTTCCTGATCAATTTTGAAAGTGACCAGTTGAACTTCATCAAGTAGTTGGTTTTCGCTACGTTGAGTATCATCATGCTGTTCCTGAATCGCCCTATTCCCCATGATCGGTTCAATTGAATCAGACAAAATGAGTTTTGAAGGTTCTAGAATGAGAATCATGCGTTTTCCGCTATTCAGTTTTGCAATGCCTTTCAGCTGTTCACCACTTTGTGCCGAGAATTGCAGTGGTGGTTGAATACTCATTTTAGGTACTCTCAACACTTCTGTAACTTTATCAACCATAATTCCAGCGGTAAAGTTGCCCATATCGACGACAAGTATCCGGTTGTGATCATTGATTTCCGTGTGTACTATTCCAAAATACTTTCTAAGATTAATGATCGGTAGTAGGTTATCGCGCAAGGAAAGAACGCCCTCAATATAGGCTTCACAATTGGGAACCTTCACAATTTGCGGCACCCGTATAATTTCTTTCACCTTCATAATTTCAAAGGCATATTCTTCCTGATCTATTAAAAAGGTGACCAACTGCTTCTCATCAACGGATTTATCCACATCTATATTGATTGATTGATTATCGTATCTCATGTTATCTTCTTGAGGTTCTTTTTTTTCTTTGGTTAAATCTTTAACCATAAGTGCCTGGACGACATCGAGAAGCATTACAAGCCTTTGTCCGTTATTTAATTTCACGACACCATCAATAAAATCATCATCAATATTTCTAACAATCTCAGGGGTGTCTTCAATATTGGAAGTTGGCACACGCATAACTTCTGATACCTTATCGACAATGATACCCGTCGCTTTACCTTCCACATCAATCACAAGAACTCGACTATTTTCATCTTTTTCTTTTCGTTCCAGATTAAACTTGGTCCGTCCATCGATGATAGGAAGCACATCGCCTCTCAGGTTGCAGGCTCCTTCCACATAGTCCGGCGCATTTGGTATTTTGGTGATGGAAGGTACCCTTATAATTTCCTTGACATCCATGATATCCGTTCCAAATTCATCCTCGCCAAGCTGGAACGTCACTACTTGGCGTTCTGTAACACCGATATTTTTTAAACTAGCAACCATCTTCATCACCCCCATTTCTACATATTCTGCAGTTCATCCGCGAGTCCCGAAATTTCTTCAATTGCTTCGGCTAGTTCCTGCATGCCTTTTGATTGCTGACTTGCTGCGGTTGCGGCTTGTTCAGCTCCACTGCTGGCTTCCTGTGCTGCAATTGCAATCTGATCGACACCCTTCGTTGCCTGTTCAAGGGCAACTTGAGACTCTTCAGCTCCCGTTTGAATTTCATGAGTTCCTTCCAGTATTTTGACCATGTTTTCTTCGATGATGTTCAGGTTAATGGTGGTTTTCTTAGATTTTTCGACCTCTGCAAAAGAAGCTTTGCTAGATGCATCGGTGTCGGCTGAAACGCGCTGAATCTGATTTTGTATTGCTCTCACAAGATCTTTGATTTTATCGGCATTTTCTGCGGATTCATTGGCAAGCGCTCTGATATCACTGGCAACCACCGAGAACCCTCTGCCAAACTCGCCAGCTCTAGCGGCTTCAATGGAACCGTTAATTGCCAGCATATTCGTCTGGATTGAAACATTAACGATTGCGTCAACAATTTTGTCGATGCTTAATGCTGTTTCTTCAAGACTTTTAATATTTTTAGCTGCATCCATTGAGATTTCTGCCGAGTTAGTTATACCATCAATCATGCTATCAATCGCTATTTTATTGTCTTGCAAAAGTCCTTGAATTTCTGACACTTTTTCAGCCGAAAATCCCGCTCTTTCACTCATTTGGGTTGAAGCGACAGACAGCTTTTCTGCGAATAAGGAGCCTCTTTCAGCATTTTCTGCCTGTAAAAGTGCGCCTGATGATACTTGCTCCATTGCTTTTAGTATCTCTGCTGCTGTTGAATTCCCTTCTTCAACATTAGCAGAAAGTTCTTCAGAAGCTGCTGCCATAGACTCGGATGACTTTTGGGCATCGGTCGAACTTTTAAGATCTTCAGCCATTTGAGACAGATCCGCGGCGCCGGCATTCAATTCATTAAATGCTTTGTTCTGCATTTGTATGGCTTTCTTAACTTCTTCGGCAGCACTGCTTTGCTGTTCAGAAGCAGCAGCAATAGTTTCCGCAATGGCCAGAAATTCCAGGGCGCCTTTGTTTGCATCCATTGCATTCTGAGATACTTCAGCAATACCAGACATTGCAACAATAATCCCTTCATTAATTTTAATGAGGTCTTGTGTCGTCTGAGATGCCTTTTCAACTTCACTATTTGCAACCTTACCGGCATTTTCAATGTCAATTACCACAACTTTCACATTGCTTTGAATCTCATTGACCAGTGACCTGATATTTGTTGCTGACTTTTCTGAGGTTTCGGCAAGATTTCTGACTTCATCTGCTACAACGGCAAAGCCTTTGCCATGTTCTCCTGCTCGGGCAGCTTCAATGGCTGCATTGAGTGCCAGGAGATTGGTTTGATCCGCAATTCGAACAACTGCCTGAACAATTTCACCAACTTCATTCGACTGCCTTTCCAGCTCACCAATTAATTTTACCGATTCGCTATTGGTTTCAGCAGATTCTTTGATGCCTTTAATCATGAGTTCAATATCGCTGGATATAGTTGTAATCAAATCTTTGGCTGCTTTCGCCCTTTCAAGGGATTCTTTGGCGCGTTTATCTGCTGTTACTGATGCTTTTTCTACCTGGTTAATG
Organism: Acetobacterium tundrae; assembly: GCF_008086615.1. GTDB lineage: Bacteria > Bacillota > Clostridia > Eubacteriales > Eubacteriaceae > Acetobacterium > Acetobacterium tundrae. The sequence goes on from NZ_RXYB01000011.1 coordinate 69,454, forward strand.
GCGGCTCGAGACTCTTCCGCTGCAGAGGCCGCTTCACTTGCACCACTGGAAATCTGTGCCATCGTTGCCGCCAATTCTTCAGCAGCGCTACTTGATTCTTCGATGCCAGATGCCATTTGTTCAGTTGCAACGGCAATCCGCTCAGCTAATTGTTGCTGTTTTGCCAGTGTTCTGGCCCGTACCTTGTCCTTCGCCTGCCTCCTAGCTAGTTCTCTTTTTCGTTCCATTTCATCCGATGCGATCGCTGATTCAAACGGGACTTTTTTATATTTATCGCTTGAGGGTATTGCTAACTTTTTTTCCATAATTTTCTTGACCTCCTAAAGTCTTATTCATTAATTTACCGAGCGCATTTTATGCCAGGCTATAATCTATATATTTAATCTTTGTACTTATTTAGGTTTTTTATCACAGATTCATTCTTGTATGGTTTAACAATAAAACCTTTTGCCCCGTTTAAGATTGCTTGTTGCACATGTTTCTCCTGTCCTAATGCTGAAACCATGATCACCGTGGGTACAAAATCCATTTTTTTGATCTCCTTCATGCATTCAAGTCCATTCATTTCTGGCATGGTAATGTCCAATGTAACCAGATCTGGCCTGAATTCACGAATCTTTTCGAGTGCAACCTTGCCGTTTTCCGCTTCGGCAACCACTTCAAATCCGTTGCTTTCCAGTAAATTTCTGAGTTGTATTCGAATAAATACAGCATCATCTACAATTAATACTTTAGTCATAGTCACCTTCTTATTCAATATGAATGGTCAGCTAAAAACCTTATGCACGGAGTGAGAAATCAGTGATTTTTGGTAATCATACATCATCTCAAGTGATTTCAAATAATGATTTTATCTCAAAGTCTGTGCGTATGGCACGCCTCATTTTTTAAATCTATTTAATTATTAATTCAGCATAATAAACGTTGCTATTTTTTTCAATAGTCAATCACTATCACAACTGTCTATTAAGCGTCATTATTTATAAATATGTTTAATATTGATCAAACATCGCGAAACTGTCTTTTAACTCATTTGCTTAATCATTAATTGTCAAGTATAATGATTGCTTTATATTCTATATTACAATTACTTTTTTGAGAGGATCGCTGGTTTTCATGGAAAAAATTCACGTTGATCGTAGAGTTCGAAAAACGAAGAGCCAACTTCAATCTGGTTTAATCCAATTAATGCAGGAAAAAAGCATTCAAAAAATAACTGTAAGTGAACTGTCTAATCTGGTGGATATTAACCGGGGTACATTTTATCTCCACTATAAAGATGCGTTTGATATGCTTGATCAAATTGAGAATAAATTGGCTGAAGATTTTCTTGAAATCCTTAATCATTACCCTTCTCTCATTGTCAAAAGTAATGTTCTCCCATTTCTCATTGAAGTATTCTCTTTTATTGAAGAAAACGAAGGCATGATGCGTGTGATATTTTGTAAGAATGACGATTCCTTTCTTTTGAATCAGCTAAAAAGTAGTGTTAAGAAAAGATTTTTTGATGACTGGCAGAAAAAATATCTCACGCAAGCTTCCAAGAAAATCGAGTATTTCTTTTCCTATTTTATATCGGGATGCATCAGTTTAATTACCCACTGGTTAGAGACAGGAATGAACGAATCCCCAGAACAGATTGCAAAACTCACTGAAATCATGATCTTAAAAGGCAATGATTTTTTTGTCATGATCGATCATCCACTTTCATGACAAATTCATGCCAAACTAAAAAAAACCACTTGGATCTATCAAATCCAGAACGGTCATATAATTAACGCGTTTGAAGGGAATTATTTACGCAAAGGCACGTATCACATGGATTAACAATACTAATGTATGCACTTGTTTTATTAATAATCAGTTAATGACTCTCCGGAGAAAGGTACTAGGTTAATGAAATATACAAGTGTATCAATTTTTAACATGATCAGATTCTGATGATTAGTAGGCTGCTTTCCACTAACTTTGGAAAGAGGCTAGAAAATGTTATAATTAGAAAGAATTATGAGAAAAATTTATTTTTACAAATAAAAAAGCTCTGAGTTCCTCTTAAAAAAGGCATTACAGAGCTTTGTTAATAAATTGGTGGAAGCGGTTCATACTGGTTCATGATAAAAATTGATTTATAATCGTCGTCATGTTTAAACTCTGAATGACTCCCTACACGTTATAACATATGCCCTAAAATATTATCCATCTTCTAATAGCCCAAGAACTAACAGGTTTAACCTGACAATCACGACATCTTTTACAGCATTTCTTTTCAATTGTCATCGCGTATAAACAATCTTGGTGTGGCTGATCATCAGATTGTAGCTTCGTCCCTGATAATCAGGATATTTCCTATAATCGATCCTTTTTAAATTTTGTCTTTAAATTGATGCAATCGAGTTAAAATAGATCGTTGGGGAATCATCGGTAAAGTTGTCATCTTCAAAGAAAGTATTTCTTTTCTTATTGATTTGAATTTCGTAAAGGATTTTCATGAACTCTTCTCGATCCTCTTCTTCAATTGAAAATTTCACTCCATATTGATAAAAGTTCTCATCTGTTTCTTCCAGCCACACCGGACTTCCATAAGTTTTAATGGTCTTATTCAATATGGTGGTTTCAAATTCCAGGGTGAATTCTCGTTCAAGAGGAAATTTTATATTAGAAATAAAGCGTAACCCACCAGGCCCAATATCTCGAATCAATATTTTTGTATTCCCAACATTCATTTTTTTATCTTTGATTTTCAAAATTCTCAAGTCAGCTTTTAATAATCGATAAAACATTATTCGGAAATATTCCCGGCGTTCCACTTGGGGCATGACCACCGTATTATTCTCAAGAACTGGTTTACATTGTCCTTGAACTAAGATTTCCTCGAATTCTTCCAGGGGCACTGGTCTGGAATACAGATAACCCTGACCGGCATAGCAGTTATTCTGGCGTAAAAATGATAATTGCTCCCAATTCTCGATGCCAACCGCAACCAGTTTGATTTTGAGATCTCTCGACAGATTAATAATGGTTTTAGCGATAATCGCTGTTGTTTTATCAAACATGATGTTCCTGATAATAGCCCCATCCATTTTTATAATATCGATACTGAACTTATTCAAATAAGTCAATGAAGAAAATCCTGTTCCAACTCCATCCAGAGCAATTTTTATCCCAAAAGACGATAATCTTTTAATATCTCGAACGGCTTTTTCCCCTTCTTCCATTAATAGAGTTTCTGTGAGTTTCATAATTAAAAATTTGGGATCAAGCTCAAATTCATCTAAAACATTTTTTATATTTTCTACAAAATTCTTTTCGTAAAACTGAATACTGGAAAAGTTAACCGTTATTTTTATTTTTGGGAACCCTTTTTTTAGCCAATCTTTATAGTTGGCACAAATTTCCCGGAGTATCCATTTGCCCATTTCAATAATCACCCCGGTTTCTTCTGCCAAATGAATAAATTCCTTTGGACTTACCAATCCCCAAACTGGATGATTCCATCGAATCAAGGCTTCAGCAGCAATAATTTCGGTTGTTTTGAGTCTAACCACAGGCTGATAAAAAACTTCAAACTGTTTATTATCAATAGCGCAGCGCAGATCTTTTCGCAGTTCAAATTGCTTGTAATTTTCAATACTGAAATCTGGAGCATAAAACTTAAAAACATTCTTACCTTCTTTTTTTGCCCAGAGCAAAGCAATGTTAGCCTGCTTAATGAGCGAATCTCCATTTTTTTCCTCACCAGCATCTTCCAGTTTCTCTGTTCCCGGATAGTCCTTTGTATAGACTGCTATTCCGATATTCATGGCCACATCAAATTCATACATATCGACCTTAAATGTCCGGGAAAACAAGTCCACAATTCCCTTTGCCATTTCTTTATAAGCTTCAGTGGTTATTAAGCCAGTAGCAATAATCGCAAACTGGTCTTCGGAGTATCGGCTGATAAAATAAGCTTCACCAAAATAGCTTTTTAAGCGGATCATCATTTGAATGATCATTTGATCCCCTGACGTAAATCCCAGCGAATCATTGATATACTTATATCCCTCAAAATCCAACATCATCACCGCTATTAAGTCACCTTTTTCCTTTGCAATCTGATATTGGTCCGTCAGTTCTCGTTTAAAATATGCTCGATTGGGAAGGCCAGTTAATTCATCATGAGTGGCAATATGGTTCATTCGTTTTTCCAGTTCTACCCTTTTTGTCACATCTCTGAAATTTAATACAATCCCTTCAATAATTGGATTATCCAGTAAATTCTGCATGGTTACTTCTAAATACACTTCTTTTCCGGTCTTTGTTTTATATGCCAAAATCTCTTGACACTTATTACTGGGATCTTTTGCAACAAAAGCAACCATCTTGGTTAATTTTTTTAGTTCCAGCCCTTCGTAAAATTTATATATTTTTTCACCAATGAGTTTTTCCGGTTTATATTTAATAACTTTTGTGAATGTGTCACTGATATAATTAATGGTACCATCTGGTTTAATAATCTCATAGACATCCCCGGATTCCTGAACCAACACTCTGTATCGTTCTTCAATGCTATCAAGTTCTCTCTGTTTGTTCTCAATGTCCTTCTGCATCTCTTTTTTTTCGGTAATATCTTGAATGGTTCCATAAATCCGGGTTGGGTTTCCATCTATGTTTAGTTTTGTTTCCCCCATTTGAAACAGATTTCGAATGGCTCCATCTTTTTTTATGATCCGATATTCCATGGTAAAGGGTTTCCCTTGGGGAGGGTCTTTCAATAGTATTTCAAGACTTTTTCGGTCCTGAGGATGGATTAAACGCATGAATTTTTCCATGCTCCCATCATAGTCTGCTACTGTAATTCCAAAGATCCGCAGGGCTTCTTCAGACAGAAAGTTAATATTCTGTGCAACATTAATTTCCCAGCTTCCCAGATTAGCCAATCTTTGGGCGTTATCTAAGGTTTTTTTCATATATCTCATTTCTTTTTCCATGAGTTTTATGTTGGTAATGTCCTGAACGGTTCCTAATAAACCGATGATTTTCAGATTTTCATCAAATATTGGTTCCGTTTTTGTATTCACATATTTAATTGTCCCTTTTTTCTGAGGAATTCGATAATCAAATTCATATTTTTTACCTGACAAACCGATCTGTACTGCATTTTGCACACTGCCTTTGTCATCCGGGTGGATCAATTCTAGAAGTTTATTAAAATCTGGTTCGTATTTTATCGGATCAAGACCATGCATGATATAAATTTCATCGGACCAGAATAATTCATCTTTTTTCAGATCATAGTGCCAGCTTCCCAGTCCCGCTACCTTTTGTGCCTGATTAAGGTTTTCCCCCAGTGTCTTTAAATTATTTTCCATGATCTTTTCTTTCGTAATATCCTGAAGGATGCCAATAATTTTAATCGGCAGTTTGTTTTTGTCAAGCAATACTTTTGTTTTCTCTCTAACAAACCGAAGCGCTTCTCCCGCTGAGATAATACGATATTCCAAATCATATTTCCGACCTTCGAAAGCACCCTGAATTGCGGTCTTTACCATTTCTAAATCATCCGGGTGGACAAAGTGATAATAACTTTCCTCGCTGCCATCGAAGTCCTGAGCAGTCACCCCTAATATACTATAGACTTCATCAGAAAAATAATTTTTTTCCTCAATCAGATCTTTAGTCCAACTCCCCATATGAGCAAGATGTTGGGCATAGTTTTGATTTTCTCTCCATAATTGAGCATACTTTTCAAATTCATCTTTCATGTCTTCAGTTTCTTCTTTCTTAGTAAACAGGTTTTCTCCAAAAATTGCCATACTCAGCCTCCTTTTCCAGTTTTTCATTATGACCAAATATCAGAACTGATAACCTTTGTCCCGAAAAAGATTAATACAAACCTGAATGCAATCCCGATCGTATAAAGTTCCTACCCCATGTTCTTTCTCGGCAAGTAGCCTCATCAAACGTTTTAGCCGGACGGGAGGGCCTGTGGCTCATCATCACTTCAATCATATCCATCTTATTAACGAGATTGTTTTCTCCTAATGCCATTAATATTAATTCCACATCATTGGTATTATCTTCAACCAATAAAATCCTATCTAATTCTATCATAAATAACCATCCTTATATCTGGGCAATGTAAAATTATTCAAACTTTAATTTACTGCTGAAAACATATTTACATCCAATTTTGATAATTTAAGCTGCTGCAATATGATCCCTCTTTCATATGCATCATCAAAATAAATATTTTCTCCTTTTGGTATTGCATCTCGTCTGGCTCTTTCACTTTCCTGTCGTTTTTCGTAACCAAAATGATTAGCTGGACCAATCTCAGCAAAATCGTCCATTTCTTTTGTGCGAATCTGATTATTAGTTTCTTTCGTCGACTGTTTTAAATCCTCAAAATATCTCTGTAAAATCTTAAGAACGGTATCCCCTGAATACAAGTAATCATTTAATTTTTTCATAGTATTTTCTGAATCTGTTCAATTTTTTCACAGATGCACTTTCCTTTCCAAAGTGTTTGAACATCAGTTATCAAATGATAATCAGAATGTCCAACTCATTTTATCGCTCACACAAAATCAAATATAACAGATATATTCAATCATGCACAGTTCTTTTTGTGCTTTTGTGCTATAGTGTGTTCCTTTTCACGTTGCCTTACCATTGATAATTCCAATATTGCTCCTGCGTTTTATTTCTGCTTGAACTTGTTCAATAATTTTAGATTCGGGCACTGGCCTATAATCACATCAACTTCATGCGGCGACTGGTTCTGCCAAAAATCTATCAGAAGAGCCGTTTACTGACACTGCGTTTGCTTCTGATTAAAGTGGCAGGTCGCCTCCTCCGTTTCGGACGATCCACCTGGCTGAAACTCAGTTCAAGTTTTCCCTATCTGGAGTTGTTTCATGACCTGCTTGTCAAACTGGAATAATAACGGCATTATAAACTTAGTATTTTAAATTTAAAAATAAGGTCCCGGGGATTCGTCTATCCTTTTGAACCGATTATTTGTTTAATTGGCAAGTATGCCACTCAAATTTCTGATATCGTTACGACGTTTCACTATTTTCGAGGGTATTATCCTGAAAATAGTCTTTGGGTGATGCAGTTTCATAAATTATCAGAGTTCATGAATAATTCGAGCTACAGTATTAATCGCATTGAGGATCGGTGCATAAATATATAGATGCTTTTATGATAATATCCAATAATTGACAATAAGTATTTCGATTATTTTGAGTAAGGTCACTTTAGTGGAGTAGGAACATGTTCCCGAAGCAGGTCGGCAAACTGTTTTGGCACAATGGGTTTACTGAAATAGTAACCTTGCATCTCATTACAGAAGTGGTCCTTTAAAAAATTCATTTGTTCTAGCGTTTCCACCCCTTCGGCGACTACATTTAAACTTAAAGTGTTGCCAATATTAATAATAGCCTGGGTGATATTATTGTCTTCAACTTCCTTCGGGACATTACGAATGAAGGAACGGTCAATCTTGAGCGTATCAATGGGGAAAACCTTAATTTGGGAAAAAGACGAGTAATTGGCACCGAAATTGTCCATGGCCAACCGCACTCCCAAGCTTTTAATTTCATTCAATACAGAAATCATATGTGTAATATCATATAATACCATATTTTCTTTAATTTCAAGTTCCAGAAGATTTGGTGCCATACCCGTTTCTTTCAGAACGATCCTGACATCTTCTATCAGATTGTCATCCTTGAGTTGCTGTAACGACAAATTGATCGACATGCAGACGTTTGGAAGCCCTTGCTTTTGCCATGCAACGTTTTGAGCGCACGCCATCCTCATTACCCACTTACCGATGGATAGAATCAATCCTGTTTCTTCTGCCACGGGAATGAATTGTGTCGGGGTTACCGAACCAAGCGATAGATTCTGCCAGCGCAACAATTCCTCTACTCCAGTAATCATATTTGTTTTGAAATCAACTTTTGCCTGATAGTGCAAAGAGAACTCATTGCGCTCCAACGCATGCCGCAGGTTTGCCTCAATAGACAATCGTTCAGTTGATTGTAATTGAATACTTTTGGAGTAGAACTGGTAGTCATTTCGGCCTTCTTCTTTGGCAAAATAAAGGGCTATATCCGCATTTTTCATCAGTGATTGTGCATCCTCTCCATCTGTTGGATAAATACTGATGCCGATACTCGCCGTTATATGGCATTCTTCACCCAGAAGAACCACCGGTTTGATCGTATTGATAAGTATCTTGCGGACGACAATTCCGACTTGTCTCAACGTAGTTACGTCCTCGATTAATATGATGAATTCATCGCCTCCCTGACGGGCAACGATATCGGCCGCACGTAGCGTTTGCTGAAATCGTTGGGCAATATCCTGCAATAGTTGATCGCCTGCATCATGACCTTTGGTATCGTTGATAATCTTGAAATGATCAAGATCGATGAAGAAAACGGCTAACTGTTGTTTATGATGTCGTGCAGACTGGATTGAGTGATTCAGTAGTTGACTGAACATCAAACGGTTGGGCAGTCCTGTCAGGCTATCGTGGGTGGCGAGGTACTGAATCTGTTCTTCGGCGCGTTTACGTTCAGTGATGTCATGCCCAACTCCGCGAAAACCGGTTATCCTGTTCTCCTTGTCCCATTTGGGGAAAATAGAGAACTCAACTGAGGCTATGGTCCCGCCTATTTGGATATATTCACAGAGAAAATTTTTAGTTGAGTCATTTTTTTTAAGGACATGATGGAATAATCTGGAGACCGAATTTAAATCTTCCTTTTTTACGAAGCTTTGAAAATTCATGCCGATGAGTTCATTTTGAGAATAGCCTAAACCTTTAGCAAAAATATCGTTAAAAAAAGTGATGTCGTAAGCTAGGTCTGTTTCAAAATACCATTCCTCCATCTCTTCCATGATGGTTCGATATCTCTCTTCGGACTGCCTGAGATCTTCTTCAATTTGCTTGCGTTTGATAATCTCCGCGTAAAGCTCATCCGTCTTTTCCAGTACGCTCTTTTCATATACATCAAGCAATTGTTCCAGAGCTGCTATTTGAGACTTGAAAAGCTGATTTTCAACAACCATAATGCCATCATCATCCATTTTTGCTAGTCTCCTTCCATTACGTTTGGCAAGTGATCTTCACCCGGGCGAGCGAACACCGTTTTTTCAAAGGGTAATACCGCCAGTTTTATGTTCAATGACAGGTTCTTAAAAAGATCCGCCGTTTTCCTTGAAATAGGGACTCAAAGAAATATAATAATCACAAAGATATCCAGCATGGGGAGCATTCCGCCAAATCCCATAACTGACTTTATCTGATAGGGAACGACAAATTCTTTTTGGGCGGGGATATAAGGACTACCGAGTGCTTGTGGAACAAGAAACACGCCATAGCTCTTCTGCTCAATATCCAGCAGGAATGCTGGATCCGGTTTCACAACTGAACGCACATCCAGTCCCAACTGCTTGATCAGATTTCGCATCAGTCGGAATCTGATGGATGACCTCCTCGCATGGTAGCGGAATCGCCCTATGCCCATTTGATGATCCTCTCTGTTTCCATTCCTCGTTTTCCCCAACGGTCCCTAAAAGGGTAAAACACTTCATCTTCGGCAGGGGAGTGCTCCCACCGAGCAGGTTTATAGCAAAGGATTTAAGCTCATCATCAAGATCTGCATAGGTCTGAGTCTTGAAAAAGCGGATCAGCGTACAGGCACGTTCACCGGTTTGTCCGTCAATCAGGGTGTCGTACAGATAGTTCACGATCCTGCCCGCCACCGCCTCCATACTTGAAGCCCCCACACCCATGGTCCGTACCGCCCTGCCACATTCCGTTACTTCATGGATGGTGAAATTTGTTAGATCAAAGGTAATCAATCCTTCATTCTGATTGCTCATTTTTTCGTTGCTCCTTTCTTTCAGCGGTCAATTTTAATTATAAATCAATAAAGGGTGATGAAGTAATCAAGATACTCTTAACTTAGCTTGAGAACATTCCAGTTTTCTCCATTTATTATACTGTCTTTTTTAATATCTTATTTTGATACATTTTCTCATCTGCCACTTTTATGACTTCATTCGCAGTTAATTTGCTGTCTGCTATAAGTTCTAATATACCATAACTAAACGAATGTTTATACGGCTTTAACCCTTTCTTATCATATGCTTCTAATTTTTCATTTATTCGATTGATTACTTTTTCAACATCGGATTCATGACACCCCGGAAAAATAATGAGAAACTCATCTCCTCCCATTCGGCTCACCGCATCAATCTCACGGATAGATGATTTAATACTGGTGGTAATTAAATTAATTAAACTGTCTCCCTCTTCATGTCCATACGTATCATTAGCATTTTTGAGTCCATCCACATCAAGAAAACATACTGATAAATGCATGCCTTTTTTTGACGCCAGATCTAATTCTTTCTCCAATATCATAAATCCAGTTCTGCGGTTAGAAACCCCTGTCATTGGGTCTGTATATGCAAAATATTCGAGTTCCTCTTTTGCTAATTTTTTTTGAGTAATATCCCTGAAAACAACCACAGCCCCTGCACTCGGGTCTCCTTCCACAATGGGTGTAATAATGTATTCCACAGGAAAGCATGTCCCATCTTTTCGCCAGAAGATATCGTCATCACTACGATAAACCGTTCCATCCTTTTCAGCTCCAAAAAGAGGACAATCCGCTTCAGGATAAGAAGAATTGTCACTTTTTGTGTGATGCCATATATGATGGCTTTTCTTACCAAGTAGTTCATCCGATTCCCAGCCTACCATTTGTGCGGCAGCCGAATTAATAAAAGTAAGCCGGCCCTCTGCATCAACACCATAGATTCCATCACCAACAGCATGAAGGATCAGCTCATTCTGCTTTAATGCTTTTTCCATTTCGGTGGTCCGTTCTCCGACTAATTTCTCCAGGTGAATCGGATAATTTCTAAGCTCATTGACGGTACCCACCAAGCCTGCGAATCCCAGATAGATGTTGATCAACTCCCTTGGAATGGGTTCGGTTGATTTGTGGGCAATGATCATAATTTTATCCACTTGATCGCAATTCATAATGGGTACAAAAACTGACCTTAAAGGTTCTGGTGACTTTATTTCTTCCAGAGCGATAAATCCACTCTCGATGGTATCTAGAATAATCTTTTCAATTGTACCATCACTCGAACTTAAGAGAAGTTCAAACTCGGAAGAAGTGCTAGAATGAACTCTGATTTTATTGTTTTTGTCACTTTGAACAAAGACCACCCATTCTGCATTAAAATACTCTACGATCAAACTGCCCGTATGCTCCCAAATATCCTGCATTGGTGTCAGCCGCAGAATATATTGGGTCGCTTTTATAAAACTTTCAATTTGGAATATGTTTCCTGCTTGTGCTTTCACCATTATATTTGCTCTCCCATTGGTTTTAAAAAAAGATTTTCTAAAAACACGTTGTAGAATTCCGGATAATTTGCTAAATTAATGAGCTCAGCCTTGCTTTTTATATTTTTTACCAAATCTATGTCATTCCCATTTAATAATAGCATTTCACACCCGGCTAAAGCAGTATCTCCCGCTAGTATAACATTTTGAGGCGCAATTTCTGGTAGAAGACCGATTTTTTGCGCATTTTCCACATTTAAAAAAACGCCAAACGCTCCACAGACAACTATTTTTTTAATATTTGCCAGGTTCATTCCGGCATTATCCAATAAACAGTCAATTCCTGTTCCCACAGCAGCCTTGGCACGTTGAAAAACATCAATGTCATGATTATTAATGCTGATTTTATGCTTTTCATCCAAAACGAAAGACCCTTCAGTTATGTCATGTGATAGAAACTTTCCATTAGCGTTAAGTTTGCCCTGATTTACAAGAGCTGCGATTGCATCAACCATGCCTGAGCCGCAAATACCCCTTGGTTCCGCTGCGCCAATTACCTCGAAATGATAGTCAGCTTGGGCATCTGTCCAAGCAATCTTAAAGATAGCCCCGGGTTTTGCATGCATTCCACATGAAATACCACACCCTTCAAAAGCTGGGCCCCCCGCGGCAGAAGTTACCCATAATTTATTAGAATCCCACAAGGCAATTTCAGTATTCGTTCCAAAATCAATGAGTAAAGTTACGTCTAACTGATCCATGATTTGTGTGGCGAGAACACCGGCAATCAGGTCTGAGCCGACAAATCCGGCAAGAGGCTGAACAACTTCAATCGTTGCTTTTGGTGAAATTTTCCAAAGCTCACCCCAGCTTTTGCTGTCTTCAGGCTGGCAGTCAATCTCTTTTTCCCAAAATTCAGGATTTAGCATTAATTCATAGTTTTTTTCGGACAAAAGGGTAAGCATAGATGTATTTCCCACAATTATCACCTGTTCAATTTGTTCAAGATCGATAAATTCTCTTGAGGCAATATCCCAAATGGCCTCGCCGATTGAATTTCGTGCTGCCATGCCTAGCTTTTGTGCATTCTCAACTGATTTGCATGCGGCAGTCAATCTTGTCATAACATCAGAGCCGAAACAATATTGTCCATTTAAACCCTGGCGGTCTGCCACTCGTATCTTTTTTTCCATATCCCAAACGGTAAGGCTGATATTCGTTGTCCCCAAATCGACAGAGACACCATAAGACTTTCGTTGGTTTTCAGTTTTATTATTCTTAAAAGGTTGGTCTTTATTCGATGTGTCAAAAAAATATTCATTATCTGGAATACTTCTCCAGTTCGATTCAAAAACAGAATAGAGCAATTCAATTCGAACATTTTGAAAAGGTTTGGTCTGACAGGCAAGACGAATCCCCTGGTTTATCTGGTTCTGGGAAAGATGAACCCTTTCATTTGGGTGGGGTTCATTTACTTCCCCGGCCTTGATATGAACCATACACAAACCACATGCCCCATTGCCCCGGCATCCGACAATGGTTGCCATTAACTGTGTTGTATCCAGTATTTCACGTATTGTCACACCTATTTCAAAGGGGATTTGATGTTGTTTTTCCTCTTGAACAAAAGATAATATTGGCATAAGGTCACCCTCTTTCCTTTGTCGCATTTACCATAGCGGCAATATTTTCCGGACGTGACTGAGGTGGAATTTCACAGCCGGAAGAGAGGATAAACCCACCCCGGGATTCAAAGGAATCTAAAAGCTCAGAGGATTTGGCAGCAATTTCTTCTGGCCTATCTTCAATAAACGATAGTGATTTAATGTTTCCATCCAGGCACATATCAGGGAGCATCTCTGCCGCTTGTTGAGGGGTAACATAATAATCGATATTTACAATATCAACCCCAATACTCGGATAAAAGGGTAAAATAGAAGCTGATGGACCGGCAATATGAAGCCAGTTGGCAATGGAACCTGCTTCGGCAAAAGTCTTGCATAGCTTTTGAAGCTGTGGCAACTCAATTTCTCTAAAAAATTGGGGAGGGACTACAGCAGGAGATGCAGAGGGATCAAATACCAGTGGTAAATGAGCGCCCGCATGGATTTGGGCGAGACCAAATTCAATGGCTATTTCGGTGCAAAAATCCAGTAACTTAATAAACACGCCTGGTTCGTCAATGGCTAAATATAAAGCCTTTTCCATTCCCAGCAATTGGGTGGCGATGGTCAGAGGACCCATCACACACCCTACCACCAGATGCTCATCTCCAAACTCACTACGAAGGATTTTTAGAGCTTTCAGCATTTCAGGCATACGTCCGGCCTCATTTGGGTCAGGCAAAACAAGATGATCAATCATGCCCGTATCCGGTATTGCATACGTCTTCATTGTGGGATACATATCTTTTTTATATTCCAGAATTGCTCCCACCGCCTCTGCTTCCAAACTGGTGTCCATCACTGAAAACACGGCATCATAGCCATATTTTTTAACCGCTTTGATCTGACACTCAGCGAGAATAAAACCATCTCTGACATATTCATCAACAGGAATTCTGGCCATAACACCAGCAAGACCAAATATTTGAGGAATCACCGGAACTCGGTCTGGTGTTTCAAATTTTAAGACTGCACTGATTCGCTCTAAACTATTCATTTGATTCACCCCCAGATAGTTGTTCCAAATAGTTAACGCTGTCAAATGCCGTTTCTGCGAGAAAATCCACATTAAGATTTTCCATTGATGATTGCTTAAGCGCAGCGCCTCCGACCATAATTTTTGGCACATAAATTCCTCGTGCCTGCATCTGTTCCTTTACTTGTTTTACCATTGGGATTACTGGAAAAATTAATCCGCTTAACCCTATTGCGAGTGGTTTTTCCTTTTCTATGACGTCTAAAAGCCTTTCAATCGGGCAGTTTTTCCCACAATCAACCACCTGGTATCCGTTTGCGATTAAAATCATCTTGAGAATGTTCTTTCCAATATCGTGTACATCACCCTCCAGAACTGCTAAGACAATCGTTCCTTTTCTTGCTGTCACCATTTCACCGGAAGGGAACAGATATTTCATCACTTCCATTGCGGCTCGCCCGGTCAGCATGATTTCCAAAAGGTTGAACTGCTCCATCGTACATTTTTCATCCAGCTGCGCCATTGCTACCTCAATCCCGTTAACAACTATTTCCTTGGCACTAATCCCAGTGTCACATAAATTCCTAGCCAGATCGAGGGACTGGGTGCAGTCCCCAATAACAATCGCTTCTACCAGAGGTTCCATCATTTTTGCTGTCATTCCAAACCATCTTCCTTCTAAAATAATTAATAAAAAGCAGAATTCTTTGTCGGTTGAAGTCGCTTTGAATAGTATTATTAATACCCATATTTTTCTGTCAAAACCAATCTTTTAAAGTCATCAACCTGGATTACCACTTCAAATCAGTCGAGATCAGTGTGACATTATAATTTGATAACAGTGAATTAAAATAGATTATTGGTGAATCATTAGTAAGCATTGTTACCATCTGCCTCTAAAAGAGGCTCTTATCTAGTTTTTTCTTTTTTTGCTTCTTCCTGCTGTTCATGTATGTATCTTTTTATAGCTTCTTCAGTAATGTTTCCGCTGGTCGATACATAGTACCCTCTTGCCCGAAACGATCGATTCCATTTTGTGTGCGATAGACTTGAACTGTTCCATTTACCCTAATCTCTCCAGCACAGCTGGGGGGGATTAATATTTTCTATTTAACTGGTTCTCTTCAAATAAAGCCATACTTGACCTCCTTATCATTATTTTTTTAATTGATATGGTAAATTTAACCTTTTTATACATCAAGAGTTTTATTATAAAATAACGATTTATATATTGATTTATTTTTGCAACTAAGTTGTCCCGCCCCAGTTAATGAGATTAAGAAGGCAATGCGATGAAACGTGATGAAAAAGAGTTTAAGCAAGAAGGTGAAGAGACATAAAACGGAGAATTAATTTAAAAATTGCGCCATTTTGTAATGTGTAACAAAAACGCAAATTTGGAATATAAGATTAAAAATTCAATGATTCAGATTAGTGGAGTTTCTATTGAACATTTGTATTGTACTCGTTCATGGATCAATAGAAAATTCTTTTTGTTTAAGCAACACTGTATTCATGTCAACAGTTCCTCTGCTGGCATATGTATCTGGAGCATAGCCAATTACAACTATTTTTACATTTGTTTCTTCTGCCGTCACATTCTTAAGCAGAGCAATTGATTGAACATATTCTCCTGGTTTAATAATACCGCTTTTGGCAAGTACCTTGCCATTTTTATCCTGCAATTCGGTCTTCATCCATACATCATTTGATGCAGGATTGGTTAGATTGATATCGACGCTGTTATTTTTGACGAATAGCCTGCCGCAAAGCTTAATCTCAAACCCTTGTTCCACATTCACGGTGGTGTAACCTAAATCGATATCCGGTGTAGGCTCTCCGACTTGTGCTGATGGATCAAACCCGGGAGGAACAAATTGGAGGGGCGTGTTCAATCGCTGAAAGAGTATAATCCCAGTCAGTATCAAGGCTATGAGGATGACGCCAATAAGTGCCAGGTACAAAACCACGGTTTTTCTGGACGCTTTTGAATGTTGAGGGATCTCTCTGTTGGTATTCATCAGTTATTCCTTTCAGCATTTATATTTTATATAAAAAGGGCAGATTGCCTGCCCTTTTCTGAAACTATCTTACTTTTTTATACTATAGTAACAACAACTGCGATGGTTCTGTCAGCTGCATCAGTCTTTGTGTTGGATGGGGTGTTATCGTTGGTGACTATAAATTTTCCAACCCACGTACCAGTTGTCGTATCAATCGGTGTGTAAATACCACTTGCCATGGTAACTGTATAACCTGACGTAACAGCAGCCTGCGCTAGTTCAGTCATAGCTGTTTCTACCGGCACTTCTGTATTTGCTGCTGCCGTTACCGATGCTACTGTTGTATCTAAAATCTTGGCAAGTTCAGTTGTTGAACTGTATGGTGAAGTTGCAAGTGTCACTGTAACTGCGCCCACTTTTCCTGCAGTAGTATTTGCTGCCGGTGCACCTTGTAGATTCAGGTAAGTTTCCTCTACCGGAGCAGTCCCACTTGTTGCGCAAAGATCCAACGCCATAGTACCTGTTTTATCACCATCCAAATTACCTGTTACTTTTGTAAATGTCCCTGTCGTTGCTCCACCTTTAGCTGAATCTTTGGTATAAGCAAAAGCAGCGTTGATTGGTTGGCTTGAGTCATTGGTGATTTTTACCTGATCTTTTGTGCCATCGAAATCTGTTGCACTCCATCCAGCTCCGCTCCATGTGTGAGCAGATGTACTCCATGTCCCAAAGTCATAATCGAAAGCCATGGAACCCCATGCTACAGTTGCCTTGTAAGCATCCGTTTGTGTGGTTGTTCCGTTTACATCATGACCCGTTCCACCTGTAATGTCGCCAGGATCTAAGGGTGCCGCAAAAGCGGGCGTTACCATCATGGCCATTATTGTTATGGTTCCAATCACTGCACTAAGTTTTTTCATTTTGTTTTCTCCTTTCATAGATATGTTTCTGTCATCTACTCTGATATAATTAACTTTACCGGCATCTGAGTATTCAGCATGGCCTGTTCATTGGTCGTTATATCATAAAACACAAGATAGATAATAGCATTATATTCACCTCTTTTAAGTGCCGTTCCATCCTGTAATAATTGCAATTTAATTTCATCCAATGCATATCCCGGTGGGATTGCTCCAGATCGCCCAATCACCTGCCGGGTTGTATCTGGCGAGTATCCAGGTTGCGCTTCAATTCTGGCCTGTTCCAATGGGGTTCGGCCAGTCGAACCTAATGTGTTTATCATTTCAGTATCGGTCAGCTGGAGTTCAACGACAATATTATTGGTTGAATCCCCAGGATTCTTAAATGCAAAAACACCTCCGGATTGTGCATTTTGAAATATAATCTCTTTTGCAAATTCAAAAGAGACCGAGTTTCCCTCACTGGGTTGTATTTTTTCATCTGGAATAACAGACACACTATCGTCAATGGGAATTGCCGGATAGGTAGGCGTCTTGCCCATGTAAAACCAGGCTAAAACACCTAACATCGATGCGGCGAATGCCCCTGCCCCTAAAAGCCATGGCAGCAATGCTTTGCCACCATTTTTTATTTTTCCAAAAACAACGCAATGCCGAATTTCACCATTGTTTTTCCCTACCAGACCACCCGGAAATTGGCTGCTGGTTATTTCACAGTTAGCAAAACAGCAGTTAATGGAGCTGCCGTCATTAACACCGACTAAACCACCTGAATATTTACCTTTTTTTACAACCCCTTCAATACCTAAGTTAACAATGACCGCATCTCTGATTACTCCAAAGAATCCCGCATATTCCAAATCTTTGTCATTGACCAAAAGATTCTTTATGCAGTAACCGCCGCCATCAAAGGTACCACTAAACGGATTGTTTTCATCGACGCCGATCGGTGTCCATTTCTTGTTTTTAAGGTCAATGTCATTAACGAGCAGATACCGCACCTTGGCGAAAATTTTGTCGCCTTCATTAATTTTTACAGCAATTTTAAAGAGCTGTTGTGCTGTTGACAGTTCGATAACTTCTTTTTCAGACGGTAGTTCATAGTAAAATTTCTTGCTTATAAATGTGGGCAGAAAAGGTTCATGCTGATTTTCCATCACACTATCTGCCGTTTCCCATATATTTTCAAAATCCCAATCCAACTGATTATAGAAATTTTCAAAAGTCAGGTCTTTTTCCAGCTTACCCAAACCGATGTCCACCAGCTTTTTCGAATTAGCTTTGCCTTTATTAAAAAAGCAATTAACGACAGATCCTGAATTTTTAGCTCTAAACCCACCCGTGACTTTTGCCTTTTTGACACGCCCGGTACTATAAGAATTTTTTATTTCACCTTTGTTATTGCCGCAAAAGCCTGCTGCCGTTCCTTTTCCCAAAACCGTCATATTCGAATAACAGTCGACGATCATGCCACTGTTCAACGCGACAAATCCGCCACAAACTGCATTTTTATTAGCCATCATTATGCCTTCTTTCTAAACATTTGTTTCCGGTTAGAATCTAGGGTAATACTGAGTTTAACAGAATACTGATCAATCCGATTTTCGTTGGGGTAGAACCAATTTGAGCGGGTTGCCCCTGAAGTTTAAGATAGGTACTGGCTGTTGGTGCAGGCCCACCGGCTGGGCATAGCGGTAATTCCATAATACCCGTTTGATTCCCATTATTATCTTCAAACGTACCCGTTGTTGAACCACCATAAGTTTCATCACGAGTGTAAGTAAACGCAGCAGTCACTGGCTGGGTCGATTCGTTCATTATGTTTATTTGATTATTGCTTCCATTAAAGCCAGCTGCATCCCATCCTCCGCCAACCCAAGAGTGAGCACTCGGATTCCAAGTTCCCAAATCATAGTTAAATATCATTGATCCCCAGTCGATGGTCACTTTATATGTGTCACCTGCTCCGTCAAGAGTTATTGAATCACCTGCTGTGGTTGCTGCCGGAACTGGGCTTGTATTTGCTGGTACCCTATTTGGCACATCGATTGCCGGCACAGCACTGGCACTATCAGGCGAATTGTCAGCTTGAGGAATATTGATAACCGGTTCAACTATCTTCGGTGTTTCTTCTACAATTTTGGGGATATCGCCGGGCTTTGGAAGCTCTGTATTATCGCTATCCGTTAACGGTACTATTTCAGTCATATCTACTTGCGTATTAGTTAAGGTAACTCCACCTGTGATCGCCAACAAGCGCCCTTGCACGGTAACATCAGTTTCCGAAAAAATGGAAGTATTTGCAAGAATATTCCCTTTGAAGTTAGTCTTTTCTCCCAACGTTACATTGTTTGCAACCTGCCAAAAAACGCGACTGAATTGTGCTCCGTTAATAAGTTCGATCCTGCTGTTTTTTTCGGTGATCAGAGTTGAATTTACCTGAAAAATAAATACCGCGTTGATATCACCCTGAGCATCAAGCTTAAGCGTTCCTGTTACAGTTGCCGGTAAGTTTAATGAGTAAACTCCTGGGGAGAGTGTTTGTCCGCCCAGATTAGTGGTAATCGCTTTAGCATTATCTCGATCCTTTATATTATTATAAGCCGTGATTAAATCATTTTGGACGAGATTGGTGTTATCGTCATTTGCAGGTGTCGTTTCTGAGGTCAATTGATCGGTCGTTAACCCGGTGATGAGCGTTACTGGTGATGTCCCAATATCACCAGTAATTTTTGTGGCTGTTCCAGTATTGATAATTTCCGTACCAGCAAAAACAGCATAATTGATGCCCGCACCCAGATCCACTATCGTTTCTGGTTCTGCCGCGCTGGCAAATGCTGTTAACATCGGTGACAGGAATAACACAAGAGTGAACGTAAACGTTTGCAACCCAAAAGATGATTTCAGCATATTAATCACTCATTTCTATATCATCTTAACTTTTCATGTAACATCAGAAGTTTAGAGTAAGATAGTGATATGTTTTGCTGTAGATAGAATCACTATAGTTACTTTGCGTCATTTTTTTAAATAATCTGCAACTGGCTGTCATATAAAAACTACTTAGACCCTATAGCTTTGCGTCCTCATCTTTGGATAAGTTTGCCCAATATTTAATTTTACGTTATAAATCTATTCTGAAGTGTTTTCCAAACGCCTTTGTTACTTTTGCTTGCTCCTAAAGGAGCATTCGTATTACTAGCTATCCCCTAAAGGGGTCTTCATATTCTTTCACACTCAATTTATCCAATGCTATATCATATTTTTCTTGTTCTTCAATGTATTTCCGTATGGTTGCTTCATTTAACCCAACTGTGCTAACATAATATCCTTCTACCCAGAAATGTCTATTTTCAAACTTATATTTTAAATTTGCATGTTTGTCAAATATCATCAATGCACTTTTTCCTTTGAGATATCCCATAAATTGAGCTATACTTATTTTGGGTGGAACACTCACCAACATATGCACATGGTC
Source organism: Acetobacterium tundrae (assembly GCF_008086615.1). GTDB lineage: Bacteria > Bacillota > Clostridia > Eubacteriales > Eubacteriaceae > Acetobacterium > Acetobacterium tundrae. Next base: position 89,863 of record NZ_RXYB01000011.1, read on the forward strand.
TGGCATCAGATGCCCTTCAATAATCTCAACTCACTTGTATCTACACAATTGTCTTAATATTTCTCCAATACTTTCCCGGTATTGATTATAAATTATTTTTCGTCTATACTTTAGATGTAAATACAATATGATATTTGCACATCCATTTTGTATGAGCTAAACTATTTGTCTAAATCACCTTTCCTTACTTTTGATAGAGCCTGAACATCTCTATTTTACTCGGAAAGGTGATTTTTGGGTATAACCCTTTTGTCCACCACCCGCATAGCAGGTGCTTTATTGTTTCGCTCGCTTTGCGCGCTCAACAGACTAAAGTCTATATAAAAAAGCAACGTTATTTAACGTTGCATAATGCATAAATAAATTAAAGAAATAATAATCTGCAACTGGCTGTCTGCAAAAAGATTACTCAGACCCTATAGCTTTGCGTCCTTACCTCCCGGTAAGTTTGCCCTTTATTAATATCAACCTATCACATGTGTGCATATTTATCAAGCTAATTTATTAATTATTTTATTGTTCCAATTAATGGTTAGAGTGTCAAAAACGATCTTTTAATTCGCAAATAAAAAAACATTACCTTTAAAATGGTTTTTGAAGAAAAAAAGCGTATACTTTCCAAGACAATCACTTTATTGACGTCCGTGGCAAGCCATCCCCGTCAAACCATTATTTCTGTATATTGATCAAATGCCCAATTGGACGAGATCGTCTGGCCAATAATTTCTGAAAAAGCTGTAAACATAGCACATATATAACTTGCTCTTGCCAGCAAAATGCGTATTGATTGTCAATTAAAATTGACCTCAGGGGGGCGGACATTTTTAATTATAAATTAATAATCGCATATTCCGTAATTTTCTTTCAATTTTTAATCAAATATATTAATCATTCTTGTTCATTTCAGCTAATTCCGTGTACTTTATACCTGGATAAGTATATCTTCTTCTACTCTGTGTCTTGTTTTTATAGTTTATTGCCTTCTTTGGACAATATTGAATACAGGCAACACATTGCTCACAATGATGTTTAAAACATGGTATATTATTGTCATCTAAATCGACATTACCTACCGGGCATACTTTTTTACATATGCCACAGCCAATGCAGTCATCAGACACATTATAATGCTTATCCATATTATGTGCGAATTTAATTAAAACCCGATAAGCTATTTCTTGCAACGGTTCTGTAATAAATAATTTATTGATTTCTCTGTTTTTTATTGATTGAATAATTTGTATTAAATCTTTTTGTGACTGTTTAGTTTCTTCTTCAATTGTTTCTCTCATATCATAAGCGACAACATAATTTGAAAACATAACAATCTTTTTTCCGTAGGTCAGATCTATGTCTTTTCTTTTTAGTAAATACTTAATATGAACAAGTGCGTTGCCATCGTATTTTCCGCAGGTTGTTATTGCATAATAATATGTATTCTGATTATTTTTCAGATTAAGGTTTGATATGAATTCACGAACCTTTTGCGGCTCTCCTCTATAATATGTTGGGTAAACAAATCCTATCGTTTCGTATCCTGCTTGTAAATCATAATTCTTACTGCTACCCATTGAAATAATTTCGCAGTTTTCCATTTCTTTAGCAATATCTTTTGCAATGTTTAAACTGTTTCCAGTACCTGAAAAATAAAACACAGCATTCTTAATCATCGTTTAACTCCTCAATATTTATTATGTTATCGTGCACACTAATGCACGTATGTAAGTAATAAAAAAGACATCTCTGCCATCTCTATTACTTACATCAGTTTTCAAAATTCCATAAGTCTTTTTAAATTTGTTGTTGTTTCTTCAAATTTATCAAAGATAAATTTACTGTTTACTTCATAAAATACATACCTGTTTATTTTTGTTTTACTGACAATTCCATAACGATTCATTAAATCCAGGTGCCTTGAAATTACTGATCTATCTTGTGTAAAATTTTCAGCAATTTCGTTAACGCTCTTTTTTCCATTACTAGCAATGTACACCAGTATTTTGCTTCTCACTGGATCAAATAAAGCCTTATAAAAATCAAAATCAATGTTATCTTCAATAAAATTGCCACATACTAATGCGTTTTTTTCACTTCCCATTTTATCACCACCTTTATTATACGTGTGCACTAATGCACGTGTCAATAGTTTTTATCTTTTATTTTCAGAAAGTTCATACTAATATAAAGTTTTTTCTAAGTAATTGGCAGGTAAAACACCATAGTTCCAATTGTATCAGAAATTTAAAATAATTGAAGTTGTTTAGCGTCTTTTTATTATTTTATCCACACTATATTAATACTTTTCTGCGTTTTTGCTTACCTGTATATTTTCTGACAGCGACGCTTTACTTCTTTTGCATTTCCTATATTTGGCAATATCGTACCATTACAACTTAATATAACATAATCTGAAAAATTTTTCATATTAAAAAAAATGTACTACTAAATATTCGGAGTAATTAAGAACCATAAAAAGAGGCATAAAGAACGTTTTGCAATTTCAGAACAACAATCGACAGTGCAATGGTAGAAATGGCTAATACTGGAGCAGTATTTTATTGCCGGAAAATTTAAAATATTTTAGAAACCAGCGCACTTTTTTTCCAATGGTAAAAAAGTGCATACAGCTCAAAGCTTTTTTGAACAGGTCACTCAGAAGCCCTTTGTTGAGTCGTGTAATTTATTCGTACCATTTAAACTTGCTTTTCTTATTTCAGCAGTTCTTCTAGTTCTCCACGAATATCAAGTTCTTGAAGCTCCTCAAAGCCTCCGATACACGAATCCCCAATAAAAATAAAAGGAACAGTATAATGGTTCGTTTTTTCTTCCAATTCATTTCGCATTTCATTATTTTGATAAATATTAACGTCGATATATTTCAAACCTCTTTCATTTAGAAGTCTTTTTGCACCATTGGAATATGGGCAATGTGGCCATGTATATAATTTAATTTCTTTTTTCATTAGATTTCCTTTCTTGTGCTTATATCCATTGATATAATATTTTATTATATGGTTCGATTTTCTTCACCTCATCTCTATAATCCTGAAGATTTTAGACATGGACTTCCAGAAAATGAATTTGCCAAAACTGAAAAAAATGGAGACTTTAGCCGTGGTGAATTCAACTACGACAAGGAATGGACAACATTCCCACCAACAATTCCAGATGCTGAATGACCACCAGAAGCTAACTTGAACTTCACCATGTATCCAATTAGCGATAAGGGTCCATACTATGCAATTATCCTTGGGGCTAGTGTTGGAATTATTTTTCTAGTTGCGAACTCATACAAGGCAATCCCGGCACTAGACATTCCGGGGGTAATCCCACCGATTGCAGCTTATTTCACATTTAGAACCTGTCCTTCAATTTTACTAACCGGTCTTGACAACCAATCAATCAAATTTTTCAGTACCCCCGGGGAAAAATGATTGTTCTCAGGTGTGAAAAGCCAAAAACCATCCGCTTTTCTAATTTTTTCTCTTATTTTTTTAACATTTTCCGGTATTGAATATTCAATATTCTGAAATAAAAGAGGTAGCTCGCTATAATCGATTATTTTTACACTCATTTTGTCTTTTAAATATGTTTCTGTATTTTGTACAAGCTGAAGATTTAAAGAATCCTACTTTAACGAACCAACGATCATCACTTTACAAAATTTTCATTTTATTTATTCCTACTATGATGGATCGCGTAATCATCTCTAGAAAGACTAATTCAAAAGTTGTTTGAATTTCGTAGTTGATGTCGCATCAACACATCAACCATGAAGTTTTAAATGCGCTATTTTATGTTACCTTTTCTATCGAAATATTCTATTGAAGTATGTCTTGCATCACAAAATGGTTTGTTCTCTGATTGACCACATCGACTCAGCGCAACTCTGTTTCTAATCTGATAGATCTGGGCATCTGCTGATTCTATCGGGATATTTCCTTTAACAAAAATTCCAGCACTTACTCCTTTTTCCGGATCCTGAACGATCTCGATGGAAGGTTCAAGTTCAGGCTCAATGATTTCTCCTGTTTTGATAATTGCGGTTATTCTACCTGAAGGGCACTCCTTTGCTGCCTGCATCGCTTCTTTTCTGTTTGCTTCGTTATCCGACGCTCTTGTCAACTCCCATGCATCACCAGTTTCCCGATGACAGAAGCGTGCCGAAGCACATCGGTGATCATCCAATAAATCCACCGCAGGACCTCCTCGCAATTCAGCCCTATCCTCATATTTCTTTTTTGATGCAGTCTCTGTGCCCACAAAACCTATCTTTGAATGGGTACCGTCACAGAATGGTGCATTTTGTGATTTTCCACATCGGCAAAGAACATATTCCTCAGATTGAGGCAATTCACGACCTTCTTTAAATTCATAGGATTTTCCCTTAGGAACAATTATTTTCTCTGATAAGGGGACATTTCCCGATACAATATACGGGCCATTTTCTGTTATTTTAATTTTGTATCCTTGTTTTTCATTAGATGCTTTCGCAGCAATTACCTCCATATTTGATTGCAATGTTAGTTATGTCTCATGTTTCTGATGATGTCAAAAAGCATACAGACGTTTAACTGTTTCTTAAACCCAAAAGGTACCTCACACAATCAATTATTTCTACATTCACTTTATTCCTTAACGAGCCATAGATCATCACTATACAAAGTAATCCTTTAAATATCCACATTATTTTGAAGTATTGATAAAAAATTGTTTCAAACGCTTAGTTTTTGTTCGTCTGAAATTTTTCTCTCCCCCATAAAGTTCCTTTATTTCATTTTTCGTTTTAGTTTCATAATACATTTCAAATGTATTTGGATTTACGCTCTTTTGAAAACGTTCATTAAGTAAATCCAAAAATCCATCTTTTCCTATGACATGTCATATATATGTCTATAACAAATCCATCAATCGAATCATTTTTTAATTCTGTAATAAGCTCACACTCATTAGCGGTATTAAAAAAATTCCAATTGCTGATTCGAGTTATAATAGCACAAAAATCTAACGAAATTCTTAAGCATAGATGCACCTTTGCATGGAAGATTCGCAGTTCAAAACTGTCTTTTTCAGTAAGGCAACCTAATAAATTATTAACTGCTATCTGCATTGTTTCTGAATCTACTCGTTGTGAATTGATAATCAATCTTAAAGCATCTTTCTGGATATCTTTCTAGATACCTTCCCAAAAATACTTTGCAAAATTGAAGTGTGTGTAGCTTTGTAATTATCTGAATAATTCTCAGTGAATGCAATAATACAAGAATCTCGGCTCTCATTCCTAAAATTGTTGTAATATTTCACAAAAGTTGATTTGCCGATGCTCTTTATTAACTCTTGATTAGCATAATACTGTTTTTATCTTTAATGTATGATCCCCATCTGGCTTTAATGGTTCTGATCTGAATTTCTGGATAGGTTATAATAAACTGGACAATAAATTTGTGAACAGCTACAATAAAAGACGGAGACTTGCTCAAATGACAAAAGACTAAGAGAAAGTTATCCTGATGAATTAAAGAACCAGATGGTTCAACAGCATTTAATTCAATGGTATATCAAAAGCTGAAATTGCCAGGAAAACTTTATTAGACTAGAAATCCATCAGCAAGTACATTGTAAAAAGAAATCATTAATAAACCAGTTACTTCAAATTCAAAAATGATTGAATTTGTTCGTTCAAAATGAGAATTAAACAGCGGAACCGTTCTGAATCCTCCTCATTGATTTAAGCAATTTAGCTCTATTAATACCAATAATTTGCATTTATTTCATCTTTAGTGGAGGCGGACCGTACCAGTTCAAGGTGACAATTGATATTTCTAATTATCGTCATGTTTAATCTCAAATCAACGATTCCATAAATTTGGCCAGGCCAAAAATTACGGTCTGGTTGCGCTATCCAAATAGTCAAAACTGGCAACCATCGCAGTAAAGTTAAAAAGAATAGCAGCCATTATGATCGCTATTCTTTTTTATTTCATTGTAAAAATCATCGAATTTTGGATTAGTTTCAAATTCAAAAATATGTTGCGATGTTTTTGAATTTGTCACGATGACTAATCTGACTGGATAATTACTCATGTTAAATGTTTGACGCTACCTCAAAGGCATCCCAGATGGCATACATAATGTTGTGAACCTTACGGGAATCGCCAACATTGTAAACAATCTTATTTGAATCTAGCATCGTTTCATATAGACTCTTTTCAGAATGATAACCCACAGAAACTATTACCGTATCTGCCTTTATCTCTTTTTCGCCATTTGGGGTTGCCACCATAACAGAATCATCGTTGATAGTCTTTATAGATGAGCTGCTATATACATCAATTTTGTTAAAGATTAAAAGGTCTTTGAGCATATCATAATTTGCGAAACACATATCTTCTCCACCACCGAGTATCTGTGCCTTCGCTTCCACAATTGTAACATTTTTTCCTTGATAACGTAGCCACAAAGCAGTTTCACAACCTACCAAACCACCTCCAACAACAACGATATCTTCTCTTGCATTTTCTTTATTCTTTAAAATATCATCCGCCGTGTAAATGCGATTCTTGTTGCCAAAGTCTATTTTCACGGGTGTAGACCCGGTGGCGAAAATAACAACATCGACATTGGATTTTCCTATCATTTCTCGGTTCGCTGTGTAGTTCAGCTTAATCTCCACAGGAAGCTTCTCAAGTTGTACCACATACCATTTCAGTAATGCACGGTCATCTTTCTTAAAATCAGGCACACTTCCAGGAATAATGTTTCCACCGAGTTTATTGTTCTTTTCCATAAGAATTACCTGATGACCACGGATGGCGCAGACACGTGCTGCTTCCATACCAGCAAGGCCGCCACCGATAATCAATACCTTTTTCTTTTCAGTAGCCAGAGTGATTGCCAGAGCTTTTTCTCTACCACAGGCCGGATTTACCGCACAGGAAAGTGGCAAACCATGAGCAAGCCGATCAAGACACCCCTGATGGCAAGACAGGCATGGGCGAATATCCTCAAGCTTTTCGGTTCTGATTTTTTCTGGAAGATACGGATCTGCAAGAAGCGGTCTGCCGTAAGCAACGATATCGCAGCTAGTACCAAGTGCTTCACAAGCTATATCAGGATCATCCATCCTACCGGCGAGAATAATAGGAACATTTACATTCTCCTTTAAAATCTTTCCGAATTTACGGTACATGCCTTTTTCAAAATACATAGGGGGGTGATTCCAATACCATGAATCGTAAGTTCCCGCATCTACGTTTAAAAGATCATAGCCGGCCTTCACTAAAATTTTAGCAGCTTCAATTCCCTCATCAATATCCTTACCCTTTTCAACAAAATCCTCACCAGGCAGAGCACCCTTACGAATTGCTTTGACAAAACTCTTTAAACTGTAACGTAAAGATACCGGAAAATCCTTACCACAGGCGGCTTTGATACCTTTCACAATATCTATAGAAATCTTTAATCGACCGAATAAATCTCCACCATATTCGTCGGTTCTTTTATTATATAGTGCTATAGCGAACTGATCTAAAAGATACCCTTCATGAACAGCATGGATTTCAACGCCATCAAACTTAGACTCCTTTGCAATAACAGCACAGGTCACAAAAGATGCGATCAATTCCTTTATTTCATCAATAGTCATCGCTCTATGCTGAATTGAGGCGTCCCATCTATTTTCTTGTTCAGATGGTGCAATGGCATTTTTCATAAGATGTGGAATTGCTACCCTGCCGAATCCTCCCGTGTGCTGAAGAAAGATTTTAGAATCATAAGCATGAATTCTTTCATTCATAAGTGCACAAGATTTTGCAAACATTAAGGGCTGGTACGAAGCACATGGCATTACCAGAGGTACCAATTCATTGTAATTTACGTTTGTTATTCCAGTAATAATCAGACCAGTTCCGCCTTTTGCACGCTCAATATAATATTCCTGCGCATTTTCAGAGAAACCACCGCAAGGATCAGCCATTGCTACCATGCCCAAAGGCGCCATAGCAATACGGTTTTTAATAGTCAGTTTTCCCACTGTAAGTGGCTCAAATAATTTTTTGTATCTTGTAGACATTTTTATCACTCCTAAAACATTATAAAATATTAGACTTGTTGCGGTCAAGTATTTTTGTAACATTTTAACCTATTGTTTATGACAATCGTTCCAGCAGTTAATGCCTCGCCGGATGACGCTATTAAATTTAACCGACAGCCAGTTGCTTAATCTACTGTCATAGATCCCGCCATGATCATGATCATGCTAAACAATCTTTTTCTAAGCATTTTCGCTCCTCTGATAATATAATTACCCATTTAGGCGGTTATGAAACACTATAACCCGTATAATTACGGAATATTTTTTATAAAAAATATAACTCCTCAACAGATTATGAAACATTGAATTGTTAAAAAACAAATTCACCAATCTGAAAGGAGTGGTACCATGACTTATTATTACAAAAACAATTTTCTTCGGCAGGAATTTATTCAGATTGCACTCATTATTTCAAAAATGATAAACATCTTCAGAATTACATCTTCAAAATCACAACTTCAAATAAATATTTCATGTCATTTAAACATACAACTTTTTTTGATTGTTATATAAATTAATTTGATTTGTTTCATCAGGAAAAAGCATCATTTTATTTCCTTCAAGAAATTCCATAATATTACGTGCTGTTTTTAACATCCTTTCCACCACCTAACTATTTATTTTTGCTCTTGTTTCTTTTTGTTTATACTCCTATAATCAAATTATCAGTTGCATAACTGAAATAATTGTGAAAGGAGAAAAATATGCAAACATATAAAACTGGTGAAAAACCTGGCAATGGTATATATAAATGTACAACTTGCGGTCAACAAGTTGTTCTTGATGCTACTACCGATACTTTGCCACCATGTCCGAAATGTTCTGGAACAACGTATACTAAGGTTGGCTAATTTTGACATTCTTGCACCATAGTATTTTCCAAACCATTGACGCCATAGTGAGATATATTTATTGACATTGGCGTCTTTGTACTCACTAAAATACATCAGCGGAAGCGGTTTGATGGAAGCGAACGAGCCCTTTTTATAGGTTTTATTTCCTTCTGTTAAAAAAGAGATTGGTCGGCCATCGCTAATGAACAAAATTGTGTTGGCAAGTGCACAACTTTTTTGAGACCTTTCTACATTTTCATCTTACAACAAACACTCCTCACCGCCTAATTGACTTATTATTTTTACTCTTGTTTCTTTTTGTTCATCCTTATATAATTTAATTATCAGAACAGCAATTTTGAAATAAATTGAAAGGATATTACCTAATGCTTACAGATGATCAGACTAATGACCTTCAACACAGGATTATGGAAAGGGTTCATTCAACCTATTCTGACGGAATTGATGATACACTTGAAAAAATGTACCTAGTTTCAGTTCAAGCAAGTCTAATGGCTATTCAGGAATATGAGATACTTAAAGAACTTGAATCTCAGGATTCCGTAGATTAAACGTTTCAACGTATTTTTACATGAGCGCATTCCAATCTTTTTTTAATTCTTCTGTATTAAGCTGCTTTTGCAATTCAAATACAAGAGCAGCTATTTTCTTTGGCTCTGCTTCTATTGTTTTACTCATGCCTTTCCCCTCCTAACTGGCTTTCGAATTATAATTAACCGATTCGGTTAATTCATTCTCGAAAAATATTTTTCAATATAGTAATCTAAAAAACTTTGCAATGACTCTAGCTTTTTCCAGAGAAAAACGGCGTTCTTCTCTTTCTTTTAAACTATAAGCGTTTGCCGATGATAAACCTAATTGTTCAGCCATTTCTTCTTGTGTCATATTTGCGTTCTCACGTAGTTTTTTAACTTTGATTATCATTTTACCCCTTTTTCTATAAACCGTTTTGGTTAATTTCATTTACTATAACCATTTTGTGTATTAATATATGTAGCGGTACAATGAAGTTGTAACACTACACTTTTAGAAAATACAGATGACTTGATTGCCAAAATGAAAAGACAAGCATACAAACCACAACCAGGAAGAAGGGTACATATCCCTAAACCTGGCACAAACGATAAAAGACCAATAGGAATACCAGTATATGAGGTCAAATTAGTTCAAGCTAATCTAGCCAAAATCCTAAATGCTATATATGAACAAGATTTCCTTGAATGTTCATTTGGATTTCGACCTAATAGAGATTGTCATGATGCAATTCAATTATAAGACAAGGACATTGTAATTATTACGGAATAACTGATAATAGGAGGTCTGTAGGAAATTTTATAGATGAATGCAGAACTCTAATTTTCAAATGGTTAAATCGTAGAAGTCAGAAAAGGAGCTTTGATTGGAGTAAATTTGTAGTATTTTTAAAGAAGTATCCACTACCAAAAGCGAAGACTTATGTTAATGTTTTTGAATTAGGTGCAGGAAGTAACTACTTATTGTAAATAGTATTGTGAAGAGCCAGATGCCTTAATAGGGCAAGTCCGGTTCTGTGAGGGATTAGCGCCGCGAGGCTCCGTCTACTCAACCCAAATGTGCTATGTATTACTCTTCAAAAGTTAATTTTTTCGGGTAATCTGGAAATACTTCACCGGGAAGCAATTCCGTCGTCGGGGTATTAAGATCTACTTCTTGAAAACTAACATTGTCCCGCCACACCTGCCCTTTTCCGATCAATAATACCCCAATATTGAGAATGGCTGCCAAAGTATACAAAATCAGCCAGACCAGGATTCAAACAAGTGGATCACTTTTTATCAGCGTTTCTTGATAATGGTCTACTATTTTTTCAGCACAAGTGGCCTACTATTATTTCAGCGACTGGCCTACTATTTTCTTGACATTCGCATCTTGCGTTTCCTTGAAAAACTATTTGGGTTTTCTAGATGAACATGCGGCTTGATTTGTTCTGAATTAATCGATTCATACATTTTTCTGAATTTTCTGGCATGATTACCGTTCATACCACCCCTGTTTATATTCTAATACATAAACAAAAATAAGGAAATCCAATTAATATTTCTGGATCTCCTTAAGTTTATGATGTTGGACTCAGCCGGAGATCCTGATTAACAAATTTAATTCTCCCAATCCGGGTTCATTTTTATCTCTATTTCTAAGTAATTTCAAAAGTTCCCTGGGCTTCGCCATCTGTTTGCACCAAACAATTAAATGAAATACAATCCAACCTTGTGTAAGGTTGCTGGTCGCCGACAAATACTTTTTAATTCCTTTTATCAGAATTTACAGTCACCAAAAAAGAATCAACAAATCAGTTTTAAAAAATTCTCCATGCATATCGAGTTATTACAAATTTTCATAAGCAGTTTTTATCGATTTATGCAATACTACATATTATTTCCAAATGCATCTGTCCATCCTTCATATTGTATTTTTCATAAGTATTGTGGATGATAGTTTTGCTTTTTTCTGCATAATCAAATAAAGACTTGTAGCCATTTTCTCTTTGTTCGACTTTATTACATGCAACTTTTATACACATTTCTTTTTCTTGAATTCGAACACTTTCATCTTTTTCATCCTCATCAGTATAGGCAAATATTTCACAAATGTCTTTTGCATCATCTGCTAAACTCATTTTTAAGATATGTCCACTGCGAAGCGTTTTACCCTTTACATTTTCATAAAACTCACTCATGAAACGATTTAACTGATCCATTTCGCAATGTATATTACGATAATATACATTACCCTGTTCAATAAAATATCCTTTGTCAACAATGCAGTCATTTTCATCATCATTTTCTCTGGTTGTACATCTTTGTTCATTGATAATTAATTCTTTTTGTTTAGTCAGTAATTTCAATGATTCGTCTATTTCGAATAAGCGTTCCTGATATATAGTCTCTAAACTTGCACCATTCATTTTATTCGTAATTATTTTGATCTGTTCAAGTGAAATGCCAATATTTTTAAGTCTAATTATTTCTTTGATCTCATCAATCTGAGATTCTTCATAATATCTGTACTGATTTGTTTCATCTACATATGCCGGTTTAAATAAATCAATTTCATCATAAAAGCGCAACGTTTTTTTGTTAAGATTTAACATAATCGAAAATTTCCCGATGCTATACAAGTCACTCAACTCCTTTCACATGCAACGATGGGATACCATACAATTTATGATGTGCAAATTGTTGAAAGTTTTGTCTTTTTATAAAGCACGATGTACAATATCTGATTTTTTCAATTACTGCTTTATTCAGCGTTTTCCCTAACATCGTTGACGCCTCCTTGGGATAACCAAGATGTCCGTATCCTGAAGTTTTTGTCATCACCACTTCAGGATTGATCATATCTTTGTCATTTACTATTATATCCGGCTGTTTCATAAAGTCGTGTTTAACTAAATCCTTTCGAATCTCTAACATGTTTGATGTTTCTATCCAACCTGCGTGAAAATCATTTGGATATGCCTTCAATTTTTGTTTCATATCTTGATCTTGATTTCCAGCCTTGATTGGAACTTTCTCAGAAAATATCGCCCCCATAGGAGCAAATGCAACTATTCCATTTTCATTATTCACTTTTTCACACGCCTGTTCAATCGCAATGGTATGCTTGGGGTCTGCATGCCCTGAAATAATAACAATATGTTCTATTCCCCATTCAACAATATTGTTTACTGTGGCTAGCACCAGTTCATATAATAACTGTTGCGAAAGATGAATATTTCCCGGGATTCCCTTCATATTGGCATGTCCGAAGGTGATAACAGGCATTATAAGAAATGTGTAATCACCAAATTCGACCTCCAGTTTGCTCAAACTGTTTTCCATCCAGTATTGTGTTTCATAAACGTCAACACCTAAAGGAAGATGTCTTCCATGCTCTTCGATGGGTGCCAAGCCAATGAACGCAATGGTTTTTTCTTTGTTGCACTGCTCAACTTCCAGCCAATTAATTTCCAAAATATTTAAACGCATCAATTACCTCCTGTGATCGGTTATATATCAAGTATAAACATTCTATTTACCGGAAGGTCAAGCATAAAATGGGATTTTGAAACATATTTTTTAACTTTTTTATCTAGGTTTTGTCATTTTCCTTATTATTTGACAATTTAAAGGTTTTATCGGTAATTTTATTACCGATAAAAAACTGATAAAGCGTCCAGTCTTTGTTGATTTCACTGATATTAACTGCGTCCTTTCGGTATCAATATTTTGGTGTAACTTTCATTTGTTGGGCGCTACGACAATTGCAACCATTTTTTATGCGCTTTGGTACCACTAAGGAATATTGTAAAACAAAAAAAGCTGAGATGGTTCGGAACATGTGAAATAGTCGTGGATTGAGTTCCTGAGGATTCATAAACACTATACCAAATTTTAAGCCCTCTTATCGGCAGTGTAAATAATTTTGTATTTTCTAGTTTTTCAGGTTAATGTGAAATACAGACTTAAAAAGTTGCGAACTAAACCTTATTATACCAAATGTATTTTTTTCAGGTACTTTAAAGATTCTAACTGGTCATTTTGGTAGCCTTCCAAGATAAAAACACCTTTATAATTCATTTTAAATAAAAAGCGACTGAATATTTCTATTTAGCCGCTTTTTATGTTGTATTATATTCATTTTTGATGTATACGAATCGCATCGGTTCAAGATGACAATAAATATTTCTAATTATCGTCATGTTTAATCTCAAATCAACTCTGAAAAACTCCCTAAACGTTATAACATAAGCCCTAAAACATTATCCATCTTCTCATAGACCAAAAACCAACAGGTTATTTGTCCAATTACTTGTAGCATCCAAGGTTTCTGTTGAAAGTCCGGAATTACGATAGTAATCAATCTGCTGGCGACGTAATATATGTAGTTCATTTGGGGGTTCGAACATTTTTAATTATAAATTAATAATCGCATATTCCGTAATTTTCTTTCAATGTTTAATCAAATATATTAATCATTCTTGTTCATTTCAGCTAATTCCGTGTACTTTATACCTGGATAAGTATATCTTCTTCTATTCTGTGTCTTGTTTTTATAGTTTATTGCCTTCTTTGGACAATATTGAATACAGGCAACACATTGCTCACAATGATGTTTAAAATATGGTTTATTATTGTCATCTAAATCAACATTACCTACCGGGCATACTTTTTTACATATGCCACAGCCAATGCAGTCATCAGACACATTATAATGCTTATCCATATTATGTGCGAATTTAATTAAAACCCGATAAGCTATTTCTTGCAACGGTTCTGTAATAGATAATTTATTGATTTCTCTGTTTTTTATTGATTGAATAATTTGTATTAAATCTTTTTGTGACTGTTTAGTTTCTTCTTCAATTGTTTCCCTCATATCATAAGCGACAACATAATTTGAAAACATAACAATTTTTTTTCCGTAGGTCAGATCTATGTCTTTTCTTTTTAGTAAATGCTTAATATGAACAAGTGCGTTGCCATCGTATTTTCCGCAGGTTGTTATTGCATAATAATATGTTTTCTGAGAATTTTTCAGATTAATGTTTGATATGAATTCACGAACCTTTTGCGGCTCTCCTCTATAATATGTTGAGTAAACAAATCCTATCGTTTCCTATCCTCCTTGTAAATCATAATTCTGACTGCTACCCATTGAAATAATTTCGCAGTTTTCCATTTCTTTAGCAATATCTTTTGCAATGCTTAAACTGGTACTAGTACCTGAAAAATAAAACACAGCAGTCTTAATCATCGGTTAACTCCTCAATTGTCATTATGTAATTGTGCACACTAATGCACGTATGTAAGTAATAAAAAAGACATCTCTGCCATCTCTATTACTTACATCAGTTTTCAAAATTCCATAAGTCTTTTTAAATTTGTTGTTGTTTCTTCAAATTTATCAAAGATAAATTTACTGTTTACTTCATAAAATACATACCTGTTTATTTTTGTTTTACTGACAATTCCATAACGATTCATTAAATCCAGGTGCCTTGAAATTACTGATCTATCTTGTGTAAAATTTTCAGCAATTTCGTTAACGCTCTTTTTTCCATTACTAGCAATGTACACCAGTATTTTGCTTCTCACTGGATCAAATAAAGCCTTATAAAAATCAAAATCAATGTTATCTTCAATAAAATTTCCACATACTAATGCGTTTTTTTCACTTCCCATTTTATCACCACCTTTATTATACGTGCGCACTAATGCACATGTCAATAGTTTTTATCTTTTATTTTCAGAAAGTTCATACTAATATAAAGTTCTTTCTAAGTAATTGGCAGGTAAAACACCATAGTTCCAATTGTATCAGAAATTTAAAATAATTGAAGTTGTTTAGCGTCTTTTTATTATTTTATCCACACTATATTAATACTTTTCTTCGTTTTTGCTTACCTGTATATTTTCTGACAGCGACGCATTACTTCTTTTGCATTTCCTATATTTGGCAATATCGTACCATTACAACTTAATATAACATAATCTGAAAAATTTTTCATATTAAAAAAAATGTGCTACTGAATATTCGGAGTAATTAAGAACCATAAAAAGAGGCATAAAGAACGTTTTGCAAGTTCAGAACAAACACAATCGACAGTGCAGCCTGTATCAGCCATTTGTGACCGAATCAGGCCAAGGCCACATTTGAGTTTACCCGTCCAAGTTTAATTTTGAATGCTGTAACTTTCTGTTTCTATTCTATTTCCAGAGCCCTTTTGTAAGCACTACGATTTCCAGTTTTCTTTTTTATGAATATTCTAATTAGTCATTTTGGTAGCCTTCCAAGATAAAAGCACCTTTATAATTAAAGCTATTCAAAAATTTAATTTCTTCATCCCATTTAATTGAACCCAGGTCCTCATTTCCAATTGGCCAATGGATATCAGCTAATTGATCATTGTCATGTGCGTGTATACTTCCTAGCCTAATGAGAATTAAACTACGGAAGCCGTTCCAACCCCCTTCATGGATTTAAGTAATTTAGTTCTATTTTATTACCAATATTTTACTTTTATAATTTATTTTTAGGACACTTTTTCATCTCTTTTCTCAAATGCTTGTCAGTATTAAATGATGCACTGTCTCCAAAGCGACTAATTAAATTTTTTAATTCTATATTTTTGTTTACTACTATTTAGCTTTTCAGATATTGTCCATTCAATTAAATCAGTATTTATTTGCAATGTATTGATTTCTCACAAAGTTAAATTAATTAACCAATCTTCCTGCTTATAATCCGTCATTTCTGTACGAATTGATATTTTGGGACTAAATTTTTCATAATATGTTCTCAAACTTTTGGCTTTTAAATTGGTCTCCGCCTTAACCTCAATGGGAAATATATTGCTTTCGTTATCGACAAGGAAGTCAATCTCTGCGCCACCACGTTCATTTATCCAATAATAGGTTTCAATGCCATGCCGCGTCTTTAATTGCTGGAGCACATACTGATACTGCTCTGTCAAAGCGCCTTTAAACTCTTTAAACAGTCAAGGAGAACTGTTTGATTCAGCCTGACCATATAAACATACCCGGATTTTCAACCTTATCATTTTGATGTACTATTTAAAACTATAGATTAATCCAATCATTGCATAAATAAATGTATTAACAAAAGAATCAATCTGTCCCTGAGTTTCTAATTGCATAACTTCTTTGGCAAATTTTTCAAATAATTCACTATTGGTCATTATTTCATTCATTTTTCTCACCTCTCAACTTGTTATTTCCATAACTATTGATGCAATCCGCAACGGCTTTTTAATTTTCAGGCCGTGCGTCACCGGAGAAGCATAAAGGCACATCATTCGCAATGAAATAGCCCCCCCAGAACCCAGGTCATCAATCATCCCCATGCAGATGCCATTTTTTTAAGATTAGAAAATAATTTGTACAATCCCTCGTTTCATTAAACCTGAATTCCCGTTACTCATAACTAGGATATGACTATGAGAACGCTCTAAACTGTTTATTTTAAAGGCTATCAATGAATTTTATATTGACCCTTACATAGTTACGTGTTAGCACATACACAACTATGAGGTGGCATAATGGCAATCATAAACCAGTTTGATAAACGCAGTGGGATCATATATGTATATAAATCCGTATCCTATTGGGACAAAGAGAAACAACAACCCCGGGTAAAGCGCAAACTAATCGGTAAACGTGATCTGGTGACAGGTGAAATCATCCCGACCGATGGCGGGGAAAAAAACGCAAAGGACAGACCAAATGTATGCAACCGCCAAAGCACGAACCGGTACCCATTACCACAACCAGCCGCAGCTTTTATAGAGCCACTTACCTGCTGGATAAAATCGGCGAAACTCTTGGTCTCATTCAGGATCTCATGCAGTGTTTTCCTGATGCCTACAAGCAGATTCAGTCCATTGCATACTATTTGATCACGGAAAGCGATTCGCCGCTTTCCCATTTTGAAAAATAGAGTTGTCTCCACAAACACCCGTTTGTCAAGGATATTCCATCGCAACGGAGCCGTAAAATTTTCAATGCCATTTCCGAAGAAGGGGAAAATAACTTCTTTAAACTTCAGGAAAAACGTCGCAATGAGGATGAATACTGGGTTTATGATTCAACATCCATATCCAGCTATTCCCAGACACTTCGCCAGGCACCGTATGGTAATGACCGCTTGCCTCAGATCAATCTTGCCCTGGTATTCAGGGAAAAGTCCGTACTTCTGTTTTATTGCCAGAAGCTGGTCAGAGAGATTGTCGATATGCTGGAAAAACAGCAATTTGCACAACAGTTTCGGTTCTTTAACCGGACGGCCAAAGTTTTTGCAGTAAGTATCTTCCAGCAGATCATTGATAAAACTGAAATCAACCGCTTTTTAACCTGTTTAAGGATATGATTTTCCAGGTTTAGTTGTATAATAAGCAATGGAAAGATAATAGTTTTGATTCGCATCGAATCATGGTTTTTCTTCTGTTTGGTTCGTTTTGGCAGCACTTAAATTTACCATACAGGTTTTTTTTTACTCTGTTTTAATCAAAACTACACTGGATGTTTCAATTTCAGTCTATAAATATTACACGATTTCTAATTCGTGATTTCCAATTTTTTCAACGATCTGTACAAACTAATATTTTCGACTTTTTCACTGGTCCCGGAACCGTGCCCTTATGTTCATCGAACCAATAGTTGTTTCATCTATTTACAATTGGGTATAAAATCATTAAAGAAAGAAATTTCTATTATGAAAAAGTAATTTCTACCCTTATGGTATCGATATTAACCGTTTTATTTTGTGTGAGCGGTTACGGTATTCATGCTTCGGACGACGAAAACAAAGACTGCCCCGGCACCAGTAATATTTCGTTAAAGAGAGGATGTATGAGTATATGACTGGCAAATAAAAATCAAAAGGAAAGATCAATAGAAAAGGTCCACTAACCGCTAATAATGCAACGCTTAGTAATACTTTTGAAACACTGGCTCGCTTAGGATATGCAGCACGCGGAATCATCTATTTTGTAATTGGATTGCTAGCGGTTCTAATGGCAGTTGGATATGGAGGGAAGACGACAGATCAGCAGGGTGCTATCTCGATGATTGGAGCGCAACCTGACGGCAGCCCTGTATCCCGATGTCAAAAAAATACCCAAGGGTAAATTTAAAGATCAATTTACTGCACTGAAGGATGCCGTTGTGACATTAGTAGAATATGAAGCGAAACCTGAAGTTTCCCTGACTTTTACACTGCTCAAACCATTCTGGATACGGACTTTGCTGTTTTTTATCTTTGGCGGTCACATTGTTCTGGTTGGAATATCTCGCATTTATCTTGGCCAGCACTGGGCCAGTGATGTGTTAGGAGCATATCTATTGGGAGGGTTATGTCTGATTGCGGGTATTCATTTTTACCGTTGGGGAAAGCCACGCTTTTTTGTTCGGCAATAAAATTTTGACACAAGGGAGACGGTTCCAGATCTGATGGTTGCGTTGATTTTTGTGAGTATTAAATTTTCTTGATTGTTTTAAACGTTAACCGGCACACTTTTATTTAGTAACTTAATCTATGGAGGAATAAGTGATGGAAGTTCTGAAAACAAACGTTCTGCCAATGCGCATTAAACTCATTTTCAATCCTGGTTCTGGATCAAATGACGACTCACCCCAACAAATGCTGGCTGTGATTAAAGAAATGCAAGCCTGGAAGTTTATCCCTGAAATCTATTTAACAGCGCCAGACTGTAACTTGAAGACAGTGGTCGAAGAAGCCATTGCCCAAGGAATTGAACTGTTTGTTGTTTGTGGCGGGGATGGTACCGTTACAGCTGTCACAAAGGCGATGGTCGGTTCAAACGCTACTCTTGGCATTGTCCCCACCGGAACTCAGAACAATGTGGCCCTTAGCCTGGGGATCCCCACTGATATTCCTGCTGCAGTCGCGATTCTAAGAGAAGGGCGGGATTTAAAAATAGATCTGGGCATGGTCACGTGCAACAATGTCAGCACGCCTTTTATAGAGCTTTGCTCGGTGGGATTGTTTTCGACACTTTTCCCATCCGGGGATGATATCCAGCATGGCAACATCGCTCGTATCGGTGATTTTCTCGGCATCCTAGCGACTTCTCCCCCTTCTGAAATACATCTTATTCTGGACGATAATCGGGAAATCAGCGAGTTGGGTCATGCGGCATTAATTTCAAATATGCCCTATATTGGTCTTAATTATAAAGTCGGTGCTGTCGATGCCTATCATGACGGCTTCCTCGATGTATTGTTTTTTTCCGATCTATCCAAACTCGATTTGATCGGTTATATTCTTAACGGTGTGGGAACCGACAGTCCTGAGGATCCCCGGATTCAGCACTACCGTGTGCGTGAAGTTGTCATTGACACTGAACCATCAATGTCGGTGATGGCTGATGGCATCAGTCTGGGAGAGGGTTCCGTGCGAATTGAAGTACAGCGACAAGCCTTGACCGTAATGGTCGGATCGACAGAGTCAAATGATGGGCAATAATCAGGATAAGGTCGTAAAAGACCAAGGATTAAAACCGACTGAAGAAGGCCCATTGCCTGAGCTTGAAATTGACGGAAGATGGCAGAAAATCATCACGAGGATACGTCATATTCCACCTGTTTACTGGCTCACCCTAGTTGCCATTTTCTTTGTTTTATTTCTTATATTTGTTCCAAATTATATATGGATCATTTTGTTAGGAGTGGTTAAAACCCAAAGCACCCTGATTATCCTAGTGCTAATTTTTGGTTTAACCACCATTTCTCTTGTATGGTCGGTTGGTCAGCGCGTTGATGTCTGGGTTTTTACCTATTTTAATATGCATGGTCGCCGCAAGTGTTGGCTTGATTGGCTGATGCTGTTTTTTACTCAGCTTGGTAATGGGATTTTTGCAATAATTGTTGCCTTTTTTTTATATTTTTCAGGGTATAATTTCCTTGGATATGCCTTTGCCTTAGGCACGTTATCATTATGGTTAGTGGTTACCTTAATAAAAGTGCTTATCCATCGAACCCGACCCTATAAAAAGATAGAAAATAGTCGAATTGTTGGGTCACAAGCCAGGGGCAGTTCTTTTCCAAGTGGTCATACCAGTCAGTCCTTCTACATGGCGACTTTTCTATTACACTATTTTCACGCCAACTTATTCATCTGGTTAGCAGTATATCTGATGGCTTTTTTTGTTGGGATCACTCGTATCTATGTCGGCATGCACTACCCCCGGGATGTGCTCGGAGGAGCTATGCTGGGGACCGCCTGGGGACTTTTAGGCGTGATCCTTAATAATTCATTTTGACATTTTTTGAATGCTCCTAGATACTAATGGGACGGTTTTTGGCATAAGCTTTTCAATAAAAGATTATGCATGGTTTAATCTGAATAAATCCCACTTTCTACCCAGACAGGCATCGAACCTGAATCGAATTTTCACCGGCAATGCCGTAGTAGTCCCCATAAAAAATACAGGGCAGGGCATTTTCACGTAATAAAATCATCTCGTATGCTAAGGGTTTGAACTAGTCATCGACTCATGATTCCAGAGCTTGAGATGGTTGCGAATCATGATGATCAACAAAGGTCACTGCTTTGGTGGGATTTTTCTCCATCAATGTATTTTGAAAGTAGCATCATCCAAAATTGATAGGGGGGAACTCCAGTTTTTACGATTGCCATGGGTTGATCTTATGTTTAGAGAGTATTATATCGGGTATATAGATTATTATAATCAATATATTTGATTAATTAAAGAGAAGGTGATAAAGATGTTTTGGACTATTGCAGGCGTTCTCGTTGTTTTATGGTTATTAGGTTTGATTACTTCTTATACATTTGGCGGGTTAATTCATATTCTTCTCGTAATTGCAGTTATTCTAATTGTAGTGAGTCTTATTCGGAGAAAGTAGGATGCGTTGTCGAACTAAATAAACTTTTTAACAGCTAGGCCATTACAGGTAATTAACACTTACCGTGATGAAAATGTACATTACAGTAATCGATCGCAGAGGAGTTATGTGAGATTCACACATTAGTCGTTTGCTTCAGAAAAAAATAAATTTCGAAAGTAGGTATAATGATGTCAAATACAAAAGGTAAAATCGAGTCAAATAAAGATAAGCTCGTAGGCGGAGTCAAGGAAACAGTTGGAAAAGTTACCGGAAACGAAAAGTTGGAATTAAAGGGTAAAATTCAGACTAAAAAGGGCGAGCTAGAGGGAAAAGCAATGGATATCGGTGATCAGGCAGATAGTATAAAAGAAGTCATCGCAGGTAATATCAATGACGCCATCGATAAAAACAAAAAGAAGCAATAAACCAGAGACCAATTCATAAATTGCAAACTGCAAACTGATGTAGAATAAAATCAGTTTGGCATTATTTTATAAAAAGTTGAGATGAAAATCCTGAAAAGAACCGAAAAAGGGGCTGTTAATGCTGAAGTGAATCAATACCTTGGTAAAAGTCGCGGCGGTGAATATTTCGGTCGTGATTTACCATCCGGACCAGATATTCGTGGTTCTTCCGTAAAAAGCCGTTTACTAAACGATTTATTAAATTTGGAGTGCTATAATAAAAGCATCAAATAGATAGAAAGGGTGGTGAAACAATCGGTGTTGATGATTTTGCCTTCAAAAAAAGAAGCCGCTATAGAGAGCCACTTTCGCAAGTGTTAAAATGAAGCTACGGGATAACCGTTGTACTTACGAAAGGAGGACCTGTTAATGTCCAAACAAAAACAAATTTTACAGCTCCGCCTTAACGGATACAGCCAGCGGAGAATTACGGATACTTTAAAAGTATCTCGAAACACGGTAGCCAGGGTGGTATAGAAAAAAACGAGAAATAAAGATAACTGTACAACTTTAATTCATAAGAAAATAAATCTTCAGTACTATAGAATAATCCGAAACATTTTAGGTTCTTCCATGATTTTGAATAGTGATTTATCATAAGGAAGCTTTGAATAATAATGTATCAAATACTTCTGTGCCTTTCCCCCATGATGAATCCCAAAGAATTTGACTGTTACACAAAGTGATATTTTATAATGTGCACGCTTGTCAAGACACGAAATCAAAATATTTAAGATAACTCTCCTTTCGTGTGATTGATTATGCTGCCAGGGTCTGATTTTCATAAAATACAACTGCTGGAGTTTCATAATCATACC
>NZ_RXYB01000012.1 GCF_008086615.1 Acetobacterium tundrae
GGAATCGATCTTCCCAAAGTATTCTTTTTGATTCATCCATTGTATGTTGACCTCCTGAATATTCTTTCAGATTAGTCTACAATAATTCTTTGCGTTTTGCACTACGCCATCTTTTGAGGCACTTACTTTTAGGATGGTGCCTGCAAGCCATAGTCCGATGGTTGGGGAAAAATATTGAAATGCCAAACCGCAAAAAATCCCGGCAACAAGAGCAATGGCTGTTGTCAGCGCCGGGTTGGCAGATTTTGCTTTTAAGGTATATGACACATTGTTACAGCCATTTTCGTAGGAGTAGGTAACCGCGGATAATCCGATTAAAATATTCTGACCAATGAGATTGAACTCCGGATCATCCACTTCTTCAGGCAGCGTCAGCGGATCGGATTGGTTCCCCCAGTAATTTAAAGACAGAGTGATCGTTTTAAATCGCTTACTCAGGGATATTTCAAAGTTTTCATTTTCCTGAGCGCCGTTCTGCCAGTGGACAATGGTCTCTTCTACGAAAAGCTGGGCCCGGACGATGTCGCTTTTTGAGCAATTGTACTTAAGCAGCAGCTTCTGAACATATTCATAGGAATCATCAATACTCTCTAAACTAAGGATAAAGAACTTTTTAAATTTCATTTATTTCCTCTTTATTTCCTTTTTTCAATTTAGTAGGAATTGTTTTCATAAATTATGATAAATTTATTATATTATAAGCCTACTCAACAATCAAAGAGTTTATTTTTTAGGAGAACACATGGGGACGGAGGTACGGCAATGAAAAAGCCGGAACTATTTATAAGGCAATCAGTTGCTTCAGATAATCGGCTGGGGGCAGATCATCATCAAGGATTCGTTCATACCGTTACTCATGTTCATTTATTTCTCCATTTCGTGTTTTATTTTGCCACCGTCAAACTGAGCGAGAAAATTTTTGCGTTTCGGTGCGAGGTTCTGTGTTTTCTCTGATTATAGCATCGGCCCTTTTAAAATGTAAATCCATTTTTTGTGATGTACCTTAACAGAGGAGCCCTTTATCGGCTTCTTGGTTTATCAAGAGCTTTTATCACCGGTCTTTTCGGAGGCTGGGATGCCGGGTTGCAGTCCCTGTTTATGTTTATGGCCATCGACTACCTCTCTGGTTTGGTGGTGGCTGGGGTTTTCAAAAAAAGTAACGCTGACAACGCCAGAATTATTGTTTTGGTGACGCCAGCGTTACTTTTTTTAAAACGACTTCAAGAGCTTTGAAATAATGCCAGAAAAACTTTGTAAGATTGGTGGCGAAGTCAGTTGGCTTCATCAGCATCACCTTCCAGATTCGAAATAATATCTAGATAGCACCCTTGAAGCCAGATTGATTAATCCGGGAATACTTCGGCAGTCATTCTGAGATAATGGGACGTCTCCTTGATTGAATCGTGACCCATATCCTCACTCTTTTGCATCATGAATTTATACAGTCGCAATAAAAAATGGATCCGGTGTCTGTGTTTGAAACAAAGTGGTCTTTTCAATTGGAATATTATATTTATATCAAACTTCAATTTTCGTAAATACACAAAACTAGAAACACTCCCGTCGATTCACTCAATCCGCATTTCCCTGAGATGCACCATCATTAGTGATGATAACTCCTCTTTGCTCATTTGCGCCTCATTATTTATCCAGCAGAGGAAAATACCTAAAGATCCCTGATTTACATACTCCAAAAATTTTGCATCTTTTTTTAGATTCAAAGCATCATATTTCCATTCAGAAGAAGAATGTATATACTGGGTTAATTTTTCCAAAAAATTAGGATCACCTTTAGGACCGAGAAACAGCTCATACCAATCATAGTCCGCTTTTATTTGTTCCACTTCCGATGACAATACCTTTAAGAACCAATCATATTTTTTCATATCGCTTTGATATGGAAATGATGATGCCACTTTCCAGAGTCGATTCAATAATTCTTGTTCAATTTCATTTGTTAGTTCATCAATATTTTCATAATGCAAATAAAATGTGCCCCTACTGATATAAGCACTTTTTGTAAGATTGGTAACTTTAATATTCGTTAAACCGTTTTTTTGGCATTGCTCGAAATATGCCTGTTTAATACTTTTAACAATGTCCATCATGTTTACTGCTCCTTGCTTTCCATCATACAGTAGTGACGATTATCAGATAAGATTATCGAGAAAAAATTATAGCTACAGTATACCATCACTTTTCTTCAAAAGAAATATATAAAAGCATAAACATCTTGTCCCAAAGTGTTCATTGAAATATGAAGGTCATCATCTATAATAAGTCTAATGTGAATCTGGAAAACAACGGTAATACACGGGAAGAAATTAAGCTAAAAAAGGAGGTTCCATTCCGAACTTTTCAGCACATAACAACATAACATAAATGGAAGGAGCAAAGAATGAATCAAAACATAATTAGTGAAGCCGCAGAAGTGCTTCGCTCAAAAATCGGCGCAACGAAAGTATTAACAGATGAATTTATCAGAGCATCATATAATCATGACATTTCATTGTACGCTTATGATTACTCAATTCCAGGAATGATAATCCTGCCGGAAAGCGTTGAGGATGTTCAGACAATTGTTGAAGAAGCCAATCGCTTACATATTCCTGTCGTGGCGATCGGAGGTAACACCTTTGGTAACGGAAATATTGAGTCCAATCAAGGGATTGTCGTTGATTTTTCAAAGATGAATAAGATTTTGGAGATTGATGAAAGTAACATGACCTTCACCGTTGAGGGAGGTGCCAATATTCATGCAGTTAATGAAACCCTGCATAAAATGGGATACTGCTATCCTACCTACCCTTTGTGCTTTGGTCCAATAACTTTTGGATCGGAAGTATCCAAGAATTCCGGCGGCGAGGTGGGGTCCATGTTTGGTCATGTAGCAAAACGTGTGATCGGCCTGGAAGCTGTTGTCGGAACCGGGGATGTGATTGTCACCGGAAGTTCTAACACCCTTAAAACAAGTCCTAATTTTATTCAGTCAAGCCTACCTGACTTGACAGGGGTGTTTATTAGCGCCGAAGGGGCCTTCGGCTTAATCACTAAAGTTACCATGCAAATGCAGGTTGTTCCAAAATATACGGCCGGTGCAGATGTTAAATTTGAACCCACCAAGGAAGGATTCAAGGCAGCCTGCGAATTTGTCAATGAACTTAGAAACTATAAGGGCTTAATTTGTAACGCTCACCTTCTGGATTGCTACAGTGGGTGGCTGGATGAACGGTTCTTCACCGGCAGTACTGATATTTCAGCTGAAGTGGAAGAAGAGGCCTTACAGCGCGCCGGCCATATTGTTTTGCTTGAATTTGAAGGCTATACATCTCAAGAGGAGTGTGATCGAAAGGTTACTGATGCGCTAAAAATTGCCGAAAGTCATAGCGGTGTTTACACCGGCACAATGATGAGTGATATCTTCGCCCGCGCTGAGCATGGGGATCTAAAACTAACAGAAATTGTCTATGCAGGTGGCTTTGTCGGTTGTATGATTATGACGAACACACCTTATGAGAAGATGCCGGAATTGTATGCGGCATGGCTAAAAAATGTCGAGGAATTAGGTTTGCCGAAACCATACACATCGATGATCGTTGCAATGGGTGATGATTGTTGCATGCCATTTTACTATCCGTGGCATCCGCGTCGCGAGCTAAGTGAGGAAGCCGAATGGAATGCTACCATGGAAAAATGGCGAGAGTTGGCTAATCGTACTTATGAAGACGCCCTTGAAACCGGATCGGTTCCTTACGCTGTTTCGAGAAAATGGAAACCCTATCTTTTGGATAAACTGGATAAAGGTTACTTAAGCTATATCCAGGGCGTAAAAAAACTGTTTGATCCTAATAACATATTTAATCCGGGCGTTTCCGTGTTTGAGGAGGCAGAACATGAATCTAACTAATAATGATATTAAGGATATGACCCAATCGATCAAAGATGGGGATATCTATAATACGGTATACAACTGCAGATGCTGTGGTTCCTGTGTGAGCACCTGGCCTAGTGGTCATCGTTGTTCTTTATCAACCCTGGCACAGGGTGTGCAAATTAACTGTCGTGGCTTAAATGGCGTCATCAAGAATATTAAAGAAGGTAAAATTGATTTTTCTTCGGAACTTGCTGATTATGTATTTCGCTGTGTATCCTGCCATGTTTGTGTCGAAAATTGCTCCGAATTTGTCAATCCGGTTGACTATATCCATGATATCCGGATGCAATTAGTTGAACGTGGTCTTGTTCCTGACAGCATTATGGAAGTGTTTAAGTCTATTGACCAGAATGGCAATGTTTGGGGCGAAAAAGAAGACAAGCGAGTTGACTGGACAACGGGTTTGAATGTTCCGCTCGCAAATGAAGGCGCCGAATTCGATTATCTGTTATTTGTTGGAGACTCTTCCGCCTATGTGCCAAGAAACCAGAAAACAGCGCAGCTATTTGTACAGATCCTAAATAAGCTGGGAATACGTTTTGCGATCTTAGGCAATGAAGAAAGAAGTTCAGGCAATGAAGCGCTAAAAATGGGTGAAGCAGGATTATTTGAAGATCTGGCAACAACCAACATGGAAAGCTTTGCAAAATACAAGGTGAAAAAAATCATTGCCCTTTCGCCTCATGGTTACGATGCTTTAAAGAACGAATATCCAAAGCTCGATCAGAATTTTGATATTGAGGTCTTACACTACACCGAATTTTTGGCAAAACTTATCGAAGAAGGCGTGTTGACGTTTACTAAAGCAGTGAATGAGACGGTAACCTACCATGACCCATGTTATTTAGGCAGACATAATCAAATATATGATCAGCCAAGAGCTATTTTAGCTGCTATTCCAGGGTTAAATCTCGTCGAGATGGATCATAATAAAGCCTATTCCATCTGCTGTGGTGGTGGTGGCGGCGGTATCTGGATGCAGCGTGGCGAAGGTGTTGTTGTTGAGCAATTACGCTACAAAGAAGCGCTTGAGACGGGTGTAGAAACACTTGTCATTGCCTGTCCAATATGCATGCAAATGTTTGAGGGTGAAAATGAGAACAACAAGACGAATCCCATCGAAATCAAGGATATTATTGAGCTGGTATTTGAGGCTCTGTAATACCCGCAAAATAAAAAAAAGGACGTGAGCAAGGTTCTCTCTGCTCCCGTCCTTTAGTAAGAAAGTGAAAATACCTATGAACATACTTATCTGTGTAAAACAGGTTCCGGATACCACCGAAATCAAGGTGGATCCCGTAACCAATACGTTGATGCGCGCCGGCGTGCCAAGCATTGTAAATCCGTTTGATGCTTGTGCACTGGAAACCGCAGCACGAATTAAAGATGAAACACCGGACACAAAGATCGTCATCGTTTCAATGGGACCGGAACAAGCGAAAGTGGCATTGACGGAATGTCTGGCAGTGGGTGCTGACCGCGCCTATCTTATTAGCGGCCGTGGCTTTGGCGGGTCAGACACACTTGCGACAAGCTATATTCTCTCCTGTGCGGTAAGAAAACTGGAAGAACTTGAAGGTAAGTTTGATATTATCTTCTGTGGCAAGCAGGCAATTGACGGCGATACCGCGCAAGTCGGTCCGGAACTTGCTGAGCACCTTGGGCTGGCACAGGTTACCTGTGCGCTGGAGGCGAAAACAAATGGTAATACCGTCCAGGTCCGACGCAAAACGGAGCGGGGCAGCGAGATCCTCGGGGTTGAAATGCCTTGTCTGATCACCATGACGAAGACGGCTTATGAGCCGCGATATGCCAGCAGTAGAAAGAAACGCGAAGTGGCAAAGCAGGAGATTCCGACCCTTGATGAAAATAGTTTTGAAATCGATCTTACCAGAGCGGGCCTGAAGGGGTCGCCGACAAAGGTCAAAAAGACGTTTACCATCCCTCAGAACAGCACCGGGGTAATCTTTCATGAGGCGACAGAACGACAAAGCACGATAAGTCTCTTTGAGCTACTGGTTAAAGGCAATATTTTGCAATTGGGGGTACGGTATGGAAATGAATAGTAGCAATTTATGGGTCTTTATCGAAACGAACGAAAAGGGACAGGCACATAATGTCGGTCTTGAACTGCTGAATCCGGGACATTCGCTTTCGCGTGCACAGGGTGATGAAGTGGTTGCGATAGTTATTGGTCAGCATACCGAAGCAGCGGTCGCATCCGCTGAGGCCTATGGATCCGATCGCATTATCATTGTCGAAGGTGAAGAATATGCCAGATATTCGACTGATGCCTTTGCATATGCATTTCATGCGTTGATTACCAAATACGCTCCGACTTCCATCCTCATTGGAGCAACGGATCTGGGACGTGATTTAGCGCCGCGCCTCGCTTGCCGATTAAAGACCGGTTTGACAGCGGACTGCACAGAGTTGGATTTTGACGAAGAAAGTGGTAACATTGCATGGACGCGTCCAGCCTTTGGCGGAAACCTGATGGCACGCATTCTATGCCCCAACCACCGACCACAAATCGGTACGGTGCGACCAGCGGTGTTTAAAAAACCAGAGCAAGACACGTCGCACAAGGCGGAGATCGTCCGCGAGGAGATCCACTTTTCGATCGAGAATATCCGTACAAAACTGATTGAGGAGATCCTCGATGCCGATAATGAAACCATCGATCTGGAGGGTGCCGAGATTATTGTTTCCGGTGGCCGTGGAGTCGGTGGACCAGATGGCTTCAAGGTCATTCAACAGCTTGCCGATGCCCTCGGCGGAACAGTCGGTGCCTCTCGTGTTGCGGTGGATTCCGGCTGGATATCCAGTGCGCATCAAGTTGGGCAGACCGGAAAGACCGTCCGTCCAAGGATCTATATCGCCTGCGGCATCTCTGGCGCCATTCAACATCTTGCAGCGATGAGTTCGTCGGATACGATCATTGCGATAAACACCGATCCAGAAGCGCCAATTTTTAAGATTGCCGATTACGGTATTGTGGGTGATCTATTTAAAGTTATTCCAGAGTTTATCGCTTTGATCGATGAACAGATTTTAACAATGGCTGTTTAAATCACAAAAAAGGTGAAGCTAGCACAATATCTTAAGGGTGACCTCTTTATTGATTGTTATTACTAATCGGTTGACTTCAGTAAATTACAACATCACAATAGGTCTGTTTGTTAATTAAAAGTTAAGCAATGAAATACCAACGTTGACATCACCAGAATTATTCTCACTTTGGTGATGCCAGCGTTTTTTAGAATGATTGCAGTGACTGGGATAACTAATTAATTGTGCCGAAGATCATTGGAAAAGAAATAACCAGAATCGTTTACTAATAATCATAAAGCGGTGTAACTTCAAAGTAATGTCAGAATAATCCTATTATCTATTTTTTTGTGTGTGAATATTTCCATTGCTTTAAAGAATAAAAACTTATTTCGAAAAAAAAGCTGCAATCGTCATAAAATGGTGTGATTCTATCTATACAAATATCGTTTTTATTTGTATATAATTATAATATTACAAAATAATAAAAAAACGAAGATTTAGTAAGCGTAGAAAACAGGAGGTGAACACTTTGAAAATATTGATACTCGGCGGTTTTTTGGGATCCGGAAAAACATCAGTGCTGTTACAACTGGCTCATTATCTGGTGGAACAATCCTCGTCTGATCAAAAGACCCGGGTGGCCATTATCGAAAATGAAATTGGACAGATTGGAATCGATGACAAGGTGCTGCGGGGAAATGGTTATGAAGTCCGGGATATTTTTTCTGGTTGTGTTTGTTGCAGTCTTAATAGCGAATTATTATCGGGAATTCGGGAAATAAAAAATTCGGTTGATCCGGAATGGCTCATCATCGAAGCCACCGGGGTGGCTTTTCCCGATAAGATTGCCGAATCTATTTTTACAGACATGGGGATTGTATCCCAGATTGTCACCATGGTTGATGCCAGTCGCTGGAAGCGTATCCGCATTCCGCTGGAAAACTTGATTGAAGGGCAGTTAAGTGATGCCAATCTGATTTTGATCAATAAAACCGATCTGGTGAATGAGTCGGAATTAGTAGCTATTGAAAACGATCTCAGAAAACTCAACTTGGGAGCAGCGTTGTACCGGATCAGCGGAATTAAGGCCATTGATGAACGATTGCTTAAGGTGATTCAGAATGGTTAAAGTCAGAAATGGTGCGCAGCTGAGCAAACGAAAAATTTATCAAATTGAAACCACCCTTCATGAAGGAGCGGTGGCCATTGCCGGGGAAACAACCGTTCGGGATAAGTCCTTCGATGCCTGCCAGATGATCATCCAAGAAGACTTTGCCTCGTTCAATGATTGGATTGCTGACTGTGGCGGGATTGTCGGCCACCTCAAAAGTTTTATTTCTTCAGTGAATCAAAAAGCGATGATCTCAACCACTGGGGATCAGGTCAGTTGTCGAATGCAGCCATTAGAGGTTGGTGCAGTGGTGCAAAATGATGGGGTTCAGATCAGCATTGCGCTGATTGTTTTTAATATTCCACAGCAGGATTTGGAAGCAAAGTTGATTGGTCTTTTTGAAAGACTTAAGAATAAATAAGAAAAGGGAGAATCATTATGACAAAGGGACACCAGCAATCCGAAAAGCAGACCTATACGGATGAACACGGAAATAAGTTTGAAATGATAGTGGTGAAGCATTTCAGCTTTGAAGAAAAGCAGTATGTTCTGGCTAGGGAACAGATCGAGCATCATCATGGTGAAGACTGTAACTGCCACAGTGATCATCACGACCATGGTCAGGCGGAATCCTCCGGCGACGACGGTTTATATGTCTTTGAATGGATCGCTGGAAATGATGACGGTGCACTGATCTCCGTCAGTGAAGAAATTCTAGCAGCGTTAGAGCCCATCTTTGAAGCGATGTAAAACAATTTCAAACAAGAAAATCAGACAACCGTATCCAGGTATTCATGTAACAAGGGTCAGTAAAAAAATATAGTAAATCAGCAATGGATATTTTTACAACAACACAGCACTATTTAACCTGTTGTGTTGTTTTCAACTTTGTAAAAAGGTAGCTTTTTTAATTTAATGTTGTTTTTGGTAAATAATGGTATACTGATAAAAAAATCATAATAAAGCTTTACAGGTGAAACAATGAATCAACTTGAGACCCTCCAAACCAATCAAAAACGCATTAGTGACCTGGTGGACATCAAAACACTTCAGGAAATCCTTGATGCCTTCACCACCACCACCGGACTGATGGCCAACATCGTGGATGTCGAAGGTATCTCCATTTTCCCGCGAAAAGGCATTAAGAAATGCTGTAAATTCTGCCGCATTATTTACAATCTGGAAGGCGGTAAAAACCGTTGCCAGGCAGCTTACAAACGAGCAGGCAAGCAGGCGGCGCTGTTCGGCGAGCCCTATATTTTCCGGTGTCCCTCCGGGCTGATTGAATGGGCAGCACCGATTATCTTAAATGCCGAACATGTAGGCACGATTATCTGTGGTCAAGTGCTGATGTGGGAGCCGGAAGAATTTTTTTGGATTGAACTGCGAAAAATGAATCAGCCGCTGACTGATGATTTTGAGGAGTTGTTTGAAGCGGTGGGGGAACTGGCCATTGTTACCGGCAACCAGGTTCAGGCCTCGGCCTATCTTTTATATGTAGTGGCCAATTACATCATGAAAGCGGGTTGGGAGAATTATGAACAGTCCCAGGAATTTGCCATGCAGCGGACACTCTATCATGCTGAAATCGAGAACCGAAAGAATCTTGAAAAAAACCATGAGCCAGTTTTAGCTAGTTTTTTGATTGATGAAGGTGAGATGCTGGCGAATCTCCAGAGTAATCAAAAAAAATCTAAGGCCTATCTGGAGGGGTTGATCTCCAGTCTGCGCTATGAAGCGCATCAGAATCTGTTGTTAATGCGGGGGAAAATGACTGAGTTACTAGTGATTCTCTCCCGGGTTGCCAGTCAGATGGGGTTGGAGGCAGATATCTTTCAAGGAATCAACAGCCAGGTCATCCTCCAGATCTATCAGACCGATTCCATTGAAAGCATCGGTGTACTCACATCCAGAGCGGTGGATGCTTATCTGGAAGCCATTGATAAGTCTGTGACTAAACCAGAAAATCCCAATATTGTTTTAATGATCGACTACATCGTGAACCACTACACAGAAAATCTGACCGTAGATGATATCGCTGATTCGGCCTGTCTCAGCACCGGCTATGCCGGCCGAATCTTCAAGGAGCAGATGGGAATGCCGATCATGGATTACGTGCTGACGGTGAGAGTTGAGAAATCCAAGAAACTGTTATTGAACCCCCACTATCAAATCCAGACCATTGCCGAATCGGTGGGATATGGAGATGCCGGGTATTTTACCAAGGTGTTTCGAAAAGCTGAAGGAATTACTCCAACCCAATTTAGAAAAGTTCATAAACGATAGGTGCAGAATATGGAAAAAATACTAATCGAATTACAGCAGGCGATTGAAAGCGGCGAAACACAGATTGCCATGGATAAAACAAAAGAAGCCCTGAATCATGGCATCCGTACCGAAAAGATTATCCAGACGGCTATCAACCCGGCTTTTAAAGATCTGGGTCAAAAAATGTTTGTCGGGGAAATCTATGTCACCGACGTACTGATGGCCTCTCGGGCAGCTCATGCTGCCATGTATGTGATGGAGCCGATTCTTTCCCGTTCAACCGGCACATCCAGAGGCATTGTAGCCATTGGCACGGTGGCCGGTGATCTCCACGATATCGGTAAAAACCTGGTGATTATGATGCTTCAGGGCAGCGGTTATACAGTGATTGATTTGGGGATTGATGTGCCGACAGAAACCTTTATCGATGCGATTCGGATGCATAAGCCCCATGTTTTGGCCTTATCGTCACTTTTAACCACCACCCTGCCGGAACTTGATAATATTATGGATGTACTGGTTGAACAGGGTCTGCGATCACAGGTAAAAGTTATTATCGGCGGTGCTCCGGTTACCGCCGAATATGCGGGCCGGATCAAGGCCGATGCCTACGCGGATGATCTGTTTGAAGCGACGGAAGCAGTAGGGGATCTGGTCAATAACCGGATTGGAAAGTATACCATTTGAAAACAGTACAGCAGCTAGTCGGCGCAATGAAGGAGTGTGCCTAGTAGTAGGCAATAAGAAACCTTGTGGAATATGAATAATCAACATACTTAGTAGTGTTAAACGCTTAATGCTAACGCTGACATCGCCAGAATTATTATTTTGGTAGATGTCAGCGTTATTTTTTTAGAATGACTTTAGCATCAGGGATAACGCATTAATGGTGATGAAGATCAATGGCAAAGAGATAATCAGAATTGTTTATGAATAACCATAAAACGGTATTGCATCAAAGTAATATCTAAATAATCCTATTATTACAATTCTAATGTCTGAATAGTACTATTTATTTAAAAAATTAAAACTCGTTATGGAGAAAAAGCTGCAATTGTCATAAAATGATGCGACTTCATCCATTTTATTATCGTTTTCATTTGGATATAATACAGATATTACAAAAACTGATTTCAATCAGTAACATAACGCTTCAGGCAATGGAGAAATCATCCTTGAAGGTCTGTAAAAAACAAATGAAAACAAGATAGGAGAAACATAAAATGATCATCATCGGAGAAAAAATCAATGGTGCAATTCCGTCTACTGCTAAGGCCATTGCCGAACGGGACGCCGAGTTTATTAAAAAACTTGCCAGAATGCAGTCCGCAGCAGGAGTTGATTATATCGATGTCTGCGCATCAGTGGAAAATGATGTGGAGCTAGAAACCATGAAATGGCTCATCGATCTCGTTCAGGAAGTGACCGATACCCCCATTGCGGTTGACAGTCCCAACGAGCTGACCTGCATTGCGGCCATGAAATACTGCAAGCGTCCGGGCTTGTTCAATTCGGTATCGATGGAAGGAGACAAGATCGATTTAGGTTTTGCCGCAATCGCTGACACCGACTGGGATTGCGTGGCGTTGTTAAACAGCGACAAGGGCATCCCCAAAACAGCTAAAGATCGGCTGGATGTTTTTGCTGATATTATGGCCAAAGCCAAAGAATATGGTATTGCCCCATCTCGACTGCATATCGATCCACTGGTGGAAATGCTTTGCACTTCCGAAGAAGGGATCGCAATGGTGACAGAAGTAATCCGGGAAATCAAGAAGCAGTACCCAAGCATCCACGTCACCGGAGCCATCAGTAACATTTCGTTTAATCTGCCAGCCAGAAAAACAGTCAATATGGGCTTTGCGGTGATGGCCATGATGGCTGGTCTGGACAGTGGTATTCTGGACCCGACCGACCGGGATCTGATGGGCATCATTTTTGCTACTGAGGCATTGATGGGTGAAGATGAATATTGCGTGGAATATATCCGGGCTTATCGACAGGGTATTCATGGGCCGGTAAAAAAATAACAAAACAGTGTAAAAGTGTTAATCACACATTTATATAAAATCGATTATAATAGGAGGAAAAAAAATGTCAAAAATTCAAGAAGTAAAAGAATTGGTGGAAGCAGGCAAGTCCAAGAAGATTGCGGTAGCAGTGCAGGAAGCATTGGATGCTGGCGGCCAGCCGGGTGAAATTCTTCAGGCCATGGTGGATTCCATGAGTGTGGTCGGGGACAAGTTCTCCGCCGGTGAAATTTTCGTGCCGGAAATGTTAATTGCCGCCAAAGCGATGTCCAAAGGGGTAGATGTCCTAAAACCGCTGATGACCGGGGATAATTCAGCCTCATTGGGAACCTGCGTAATCGGAACCGTCGCCGGCGATCTCCATGATATCGGCAAGAATCTGGTTTCGATGATGATTGAAAGTGCCGGCTTTACCGTGGTGGATCTGGGCGTGGATGTTTCCGCCGAAAAATTTGTGGCAGCCATCAAGGAGAATGAAAACGTTACTTTGGTAGCCTGTTCAGGACTGCTCACCACGACCATGCCGGCGCTAAAAGAAGCCGTTGCCACCATTAAAGCCAGCGGACTGACTGGATTTAAGGTGATCGTTGGCGGCGCACCGGTAACACCGGAATTTGCCGCCGAAATTGGTGCCGATGGGTATGCAGCGGATGCTGGCAGTGCGTCGGTTAAAGCCAAAGAACTGGTTAAGTAAGAAATAAATTGATAAGAACTAAAAATCAAAGGAGAAAAAATAGATGAATCAGAGAGAGAATTTTTTTGCAATGTTGGAAGGAAAAAAGCCAGAGTTTATACCGAATATGATGGAACTATATAAAATCTGCATTTTGGGAGCTGAACGGGCAGATGAACCGATTGTAAGTGGACGGGATGTGTTTGGTGTCAATTGGATCGTTACAAAAGAAGGGGCGATGCCAGAACCAAATAATTTTATGTTCGAAGATATTGCTGACTGGAAAGAACACGTCCATTTTCCAGATGTAGATTCGTTGGGGATTGAAGAAGCGGCAAAAATTGAAATGACGGATGTGAATCGGGATGACGTCATCGTCAATGTATATAGTCCATGCGGACTATTTGAGCGACTGGCTGCTTTTATGGGATTTGAAAATACCCTTTGTTCATTGGTTGAAGATCCCGACTCCTGCCGGGAATTTTTTGAAGCCTTTGCTGATTATAAAATTGCCTGCTTTAATCGGTATATTGATACTTATCAGCCGGATGTGATCACCTATTTAGATGATCTGGCCACCGCCAACGGTTTGTTTATGTCCCCAGCTGTTTATCGTTCAGTCATTAAACCGGCTCATCAGCGAATTGTTGATGCGGTGACTTCAAGAGGTGTGATTTTTGCCCAGCATACCTGTGGAAAATGTGAAAAACTTATGGAAGATTACGTTGAAATGGGAGTTAAAATATGGAGCTCGGCACAGATCATCAATGATCTGGAAGGGGTCATGGAAAAATATCAGGGACGCCTGATTGTTGAAGGTGGATGGGATACTTCAGGTCCAGCAAGCTATATTGGTGCTTCAACCGAAGAAGTTATTGCTGAGACCATTCGCTGTGCTAAACAATATGGTAAATACGGCAATTTCATTCTAATGCCATCTTTGTTGACTGAAAATGGGAATTCTTTATTAGTTGGTGATCCTCGACTGGGCCCAATGATCGAAGCTTGGCATGAAGTGGATAAACTCTAATCAGATCAGGTAAACAAAATATAAGAAGCTGTCAAAATTGGTTTAGTAGGTGGTATCATGGGTTTTCTGATCAGTTTTTTATTAAACTGGTTACTGGTCTCGTTGCCGGAAACGGTCCTGGCTAACAGCCTTGGTAACGGCATCAGCGGGTTTATGGGCGGTTTTGTCGGACTGCTGATGTATTTAAAACAATCTCAAAATAAAAAAGTCTAAAAATACGGCAGAACTATTTTAGCAACACAGCATGTAAACTGCTGTGTTGTTTTTGTCTGTCGGTATTGAAAAATGAAAGGAAAAGGAAATGGATCGTAAAAATCAACAAAACAGTGGAGATTATCAGAACAAGTTGAAAATTGGCATGACTGGAAAAATATCTTTACTGGTGATCACTTTTTCGGCCATTAGCATTTCGATTATGGGGATTACCGCTTATCTAGTCGCTCAAAACATATTTTCTGCACTCCTAGGAGAAAATACTGCTCAAGCATTACATTCAATGGGGTTAACAATGGGGTTAGTCGTTTTTGCATTTATCATGAC
The DNA here is from genome assembly GCF_008086615.1 of Acetobacterium tundrae. Classification (GTDB taxonomy): domain Bacteria; phylum Bacillota; class Clostridia; order Eubacteriales; family Eubacteriaceae; genus Acetobacterium; species Acetobacterium tundrae. The sequence goes on from NZ_RXYB01000012.1 coordinate 14,641, forward strand.
TAGTATTCCCCTCGCAGTCATTTTTAGCAGAATCATGACAAAACCGATTATTAAGCTAAACGAGGTATTCAGAAGTATGGCTCGTGGGGAAGTTGATTTTGAGTTGCAGCTTTTAAAAGAATTTAAAAAAAAATCGGATGATGAACTGGGACAAATGATGGAATCCTTCATTGAGATGGTGGAAAACAAGAAACATCTGGCGGTGGTTGCTGATCACATCGCCAAAGGTGATTTGACCATATCAATCAAGCCACAGTCAGAAAAGGATGTGCTGTCTCATTCTTTGGGAGAGATTGTTTCACAACTGAATCTTTTGAACGCTGAAATAGAAAAAACCGGAAGGGAAGTCGTTTTTCATGGACATTTTGACTTTAAAGGCAATCCGGATATGCTTTCAGGATCATACAAACAGTTAGTTTCAGGTTTCAATATGGTATTAGGTGGCCTCATTCAACCACTTCAAATGGCCAGTCAATACATCAATGACATTGGCGCTGGTAAGATCCCCGCAAAAATTATAGACACCTATTCGGGTGACTTCAATGTTCTCAAAGACAGCATCAACGCCTGCATCGATGGTTTGGGGGCTTTGACAGAGGGGAACGATGTACTTGCCTGTATCAGTAAAAATGATTTAACCAGAAAAGTTGAGGGAAATTATTGCGGCATTTATGGAAGCATTGCTGAATCCATTAATCGGGTTGCTGTGGGATTTAATGAGATCGTAAAAGTGAGCAATAACATTGCACAAGGGGAATTGAGTGATCTTAATGGTCTGAAAAAATTTGGCAAGCAGAGTGAACAAGATACGCTAATACCAAGTCAGATTGCTATGATCGAAACGATTCTGCTGCTGATTAAGGAAACCGAATTGATGACAGCAAATGCCATTGCCGGCAACTTGGAAAAACGCGGTGATACAACCTTATTTAAGGGTGAATATGCCAAGGTAATTAAAGGGTTCAACGAAACATTGGATGCAGTCATTGCGCCAACCACCGAAGCATTGAATACATTGACGGAATTAGCACGAGGAAATTTACAAACTGCCATGGTTGGCGAATATTCCGGCGGTCATGCTGAAATGAAAGAAGCATTGAACAAAACGATAAAATTCCTGAAACGCTATGTTGATCAAATTACCCATTCGCTAATGGAAATTCAGCAGAGAAATTTAAATCATGAGATCACATCGTTTTATCAAGGGGACTTTTTTGAAATTAAAACGGCCCTTAATGATATTACCACAGAGCTAAGTGTTTCGATGACCGATATCCATAATGCCGCAGAGCAAGTCGAAAGTGGTGCGCAACAGATATCCAGTGGCGGACAGGCATTAGCCCAAGGGGCAACCGAGCAGGCCAGTGCTATTGAGGAATTGACTGCGTCCATTGAAGAAGTGGCTGAAGAAACGAAGAAGAATGTTGTTAAGGCCAACCATGCAAATGAAATAACAGCTCGGGTTCAGGAAAATGTCGAAATCGGAAATAGTCAGATGAAAACGATGATCAACGCTATGGGAGACATCAATATGTCTTCTCAGAATATTTCAAAAATCATTAAAGTGATCGATGATATTGCATTTCAAACGAATATGTTGGCTCTTAATGCAGCGGTGGAAGCGGCCAGGGCTGGACAACATGGGAAAGGATTTGCTGTGGTCGCGGAAGAGGTGCGGACATTAGCGGCTCGCAGTGCCGAGGCAGCGAAGGAAACCACTGGTTTGATTGAAGGCTCCATTGAAAAGGTAATGATAGGTACGAAAATTGCCGATCAGACCGCGACCAGTCTGAATGAGATTCTGAATCAAATTGAAGAGGCAACGGATATTGTTGGACAGATCGCTACGGCATCCAGTGAACAGGCTTCAGCCATCGCTCAGATAACTCAGGGAATCGAGCAGGTTTCACAGGTGGTTCAAACCAATTCGGCCACGGCTCAGGAAAGTGCGGCCGCCAGCGAAGAGCTGACCAGTCAGGCAGAAGTGCTTAAACACAAGGTCAATTCATTTATCCTCAAGGATCAGGATATAATAGGAATTGGAATGAAAAAATCAGAAATCATGATTAAAAAGAATTTTAAACCGTTGGACGAGCCAAGAATTAATCTTGACAGTGCCGAAATTGACAAGTATTAATCAAGCATAGAATTAGCTAAATTCATTTTTTTCCCGCAAGGGCATTAAGAAAGGCTGCAAATTCTGCCTGGATCATCTATAGTCTGGAGGGCGGGAAGAACCGCTGTCAAGCAGCTTACAAACGAGCTGACAACCAGGCGGGTGTCCGTTACCTACAATTGTTTAGCGGCCATCCGTTTTTTAGGTACAATTTTTCAGTTGGTGGCTAAACAGATGAGTTCAAAAGAAAGGTTAAGGTGCAACAGATCATCGCAATTTTTCAAGTCTGTTTCGCCGATTTCTTTAATCCGTTCCAATCGGTAAACAATGGTGGCACGGTGGATAAACAAATCTTTGGCGGTCTGAACGGCATTACGATTATTTTTGAGAAAAATTTGAAGGGTGTGGACATAGTCGGTATGGTTCTTTAAATCATAAGCCTGAAGTTGTAATAAAATCGGGGAAGACAGCAAGCGGCCAGGCAATTCTGCAGTGATTTGATTGAACATATAAGGTAACACCGTGTCACAGAATTTATGAGTCCATTTAGTGGGATGAATTCGGGTTCCGACTTCTAGAGCAATTTCGGACTCGCGAAAATATTCTTTGAGAAGATTCAGACCTTCAAAATAATTGCTGAAGCCAACTCTGAAATTACCTTCCTTGACCATCCGATTGAATCTTATAAAATATGCTTCCCGGGGCTCGTCAAGATGATCCATGTTGATGATGACCCGAATACTCTGGTCATGTGAAAAGGCAAAGGTTTGCCTGAAATCCTGCATGATTACATTACAAAAATAGGTGGTCGTGGTATGATAAATATCCTGACTGCTGGGCTGGATATGGACAACGCAATAGGTGTTGTTTGGACGCCAACCCATTTGTTGCACTTCTTTTTCAAAAGCAGTTTGGTTATAAGCGTTTCCCGACAGGATATTTTGAAGCAGGGTCGCCAATTGACTATTTTTACTGCGATGAAAGGTGGAAAGATAGTCAGAATTCTGAACCAGATAATGAGATAAATACTCTAAAATCTGGGTGTCGCTGTCGTTGAATGGCTGGGCAGTTTCGAGGACAGTGATCCGAAAAAGAAAGGTGTCGTTGAGAAAAATGTTTTTACAAAGGGTTCGAAAAGGCAGCACGTCCGAAGGATAGATAAAGACATTTTTTTCGTTTTTAATTTCGTTGTAGACTGTGTCGTTTTTAAATAAATTCACCTGTTCAATGGGAAGTCGTCCGGATGAATCAAGATGTAATTCCAGAGAGTCGTACAATCCATTCAAAGTGGAATGGGCAATCATATAGAAGTCGGTGTTCATAATTGATATGCCGTTTCCAAAGATGTGTTCAGAAATATCCACCAGCTGCTGCAAAGAGTTCTTATCGCGAATACAGGTCTGCAGATTTGAATCCCATCGCTCATAGATATCGTAAATCTCATGAATTGCATTGCTCAGCACAAAGATGTCAGTGGTAGCCGCGATGACAAGGAGATCCAGGTCATCGTTGAAGCAGTTTGGGGGGGGATCACCGATGCAGATCAAGGCTGAGGCCGGCATAAACGTGAGGTCGGGTGACAGTTTTTCAGCCGCTGCTATATATAATGTGTGGGACACCAAACAGCTCTGACCGGCAAAAAAAACTGGATGTGGTAAGTGGAGTAAAGATCCTGAGATACCAATGTTGACATCTTTTACAAGAGATGCCAGTTGTTCTTTGAGTAGTGATAAAGATAAATTCATAGTTTTTCACCTCCTTATACAAAGTGTATATAAAGAATAGAAAAAAGTCAATCAGCTTGTATAATTTACAGTTTCGTAAATTTGACGTAGAATAAGAATATGAACTATGTTAAAAAACAAGGAGGAATATTGATATGGCATTAACACCGAAAGAAAACTTTTTAAATGCAATCAATCACAAAGAAACGGAATGGACACCAGCATGCATTACCGATTCTGACATGATTGGATTTGGCGGGCTACCCGGACCCTGGTTTGAGAAAGGGCCTCTGGGCGGCGGATTCGATGGTTTTGGGGTGCGCTGGATTACCCCGGCTTCTGGTGGCGGCGCACCGATTCCTGCACCCAATGAACATCTTTTAAGTAGCGAGACCATCACCGAATGGCAGAGCATTGTGAAGTTTCCCGATCTGGAAACGGTTGACTGGCAAGAAATGGTGGATGCTGAATTAAAAATGATGCCAATTGATAGAAATCTGAAAGCACTTGAATTTGGCTGTGGTAATGGTGTCTTTGAGCGTCTGGCGGCGTTGATGGGTTTTGAAGAAGCATTGATGGCACTGGCCGAAGAACCGGAAGCCTGCAATGAATTAATGACAGCCATTACCGATTATAAAATTGAGTTTGCCAAAAAAGTAAAACAATATTACAACCCGGATTTATTTACAAATTACGATGACATTGCCACGGAGAGAGGGCTTTTTATGTCGCCCACAACCTATCGTGAACTGATTAAACCCCATCACAAGCGGCTTAACGATGCCGTCAAAGAACTGGGCATGATACCGGTGCAGCACACCTGCGGCTACTGCGAACCACTGATTGAAGATATCATTGAAACCGGAGCCGCGGCTTGGTCTTCGGTTCAACCAACCAATGATATTGTCGGGATGCAGAAAAAATATGGCGACAAAATTGTTTTTATAGGTGGATTTGATACCAACGGAGCCGCCGGTGCCGCTGATTCAACACTGGAAACACGACTCGCAGAAGTTCATCGCTGTTTTGATGAATATGGTAAACAGCCAGGATTTATCTTCTTCGGATTTGTACTTGTCAATAGTTTAGATCCGGCAGAAATCTATGCTCAATTAATGCCTATTCTTCAGGAAGCAGCCCGTTATAGTCATGAGCAGGCAGCAATATAATAGCACCAGTATGGGGGCAATTGCATTCAATACATATGCACCCAACCGCTGGTAGCGCAGCGATGAAGGTTAAAAACATCACAACGATTTAATGATCCATACGTTTGCTTAGAATATGAAATAAAACAGGTTCAAAACAACACAGTGCATCAAACCCGGATTTCAAAGATCTGAGCCAGAAAATATTTGATGGCGAAATCTACGTGACCGATGTATTGATGGCCTCCCGCGCGGCGCCCCGGTGACCGCCGAATATGCCGGGCGGATCAAGGCCGATGCCTATACCAATGATTTGTTTGAAGCCACCGAGGCAGTGGGCGATCTGGTGAAGAATCGGATTGGAAAGTATGCCGTGTGAAAAGGCGGTTTGAATATAATATCAGAACGGTTAGCCGATTACCATCATGAAAACCATGGCAAAGCACAAAAAAAGCTGTCAAACTAATGACAGCTTTTTTTGATTTTTTGGGGTTGATTAGAATTTGATTTCTTTGAAACCGCCCTTCATATCGGCAATTTCCGCAACCGCATTTTTCAGATAGAATAGTCCCAGTTTACGACCAGTTTCTTCATTATACATCGATTTCAGATTCGGCATCACTTCAAAAGCCTGTTGCGCAACGGCCTCACTATCATCAAAAACAGCGGCGCCGCGGAGACGAATCCATTCCATCTTTTTATTTGTCGTCGAGATTTCAACTTCTGGATTTGCGACGAGTTGTGCATAGCTTGGTTTAAAGGTGCCAATTCCAAAATAGATCTTTCCATCAAAACTCATACAAAAACCCAGCGGGCGAACCTTGGGGGTGGTACCTTCAACACTGGCCAGGTAAAACGGACCGTTTTCCTTTAAAAAACTCAATACTTCTTCCATAATAAAAATCCTCCTTAGAATATAATGTGTATTTACTATGTATTTACTACATGGTATAATTTTATGATTATAAGTACGATTTGTCAATAGCGCAAAAATAAGTGGGTAGGTAAGAAAAAAATGATTATTGAAGAAACTGATGTGAAAAAGTGTGATGCTGATTGCCAAAATGACAACGGCATCTGTCCGTGTGGGCAGAAATGTCCGCTGTCAACGGCAATGGAGATCATTGGCGGAAAATGGAAAATTCAGATCTTGTGTGCCCTTCAGATTGACGGGCCTATTCGCTACAATGAATTGAAAGCGAAAATAAATGGCATCACAAATACGATGCTCTCCAGTGCTTTGAAAAAGCTGGAAGCCGACGGACTGGTACGACGAAAACAATACAATGTGATGCCGGTTCGGGTGGAGTATTCAACGACGGAAGCAGTGGTCAATTTGGTCCCTATTTTAATGCAGTTGGGTAAATGGGCCAAAGAGGTAGCCCCGTAAAAACGGGCTTATGAAAAGGATATAAATAATAGTTGAGTTGTTGCAAGCGCCGGGCTGATGACTACTTGAAATTGAAACAAGAGAGGATTGAGAATAAATGATGCGAACGGAAACGGACAAAAAAAATATCACCATCGCCTTGATGGTGGCAATGTTTCTGGCGGCTGTGGAAGGAACGGTTGTCACCACCGCCATCTCCACCATTGCGAAAGATTTAAATGGGTTTGAAAACATCAGTTTTGTTTTCTCAGCCTATTTACTGATGTCCGCGATCTCCACACCCATTTACGGAAAACTGGCGGATCTGTACGGTCGAAAAAATATGATCTCCATTGGCATCGGCATTTTTCTGGTCGGCAGCACCCTCTGCGGATTTTCACAGAACATGACCATGCTGATCGTCTTTCGGGCCCTACAGGGGTTGGGGGCAGGGGCGATTTTCACTTTGACTTACACTATTGTGGGTGATGTTTTCACACTGGAAGAACGCCCGAAAATACAGGGAAGTCTGGGAACCATGTGGGGAGTCGCTAGTCTGGTGGGGCCATTCGTGGGAGGAACCTTCATCGATCTGCTTTCCTGGCATTGGATTTTCTTCATCAATCTGCCATTTGGGATTCTGTCCATTTTTCTGATTCAACGCAATCTCAAGGAAAACTTTGAAAAGAAAAAGCAGATCATCGATTATGCCGGTATTGTGACATTATCCGCTGCGATGTTGGTGTTTTTCAATATTTTTCTGTCGGCTGAGGTCATGAATTTCAGTAAGTTGTTTATTGGAATCTCGGTAGCCGGAACCATTTTCCTGCTGGTCGTGTTCTATCGCATCGAGAAAAAAGCCGCTGAACCGATTATCCCACCGGATATTTTGACCAGAACTAGTAACCTCGTCAACATCATCAGCTTTCTGGTGTCCGCCGTCATGATCGGAGTCGATGTGTACATCCCCATTTACATCCAGAATGTCCTGGGATTAAGCGCCACAGTATCCGGTTTTGCGCTGGTGTCGATGTCCGTCAGCTGGCTGATTGCGTCTGTCATCCTCGGCAAGATGATCATCACGCGGGGCGGAAAAATTGTCACGATCCTGTCGACAGCAATTCTGCTCATCGGGATTCTGCTGATGACGACGATGGAAATCGATACCTCTTATTTTTTAGTGATTGCCTACGTTGCCATCGCCGGTTTTGGATTCGGCGGGGCCATGACCACCCTGACGATCCTCATCCAGGAGGCGGTCGGCTACCGAAAACGGGGGGCTGCAACCGCCACCAATTCGTTGCTGAAGACATTGGGTCAAACCATCGGTATCTGTATTTTCGGCAGTGTGTTCAATTTGGAGATCATTCAGTATTTCAATCAGATCGGTAAATGGGGCGTTAATCCCAATGATCTGTATGGGTCTGCAGCCCAGACTGGTGCCATTTCCGGGGAACAGATTGTCCATTCGCTGAACAACTCGGTGAATTCCCTGTTTCTCATCATTACGGTCATTGTCGGTGTCGCCCTGGGACTGGCGCTGCTGCTGCCCAGAATGAAGGGTGCCTTAAAAACTGAAAGTGATGACGATAAAACAGACAATATAAAACGTGAATTGTTGTAAATTCAGACTCTGGTGCTGCAAATTGGCGAGCTTTCGTTCACGATTCCGAAATACAGATAGTGATTACTTCCGCAAATTTTCACTATCAGCTATGTTCCCGATCTACACCTTGCCATTCCGATCAATATCCTGAAAAAGTACATACAATCAACCTTTTACCAAGGAACAACTCCATTTTCATCGAAGAATCCACCTGTAGGTCCATCTTCTGGAAGGGTAGCAAGTCGGACTACAATATTTGAAGCCTGTTCTACACTACGGGTTCCTCTGAAGTTATTTAAATCAGTAGCAGTAAATCCTGGATCAGCCGAGTTAACTTTAATACTTGAATCTTTTAACTCATAAGCCAAATGAACTGTAAGCTGATTAATTGCTGTTTTAGACGAATCATACGCCAATCCTTTATATTTATAGTATTCATAGTTAGGATCACTCTGCTGTGTAAGTGAACCTAATCCACTGGACATATTTACAATACGCCCAGCTTTTGACTTACCAACTAAAGGTAACATAGCTTTTGTTACTGCAAACATACTAAAAAAATTAATATCGAAGGTTTCTCTTAATACACTAATGTCTAATTCGGATGCAGTAATTTTATCTAGCGCTACCCCTACATTGTTAACTAAAACATCTAGTTTTTTATAATCTTCTTCTATTTTTTTAGTTGCTTGATCTATGGACGCTTGATCTGTTACATCAATTTCTATAAAATGAGCATCTATTCCTTCTCCTTGTAATTTTACTTCAGCTTCTTTTCCTCGTTCTTTACTGCGAGCTCCAACTAATACTGTAAATCCTTTTGCGCCCAATTGTCTAGCTGTTTCAAAGCCTATACCTTTATTGGCACCAGTAATTAATACAATTTTATTTTCTTTTTTTATGGTCATAAATATTCCCCCCTTATTTTTTCTTCACAAATCCGATTATTATTACTCCATGGCCTTCAACTTTATTTCTATGATTCTTTGTAATTCATTCATTTGATCTTCAATATTTTTCTTGTGGGTTAAAAGCATTTTATATCTTTCTGAAATAGTATTAAGCTTTACATATAGCTTTATTTGATTTAAAGTCATACCTGTATTCTTTAAACATACGATATTGTTCAATAAGTCTCTATCTTCTAAACTATAGACACGATAGCCTATATTATTCCTTTTGACTTTTGGAAGTAGCTCAATCTTCTCATAGTAACGGATAGTATCTTCACTTAATCCTATTTGTTGTGATATTTGTTTTATTGAGTAAATATCCTCCAACCTATAGTCACCACCTTTCTAATCTCCACAATTTTATGTTATACCTTGGAGTTACCTCCAAGGCAAGTTGTTTTTTAATTTATTTTAATTTTGTATATCATATATAATACCGTTTTTTTAGGTTTCCAAAAAATATTGATTATTACGGGGTAGCGGTGGTTCTTTCTTAAATTTGAGTACTGAGTCTCATTTTAGCACAAAACCTTAGCGCGTAATAAAGGGAATTTTGCATGACCATACATGGTGCGTTTGATCATTTTAAGGCGATTATTGTTACCTTCAACAAAGCTCGGTATCCGTATAATAAAATGCTTCCGTGAGGGTCTCAACAACCTTTTTTCCGGAGATGGTACCGGTTCCGAAATAGGCAATAATCTTTTTTCGTTTCTCTGGCATCGTTTGTTTCAAGCAGGGTTTGGAAAAAGGCCCGGTAAAAATCGCACTGGAATCATTAATCGGCTCCAGATCATAAGAGCTGGGCACAATTTTCAGTTCTGCCCAGTCAAAAATCTCTAAAACCGAATTAATTTCCGGCAATCCGTATTCTTTTAGAACCTTTTTTACCCCACCGGAAAATTCCGGACTGGAGGCAAAGCTTGTCTGAACCGGATAACTGTAGTCGGTCATACTTTTTACATTTTCAAGCTTTGCCGCTACCAAGGCGGCAATTCGAAACTCTGTAAGACATGGGGGACGCTTCGGGACATGTGAAAAAGTCGAAAAATACAGCGGAAATATCATAGTACGAAAAGGTCCAGTAACCACAAGGAAATTTAATGAGTTTAAGCCTATAAAAGTGATTTTTTTTATAAAACAGAGCAAAAAAAATAACCCTGTAGGGATTCTCAACGACAGCAGCGTGAGCATTGATGCCACCCATGTGGAAGCCAACACGATCAAAAAAACACCCGAACGGTTGATGAAACATCTGGCCCGAAAGATTATAAAAACCTATTCGGTAGCTTTTTGGCCCGTGATTCAAAGGTTTTTGATTCTTTAATCATGTCGCTGCTGGTAATTTGTTCCCAAAGTTCATTATTTATTCTCCTTTAACTCATTAATTTTTGAGGACACGAACGCCCATTTGTCCCAGAACTTCTGCGGTTCTTGGCGTCCAGCGTCGTTAAGTACATAAAACTTGCGTGGCGGCCCGATATCGGACGGCTTTTTTTCGATATCAACGAGGTTTTTCTTCTCAAGCCGCACCAAAATGGTATAGACTGTTCCATCCACAACATCAGCGAAACCAAGTGCGTTTAAACGTCGTGTGATTTTATAGCCATAGGTTTCGCCAGCGCTAATAATTTCAAGGACACAGCCCTCAAGCAGGCCTGTAAACATTTCTGTCAGGTTTTTTTCTTTACTTTAAGAACATGACAGGATAAAATATTACGTAGCAAATTCAAAGCGAACATATAAAAAAGAAAATTTAACTATAAATTGGATAGGCAATTGTGTAAATGCTGTGCGCTGCGCTGCCGGGTTGGGCCTAACCATTAGAACTATTTGGAGGATATTGCGGTGGAGAGAAAATATGAGTTTTCCTGGGATTTATTGGGTGACATAGAAGAAGGACGTCCCCATATGGGTAACACAACTCGGGTTGAAGTATATCGTTTAATGCAATTTACCTTTAGAGACATTATTGAAAAACATGTTGGCTGGGAAAAAACAAATGAAATATTTTATGATGCGGGACAATTGGCGGGGAAAGAATTCTATTTCCATATGTTAGAAAAAACGGACGATCTTAATCAATTTATCAATCAGCTTCAAGATGTCTTAAAAGAACTGGGGATGGGTATTCTAAGAATCGAAGAAGCAGATATGGAAAAAGGTGAACTCACCCTAACAATGTCGGAAGATCTTGACTGTTCAGGGCTGCCGGAAACTGGGTATGAAATCTGTACCTACGACGAAGGTTTTATTTCGGCATTACTTGAAAGCTTTGCCGGGATACCATTTATTGTCAAAGAAATTGACTGCTGGTGTACCGGTGATCGAACCTGTCGGTTTAGTGCAAAAGCTAAAAATGAAGGGAACCAAAGTGAAAAATGATCAGTGATGAGGCCAGATTACTATTGGATTATCTCGAAGTACAGCTGTATGATGTCAAAACAAAACAGGATATTCCAACCAGTTTGGCAAATGACGTGGGCTTTTTACAGCTGGATAAAACTATGAAAATCATTAGAGCAGCAGTGGTAGAACTGGGTAACGGCAATCTTTCCTATCAGATAAATGGGAAAGGTTATGTTTTGGGTTCGCTGAAATCCTTACAGGCGTCCCTCAGAAATTTAACCTGGAAAACAAAGGCCATTGCGGCGGGAGATTTTTCCCAGAGTGTTCATTGTCTCGGTGATTTTTCGGATTCTTTTAACAGCATGACCAAAAAATTAGAAATCTCCATTCATGAAATCAAGGAGATTCAGGAACACTTTGAAATGATTTTTGATACTATTCCGGACATGACCATTATTTCTAACATTGAAGATGGAACAGTGAGTGCATACAATCAGGCGTTTTTGGAAACCATGAAATTCACAAAAGAAGAATTAGAGAACAAAACGATCTTGATTACAGATTACTGCAATGATTTGGATGAACACGCAAGATTTATTGAAAGGCTTATGAAAGATAGTTTTATTAAAAATGCAGAGATCAATTTTCATGGTAAAAGTGATCAAATCATAACCGGTCTCGTTTCATCAAGAATCATTAAAATAAAAGGGGTTCCACATACTTTAAGTGTAATTCGGGACATCACCGAGTTAAAAGTAATTGAGAAAAAACTTCGGGAAAGTGAAGAACTGCATCGGCTTCTGGCAGATAATGCGGCAGATGTCATCTGGACCATGGGTCTGGATGGCAAATTTACCTACATCAGCCCTTCCGTTGAAAAACTCCGGGGATATACAGTTGCGGAAGTCTTGGCACAATCACCGGAAGAAGTTCTCTGTCCTAGTTCATTAATCCATCTGCAGAAAGGACTGGAAAATGCCAGTCAATTGATACAGAACAATCTGCCGTTTAAAGTGTTCCGCGGCGAACTGGAACAGCCCTGTAAGAATGGCACCACCGTCTGGACAGAAGCAACCGTTTCGGGTATTTACAGCGAAGATGGAAGCTTCATCGGAATGCTTGGGGTAACCCGGGATATTTCAGATCGGAAAATCATGGAAGACGAAATCGTAAGGCTGTCAGTTACGGATAAGCTGACCCAAAGTTACAATCGCTTGAAGCTGGATGAAACCATGGAAGAACAAATACAGTTGGCAAAAATTGCCACGGTGCCTTTTTCGATTCTAATTTTAGACATTGATCATTTTAAACGGGTCAACGATAACTATGGTCACCAGGTGGGGGATCAGGTCCTCGTGGAACTGGTGGCGATTCTGCAAAACCATGTTAGAAGCGATGATGTGGTCGGTCGATGGGGCGGTGAAGAATTTCTTATCATCCTGCCGAATACCGGCCTGGAAGGCAGCGTCGGGCTGGCAGAAAAGTTGCTAAGCTTGGTCGGTGCCAATATATTTACCCGGGCCGGTCGGGTAACCATCAGCATCGGTGTTGCCGCTTATCAGGGTGACTTATCTCAGGAAAGCATTGTATCCAGAGCTGATTCCGCTCTTTATCTGGCCAAGAAAAATGGCCGCAATCGGGTTGAATATTTGAAATAATTGCGATAATCAGGAATCAGATCGAGGGGAGATAAAGCATCAACAATGGCAATACCAGCCAAAATTTTGACTACTAGCGGGAGGTACCATTGAGTAACTACAATATCCATAGCGATTTTAAAAAATATCAAAATATGAAAACACCTTTAGCTCCGATACTTTTACCATTGATGAATGGAGTGATCGAGAAAAGTTTCAATAACAGGCAGTCGGATCAAGGTGTGTGTGAAATCAGAAGAAGGATTCCCGGTTATCAAGACAAACCGATTGAGCTAAGAATTTATGAACCGGAGGCTGTGGAAGGGGAATTACCCTGTCTTATTTATTTGCATGGCGGGGCCTTTGTCCTGAAGTCAGCAGCATTCCATAAGCATTTAGTCTGTCAATATGCATTAAGAACGCCGTGCAAAGTGGTTTTTGTTGATTATCGGCTGGCACCGAAACATCCATTCCCGATTGGGGTTGAAGATTGTTTTGCGGCCTTGAAGTGGATTGATCAAAATGCGGCAGAAATCGGCATCGATCCCAATAAAATTGCCATTGGTGGCGATAGCGCCGGTGGGGCACTGGCAGCGGCTGTCTGCCTGATGGTTCGTGACCGAATTGCGCCGAAAATCTGTTTTCAGATGCTCATCTATCCGGTCACTGATGCCCGGCAGATGACCGAGTCAGTTAAAGAATTTACCGATACCCCGCTCTGGAACGCCAAACTGAATCAGAAAATGTGGAAGCTCTACCTCGGGCAGGGGGTCCATTCAAACAAAGAATATGCGTCCCCCATGGAAGCCGCTTCGTTAGAGAACCTGCCGGATGCCTATATTGAAGTCGCTGAATTTGATTGTTTGCGGGATGAAGGGATAAATTTTGCTGAAGCGTTAAAAAAAAGCGGGATTCAAGTTGAATTGAATCGGACTACCGGAACCATTCATGGTTTTGAAATCGCCGAAGACAGCGAAATCGTGCACCAGAGTGTCATAAAACGAGTTGCGGCATTGAAAAATGCTTTTGCTGACTAAGTTTAAGTGTGGCAGCGGAACGTTTGGAAACTATATACATTGTTGACGGTTATAATTCATACGATAGATGATTTTTGCAAAGCCCAAGCTCAAAATCATAACTAAAATATAAATACCAATTAATCCGGAGCTCAGTTTGTCATAGAGCTGGCCGAACAGAACCTGACCAATGGGCATGAAAGCGGTGGATAAAGCAGCGGTCAGAGCCATGGTTTTACCCATTAAGTTTTGGGGAACTTGCTGTTGAATAAACGTTAAGGATTGGATGTTGACATTGGCGACAAAAAACATCAGAATAAATCCGAAAAATGTGAATAACCCATAGGCAGTCGGTGTGTTGCCTAATATCCAGGGAGTTAAGCACAGGCCCATGCCAAGAATGCCTAGTCCCATAAAGACAAAGAGGCGATGAAGCTTTTCAAAAGGATTGTACTTGGCAAGGGTTGTCGACAGCATTGCGCCGACAATCATACCAATCCCCAGTATGGCTTCTGAGATGCCGTATAGCTGATTGGATACGCCCAGAACAATCTTTTCCACATAGGGAACACCAACCGTGTAAAGTGGTGTCAAAAAAAGATTGATTCCGGCGGCAATAAACAGGAGGTATAAAACAAAGGGCTTATCGCGGTATAGAAATATCAGAGTTGATTTTATATCGCTGATATAAGTCACGATGGGAGAGGCTTCCATTTTTGTTTTTTCAAAAGGGATCAATAGGAATAATTCCATGACGCCGGCCACAAAAAAACTGATCATATTGATAACGAGAATAACCTGCAGTCCAAAGAAGCCGTATAAAAAGCCGGCTGAGATCGGTCCGAGCAACATTGTCAGGGCACTGATCTGGCTGACCATACTGTTTCCGGCATTGTAGTGCTCTTTAGGAATAACACTGGGAATACTGGCCCGAACGGTGGGCTCATAGATACTGTTGACGGTGGACAAGGCGAAGATTAAAATTCCAATCCACAAGATTTGATTATTATTGCCATAAATAAAGACGGTAAAAAAACCGATGATCAGGGCACAGCAAAAATCCAGCACCACCATGATTCTTTTTTTACTCATCCGATCGGCAATTGCGCCGCCGATGGGTGCCAGAATAATGGTGGGCAAGATAGCTAGGGATATAATCAGAGAAAACATGGCGGCTGAGCCGGTGAGATCGAGAATGTACAACGAAAAGGCAAAACGCTGTAGTGAATTGCCAAACATGCTGATGAGTTGTCCGATTCCAATAAGGGTGAAATTCTTGTTGAAAAGTTTCGGTTCTTTCATACTACCTCCTAAATTGAACTTTAGTTCATTTCTTTAATCGAGTATATAACTTTGAAAAGATGTTGTCAACAAAATTATGAACTAAAGTTCAATATTTATTGAGACCTTGCAAAATAAGCGGTTTCATACTATCCTTAGTATAAACTTGGATAGCAAACATTTAGAGAAAAAATAGGAGTTGAAAATGGAGAAAGAAAAAAAAATTCAAGAGCGGACCATTGTCAATCGAAAAAAAATTCTTGAATCCGCCCAACAATTGTTTAATACCAAAGGTTATTATAATACCAATACCAAAGAAATTGCCAAACTGGCCGGTGTTTCAACCGGCAGTTTCTATAATTATTTTCCGGATAAACTGAGTATTTTTCAGGAGATCATGATCATTTTCCTTAGTCGAAGTTATTTGGATTTATGTGAACTGGCAAGAAAACTTGATCAACAACCACAAATTGCCAAAGCAACGATCTTAAGCTTTGTCCAAAATGGAATGGATCATGCATATGAAGATGTGGTTATGTTTCAGGATTTTGACAGTATTGTCATGGCGAATCCGAAATTAAACGATATTCAAGGCGAATTTTACGACAAAATCTTGAACGAAATTTATACCTTCTGCAAAGAAAGCCCATATGTAAAACAGCGGACCGAAAATCCCCTGGTGATGTCTCGAATGGCTTATTTTCTGGTTCAGGGTACTTCCGCATTTGTCGCAAAATTACCGGAAGATATTGATAAAAGTGAATATCAAGAACAATTGGTAGAAATTGTCTATTGGTATTTATTTGGCAGCTGAAATTGATTGAAGTTGGCTGAGTGCAGAAGTAAGCCATTTATTTTATAATGATCTTTATTATCAGTGATCAGAAAAACGGTGAATTACCTACTACGCTGTTTGAATCCCTACTTCAAATCCGGTCATGGCAGTCAATAGAGAGCTTAAAGTGATCTATATGAATGAGTCGGAGAAAAAACTTCTGAAGAAATCTGCGGACAACATTATCGGCAGCGTTGAATTTATCATGGATATCACCGAATGCGTTTTATATGAGAATCGGCTCAAAGAACAGAGTCATACCATCCGGGAAATGTCAACTCCGACGATTAAACTATGGGAAGGCGTCCTGGTTCTGCCGGTTGTCGGTGTAGTCGACTCCCTGCGGGCCCAGCATATGATGGAAAGCATGCTGAATGAAATTGCGGAAACCTATTCAAAAGTGATTATTTTGGATATCCACGGTGTTGCGGCGGTGGATATGGCCGTTGCAAACCGTCTGATTAAAATTGCCAAAGCAACCAAACTCATGGGCTGTGAATGCATGGTCAGGAATATCCCCGGCAGTCGATCAGACTATCATACAGTTGGGCACATCGAGCGTACTAAGAATTATGTGCGAATTCTTGCCGAAAAGTTGAGTACCTATGAATAATAGTCTGTAAAAAACGATGCCACGCGATCTTTATCAAATTTCATGAATAAAGATGCAAAAACAATCGCATTGTAGTATAATACAAATCAAGCGAAACGGAAAGTCATCAGGGATGCTTCGTTAGTCATCTTATCAGTCAGTAGTTGAGGACAGGCAGTTAAAAACATCCCCGTGTCATTTGTATAACCAACTGAAAAGTGTGTGAACTATTAAAAATTCAAGATAAAAATTTGGAGGGATGGTAATGGAAAAAGATAGGAAAGTTATTCTTTTGGGGTTATGTGTAACTGCTTTAGTTTGTATCTTTGCAATGGCAGGATGTGGCGTTAACACCAGCGAAAAAGGAGCCGGCAATGCACAGATAAAAAATACAGTAACCCAGGAAAGTCAGACAATCGGATTAACAGGGGTTGATAACGCTCGTCAATTGGGGGAATATGTAACAACTGACGGAAAAAAAATTAAAGATGGCATTTTACTAAGAACAGGAAAATTATCTGGTGCTACCAACGAAGATATTACCACATTAACTGGAAAATATCACCTTACGGAAATCATTGATTTACGGTCAACAGCAGAAATTGAAGCAGCTCTAGATCCGGTTATTGATGGGGTCACTGAGGAGAATGTTCGAATTGCTGATGAGACCAGTCCTGCATATTTAACTGCGATGTCAGTTGTGCGTACTGATGATCCAGTAGGTGATGCGATCACAGAGGTTGAAAATGGAACAATAAGCGATACGTTGTATTCATACATTGTTACGAGTACTTATGGGCAACAGGCATATCACGAATTCTTTGAAAAATTACTTGCACATGAAAATGGAGCAATTCTGTTTCACTGTTCTGCAGGCAAGGATCGTACTGGTCTAGCAGCCGTTTTACTACTCTCGGCTCTTGGTGTAGACCGAGAGACAATTATGGAAGATTTTGCATTAACAAATGATTTTTATGCTGATAATATTGATTATATGGTCAGTGAAACAAAAAAAAGAACAGATGACGCTAAAATAATTGAAGGCGTTTATGCCGTGGTTGGTGCAAATTCAAGCTATATGGAAAAAATGTTTGATGCGATCAATGAAAAATATGGATCGATGGATAACTTCTTAAAAGAAGCAATTGGACTAACTGATAAAGATGTGACAAAGTTGAGAGATATGTATCTTGAATAATGGTTGCTTATTATGGGACTGAAAGACCAGGCTCAATTCATATGATGCAGAGACTTTCAGAAAAAAGGAGATAATTTTGAAAATTGTTTGTTTTGGCGACAGTTTGACTTTTGGATATAATGTAGCCCACAAAGATAAATGGCATGTCCTCGCAGAAAAGAAGACCGGGATCCGAATGCAAAACAGCGAAATTAACGGGGATACCACTGATGGGATGCGATTTTATTTGCGGGTTTCTGTTACCTGACCTATCTGTATTTTGATCAAAATAAATTAGAGTTGCCAATAGGGTTTGAGCTCCGTCACTCATTCAGAGGTATAGCAGGGGTGACTGAAGAAATTGAAGAAAAGTTCGGATTCATCGCGGAGTCTCAGGATCGGATTGTACTGGCTTTTCGTGGATCGGATTCGACTCTGAATCTGGATTCTGATCTCGATCTTTTTCAGACTCCATTACCCTATGTGGAAAATGTCGGCAACAGCCATAGAGGAATTACCCGGGTTTATCAGTCGATGTGCGAAGAGTTGATCGAGATTGTACGGAAACTGCCTGAAGACAAAAGACTCTATCTAACCAGCCATAGTCTGGGAGGAGATCTTGCCATAATGACAGCACTGGACTTTGCAGTCAATATACCAAATAAAGATCTCGTTGTTTACACTTATGCTGCTGGTAGACCTGGTGCTCCGGATTTTGTGAATGATTACAACACTTATGTTAAAAACAGCTATCGGATTTTTAATGTGCATGATTTTATTCCAACCCTGCCTGCATTTGAATATCCGCCGCCCTTTACGGAAAAGGGGTTATTTTATGAACACGTTGATTTTTCGGTGCCGATTAGTTTTCAGATGAATAACCTGTTCTTAAATCACCGGATAAACTGTTATTTTCAGAAGTTGGGTGAGTTGGATATCGATTATATGAACACTTTGCGTAAAAAGAACCCGAATTTTTGTCCTGAGGCCATTAATTTGCAGGAATTGGCAATATCAATGGCAAATAATTAAGGATTGAGGACATGAATCTAACATTCAAAATTATTTGGTGGATATCGCAATGGAGAGAAAATATAAGTTTGCCTGGGATTTGTTGGGTGACATAGAAGAAGGATGTCCCCATATGGGTAACACAACTCGGGTTGAATATTTGAAATAATTTAAGTAATTGCAAAAAAGCGTACTATTGACAGTACGTTTTTATTATGATAAATTAGTTAATGATATTTAATTAAAAATTGTTAACTAATTTAGAAACGGTAATTGGAGGTTAGTTATGGAAGCGAAATTTGCTGCGCTTGTAAATTTATTATGGGAAGAATGTATACGAAATCTTAATGCTACACTAACTGAGGAGGAAGCAGAAAAATTTTCTAATAATGACTATTACCATTTGCTAGTAATCCATTCATTACAGAGACCGAATTTCTCCCAAATAGCAGAAAAATTATCTTTGACTAAACCAGCGGTTTCTGCAATTATAAGAAAAATGATTAATATGAAACTAGTTGAAAAAATGCAATCGGCAGAGGATAAAAGAATTTTTTATGTTGAACTCACCGCAAAGGGAAGCTCCATTTTGCAGGGAGATAAAGCTGTTTATAAATGGGTTACAGATACCATTAAAAGTATTGCTTCCAATGAAAAAGAAGTTATAATTGTTGAGCAGATTATTTCTTCTTTGGTAGAAAAATTGGAGAAAAAGAACATATGAAATATATGAAAACGAAAGAAGGAAAAGTAAGATGATTTTTTATTTTAGCGGAACCGGAAATTCTAAACATGTTGCTAATAAAATTGCGAAAGGAACAGGTGAAAGGCTAGTCGATATTTCTGAAAGCATCATTGAGAAAAATGAGACATATGAAGTCGAAAAGAATGAAAAAATTGGATTCGTTTTTCCTGTTTATTGGTATTGTATGCCAAAAATAGTTGAGAAGTTTATAGTACAGCTAAAATTATCAGGATATCGGAAGCAATATGTTTATGCAATAACAACATATGGGATAGCTGCGGGAAATGTGATGGACAGATTAATCCAAACCTTAAGAAATAAGCAAGTGCAATTAAATGGAATATTCGGCGTACAGATGATTGACAATTATGTGGTGGGATATAATATTATTAATATAGATAAACAAAGCACTATTTTGAAAAAGGCTGAGGTGGAAATAGATAAAATTATGTTGATGATCGAGTATCGAGAAAATATTGAATATATAAAAAAGGGAAGTATCCGGTTTGTTACTCCAATTACTGGATATGGCTATAGAAAAGCCAATCATATTAAGAAGTTTTTTGTTACACAAAAATGTAATGGTTGTAAACAGTGTGAAAGTAGTTGTCCATGCAATACAATACATATGATGGATGGAAAACCTATGTGGTTAGGGGAATGTACATTCTGTCTAAAATGTATTAATGGATGCAAACAATCAGCAATTCAGTATGGTAAATTCACTGAGAAGAGAGATAGATATCAGTATAAATGAAAAAGGAATATTATGTTTAAAAACGAATTGGTCAGCAAAGCCATCGATTATATTGTAGAAAATTTAAATGAGGAAATCTCCATTGAAGATGTAGCAGCTTATTGTCATCTTTCCAAGTATTATTTTTGCAGAGTTTTCAAGTCAGAAACAGGTGAAAGCATTTATGGGCTTATCAAACGTTTGAAAATGGAACAAAGCGCCATCGAAATGAAGCTGTTAAAAGATAAATCCATTACCGATATCGGCGTTACCTACGGATACAGTTCATCGAATTACAGTTCAGCATTTAAGAAGCACCATCATGTTTCACCTGCGGCATTTCGAAAAAATGTGAATATGAACAGTGCCCCCCATCCTTTTATTCTGGAAAAGAAGGCGACGTTTCAATCATTTGATGAATATAACCAACAGATTCAAATAAAGGATTTGGATAATTTTAAGGTCATCTATGAACGGTATCTGGGAAATTACCTTGATCTGGGAAAAAACTGGTCTGAATTCACCGAAAAATATCAGAATTATTTCAGAGAAGAGACCCTTTTGATTGAACGGTTCTTTGATGATCCTTCCATCACAAATGTTGGGCAATGTTTATATGACATCTGTATGACGGTCGACACAACCTGTCCCCTTGAAAATGTTATGACGATTCAGGGCGGAAAATTTGCCGTTTACAGCTTTGATGGGTTGATACCGGATATTTTTGAAGCTTTTCAAGGCGTATTTAATATCTGGATGCCAAACAGTGGTTATGAAATGGACGAAAGATATGGACTTGATATTTATCGCAAAATTGACAGAGATAAGCAGCATGTTGTTATGGATTTATGCATACCAGTTAAATAGAGCAAGAATTCAGAAGTATAAAATCAGACTTTTTTATATAATCAGAACAGTCATCAAGACTGTGTTCGATTTAATAGAAGTCTGTTTTATGCTTTTTTGCAATTAAAAGGTGCATAAACGAATTTTTATTAACAACAGTCGATCACAATAAAGTGAAAAAATGGAGGATTAAAAATGTTCGATATCAGAAAAATTCAGGAGCAGGTTATTTATAAGGCGGTTAAAGATGGGAGCAATGAAGAAACGGCAAGAGAAATCGTATATGGATCGGATGAACAAGGGAAACCGGAAGATAATCCGACATGGGTAAAATCGACAATGAAGCGACTGGAAAACCAATTTGATCAATCAATCGTTCATCAGATTAGAAGGAACTGTCAGTGTGGGTACGGAATGGATGAGAAATTGGCACTTGTTAAAGAGCTGGTAGACATATCTTCGAGCATAGAAGAATTTGGCAATCAGGACAAAGCAAAAGCTGCGGGACTGTTTTGTAATAATGGGGAACTCTATCTCCAGTTTCATTTTTGCCCATGCCCGATGCTTGAAGGGGTTGATCGACTGGAGACAGATACCTGGTGTCAATGCACGACTGGTTACAGTAAAGTTCTTTTCGAAAAAGCGTTTATGTGTCAAGTTGAGGTGGAGTTGTTAAAAAGCATAAAAATGGGTGATGATAAATGTCTAATGAAAATCATCCCAGAAAATAATATTTGGAAATAAACGTGGCATAGGAATGTTTAGATCTGGAAACATTGATTTGGTTATATTCTTTATTATCAGTGATCAAAAAACGATGAAATAACACTTCGCCGTTTGAATCCCGGCTCCAATGCCATGTTTTCTCTTGTTTTCACTACCTTGCTCAAAATAAGGTTTAATTTGATTGCTTTTGGGTATTAAGCAATTATATAGTTCATACTTGATGAGAGCGGATAACTGGAAGAATAAATATTTTAGAAACAATAACAATTTTCAATAGCTGATAATAAAAGGAGGATATTATGAAAAAGATGTATCAGGAAGCAGATGATCAACTGAAATCTCAGATTCTTGACCAAATTCCAACTCCAGTCATGGCAGTTAACAGAGAGCTTAAAGTGATCTATATGAATGAAGCGGGAAAAAAACTCCTAAAGAAATCTGCGGACAATATTATTGGTTTAGCCTGTAAGGATTTAATTGCGACTGAGCAGTGTGGTACTGAACAGTGTGGTATGCTGAAAGCTATCAGTGACGGCAAATCTTTTAGCGGTCGTACTGAAATCAATACTGGAGAGAACAGGATCCAGGTTGAATATTCGGTTGTACCTTTGCAGGATGACAGCGGTGAAATTATCGGTGGCGTTGAATTTATCATGGATATCACCGAACGTGTTTTATATGAGAATCGGCTTAAAGAACAGAGCCATACCATCCGCGAAATGTCAACACCGACGATTAAACTCTGGGAAGGCGTTCTGGTTCTGCCAGTTGTTGGTGTGGTCGACTCCCTGCGAGCCCAGCATATGATGGAAAGCATGTTGAATAAAATTGCGGAAACTTATTCAAAAGTGATTATTCTGGATATCCACGGTGTTGCGGCGGTGGATACGGCCGTTGCCAATCATCTGATTAAAATCACTAAGGCAACCAAACTCATGGGCTGCGAATGCATCTTGTCAGGAATATCTCCGGCAGTCGCTCAGACGATCATACAGTTGGGAATTGATATGGCAGCTATCAATACCCAGGCAACACTCAGTGACGCTCTTTCAGAAGCGTTCATTATCCTGAGTCTGGAAGTTATTACAAAAGAATAATAAAGAGATAGGATTGTGAAGCACATGACTATAGAAGGTTATAACATATCCATAACGGTAATCGATAACAATTTCATTGTGGTACTTCCGGAAGAAATGAACAATGTGACTATCGGAAAAATAGAAAGTATGGTGACGGAGAAAGCCTACCAAAACGAAATTAATGGTGCCATCCTTAATTTTTCGATGGTTTCTGTCATGGACACTTATACCTATCGTGCTTTTGAACGTATAACTGATGTTTTTTCACTGATGGGGATTCATACTGTATGGGTCGGTTTGCGCCCAGGGGTTGTTTCAGGACTGATGGATTTAGATATTGCCGTCAATTTGAAAATAAAAATGGCGTTGAATCTTGAACTTGGTTTAGTATTGATTGATCGTGACAGATAATGAACCGAAGTAATGATCCGTTTGAAATAGAAGCCGATGCAAAGAATAAGATCATCGAAACAAAAAAATTAGACCTGATTTTGAGTCACGATAATGAGAACGTTGTGTTTTCAGTTCGTCAAATTGCAAACAAAGCAGGATTCAGTTTGATTGATGAAGTCCTGATCGCTGTGGCAGCATCTGAGTTAGCCACGAATATTCTGCGTTATGCTGGAAAGGGATCGATCAAAATAAATATTATCTGCGATGTCGTCAGCGGAATTACTGGCATTGAGCTTCTGGCAAATGATGCTGGACCGGGAATTAAAGACATTGAACTGGCTCTGCAGGAAAATTACAGCACACAGGTCAACAGTTTGGGGCAGGGTCTCCCCAGTGTAATTAAAATTATGGATGAATTCCATATCAAATCTGAATCGGGAAAAGGAACTCGTATTCTCACCCGAAAATGGCTAAAAAACGAAGAAAATTAAGTGCATAATTGAAATGGAAACATCGCTGAGGATGCCGATATAATTGCAGAAGGTATTCTTTATTAACCGAAAAAAATAATATGCTCCCTCTATTCAGATGGAATAGATAATATATGGACAAAATGGAGGTTGTGTAATGATTGAACTGGGCCAAATTAAAGTTGACTCCAATAATTCCATGATTGAGGCTAGAAAAAAAGCACGCTCAATTGCTTTGAAACTGGGCTGTTCAGAAGTGACTGCCACTCGGATTGAAGCGGCAGTGTCAGAAACAATCAGACAGCTTCTTGACAGTATGATGACGATTGATTTTGCCGTTTCAGTTAAAGAATCTGTTGGGGAAATTCCAATCAGAAATGGTATCAATATCATTTTTGACAATTTTGATTATCCGCTCAATCCGGATTTTAAAGCGCAGCATTTTGAAAATTTTGTTTCTTCTGAAACGGTAAATGGAAAATATACATTCACAATCTTTTTACCTTTTATCACGATCGATCCGGATTTTAGCTATTCTCTGGTCGAAGAATTGAAGAGCGAAATTGAATCGCCTTCCAAAGAGGAACTGCTAAAAGAAATTGAGTGCAAAAACATCGAGCTCGCAAATAGCAGGCAGTTTATGGAATCGGTGCTGGAAAATCTACAGGCTGCCGTTTATGCAAAAGATTTAAATGGCAACTACACCTATATCAACCGGCACTGGGAAGAAGCAACAGGTCACAAACGGGATGAATGTATTGGCCGAACCGCAAAAGAAGTTTTTTCGTCAGACGGAGAGGCGTATGACCAAAACGATCAGGATGTCATTAAGTTACAGGAAAACCAGGTAACCGAGGAATATTCCATAAAGGACAAGCAGAAACGGACCTACCAATCAACCAAGGTGCCAATGAAACAAAACGGAGATATTGTTGGGATATGCAGTATTTCCACGGATATCACGCAAAGAAAAAAAATGGAGGAGGAATTATTTGAAGCCAAAATTCTTGCTGAAGAAGCGGCGGAATCTAAATCTTATTTTCTGGCCAATATGAGTCATGAGATACGCACACCGATGAATGCCATATTGGGAATGAGCTATCTCATCCAGAAAACCGATCTGTCGATAAAACAGCAGGACTATGTTAATAAAATACAGCAGTCAGGACAGCACCTGCTGGGTATTATCAATGATATTTTGGACTTTTCAAAAATTGAAGCTGGCAAACTAAATATCGAATCCATTGATTTTAAACTCTATGAAGTGCTGGATAACCTCTCCAATTGCAACAGCGAGAAATGCCTTGCCAAAAATCTGGAGCTAGTGTTTGATGTTGATCCGGATGTACCTAATGAATTATGCGGTGATCCGCTGAGAATCGGACAAATCCTGATTAACTATGTAAACAATGCAATTAAATTTACTGATCGGGGAAGAATTACGGTTAGAATTAGAAAAGATAAAGAATTTTCAGATGGATTTCAGCTTAAATTTGAAGTTCAGGATACCGGAATCGGTTTGAAAGAAGAGCAGCAGTCAAAACTCTTCCAATCATTTCAGCAGGCTGATATATCCACAACCCGGAAATATGGCGGAACAGGTCTTGGCCTTGCCATTTCCAGGAAATTGGCAACTTTAATGGGTGGTGAAGTTGGTGTGAAATCCGAATTTGGAAAAGGCAGCATTTTCTGGTTTACCACCCATTTTAATGTCACCGAAAAAGTTTTGAAATCCAATGTTCCCTATCCTAGCTCTGACAATCCCTGGGTTATGTATGAAACCGAACTTGGAATTCCTAAAAAAAGCTGTAAGCTTGAACCGGAAAAAAGAAGTCTGGATTCTGTCACGGGTCAAAAGAATCTGCAGGACCTTTGCAATGCGAAAATTCTGCTGGTGGAAGATAATGAACTCAATCAGGAAGTTGCCGTTGAAATCCTCAGGGATGTGGGATTACAGGTTGATATAGCCGCCAATGGCGAAATTGCAGTTGCAATGGTTGATCAAAAAAAATATGATCTGGTGCTGATGGATATGCAGATGCCAGTTTTAGATGGGCTTGAAGCCACAAGACAAATCCGTTCCAACAATCGGTTCAGGAATCTGCCAATTGTAGCGATGACTGCCAATGCAATGGCCGGTGATCGGGAACAATGTCTTGCCGCCGGAATGAATGATCATTTACCGAAACCGATTGTACCTGGAGATCTTTTCAAAATGTTGGTTCGATGGATACCGTCATTCAATCATACTCCGTATTTATTTGAACGCCGTATCGATATTGTCCATGAGGATCCATTGGATCAGGAGGACATTAGAATAAGCGGGCTGGATATCGAACTGGGTCTTGGTCACGTCCTGGGAAAGAAAAAATCCTACAAGAATCTCCTACGAAAATTTGCTTCAGGTCAAAAAAACGTAATAGATGATATTCGAAAATCAATCAATAATGGAGATTTTAACACGGCGGAACGGCTTGTACATACACTGAAGGGTGTTACTGCCAATATTGGAGCGATGGAAATAAATAAAAATGCCGAAATCCTAGAAACAGCTATCAGAGAAGAACCTGCCAGTGAAGCATTAAAAACGTTAATTCAAAATATTGATCTGCCATTAAAAAATTTGATTACTGCTCTAAAAAAACAATTGCCTGAGAAAGAGAACGCCATTAAGGTTAACTTTTCCGTAACCTCAAACTTGGCCCTGATTTCTTTTCTGGAAGAACTCATGCAGTATATTCGGGTCCGAAAGCCAAAAAGATGTTCAGAAGTAATTGAATCCCACTATGAAATTTGCTGGCCGGATGAACTCAAAGACGAAGCATCTGATCTCTATCAATTTATTTCAAAATATCAATTTAAGGAAGCTGCTGAAAAGGTGGAGTCCTTATTAATCAGATTAAGTGAGGTTTGATTATGAAAGTATTATCGGAATGTACTGTTTTAATTGTGGATGATACGGAAATCAATATCGATATTCTGGTCGAAGCTCTGGGTGATGATTATGAACTGTCTGTGGCCATGGATGGGGAATCCACTCTCGAAATTGTAAAAATGGAACGGCCGGATTTAATTTTGCTGGATATCATGATGCCGGGAATGAGCGGATATGAGGTGTGTAAAAAACTTAAAACAAATGCTGCAACATCCGATATACCGATCATTTTCTTGACTGCCATGACAGATATCGAAAGCAAAAGAAGAGGATTTGAAGCAGGTGCAGTCGATTACATCACCAAACCGTTTGAAATACTCGAGGTGAAGGCGCGTGTACAGACCCATCTGTTCATCACGATGGCAAGGAATGAACTGGCCATGCAGAACGAGATCCTTGAAAAACGGGTTGCTGAACGAACCAGGGAATTATGTCTGACTCAGGAAATTACCATAGAAGCCCTAGCTTCGCTTGCTGAGTATCGGGATCCTGATACAGGCGGGCACATCGAGCGTACTAAGAATTATGTGCGAATTCTTGCCGAAAAGTTGAGTACCTATGAAAAATATAAAACGATTCTGAATGACGAAGTCATTCAGATTTTTTACAAATCGGCACCGCTTCATGATATCGGTAAAATTGGAATACGAGATGATATCCTCCTTAAGCCGGGAAAGCTGACACATGATGAATTTGAAGAGATGAAACGGCATACTGTTATCGGTTACGAGGCACTCCGCATTGCAGCGTTAAAACTAGGCGAAAATTCATTTCTTAAACATGCCATGGAATTTGCAAAATACCATCAGGAAAAATGGGATGGTTCTGGTTATCCCGATGGTCTCTCAGGGTATGACATTCCCCTTGCCGGTAGAATCATGGCGATTGCGGATGTCTATGATGCGCTCATCAGTAAAAGAGTCTACAAACCGCCTTTTACACATAAAAAAGCAGTCGAAATTATCAAGGAAGGCAGAGACAGTCATTTTGAGCCATTAATGGTAGATGCATTTCAAGAAGTACAAGAATTGTTTCGGCAAATCGCGATTAAATATGCAGATTATCCTGAGGAATTAATAGCCTTGAATGAAAAATAGTCTGTGAAAAACGATACTACGCGACCTTTAGCAAATTTTATAAGTATTTCATCCGTGCTGTACCCCGGAATTTCTCTATAAACACTAAACAGGGATGGCAACATATAATATTATATGTTGCCAATTTTTGTGTTTGTAATAGAAAATATATTTATTTGAGATCAAAATATATGCATAAAGATGTAAAAATGATCGCAATGTAGTATAATAAAAATCAAGCGAAACGGGTAGTCATCAAGGATGCTTCGTTGGTCATATTATCAGTCAGTAGTTGAGGACGGGTAGTCAAAAGTCTCTCCGTTTCATTTTTATAACCAAATGAAGCGTGAGCGAACTATTAAAAATCAAGAAGAGAGCTGTATCTTGAATAATGGTTGCTTATTCAGGGACTGACAGACCAGACCAGACCAGGCTCAATTTATATGATGCAGAGACTTTCAGAAAAAAAGGAGATAATTTTGAAAATTGTTTGTTTTGGCGACAGTTTGACTTTTGGATATAATGTAGCCCACAAAGAAAAATGGCATGTGATTGTAGAAAAGAAGACCGGGATCCAAATGCAAAACAGCGGAATTAACGGGGATACCACTGATGGGATGCTTGCCCGTATCCAACAACAGGTGTTTGCGGCAAAACCCGATGGGGTTATCCTGATGGGCGGTTATAACGATATTTTCTTCAACCATTCCTGGCAGAGTGCCGCCCAAAACATGAAAATCATGGTTGAGCGGTGCCGAGGACAAAACCTGCTGGTAGTTGTGGCGATTCCGCCTCCGATTCTGCTGCCGGTGGCATTCAAAGACGGTGGCGAAGCCATCGATTTTAAAAAATCTGCGGTGATGGTCGAAGCGTATTGCCAGTGGCTAAGGGATTTTACCGCAACTGCGCAATTACCTATCTTGGATTTCCGAAGCGCCATCGACTGGACTGATCAAGATCTGTATCTCGACGGGATTCATCAAAGCCCGGCCGGCCATCAACGGATGGCTGGCCGACTGATTGAGTTTATGGGAAAACAGTCTTGGTTATGAATATTTTACTAAATCATTTAATTCTTTAGCTTTTTTTGCTGCATCCATCTTTGCGTAAACATAAAAAGCAATCGTGTGTAATGTGATTGATAGAATCACCATGCCTGGAATCCATGGTGCAATTAAATAAAACATTTCTGGAGAAAATAGCCAAACGGCTGTTAAGCCTCCCACAATATTCAAAATTGAAGAAATTAGAATATTGGTGATTGGTTTTTAATGTAAGGTAGTTCCACAAACCG
The DNA here is from genome assembly GCF_008086615.1 of Acetobacterium tundrae. Lineage (GTDB taxonomy): Bacteria > Bacillota > Clostridia > Eubacteriales > Eubacteriaceae > Acetobacterium > Acetobacterium tundrae. The sequence continues at coordinate 43,755 of NZ_RXYB01000012.1, forward strand.
CTGTAAATCACACCAAATAAAAATGCGAAAATAGCGGAAATTCCAATTAAGTTCCAACGATAACTCAAGGCAAGGGTTTGTCCGGAGGTGAATATGTCAACAAAAGTAAAAATTAAGATTCAGGATGATACGTTATTAAGAGAAATAATTGATACTGTATATGAAGAGTCCGATCAAATTATTTTAGCACGCTGGTCATTGGAGATGGCAAAACATATTTTAGAGCTGGTGAATATATCTTATGAAAATAACGATATTATTTTAGGTGGTTTTGATACAAATGTACGGTGGCAGAATGGGAAAGCCAGAATGCATGATGTGCGTCAGGCGGGTTTTAGAATTCACCAACTGGCAAGAAACAGTATGAATGAAATTGAAAAAACTGCATTGAGAGTTGTAGGACAGGCTGTCGGAAGCGGTCATATGCGAGAGCATGCAATGGTAGCAAGTGATTATTCTGTAAAAGTAATAAACCTTATCAAATCAGATTCTATGGAAGCTGTTTCAAAAGAAAGACAGTGGCAATTGAATAAACTGATGGAATGTAAAGGATGATCTCAACGATTCCAGCATGAGTAAACTCTTTCAATGGATAATGATCAGTGGGACTGTAAAAGATAAATAACAGAAATTGTTTTTACTGATTTGTGAGGAAGATTAAAATTTTATAGAAAAAAGAAAGGTCAAATGATGAAAAAAGTATATCTTTATTTATTTGATACCATGGCGGATTGGGAATCTGATTACCGCGATCGGAGTAGCTCCGATGGAATTTAACGTACACATGCTAACGGTTTTAGTTGTGTTTTCGTCGCAAACTCGGTAATCTAGAAATCTGTAGTCTGTAGAAAGGGAAAACCATCAGATACTGCCCGGCCACAAACAGATATTTGAAAACAATCTACAATATGGAGACTTAAGCAAAAAAAAGATTATAAAAGTGAGGAGAAGTGATAATGAAAGAAAATGAATTAAAACTTTATACACAGCTCATGAAAACGAGGTTTATGGAAGATTCTGGGGTGATATTTCAAATCAACGGTTTGGAACGTGCCGGATTGCTTGTTGATTTGCAGTTTGAGGGACAGATTCAAGCATTTGATCGACAAAATGCAGTAAAGGTGCTAAATGGCGGCAAAGGATTATTGATTGGTTATTCAACCGAAGAATTACCTGAAGAAAAGCTGTTTAAAATATTTCAGCAATCGTCTCAGAAATTGTTGGAAACTGCCAAAGAAGATGAGCTTTTGTGGCTTCAAAATAAGGCCATTCAGGAAGCTGAAATTATTCCTCAAAATTGGCATCTGAAATATTACGATAGGGATGTCTATCATCTGTTGACCATCGCAATTGACAAGTCTCTGCAAGGGACCGGCGCTTTCAGAGAATTAATCATGCCTGTCATTCAGGCGTGTGATAATAAAAAGCTACCTATTGTATTGGAAACCTTCAATCCTGAGAATGTTCCGCTCTACGAGCACTTCGGATTTAAACTAATGGAATCACATTCTTCTGAAGTGATTAATTTAACCTGCTTTTGCATGATGCGATGGAGACAGGAAGATAACACAATAAGTGATTGAATCGATATTTACGGCAGAAAAGTCTGAGTAAAAGCAGAAAAACCGGATGTGTTTTATTCATCATAATAGGGGTAAAAATATGCAAATAATAAAAAATGTTTATCAACTTGAATGTTCTAAGCATGGTCATGTATTTTTGATTAAATCTGATGAAAGTATTTTGATTGACACCGGCATGCCAGGGCTGACAAAAAAGATTATTTCGGAAATTGAGAGTCTTGATGTGCCAATTCAAACGATTAAAAAAATTCTTTTGACACACCATGATGTGGATCACATCGGTAATGCTAAAAAATTACAGGAGGTTACTCAAGCTGAGCTTTGGGCTTCTAAAGAGGATATTCCATATATTGTCGGTGCCCAAAATCGTCCGGGAATCAAGCGAATCATTCAAGTTGTTGTTCAGCCTCAAAAGCCTGCTGTTTTTGATTATTATAAAGAAAATCAACATTTTGGAGAAATTAAAGTAATTCATGCGCCGGGACATACTCCTGGCCATTCTATTTTCCAATATCGGAATGTACTGTTTACTGGTGATTTATTTGAGGTGTTAAATGGGAATTTTCGACTTTTACCACAATTTATGAACTGGAATCACGAAGAAGTAAAAAAATCCATAGCACTTATAAAAGATTTGAAGTTCGATTGGATTTGTCCCTCTCATGGAGAGCCGATTCAAAGAGGAATCGTGTTTGAGGAATTCCTAAAAGTAATAAAATATTAGGATCCTATGACTTAAAATAATACAATGATCATCAGCCCCTGACGGAAGAGAGTGTCTTTGCGAAAGCGATTGAATTTTAAACTGTCTGTGAATGAAATGCTAAGGCTTCAGTTAGAGAGAAAGAGAGATGAAATGAAAAATAATTTGAATGCAAATAAATCCAGAGAAAAAATGTTTGCAATCTTTTATGCAGTATTGTTGTTTGCCATACCGATTATTGTGATTACCATTTTGCCATGGGCAAAGCATATGGTGGAAATATATGGGTTAAAAGCACCAGTAGGTTTTGATGAAACATACTTATATGAGGATCTCATAAAGTATGTTTCATCCACTGTGACAGGCCTGATCGCTGGCTTTGGACTGATTTTTATAGGAATAAATGTTAAAAACTGTGCCAGCAGACTAGCTTTCTGGGGTTGCTTGGCAGGGCTTACTTATGTCCTTTTGGCGGGAATGAGTTATCTGATTTATTTTGATAGCGGTTTGGTGTTTTTGCAACCATTATTAGTTCTTGTAAGATATTCAGGGACGTTGGGTAGCTATACGATGGCTTTAATTGTCGGTATCTATTTACCATTGCTTTATCAAATCATCCGGCAGAGAAATAAATGGAAATATTGATCTGACTGCTTTTAAATAATTTAACTTTATGGGGTAATAATATGAAAACAGTACAATATGCTTATCAACTTGATTTTTCCAGGCGCAAATTGAAAACAACGATTGTACCAAAAAAATAGATAAGCAAATATGAACAAATATGAAAGGAAACATCATGAATAAAGCATATAAAACAAAAATCGAAACATTGGTTGACAGTATTTCAGAGAGTTATAAAAAAGAGTCCTATATTGCTCCCCATGATTGCGGATTTTTACCAAATCGAAATGCAATTATTGATACCACCAAAGCATTGCGACAATTAGTTTTCCCCAGCTATTTTGGAAAAACAAATTTTCGCAGAGAAATTCAGGACTATCACATTGGAGATTTGTTAATTTGTATCATCGAAAGTTTGATGAAACAGATTACTTTGGCGTTGAAACATCAGGCAGCCGAAATAGAAAATTTTAGTGAAGAGCATTATCACAAGGAAGCGGAAAGAATCTGTTATGAATTTATAAGCAAGATCCCCCAAATCAGAGAGTTCCTGGCAACCGATGTTATTGCAGCTTTTGATGGGGATCCGGCAGCAAAGAGCAGAGATGAAATTATTTTTTGTTATCCTGGTGTTTTTGCCATCAGCGTTCATCGGTTGGCGCATGAATTGTATGACCTTTCGGTTCCACTGATTCCAAGGATCATGAGCGAATATGCCCATAACATTACCGGAATTGATATTCACCCAGGCGCCACCATCGGGAAATACTTCTTCATCGATCATGGTACCGGCGTGGTTGTCGGAGAAACTGCCATCATTGGCGAACATGTGAAAATTTATCAGGGGGTAACATTAGGCGCTTTATCCACTAGAGGCGGTCAAAAGCTCAGAGGCGTGAGACGACATCCCTGTCTGGAAGATGAGGTAACCGTTTATTCAGGAGCTTCAATTTTAGGCGGCGATACAATTGTTGGAAAAGGTGCTGTCATTGGCAGTAATGTGTTTATTACAAAATCAGTGCCAGAAGGAACCAAGGTAAGCATCAAAACACCAGAGCTGCATTTCTCAGGTCATGAGATAACGGAAATTACAATGGAATCCTTTGACTGGGTGATATAAATGGAATTATTGTATCGGTGATCACATTGGGATATGGTACCCAGGAACCTAAAATGCCAACCAGAAAAGCAGCAGCGGATATTGTGAAGTTTTTCTAGGATATCAGTCAGCGAAAAAGTCGAGTGCATGACAGGAGGATGAGAATGAAAAGAATATTTACACTGTTTTTGATTGTCAGTTTGATATTTATGTCTACGCCCATCGCATGGGCAGCGGAAACTGCCCATGAGCCCATCACACAAGAATTGGTTCTCATGGTGGAGCATAACCCTGAGCTGAAAACGCTGTTGATTAAATCGATTGAACAAGCCAAAGCGGTGAATCCGGATAAGAACAGCAATCCGGTGCAGTCTTTGGATGAATTTTATGACTTTGTTGACTGGGCAGATCATGCCTTGCCCTGGAGCATCTTGCCCAATGTTGAAAGTACGTATCCTGGTCTCTATGATCAGATCGATCAAAGCTTGGATTATTTTTATTTCATTACTGATCAGCCTTTGGAAGAGCTGGAAGGTATGGAATTTTACAATAATTCATTGCAATACTACGAACCCTATCGATCCTGGATGATTAAATTCACTAAACAATGGGGAGAATACCTGAGCACTTCCGAATCCTGGAATGAAGCATATTATCAGACTGCCTATAATAATCAGGATTTTGGATTGCAGAATGGGTGGTATGAAGATCCATCCAATTGGCACAGCTTTAATGATTTTTTCAGTCGCTTTCTCATTTCGACTGCAGCTCGACCAATTGCCTCCCCAGACGACAATTCGGTTGTTGCCGCTCCAGCTGATTCATTACCACAGGGTGTGTGGCAGATCGACGGTGACTCGCGGGTAGTTGGGGATGGCGTAAGAATAAAATCTCTGACTTTTGATTCAATATCCGCTCTCCTTGGTGAAGGAACCAGCTATGGTGATGCATTCGCTGGCGGAATATTGACACACACCTTCCTTAATGTCCAGGATTATCATCGTTTCCACTTTCCGGTTAGTGGAACAATATTAGAGGTAAGAACCATTTATCAGGATGACGCAGTTGGCGGCATTACCTATTGGGACAAGGAAGCAAACCGATATGTGCTCAATGCGGAAGATTATGGCTGGCAGGCAGTAGAAACACGGGGCTGTGTAATTATGAAGACTGAAGATTATGGTCTGGTGGCTTTGATGCCGGTTGGTATGTCACAGGTTTCCGCAGTTATGTTTGAGGATAACATAAAGCCGGGTATCGTTGTGAAAAAAGGCGATATGCTCGGATATTTCCTGTTCGGTGGATCGGATTATGTGATGATTTTCCAGAATATTGCTGGTTTTGAAATGACGGCCCCCAAAAATGCCGATAGTGAAGGATACACGCACTTGTTAATGGGCGAATCTTATGGTATATTGACAGGCATTCCTACAGTGGTTGCCGATTCAAAAAGTAATACAGTTTGGGATGGCACAATGGCAATTATTTTAACGATTGTGCTGGTTGGAGGCGTTGCATTCGCAGTAAGGAAAGGTAAAAACGATAATAGATAAATAACAGGAATTTATTTTGGCGTTTGAAGATGATTGAAAAATTTGCTTTTAATATTTAAAAGCTGTAAAATAATACATATAGATGCATTAAAGAAGGGAATATATAATGAAAAAAATACTTGTACCGGTCGATGGTTCTGAAATTTCATTAAAAGGAGCCGACAAAGCTATTGAATTGGCAAAAAAATTTGGGAGTGAAGTGACTTTTCTTTCCGTCATTGAAATAAAACCACTATTTTACGGGGCTGGAGCAATTCCGACAAATTCATTGGAGTTGATGAAGCAAATTGAAGACAATCAGTCAGAAGAATTTGAAAAACTGTTGGATTCTCTTTTGGAAAAATATAAAAGCTCGGGGCTGGTTCTTAAGAAAAAAGTCATAGCCGGCGCTGTGGATGCGAAAATTGACGAGTTTGCCAAAGAAGAAAATTTTGATTTGATCGTCATGGGAAAAAGGGGAATGAGTGCTGCAAAGCGTTTCTTTGTTGGTTCAAATACCAGAAAAATTATTGAAATTGCACCTTGCTCTGTTTTAGTTGTAAAAGATTAATCACACCATTTAATCTAATAAAAAGCGGTGCAAATCAACTGAAAGCGGTATAATGAATGAATAAAAACCATATTCAGGAAATGCTGTCCATCAGCGATGATGAGATGATTAAGTCAGTGATCGCCTTGGAATATGGCACCCCGGAACCTAAAATGCCAAAAAGAAAAGCAGCAGAGGATATTGTCAAATTTTTCTAGCATCCCGGGGATGGGGCGAAATTCCACCCATACGTTACATCAGTCACTTATTATTTAAATAAAAGCATCTTGTTAATTAGCGAGATGCTTTTATTTTTTAATAAATAACTTTCGGCAAGCTGATGGGATGATGGATTTATTCCGATGGGTTAGTTTTAATCGAATTTAAAAATTGACTGACATCGTTGCTCATCGTTTCATAATTTGTCCAGTGCAAATAATGATGCCCTTCAAGCATGACGATCTTGCTGTTTCCCAATCCCGCCAGAGCCATTTCATAAAAGCTCTGGGTCGTTTTTCCATCCTCTCTGGGGGTGGTACCTTCTTTTGCGAAAATCAGCACGGGTAGATCTTTGGCAAATTTCATCGTTGATGTTTTTTCAATATTCTTTTCAATTTCGTTTCCTTCGGCAACAACGTTTTTATTATAAGCCTTCCATGCTGATAGTGCTTTTGTGGTTTTTAAATTTTCATCAGAATAGATATGGGTCGTATCAATAGGCAGGAATCCATCAGGCATCATCAGGACAAGGAGTCTGGCGATACCGGTGGGTACCAAAGCACTCAAATAAGATGGCATTGACGGGATACTTTCCCCAAAATAGGCACTCATTTCCGGCAGGGTACAGTCGATTCCAACGATTGCTTTAACTTCTTCCGGATAGGTATTGGCATAATACATGGCATAAATTCCGGAAATTGAATGAGGCATTAATACATAAGGGCCTTTAATACCAGCAACGCTTAATGCAGTTCGCAACTCTTCAGTGATATTTTCGACCGTCCGTTCATCATCGGTCAAGTCGCTCCATCCATAACCAAAGGGTTCAACCACCACGACTTTGTTTGTTTTAGCCAATTCGTCAATCAACGGTTGAAAGTCCAGAACAGGAGCGGTTGTTCCAAGGCCAGGGGTTAAGACAATTGTATTTTCTCCTTCACCCTGGGTATAGACATGCATTTGTTGGCCGGATACAGTGACCATTTCTCCAGGCGCAGGATAAATAGATTTTTCATAGGCAGTTAAAACCTGACTGATGATTACCCACAGTATCGTTAGCAGTATAATTCCAGCAATAAACGCTAAAAATACGTTTAAAACTTTATGTGTTCTTTTAGTGCTTTTTTTCATTTTTTCTCTCTTTCTCCATTTTGTTAGTAGTATGAAGTCGCGCGCGGGTTTCGCTGTGAATTCACTTTCTTATTCATTATAGTTTTAGAAAGATAATGAAGCCATCGATCGGGCTTACAAGAACGGCAGTATCCTTACATTTCTGTAAGATCAGGGTTATTGACTATAAAAGATAAATAACAGGAATTATTTCTGGCGGTTGAAGGTGATATTTAAAATAGAACTAATATTATTTTCTTTTGAATAGATTGTATGTAAAAAAAGGCATCATAATAATAAAATATATAAAATATCCCGTTTTAATCAAAATATTGATTGACATTGAATTCGTAAAATAATACAATTAAATAAATTTAATCGGTTGAGCATTATTATTGATTAAATGCATTTAATCAATAATAATGCTAGGTGAACGTTGTGATTATTTCAAAATGACTTACTTTTTTAAAAGCAACGAAGTAGGTTTGATTGATATGCAAACGATTGCTGTTGCTGACCCTTGACACAAGAAACATAATGTTGCTTGTGATCTGCTGAGACAAAAAAATCAGAGGAACCCAGAGCCGCAATGCAAAATTGTTCTGGGCTGCACAATTAAAGAGTAAAGTAAAATTACAAATTAAATATTTAGTTGAAAGCTGGAGGCAAAAAAATAATGAATAAAATTCCGTTTGATTCCAAAGAACTGCAGGTTGTCGGGGAAATACCAAATTTTTTTGGTACCACAGATCCAATTTTTGATTCTCCTGTAACGATGAAAGAAAATTATTTACGAACCATGCAAAAAGAGCCGGTTTGGCAAAGTTTGGGAAATGAGTCCGCTTTATTCTGTCCTGCTGTTTTGCCGGATAACATTGCCAGAGCCTTTGTTTTCGAAGCGAATATGATGGCACCTCAGGATGGCAACGATATGTTCGGTATTCCCTGGGAATATGTTCCAGATGCTCAGGGTTCAATGGTCAGACCCGGAAATCATGTTTTAGAAGATGCCAATGACTGGAAAAGCATAATCAAATTTCCGGATATTGACAGCTGGGACTGGGAAGGCAGCGCAAAAGCCAATAATGGAACTTTTTTAAATGGTGAGGCCTTCGTTCTTGCCTGGCTGATTAACGGCTTTTGGTTTGAGCGGCTGATTTCGTTTATGGGATTTGAGGGCGCCGCAGAAGCACTGATCGATGAAGATCAAACCGATGCGGTAAAAGCAATTTTTGAAGCAACAACCGATTTGGCTTGTCGCCTTGTGGATAAATTCGTCGAATACTTTGATCATATCGATGGGTTTACCGTACATGATGACTGGGGCTCTCAACGGTCTCCGTTTTTCTCTGAGGCGATTGCTCAGGAAATGATTGTTCCTTATATGAGAAAACTCACAGACCACATCCATTCAAAAGGACTCTGGGCAGATCTTCACAGCTGCGGCCACATTGAGTCCCGAATTCAGTGTATTCTTGATGCCGGATGGGATTCATGGAGTCCTCAAGACATGAACGATACTGTGAATCTTTTTGAAAACTATGGTGATAAAATTTGCTTTGGTATGATTCCTGAAGTCTTTGATCCAACAATAACCAATGATGATGAACAGCGGCTTATTGCACGAAAATTTGCCGAAAAAGTCTGTGTTCCCGGAAAATCGTCATTTATCAGCGTTTATGCTGTGTTGGGCGGAATCATGACACCGGTATTTCGGGAAGAATTGTACAAACAATCGAGAATTTTATACAGTCATTAATAGCAACGTCAAAAAATCAGTACCTAGCTAATTTATATTAGCTAGGTACTGATTTTTGGTTAAATAACTAGCGGCAAGATGACGGTAAGAATTAAACCAATGGCTGTCCCAAGTCCATTATTAAAAAAAATCGACCAAACCCTTCAGAGACTTGAGTTGATATTATATTTCTAATGGTCGATCTTAACGTGATTAATCTTTTATTTACAGCAATAAAATGATACAATATGTCCATTCGAAACGACTGTCTGGCGAGCCGGGCACATAAATTAATGATCAGTATAAAAAACGTGGAGGAAAAAAATGAAATCGACTGAGAATGCTTCCTTAGAATTAAAACTGCTGAAAAGTATTTTATGGGTCTATATTATTCTCTGTATCATCATTGCCGGGCTGAATTTTGGCTATGTCAGCCGGGCGACACCCGCGGTTGCGGCATTTATTACTTGGCTTTGGGGTTTTTATGAAAACTGGGTCAAGACCATATTTATTGTAATCGGCAGTTTCCTCACCTTGCGAATTATTGGTTCATCCCAACGAACGGCAATGCGCAAGCGGAATCTGATTGGGCTTATTTTAATGGCCTTGGTCGTCCATATTTTGGGGCCACTCCTCTTAAACAACAATGAATTGTATTTTTTTGCCATGCCTTTGCCCTGGAGCACCATCCCCTTACAACTTTTAGATACGGGGTCGGCCTTTTACCTGAAATATCTGCCGATTTTTGGACTCACCGGTATTTCATTGGCATTAACCGTTTATTTAATCATTACCATCGTCGTTTTTGCTGGTACGCTTCTTTTCGGTCGCCGATGGCAATGCTCGATGCTATGTTTGTTTAATGGTTTTGCGGCAGAGGTTTTTGATCCGGTGATTCCCCTGATTGGAAAAAAGAAAAAAGTTAAAGCCAAAGGTCTAAAAATCTTTTCGTTCCTACGATGGATTTTTTTTGCCTTGGCCTTGTGCTTCACCTTTTATTGGATATTAATCCTCCTGGGAATGCCAATGGTTTACAGTGATGTGATTGCAAAAATTGAAAACTATAAATATCTGACGACTGAACTGCTGATGGCCATGTTTTTCTGGATTGCGTTTGTTGGACGGGGATATTGTTACTACTGCCCGCTGGGAACGGTCCTTGGTTTAGTTGGCAAAATTGCCGGCCAGCGAATTAACACCAATCTGACAAACTGTATCCAATGCGGTCGGTGCAACGCAGCTTGTCCGATGTCCATCGATATAAAAAGTTCGGCTAAAAAGGGCAGCGAAGTTTCTGAGTTCCGTTGCGTGGGCTGTGGGCATTGTGTCGATAGTTGTCCCCAAAAAACGCTTGCCTATGCAACTCGTTTTTTAGAGAAAGAAAAATACCAGCCTTAAATCAAAAGCATTGGAAGCCCTTGAGCTTTCGCTGATTCTCACTAAATATGAGTTGGAGATTCCGAACCCGCGCCGCTTGCAACAAAGGTTAGTAGGGGGTGGCACCTTCAAAATCGCTGGTCAAAGTGTCGGTAACTCCTTTGACAACTGTCGAATTTTGAGTGATAATTCCCACATTACGATCATTATCGGTGCTGCTGGCGGTAAAATTTGTGCTGCCAAGGTAAACGGTGTCGTTATTGACTGAGATGGCTTTTGCTTGAATATAGATTGGAGCCCCATTTGGATACAAACTGACATTCACACCACCAGCCTTTAGGGTATTAAACCCATCGGTAAATTCGGGGGTATTGGTCATCGTGAAATTAACAGTCACACCCCGTTTAACGGCGGCGATAAGGGCGTTCTCTATCGGTGTACTGTCCAACTGCTCTGTTTCAATATAGAGTTTTGTGCCGGCACGGGCAGACTCAATCAGTTGGGTAAATTGCTTTTCTGCGCCGGGGGACCAAACCAGCTCGGAACCGGAAGGGACATCACCGGTAACAGGAGCGATGGTGTTGTTGCTGTAATCTGCTTCAAATGTCGTGGCAACACCGGTCACGGTGGCGGGATTATCGGTGATCACAATAAAATCCCTTAATACTGAATAATATTGAGCGACGAGATTGCAATTCATAATTGCAACTTTTTCATTGTCCACAACGATGCTTTTCTGATGCCACAAAACATCGGGCCAGGAATAAACAACATGGACACCGTTAGCAGTTAGATTGTCATAGGCCGGTTGATTCATGCCGACGGTACCGCCATCTGAAGCATTTGAATTAAAAAGAACCCGTACATCGACGCCTTTTTGCGCGGCGGCAATGAGGGCGGCTTCGGCATTTGCGTCGACCAATGAGTACATGGTCATATCGATGGTTTTAGTGGCCGATCCAATGAAGTCGTAGACGGGTTGATAGCCATCTTCAGGTAATTTGATTAAAGTATCCGAATGCGTTGCAGTCTTTGATTCTGTGGTTGAGGTGCTGCATCCGAATAAGGTCGCAGCCATAAAAACACCTAAAAGAATTAACACAGCCCTAGTCATTTTCTTAGGGTGAGTGCTGTGCTGGCCAGATTGCGTCTTAAAAATACGCGTTTTGATAACTTTGTTTTTGTGGTCTTCCATAATACTCCTCTTTTCTTTAAATTTTTACTTTTTGGATATTATCATAATAATATCGACAAAATTTGCGGATACTTTAATTGATCTTTCATTACCAGCAATAAAATGATACAATATTTCCAGTCAAAAAGACTGCCTGGCGAGCCATCACCGGCATTTAACCTTAATGTTCATTGAGATATTAAAGGATAAATAACGGGATCTGCCAGAATAAAGGAGCCATTAGCTATGAAATTTTATTTCGCACCGATGGAAGGGTTGACCGGGTACATTTTTAGAAATGCTCATCATGCTTTTTTCAATAATATCGATAAATACTTTTCACCGTTTATTGTTGCAAATCAAAGTAAAAGTTTTAAAACCCGGGAATTAAATGATATTTTACCTGAAAACAACCAGGGCCTGGTTTTGATTCCGCAATTGCTAACCAATAATGCAAAAGATTTTATTCAGACTTCAAATAAAATTAAAGTGATGGGCTATGATGAGATCAATTTAAATTTGGGTTGTCCTTGCGGAACGGTCGTTTCAAAAAATAGAGGATCAGGATTCCTTTCAAAAAGAGCAGAACTTGACGCTTTTTTAGATGAAGTATTTTCTCAAGCGACAATAAAAATCTCGCTAAAAACCAGAATTGGAAAAGACCAGCCTGAAGAATTTTATGACCTAATTGAAATATTTAACAAATACCCTTTAGAAGAGCTTATTATTCATCCAAGGATTCAAAAAGATTTTTACAAGAATAAGCCGAATATGAAAATTTTTAAGGAAGCTTTGGTTTTAAGTAAAAATCCTGTCTGTTATAATGGTGATATTTTTACAATAAAAGATTACCAGACGTTTTCGAATGATTTTCCTGATGTGGATACGTTAATGCTTGGCAGGGGCTTGTTAGCGCATCCCGGACTGAATAGTGATGTTAAAAGTAATGTTAAACTTGAAAAAAAATTACTAAAAGACTTTCATGATAAAATTTATGAAGATTATAAAAGTATTCTCTGCGGAGAAAAGAATGTCTTGTTTAAAATGAAAGAATTGTGGTTTTATATGATTCCAGTATTTTCTGATCATGCAAAATATGCAAAAAAAATTAAGAAATCAAAAGGGTTTTATGATTATGATGAAGCGGTCTCAAGCCTATTCAAAGAGCAGAATATTTTATCAGAGAGCTAAAACGGTTATGAATGGTGGGTTAGTAGTAAAAGAAAGGGAAGGTTATTATGATGTTTTTCCGTAATTTCAACGCTGAGCTTTGGGGGATATTTGTGGGCAACCTGTTGCTTTTATTTTGCTGCGTATTTTATCTGGCCTGGTGGGTTGTTACTTTTCGTCCCAATGCACCCGTTGGATCCGCTGGGGTGTGGTATATTACGGCGGCATTGATTATAGGCGTTGCTGCGATTGTTATTTTGTCTTGGGGGATTGCTACACTTTCAAAGCATTCTGAAAGCATACCGGTATGGTTGATTCTGGTGGGCGTTGCCGCGTTATTTGTAGTTTTGCTTTTGGTTACAACCATGATCTTTCAGCGGATTGTGACCTCGGAATTGCTGATCATACTGGTCTGGACCGGGTTGGAGTTGTCTGCGATCACGGTGCTGTTTGGTACCGGGCGCTTTGGCCCGGAAACCGGGGTGATCCTCGCGGTGCTGGTAGGAATTGTCACCGTTGTCAGTTTGATTTGTTATGTCCTTTATTATCGTCTGGATGAAATTCTAAGTTACTGGATCGGGATGGTTCCCCTTACATTTTCCGGACTTTTTTGCGCAGTTTTTCTGGGTGTATTAGCATTTTTATAACTTGATCTTACCGCTGGTTAAGCATCTTCAGTTGTTGCCAGATATCGGATATCTTGCTGGCTGCTAAAAATTTCGCAATTGTTTACATAATCTTTCTCATCTAACTCTTAAACAACTTGACAGTTATTCAGTATCACAATATAATGAGCATATGATCAGTGAACATGTGCTCATTATATTTGAAAAAGAGTTGGAAAGGAATGATTAGATAATGTCAATCACTTTAGTCAAAACCAGAGCAGGAATTATATCCGGCATGAAAAGTAATAATCCCGAGATATCTGTGTTCAAAGGCATCCCTTATGCCACACCTCCAGTAGGTGACCGACGCTGGAAGGAACCAAAACCACTCATTCCCTGGAACGGAGAAAGAAAAGCCATCCATTTCGGCAATATATGTGTCCAGGATCGTCCAGCGAAGAATGATTTCTTTGCCAAAGAATTTCCTTGTGAAGATCAACCGATGTGTGAGGACTGTCTATATTTAAATATTTGGACCCCTGCTGATACAGCGTCAGAAAAGCTCCCGGTAATGGTCTGGCTGCATGGAGGTCTTTTTGTACGCGGATACGGTCATAAGATTGAATTTGATGGAGAAGGCCTGGCGCAAAAGGGTGTGGTAATGGTTTCAATAAACTACCGCCTTGGCATTTTCGGTTATTTGGCTCATCCTGATCTTTCAAAGGAATCCTCACAGGGAATCTCAGGTAACTATGGGTTAATGGATCAGTTGGCAGCCCTAAAATGGATTAATCATAATATTTCAGAGTTTGGCGGTGATCCCAATAATGTGACAGTCTTTGGGCAATCAGCTGGCGCGATGTCGATACAGGCGCTTGTCGCTTCTCCGCTTGCTTCGGGACTGATATCAAAAGCTATTATGCAAAGTGGTGGTGGTATTCATATGCTTCTGGATTTTCCATCACTTGAATATGCTGAAAAAATTGGCTTAGAGTTTGCCTCGATGTTTCAGACCGCATCAGTGGAAGCGTTAAGACAAGTATCGGCTGAAGATCTTTTAGTAAAATCAAAAGTCTTTCATTCGCAAGAGCCAGCCGTCTTCCTACCAAATGTCGACGGATATATGATCCCGGAAGATGTCTCACTTGCTGAAATGAACGGAAATACCGCGGATATTTCTTACTTGATTGGCACGACCCATGATGATTTTCAAATGAAGCTTACTGAGGAAAATTTCAGAAAGATTGCCGCCTTTTCGTATGGCGGGTATGCAGAAAAATATCTCCAACTGTTTGAGGATAGGGCAGGAAATCTTTCTGGGTTCAGCCATCACGTTTCAGAGCGCATGACAGCCGCTGCAGTTGCTTGGGCTGAGATACAAAACACCTTGGGCCGAGTACCTGCTTATCTTTATCGTTTTGATCATAAATTGCCGGAGGAGGATCCCGACGGTTCCAATAAGAGCGAACCATCAGAGGCAACCAAGATTAGCGTTGATGGAATCAGAGAAGGAGATTATAGCGGTGCGTTTCATACCAGCGAACTGGGGTATTTATTTAAAACTCTGTCACATGGCTGGAGGCCTTATGAAAAAGCGGATTACGAATTATCGGACCAAATAGCTCAATATTGGACTAACTTTGCCAAAAATGGTAATCCGAATGGCAATGGTTTGGCTCAATGGAAGCCTTATACAAAAGAAAACCACTGCTTAATGACGCTTGATGTTGAATCAAAAATGGAAAAAGTTAAAGAAAACGCTCGGGTTTCATTTTTGTGCGAATTCTTATCAGGTAAAATGAATTGAATAAACGGGAACAACAGAGACTGGATCGACGGCAACAAATCCTTGAATGCTGTCTGGATATGATCGTCAGCCGCGGTTATGAAGCGATGAAAACTCGCGATATCACTGAAAAACTGCATATCAGTACGGGCCTTATTTTTAATTATTTTGGCTCAAAAGAAAAAATATTTGAAGAACTCGTCATGATGGGAGTAAATACCACCGAAAATATTTTAAGATCTAATGAAGAAATCACACAGCCGATTGAATATTTTGAAAAAATTACGGAAACCATTTTTGAAGGAATTCAGTCTTATTCAATGACGGCGAAGATGTTTTTACTAATGGCACAGGCAATCAATTCAGAGTCAACCCCGGAAAATGTGCGGAAAATAGCCTCACAGCTTAACGTAATAAATCCGCTGATTTCAATAATTAGCCATGGTCAGAAATTACATCAAATAAAGGAAGGTGATCCAGAGGCACTGGTAATGGCATATTGGGGAGCTGTTCAGGGAATCGCCGGAAATTATGCGAATGGACAAAATCAGCATATGCCCAAGAGTGCTTGGATTGTCGACATTTTAAGAGCTTATTAGTCCGATCGTCAATTATTTACCACTACCATTTTGCACCGGATGTTTGGAAAATAATAAAGCCGGTTAAATAAAAATTATTTTCGTTTAAAATACTAATGAAGTTTTAATAATTAATTGGGATAATGTCCGAGTAAATAAAGAATGACACACTGTTTGAGTGAAAGCTTGAATAGAATAAAATTAAAAGTAGAGGTGAGGAGACATGACACTTTATATCATGGCTGGAATAGTTATATTTTCGATTTATATTCTGATGCTCCTTCCGGGCCGGATACCGAAGGATATTGATGATCAGCTTTGGATGAGTTATTATGCTCATCGGGGATTGCATAATAAGGATAAGTCGATTCCTGAAAATTCCATGACCGCCTTTAAAAAAGCAGTGCAGGCCGGTTATGGCATTGAGATGGATTTAAATCTCACCGCAGATGGAAAAATTATAGTATTTCACGATGATAATTTGTTTCGACTATGCGGAGTGGATAAATTAATAACCGACTGTACCCTTGATGAACTAGAAAAATATAATCTTGAAAACACTGAAGAAAAAATACCCTTGTTTGAAGATGTACTTAGACTGGTGAATGGGCAGGTTCCCTTGATTGTGGAACTGAAAAGTACCAAGCATATCGAAGAACTGTGTTCAAAGACGGCTGAAATGCTTGATGAGTATAAGGGGCTGTACTGTGTGGAGTCCTTCCATCCTCTGATTGTCAGATGGTTTTATAAAAACCGTCCGGATGTGGTTCGGGGACAGCTTTCAGTCGGGCGAAAAAGCCTTAAGGATATTGATGTCAAATTGTGGCAATGGCTCTTAATCATTTCATTTGGTACAAATTTTGTCACACGCCCCCATTTCATGGCCTTTTACCATGGCGATGCTCATCGCAAACTGGGCCTCAGCCTGTTTCATTTATTAACAGGGCGACTGGTGGGATGGACCGTTCAGGATACCGACGATATTGAATATTGCAAGAAGAAATTTGACGTGATCATCTTCGAGTATTTTGAGCCGTGAAAAAAGCTTGTCGAGTAAAGATAATGTAACGGTGTCGGTAACAACATAAAAAAGAAGAAACCCTGTATTTTCACACGGTTCCTTCTTTTTTTTATCGAGACAATTTTATTTTCTGGCGGTGCTTTAATACAGGGCATCTTTAATCTCGATACCGGCCGCTTCTGCCAGTCTCTGAACGCCTTCAACGGCGATTGTGACGGTGCTTTCGACATGGATAAAATCCGTCGCGCTGTCATCAAACAGAATATTGGCCTGAGCGGGAAATTCATCATCGCCATCCCAAAAAAGAAATTGCATCGGCATGCATTCAAAGGCTTTGATCTGACAGCCGGCATCGGAATGGGGGAGTTTGACACCGCCAAGGGCGATACATGCCATCGACAGCTTTTCGGTCTGGCCGGAAAAGATTTGGGCAAAAGGAACAAGAACATGTTTTTCAAAAGCCGTTGTAAAGGGGGAAGC
The DNA here is from genome assembly GCF_008086615.1 of Acetobacterium tundrae. Lineage (GTDB taxonomy): Bacteria > Bacillota > Clostridia > Eubacteriales > Eubacteriaceae > Acetobacterium > Acetobacterium tundrae. The sequence continues at coordinate 61,107 of NZ_RXYB01000012.1, forward strand.
GCCTTTTAACTCTCTGAAGGGAACCCATTTATTCTTTAATACCGCCTGAGGCGATGCGTACCAGAGCAGCGTGTAAATAATTAATTGATTATTTCGATCCGCCGCTAGAAAATTTTCAAAAGAGATGATTTTCCCGGTTTCAGAATGGATCCCGAATTTTTGTCCGAAAAGGTTTAAGGTGAGGTATCCCTCCTCCTGTTTGATTTCCGGAAGTTTTTCAAGCAGCTGCTGGCGATCCATTTTCAGAAATTTCAGGCGCCAGGCCTCACAGGCTTTTTCATAGTTGTTAGTTGTTTCAATCTCCATATATATGCTCCTAAAAAATAAATTTGGTGAGACTGGGTTGTTTCACCCTGTAGATATTTTAGTTTACCAGAGATATTGAATTCTTACAACTGATGATGCTTGCTTATCACAATAATATTTCAGAACATAATTCTTGTAATTAAACACATTTAATATTTATCGGTGTAACAAATATAAAACTATGATAGAATGTAAAATAACAAGTAATGGATTGTGAACGAAATATACCGTACTTTTATGATATTCAAAAACATCTAATTAAAGGAGGCGCATTTTGAAAATCAGTATTAATATGATTGAAAAGTATTTTTATAAACACATTCGTATGAAAACGATTAGAGCGGATGCTAATCTGACAATTGAGTCTTTTGAGGTAATTGATCTTACCAAGTGTTCGTTTGAAAAATCAAATTTGTATTTAATGAAAGCCAAAGAAATACCCGATGCTGAAGAAGTTCCCCCTGATGTGAATTTTCTTTGCTATAGTTTACCAGCAGATTTTGAACTAAAAAAATACCAACACATCAATCTGTTAATCCTTGAAGGTCTGAGTGAACAAAAGATATTAAATAATGTTATCGCGATTTTTCACCAATACAATACCCTCGATGAACAGCTTAATTCATTAATATACCAAAATTTTTCTTTGCAGAAAATTATTGATTTAGCCACGGAAATGGTGGAAATGCCCCTTAATGTGCTGGATTTGAATCATAATGTGCTGGCCATCAGTTCGCATATGGATGCTCAGAATGATCCGATTTGGGAATCCATGAAAGCAGGGTCGGATACGTCCAATTATGATATGGTTTTAAAAGGAAAACCAAAGATGAGTGACATTATTCAGGCCCCCGGATCTTCGGTTGAGATGATCTCGAATATCAGCGGCCATTATATAAAGGTCACGATGCTTTCTAATAAGGGCCATGCCGTGGCAACTTTCGGCATGCATAAAACCAATGACTTTGATAAACCCTTCGAAAAACATACCATTCAGATTTATGATTATGTTGCGGAAAAACTGAATCGCAATTTTAATCTTTTTTTCGAGTCAAAGACCGACCGTGGATTATTGTATGAAGAATTTTTGCATGATCTGTTTAATCGCAAGTTAGAGAGTCAAAATGAAATTGAAGAGCTTTCATCAAAACTCGGTTTCAACTTGGACACCAGATATATTATGGGACTGATTTCGGTCAGGGACAGTCAGATGAGAACAGATTATTATTTTACCATGATGGAATCTTTAGAAAGAAGCATTGCGGATTCAAAATGTATTGCCATGGATTCTTTTATTTACATCATTATTCCCATCGCAGATGATGTGTATTTGTCCAATGAAGGGCTGAATCGATTATCGGAATTTATGACTATTCATAATTGTCTTTGTCTCTTCAGCCCGGTCTTTATATCCTTTGAGGAATTGTATAAAATTAACACCATGTTCAAAGTGGTTTTGACATTTATTGATAATCAGGGCAGACATGATCGAATTTATCATTTTTATGAATTTGCCAGTCAATACAGCATGTGGCTGTTGGCGGAGAATATGCCCAACAATATGATCACGCATCCGATGATTCAAAAGATCATCGATTATGATGAGCAACATCATTCCGATTATCTGGAAACCCTAAAGTGCTACTTTAGAAATGAAAGCAGCATCGTCACCACGGCGAATTTACTCCATATGCATCGTAATTCGCTATTGTATCGAATCAATCGAATTGAAAAGCTGCTGGGGGTCAGTCTGGATGACTGGAAACTAAAAGAGCAATTACTTTTTTTTATGATTTGCTTGGAAAACAGCGATGGTTTAAAAAAATAATAATGGCAAAAAAGCCTGAGGAAATTTGCGTGATGCTGATTTCCTCAGGCTTTTTCGTTTGTCAAAGCCATCATCAACCGGGCTTTCATTAAGTCTTCTGTGCATTTTAACCACTAAGCGATATTTTATTTTGTGCAGAAACAACGTTGCTTTGAATCAGTCAAAAATTTAAGATAAGGATAATAAAACTTGAATACGTGTAATATTATTTGATGCCAAGCACCAGCCTGTGATGAAAGAGCAGAAAAATTTGTTGCGTATTTAATTTCAATTAGCCTATTTGAAAACGATTAAAAGCTCAATTGAATTAGGAGGAATTTAAGAATGTACAAATTTAAACCTGCAACTGAACGCATTATTAAGATGCATCAGCTCATTCGTGACCGGGTCATTCAGACTGACGCGGAGAGAGCGCTGATCACCACGGAGTCCTATAAGAGAAATGAACATGTGCTGCCGATGATCAAGCGGCCTCGGGCAATTTATGATGTCTGTGCAAATATGACAGTTCGTGTGGAAGATTTTGAAATTATTGTTGGGAACAGATCTAAAAATTTCTGTGGTTCCGGTGTTGAACCTGAATGGGAAGGAGAGGGATGGATTCCGTCAATGATTGAGAATGGTATCTGGACGCTTCAGGATGATGGATTGTATCACAACCCTGAAGGAGAAGAACTCAAACTTGCCATCAGTCCGGAAGATGTTGAAGCCTTGGGTTCCATTCGGGATTATTGGAAAGACAGAACCATTACAACGACAGCTAATGCATGGCAGCCGGAAGGCTATGATGAGCTCTGCAAGCTTGAAGTCTGTGCCAATGCTCCGGGAGCTCCATTGATGATGATGACAGCCGGTCACCTTACTCCAGGTTTTCAGAAGATCATTAACGTTGGTTATGGTGCCATCCGAAAGGAAGCATTGGATTTTATGGATACCCATCGTAATAACCTCATGGGGGATGATCTGAATAAATATATGTTCTACAATGCCGCTTCCATTGTCTGCGATGCAGCAGTAATTATGATTCAGCGCTATAGTGAAGCATGTCTGGAAAAAGCAAAAGTGTGTCAGGATGAAACCCGAAGGGATGAGCTGTTAAAAATGGCCGATGGACTTTTGTGGATTTCTAAAAATCCTGCTCGAAATTTCTGGGAAGCCTGCCAGGCAGTCATTATGTATCAGCTCTTTCTGGCTTTGGAATCAAAGTATCCGGCGTGCTCCTTTGGCCGATTTGATCAGTATACCTGGCCATTCCTTAAGGCCGATCTGGAAGCAAAACGTTTGACAATGGATGAAGCTCAGGAAATCGTAGATGCCTTTTTTCTGAAATCGAACTGTTTCTACGGTGCGGCACCTGAATTTGTTGCCCAGATCACGGGCATCGGCAATACCTATCAGCATACCACCGTAGGCGGGATTGACCCGGAAACTGGCGAAGATGCCACCAATCCGGTGACCTATATGGCGCTTGAAACGATTGGCCGATTGAAGCTTCATGATCCCACCATCTCGCTTCGGGTCAATAAAAATACGCCGGACAAACTGTGGGAATGTGCGCTTGAGACCTCCAAGCTTGTGGGCGGTCTGCCGCTGTTTCAGAATGATGAGATTATTATCCCCGGTCTGATGAAAGAACTTGGCTTTAGTTTGGAAGATGCAAGAAACTATGCCCTGATCGGCTGTCAGGAAATCACTGGCTCCGGAAATGATTATTCGGCCTGTAACGGAATTGCTCCACCCTATGCCAGCATTCACTATGGGGTTGTTCTCAATATGGCCATCAATAACGGAGTCAATGCTTTTAATGGCCAGAAATGCAGTGTGAAAAAGGGATATCTTTATGAGATGAAAAGCTTCGAAGAGGTGAAAGAAGCATTTAAGGCAGTTGCGAGTTACATCACCAAGGCACAAGTCAGCATCAATAATTATACCGAGTATCTGACCACTCAATATGCGCCTCTTGCCGGACTTTCCATTTCCATGGAAGGCTGTATGGAATCTGGAAAAGATGCCACCTGGGGAGGCTGTAAGTATAACTCCTATGGTGGCACAGCTACCGGTCTCGCCACCGTGGCAGACTCGTTAAACACGATTAAATACATGGTATTTGATAAAAAGCTCTGTACCGCCAGAGAACTTTATGATGCAGTAATGGCCAATTGGGAGGGATTCGAAGACCTACGTCAACAGATTCTTCACGAGGTTCCTCATTACGGAAACGCTGATCCGTATGCGGATGAACAAATGAGATGGGTTTGCGATACCTATTATGATATCTGTCAGCAATGCTACAGTACCCGAACTCGACATTTTAAAGCAGGGCTTTACAGTGCCTCCGACCACGTTTTCCAGGGGTATCATACCTGGGCAACACCGGATGGAAGAAAAACCGGAGAAGCCCTGGCTGATGCCACATCCCCTGCTCAAGGACGAGATATAAACGGACCCACCGCAGTGTGCACTTCTGCTTGTTGTTATGACCAGAGTAAATTCATGGACGGACTGGCGTTGAACATTCGTATTCATCCCTCTGCATTAAGCCGGGATGACGGCGTTGAAAAGCTTCGAGATATGACCAAAACTTATCTAAACAATGGCGGAATGGAAATTCAATACAATGTTGTTAGCACAGAAACCATGCGTGCCGCCCAGGCAGATCCGCAGTCCTATCGGGATCTTGTTGTGCGCATTGCCGGTTACTCGGCTTATTTTGTGGAGTTGAATGCAGATTGCCAGAACGATATTATCCGAAGAACAGAAAATACACTTTAACGATTTCAAAAAATAATATCAATTGGAGGAAACTAATGATTAGTACCTATACACAAGCAAGTCCAGTGGTTTTTGGAGTGGATGCAATCAATCAGATTGCTGAAAAAGCAAAAGATTTGGGCGGCAGCAGAGCATTATGCATTTATGATCAAGGCGTCAAAATAACAGGCATGGCTGATCGAATTATAAAGCTTTTAAATGATGCCGGAATCGAAACGGTTGTTTATGAAGGGGTTAAACCAGATCCCACTAATGATGCGGTTGATACCGCCGGTCAATTTGCGCGAGACAGCCATGTTGATATAATTATTGGTATTGGGGGCGGAAGCACCTTGGATACGGCAAAATGCGTAGCGGTTTTAAATGACAATCCGCTTCCGATTACTCAATACTGGGCATCATTAGGTAAAAAATATGAAATGAAAACACCGTTGATTTTAGTGCCGACCTCATCCGGCACGGGTAGCGAAGTGACGATGATTGCCGCCATCGTTGATCTCAAGACGCATATCAAGGAAGCTGTTGTTAAACCAGGCAATCTGGCTATTGTCGATCCGGCATTAACATTAACAGTGCCACCCCATATCACCGCGGTAACTGGGATGGACGCCCTTTCCCATGCGGTTGAATCCTACACCACCAACTGCACCAATCCGCGATCCGATGTGTTGGCGCTGGAGGCGATCAAACTGATCGCCCAGAATTTGGAAAAAGCAACGTGCAACGGCAGCGATTTGGAAGCCCGGACACAGTTATCACTGGCCAGCAATTTCGCCGGGATTTCTTTTGGAGACGCTAGTGTCCATTTTGGTCATGCCCTGGGACATGAATTCGGCGGAGTTTTTCATTTGCCTCACGGTGCGGCCTGTGCACTGACCATTCCGGAAGTGATTGTATTTGCCGCAGATATTATACCAGAACGGATCATCAACATTGGTAAAGCATTTGGCCTGGATTTTCCGGCAAATACGACGGGCCTTCAGGCCGCGGAACTGACGGCTGAAAAAGTGAGAAATTTGCTGAAAGCTGTTGGCATTATGTCCCTCAAACAACTCGGAATCAGCAGAGCAGATGCCGTCGCCTGTGCCAAAGGAGCGGTGGAAAACAACTGGTTTGTAAGTTGCGCCGTCAAAGAAGTTAATGTTGATGTAATGGCCGAATTAATTGAAAAAATTTATGATAATTTTCAATAAAAATTAAAACTGGAAAGGAAAAAATATGATTACCTTAAAACCCATTACTACCCGCGTTTTAAAAATGCGGAAGAATTATCGCGAAACCATGCCGAAAGTCTGCACGGCCCGTCTGAAAATCGTCACCGATTTTTATCTGGAAAATCCCAACATCACGGGGATTTTAAAACGCGCACTGGTATTTAAAGAACTGGCGGAAAAAATGCCGGTTTTGATCAGTGCGGATGAGATCATCGTCGGGAGTATGGCTTCTACTTATCGCGGTTCAGCTCTTTTCCCGGAGAATGATATTGTCTGGATGAAGGCTGACAACGAGGCCGGACAATTGTTTAACCGCGAGTTGGATCCCTATATTATTGATGATGAAGACTGGGCGTATATTTCCAGCGTCATACCTTACTGGTCCAAAAATTCCCTCAGTGCCATGACCGATGCCTATATTCCGGAAGGATATTTTGCCGCAGTCGGCAACCAGGTTACCGTTTATGGGGACAAGGGAATCTGTGCGGCACCGGTTGGTCATTTCTGTACCAATTATGACAAGGCCATTCGGGTGGGATTTGGGACCGTTAGGGAGGAAGCCAAAGGAAAAATGGCTGATTTAGAAGGGAAAATGGATGCGGGTACCATAAAAAAATACAATTTTTACCGATCAGTGGTGATTGTCTGTGACGGAATGATTACTTTGTCCAAGCGCTATGGCGCAGAAGCTGCCCGTCAGGCAGAAGCATGTTCAGATCTCAGTCGAAAGGCTGAACTGGAAAAAATGGCGGAATCACTGAACTGGATTATGGAAAAACCGGCCCGCAATTTTCAGGATGCCATTCAGATTATGTTCCTGTATCAGATTGGCATGTGTCTTCACAATAATATGCATGCCCCGACTTTCGGTCGGGTAGATCAGTATCTGGGCAGCTTTTACAAAGCTGATCTGGCAGCCGGACGGATGACACCGGAAGAAGCTCAGGAAATCTATGATCTATTTTCACTAAAAGTCGCTGAAATGAATAAAATCTGGTCATCCGGAACCACTCTGGCAGTTTCTGGTTATACGGTTGGTCAGCTCATGACTCTGGGCGGCGTCGACAAGAACAATCAGGATGCCACCAATGCGGTTACCTATATGATGCTTCAGACTGCTGCCCGGTTGGAACTCCATGATCCGCCTTTATCGCTTCGAATTCATAAAGATACGCCGGACTTATTGTGGGAAGCCGCATTGGAAACCACGAAAATATGTGGCGGGGTACCAACTTTTGAAAATGATGATGTGATTATTCCGGCGTTAATGAAAAACAATCGGATGGATTTGGAAAGTGCCCGGAATTACTGTCTCATTGGCTGTGTTGAGCCAGCCGGTTGTGGTGACGAATGGCCAGCTTGCGGTGGGTCCGGGGGTGAAGCCTATTGGAATATGCCAATGGCTATTGTTCATGCTATCAACGACGGTCATAATCCGATGCCAGACTTTTTTGGAAACGTCAACGAAAACAGAACCGGGGCCCATACCGGCTATCTCTATGAAATGGAAACCTTTGATGAAGTGCTGAAAGCCGTTTCCGTTCAATACCAATATTTTTTAGAATGGCAGATGTCGATGGTTAATATGTTTGAAGTGGTGGCGGCTGAGCATATGGCCCAACCCCTGGTATCCTGCATGATGGATGGGTGTATGGAATCCGGAAAGGACGTCATGAACGGTGGTGCTAAGAATAACAGCTGTGGTGTTCCGGGAGTTGGAATCGGGAATGCTGTGGATAGTCTGGCCGTGATGAAGCATATGATTTATGACAAAAAAATATGTACGGCTAGGGAGTTTTATGATGCAATTATGTCCAATTGGGAAGACCGGGAAGATCTGCGGCAATATATCCTCAACGAAGTGCCTCACTATGGAAATGACGCCGACTACGCTGATGAATGGGCCACTTGGCTGCTTAACCTTTTTGCCGATATTGTGACGAATTTTACCAATGTTCGGGGCTGTAAATTTGCGCCGGGTTTGTACCCGGTAGCTACTAATGTTTTATGGGGATTGATGACACCAGCTACTCCGGATGGACGAAAAGGTGGAGACCCGCTTTCAGATGGTATCTCTCCAGTACAGCAACTTGATAAAAATGGACCCACGGCTATTTTGAAATCGGTGAGCCGTATTCCTCAGGAACGTTTTTCAAACGGAACCCTCTTGAATATGAAGTTTCATCCTACGGCACTGAGCAATGAAAGCGGCAAAGAAAAGCTGGAAGCCCTAATGAAAACTTATTTTGATATGGGCGGGATGGAAATGCAGCTCAATGTTGTAAGTGTGGCTACCCTACGAAAAGCCCAGGAACATCCGGAAGACTATCAAAATTTGGTTGTCCGAGTTGCTGGATTCAGTGCTTATTTTGTGGAACTCTTTAAAAACTGTCAGGATGATTTAATTCGTCGGACAGAATTAACCCTATAAGCCGTGAGAGGCTACAGATGATGAAAGAATCAGACCTAACGGGTAAGGTATATGATATTCAGGGATTCTCGGTTCAGGATGGACCAGGAATTCGAACCACAGTATTTTTAAAGGGGTGTCCGCTTCGTTGCCCATGGTGTCATAGTCCGGAATCCCAATCCTTTGCTTCCCAGCTGAGCTGGATGGCCATGCGGTGTATTGGTGTGGAAAAATGCGGAAAATGTTTGACGGCCTGCAAAAAAGGCGCAATTACAGTCGGTGAGAGTACAGAAAGTATCGGAACCGGCGAGAAAATCAAGCTGGTTCATGTTAATCGTTCCCTTTGTGACGATTGTGGCGATTGCACCAAGGCATGTTATCCGGGCGGACTTTCTATTTGCGGAGAGGACTATCAGGTAGATGATTTGCTGAAACGGCTCTGCCGAGACATTCCCTTTTATAAACAATCTGGGGGAGGGGTCACTGTTTCCGGAGGAGAGGCTCTTTCACAACCGGAATTTATCCTTGCTCTTTTAAAGGGTTTAAAAGAGCAAGGGGTTCATACCGCTTTGGATACCACCGGTTTTACAGATTTCAAAAACATTGTCGCCGTTTTACCCTATGTGGATTTATTTTTATATGATCTGAAACACATGGATAGCCAGCAACATAAAAAAGTCATTGGCGTTCCAAATGAACGGATCCTCGAGAATGCGAAAAAAATTGCTAGGGCAGGCGGAAAACTGCAGATTCGGATTCCCATAATTCCAAGCTTTAATGACTCCGAGGAAAATTTAAGATTAACTGGAGAATTTTGCAAAGCCTTGGGAGACGCGGTGACACTCGTTCAAATTCTTCCTTACCACAATATGGGTGTGGCAAAATATCTGCGAATCAGCGATGACCCGAAGATATTTGAAACGGAGCCGCCAACGGAAGAAAAAATTCAGAACCTGAAGGAAATTCTTGAAAGTTTTGTATTAAAGGTAACGGTTCATTGAGATTATAAAATGAATGAAAACCACAAGAAATGCCATTGCGTATCTCTTGTGGTTTTTCTTAATTTCTGTTATATTAAATAAGTAGCTAAGCTAAACTCAATTTAATAGAAGTGAGGCGAAAAATTTGATTTCCAGAATACTGATCTTCATAAAAAACATTTTTTATATCCCGCTGGCGGAGAAATACCGAAAAGAATTGACAATAAAGATAAACAGAACCAACGCAGCGAATTTAAGTATTATTTCACGAACTTTTGTTATTCTGCAACTCTTAACAATCGCTTTTTTAATTATTAATCAAGGGAAAGCTCTGTTCATACCGTCGAATATCATTTCTTTTGAGCGGTACGTAGTCCTGGGAATTGGGGCCTTGGTTATTTTTCTGCTGATTACTAAACTGGAAAAAGATATTCCCAAGAATGGAACGGGGATCGTGGCGGCGGGGATTATCTTCATTGTATTTGTCTTAGCATGGTGTGCTGTAATTTCCTTACTGGATCAGGTATCCTATGGTCAGATTATCGTTTATGTCGCAGCCATGATTTCGATTGCGGTTGTGCCTATTTTTCAGCCCTATATTATAGTTCCAATTTATGTTGCGGTGCAATCCGTTTTTATCCTTTTGATACCAATGTTTCAGCCATCTCCGGATATTGTCTCAGGAGATATTATTTACAGTACCCTGGTTATGATATTGGCTGTGGTCATATCACGTATGCGATACCAAAATTGGGTGAAAGTTTTTGAAAATGAGAAGAACATTGAGGAAAAAAACGATGAATTGGAAAAAGTTAATACTGAATTCGGAAAAATTAATGAGAAACTAAAGAAAGCTAATGAAAAATTGAAACACCTTTCTCAACGAGATGGTTTAACGAATATTTTCAACCGTTCCATGTTTGATAAAACAATGAATTTGGAATGGAACAAGTGTCAACGTAATCAATTACCGCTGTCTTTACTGATGATTGACATTGATTTATTTAAAATATTGAACGATACTTTCGGTCACCAGATTGGAGACTATTGCTTAAGGCAGGTTGCGGATGTTTTGGTGTTCTGCGCCAACCGTTCGGCTGATGTTGTATCCCGCTATGGCGGCGATGAATTTGCTGTCATATTACCACAAACAGATAAAGACGGTGCCCTGACCATTGCCAAGAGACTTCAGGAAAATGTTGCCGCATTGATTATTCCCGAAATTGATTGTCAGGCGTGCCAATCCCTTACCATCAGTATTGGTGTCAGCTGTATTGTTCCGTCGGAAAATTTCTCCATTGAAGAATTGATTAAGCATGCAGATCAAGCGCTTTATGAAGCAAAAAAAGCTCGAAATGATATACAATTTCAGAGTGTTGATAAAATTGAAGTCAGTGCTTAAAAAGATGAAAAATATAGCTACTGATTTAATAAAGATAGCATCTGCTTTCGAATTTTGTCAGCTAGCGCGAAGAAACTTTCTGCCGCTACTTCTTAATCCATCTCGGAGTTTGCATAATTTTGTCCCCATTGCCCTAAATTAGCTAAAATCGGTAAAATGCTTTTTCCTGAATCGGTAAGGGAATATTCTACTTTGGGCGGTATTTGTGCATAGGCAAATCGTTTTACTAATCCATATCCTTCTAATTCACGGAGTTGTTGAGTCAACATTTTTTGAGTAATATTCGGTAAAGTTCTTCGTAGCTCATTGAATCTGATCGTTTTATCACCTAGATACCATAAAATGAGCACTTTCCATTTTCCACCGATGATAGCCAACGTTAATTCCATCGAACAATGATACTCTTTATCTTTAAATTTAATCAATATTTCTTACTCCTTAAATTAGTCAAAGTATTATTTTACGGTATACAAGTATATACTATCACACTGATAAGTGCCTACTTGTTAATTATTACCTGACAGTCTATTATTATAGCATAATAGACTGTCAAAATAACAACTATTGAAGTGAGGAAAGTAAAAATGAATATTATTCAGGTTGATCATGAAAAATGTACTAAATGTGGGATATGTGTAGAACTGTGTCCAACAAGAACTTTACATATGGGAGAGAACGGGCCAGGAGAAGTTAGACCGGAAGGATGCATCGCTTGTGGGCATTGTGTTGCTATATGTCCAAATACGGCAATCGATAATGCCAAGACACCATTATCTGGTCAAGTGGATTTAGAAGAATTTCCAGTTATTGATAGTGATACTGCTTACCATTTTATGCGATCACGTCGATCAATTCGTTGCTATAAAAGTGAAAGTGTTCCTAGAAAACAGTTATTAAAATTAGTCGATATTGCACGATTTGCTCCGACTGCAAGCAATAAACAGGGGATCTCATATATTATTATCGAAAACAGAAAAACACTTGAAAAAGCAACAGCAGCAGTTATTCAATGGATGGAAGAAAACCAGTCGCGTTGGTGGAGCTTTCCGTTGCATATTAAAACTTATAGAGAAAAAGGCATTGATGGAATTTTTCGTTCTGCTCCAAATCTAATTATCGCGACGGCACCAAAAGATTTTAAAAACGGTCGGGAAAATACTATTTTATCACTTACCTATTTAGAACTGTATGCAAATACGTTAGGAATTGGTTCTGCTTGGGCAGGTCTTTTTGAGATGTGTGCATTTTCAAACTATGTTCCCTTACTGGACTTGTTAAAAATTCCAGAGACTAAGTCAATAACAGGCGCCGTCATGATTGGTTATCCGAAATATCATTTTCAAAGACTCGTGGATAGGAATCCGATTGATGTTACCTGGTTAAGTGATGAAGGTAGATAGGATAAGTTAAATAAAGATTTTGACAACATTTCCAGATAACCAAAAAAATATTTTGCTCAATCTAAACCAGCCAAAAAAGTTAAGTGGCATCAGACTCAACTTAACTTTCTGGCACCTCTTTTAGCATTGACAGGATCGCATTGATGTTTTCTTGGTTAACTCCTTTATCCGATCGCTGAAACAGTGCTGCCAGCACTGATTTTACAACGATGCGCGTTTGCTTATCGCCGATTTCACATAATTCTACGGTAACGATTTCACCAGCCGATCTTGAACTGGGGGTTGTTTGTAAAATAATCACATAGTTTTTTTCTTTCAGTTCTTTTTCGATAATGGAAAAACGCCGTGTTTCATCTAAATTTGATAAAAATCTTTCTTTTAGCGCTTCAAGTGATGCGCCAATGATCACTTCTTTGGTTTCTGATTTACTCATATCATTTTTTTAGCATCAGACTGTATAAATTAAAAAGTCTGATGCATTCCCCTTTCTTTTTTTGTAATACAAAACGATCGTTTTCGTTATTTAACTTCCGCCCGGTAAATGAACGAATTAAGAAAAGCAACAGGCGGTGCTTAAATTATATTGCGAATAAGAAAGATTTTCAAGTTAAAAACCATTGTCACCTTGTATTTGTAATAAAATAAGATTATTGTCCCATAATGAGAAGAAAATAAATGAGCAATGTTGTAAATATATTTTGATATTGATTGAGCTTGAGTTTATAATGTCAATTAAAGATAGTTAGAACAGAGCTTAAAGTGAACGACACAATAAAATAAGGAGTAAGCATAAACATGAATGATCAAAAAGAAAACGTTGCCATCTTTGAAGAGTATTTTGACCAATATATGAAAGCTTATATGACAGAGCGTAGTTTGGCGCAAATAGAGCCCTTGCTTGCGGATTCGATTTTCGCGTTTGGAACAGGTTTAAACGAGAGAACTTTCAATAAACAGGATGCCTTACTGCAATTTGAGAAAGATATCGAGGCAGCACCAGATCGGATTGATATTTATTATCATCATAAGCATGTTCATTTATTGGACCCGGATAATGCCCTGGGAATTACTGAATTTGATATGAGCACCACGATTATGGATCAGGGGCTGAAAATCAACCATCTGCGATTAATGCTGGTGATGCATCGAGCGTGTGACCGAATTGAAATTGCAGGAATGCATATTTCTTTACCTACCCAGGTTCATGATGAGGATGAAGTCTATCCCTTGAAAGAACTGGAAGAGCGCACGTACGTACTGAGAAACATGGTTGAAAAAAGAACAAAAAGCTTGAAAGAGGCATATGATGAACTCATCACCATCATTAATCAGGACCATTTGACCCTTCTGAGATCAAGACATTATTTTGAAGAATCGTTGCTAAAAGAGCAAAATCGATTCGAGCGCTTTAAGAGAGATTACGTGTTGATGCTATTGGATTTGGATGATTTCAAAATCGTGAATGATCAGTATGGACATCAGACAGGAGATGAGGTATTAAGAAAAGTGGCGTTAACCATCAGCTCTCAGGTTCGAACAACAGATATAGTGGCAAGATGGGGCGGGGATGAATTTGTAATCCTGATGCCAGAAACAAATCTCAATACAGCCGAAAGAATCGGAAAAGACATCCGAATGGCGATTGAGGCTGAAACATATGACATTGAACTGAAAATTACATTAAGCATTGGGATTACCAGCGCTCAAACACATCATCCGGAAAAGGAATGCAGTATGTTCGAAAGTGCAGATAAAGCGATGTACCGTGCAAAAAAAATAGGAAGAAACCAGATTTCTTGTCGTTAAAAAGTATCGCCATTTGTCTTTAGCGCATCCGATAAAGGGTATTACCAAATGGGGGATAAACTTGGAGAAGCCTTCTCAATTGTTAAAGTTAAGTAGTTTCTACATACCTCGTAAAATAGAAGTTACGGAATATTTTAAGGAACCTGATATTGTTTTCGAATTGTCAGCAATATCAGGTTGACTATTTAGTCATTCTAAATTATAATTGAGGACAGAAAGATAAGGAGGCAATGGTGGATAAAAGAGAACAGATATTAAAAGCAGCATTGACACTTTTCAATAGGTATGGTTTCGACAATACCCCTACGGCCCGAATTTCAAAAGAGGCGGGTGTTGCAACCGGAACACTGTTTAACTATTTTAACAGTAAGGAAGAATTGATTAATGTCCTTTATCTAAATTGCAAGGATTCATTGACAAGACGGTTATCCGATGGTCTTGATCAAGAAAAGACCTATCGAAGCAAATTGAAAAGAATTTATATCAATTATCTCAGATGGAGTCTTGAGTATACCGATGAATTCCTTTTTTTTCAGCAGTTCTGCAATGCATCCTGCATCGGCGAAACAACACGCAAAGAAGGTTTAAGTAAGTTCAATAGCATATTAGAGTTGATTACTGAAGGGATAGAGAAAGAAATTATAAAAAATGTCAATCTGGATTATATCAGTACGGTGCTTGTAGGTATACTGAATTCAAGTACCTATTACTATATTGCGAATCCTAATTTGGCTGGAGATGAAGAGTTTTTAGAAATGTCTTTCGATTTTCTCTGGGATAGTATAAAAAAATGATTTTTTTTATACTAGAATGACTAAATAGTCATTCAGCCGGAGGTAATGTAATTTTAAATTAATCACATCGATTTTAATAACCGTTGCCTGTTCTTCGACAAGCAGAAAAAATAAAGCAACTAAAAAAAATAAGGAGTATTACAAAAATGAATTATCGGATCAACCCTAAAAATGGAGACAAACTTTCAGCCCTTGGTTTTGGCTGTATGCGATTTGCCAAAGATGAAAAAGAAGTAGAAAAACAGATAATTTATGCGATTGAGAATGGTGTCAACTATTTTGACACAGCCTATATTTATCCCAAGAGTGAAGCTATATTAGGTCGAGTGCTGGCAAAAGGTTATCGTGACCGCGTTAAAATTGCAACCAAGATGCCCCCATATTTAATAAAGAAATATGAAGATCTTGACAAGATTTTTAACGCTGAATTAGAAAGGCTGCAAACAGACCATATCGATTATTACTTCTTGCATATGCTGACCGATGTCACAATCTGGACAAGACTTGTAAAACTCGGCATCATGAAATGGATTGAAGAAAAAAAACAAGCAGGCCAAATTATTAATATCGGATTTTCATACCATGGCGGCAGAGATGAATTTAAAAAACTGGTGGACACTTTTGATTGGGAATTCTGCATGATTCAATTTAATTTTCTTGACGAAAATAAACAGGCTGGAAAAGAAGGGCTGGAATATGCTGCGGCTAAAGGATTGCCGGTTATGATAATGGAACCGTTAAGAGGCGGGAAACTGGTTACAAATCTCCCCAAAGAAGTTTATAAGGTCTGGGATCAGGCATATGTACATCGTTCTCCAGCAGAATGGGCATTTCGCTGGATTTGGAATCACCCGGAAGTAACCGTTGTATTATCTGGAATGAATTCTCAGGCGATGGTGGAAGAAAATATAAAAACAGCATCACAAGCTGAAGCAAATGCTTTTACAGCCGCTGATTTTGAATTATTTAATAATGTCAGTCAAATACTGAGTGAAAAAATTAAAATACCCTGTACCGGATGCAATTATTGCATTCCATGTCCAATGGGGGTCGATATTCCGACCTGTTTTTCATGCTACAATGATCGGGAGATCGAAGGTAAAACGTCTGCTCTGAGCAAATACATTATGCAAACCAGCGTGAAGAGTAAAACCAGCAATGCTTCTCTTTGTTCGAAATGTGGAAAATGCGAAAAACATTGCCCTCAAAATATTAAGATAAGAGACGAACTGACCAATGTTTCAAAAGCGATGGAGGGTTTTTACTATAAGCCAACCCGGTTTATAATTAAAAAATTCATGAAATTATAAAAAGTCTTCCTGCCCGACAGGATCGACCCGAAAACTATTTTAGGAGGATAATTATGGAAAATTTAGAATTGATGAAAGCGCGTCATTCGGTACGCGCCTTTAACGAGAGAAAAATCGAAGGGGAACCTGCCCATATTTTGAGTTCGCTTATTGACGAGTGCAATAAGAAGAGCGGAATTCATATTCAGCTATGCCTGAATGAACTAAAAGCATTTGACGGCTTGCTGTCGCACTATGGAAAATTCAGCAATGTCAATAATTACATTGCCTTAGTTGGAAAAAAATCAAAAGAACTTGATGAACAGTTAGGTTATTATGGCGAGAAGATCGTGTTAAAAGCCACCGAACTTGGTATGGGCTCATGCTGGGTTGCCGGGACATACAGCAAAAGCAAGAGCCGCTGTACAATAGAAAAAGGAGAAAAACTTGTCTGCGTTATCGCTATCGGGTACTTCGATAAAGATGGCATCCCTCACAAGACAAAATCTGTTGAAGAACTCAGCCACGTAAATGCCAATATGCCGGAATGGTTCCGACAGGCGATGGAAGCAGCACAATTAGCGCCTACTGCTATGAATCAGCAGAAGTTTTTAATTTCCCTTAATGGCAATACGGTGATAGCAAAAGCGGGAAAAGGATTTCTCACCAAACTAGACCTTGGCATCGTTAAATATCATTTTGAACTCGGTGCGGGACACGCAAATTGGCGATATCATAAATAATCAGATACTGAAGCAATTGACTGGTGAGGATAGCTAAGTGGGGTCAAGAACAACGACTATTTTACATTGTACGGCAAGATACGTTTGTCGACAACCTGGAAAAAGACACTTTACAGGGTCCTCTTTCTGGGATAAATCATTCAAATAATCCGAACGGCATTGTCACGGCCTGTTTTCTGGAGCAGACATTTCTTTATATACAAAGGATGATTCATCCCTAGCTCTGATCTGAAGTTGAGAAAATCTAGTTTGCCAATACATTCAGTGGGTTTCTGTTGCGATTTTAAATATTGAAACAGATCATTTGTTGCCAGGCAATCGGAAAGTGCTCTATGGGTAGTGGTGTTTCGAATCGCACATTTTTCACATAAAGCCAGCAGGCCCCGGTTTTGCAGAGGTATTGTTTTTTCTCTGAACAGACTCACGATATCAATGAAATCATTGGTCAAATATTGTCCCAGCTGTTCTTCACAATGATCATATAAAAAATTGATGTTAAAATTAATGTTATGACCAATTAGAACATTATCAACTGAAAAGCACAGAAAGGAATCCAGCGCCTCGCTAACCTGTGCGGCATCCGCAACCATTTGATTGGTGATGCCGGTTAGGTTAGAAATATAATCATTAATAGGGTTCATCGGCCGGATTAATGATTGAAAAATGGATGTAATTTCATTTTTGCATACTTTTACTGCTCCAATTTCAATGATTTCGTTGTTTTTAGGGTTGAACCCTGTTGTTTCAATATCAATAATCACATAATCATCAGGAAATTCAATAAGGTTTTTGCCTTTATAATCTCTGGTTGTTGGAATAATGTTCATAATTAATTCTCCTTACTATATGTTTCAAATTTGACCTAAACGGTCGATAAGATCCATAGTTCAATTATGACCAAATTTATTATTTTTATTCATCATATTTAAATGTTTTATAAAAAAAAATTATGATATATTAAATTAAGACAATAAAATTCACTGATTTTGAAGTTAAATCAGTGAATGGTCGGACAATTAAAGATCGAAATAAAAAAATATTGAAACTCAAATAAATAATCAGGAGGCAAAATTTGAACCCAAAAATAATTTTGGCCAGCCAGTCGCCGAGAAGACGGGAGCTGCTTGAATTGGCCGTTAAGGACTTTGAAATAAAAGTGGCGGATATTGATGAAAAGAAAATTGAAATGGATATTTTAAAAAACCAAGACGGCGATTTTCTGGCTGCAGCCAAAAAACTTGTTCTTGAGCTATCATTGAGGAAAGCTCAAGAAATACAAAAGGACAATCAGGAGGCTCTGGTGATCGGGGCGGATACTGTTGTGGTTTTAAATGATCAGATCCTGGGTAAACCGATGGATGAAGACGATGCATACCGGATGATCAAAATTCTTTCCGGTAATACCCACCGGGTATTAACCGGAGTCAGTATAAAATTTGGCAATCTAGAGGAACAGTTTGTATCGGTATCAAAAATAAAGTTTTTTAGCTGGAACAAACAGATGAAAAGAGAGGTTAGGGCATATGTGGCATCCGGAAAGGCCATGGATAAAGCCGGTGCCTATGGCATACAAGAAGAAGCTGGGCTTTGGGTCAAGTGGATAAAAGGCGATTATAATAATATTGTCGGTCTTCCGATAGCCCAACTCAACAAAAGACTCAATAAGTTGATGAATAAAAAAGTTAATTAACTTTAAGGAAAATATAAAGCTGTCAATAATTTTGAAAAAGTCTTACTATCAATAGATCGCTCTTCTTTATTTTTGTGATGCATGTATCAGATCTATGAGAATGCCGAATTATTTGGTTTTATCCTGCAGTTTTTTTAAAGCAGAAATGAAAAAGTCTGGATGCTCATAATGGATATCATGGCCTGATTTGATAGTCATGGTTTCACAACTGACAAGGCAATCCTGAACCATTTTTGCATCTTCATCGGTATTGGCGGCATACAAACCCCCGTCCTTTCCGTAATTTGTTTCGGCTTTCAGATAAATCGTCGGGCACTGGATTGCTTTTAGCATCGCTTCCTGATCGATGTCATTCATCCATGAACCATCGTAAAAGGTCTCGCCGAAGGCCGGATCATAGCAATCAAAGGAATTCATGAGTCGAAGCCAGGAATAGGGGATCCAGAAGATTCTTGGTCTCTGACCAGGATAATTATTTCGAAATGTCTCAACAGCCTGCACCACCTTCTCTTTTAAACCACCGAAAAGGGAAACCATGTAGCTGTTTTTAAAATAGTAGACAACAAAATCTGTTTCATTCGTCTGGTTCAGAAAGCTGTGAATGGTCAAGAAGGTATCCTTCCAGGCAAAGCAGGCATTTCCTTCCTGCATTTCCTCAGGAGTCACGGCAAAGAGCGGTGGATCTTCGAGCAGAACGCTACTGACCAGCTCCGGCGCGTTGGATCCCAGCCAGGCTGCCAGAACACCGCTGGAAGAATGTCCGGAGACAATACATTTTTCGCTGATCACATGCTCCATAAATCAGATCAGCACCTTGCCGTTTGCCGTGCAGGAATAAAGCGGGTGTAAATTGCTGTAAAAAATAACCGAGGAAACCGGCGATGCTGATGACCACAAAAGCTAAAACAATCAGTATAATATGCATTTTTTTAATCTTCACTTTCTTGATCCTTAACTATTTGATGGGAATAGCCCAAATTTTTTTGACAAATTCAAACTGACTGATGAATTGACTGGAGTCAATCAGCGCGAGCCCACCCTGATTTTCATCACCCAGAATCATCAAACTTTTTCAAATATAAGAGCTGCGGAAAAACTCTCCATCCAAGCATTATCATAGCAGCGCCCGGTACTGCTCATACTTTGAATGCCTTTTGATTTATGGTTATAGTACCTAACAACCAGTTAGTTCTTTATCCATCTTGTTGCTTAAGCTGTTAGAATGTAAGAGCAATCGGTATATCGTCTTCCTTTCTTGGACTTCGCGTCCGTAAAATAGACTGAGAACCAGCTCCTCATTCGCAGCGTTCGTTTTATGCAGGTTGAACTGCTGTCCTACAGTACTGGGAACCATGGGCTATGGCATACCGGCAGGATTGGGCGCTAAAATGGGTAATCCAGATAAAGATGTACTTGTCATTTCCGGTGATGGCGGTGCTCAAATGAACATACAAGAAATGGCAACCGCAGTGGTTTATGAAGTCCCACTGATCATCATAATTTTGAATAATGGCTATTTGGGAAATGTCCGTCAGTGGCAGGAAATGTTTTACAATAAACGGTATTCCAGCACCTGTTTGCTTTATCGAAAGAGCTGTGGGGGCGCTTGCGGCGATCCGGACAGAACCTGCCCGGAATATACACCAGATTTTGTTATGTTGGCCGAAAGCTACGGTGCAAAGGGGATTCGTGTTAAACAGGCCGAAGATATAAAGCGTGCTTTTTATTTTGCCAAAAATAATGTATCCGGACCGATAATCATTGAGTTTATCATTGAGCACGAAGAAAACGTACTGCCAATTGTACCACCAGGTAATGCTATCAGCGAGATGATCATAAAATAAAAATGACGCCATAAATAATAAAGGCAAGAATCAGGTCGAAAATGTCTGATTTTTGCCTTTATCTGGTTATGAGTGATTTGAGATTGTTAATGCATTAGGTAATATCGGAGGGTGACTATTTAGTAAATAGTCGCTCTCCGGTTGTGTTACATCATCAAATCTTTAATATTTATCAAAATCGATGGTTATTTCTTCGCGGTCGACATTGCTCTCGGAAGCCGGACGTGGAGTTTCTTTTGTCGATGTTGCTTTTGGATGTCGCTCAATTGATTTGGCTGTGGATTGTGATCTTATTTTAGATCTGAGCTTGAAGGTGCCAACCATTTGTTTGAGCAGTTCAGCCTGACCGGAGAGTTCTTCACTGGCGGCAGCGCTTTGTTCAGCAGTAGCAGAGTTCTGTTGAACGACCTGAGCTACTTGTTCAACGCCAGTATCGATTTGGGCGATTCCTGAGGCTTGCTCGCTGGATGCGACAGCAATATTCCCAATGAGGGTGGTGACCTTTTCAATGCCTGCTACAATATCGTCCAGAGCAGCAGCAGTATCATCGGCAATTTTCGTTCCTTCTTGAACTTTATCGATGGAACCTTCAATTAAGGTTGTGGTTTCCTTGGCAGCGTTAGCACTTCGTGCCGCCAAGCTTCTTACTTCTTCGGCGACGACTGCAAAACCTTTGCCATGCTGGCCGGCCCGGGCAGCTTCCACTGCGGCATTAAGGGCTAGAATATTGGTTTGGAAAGCAATGTCATCAATGACCTTGATTATTTTTGAAATATCTTCAGAAGACTGGTTAATGGCTATCATGGAACTCTGCATGGATGACATTTGAGCATTGCCTTTGGCAGCATTGGTCTTGACTGTGTCAGTTAATTCTCTGGCTTGATTAGCGTCAACCGCATTCTTTTTTGTCTGCTCAGCGATTTCTGCAATCGAGGCGGTTAATTCCTGAACGGAGCTAGCTTGTTCAGTGGAACCCTGAGCCAGAGACTGACTACCGGCGGATACCTGACCAGAGCCGGAGGCTACCTGTTCGGAAGCTGTGTTAATTTCTCCCATGACGTCGTTCAGAGAATCAATGATCACATTGATGGCATTTGAAATAGTAACAAAATCGCCATCGAATGGTGTTGCATGTTCAATATCAAGATTTCCGTGAGATAATTGTCCGATTTTTTCTGTAATTTCACTGACAATCACATCTAAACGTTTGGCGGTAGTATTGACGGTTCCGGTTAATATTTCAACATCGCCTTTATAATTGTCGGCAATACGGGCCTGAAGGTTGCCGTTTGAAATAGCATCCATAACGGACATGATTTCTTGGATTGGTTTGTTGATTTCATCCAGAATTGCATTCATGCCGCCAACCAGTTCTTCCCAGGCACCCTGGAACCTGCTGGTGTCCGCCCGAGTCTGGAGGTTGCCGTCAATAACTGCATTGGTAATCATGGCAGCACCGTCAATCATTTCTCCAATTGAGTCTTTTACTGTGACTAAACTATTGCTGATTTCATTGAACTGTGCACTGACTTCAGTGGTATATTCATCTGCTTCGCTGATGTTCATATCAAAGTCCATATTTCCTTCAGACAGACAGATGAGATTACTGGCCAATCGGCCAATTTCGGTTTTAGTGTAATCACTGACGCGTATGATAGCGGTTAAATCGGTGATAATTTCCACGAAGCCAATATTTTCACCGCTTTTATTCTTGAGATAAGCGGTATCTTGTTTCTTGCTTCGACCAGCCCATTCAAAATAACTTTCAGATAAGCCCTTATCCAGCAATTGACGGATACCGCAACTGTCAGTCTGACAGATACTGGCTCCGGCATTGTAGCAGTCCATACCACAGGCAGAATTTCGGTCTTTTATAACGCCTTTGGCTATCAGGAAAGCTTCAAAGGCCCGGTTCATAAAGATCCATTTCATGTTGTTATCGGTAACTTGGATCGGAAAAGGAATATTATCAATAATAGACTCATACCAAAACATATTATCCACAACGGTATCAAGAGTTTGGTTAATGCCAGCAATAACTTTTGCATAATCTCCGGCGTGTCTGCTTTCTTCAGCACGTTTTGTAAAATCCCCATGAATGGCAGAATCCGACAGCATGATGGTATCAGACACCAGATTGCCAATGGCTTTTTTGATGGCAATCATGCTAACTCCTAAAATATCATTTTCAGATTTGGGTTGGATATTGATATCGAGATTGCCTTCAGCCATAAAACGTGCCGCTTCGGACTGATCTTTGATGTTTTCAGCCAAATTTACAAATGAAACAGTAAGCGCACCAATTTCGTCCTGAGTGGCATGATCAGCCATGGAATAGTCAATATTGATATTGCCAACAGCAAGGCGATCAGCCGCTTCAGCCAGTTTCTTGATGGGGTTGATGAACTTTTGGGTGGAAAAGACGATGAGTCCTATAATCACTACAAGTCCCAAACCAAAGATGACAAGCATCATCAATTGAATACCGACAAACTGCTGGTTAAATTCCTTCATGGGCAGCCCGGTGGCCAAAACCCAGCCGGTATCACCGATTTTTGCAACATAACCTTGACTTTTGGTTCCGTCTGTTGTGTAAGTAAGAGAACCGGCAGTTTTATCCATCAGGGCGGAGATAATATTTTCCGACATATCAGTGTCGGTAAGGGGTTTATTGATAAAATCGGGATTGGGATGATCAAAAACTGTACCTTTATTGGTTGCAATCACGAAAAATCCGGTTTCTCCAATTTTATTTTCAGCAATGATCTGCTTAATATGATCAATGGAAACATCGATGCAGGTGGCGCCAGTCATTTCTTGAGTGCCTGATTTAAATACAGGAGCAACCACACTGACAATCATCTTTTTGGTTGCAGTGTCTTCATATGGTTCGGTGATAAAGACGGTTTTCTTTTCTTGAAGATCTTTATACCAACCTCGGGAAGTGATGTCATAGGAGGCATCGGAAGTATAACCGTCTGACTGCGTTATCTGACTCGAATCGAAATCCCCAATCCAGGCGGCAATAATATTATCAGGATTGGTGGCCTTTACATTATCTAAAGCTTGTTTAACCTCAGGGTAGGAACCCACTGAAGTGATGGGGACCCCCGGAGTGATTTCTTCAAACATTTTTTGGGTTTCCGGATTGGTTGACATTTGTTTGGCAACTTCAATGTACTCGTTCAAGTAGCCTTCCACCTCATTTGATACGGCCTGGGAACGTGCCGATAATTCATTGATGGTGATGTTGGTGATGGACTGGTTCACAACATACAGTGAGATGCCTGCGACGATTGCAAAAATAATGGCAACCGGTAATCCGATCGTGAGCAGCATACGTAAGAGTAGTCCTTTTTTCTTGTTCATTGTTTTTCTCCTTTTAGTCATTTTTTTCAATTGCAAAATTTGTAAAGCACAAATGTCAGTTGCTTTGTTATCGGTTTTATGAACAATTTTGAAACAGTAGGCGACTGTTCGCAGTTAAATTGAAAATTGTTCGATGGAAACCTGGTGCGAAGCGCATGGCATTTTCACAATCGATTGCATGTGTTGTAATATAATATCGACGGCTTGTATTAAAACTTAAATATTTTTTATTCGATTTAATAGCAATGGGATTTTCGAAAAAAATCGCAACTTTTTTAAAATAATGCTTGACATTTACATCGATTTTATTTATTATAGTAGCATCGACTGACGGTCGATAGAGGTGGATGAAAAATGAAAACAGTCAAAGAAGGGGAAATACGAAGACGTGAGATTCTGGATGTAGCACGAGAATTATTTGTTACAAAAGGTTATGACCATACTTCTGTTAATGATATTCTGAAGATAGTGGATATTGCCAAAGGCACCTTTTACTATTATTTTGCTTCAAAAGAAGAAGTACTGGAAGCAATCATTCTTGATATTGTCGAAGAAGGTGCTAGGAGGGCAGAAATAGTCGTCAAGGATCAATCCATTCCTTTGCTGAATCGCATTATGATGGCGATCATGGCACAGGCTCCAGAGTTTGAGGGATCAGATGAGATAAAGGAAGAATTGCATAAAGTTGAGAATGCCAAGTTGGAACGGCTATATTTAAAAGCGATGCTTAAGCGGATGACACCAGTTTTACAGGAACCGGTGCTGGAATGCATAAAAGAAGGGATTGCTCATATGGAGTATCCAACGGAATGCATTGAAACGATTCTGCTGTTGGGACATATGATGTTTGACTGCGATACGTTTGAATGGAAAATGGAAGAGTATCCCCAAAAAATACAGGCATTTTTGTGTCATGCTGAACGAATGCTGGGAACAAAAGAGGGAGAACTGAATGGCTTTTTACAAATGTTTGGGCAAATACCGTAAAACGACTGGACATCTGTAAAGCCATTTTTTTTACATTGCTACCGACCGACGGTCGACATTAACATGAAGAAAAGACGATATATTTTAAGGAGGATCATAATGAATCAACAAAATAAAATACAAAAAACACAAACAAAAAGACCGGAAAAAGGAATGAAGAAGTTCATGATACTGGTTGCCGGGGAGTTCATATCCAGTATCGGTAGCGGATTAACAGACTTTGGTCTGGCAATCTATGTCCTGGCGATGACAGACTCGGTTGCCGCAACTGGTATATTTAGCATTTGTGCTTTTCTGCCATCCATTCTCCTCGCTCCGGTGGGAGGTGTTCTGGCGGATCGCTATGATCGAAGGCTGATGATGATTTTCGGGGAATTGTTATCCGGTCTTGGATTGCTAGTCTGTCTGTTCTCGGTGATGAGCAGCAGCCCTTCCATTGTGGTCATCTGTATGGGCGTCGGGGTCAGCTCAATTTTTACGTCGTTATCGGAACCGGCTTTTAAAGCGACCGTCACGGATCTATTGTCGGATGAAGATTTCGTCCGAGCGGGTGGAATGGTTCAGATTGTAAACAGCGCCAAGCTTATCATATCCCCTGCACTGGCCGGGCTGCTGCTGCAAATTACAACCGTCAGCACGCTGATCATAATTGATATTCTTACTTTTTTTACAACGGTATTGGTGATTGTTGCGGTAAGAAAAGGCATGGCGATAAAACACCGCGGTGGTGCTTCATTACGTATTGGCCGGGAATTAAAGGAAGGGATTGCGGCCATACGGGGGAAAAGCGGGATCATGACAATGATTGTGATTATGACCATTTCGGTTTTTTGCCTTGGTTTTGTACAGATTTTGAGTAAACCCCTTGTGCTGGCTTTGGCTGGGGAAACCGAATTGGGCATTCTGACCACGATCATTGCATTGGGTATGCTGGTCGGCAGCATCGTCATCAGTTGTCTGAAGCATACAAAATCTTATGGCCAGATGCTTTCGATTGGATTATTCGGCTGCGGGCTCTTTTTTGCCCTGATTGGCGTCAGTAAAAATCTGTTCTTGATAGCAGCGTTCGGATTCATGATGTTTGTCTTCATGCCGGCTGTTCAGATTGGGGCGGAAGTTCTGATCCGCAGAAATCTTGCCAATGAGGTCCAGGGACGAGCTTTCGGGTTGATCGGCCTGATTACTCAGATGGGTTACATATTGGCATTTATTGCCTCTGGCATTCTTTCGGACTATGTATTTGAGCCGTTTATGAAGGGAAATAGTTTGCTCGCCATAAAAATCGGAGCCGTAATTGGTGCCGGTGCAGGAAGAGGAAATGCATTGCTGATCGCAATCACCGGGGTAGTATTGGCCGGTGTTGGCATTGTTGTTTCCCGACTGAAAAGTGTGAAATCGTTGGAAGAGGAGAATTTATATGAAGCTGTTGCTGAATCTTGTTCGGAAGGACTTTAAAAGAAACAAAGTGATTACAACAGCCCTGGCGGTATTCCTGGTCCTTTCCGCTCTTATGATGGCCGGTGGATTAAGAGTGACCGGTGCGATGATATCTTCAGTGAAAGGGTTAAATGAAATGGCTGTTTCACCCGAATATATTCAGATGCACAAGGGCGCATTTGATAAGGAAGCGCTTGATCATTTTGTTGAAATTCATGATTATATTAAGGATTCGCTGACCGTTAAAATGCTTGATGTCAGGAATGCAAATTTTATTTATCAGGGTGAAACCCTGGAAAAGTGTTTGATGGATAACGGATTCGTTGTTCAGAATAACGGATTTGATTTTCTGCTTAATATGAATAATGAAATTGACGTTGTTCAGGATGGGGAAATCGGCGTGCCTGTCTTTTATGCTCAGGAGCTTGGTATTAAAGCCGGCGATGTCATTATCGTGCATGAAGGTGATTACCGTAAGGAACTGAAGGTATCAACCATCATTCGGGACTCATCGATGAACTCTGCACTGGCATCTTCAAAGCGTTTCTTAATCAGTCAGTCAGACATGGCTGAAATCAGTTCCTATATGGGGGAATGGGAATACTGTTTTGAATTCCTGTTAAAGGATGGCGCATCGACATCGGTTTTGGCGAAGGATTATATGGATGCAGGTATGCCTTCCAATGGCGTGGGAATAACCGGCAGCATTCTGAGGCTGATGAATACTTTTTCTTATGGTCTGGTTGCGTTCATTATTATTGCAATCAGTCTGCTTTTAATCATCATCTCAGTCCTGTGTTTATCTTATATTATTCGGGCAACCATGTCAGAAGAGCATGCTGCTATCGGAGCGATGAAAGCAATTGGATTTCCAGAAAAAACAATTGAGAAGCTGTATCAGATAAAATATTCAATATTGTTGTTGGCGGCAGCAGTCATTGGTTATTCGGCAGCCATCCCATTCGGTGATTTCTTTTCCTCCTCGGTTATTCGGTACTGCGGATCTGGCAGCGGCGAATGGATGAAATGGGTGTTTCCATTCATCGGGATCATTCTGCTCAGTCTGATTGTGTTGCTGGAATGCCGAAGAATCATCCGCAGAAATCTCAAGAGTACGGTTGTGGAGCTGATGCGCGAGGAAGAGCAGATCAAGAAACAAGGCCATTATTCTTTGCCTTCCAGAGGCTTGAAATATCGAAACCTGACGATCGCAATCGGTGAACTGAAATGCAGATGGAAGGAATATGTTGTTATCTTTTTAGTCTTTGTCTTCTCATCATTTTTGATGCTGCTTCCGCTGAACATGAAGAGTACCGTTGAAAATCCGTCTTTCATTACTTATATGGGGGTGGGTCAAAGCGATATCCGTATTGATATTCAGTATACGGATAATCTGACGAAACAAAAAGACGCCGTGACATCCTATCTGGAGAATGATTCTGAAATTGAGAAGGCGGCAATTTATAAAAATGGCTATGTACAGTCTCAGAATGGATTAGGAGAATGGGAATACATCCGCGTGGAAAATGGTGATGAATCGGTTTTCCCATTGGAATACCTTGAGGGAAGCGCCCCGGTTGGCAGTAAAGAAATGGCGCTTTCTTATCTGAATGCTTCCGAATTAGGAAAAAAGGTTGGCGATTCGATAACGGTAAAATATCAAGGGGCCGATCTTATCTTCACTGTCAGCGGTATTTACCAGGATATTACATACGGTGGTAAAACTGCCAAAGCAGCCATAGATTTTGACGAAAATGATGTGGAGGTCTATATTGTTTATTTGAATGTCAAAGACGGTGTCTCGATTGCTAAAAAGACGGATGAACTGCGAACAGTTCTGACCGTCGGTAAAATAACGCCGGTTAATGAATTCGTTGCGCAGACACTCAGCGGCATTATGGATGATATGAGCCTGGTCGAAGGGACTGCCATCGTCATAGCGCTGCTGCTAATTATACTGATTACCGTGATGTTTTTGCAGCTTGTCACAGCAAAGGAACATAGTGCCATCGCAATCAAAAAAGTAATCGGCTTTTCAAACCGGGACATCCGGATACAGTTTGGAATACGGATTCTAGTGATTCAGTTTATGGGAATTGTTGTCGGAACAATTTTTGCGAATTCTTTGGGTGGCGTTATTTTCGGCCTCATGCTTTCTTCCATGGGGGCATCAAAAATAACGATGCTGGTCGATCCGCTTACGGCCTATCTGCTCTGCCCGGCAGCTCAACTGCTGGTCGTCTTCATCACTGTGATTGTGGGAACTAAAGTAGTTGAAAAATATCATATCAGAGATCAAATAATGGAATAAGGAGTCAAGTCATGATAAAAGTTGAACAGATCAGCAAATCATTTAATAACTTAGAGATATTGAATAATGTGTCGTTTGAAATAAAAAGAGGGGATTTCGTCGGGGTTATGGGGCCTTCCGGTTCCGGTAAATCGACACTTCTCTACAGTATCAGCCAAATGGACAGCGTTAGCGGCGGCAGGATATTGTTTGAAGGCCGAAACCTATCCGAAATGCCGGAGGTTGAATTATCCGAATTCCGGCTGACTAAAATGGGATTTGTCTTTCAGAATGCCCAGATGTTGAAGAATCTTTCGATCTTCAATAATATTATCCTCCCTGGTCTTATCGCAAAGAAAGAAACGGTGCACATCATCAGGGAACGCGCATCAAAATTAATGAAACGCATGGAAATTGAAGGACTCGAAGAGCGCGATGTCCGGGAAGTTTCCGGCGGACAGCTGCAACGGGCTTCCATTTGCCGCGCCATGATCAATAATCCTGAAATTCTGTTTTTGGATGAACCCACCGGCGCTCTCAATTCCGCTGCCACGGATCAGGTATTGGCAATTCTTGAAGATTTGAATCATGAGGGAATGACCATCATGACCGTTACACATGAACCCCGGGTCGCGGCCAAAGCAAAAAAGGTACTCTATATTCAAGATGGGCAGATAGCAGCTTGCAAAGAATTCCTGACCGTTACAGACCATGAACGGGAACTGGATAAATGGTTGATGGAATTAACACATTAATTTGTCTGCTGTTAAATAGAAACGAAGGCTGCCAATATTGGCAGCCTTCGTTTCATGTTATGGGCAAATTTGATCATATTCCAAAGTAAAACTTATCAAAGTTTTATTTAGTAAGCATGTGATGATAAACCAGTTCCTGTAAAACGTCTTTAACAAGCATGACCTCGTGCTTTTGTTCGGGAAGATTGTCGGAATAATAATAATCAATAATCGGGTGATAGTTGTTGCTTACCGCTTTTCTTTTGCGAATAACCTTTAATGTATCGTTTGGCGAAATTATGCCGGCGTCAATATCTTCGTTGATATCGCCAATAAGTTCTTCATAATCATATGAGTACTTCATTGTATCGTCACTCCTAAATTAAAATAATAGAAAAATTTAGATGAATAAAATTTTCATTTGAATTTAAATATATACTAAAATACAGTCTATTACCATGAAAATTTCTCCAGACAGCGCATTATATTATTTTGCGGATCGAAAAAAATATAATGCTTCTAATTTTAAGGAAAATTGGTATATAATATACAATAATTTATTGATCAAAATTTATTGTAGGAATACGAAGGAGACTGTTATGTATGATGTCGCTATTATTGGAGCTGGAATAATCGGAACATCTATTGCCCGGGCTTTAAGTCGTTATCAATTATCGGTTGTTATTTTTGACAAAGAAAATGATGTGTCAATGGGGGCAACCAAGGCTAATTCTGCCATTGTTCATGGCGGATTTGCTGAATCTCATGCAAAAGTTAAGGGTGGTTTGTGTTACAAGGGAAGAAAGCAATTTGATCAGCTTAATAAAGAGCTGAATTTTGGATTTGAAAAAATCGGTTCTTTGGTTCTCGCCTTTGAGGAAGATCAGCTGGAGGAACTAAAAAAGCTTTATGAAAATGGATTAGCCAATGGTTTGGATGACCTTGAAATTCTTGACCATGATCAAATCATGGCATTAGAACCGAATGTCAACCCTGATGTCAAGTACGCTCTTTATTGTAAGGGGGCTGGCGTTTGTTCCCCCTACGAAATGGCCATTGCACTAGCTGAAAATGCGGTGGAAAATGGTGTAAAGCTCATTCTTGATACCGAAATTACAGGTATTCATCAGACCGAAAATGGGTTCGAATTGGTTGATCAAACGAACAAAAATTATGCTGTTAAATATGTCATAAATGCTGGGGGCATTTCATCGGACACCGTATCCAAGATGGTTGGGGTTGATTACTTTACAATCAACCCGCGCAGTGGAGAATATCTCCTCATGGTTCGGGGATCGGGAAGTATCATCAATAAGGTTTTATTCCAAATGCCGACAAAAATGGGCAAAGGAATCCTGGTAACGCCAACTTATTATGGCAATCTTCTGATGGGACCGGATGCTGTTAATGAAGAAACTGCTGATAAATCCACTCATGCTGAACGTCTGCTCAAGATTTTTATGGAGGCCAAACATACAACTGACAAATTAGATATTAAAAAATTCATCCGTAGCTTTACAGGTGTCCGCGCGGTCAGTTCGACAGATGATTTTATCATTGAAGCAACTGCTGTCAAAGGGTTTATTAATTGTGCCGGAATTCAATCTCCAGGGATCACTTCTTCTCCGGCCATTGCTGATATGGTTGTCAAGCTTCTAAAAGAACTGAACTGTCCGCTTGAAGAAGACCCCGATTTCAATCCTTACCGCAAACCCATTATTACCAGAAAAAAGCTGAAACCTTTAAAAGAAATTCAGCCGTTTGTTGATATGGAATCCAGTCCTGATAAAATAATCTGTCGCTGTGAACAGGTAACTGAGGCTACTATTATCGATGCCATGAATCGTGGTATTCCGGTCAAAACGATTGACGGTATTAAACGACGTACACGAACTGGTTGTGGTTGGTGTCAGGGGACTTTTTGCCGTTCCCGTGTTGCCGAAGTGATGGAACGGCAACTTGGACAATCAATTGATCCGAGTTTTGATGTGGAACACAGTGGCATCAATCGTGTCGGTAAAAATGAAATTGTTGATTATATTAAGAATAATATGAATTGATATATTGGAAATTCCGTTAGTTTGATAGACTGCAGAAAAAATCTGAATGATAACCCAAAAAATATATAACTTTGAGAAACTGAAGTAAAAAAAATGATTGGCATGAATTTATTAGAGGAAGAAAAAGCATGAAACCAAATTATATCGAAGAAACCATTGCTATTAATGGCATCAAAGAATATATGATTCACTATCAGGGCGAAAAGGATGCTCCTGTTGTTCTGTTTCTCCACGGCGGACCGGGTAGTTCGGAATCTGTTTTTGCCTATTATATAGAAAGTGGCTGGAGTG
The DNA here is from genome assembly GCF_008086615.1 of Acetobacterium tundrae. Lineage (GTDB taxonomy): Bacteria > Bacillota > Clostridia > Eubacteriales > Eubacteriaceae > Acetobacterium > Acetobacterium tundrae. The sequence goes on from NZ_RXYB01000012.1 coordinate 92,753, forward strand.
GAAACTATACCAGTGTGTATTACGATCAGCGAGGTTCCGGAAAAACTTATTATCAAAACAAAAACGCCATCCCAACCATGGATAATCTTAAGGAAGATCTTCTGCAGACAGTGCTTTATGTTAAAGAAAAATATCAGGCTGAAAAAATCGTTATTCTGGGACATTCTTTTGGAACTGTGCTGGGATCAATGTTTGCAATCGAACATCCCGAACATGTGCGGTGTTATATTGGTGTTGGCCAGGTCATCGACATCATCGAGAATGAGAAAGTCTGTTACAGCAAATTGGCATGTGCCATTGACGACGCAGAAAATGAAAAAGACAAGGAAAAGCTCTCAGCAATCGGTGTTTATCCGCCAAAGTCGGATGACGCGAAGTTGCTCAAAAAAATGAATGTGCTTCGAAAAATGCAGGGAAAATATAACCTTGGTATGAAAATAGACTGGAATTTAATCAAACTGATTCTGAAAAGTCCGGTTGTTGGATGGCCTGAGATATTGGGACAGATCAATGGAATGAAAGTAAATAATGATGTATTTCGAGAACTCTGGGATTACAGTCTTTACGCATATAATCGACAGTATACTGTTCCGGTTTACTTTATTTTAGGAGAAAATGACAACGAAACACCAACTGAGATTGCGGTGAAATATTTTGAAACGATTATCGCCCCAGAAAAACAACTGTATCTCATCAAGAATGCCGGACATATGACCATGCTGGATAATTTAAAGGATTATCAGCTTGCCCTGAAAGATGTTTTGGAGCGGAATTCATAACCTGGATTGATAGTCGATTTTTTTGAAAGGAGGTGACAAAATTCTTCTAAAATTGTCACCCCGATGAAAAATTCTGCTGGAGAGTTTAAGCCGTTTTGGAGCGGAAAATATTAATGACTGAATCGATTTCTGATAAGAAACGAATCGGATTATTTATGGTTCAACAGATAATTTTGAACTCGCAGGTCGGCATTTGCCTGAATATCATAGTAGTAAAAAGGGAAATCAAAGGAATGAAAAACTCCTTTGCCAAACACTGCATTTCCCGGCGCATATTTGTCTACGTCAACAGTACTGCAAATGATAACACCTTTGGCGGTATCAACCTGAGCATCGGCAAAGTTCTTCACCACGATATTGGTTCCATCCTCATTTTTAGCCACTGATCCATCCGAATTTAATTGGAGTGACCCCAGATTATCAGAAGCAGGTGCGACTGTTTCGTCAGTGGTCCAGCTGATCGGGTTGATCGCTTTAGCGCCAGGGGTTACGACACCATCGGTTCCTTCAATGGTTGGGGCCTGAGTATTATATGAAATGATGACGCCGGTATCGCCAGCGCCGGTAGCAAATTTAAGGTTAGGATTCTGGGCCAGATAATCATCGGTTACCGAATAGCCAATGACGTAGGCAGCGATCATGCGGTCATTTACCTCAGGGTGTGCTTTCATATATTCCGACAAGATATAGATCATGACGTTGGACCCCTGGGAATGGCTTGCTAAAATAAAAGGGCGGCCATTATTATAATTTTTGATATAATAGTCAAAAGCGGCCAGTGCATCAGTCAGCGGAACACCTTTGACTACATCCTGTTGTTCATCAACCGACATGGCAAGAGTTGAACCGGCATCATCCTGGCGATAGTAGGGGGCATAAATATTGGCAATGTCTGAAAAAGCTGTCGCCTGTCGCTCATAGGCTAATTTTGATTGTTGGAGCATGACAGGATTATCAATATCGCAGATAATCGGATCGTCAGCATTTACCTTTGCCCATGCTGACGGGTATAGGTAAAAAACATCCACGTCTTTGTTGTTTTCTGTGGGAAGGTTCAACCAGTGGTTGCTTTGACTGTAATCCGTAGCCTGAATGGCTGTGGAAGATTCCGTCTGTGCCGCATCTTCTTTTGTATCGGCTGTTTTGGCGCTGCATCCGGCAATAGCCAAACAGCAAAGTAATACAGTGAGGGATAAAAACAGGCGTTTTTCGATCTTCATTTTCATTTCTCCTTTTATTTTTTATAATATACTGCTTTTATATCGACAAATATTTAAAAAAGATTAGAAAATTATATATCATGGGAATATTTTTTTTGCTTTCACAAGTAGTCTGAACAAGAAGCAAAAAATACAGCCAGACTGAAGAAAATAGAGTGTTTCTTTATCTTCGTTGCCATTTCTCATAATGTTTGGTTTATACCCATCTATTACTGCTTTATGCAGGCATTAAATAACAGAATTTCTTATTTAACTATAGTTAATTGGAAGAAGGTACTAAAAATTAAATCATTCAAGAATAGTGGATAATTGAAGTCAATAGATACGTGTGCTTCGGTTGATACTGGACTGTGCTTTCAGCTATTTTCCCAAAACTCCTTTAAAACACTTCTCAGCTCTTTGGAATTAACGACTCTGGTATGGGGAAACCATTCCATGGGAAATAACTGCTGATAGCTCTGATTACTAAATCGATCATCAATGAGCAGGATGATGCCTTTGTCTGTTTCTGTCCGGATGACTCTTCCGGCTGCCTGTAAAACTTTATTCATTCCCGGATACTGATAGGAGTATTCAAATCCGCGCTGGTTCTTTTCATTAAAATAGTCTCGAATGATATTTCGTTCAAAACAAATTTGCGGCAGACCGACACCCACGATCATTGCCCCGACCAATTCTTCATGTTTCAAGTCCACCCCTTCAGAAAAGATGCCGCCCAGTACACAGAAGCCTAAAACTCCATCTCGGGCATCGGACTTAAATAAGCTTAGAAAATGTTCCCGTTCTTTTTCATTCATTTCAGTTAATTGTTTGATGGTATAAATATCCGGATATTTTTCGCTAAACGCGTCATAAACGTCGTTCATGTATTGATAGGATGGGAAATAAGCAATATAGTTGCCGAATTTTTGATCATAGACCGTTTTTATGCATTCGGCAATGGCAAAATAGGATTCCTCCCGGTTCCGGTATTTTGTCGAAATATGATCGGCGATTAGCAGCGCTCGGTTGTTTACAGCAAAAGGTGAGGGCAGGATGATTTTATAACAATCCTCTCTGCCACCCAGAATTTCTGAAAAATAGTCAATGGGTGACAAGGTGGCAGAAAAGAATACCGCTGACTTGCCGCGCTTAATTGCTTCGCTCAGCAGGTAGGATGGATCGAGACAGAATAATTTAATCCTGGTATCTCCGTAGCTATTTTCTACATAAGTGATGTACCGTTCGTCGTAGAACTCGGCTGTCCGCATAAAGGTCAAGGCAGTGAAGTACAGTTCAAGCAGTTGTTCATGGCCTTCCCGGCCTTCATTCTTTGCCAGCCATTCTTCGGATTCGCTGATGAACCGCATGATGAGCGGATAGACCTCTTTGGGTTCATCCTTTTGGAGGTAGTGATGATCAGTATCCGCTAATTTTCGCATGGTGATCATGTAGGCATTTAATTTATCCAGAGACTTGGCAATCCCTGGTTCTTTATCTTGAAAGATTCTTTTCAGCTTAAGAATGGGCTTTTTATAGAGTTCTGCCGAAAACATGGATCGTGCCCGATCCACTAAATTGTGGGCTTCATCGATGAGAAAGGTATAGTCACCACCATTATCCATAAAAAAACGTTTGAGATAGACTCTCGGATCAAATACATAATTATAATCGCAGATCACACAATCCGACCAGAGTGTTAAATCCAGGGAAAATTCAAACGGACAGATTTGATGCTTTCTTGCATAGTTTTCAATAACCGGACGGGTGAAATGATTTTCCTGCTGCAAACAATCAAGAAGGGCGTTATTGACACGGTCAAAGTGGCCTTTGGCAAATTCACAATGATCGGGATCGCAAATTGTTTCCGTCTGAAAACAGAGTTTATCCTTGGCAGTCAGGGTGACGGTCTTGAATTCGAGGCCTTTCTCTTTCATTTTAGAAAAAGCTTCTTCAGCCACTTCCCGGACAATGGTTTTGGCTGTCAGGTAAAACAGTTTGGAGGTATGACCTTCGGCGACGGCTTTTATGGCCGGAAACAAGGTTGAAATGGTTTTGCCGATGCCGGTCGGAGCCTGTACAAATATTTTCTTGTGTTCAGAAATAGTGCGGTATACCGAAACAGCCAGCTTCCGTTGACCTTTCCGATAGTCTTCAAAAGGAAAATCCAGCGCCTTGATGGAGTCATCTCTTTTTATCACCCAATCGCTGGTTAGACTTGCCCAGATGAGATATTGATCGATGAGCTTATAAAAGAATTCGGTTAATTCATTTTGCGAGAAAACTTCCAAAAATTGTTTGATTTCCTCGCTTTCCAGCTGGTAATAGGTGAGCTGCGCACCAATCTGTTCAATATTATTTTGCACAGAATAAATAAAGGCATAGCATTTTGCTTGTGCCCAATGGGTTTCATTGTAATTTTCTTCGAGATATTCCAGGGGCCAATTCGTCGATTTTATTTCGTCGACGATCAGCAAATCATCCTTGGTGATAATGCCGTCGGCACGGCCTTCAATCTTAAATGTAAAGCCCTGGTAGTCCACTGTATATTTTAGAGACACTTCTGGCTCGTATCCTTTGTTCTTATTGTCTTTTTGAATTTTCTGATGAGCTCTGGTTCCTTCCAATGCCCTTGAATTGCTCATGAATTGCGAATCAATATTGCCTGAACGCAAAATGAATTCGACCAGGTTTCGAACAGACAGTTTTATTTCGGGTTGTTTAGTCATTTTATTACCTTTAGAATAGTATATTTTTTTATAGAACTTTATGCTATTCTACCATTAAAGTATCGGCCTTGGATATTATTTCATAGCCTTAAAGTAATAATGACAAAGTTAATTTTAGAATAGGATTAAATGGATTTTAGGTCAATTGATAAACCCGGTTTAATGGTTCTTTATAAAAATCTGCTAACATAACTTGTAATTAAACCATTAAATTGATAAAATTAACAAAAATGAGTGATCGAAAATTTTAGGGTAATACATGAAACCAAATTATATTAGAAAGCATTGCCATCAACGGCATCAAAGAATTTATGATTCACTACCAGGGCGAACTGCATCAACTATTTTTTAAGTTTCAAAAAAAGTGAAAAGAAAAACTGGTTTACTGATAAAAACATGCAAAAATATAAAGGAGAAACCTATGGATAAGAAGTATCAGGCTTTGTTTGAGCCGTTTATGATTAACAATCTTGAGATTAAGAATAAATTCTTTATGACCTCAATGACAATTCCAGTCATCAATGAACACGGTGCTTATACAAACGACGCCGTCGAGTATTACGTTACCAGGGCAAAAGGCGGTATCGGACTTATTATCACTGGTGCCAACTGGGTAGCAGACAACATTGAAAAACATGAAAACCACATTTTTCCATCTCCGACTACTGACCCGGATGTTTATAAAAATGCAGCAATCGAAATGACCGATCGAATTCATGCATTCGGCTGTAAAATATTTGTGCAACTAACTGCCGATTTTAGTCACTCAGTGGTACCTCATTGGATCGACGAAACGGATTCCGCTACACTGGCAGCAATTAAAAATCAAAGGGATCAGAGTAAATCCTGCCGGGAATTGAAAGCTGACGAAGTCGAACAAATTGTCGCCGGATTTGTCGAAGCGGCTAAAATCGTTCAGGCCTGTGGCTTTGATGGGATAGAAGTTCATGAAGGCAAATTATTTGATGACGTCACAATGATGCGTATAAATCAAAGAACGGATAAATACGGCGGAGATTTACGTGGAAGGCTCCACTTTGCAACAGAAATTGTCCAAGCGATAAAAAAATCCTGTGGTCAGGATTTTCCGGTTATCTTGCGCTTCAGCATCAAGAGTTATATCAAAGCATTATTTCACAGCGCTTTGCCGGAAGAGGACTTTAAAGAATTGGGACGCGATATTGGTGAAGCACTGGAAGCAGCTAAAATTCTGGAAGAAGCAGGATACGATGGGTTCGATGTGGATGCTGGCATCTGTGATTCAGGGTATTGGACACATCCGCCAATGTATTTTGAGAAAGGTCTGTATTTACCTCTGACCGAGCAGCTTAAAAAAGTTGTCAGGGTACCAGTGCTGGCGGCCGGAAGAATGGATGATCCCGACATTGCAGCAGAAGCTCTTGCAGATGGTAAGCTTGATGCCGTTGGATTGGGAAGGCCGGTACTGGCCGATCCCGATTATCCAAATAAATTGAAAAATGGCGATATCAAGGACATCAGACCATGCCTCGGCTGTCATGATGGCTGCATTGAAAGAAAATTAATGGGCGGGCGTGGTTCCTGCTCAGTTAATCCTGAATGCAACCGTGAATTGATTGTCAATATTGAATCGGCAAAAGAGCGTAAAAAGATTGTCGTTGTTGGCGGCGGTCCGGCCGGCCTGGAAGCTGCCAGAGTAAGTGCAATACGCGGTTATCAGGTCACACTGTTTGAAACAGCAGATCGTCTTGGCGGCAATCTTAAGTTTGGGGGTATACCGGTTTTTAAAGAAGACGTTCGAGCACTGATAACCTGGTATGAGATTCAGCTGAATGAACTCAAGGTTGATGTCAAACTGGGTACGATGGCAACTAAGGCAAAAATCGATGCCCTCAAACCGGATATAATATATACTGCTGAAGGTTCGAAATCAATTGAATTAAAACTGCCGGGCATCGACGGCGAAAATGTTACTAATGCCATCGATGTGCTGACTGGGAAAACGTATGTCGGACCAAAATGCATCGTGATCGGCGGTGGTCTGGTCGGCTGCGAAGTGGCACTTCATCTTGCCAAACATCGCCATAAGATTATAATTGTAGAAGCGTCGGCTGATATTCTGAAATCCGGAGTACCAATGGCACCACCAAATGAGGGGATGCTTCGGGATCTGCTTGCTTTCTACAAGGTTGATATTGTGACAAATGCTCAACTCACAGAAGTGACCCCGACCGGTGCGGTCATTACAGCAGATGGCCAGGATAGAAGCATTACTGCCCACCACATCATTGTTGCTGTCGGCAGCAAATCAAGCAGTTTACTGTATAGCGAACTGAAGAATGATTATTCTCAAATCTATATCCTTGGAGACAGTCAGAATGTAAGAAATATCAGAGGAGCAATTTGGGACGCCTTTGAAGTGGCCCGCACAATTTAATTAGAAAAAGCAAAGAAGTCTGCCATGATAGTTGGCAGGCTTCTTTGCTTTTCGGCAAGATCATTCCGGAGAATGATCTTAGATTACCTTAAGCAAAAGTGTCTAAAACATTTGTGCTGGGAATATTTTGAGTGGCCGTGGCTTGTTGAGCAGTGGTTTGTTGGTCAGTTGTTTGAGTAACCTGTTTTTCAGTAGCTTGTTGTTGAATTTGCTGAATCTGAGCCTGTAATTGTTGAATCTGAGATTGAATCAATTGAACTTGGGTTTGTTTCGTTTTAGCATCGCCATCTCCGGAGTTGATTGTTGTGATTTGTTCCTGGAGATTTTTAACCTGACTCTCAAGATTTTTAACCGATGCTTGTGTGGAAGTAGTCGTGCTGTTGCTGCTGGCTGTGGATGAAACAGATGAAATATTCATTAGTAGTGACTCCTTTCAAAATAGAATAAATATAATAAATCAATGACTCTTTTCACTGATTTAAAACCATTGAACTAAATGAAAATCTTCAACATTTGTTTACTTAACTTTATCACAAACTGTTTCATGAAATGTGTCGATTGTGTGAAGGGCATCTGTTGTTTTAATGATATTGTTTTTCAAGGTTCAGGCCGATTAGCTATGTGCTGTTTATGTGGAAGAATAAAACGGAGACATCGCAAAGTCAGATCAAAAGAAGGCTGTTTTGTTGTTGATCGCGTTTTGGGCAAGATCATGAAACTGATTGTACATCCTTTGAATTGAGGCATTGGGGGAAACATCCAGCTCATTCATCAGCAATGTTTTAAATAATTTTAGTGTTTAATAAATGATTCATAATCATTTTCGTAGATATACACTTTAAGAAATAATCGCGATAAAAAAAGATTTTGCTTGATAGCTTGGCGCTATTTCGCAAAATCTTTTTTAGAGTGATTATTATTTTTCAAAAGGGAATGAGTATTGGTTCAAACCAAGTTCGGCTTTAATAGCCAGAATATCTTTGATCAAAGCGTCATTGATAGGAACGCCGGTATCTTTTCGTTCCAGCCATTTGTCGTATTCTTTTTCGCCGGCGGTGTAAATTCGATCCTGACCCGGCATTTTATCGGAACTGCGAAGGTCTCTCAAAATGTCACCGGTGGTTTTTTTAAAAGCATCCGGTTCGATGAAATTGTCGATGTTGATGGCAATGAAGAAATGACCCAAATGGTAAGGCTGAGCATTTCCGTTAGGATCAAAGCCTAAAAGACCTTTAAGGAAGGATCCGCCCTGCAGTGCCGCCGATAAAATTTCGACGACGGTTGCATAGCCGTAGCCCTTGTATCCGCCAGTGTCTTCGCCGATTCCGCCAAGGGGAGTCAAGGCAGCTTCACCTTTAACCAAATCGATTAAGATCTGTTTGGTATCCGTACGGCTGTTTCCCTGGCGGTCGATAACCCATCCTTCGGGAAGCTCTTTGTTTTCTCGATCATAAACTTCGATTTTACCGCGTTGGGAAACGGATGTGGCGCAGTCGATGACGAATGGGAAAGGTTCATCACTTGGCATCCCAAAGGTAATCGGATTGGTGCCGAGCATATTTTCAACCCCAAATGTTGGGGCGATGGATGGTCGGGCGTTGGTTCCGGTTATCCCGATCATATTGTTTTCAATGGCCATTAAAGGATAATAGCCGGCAAATCCGTAATGTGTTGAATTTCTGACGACCGTCATACCCATGCCGTAGACTTTGGCTTTATCGATGGCCATCTGCATGGCTCGCTTGGCGATGACATGGCCCATGCCGTCGTGCCCGTCAATAACAGCCGTGGTGAAGGTCTCTTTGACGATTTCAAATTCTGTCACTGGGTGCTGAATGCCTTTTTTGATACGGTCATAGTAAATGGGCTTTAATCGCCCAATTCCGTGGGAATCAATGCCTCGTTTATCGGCATTGATTAGGATGTCGGCACAGACTTTTGCATCTTCTTCAGGAACACCAACGCCTTTAAGGGCATCTGCCATGAAAGCTTCCATGGTGTCAAAGGGAACAGTGTAGGGGGCTTCGTTTTTCATTAATGATTCTCCTCTTGTAATTAATTTTCTATTTCAAATTTAATGGCTGATCACAATTTTATCAACATATGATGAGGTCGCGGCATGAAGCGCTCCAACGTAGTCACATCGAAGACTGATGATATCGCCGACATCATAGGAAGTTTCCGCATCCGTTACATCGATGATCAGATGATCGGAGCTGGAACCTTCGATAGTTAAACCCGCTAATAGGGGGAATAGGTGATCAGGATCGGTGTCCTGTCGCCCCAGTCCGCAAACCGCCCGGCGCCGGATTCCCCGGTCTTTAAAATCTGGAATTTCTCCAAAGGCATTTCTGCCGATTTCTCCGATGGGGTAGGTGGGTTTATCCTGAAGCTCGATGATCTCAACATCCAGAACAAACGCATCCTGATGAAGGTAATCATAGCACTTATAATAAGCGGATTCTCGCCCAAAGAGAATAACGTCTCCACAACGGAGATTATTAATTTCATTGGGAATGGTTTTACTTTCAATAAGATAATAGGCACTGGAATTTCCGCCGGAAATGATTTCACAGGGGAGTTTGTATTGTTCTTTCAGTAGCTGTTTTACTTCAAAAAAAGCCTTAAACGTATCTGGCGTAGGAATGGTTGCTCCGACACAGGTGGCGTTGGTGGCAATCCCCCGGAGTTTGATGTGCTTCATGGACAAAATTTCCTGAAGTGTCTGATCGAGCGTCGTGAAAGATTCAGCGATCAGTTTTTCAATTTCAGGGCTTGTCGGGTGACCGTCTCCGATGAAAAGGCCTTCCCGGAGGTCGCCAAGATCGAACATGTATAAAATTCCATGGGTTCTTCCTTGAGCTTTTGCAGCGTCATTTAAAAGGCGAATGGTTTTAATTTCGCTGTTTAGGGACAGATTGGAATATGCAACAGTTTGATTGATCTCACTGGGCAGGGGAATGCGGATGAGCCATTTTTCACAGGGTAATGTCGCCAGTTCTTTTAAATTCTTTATCCGTGAATCACCAATGGCGGTGGCACCGCCATCCAAAAAAGCTTGGGCTATTTCCACATTACCGCCAACACATTTGGTAACGGCAGTAATCGTGACTCCCTGTTTTTTTGCACGGTCGGCAATGGCTTTGGTATTTTCAATAATCTTTTGTTTGTTTATTTTTAAAAGGGGATACATGAAAGGCTCCTTTGCAGTTTTCTGGGGTATAGTATACCATAAATAATAGGCTATTTCATAAAAAAACATTTCATAAAGAATCTATATGATAAATAAGCCACAAATCATTGACAGTTTTGGCCCCCTTCTTTATAATTAGTGATGAAGATCGTTAGGAGACAAAATAAAGTTCGTCCTTATTGGGTACGGATTTTTTTGTTTTGAATAAATTTAGTAGTCTAAAGCGAGCAAATGGAGGAAATATGTCAGCATATGATCATAAAAAGATAGAGGAATATTGGCAAAAGTATTGGGAAGCGAATGATACCTTTCGTACCGAAGACAATTCAAAAAAAGAAAAATTTTACGGGTTGGTTGAATTCCCATATCCATCGGGGGTTGGGCTGCATGTCGGTCACGTCCGAGCCTATACCTCGCTTGAGGTTATTGCCAGAAAACGCCGTTTAGAGGGTTTTAATGTTCTTTTCCCAATTGGCTGGGATGCGTTTGGATTGCCGACGGAAAACTATGCAATCAAAACCGGAAGACATCCAAGAGAAGTAACCGATGAAAACATCGCAGTTTTTACCGATCAGTTAAAACGGATTGGTTATTCTTTTGACTGGAGTAAGGAAATTGATACCACGGATCCTAAATATTATAAATGGACGCAATGGATATTCCTACAATTATTCAAACATGGTTTAGCATTCAGAGATCGCACCTATGTTAATTTTTGTAATGGTTGCAAGGTTGTTCTTGCCAATGAAGATTTCAGAGATGGAAAATGTGATCGATGCGGCAGTGAAGTGGTTCAAATGGAAAAAGATGTGTGGTTTCTTAAAATTAGAAACTATGCAGAAAGACTCCTTGACGGCCTGGACGAGGTTGATTATTTACCGCGAATTCGTTTAGAACAGGAAAACTGGATTGGAAAATCAGTTGGCGCGGAAGTGGAGTTTGCTATTGCCGGACATGATAAGGTCCTTCGGGTATTCACAACGCGACCGGATACTTTGTTTGGGGCAACTTTTATGGTCATCGCTCCAGAGCATCCGCTGATTCAGGAACTGGCTGAAGAAATAACCAATATGAATGAACTGGTTGATTATCAGGATAAAGCAAAACGGAAAACTGAGTTTGAACGGGTGCAATTAGCCAAAGACAAAACCGGGGTAAGGATTCAGGGCGTTCAGGCGATTAATCCGGTTACGCATACAGAAATCCCCATTTTTCTTGCGGACTATGTCATGATGGGTTACGGAACCGGTGCCATTATGGCGGTACCGGGACATGACAACCGGGACTGGGAATTTGCAAAGAAATTTGATTTGCCAATCATCGAGGTTATCAAAGGGGGCGACGTTACTGAAGCGGCCTATACTAATACCGATTCGGGAGAGATGGTGAACTCCGGATTTTTAAATTGTTTAGAAGTCAAAGATGCTATTAAAAAAACGATTGAATACCTTGAAAAAGAGAACCTTGGTAAAAAGACCATTAATTATAAAATGAAGGATTGGGCTTTCAATAGACAACGTTATTGGGGCGAACCGATTCCGATTATTCATTGTCCAAAATGCGGAATGGTGCCGGTGCCTGAAAATGAACTGCCATTGGAATTGCCAATAGTGGAGAGCTATGAGCCGACAGATAACGGAAAATCACCACTGGCAAATATTCCGGAATGGTATGAAACGACCTGCCCTGTTTGCGGCGGACCGGCGGAGCGGGAAACCGATACCATGCCTCAATGGGCTGGTTCCAGCTGGTACTTTTTAAGATACTTTGACAATGAAAATGACGAAGCGTTTGCATCCGAAGAAAAAATGAAATACTGGCTTCCGGTAGACTGGTATAACGGCGGGATGGAGCATGTTACACGACATTTGCTTTATTCGCGTTTCTGGCACCAATTCCTCTACGATATTGGTTGTGTTCCGACAAGAGAACCTTATGCCAAAAGAACAGCTCAGGGTTTGATTTTGGGAAATGACGGCGATAAAATGTCTAAATCTAAAGGGAATGTGGTAAATCCTAATGAGATTATCGACGCTTTTGGAGCAGACACTCTGAGAACTTACATTTTATTTATCGGTGACTATGAAAAATCGGCGCCATGGTCTGATAATGGTGCAAAAGGCTGTCGACGTTTTCTTGATCGCGTCTGGAAACTTCAGGACATGGTTTCAGAAGAAGAAGGCTACGGTAAAGTTTTAGAGACAGCCATTCATAAAACAATAAAAAAAGTCAATAATGACTATGAGGAAATGAAATACAATACTGCCATTGCCGCTTTAATGACCTTGCTGAATGATTTTAACAAAGAAGGCATCATTACGAAAGCGGGCTTAAAAACCTTTATATTGCTTCTTTATCCGGTTGCCCCCCATATCACGTCGGAAATATGGCAAAATATGAAAATGGGCGGAACCTTAGATGAGGCCGCATGGCCGCAGTATGACGAGTCAAAAACAGTGGACAACGTCATCGAAATGGCAGTACAGATTAATGGGAAAGTCAGAGGCACGATCACTTTGCCGGTAGATGCTGATACGGAAACTGCCAGAGAAATTGCCCTTAACCAGGAAAATATCCTGGCCTATACCCAGGGAAAAAACATTGTTAAAGAGATTTACGTACCAGGAAAGATTTTTAATATTGTTGTGAAATAGGAAAAATTATGAAAATCATTCATTTATATACTGATGGCGGTTGCCGCGGTAATGGAAAAGAAGGGGAAAACATGGGCGCTATTGGTGGAGTGCTCATGTATCCGGACAAGAATATTAAAAAAGAATTCAAGCGTGCTTATGAAAATACTACCAATAATAAAATGGAGCTGTTAGCAGTCATCGAAGGGCTTAAGATGTTGAAAGAACCCTGTGAAGTCCATGTTTTCAGTGATTCGGCCTATGTTGTCAATGCCTATCTGCAAAACTGGATTGGCGGCTGGAAGAATAAAAACTGGACAAGAGGAAAAGCTGGAGAACTGAAAAACAAAGAACTCTGGATGGAACTCGATGAACTGGTTAATGCCAACAAGGTTACCTTTCACAAGGTCAAAGGCCATGCAACGAATCCTTACAACAATCAGGCTGATTTGCTTGTGAATCAAGCAATGGATGAATATATTCTATCAAAATAAAGATTACGATCAATAAAAAAGCTGATTTCATTAATGAAATCAGCTCAGACTGAAGACAAAGGTCAGGGAAACCTGGCCTTTTTTAGTTTTTTGAAATCAAAAAAGCTTATTCCAAGGTTCATGGTTTATCATAAAATTAGAAAACAAATGGAGGCAAACCTTATGTTAACC
>NZ_RXYB01000013.1 GCF_008086615.1 Acetobacterium tundrae
GCACCTCAGAAGAAGGCATCAGCATGGTAACCGAAGTCATCAGGGGCATTAAAGAACAGTATCCCACCATTCATGTCACCGGTGCCGTCAGCAATATTTCCTTCAACCTGCCCGCCCGAAAAATCGTCAACCAGGCCTTTGCCGTACTGGCGATGAACGCCGGAATGGACAGTTTTATCCTGGATCCGCTGAATCAGGATCTGATGGGGATGCTGTTTGCCACCGAAGCGCTGCTGGGTGAAGATGATTACTGCATGGAATATATCGGCGCCTATCGTGAAGGTATTTTTGGTCAGAAAAAATAATTTTAATAATTAACGACACACATCGTTAAGAAATAATCATTTAAAGAAAAAAAGGAGAAAACAAAATGTCGAAAATTGAAGAAGTAAAAGCCCTGGTAGAAGCCGGGAAATCAAAGAAGATTGCTGCAGCCGTACAGGAAGCCCTGGATGCCGGAGATAAAGCGCAGGATATCCTGGACGCCATGGTTGCATCCATGAGTGTCGTCGGAGATAAGTTCTCAGCCGGAGAAATCTTCGTACCGGAAATGCTGATTGCTGCCAAATCAATGTCTAAGGGGGTGGAAGTACTGAAACCAGTAATGGCCGGCGACACCTCAAACTCATTGGGAACCTGCATCATGGGCACCGTTGCTGGAGATCTGCACGATATCGGTAAAAACCTGGTTGTGATGATGCTGGAAAGCGCTGGTTTTGACATGATCGATTTGGGCGTCGACGTACCGGCCGAGAAATTTGTGGAAGCCATTAAAGAGAATAAAAATGTCGTATTGGTAGCCTGTTCAGGTCTGTTGACCACGACCATGCCGGCATTAAAAGAAGCGGTACAAACCGTTAAAGCCGCCTTCCCGGATATGAAAGTTATTGTTGGCGGCGCACCGGTTACGCCAGAATACGCAGCTGAAATTGGAGCTGATGGCTATGCGCCTGATGCCGGCAGTGCTGCTGTGAAAGCAAAAGAATTAGTCGCTTAATATAACCATTATGATTATTCAAAAATTAACAACTACAATTCCAAGGAGGAAATAATATGTTATCGATAAAACAAAATTTATTAGAAACAATACAAGGCGGAAATCCGGATCGATTTGTAAAGCAATATGAATTTCTTGATATTATCATGGAAACACCAATGGAACTGGCTCTATGTCCTGGACCAGGTACAGAAATAGTGAATTCTTGGGGAGTTACTGTTAGATGGCCTAAAGGTCAAATCGGTTCTTTTCCAGTACATGATGCTGAACACATCGTTCTGAAAGATATCACTGAATGGCGAAAATATGTTAAAGCCCCTTCAGTTGACTATCCTGAAGAAAGATGGACGGCAGCGATAGAACATGTCAATTCAGTTGATCGCAACGAAAAATATGTAACAACTTTAGTGGCACCCGGTGTTTTTGAACTGACACATTACCTGATGAGTATGGAAGAGGGATTAATGGCTTTTTATGAAGAACCAGAAGCGATGCATGAACTGATTGACTACATCACCGACTGGGAAATAAGATATGCAAAACAAGTCATTGATCACCTTCATCCAGATGCACTTTTCCATCATGATGATTGGGGTAGCCAGATTTCCTCATTTATTTCACCTGCAACTTTTGAGGAGTTTTTATTACCTGCCTATAAAAAAATCTACGGATTCTACAAAGCGAATGGAGTAGAGTTGATTATTCATCACAGCGACAGCTACGCAGCAAATCTTGTTCCTTTTATGATTGAAATGGGAATCGATATATGGCAGGGTGTAATGTCAACCAATAACGTTCCTGAATTAATTAAAAAATACGGCAAACAAATTACTTTCTGGGGTGATATTGATAGTGGGAAAATTGATACCCCGGACTGGTCACAGGAAGTCATTGCCCAAAATGTAGAACATGCCTGCAGAGAATGTGGAAAATTGTATTTTATTCCTGGCGCAAGCCAAGGCTTAAACATCAGTTCATTCCCAGGTGTTTATGAAGCAATTGACGTAGAAATTGATAATATGACAAAAAAAATGTTCTAAAATCAAATCAATTTAATAATTATAGTATAATTATCGTTCTGTTCTTTTTAATTCTATCTGATTTAAATGGAATAGAGCGATTTTTATACCTTTTTTTATCCAATATGTTATAATTGACCTGTTAAATAACTTTAAGGGGTTCAATATGGATTCATCAATACAAACAACTTATACAGAAAAAATTGATCGTTTCAATCTTGCCTTTAAAAGAGATACACCTGATCGAGTTCCCATTTTGTTTATGTCCGAAATGTGGCCTGTTCATCATTGTGGTTTATCAGCGGAAAAAGTTTTAAAAAATCCGCTTCTGTTTTACAAGGCATTTGAAAAAACGTTTTCTGAAATTTACATCGATGGGTTATACGGACTGGGAAATTTATGGATTAAACCCATCTTTGACGCCCTCAATAACTCAGGAAGTTACAAATTGACGGATGGTATCGTCAACTATGAAGATAAAATTAGTTGTTATATGGATGTTGATGATTATAATTCCTTGATAAAAAATCCTGGCCACTATATTCTAAATGAGTTTTTCCCAAAAAAATTTAAAGTGCTTGAATCTGGTGACACAATATCTGCTCAGGCACTTGAACATGCGTATAATGCTTTTGTTAATTATCGACAAGCCAATTTAAAACTTATCGATAAAACTGAAAACGTTTTAGGCATCCCGATTTTTGCAAGAACCTTAGCTTTTTCCGGACCCGATATGTTGCTGGATTATTTCAGGGGATTTGAAGGAATTATCACTGATATTAACCGGATTCCCCAACTTTTTTTAAAAGCTTCATCGGCGCTCAATTTGTTTATTACCAATATTAAAATGCGTATTTACAATACCCCTGAAGACGGGCATTTCATTTTACTACCGCTTCATCTTGGAAGCTATTTAAAGCCAAAAGATTTTGAAAAATACTATCTGCCATTTCTTAATCAGTTATTGGAGATGTATACTAAAAACAATTACACGGTATGTTTGTTTTTTGAAAATGACTGGACACCTTACTTGGAATATTTTGATTCGTTTCCTGACGGAAAAATCCTTGGAATTTTTGAATATGGAGATCTTTCAAAAATCAAAAAAAAAGTTGGCAATAAAATCTGCATCATTGGGGGAATGCCCATTAGTCAGTTATCATACGGCACTAAAAAAGAATGCATTGATACGGCAAAAAGAATCATCGATGAATGTGCTCCTGGTGGAGGATACATTTTCTCCACAGATAAGATACTCCTGTCTTTGGATGATGGTTGTTTTGAAAATATCAGAGCTGTTCATGAATTCGTTTATGATTACGCAAAATATTAGGAGTGTATTATGGAAGAAATAAAGAGTGTTGAAATATTATTTGAAGACTTAAAAAACAAACATAAAAATGAAATGGATGAGGACTCACTGGAAATCATTATTGATGAAATGATTTTTTCATTGCTTTTTTAATGATACGCTTCTATCGTCGGTTGTTTAGGAGATTAAATGGACTTACAATATCATTTTTCAAATGATTTTTCAGCTTTACTTCTGAATGTATTTTAAGATACAGAAAAGTGCTTTCCTTTGTGTTAGGATAGTCTCATTAATGCAAACGTTATATTTCCAACTGCAATTTCAATCTAAACAGGTTTATTGATCATGCCAAATCGACATAGTATAATAATATTTACGACAAAGGCAATGGCTTTTTTAGCATTCGGCAAAACGATTGAGAAAAAAGAAAATTGTCAATTCAATTTCAAATTTTGGAGGTAATAATGATGAAAGATACCGCAGCATTACAGCAGGAACGTGGAAAAATATATTCTGATTTCTATTCAAACAAAATACCGGAAAGAATGCCAGCCAGTATAACTTTGCCACAGCATCTGATTGCTGAATACGGCGGACAGAATCTATTCGATTTTCAATTTGACTATTCAAGACTTGCTGAACCGGCAAAAGAATTATGTAAAAAAATTTACTCTGACAGTTGTCCAGTACTTCCAGCTGATTTTCTTTTGTCGAGAACGCCTTCAATGTATCAGATGTATGGTTCTCAGTCTTTTGTCATGGGAAAGGGTGGTTTTGTTCAGCATCCTGAAGTTATTGGCATGATTGATAATGAATATCCCCAATTGATTGAAAAAACTTTCGACTTTCTTGTGGAAACAGTCATCCCAAGACAGCATAAAAATCTTGATCCAGCCAATCCCATCAAAATGGCAGTTGCGATTCAAATGGGAAAATCTGCTCTGAATGATGATATGATGTCTCTTCTTCCAACCTTTCTGGAATTAATTCAAACTCACGGTTACTATACCGGAAGCCCCATGGGTTCCTTCACTTTTACAGAAGCTCCTTTCGATTTTATTGCGGATCAGCTCCGAAGCTTCTCCGGTATGAGTATGGATATCAGAAGACATCGATCAGAAATAAAGGAAGCTGCTGATGCCGTCATGCCGCTAACCTTCCAATGGGGGCTGCCAGCAAATCCGCAACCGGAAGGTGGGGTATTCATCCCGCTTCATATGCCAACTTTCATGCGGGAGAAAGACTTTCTTGAATTGTATATACCATCCTACAAAGCGATGCTCGAACAATACGCCGCTATTGGCGTAAGACCTCAAATGTTCTGCGAAGACAACTGGATGCGGTTCCTCGATGTTTTGTTGTCTGAAATACCTGCCGGTTCCCAGTTGATGTTCGAATACGGGGATCCACAAACCATCAAAGACAAACTCGGTAAGAAATTCTTGATCAGTGGTTTATTCCCAAGCAGTGCGCTTAAGACGGATACGCCGGAGCAGATTGTCGACCGGGCGAAGAAATTCCTGGACATCATGCTTCCCGGCGGCGGTTATATCTTCGGCTTGGACAAGGGACCACTGACACTTAATGAGGTAAGAATGGATACATTGGCGGCATTGATGAAATTCGTACGTGATTATTCAAAATACGACAATGCCGGAGAATCTTTCGGTACGCCGCTAAATAGCGAAGGATTTAAATTCGATGCAAACCGAGTTGCCCTGCCGCAATCACAATACTTGTTCAACTGGGATGAATTCAAAACAAATTATCCTTTGACACCAGATTTTGCCAAAGCAAATTTCGAACGATATAGCTTGGAAGTCTTTCGTTTCTATATGAATCTGCTGATTTAAGTTTATATGTTTTAAAAATCACTGATTCCATTTGGATATAATTTGAAGGCTGTCAATGAAAATTGGCAGTCTTTTATATTTACATGTTATTTGTTATTTTAAAGTCGGATTCTTCATTACTAACAGATATTGGCTTCTCTTTTTCCAGAAAATCCACACATAATATATATTTTTTATTTGTATGCTTAAAAATTTTTGAATAGGTGATGCATAGACTGCCAGTTGCCATTGATAAATAAGGTTCAGTCACGTAAGTATTTTGTTTTCTTCTAATTAAATTGTAATAATATTTTTTAATTGAATGATCCACACCGATCTTTGCAGAATGAAAAACAAGTTTATCACAAATACTGGAGTATTTTGCTCCGACTGTTTCACTGCATTGAATTCCAGATTCATCCAGAACATAGGCGCAGTCTATCAATACGGAATCTTGGATGCATTTTAATAATTGAAAATTAAATTTAGACACATCATAAGTTGTGATGGATTTTATCATTCGATTCACTGTTTGAGAATACTTGAGACATTTCCGATTATAATCCTCTAGCTCCCTGAGCAAAAATGCTTTGTACTCCTCAACTATATCAATATTTTTTTCTAAAAGCGCTTCGCTGAAAACAAACTCTTCGACTGGCTTTGAAAAGTAAAAGCCCTGTATAAGCTGTCCGCCAAGGTTTAACACCTGTATGGCCTCTTGTTTTGTTTCAACGCCTTCTGCAATGACTAAGGCACCAATTTTATTTGACAAATTGACAAGCGATTTAAAAACCTCCTGTTTATGATAAATATAATCCATCTTATGAACAATAGCACGATCAATTTTAATGATATCTGGCTTTAGATCTGCAATTCGATCCATATTTGAAAAGCCGGCTCCAACGTCATCCAGAGCAATTAGAAAACCATAATTTTTATAAGTATCTACGAATTGCATAAGTGCCAACGTATTTTTTGCTTTGGATTCATTAATTTCAATGACAATGTTCTTGACATTAATCCCATTCTGATTAACCTGATCATTCAGATAGTTGGAACATCCAACTTCATCGATAATCGAAGTATCCAAATTTAAAAATAATAAAAGATCCTGGTCTGATTGATAGAAAGGTTTAAAGGCTGCTAAAACCTTATCTCTGCAGGCTCGATCAAGATCTTTTGCCAATCCTTCTTTATTGCCGGCTTCAAACAAAAGTAGTGGTGATATGATTTGCGTTGTTCCGGGTATAATCCCGCGGATTAAGCCTTCAAGGCCAATTATTTTATTTCCAGTTACAGACATGATGGGTTGAAAGTAAGCCAACAGGCTTTTTTGCTGAATGATTTGACTAATATTAAGTTCTTTCTCTATTGTTAAATTTTCTCTTTCTGTTATTCTCAATTCTTCTCTCCAAATTCCCAACATTTTTATATTTAAAATTCAACTAAAACATCTATATGCGTAGTTGCAACGATTTAAAAAATTATCATTTAAATAAAAATTCACTTAACTAGTCTTAAAACCAATTTTCATTAAATGTCATTTACAATTGTGTATTCTTAAAAAAATAGTTAATCTTTTACGTCAATGCTTTATATTGAATATACTAATTTAGTTTTCCAGAACAATTATATCGTTATTTTACTGTTTAATGAGTATTTATTCAATCATTTTCGTCATTCAAACAGAAAAACGATTCTATAAGCATGTTCAAATCTATCACAAGTTTTACTAATTGAACTTACCTTCAACAGTTATTAATAATTCCGAAAAACACGCTTCAAAAAATCTCGTATAGTTATCATTAAAATATATGTTCATGTTTTTCATAATGATAGCTTTCAATTTATATTAAAATTCTAAATACTTTTTAGGATAGTAAATTCCTTCAATCTATAATAAATTGAAGGATACAAATAAATCCTTTATTAAATTCAAAGAATAAGGCTAAATTTTATCAGGAATCATTCTTGACAGATACTTATCAGTAAATTATAATGATTATAATATATTTTTAATGAATGTGATTCTTTCAACCAAGTTATACTATTTTAAATTAAGTTATAAAATAACCAACATTCTAATTTCATAAATTGATTATTTTATGTCCCAGGTTAGATATACCAAATTTATCTGATCAACTCATGTAATACAAACAATTCTCATTACTGAATTGACAATGCCAAATTTGTATTCTGAAAATTACAATTGCCTTGAGTTATTTCTTATGAAAAAAATCACAATTATTAGGAATTAAAATTTTAAATCTATGGAGGGTATCAAATGAATTCAAATTTTAACTGTAAAACCTGTGCAAGTGCGGATCAAAAGCTGGAAACCTTTATCTCTAATTTAAGTCAGGAAACGTCCCATCACCGAATGGAGGGACAAAGTGTAAAATGCGGTTTCGGATTGCAAGGGATTTGCTGTCGTCTCTGTTCAAACGGTCCCTGTCGAATCACGCCTAATGCTCAAAAGGGTGTTTGCGGTGCCACAGCAGATACAATTGTTGCGCGAAATTTTTTAAGAGCAGTTTCTGCTGGTTCTGGTTGTTATATCCACATCGTCGAAAACACTGCTCGATTATTAAAAAAGACGGCCGAAAGCAATGGTGTCCTTAAAGGAAAACAGGCACTAGCCAAACTTGCCTCATTATTTGAAATCGATGAAAGCGATGAGCACATCTGCGCCGGTAAAATTGCGGATATGGTTTTAGCCGATCTATATAAACCAGATTATGTAAAAATGGAACTTGTTGAAAAAATGGCTTACAAACCAAGATTTGATCGTTGGAAAGAATTAGGAATATTACCCGGTGGGGCAAAATCAGAAGTATTTACCGGAGTTGTCAAAACATCAACAAATCTAAACTCAGATCCAGTTGATATGTACCTAAATTGCCTGAAACTGGGTATTTCAACCGGGCTTTATGGCTTAACTTTGACCAATCTTTTAAATGACATAATGCTGGGAGAACCTTCCATTCGTTTGGCATCAGTCGGTTTGCGGGTAATTGATACTGATTATATCAATATTATGATCACCGGCCATCAGCATGCCATGTTTGCATATTTACAGGATCGCCTGATTGAAGATGATGTCATTGCCAAAGCAAAGGCAGTTGGAGCAAAGGGTTTCAAATTAGTGGGTTGCACCTGTGTGGGTCAGGATCTTCAATTACGTGGTGAACATTATCAGAAAATTTTCAACGGACATGCGGGCAACAACTTCACTAGTGAAGCCATCCTTGCCACTGGTGCCATTGATGCTGTTTTATCTGAATTCAACTGTACTTTGCCAGGGATTGAGCCTATTTGTGATGAGTTGAAAATCAAGCAAATCTGTTTGGATGATGTCTCCAAAAAAGCCAATGCGGAAATGAAACCTTTTGTATTCGAAGAAAAAGAAAATCAAAGTAATGAAATTATTAATTCAATTATTGAATCATACCAAACTCGTCGGGGTAAAATTACATTAAATATGCTGCCAGATCATGGCAATGACGATACTTTAACCGGTGTCAGCGAAGGTTCTTTAAAGTCTTTTCTAGGGGGAACATGGAAGCCGCTCATTGATTTAATTGTCAGTGGTGAAATCAAAGGAATCGCAGGGATTGTAGGATGCTCAAGTCTAACTGCTGGGGGACATGATGTTCTCACTGTTGGTCTGGTTAAGGAACTAATTGCTAAAGATATTCTTGTATTGTCAGCAGGCTGTTCATCAGGCGGATTGGAAAACGTTGGTTTGATGTCACCTTCAGCTGCTTCGCTTGCCGGTCCAAAACTTCGGGCTGTTTGTGAAAGTCTTGGTATTCCACCGGTTCTCAATTTTGGTCCTTGTTTAGCTATTGGTCGTTTAGAATTAGTTGCAACTGAATTAGCAGAAGCAATTGGCATTGATTTACCGCAATTGCCTCTTGTTTTATCAGCTCCACAATGGTTGGAAGAACAGGCCTTAGCCGATGGAGCTTTTGGTTTAGCCCTTGGGTTACCACTCCACTTAGGATTACCGCCTTTTGTTACAGGAAGTCCTGTAGCAGTGCAGGTATTCACTCAGGATATGTTAAATCTTACCGGAGGACAATTGATCATTGATGACAATGCTCAATCTGCAGCAAATACCCTCAATGGAATCATCGAACAGAAAAGAAAAGAATTAAACATCTAAGGAGGTGTAATCATGAAACGAATCATCATTGATCGTGAAAAATGCGATGGTTGTTTAAACTGTAATGTCGCTTGTATTAGTGCCCATGAAGAAGGCAGTAATTTTTACACCGTTAATCTTGGGAGTGTGGATTCTGAAACCCGTAACTTTATAAAATTTGATGCAAAAACCGGTTACACACCTATCTTCTGCCGCCATTGTGACGAACCGGAATGTGTTTTGTCTTGCATGAGTGGTGCTATGGAAAAAGATCCGGTAACCGGGCATGTAAAGTATGACGAAAGTAAATGCGCTGCCTGCTACATGTGTGTCATGAACTGTCCTTTTGGGGTTTTAAAGCCGGATAATAAGACCCGTACCAAAGTTATAAAATGTGACTTCTGTGAAGAAAAACAAGATGGGCCAAGTTGTGTTAAAGCATGTCCAAAGCAAGCCATTGAAGTGAAGGAGGTAAGTAGATGAAAATTGTGATTATTGGAGCCAGCGCTGCCGGAATAAGTGCCGCTAAAACAATAAAGGTTGCAGAACCTGATACTCAAATAGTTGTCATTTCAAAAGAAGACAGTATCCATTCCCGTTGTATGCTCCATAAATATTTGGGGCATGAACGGGATGCCAAGGGAATTAACTTTGTACATGAGAATTTCTTTGCGGAAAACAATATCACTTGGCTGAAAAATACCACAGTTGTTGATTTGGATACCGATAAAAAGTTTGTAAGAACGAATGACAACCAAGCGATATATTTTGATAAACTGCTTATTGCCACCGGAGCTTCTTATTTTATTCCGCCGATTCCAGGATTGAGAGAGGCCAAAAACGTCTATGGTTTCAGAGATTTAAAAGATGCTCAACTGCTTGATTCGGAATGCAAAACTGCAAAAAACGCTGTGGTTATCGGTGCCGGACTGGTTGGAATGGATGCTGCCGTAGCCCTATTGGAGCGCGGTTTAAAAGTGACTGTTATTGAAATGATGAACGGCATTATGGGTTTACAGCTTGATGAAAAATCAGCCGAAGCTTACCAACAGCTTTTTGAAGAACATGGGGCTGAATTCCTGTTGTCGGATAAGGTCACGTCTGTTAATATTGATGAAGCAGGGAAGGGCAGGACGATTCATCTTGCCAGCGGAAAATCAGTTTGTGCGGACGTTATTGTTATTGCCGCTGGGGTTCGTCCTTCATTTGATTTTGTAGAAAAATCAGATATTGCGACTAAAAATGCGATTCTGGTCGGTGATGATTTACAGACAAATATAAAAGGCATTTATGCCGCCGGCGATGTAATAGGAATTTCTGGAATTTGGCCAAATGCCATGAAGCAGGGGAAAATTGCAGCAATCAATATGCTTGGAGAAAAACTCCGATACGAAGATCGATATGCTCTTAAAAACACAACTAATTTTTATGGACTCACCACACTTTCATTGGGCAATATTAATCCAAAACCTAAAGAAAGCTTCGATGTTTTAATAAGAGAAGATCGAAACAATTATCAAAAGGTTGTCATGAAAAACGGTATAATTCTCGGTGTCATAATTCAGGGAAATATAAACAGTACGGGATTCTGGCAATATCTTATTAAAAACAAAATCGATGTTTCTGGCATTGACAAAGACGTTTTTGATTTAAGTTATGCTGACTTTTATAAAGTAGATTCTATAAGCGGAGAATACCTTTACGCCATATAATTTTCTACTGAGAGACAATTATATATCATTGTAGACATCATTTTTTTGACCGACGTTTCTTGTTTGGCTTAATGTCTATAATTGATACATAATTGTTTTTTTTTGCAATAAGTCCTAATGCTAACGATATTTGTTTTTATTTTCTTTAACAGGGTATTTTTATCTGTAAGAAGGTACTTCCACTCGAAACGCTGAAATTATATGAAAAACAGTAATATGTCAAACTATTTCAGAAAGGAGTGTATTGAAGATAAAAAAAAGTCTTTTGCAAACACCGTAAAAACATACTTGGTTATAACTGCGCAATGAAAATCTTGTTATCGATGAAACATTTCCACAGGATAAAATCGAGGATATTTCAAATCTAATACAAGATCTCGAGAAAACATGTTTGAAACTGAAATCTATAATAACCGATTGATATATGGCATGGCTTAATCAATAATAAACAGTATTTTATCAGGTGCAGGTCACTTCCGCCAATGATCCGGAGTTCGAAGCATCTTGGGCAACTTTGTATTGGAATCACCCTTTGCTGAGTTGATCTGTCCCTGAGTAAGAAAGAGACTGTTTTTTAGATTGGCTCCACTAATATCAGCATCCCGTAAATCGGCACCAATAAGATTGGCGCCATTCAAATCTTGATCTTTAAGATTTGCTGCAATGAGGCAGGCTCCTTTGAGATCTGCACCTATCAGGTCGAAATCTTTAAGATTAACGCCAAAATAGTCACATTGATGGCTTTTGATATTTTTTGAATATTTGTGCTTTCCGATCCGAGCTTGTTTTCTTGCACGATCACTCGTATTCTGCAGGAATCTCTTCACCTCGTTTCGATGCTCATCCACATCCACTGTCAGTAGGGCATCAACTTCAAGAAGCGTTAAATTTTCTGTTTTCTCCAGCAATAGACCGATTTTTTCCTTGATAATGGGTTCATCCTGGAGAGCAAAGGATTCGGCAAGATACCACAGGATTTCATGAAGCTGCCGCATAGTCAGAAAGGATTTAAACATTTTTTTAGCAGATTTTGGCACCTGCCGCCAGTCAAGGCCATGGAAAGTATGCTGGGCGACCTTCTGCCCTGCACCTAGACAGTCGTAGGCAGTACAACCCTTTAGCTTCTTCTTAATGAGATCTTTATGTATTTTGCAGGTAAAGTCTTCTTTCAAGTTTATACAGGGAGTACCGGCGTCTTTATCGGTGGGGAAGCCTTCTGAAGCCGAAAAATACAGGGCTGCACAACAGAAGCCGAAACATTTTTCGCAGTCAGCCCTTAACTCTGTTTGACGCGGATCTACAAATTTAATCATTATAGTTATCACCTCATATTATAAATCAAATAAAATTATATCATCCATGCGTTAGGTTGAAAATATCTGATTTATGTTCGTTATTGTTTTACGTGTCTACCGGTTGGGGTTATTTTCAAACTCTACTTATTTATAATATCTTCATGATATTAATTACGGTAATATCTTCCAATTTAATTTTGAAGCTGATCATAATGTTATTTTCATCAAATACCAGATCTATTGCATGTTTGCCAATATCTTTTTTTAGTTGTTTTACATTGCCATTTAATGCGTTCTCTAAAACATTCTCACCTGAAAGGCGAAGAGTGCCACGTTTAGAGTAAGATAAAACCGCCTCATCCAGAACAAGTTGCGCATCTAAATATATTGGACTTTTATTGTTGAAACTTCCACGTAATTCACTTAACCATGGATGATAGTGCAGAGGGGATGTATCAACAGTAATATCAATTAGCATTTCGCCAGCAGCAATCGCCTTTGCCGTTTTTTTTATCAAGTCGGATTTTTCAGTTATTAACCTGGATTTAAGAGCATCCAATTCGTTGAAAATATTATCGGGTAGCTTAATCTGAGTCTTTCCTCCAAAGTTAATTTCTCCAAGAGACATTGTTTTAGAATGTTCTGAAAGTTCAGAATTAAAACATTGGTTATCCATTTTAAGTTTGCAAACAAGGTGGTCATATTGATCTAATTGTAAATTTTCAAGCACAAACTCTACATCATTATCAGTAAATCGATATTCTTGCATAAGTAAAACTCCTTCACTATAATTTTGTGATTTTTCGATGCTTTTATTTGGGTGTAATTAAGGAATTCATTCATCGTAACAATTTTACACTTATTAACGATTGATCAAATTTAGATTTGATAGTAATGGAAAGAATATTAAAAAAAGAAACTGAAGATTTCCCAGTAAAATATTGAGAAGCTTCGGTTTCCTTTTCGATAAAGAGAAATAAGGCATCGATTTATAACTTAAAAAAGCTATTAGTAAGGCACACTTATAATTATGCTTCTGCTAACAATTTCTTAAGAATAACCAGATGTCCTTCTTCTTCCTTAATTATGGTTGCAAGCATTTCTTTTGTTTTCTCTTTTGAATGTTTTAATAAAAACTGATAATACTCAATAGAATTTTTCTCTGTTACTATACCTTCTTCAATAGCATCCTTAATAGAGGTTATTTTTACTTGTTTTCTATTAAATGCAGCTGAATTCGCATAAGTTTTAAAATATGCGGTTACTTCTTCTTCAAAAAGATAATCAACATCTGGTTTTTCTTTTAAGTCATTATATAAGCTTCTGTAATAGGATGCATGTTTCATTTCGTCTTTTGCTAAATTTTCAAGTACTTCTTTTACATTTCCTTTTGTAGTAGCAGCCCATTTTTCATAAAATTTAATGCCTTCATCTTCTAAATTAATAGCCAGTTGCAACACTTCATAAATTGACGCATTTTCCATATTTATCCCTCCATTTGGTAATATGTTTTTCAAAAATAATATATCTTAATTGTAACCTATTTAGTAAATTATTTCAACCTTTTTGATAAGGATCTGTTTATTTCAATATGCCGAAAAAACTCATTTATCGCCAATTATCAATCGATGTCAATAAAGTTCTATTTTTTATTAACGATCCATATACCAATACTTACACTGACAAGAGCCAACAATATATGCAGGGTTAGAAACTGCTCTTCAAGAAAAATACCAGATAAAACAACGCCAAATACAGGGATCATAAAGGCATAAATGGCTATGATCCCGATAGGATTGTGCTTCAAGAGTACCGCCCAGATTGTAAAGGCTACTGCTGACAGAAATGCCAAATAAAGAAGCAATAAGATTCCCTGAATTGTTATCTGGGTTATTTCGCCTCCCATTGTCAAGCCGACGATGACAAGTACTACGCCGCCGATAATCAGCTGATAGGCGGTTAATATCATAGAATCACATTTTTTGGTAAAGATTCGAGTCAGCACTATACCCAATGCAGAGGCTATACAGGCTAAAAAAAGAAAACCATCACCTATCAAAGAAAAACTGCTGTCAATTTTTGGGCCACTGACCTGTATGATGAGTACTCCGATCATTCCCAGAACGCATCCAAGTACTTTTGCTTGTGTCATCTTTTCGTTTTTTAAGAGAATGTGAGCAAACAGAATGGCAAAGAATGTGGAAGATGCATTGATGATTGCGCCTTTAACACCAGATGTGTTGGCCAAACCAACATAGAAAAATATATACTGAAGGGTTGTTTGCACAAGTCCCAGTGTTATCATTCCCTTTAACTCGTTTTTCCTTGGTATGATCCATTTTTCGTAGAAAATACTGGTCATAATCAAGGTCAGGATTCCTGCTAGTGTAAAACGATATCCGGCAAACAGAACCTGGGCACCAGTGGTCTGTATGTTAAAAAGACTGTATCCTATTTTTACTCCGGGATAGGCACTTCCCCACAAGAGGCAGCAGAATGTTGCTAATGCAAACACAACGCCTTTATTTTGTAGTTTACTAGTCGTCATTTATCCTCCTTTGGCAGGAATACAATATATAATCTATGCGACCTGTTTAACAGATAGTTTATTCTGAAACGCGAAAGCATTATTTAATTATTTTATCCAACTATATAAAAACACTGCTACTAAAGCAGCAGTGTTTATCAAAATTCGAATTTGATGTATGATATTTTGTGGCGGAGAAGGTGGGATTCGAACCCACGTGCCTTTGCAGGCAACCGCATTTCGAGTGCGGCTCGTTATGACCACTTCGATACTTCTCCAAATAGTTTTAAATTTATAAATTGTTTATATAATTATACCCTTAATTTAATATCATTACAACTACAAAAACATTAGAACATTATATATTGCATTTTTCCCTTCTTTTTAGAATCGCATCACAATTCCTTTGCGATGTCATGAGATCATTAGGAACAGACATGGTCAAAATGACGATTGTACGAATACTATCTTAGTTGCTATCTTGCGTTCTTTATGAATTTAACACTAAATTTATGCGAAATCATATTTTCTTTATACAAACTTTATACCAATTGTGATATTTTATACAAGTTGTAAAAAAAAAATATTTTTACTATTTTATAAAGAAACAGGTGATTCATTTTGTTTAAAGTTAAAAAAGCACTGCTAGGAAAGTCATTACGTACAGATGAAATCAAACAAGAACGGCTGTCACAACTCTGGGGCTTGCCAATTCTGGCCAGCGATGCTGTTTCATCCGTCGCCTATGCCGTTGAAGAAATATTACTCGTTCTGGTTCCATTACTTGGTTTTGCCGCTTTTGGCTATGTTCCAGGGGTTGTTGCCGCCATCATTCTTTTACTGCTGATTCTGTGTTTTTCTTATTCGCAAATTATTTCCCATTACCCCAGTGGCGGTGGGGCCTATATTGTTTCAAAAGAAAATCTCGGGGAGATGCCGGCTTTGATTTCGGCCGCCGCCTTGATTGTGGACTATATTCTGACGGTTGCTGTCAGTATTTCAGCATCAACCATGGCGATTGTGGCAGCGGTACCAAGTCTTGCTCATCATGCTGTCCTCATTTCAGTTGCCTGTATTGTCCTGGTCACGATTGTCAATCTCAGAGGGATGCGGGAATCATCCAAAATCTTCGGTATTCCAACTTATGCTTTTATCTTTTCAATGGGCATTATGATTGCCATTGGTCTTTTCCGATTGTTTTCCGGAACGCTTGCACCGATCACCTACTCAGCCGACCAGTTGACCAGTGTTTTACCGACTGAAGCATTCCAGGGCCTTCTGGTTGTCGTCGTTTTACATGCATTTTCATCCGGGTGTTCGGCATTAACCGGTGTCGAGGCGGTCAGCAATGCGGTGCCATCTTTCCGAGATCCGTCACAGTATAATGCCCGCCATGTCCTGTATCTGCTGGCCGGTATTATCGTGTTGATCTTCGGCGGCACGACCGTTCTTGCCGTGAGCCTGCATGTTGTTCCACTATCCGGGACAACGGTAGTTGCCCAGATAGCCCAGACGATTTTCGGAC
Source organism: Acetobacterium tundrae (assembly GCF_008086615.1). Taxonomy (GTDB): domain Bacteria; phylum Bacillota; class Clostridia; order Eubacteriales; family Eubacteriaceae; genus Acetobacterium; species Acetobacterium tundrae. The sequence continues at coordinate 16,367 of NZ_RXYB01000013.1, forward strand.
GGAACTTTTTTTACTATATAATCCAAATAACGACATCATTAATCCTGATTCTGGCCGCCAATACTGCCTACAATGGCCTGCCGACTTTACTCTATCTATTGGCGCAAGACCGTTATGTACCAAAGCAATTTTCCCAGCGCGGGGCCAAACTGAGCTTTTCTAATGGGATTGTATTTATTATGGTCATCGCCATTTTCCTGGTTATTGTCTTTGGCAGCAATCCACACAACTTAATCCCGCTCTATTCTGTCGGTGTTTTTATTTCATTCACATTGTCGCAATACGGCATGTTTCGAAAATGGCTTCGGGAAAAAGATAAAGGGTGGAAATACAAATCCCTCATCAACATATTTGGAGCGATTGTAACAGGGATTGGATCGATTGTCATATTTTATTCGAAATTTCTCCAAGGTGCCTGGTTATTGGCCATTGCCATGCCGATTATTATCCTAGTCATGATTTATATCCGAAATCACTATGCCGAAGTCCAAAAGCAGGTGGAACTAAAAGAATTTGCTCCCTATTACCCGCGACCATCCGGTGGAAAGGGAACACCCTGTATTGTATTGCTTCAGTCCATCAATAAGGCAACTTTAAAAGCCCTCAACTATGCAAATACCATTTCTGACGACATTACGGTGCTCCATATCTGCCGCTATCCAGAGCATGCTATACAATTACGTGCGCAATGGGCAGAACTGCAGATCCCACTGAAACTCGAAATAATAGAAAATCCATACCGAGATACTTCCAATACTCTGAAATGTTATGTTTACAAAAGAGCAAAGAACCTTGGCCATGGTGAAAATCTGACGGTTATTATGATCAAATATATTGCCAACCATTGGTATGATGTCGTTTTGCACAATCAGACAACGGCCTTCCTGGAACAGAATCTTAGCCATTTCAAAAATGTAACGACTATTCTGATACCTTATCACTATTCACTTGATACAATTGTTGAAAAAAAGACAGATATTGATGAGGACTAAAAGGCTTGAATGTTCACTATTTAAATTACGAAAATAAATTTAACCCATGCAAAATAAATCTTACTTTGAGACATTTTGCATGGGTACATGATAAAAATAAAATCTTTATGATTGGGGGCTTATGGCCTCCTTTTTTATAATTTAACTGCTTGACATGTTCCTAATATATGTAGTTTAGTGTGATTAAAAGAGCAAGGATATTGAAGACTCTATAACCGTATTATCGTGTTTTGTTATAATAACGTGATCATGGATGTATCTTTCTGGCAATCACAAGAAATATTAATTAAAATCTATTTCCAAAAGAGGCAAATGGTAGTATTATGACTATAAGATTACAAGAGGGTACACAAAAATAAATTGCAGGGAATTTGGCTAACGTTTTTTGTGAATGTGATAAAAGTAATTTTGCATTTAACGAATTAATTTTATATAAATAAAGCGACTTAAGGTGGTGAGTAAATGGTTGATTTCAGTGATAGACGACCAAATCCTGATGATATTTTAGAAGATTTATCTTCGAATTTAGAAAATGAAAAAGGTCGTCTTGAAATTTTTTTTGGATATGCAGCAGGGGTGGGGAAAACCTACGCGATGCTTGATGATGCCCAGGAACAAATGAAGAGCGGCATCGATGTCCTGGTAGGTTATATAGAACAACATACTAGGCCAGAAACGATTCAACTAATGAATGGATTACCTATTCTGCAACCAAAGATTATAGAGTATCGAAATATTCAACTAAAAGAGTTTGATTTAGATGCGGCCCTTAAAAGAAAGCCAAAATTAATTCTGGTGGATGAGTTGGCTCATACAAATGCTCCCGGTGTGCGGAATAAAAAACGATATCAAGATATCGAAGAACTTCTCAATGCCGGAATTGATGTTTTTACAACCGTTAATGTCCAGCATCTTGAAAGTCTAAACGACATTGTAGAGAACATTACCCAAATTAATGTACAAGAGACTATACCGGATTATATTTTTAATAATGCCGATAAAATCAAGCTGATTGATATTGAACCAGAAGAACTATTGAATCGATTTGCGAGTGGAAAAGTTTATCGACAAGAACGTGCTGAAAAAGCACGCGAAAATTTTTTTACGAAAGAAAATCTTCGTCTTCTGCGTGAGATCGCTATGCGGAAAGTCGCAAACAGGATTAGTTATGCGAATCAGAATGAACCGCATTTGTCTCAAAAAATGGCAAATATCAAACTATTGGTTTGCATCAGCGCTTCTCCATCCTCAACCAAATGTATCCGTTGGACAGGAAGAACCGCCGAAGCTTTTCATGCTCCATGGACAGCTGTTTATGTTGATACCATGGAAAGTGATTATTTTACGGATCTGGAAAAGCAAAGTATCCGAGATAACTTAGCTTTAGCAGAGCGATTAGGGGCAGAAATTGTCACCCTTAATGGTTATGATATTGCTACTGTGATTGCTGAATATGCAAGACTTTCAGGAATTACAAACATTGTCATAGGAAAAAGCAGAAATAAAAAAACAATTGGCAATTTATTTAAATCGAGTCTTGAAGATCAGCTTATTGAAATGTTGGCAAGTATTGAAATTCATATTATCCCAGGCAACATGTCCAGACATAAGGCATCACAATACAAACGACGTAAAATACGAATTGGGAAAAATTTATATCTATCCTGGCAAGATGCATTTAAAACGGTGGGATTATTAATGATTGCAACCCTTTTTTCATGGGGGCTCAATACTCTAAATATTGGTAATCAAAATATTATTATGGTCTACATCTTATCAGTACAAGTCATTTCAAGAATAACCATGGGTTATGTTTACGGTATTGCTGCATCGGTATTAAGCGTTTTAACATTTAATTTCTTTTTTACAGTACCTTATTTTACATTTCATTCAATACAAAAAGGCTATCCCATTACCTTTTTTATTATGTTGCTTGTTGCTTTAATAACCAGCGCTCTAACGGTTCGCATTAAAACTCATATACGACTTGCCGTAGAAAAAGAACACCGTACCGAAATTCTTTATGAGATCAATAAAAAGTTGTTGGCATCAAACGATCTTGACGGAACAGTAATATTGGTTAATGAATATATGGTGAAAATTTTCGGACGATCATCAATTCTTTATACACAAGATCCGGAAAACAGTTTAACTGAAAAATTTTTGCAGTCACCGTCAGACCCAGATGCCTCATTTTTATTATCAAAAGACGAGCGTGCTGTGGCTCATTGGGTATTTATGAACAAAAAATGCGCAGGAGCCGGATCTGATACACTAATGGGTGCCGGAGCTTTTTATATGCCGATCGTTTCTTCAACCAAAGTATTGGGTGTCATCGGTTTGTCATGTGCAAATGGAAAGTTAAATCAAAATAACCGTTTGTTTTTGCGTGTGATTGCTTCACAAGTGGAGATTGCTTTAGAACGGCATGTGCTTTCAAATGAACAACGACGTATGACCATTGAATCTGAAAAAGAAAAAATGAGAAGTAATCTCCTTCGTGCTATATCTCATGATCTTCGGACGCCACTTACCGGTATATTGGGAGCAAGTTCTACCATCTTAGAAAATGGAATAAATTTAGATGATGGAACCAATAAAGCTTTGATTTTAAATATTAATGAAGAGTCACAGTGGCTCATACGGATGGTAGAAAATCTTTTATCTGTAACACGTATTAATGAAGGGCCTATGAATGTCACAAAAACACCAGAGGCCGCTGAAGAAATCCTAGCAGAAGCCAACAGTCATATTCATAAATGGTTTCCCAATCGAAAAATATCGGTAAAAGTCCCGGACGATCTTTTAATGGTACCCATGGAAGGAACCTTAATTGAACAAGTCATCATTAATCTTCTCGAAAATGCAATAAAGCATTCACCAGAGGATTCAATTATTAAAGTAGAAGTAAAAAGAGCAGGGAATAATGCAGTATTTGAAGTGAGTGACGATGGATCAGGTATAAGTGATGAAGAGTTCCCATATTTATTTGAGGAATGTATCCCTCAAAAAAAACGAAGCTCTGATTCGTCCCGAGGAATGGGAATAGGCTTATCTATTTGTAAATCCATCATCAAAGCGCATCATGGAAAAATGCAGGCAGAAAATAAAAAGGGCGGTGGCGCAGTGCTTCGATTTACACTGCCATTAGAAGAAAGTGAAGATAATGGATAATAAATCAGTAATATTAATAGTTGAAGATGAAGAAAGCATCGCAAATTTTATTTCAGCCATATTGAAAGCAAATGATTATAAAGTAATTAAGACAGATAAAGGAAAAGAAGCCATTTCTATGACAGCATCCTATTCTCCAGATTTAATTTTGCTTGATTTAGGTTTGCCGGATATGGATGGGGTGGACGTACTAAAAACGATTAGAGAATGGTCAACTATTCCGATTGTTGTCGTTTCTGCTCGGGGATATGAACGTGAAAAAGTAGAAGCACTTGACTTAGGCGCAGATGATTATATTACAAAACCATTTGGAACATCAGAGCTCCTGGCTAGGATAAGGACGGGAATTCGTCATAGTAAAAAGTATCCTAATGAAAATTCGGGAGATATCAGTAAAACTTCTGTTGGTGAGCTTGAAATTGATTATAATAAAAGACTGGTATCCATTTCCCAAAAAGCTATTCATCTTACCCCAATTGAATATAAAATCATCGTATTATTGTCCAAACATATTGGGAAAGTACTGACCCATGATTTTATTATTAAAGAAGTTTGGGGACCATATACAAATGAAATACAGACGCTACGTGTCAATATGGCAAACATTCGTAGAAAACTTGAAGAAAATCCAGCTGAACCCAAATATATCGTTACCCAGGTTGGTGTTGGTTATCGCATGGTTGAGGAATTGGAACAATAAAACTAAGATATAATAAAATAAATTCTAAAAAAGGGAGTTCAATATCTATGAAACTACTAATTCCGATTTTTATAGGTTCTGTTACCCAAAGAGTGATTTCAGAGGCGCCATGTCCAGTATTGGCAATTCATGAAGATATTGTTGATTAATTATTCTATAAACTACTCAATTTGAGCCGATTCTGCAATTATAATTGTGGGGTCGGCTTTAGATATTTTCGTATAACCGTTAATTTTTGAAAAATATCAGAAATGTTTATAAAGTAAAGACAGATTTAAAAATCAAAATACAACTTGTAAATATTGTCAATATTTGCAAAATAGCATAAAGTATTTCTTGAATATGACGATAATATAATTTGAAACAAGAAATGAAGTACTGAAAAATTAAAGCATGGAAATAAAAAATGAAAGGGATAATAAAAAAGCGAAAAGAGTAGAAAAAAGTAATCGTTATTCGACATGATGAAATGTAAAATGTTGGTATTTGGAATAGAATTTAAATGTCAAGGAGAAAAAGATGAGAGATTATAAGGGATTGTTAACAAAAATGTTTTTAACCATTGGGGTTCCGGCTGTGTTTATATTTATTATTGTAATCGGTATATCATTTAGTGGAATTAATCAAGATCAAATGATATTAACCTCAGGAGTGGGATTAGTTGTCATGATCTTTACAATCTTTTTAACTGTTAAGAGATTTGCAAAAAAAATATCTAAACTCGCCAAAAAAGCTATTCGGCTTGCCGACGGTGATGTGGAGATAGAATTGAACATGCCTTCCGAAGTTTCTCATGACGAATTGGGGGGACTTACCCTGGCGATTGCAACCATCGCTGAGAATACCAATTCCTATGCTATTGCAGCAAAAGAGATAGCAGCTGGGAATCTAGCGATTGAAATACAGCCGATTTCCGAAAAAGATTTACTTGGAGTAAGTTTGGAAGGAATCAGAAATTCTGTAAAACGCCTTGAAACAGATACCTCAAAGCTTTTTGAGTTTGCAAAAAAGGGCATTTTTGATAAGAAAGATGATGGCAATGGGCTTTTGGGCGATTACAAAAAGGCAATCAATGGTGTTAACCAAACAATGGAAATTGTTATTGATAAGATGATGTGGTATGAAGGAATTCTAGATGCGATTCCATTCCCGCTTCATGTTATTGACAATAATATGAACTGGTCATTCCTGAATAAACCATTTGCAGATTTAATGATTGCCAATAGTGTCATCAAGGATCGAGATGACGCTTGTGGTAAACCTTGCTGTAGTGCAAATGCTACGATCTGCAATACAGATGGTTGTGGAATTAAACGATTGGTCGAGCAGGGTTTGACCGATAGTCATTTTGAATGGGTTGGGAAAAACTTTAAGCAGGATACGGCTTATCTAATAAATGGAAATGGAGATAAGGTCGGCTTTGTTGAAATCGTAAGCGATATGTCAGCAGAAATAAGTTTAGCAAACTATACAAATACGGAATTAAAACGATTGGAAGACAATTTGAAAGGCCTGGCAGAAGGTGATTTGAATTTTGATATGAATATTGAAGATCCAGACGAATTTACGGTGGCTAGAAGTGAGCAATTTAAAGGAATCGGAAGAGACCTATCTGAAGTAAAAAAATCAATCGGTGATCTGATTGGCGATGCCACTTTTATTACGAATGCCATTAAAAAAGGGCAACTGGAATTAAAAGCAGATGAAACCAAGTTCAAAGGATCCTGGAAGACACTTATCGGTGATATGAATAATATTTTGGTAGAAATTGAAAAACCTATTCAGGAAGTTTCAAAAGTAATGAATGAAATGTCCAATGGCAATTTACAGGTTAGCGTTAATGGCTCATATGAAGGTAAATTTGACGAGCTAAAACAGTCTGTCAATGTTACTGTAAGTCATTTGAATATGATTGTTAGTGAAATAGCGACGGTAACGGGTGAAATTGGAAATGGAAATCTCAATTTAGAAAATGTACGTGTATATCTTGGAGATTATGTTGGTATATCCAATGCATTAAATACCATCATTGAATCTTTAAATATATTGATGAGAGATATAAATGATGCCACAGAACAGGTATCCGCCGGCTCAAATCAAGTGTCAGATGGCAGTCAGGCTTTAGCCCAGGGATCAACAGAACAGGCTAGTTCAATACAAGAATTGACAGCATCTATTACTGAAATTGCAGCTGAGACAAAAAACAATGCAGTTAACGCAAATCAGGCTAAAGAATTGGCAACCATTGTCCATGATAATGCTGAAATAGGGAATACTCAAATGATAGAAATGCAAAATTCTATGGTAGACATTAATACATCATCAAAAGATATCTCGAAAATCATAAAAGTCATAGATGATATTGCATTCCAGACGAATATTCTGGCATTAAATGCAGCGGTCGAAGCAGCGAGGGCAGGTCAGCATGGCAAGGGTTTTGCAGTGGTGGCAGAAGAAGTTCGAACACTGGCAGCACGCAGCGCAGAAGCCGCTAAGGAAACAACTTTATTAATTGAAGGTTCGATTGCCAAGGCTCAGGCAGGTACAAAAATAGCGGACGAAACAGCAGCAGCTCTATCTGAAATAGTAGATGGCATTGAAAAAGTAACTAATTTAGTGGGTAGCATTGCTGAAGCTTCAAATGAACAAGCAACCGGAATTGCACAGATTGACACAGGAATTGAACAAGTCGCGCAGGTTGTTCAGCAAAACTCGGCAACTGCGGAAGAAAGTGCGGCTGCAAGCGAGGAACTGTCCAGCCAGGCAGAAATGCTAAAAGAAATGATTGGTCGATTCCAACTAAGAAGAAGATAAAAATTTAAATTGAAGGAGAATCAATATGACCGAAAATGTTGTAGAAAAAGACTATTTGGAAGAAGATACCCAACATGGCAGATTTTTAACTTTTGCTTTAGAGGAAGAAGTCTTCGGTATTGAGATTAAATATGTGACGGAAATCATTGGAGTGCAGTCAATTACGAAGGTTCCCGAAGTGCCACCACATATAAAAGGAATCATTAATTTAAGAGGCAAAATTATACCTGTCATTGATGTACGGTTACAGTTCGGGAAAGAACCAGTGGATTATAATGATCGAACCTGTATCATTGTCATTGATATTGACTCAGTATCGGTTGGATTAATTGTAGATAGTGTCGATGAAGTAATAACTATTGAAGATGAAGAGATCTCAGCTCCGCCATCAAGTAAATCTGGTTTTGAAAATCGTTTTATTAAAGGAATAGGGAAATCTGGTGGAAAGGTTCAATTACTTCTTGATTGTGCGAGTTTGTTAAAAAGCGATGAAATGGAAATAGCCAATGATCTTCTAGAATAATTGAGCAGCGTATTTTGAAGAAAGAAAACACAAAATTATTTACACTGCCAAAAATAATGAAATGCCCCTAAATTTAGAGAATTGATTTTAATAGTTTCTATCAATTCAGTTATAAAAAGAACTCCATTTTCACTGATGATTCGCTTATATTCATCAGGAATTGGAGCTCTTTTCTTTTTTTCTATTCACCAAAGTAATGAGTCAGAATTCAATTACTTGGTGAATTGAATACCAGTGCTTATTTTGTTGTTTTAATTAATGTGAGCATTAAGCTTTAGTGTCTCGTTTGTTCAGTAAAACTGCCAAGCCCATAAGAGACAGAAGTGCTAAACCAGCTACCATTGCATCAGTTGCTGAAGTATCGACACCTGTTTTAGGATTAGAAGAAGCAGTCATATGATGATTGAAATGCTGAAAACCTTGATGGTGGCCGTAATCAAGATATAAACTGGATGCTGTAATATCTACATATCCGTAAGAAGGATCGATATAGATACCTTCTCCGCCATAAATGGCTAAAGGATTAGTCCCGCCTGTTGCAGCCAGGTCGAGAATACCATGGTTAATTACCAGCCAGCTAGCTGCAGATACAGCTGTGGCTACACCAGTAATCGTGTTGGAACTAACGGTAGTTTTTCCGCCGTTAAACACGATATCATCTATGGCTCCGATACCTGTGCTTGTCCCAGATGTGGAGCTTGTAAGAACATCAGTTTTTCCGCCGTTTACGACTAGATCACCGTAAGCATACATACCATAAGCGCCTTCAGTTCCGGTATTGATTGCTGAAACGTCAATATTTCCGTCGTTGACGGTTAAATCATTCGACATAATACCAACAGCTGTTAAATCGCCAGCATTTCCAACTGCGGTAACATCATATTCACCACTGTTGATAACCAGATCACCGGTAACATTAATACCGCCGCCTAATGTGGTAGCTGTTGGCTGTCCTTCAGCTATCAGTTTACCAGTGCCGCTTAAGTTTAAATCACCATCAACATTAACAGCAAAACCACTATCTGTTTTCAGTGTGTTTGTTCCAAGAAGTACGATCGCAAAATTGTCGCCCATCAATTGGGCCAATAGCGATTTTCCTGTAAAATTGCTTAGCGTCAAGGCATTGGTTACCGTATTATAGGCGTATCCTTCACCCGAGTTGGTGGCTAGGATATTAATCTCTGATCCGTCAGTTTTGTACAAAGCCATAAAAGGAACCGCTGTTACTTCAATATTTTGTTCTGTAACAATGGGTGCTTCACTTGTGGCAATTACCGGTTGTTCTGCAACAACCGGAGCTTGGACTGCAGTGACTGCCGGTTGTTCTGCAACAACGGGTGTTTCTACAATTTTATCGGCTGTAACAACAGGTTCTGTAGTAGCTGTTTTATCGGCTGCTACATCTGTTGTCGTAGTGGTAGTGGTTACATCAGCTGCTTTTGTCGTAGGAACTGTTGTATCTGTAGTAGTTGTAGTAGCCGCCACCACTGTTCCGGTTGTTACAACCTCCAATGCAACCACGTTACTGTTATTTGCAACCGTTGTAGTTTCTTCACCACTTGCGGCCAAGGCAGAGACGGGAACAAGCATAAACATCATGGCCATAACCATCAACAACGACATCAATTTGGACATTTTTCTCTTGGACATTTTTATCACTTTACTATTCCTCCCTTTCTGAATCGTTTACATTTTGAACCAACTCTATTCTAACTGGAATTTAGACCTCCTTTCTTTGAAATCATAGCATTGTGTAAAACAACTGTATTTTAATTTCAATGCTACATTGATTATTAATTACCCGTAATAAAAAATATTATTCAAATTATTCTAAAAATTTAAATAAAGGTTTTAAATTTATTATACGATAATAAAATAATGCCTTTTTAATTTTATTAATAAGGTATTATTATTTTAATTTAAAAAAAAAAGAACTCCATGTCTCTGATAAACCCATCAGAAGTTGGAGTTCTTTTTTTATGTGCCTTTGTTTTAAATATGATGTATTTTTAAGATTTTACATCTCGTTTGCGTACTGCAAATACTACTCCGATAAGAGATAAGATGAGCATACTCGCCATCAAAACATCTCCAGAGGAGTTTCTTATACCTGTTTTTGGATTGGCAGAGGAAGATTCTGAATGTTTAAATGTTCCTACGGTTTCATATGATTTAACTTTACTGGAAGTTAGATACAAGCTGGATGCCGTCACATCTACATCCCCATAAATCGAATTAATTTGAACACTTTTTTTGGATGAAAGAGCCAAGGGACTAATACCGCCTGTTGCAGACAAATCCAAAATACCGTGGTTGATTTTTATGCCGCTATAAGAGAATAGCGCGACAGCTGTGCCAGTATTCGTAACCGCATTCACGGTAGTATCGCCACCATTAAAGACAAGATCATTATAAGATCCAACGCCTGAACTGAAAGAATTTGAACAATCTGTAAAAACATCAATATTTCCGTCATTAATGACGTTATTGCCATAAGCAAATAGACCAAAGGCGCCGCCTGTACCGGCATTGCTTGCGGCGACGTTAACATTGCCACCGTTGATGGTTAAATTACCAGATGCGATTGCATCTGAATCATTGTAACCGGTAAGAATCCCAACAACAGAACTGTCATCAGTATTGCCAATTGCAGTGATATTATAAGTTCCACTGTCAATAGCTAGATTACCAATAACATTAATGCCGCCACCCATTGAATCCGTTGTCGACTCTCCTTCAGCCACCAGAGTACCAGGTCCGCTTAAATTTACATCGCCTTTAATATCTATGGCAAAGCCATTATCTGTTTTTAGGGTATTGGTACCCTGTAGTATTATGGCAAAATTATCGCCCATTAGTTTTGACAATAGCGATTTTCCTGTAAAATTATTTAGCGTCAACGCGTTGGTTTCCGTATTATAAGCATAGCCTTCTCCTGAGTTGATGGCAAGAACATTGATTTCTGATCCGTCAGTTTTATATAAAGCCATAAAAGGAACGGCCGTTGCCTCAAGGGTTTCCTCTGTAACAATGGGCGTTTCCACTGTATTGTTGACCGGGGGTCCGGCAGCAACGGGATCTTGAAATGCTGTGACTGCCGGTTGTTCTGTACCAACGGATGTTTCAACAATTTTGTCGGCAGTAACAGTCGGTTCTGCAACCGTTTTTGTATTAGTCACAGTAGTGGTATCAGCAATTACAACCTCTGATATAACGATGTTACTGTTATCTGCAACTGATGCAGTTTCTTGACTACTAGCGGCCAGGGCGGAGACGGGAACGAGCATAAACATCATAACCATAACCGTCATCAGGGACATTAATTTAGATAATTTTTTCATGTGTTATTCCTCCATTTGTGAAACGTTTGCATCTTATCTACTAAACTATTTTTAAATGGGAACTAATGCCTATATTTATAGATATTGATCGATTGTGATGTGTAAATGTAGGCACTTTTGATTCAAAGAAAAATCAATATTATAACAATACAATAACATAAACATGAAAATATGTCTATGCTTATACTGTATGAAATATTTTAGAATAGCGGACTTGAATTTATAATTCAGGTTAAAATGGAGGTAAGAAAGGACTTTATATCACTCTGCAAAATAACAAACATCTGAATATAAAGTGTTGTTTTAAAGGGAAAACTAGTCTAAATAATTATAAAAAATTCTGTCCCAGTTCATTCATTATATTAGGAAGGCCAAAACTCACAAAAAGATCCATAAGGCCGTTCCAATAAGGAGGATAGAAATCGTTTCCCTTGGATTGAAAGGTTTGGAGATCTCTAAATTTAATGGTAAGATCCCAGCCAAAAGCATGGGAAGAACCTACTTCACCATAGTCTAATTCCCAGTCAATAACATTGAGTTTGTAAAAATCTTTCAAAAAGCGGGAACAATCTTCCTGGTTGAAGTAAAGCTCAGGAAGCTCAGGATAATAACACTGAAAAGGGCCTTCAAAAGTAGCCCCAGATGTGGTTTTATAAAAAGTTATTGTTTGGCTGACTGTCCCTGTTTTATAGGTGTTTACATCAATTCGAATGGTGGACTTTTCTAAATGGCGATAGTCCCTGCCAAAGTTTTTTTTACAGTGGTTGCAATGATAGAATGGATTTGTTAATAGCGAGGTATCTTCTTGATTTTTTGATTTCTGAGAAACATCATTATATAAAGCTTTTGGATCAAAGTTTATAATGATGTTTTCACTACCACATTTTGGGCAAATGATTGGGATCATAGAATCCTCCTTATTGGTGTTATTTAGAATATTTATTGACTACATAGTCGTAAAAAGACGTTTCAGGAATAGACTTGTACCGTTGAGTGTTGTAAATAAAATAAAAATGCCGTATTATTTTCTTGTCATCAAGGATAATCAAAGTATTATTTTCAAGGTGATCTTTTAGTGCATTTTCGAAAAAATATCCAATGCCTGTTCCTGAAAGAATGAGTTCTTTTACCATCTCATTACTATCACATTCCATAAAAGTATTAATACGCTCCATCTTTAATAGGTTCAGGTGTTTCTTTACCTCTTGTAACGTAGCGGATCCTTTAGTTCTTAACACAAAGTTTTGATCTTTTATTTTTTCTGGGTGATTAATCAGAAAACTATATTTTTTTTTCACGCCTACCAATACCATATTGGAAGTAGCGATTTCCAAACTTTCGATATTTGGTATGTCTTTCTTTATTCCTACAAAGCCAAAATTATAGATACCATTCTTTACATTGTAGTAAACATCCTGACTATGGGTAGCTTTTATACTGTAAGTAATATGTTCGCAAAAGCTTGAATGCGCGTTAAGTAGTTCCGGTAAAATATAATGAGCAGGATAATTGCTGGAAATCAAGTCTATATGACCAGAAGAGTTATTAATTTCATTTTTAAATTCACGCAGTAGCTCATGGTTTTCGGTTAATATATTTAACGCACAGCAATATAGCTTTTTACCTTCTCGAGTCGGTATTGTTTTATTATCTTGTCTTTGTGTTAATACCACACCATAATACTCTTCTAAGGCTTTTATCTGTTTCGTAACAGCTGGTTGAGTCAGATATAATTCTTCCGCAGCATTTGAAATACTTTGAAGTTGTATTACTTTAACAAATGTATTTAAGTATGCTAATCTCATAAGTCACCTCAGGTTAAATTATTTATATTAATGATATCATAAATTTGCAATTGTTTTTAATAAATTGATAAAAAAGATACGGAATAAATTACCGGAAAACAGGGCTAGAATCATAATCATAACCGTTTTGGCCGATACTGATTATGTGCACCAGGCATTTGAACTCGGTTGTGAAGCATATGCAGCAAAACCTATTGATACAGATAAATTAATTGAAGTTATGAGCAAATTAGGTATAACGAAAAATGATTAATTAGATGTGCAAATGTCATGCTTGAAAAGACAAGAATAATAGGTGGTATTATTGATGATCGTCGCATAGTGACTAGAACCTATATGTAATCTAAGTGAAATATTAACAGATGAGCTTTCAAGGGAAATGCTGCTGGAATTAAAAAAAAATTTAAGTAATCTTATATTTCAAAAGGATTACACATATTCCCGTGTTACAGAATATCTTGCTCATATGTATGAAAGTATTGATAGTAGCGGATATCCCCTTAATGCGGCATCAGATTATGTCGGGGTTTTGCCTAAAATAATTGCTGTAGCAGATGTTTATGATGCAATGACAACTGACCGAGTTTATAAAAAAGGGGCAAAACTTATCGAAGCTATTGAATTTCTCAGCAATGAGGGAAGAAAGACTCTGGATAATCAAGTATTAATGCTTTTTTTGAGGAATATTCCGCTCTACGATTTCAAAAGCGTTTCAATGACAAAGCAAGGCGGTCAGTTTAATTGTAAATCAATACCATTTTGACTCTCGCAAGACCGGCGTTTAGAAACATTAAACCAGCGCTTATAGCAATTAAAAATTGCATATAATCCGCCTAAAAAAAGAGCAACTTGTTTGAAGGTGCTCCTTTCTATACGGATTATTCTTTATCATATTATTTTTGAAACGGTAATAATACTAAGCTAAAGATGTTCATCTCAAAATGCTACCATACTGAAAATAAAAACGGTTGTTTCTATTTTTCTGCCTTATTAATTTGATGCTCTGATAAACGCATTAATTAGAGCTTTTTTCATAATATGTTAATCTTCATCGTCAAAGCCGTAAATACAATAATCTTCAAGGGCTTCAAACAAATACAAAAGATTCCCTGTCATGCCTTCCGCTGTTGTAACAACGATTTCTTTTTCTTCTTCAGTAAGGTCAATAAATTCTTCTTCAAGATCACATAGACGCTTTACTAAAAATAATAATTCTGTTTTCATATTTCTCCTGTTCATACTGTTATGCTATATATATATTAGCTATGTTCATTAGAAATTGCAAGACAAAACTGCGTATTAATTGAATTTCTTCTTTTTTATAGTGCAAGCTGATATAATATACGTTACAGTCTTAAAAGAAGGAGAAAATTGATCAATGAATAAAATAAAATGGCCTGGAAGTGCTTTGTTGGCTCCGGTACCACCTGTATTAGTAACCTGCGGTGAAGATGAAACAATTAATGTTTTAACCGTCGGGTGGGTAGGGGTTCTTAACACAAAACCGCCTATGACGTATATTTCTTTGAGACCAAGCCGCTTATCTCATGAAATCATTTCAGAAACAAGAGAGTTCACCATTAATCTATCCACCGTTGATTTAGTGAAAGCCGTTGATTTCTGTGGAGTGCGATCCGGTCGTGATGTGAATAAAATAGAGCTCATGGGATTGGAACTAAACCCCGGTGATTCAGTAAAATCGCCTATGTTGGCTGCTAGCCCGTTGAGTATGGAATGCAGAGTTAAAGAAATCATTTCTCTGGGAACCCACGATTTGTTTATATCTGAAATTTTAGCGGTACATGTGCAAGAAACTTTGATTGACACCAATGGCAAATTACATTTGGATAAAGCAGAGCTTCTTGCATACGTTCATGGAGAATACTTTGGTCTGGGAACGAAATATGGAACTTTTGGTTATACAGTCAGAAAAAAGAAGAAAAAAAAAGGTAATAAATGAAAAATCCAGTATTTGTTTTGGTGTTCGTAACGGTTATCATTTTATTTTTTATGAGTATATCATCTGTGACGGCAACCGAAAATAATACAACTTTTTTTTACATCAAATAACTATTCAAATCTGTTATCTCATAAGTTAATCGACTAGTGGAGCTTTAACCCAATGGTTTAAAGCTTGGTTATCCAACCCTCCGGTCCTTCAATATCGCCAAGTTGAATAGCAGTTAATGTGTCATATAACTTCGTGGTTATCGGTCCAACCTCGGTCTCGCTGAAAAACACATGAAGCTTGTTTTTATATTCAATCCCGCCAATAGGGGTAATCACTGCCGCAGTTCCACAGGCACCAGCTTCTGAAAATTCATCTAATTCATCGATATAAACATCTTTTTCCGAAGTCTTTAGCCCTAATACATTTTCTGCCAAATATAATAGTGAATATTTTGTAATACTTGGGAGTATTGAAGAAGACTTAGGTGTTACGAAGTGATTGTTTTTTGTAATTCCGAAAAAATTAGCGGCGCCAACCTCTTCGATTTTTGTATGAGTCGTCGGATCCAGATAAATACAATCGGCAAATCCTTTTTTAACTGCGATTTTATGGGCAATTAAAGAGGCGGCATAATTTCCGCCGACTTTTTGCTGTCCTGTTCCATAACATGCGGCACGATCATAAGCGGAAATCATAAAGTTAACCGGTGTCATGCCACCTTTAAAATAAGCGCCAACCGGCATGCAGAAAACAGTAAACAAAAATTCACTTGCAGGTTTAACGGCAATACTATTTCCAACACCGATCACCATCGGTCGAATGTAAAGGGAACCACCGGTTCCATAAGGTGGCAGGTAGGCTTCATTGGCTTTTACCACATCCGAACAGGCTTTAATGAAGGTTTCTTCTGGTATTTCAGGCATCAAAAGTCGTCTGCAGGAGTCCTGCAGACGTTTAGCATTTTGATTGACTCTAAAGAGTTGAATGTCACCATTCTTTGTTCGGTAAGCCTTTAGACCTTCGAAACATTGTTGCCCGTAATGAAGACAGGGGGAGGCTTCTCCAAGATGGAGCACATTATCTTCAGTCAATACACCTTTATCCCAGTTTCCGCTTTTCCAATAGGACAAGTAACGCTGGTCTGTTTTCATATAATCGAATCCCAAATTTTTCCAATCAATTTCTACTTTTTTTTTCATTTCAAACTCCTCTATAATTATTTTTTTTATTTTAGGTTAAAAGCATTAGCAATCCCATCATGAATCCTAAAAGTCCCCCTAACCAAACAATGGCTTTTAATTCTTTTGACATAATATCTAAAATCATCTTTTCAAAAGTTACTACGTCATAACTGTTGATCTGATTTTCAACTAATTGGGATAAATCCAAAGCATGAAGCAATACACCGATATTTTTTTCAATCAATTGATGATAGGTATTAATAACCCAGTCCACAAACTCAGAGATGCGGTCTTCATATTGGATATATAGGTCACAAACCGTTTTATCCATCAGGTTATTGCCTTCCTTTTGAACAATGTTGTCCAATATTTCTTCTCCTTTTTCCATGATTAATTTTTCAATGATCTCTGACATTTTTAGTTTTGCTGAATTAATCAGGCCTTCATTTATAAGCATGGAAAACATCGAGCTTTGAAGATTATTGACAATCTCTGTTGCCGCAATCTCAGATAACAAAGTGCCCAACTCAAGCTTTTTCATTCTATCATAGGAAATTTCCACAATTTTATGGGAGACTTCATCCATTATGCTTAAGCCTTGCTCCTCACCCACAAAAGAGCAGAACACCTCTCTTAACGTCTGATCACAGGTGCTTTTTTTCACAATAGCGCTGTTTAAAGCGATTGTGATTTTTTGATCCATTTCTGGTGATAATAAGCCCGTTCTAATCACCTCTTCACTTAGCAGTTCATTGGCAACGACGATTCCTAAAGATTTTGCAATCCTGGGTTTTTCTTTTGGAATGATCCCCGGGGTAAAAGGCAGTGTTTTTCCAAATAAATTAACGGGTTTTAATGGGCGAAATAACATCCTAATAGCTATTCCGTTAGTAATAAGTCCTATAACAGCACCAATAATTGGGCCAATAAGAAAACTTAGATTCATAGTATTCCTCCTAATGTAATATTTAATGATCAATGATTTATAGGGTGGAAGTTGCAAAACAAGTTTTTACATTCGCTTGGCTACTTGCTTAATTGATAGCATCTTGTTAATTGTAAGCTTTTTGAAAGATACTGTCCAGTCCTAGAAAAATTTGCATTTTGCATAAAAATTCATTTTATGAGTAAAATAATGTTTGTGTATTATACGTCAAGCTGATACAATTAATAAAAAAAATATGGGGGGCAGCTATTAAAAAGATGGAAATACTGATGAAAAGCGAGAATAGAAAAAGATGGATATATTTAATCGTAGGAACGATCATGTTAATGTTTTTGGGATTATTATATGCATGGTCAATTTTCAAGGCACCGTTAAATAAAGTGTTTGAATCATGGACGGCAACAGACTTATCTCTTAATTTCACCATTTCAATGATTTGTTTTTGTCTGGGTGGATTTGCCAGTGGACAATTAAACAAAATTCTTAAAAACCAATACATTCTATTAATTGCAGCAGGTTTACTTTTTGCTGGATTCTTTGGCGTTTCAAAAATTGATGTATCACAACCCGATCAGGGTTTAATGATGTTGTATGTTTTTTATGGGATACTGTGTGGAACGGGTGTTGGTATGGGATATAATGCCATTATCAGTGCAGTAGTACCATGGTTTTCAGAAAAAGCAGGTATGGCATCAGGTATTTTATTAATGGGATTTGGTCTGGGCGGCATGATTCTCGGAACGCTGATCAATAGCATGATTGGCATCTTTGGGGTACTGGATACATTCTTCTATTTGGCTGTGATGGTGCCAGTTGTACTGGCAATAGGTTCTTTTTTCGTGAAAAAACCGGTAGCTATTACTAATAAGACAATAGTAGTCAGGGATGAAAAAAGTCAGACTAAAGAATATTCTGCTGTGGATATGCTGAAAACTGGTGTATTCTGGTCGTTTTTCTTTTGGGTCATTATGGTCAATGCCTCAGGTTTGCTGATTATCGGAAGTGCAGCAACTATTGCCCTAGCCTTTGGTGCACCTGCTCAACTGGGATTGTTGGTTTCTGTGTTTAATGGCGGAGGTCGTGTGTTATTTGGAACTATATTTGATAAGATGGGTCGCAACAAATCCATGTTGATCAATAATATCCTTTTAATGATTGCCGGTCTTTCTTTATTAATTGGATCAACCTTCCAAAATGTTATCTTTATCTTTATTGGCCTTTTATCTGTTGGCGTTTGTTATGGTGGAGCACCAGCACTGGCATCAGCGGTGATTAATTCAAATTTCGGCTCGAAAAATTACCC
This sequence comes from Acetobacterium tundrae, assembly GCF_008086615.1. Lineage (GTDB taxonomy): Bacteria > Bacillota > Clostridia > Eubacteriales > Eubacteriaceae > Acetobacterium > Acetobacterium tundrae. The sequence continues at coordinate 35,097 of NZ_RXYB01000013.1, forward strand.
TCTTAATTTTAGTATTACAAATTTTTCACTGATACCAGCAGCGATGCTTGGTCCATTGATTTCAAGTACCCTTTTGGAAAAATCCGGTGGAAATTACAGCACGAATTTTGTTGCAATTATGATTTTTGCAGGAATCGCCTTGATTCTCAATCGTATTTTGAAAATAAAAAGTGAAAAAATGAAGCAGGTGATAGTACCAGTTGATTGCTAAAATATAATAATGAAAATTTATTTAGCTTAAATTTACAATTGATAGTTGGCGGATTAAAAAAGAAAGGGAAACCTTTCTTTTTTAATACACTATTTTTAACACAAATGGAAGCAAGGGTTTGCCTTGACGGATGAATTTTATAAAGCTATACTAAATAGAGTTATTATAAAATGTATATTATAGAACGATTGACAAATTTTTATAATTTTCTGTAATAACAGACTATATCAAATGCACAAAGCAAGAACTAAAAGGAATAAGGTAAAACTAATATTATGAAACATTTTATTGAATTTAAAGACGTGTATAAGCGTTATCATATGGGAGAAGTAACTATTAATGCTGCTAACGGCATCTCTTTCTCAATTGAAGAAGGACAATTTGCTGTTGTAGTTGGACCCAGCGGTGCCGGGAAAACAACAGTGCTTAATATTCTAGGTGGAATGGATGGCTGTGATGAAGGTCAGGTTTGGGTGGGGGATAAAGATGTTGCTACCCTTACGCGTCGGGAACTGGCCACTTATCGGCGTTATGACACGGGATTTGTTTTTCAATTTTATAATTTAGTACAAAATTTAACAGCTGTTGAGAATGTCGAACTGGCAACTCAAATTTGTCATGATCCGATGGATGCAGAAACAGTTCTAAAAAGTGTCGGGCTTGAAGATCGGTTAGGAAATTTCCCGTCTCAGCTTTCCGGCGGCGAGCAGCAGCGTGTCGCTATCGCAAGAGCATTAGCCAAACGTCCAAAATTACTTCTCTGCGATGAGCCAACGGGCGCCCTGGATTATAACACAGGTAAAAATATCTTAAAGCTTCTCCAGGAAACCTGCCGGAAAGAAAAAATGACAGTGATCTTAATTACACATAACCAAGCCATTACGCCCATGGCTGACAAGGTAATCATCATGAAAAATGGCAAAGTACTAGAAAGCTATTTAAATGAAAATCCGATGGCTGTGGATGAAATTGAATGGTAGAGGTGTCCTCCACTATAAAGGGGGCGCTTTCTCTCTTTGATTATCGATTATCTGATGCTCTAGGCTCAGGACGATTTGGCAGCTGTTATTTAATCTCGCAATACGACAAATTTTTTGTTTTTAAAATATTTAATTCAAACGATGTAAAACGCTTCAAGCGCAAGCTAGTGCTTGAAGGGAAATACCTCAAATCCATCAATCATCCGGCTATTCCAAAACTGATTCGAGTGATAGACACCGATGGTATCTATGGTCTGATAATGGAAAGAATGTCGGGTGATAGTTTAGAAGACTTATTAAACCAGGGGTACCCATTTTCAAAAAAAGAAATATTCTTAATCATAAAACAACTCATTGACGTGATGGAATATTTGTATTCCTTAAAAATAAGTCATCGTGATATCAAGGCTTCAAATATTTTATGGAAAAACAATAAAATTTCTTTAGTCGATTTTGGTTCCGCCAGAGATTTGTCAATCTTATCTTGCCGTTTCAACCCAGATTTCTGGGGAATGGGGGATGTTTTTATGCGTTTGGCCTTATCTTCACAGGAAATGACTTTTAGTCATCATGACTTCTACATCGATGATCTGAATTTAGATAGTCAGGAAAAGATTATCGTTAAACGCCTGTTACACATTGAGCAACCTTATGATAATATACAAGATCTAAAACGAGATTTTGTATATGGGTTTAGCATTGATCAAAACAATGAGCAGAAAATTATAAATTAAGGGGATTTCGAGCATTGAAAGAATTGACATTTTACTTACCAGTTTTCCTGATTGTTGCCGCCAACGTTTTTTATAATATCTGTGCAAAATCAATACCTGAAACGGTGAATCCGTTTTTATCATTATTAGTAACCTATCTTGTGTCGGCTCTGGTGACACTTATTTTATTGTTCGTCACTGGACTGGATGAAAACTTCACTGATGCATTGGAAAAAATAAATTGGTCCAGTGTTATCCTCGGTATTTCTGTAGTCGCCCTGGAATTCGGATATATCACGGCCTACCGTGTTGGCTGGAATGTCAGTATCTGTTCTGTTGTTGCCAACATTGCATTGGCGGTCCTACTTGTTCCCATTGGAATTTTATTTTATAAAGAAGTGATCACAATGAGTCAATTGATAGGAATTATTCTCTGTATGGCCGGGCTGTTTTTTATTAATCAATAAAAGTAATCTATTATTATCTCACAATAAAAAAACGTCAGGTGCATACAGGGATCTTTAAAACTGATGACGAGAATACAAAAAAAGTATCATAAATACTAAGACTGACCTCATTTGGAACGTCTAATTTAAAAATAAATAATATATGAGGATTTGAATGAATAATTATATTGAAAAAAATATCTTGCCCCTTGTGACAAAACCAATCACTTATCTTGGAAATGAGGTTAATTCAGTTCATAAAACCCCAAATGCGGATATGATTCGTTTTGCCTTTGCTTTTCCCGATACTTACGAGGTGGGAATGTCCCATTTAGGGATGAAAATTCTATACGGACTTCTTAATGAGGAAAAAGACATTTGGTGTGAACGAGTCTTCGCCCCCTGGGTAGATATGGAAGAACAGTTAATAAACAATGATTTGACATTATATGGTCTGGAATCGATGATGCCTCTGAATGAATATGATTTCGTTGGATTTACCCTTCAGTATGAAATGAGCTTCAGCAATATCTTGAATATGCTAAAGTTGGGTCATATCGTCCTTGCAGCAGCAGACAGAAAAGAAGGGGATCCCTTTGTTATTGCAGGAGGTCCCTGTGCCTATAACCCAGAACCCTTGGCTGATTTCATTGATTTTTTTGTCATTGGCGAAGGAGAGGAAGTCATTTTAAAAATCATGGAAGCTTACCGTCAATGGAAAAAAACAAGTGGAAAACGGATGGACTTCTTAAAAACAGTGGCAGGAATTGAAGGCGTTTATGTCCCATCCTTATATAATGTCAGCTATGATGAAGCGACTGGCGTTATCGTATCATTTTTGCCGATTGTTGATGAAGCGCCAACAATAGTTCGTAAACAGTTCATCGATGATTTGGACTCTTCCTATTTTCCCGAAAAAATCGTCGTGTCCTTTACTGAAACGGTTCATGATCGAGTCAGCTTTGAGATATTCAGAGGCTGTGGCCGAGGCTGTCGTTTTTGTCAAGCGGGAATGATTTATCGACCAACACGGGAAAAAACGGTTCCAACCATTCAAAGTAAAATAAGAGCTTTAATTGAAGCCACCGGATATGATGAAATCTCTCTTTCATCATTAAGTACTGGTGACTACAGCAAAATAGAAACACTGATTAAAAACCTGGTTGAAGAATATGAGGATCAGAAAGTCAGTATTTCCCTGCCATCCCTTCGAATTGATTCCCTGAGCATCGATATGCTGGAGGAAATACAAAAAGTAAGAAAAGCAGGACTTACCCTGGCGCCAGAGGCGGGAACTCAACGTATGCGAGACGTCATCAATAAAGGAGTTACCGAAGAAAATCTTCTCGATACAGTGCGAACAGCCTTTGAAAAAGGATGGGGACATGTGAAACTCTATTTTATGATCGGTTTACCTGGTGAAACCTATGAAGATATTGAGGGAATTGCGGATTTAGGCCAAAAAACTGTTGATGAGTATATGCAAATTGATAAAGAACTACGAAATAAAAGTCTTAAAGTAGTTTTAAGTGCGTCCTCTTTTGTACCCAAAGCTTTTACTCCTTTTCAATGGATGGGACAAAACACTCGAGAAGAATTTAAGAACAAACAACGTTATCTCAAAGCGGCAATTAAAGATCGAAAGATTTCATATAGCTGGCATGACAGCGGAGTTAGTTTTTTAGAAGCTGTTTTTGCCAGAGGGGACCGACGGTTAGGAAAGGTCCTGAAAAGGGCACATGAAAAAGGCTGCAGATTTGATGGTTGGGGAGAATATTTTGATATAGAAAAATGGACAGAAGCTTTTGCCGAGACTGGCATCGACCCTGATTTTTATGCGCTTAGGAATCGCGGCTACGATGAGATACTCCCTTGGGATTTTATCGATACAGGAGTGAAAAAATCATTTCTAAAAGCGGAAGCAATCAAAGCACAGGAAGCTTTAACTACTCCGTATTGTCCGGAAAATTGTTCAAATTGCGGAATTATGGAATTTAAAGAAGGATGGCAATGTCATGTCTAAAATACAATATCGATTCAAACGATCCACAGCTTTGCGTTTTTTATCACATTTGGATCAACAACGCTTATTTCAGCGAGCTTTTCGCCGGGCAAATATAAATATCGAATATTCTCATGGTTTCAACCCTCACCCTAAAATGTCATTTGCATTGGCCATGTCGGTAGGATTAACCAGCGACTGGGAATACGGAGAAGTCATTGTGTCCGGTGAATTGGACTGCAATGACTTTATGACACGAATGAATGCGGTTTTACCAAATGGTCTGGAAATTATTAGTGCAAAAGTTTGCGATGAAGGAACGCCATCGCTTTCTTCATTGCTTGAAAAAAGTTATTATAGTTTAAAAGTCAAACTTGTTCCTGAAATAAATTTTGAACGCACAAATCAAATCATTGAGTCTTATCTTGAGCTTCCTGTAATTAATATACAAAAAAGAAATAAAAAAGGAAAGATGGTTGAAAAAGATATTCGTCCTTTTATTGAATCCATTTCCGTTTGTCAGGAAGATATTAAAAATGATTTAATCAATGTGAAGATGACCTTAGTTTATATTGAACAACAATGTGTTAAACCCGAACTCATTTTGGAGAGCATCAATAACCTAAACAGAGCAATTTTTATCATTGATCCAACCATCGAATGTCATCGCCATAAATTGCTTCTTAAAGCTGATTTTTAACTTTTACAAAAGTGTTACAACCGTTTACATATTATCTATTTACTTCTATGAAAATGATGTTATAATTGTTTTAAATCAAAGATCAACTCTATCTTTTTCTGAATTGAATGATCTCGATCATTGAAAAGTAAATAGCCTCTTAACTAGATGATAGTCCTCATGATAAGCTGATGATTATCTAACCAGCGGGGAAAAGATTTGAACAAAGAACAGATCTTTTCTGAAATTCGTGAAATTTTAAGAAATACCTGAATTGAATGAATAAAGGAGAAAGCGATTCAAAGAATATGGTCGCAAGATCAGTTCCTCTGAATCATGAGAGCAAGTTCTTGAATCTAGAAGAATAAGTTCTTGGAATCGGTGAAGTGAGTTCTTGGAATTAAAGAAACAAGTTCCTATATTTTGAAGAAAACCAATACCTGAATATAAAAAAACAGTTTTAGAGATTTAAAAGAATAACTTCCTAGAATTAGAGAAATCAGTTTCTAATAAAGACTAATGACTGGATTTAGAAAAACAATTTTTTTGATTCGAAAGAATCCATTTTCAGAATCAACGAAATAAGTTCCCAATTTTAGAAGAAAACCAATACCTGGGTTTGGAAAAACAGTTTCTGCGAATCAAAAGAATGACTTTCTGGATTATCTTAAAAAATGTTCGAATAGGTGTAAATTCTCTGATTCACAAAAAGTAGGAAGACCCAAGGAGTTAAGAGTGATGTTTGCATTGGAAAAGTGAAAAGAAGGTTTTTGATAAATCGAAAGGGGTGAGTCCGAAAGAAATGACATCTGAGATTGAACACTGAAGCTGATTCTGCAGTAAAATGTGGGATCAGCTTCAGCATTTTTTGCGTTAGTTGACTCTCCTAAAAAAATTGGATTGAAATTATAACGATAGAAGGCTTTTGAATACTTATGTTTTCCAATTTGTACGAAATAAGTAAGTATTGAGAGCTGTTTTGCTTGTATTTTCTTACCAATGAAAGGATATAATTTATGAAATCTCATGCTTTAATTATTATGAAACCTGATGCCTTAGAATCAGAGTTGATTGAAACAATCATCCAACGTTTTATTGACGAAGAATTTCAAATTGAAATGGTTGGTTTTAAACTGGTAGATCAGGAATTAATCCTTACACATTATGCTCATGTTGTTGACAAATTCGGAGAATCGTTTAGACAAATGGTAATAGCCGATTTTGTTGGCAAAAATATGATGCCAATAATTCTTAGTCAAGATGGGGAAAAAGCCATTGACAATGCAAGAGCTCTGACTGGTGCAACCGACCCTTCTTTATCACCAAAGGGAACCATCCGTGGAGATTATGGTATTGATTCAATGGAAGTTGCTAATCGTGAAAACAGATGTTGTGAAAATCTCATTCACTGCAGCGATTCACCGCAATCTTTTTTGATTGAATTAAAACTTTGGTTTAATGCTAAAACATATAAGACCTATAAGACCTATTCCTGTTAGGATAACCAATACAAAAAAATGTCCCAAATTACTGCTTACACAATTAAAGCAGTAATTAGGACATTTTTACATTAAAATATATTATTTAATTTTTCTGGCATTCACCACAAACCGGGCATTATCAAATGTATATATACAGGTAGATAGTGTGAGAACCTCATCGGTAGGAGTAACAACCACTCCAGTATCATAAAGTGAAAGTGATTTTAATCGATTCATGTAATTTAAAAACTCAGTATCATTATTGAACTCTGGCTGTCGATAATCATAATCAGCATCGGTAATATATGCTGAGAATATTTCCCAATCACCCGGGTCTCCAGGACGATCAAACTTAACAATCGGATGTTCTGTAAAATATGACTGTTCCTGATAGCGCCACAAGCTGCCAAACATGGATTCATTTGTCATATAATGACCATAAAGCACATTATTCCGAGTGAATTCAGTGTTGCAGACGCAATCAAGAAAAATTGTTCCTTCAATGGAGTCTTCATTCGAAAAATTATGATGGAGATAGTAATCGTTATTATCCGTTTGAACTACAGGGTACTCCAATGGCGTTCCATCAATTTGAATCCAACCAATAGTTTGGGAATTAATAGCCAACAGCCCATTAAAATCAATGCGATCATTCTGATTCGTTTCGCTGGCTTGAGCTACTGTAATAATTTTGTTTTTTTCCAAATTTTGTGTAATAATAGGGTAGAGAAAATAACTAATACAACATAATGCAACAATAATGAGCATTGTACCGACGATAACTTTCATTCTATGGTTGCGATTTTGCGCGATCATTATTACCTCCAGTAATATCTTTTAATTTATATTATAAACGATTTCATTTCTTTTTCCAATCAAAAATATAAATAAGTATCATACTATGCAAAAGGTTTTGGTCGATCGTCAGAAATATTAAAAAAATAATTCTAGTTGACTTTATTGGCTTCCCGTGTTAATATTTATAAAGTTATGTAGCCGCACACACAAGGTTTAAGTCGAAAGCACCTTTTGTGGCGAGTCTGGTATGAGGAGGTGTGAAAATTATGTATGCAATCATTAAAACAGGTGGTAAACAATACCGCGTTCAAGAAAATGATGTTATCGAAATTGAAAAAATCAATTTCAAAGAAGAAAATGTAAAAGAGATTTCTTTTACTGAAGTTTTAGCTGTAAACAAAGATGGGAAAATGGTCGTTGGAACTCCAATGGTCGAAAATGCCCTTGTTAAAGCTGAAATTCTCGAGGTTGCTAAAGGGCCAAAAATTATTATTTACAAGTATAAATCTAAAAAAGATTATCGTAAAAAACAAGGTCATCGTCAGCCATTCATGAGAGTTAAAATCACGAGCATTCAAGCTTAGGCTATTTTATGATTTCAGTAAATATTAATGGTAAAAATAATGAAGTAGATGAAGTAATTGTATCTGGACATTCGGGCTTTGCTGATCAAGGTGAAGATATTGTTTGTGCTGCTGTTTCGGTTTTGACCATCAGCATCCTCAATGGGCTTACAGAAATCGTTGGTCGAAAAGATCTTTCAGAAATGGTGGAAGAAGGATATGTTCGTTTTACCATTCCGAAAATAACAGATGAAAAAACGAAAATGAAAACAGAGACACTAATCTCAACTTTACTCTTGGGAATCCGGGGGATAAAGGAAGCTTATGGAGATTATATTCAGTTTGAAGAAGTATATAAATAGGAGGTGAACATAATGATTAAAATGAACCTTCAACTATTTGCCCATAAAAAAGGGGTTGGTAGTTCAAGAAATGGTCGTGACAGTGAAGCCAAGCGTCTTGGAGTAAAAAGAGGAGACGGTCAATTCGTTCTTGCAGGTAATATTCTTGTTCGTCAAAGAGGAACAAAAATTCACCCAGGTACCAATGTTGGAAAAGGCGGAGATGATACATTATTCGCATTAGAAGATGGTATTGTGCGTTTTGAAAGAAAAGGCAGAGATAAAAAACAAGTAAGTATTTATCCTCGGGAAGCAATCTAGTTTTCCAGTTACAAAATAATACATCTATAAAACCTCTTATGCTCGTTTTTGACAGATAAGAGGTTTTATTTTTTGTTGTTTGGGTAAGTACCAAAATAAAAGCGAGGTAGCAATGTTTGTTGATAAAGCAGAAATAATTCTAGTAGCTGGCAGTGGGGGACATGGAGGCGTAAGTTTCCGAAGAGAAAAATATGTTCCCATGGGCGGACCTGATGGTGGCCACGGCGGTCACGGGGGCAGTATTATCTTAATGGCAGATAATGGCCTTCGGACCTTAGTAGAATTCAAATATAAAAGAAAACACAAAGCAGAAAACGGGGAAAATGGAACCAGTGGCCAATCATCTGGAAAAAGCGGTGAAGATTTAATCATTAAAGTACCTGTAGGAACTCTTGTGAAAGATAAAGAAACTGGACGAGTAATTTGCGATTTATCTGAAAATGGGCAGAAGTATCAAATTGTTGATGGAGGCCGAGGGGGACGTGGAAACATGAACTTCGCAACGGCTACAAGACAAGCACCTCGCTTTGCACAGGGTGGCGTAAGAGGTCAAGAACGCACGATTATTCTTGAACTAAAACTTCTGGCGGATGTGGGACTCATTGGATTCCCAAATGTTGGGAAATCTACTTTATTATCCGTCATCACGAAAGCAAAACCAAAGATTGCGAATTATCATTTTACTACTATTATACCTAATTTAGGTGTGGTTGAATGGCGTAATTTTGATCCTTTCGTCATTGCTGATATTCCTGGTTTGATTGAAGGAGCTCATGAAGGAACAGGTCTTGGCGATCAATTTCTCAGACATGTGGAGCGAACAAAGCTTCTAATTCACCTTTTGGATGCATCTGGAAGTGAAGGTCGGGAGCCATTGGATGATTTTAAAAAGATCAACTATGAGTTGGAAAAATATAATGCAAAGTTAGCTCAACGGGTACAAATTGTTGCCTTAAACAAGGTTGACCTGATCTCTGATCAATCAGAACTGTATACATTAAAAGGTGAACTTGAAGACTTGGGCTATGAGGCTTTTATCATTTCAGCTGTTACCGGTCAGGGCCTTAATGAACTTCTAAGCCGAACCATTCAACTGCTTGATGAAATTGGTGAGGTCGAGCCGATCTTTGATTTTGAACCCGAAGAGGAAACAATTTACACACCAGAGTTTAAAGAAAAACAATTTACCGTCAAAAAGGTTGATAATGCATTTGTTGTTGAAGGTGAATTTTTCGAACGTCTGATTAATTCTGTCAATTTTGAAGATTTGGATTCCATTGGCTTTTTCCAACGCGTTTTAAAGGATAAGGGAGTCTTTGAAGAGCTAGAAAAGATGAACATTAAAGATGACGATACGGTCCGAATAGATGAGATTGAATTTGAGTATTATAAATAGATTTCACCACTTATTTTATGTTATAATAACATCGTAGAAAGTAGAGAAAAAATGTTAACGAGTAAACAAAGAAGTTATTTAAAAAAACTTGCCATTGATATTCCCGATATTATTTTTATTGGCAAGGATGGGATAACCCCTCAAGTGATCATTCAAACCCGAGACGCTATCGTTGCCCGGGAACTGGTCAAGGGAAAAGTACAAAACAATTCACTTGAAGAAGTCGACAATGTTGCCAAAGAATTGGCAATGGCTACAAAATCGGACATTGTATGTACAATAGGCAATAAGTTCATTTTGTATAAAAAGAACTTGCTAAAAACAAAAATTGAAGTCCCCTCGAAAAACCAGAAAAAAATAAAACGTTTTAAGAAAAAAACAATGGGGACTCCAAAAAAGTTTAATGATTAAAAAGTAAAGGTTTGAGATGAAGGAAAAAATCGGACTTCTGGGAGGAACTTTTAATCCCATACATACTGGACATCTGCTTCTTGCAGAATCGGCTAGAGATCAATATAAATTGGATAAGGTTTTGTTTATTCCTACAGGGAATAATCCTTTTAAACTGTCTCAAGATGAAATTTCCAAGGGAGATCGTCTTAAAATGGTTGAACTGGCTATTGCAAGCAATCCTTATTTTGAAACAATGACCTATGAAATTGATCAAAATGGGCTTACCTACACGATTGATACCGTAAATAAAATAAAAGAAATTTATCCTGACAGTGACCTTTATTTTATCGCAGGAGCTGATTTGATGTTTGAAATCACACTTTGGAAGGGAGCTTCCGAACTCTTGAAGGCAGTAATCTTTATTACAACATTTCGACCCGGTTACAGTCATGAGAATCTCGATATCCGAATCAAAGAACTTCGAGAAATTTATGGAGCATCAATTTTTAAATTATGCACCACCGAAATGGCCATCGCATCTTCAGACATTCGTTCCCGAATCAGAAATGGGTACTCCATTCGATATTTATTACCTGAGACTGTAGAAAAGCATATCTACGTGCATCAGTTATACTTAACAAAATCACGAACTGAGAGTAAAAAATGAACTGGAATGAAATTGAATCAGATTTAAAAAACAAGCTAACTAATAAACGATTTCTACATACTAGAAATGTGGTTGAAGCCGCAAAATATCTAGCTTTAAAATATGGAGGCGATGTGGAGAAAGCTTCTCTTGCAGCGTTACTGCATGATTGTGCTAAATATTTTTCAAATGATGAATTATTGTATTATGCAGAAAATCATCATATTAAAATAGACACGGTAAGCCATAATGATCCTCAATTACTTCATGGCCCTGTCGGTGCTGCCGTTGCAAAGGATCTTTACGGTATTGTAGACAAAGAGATTCAAGATGCCATTTGTTACCATACGACTGGTCGCAAAGACATGACAACGCTCGATAAAATTATCTATCTGGCGGATTTTATCGAAAAAGGTCGAACCTACCCTGGTGTTGAAGCGATTCGAAAGACGGCACTTCTTAATTTAGATAAAGCGACTATGCAAGCTATGACAAACAGCATCTGTCATGTAGCACAAATGGGTTCACTTATTCATAAAAGCACCATTTGTGCACGAAATGATTTAATTATTAAAGAAATTAAAAAAAATAAAATTGAAAGTGAGTGATTATTATTATTCCGGAAGAATTTGTTGAAAAAATTAAAGGTTGGATTGAAGATAAAAATGGTTTTGATATTGAAATCATCAATATCACGGAAATGTCGTCGATCGCAAATTATTTTGTGATTGCCAGCGGAAACTCTGAACGACAAGTAAAGGCCATTGCTGACAATATTGAATATGAAACAAAAAAAATGGATATATTTCCTAAAGGCATTGAAGGACAGCGCGAAGGTCGTTGGATTCTTTTAGATTACTATGATGTTATTGTTCATATTTTCCATGCTGATGAACGTGGGTTTTATAATTTAGAAAAACTCTGGGAAAGCAGCGCCATCACCAGATAATTAGTTTTTATAATTTGAAAGGGGTGAGCTCAATTTTTATTACAGTCAAAGACTTACATAAAGATTTCAAACTCGGTAAAAATAGTATAAGTATACTCAAAGGAATTAACCTAAGCATTGAACAAGGTGAAATGGTGGCGCTTCTTGGTCCTTCTGGATCGGGAAAATCCACCTTTTTAAACGTTCTAGTGGGAGAATCTTTGGCGCATAAAGTTTCGAACCATTTTGACAATAATTGGTGTTGTCATCGGAACTGTGACTACCATCCAAGTTTATCAGCATAGTGATTACGAAAACGAATGCTGACGGGGAGGATGAAACCCGTACCGAAAAAGTAAAGGTTACCGGTGTTTTTGAAGCAACCGTTGGATCGGAAGATCATTCTATTATCGCTGATTATAACTTGGTAACTGAACTAAATGAGTGACAAACAAGAGTAAAAGCCAATGTTAAAAAGAAAGGCTATTCTGAAGCATTAGTTACGGTTGAAGACTCATCTGTAGTCAATACAGTAACAGCCGAAATTGAAGATTTGAATTTTACCGTATTTTTCATCAACAGATTTTGGATTCAATGGGAAGTGTTTTTTAGATGTTTCAAATCCTATTAGGTGGAATTGGTGGAGTCTCACTCCTTGTCGCTTGCATTGGTATTGTCAACACCATGACCATGTCTATTTATGAACGTACCAAAGAAATCGGAATTATGAAGGTTATTGGCGCCTCCATATCAGATATCCGAAATATGTTTATATTTTTAGGTAGCATTTTTAGCATCTTTAATATTTGGCAGATATTTATCACCATCATTGGTCTGAGCGTGGTTTATGGGATATCATATCGAAAAACGGCCATTCCGGTTATCGGAATGGAGGTCCTGTCAGCAGGGCTTAGTCTTAGTATTTCTTTGCTGACTGCAAACTCAGTGGCAGGCTTGTCAACCACCAGTATTAAATAATAACTTTATTTTAAGGAGATAATTTATGAAAATAGGAATTGTTGGTTTACCCAACGTTGGAAAAAGCACCATTTTTAATGCACTAACAAAGGCCGGAGCTGAATCAGCTAATTATCCGTTTTGCACCATCGATCCCAATATTGGAGTTGTTACTGTTCCTGATCCGCGATTAACTGTATTAGAAAAAATGTATGACTCAAGAAAAGTCGTTCCAACCACCATTGAATTTGTGGATATTGCAGGTCTTGTAAAAGGAGCCAGTAAAGGGGAAGGACTAGGTAATAAATTCTTATCCCATATTCGTGAAGTCGATGCAATTGCCCATGTTGTCCGTTGTTTTGAAGACGATAATGTGGTTCATGTTGAAGGTAAAATTGATCCTATTGATGATCTAGAAACTATTAATCTTGAACTGATATTTGCAGATATTGAAATTCTGGACCGACGTATTGATAAAAATAAAAAGCTCGCGAAAACAAATGCGCAGGAAAAAGCAAATGTAGAAATCGCATTGCGTCTGAGAGAAATTCTTGAAGGGGGTAAAATGCCCAATGAAAGTAATTTTGCTCCCGACGAGTGGGAATTTATTCAGACCCTTCAACTTATTTCAACCAAACCGGTTCTCTACATTGCCAATGTTTCTGAAGATGATTTGCTTGAAGATAATGAAATGGTCAAACGACTAAAAGCAACGATATCGGAAAATTATTCCGGTGAGCATAAGGAAATTATTAAGATTTCAGCTAAAATCGAGGAGGAAATTGCTCAGTTTGATGATGAAGAAAAAGCTGAATTTTTGGCCGAACTTGGTTTAGAGTCCTCTGGCCTTGATCAGGTCATTCAGGCAGGCTATAAGCTTTTGGGTCTGGTTACCTTTTTAACCGCCGGTCCTGATGAGTGTCGAGCCTGGACAGTCACCGAAGGAACCAAGGCCCCTCAGGCAGCTGGAAAAATCCACAGTGATATTGAACGTGGTTTTATCCGTGCAGAAATCACCAGCTATGATCAATTGATAGCGGCAGGTTCTGATGTAAAAGCCAAAGAAACAGGCATCACCCGAATTGAAGGAAAAGATTATATTATGAAAGATGGAGATGTCACCTTCTTTAGATTCAACGTTTAAACAAACTACCCTTGGAGGTTACCGTGAAAGATCTTGTCCTTGTTGCTATAAATGCAAAATATATTCATACAAATCTGGCCGTGCGCTCTTTAAAAGCTCAGCTTACTCAATTCGATGTGAAAATTATTGAGCTTTCCATCAACGATTCTTTGCATCGTATTGTTCAGCATTTATTAGCTACAGAGTCCAAAATCTACGGTTTTTCATGTTATATCTGGAATATGGAATTGATTCTTAAACTGGCGGAGATCGTAAAAAAAGCGCGGCCACATTCGAAAATATTATTGGGAGGGCCCGAGGTTAGCTTTGACTCACAAGTCCTTTTAAGCGATTATTGTTTTGTTGATTTGATTATTCAGGGAGAAGGAGAAACCAAACTTGGAAAGCTTCTTGAAGCGGAAGACACTGAAAATATATTTCATCAAATACCCGGACTTTGCTTTAGAAACCAGCTTGGGGGAATTAATACAAATTTAGACGAAAAACCGATTTTATTAGATCGTTTGTCCTTTCCCTATGCTCAGGAGGATTTGCCTAAACTTGAAAACAAAATCATCTATTATGAAACGATGCGTGGCTGTCCATTTTCCTGTTCTTATTGTCTGTCATCAACCATTCATGGTGTGGAGATGCTTTCTTTGAAACGAGTTTTCAAAGAAATTGATTTTTTTATTAACGCAAGTGTGAAACAGGTTAAACTTGTGGATCGCACCTTTAATTGTGATATGAAACGGGCAAAAGCAATTTTCAGGCATTTGATTTTTCGTGGCGGAAAGACGAATTTTCATTTTGAAATGACGGGAGATCTTATTGATGATGAAATGGTTCGAATTCTAAAAGAAGCATCTCCCGGGTTAATACAATTCGAAATTGGCGTTCAAAGTACTGATTCTACAACCTTAGAAGCCATTGGCCGAAAAATTAGTTTAACAAAAACAGAAGAAAATGTTCAAAAACTATTGGCGAATAAAAATATTCATATTCATTTGGATCTTATTGCGGGTTTGCCCTTTGAAACCTATGATATTTTCAAAACTTCCTTTAATCGCATTATTGCACTAGAACCGGACATGCTTCAGCTTGGATTTCTCAAGTGTTTAAAAGGGACCCGAATCCGTTTTGAGGAACAAATTCATGAATATAAGTATACCAAATTTCCACCTTATGAAATTATTTCCAATAAGTACATCAGCTGCGACGAAATTTATCGTCTCCGAGATATTGAAATGTTAGTTGATCGTTATTTCAACAGTGGTTCTTTTAAAAGAACCATGAGCTATATTTTAAAGAAGAAACTTTTCAAGTCAAGCTTTGATTTCTTTGAAAGCTTTTCATATTTTTGGACAACTCATGGTTATTATGACGCTGGAAAATCCAGAGATCAGCTTTTTGAAATACTCCTGGAATTTTTTAAGATTTGTGACTTAGGGGAGCAATTAGCTGAATGGGTTAAGTTTGATTTTCTTAACTTGGGAACAATGAAAATTCCGGAATATATGAAGGATACCGCACCCGAAAAAGAATGGCTTTTTGATTTTTTAAAAAGCCCGGCTAACATTGCCCGCTATTTACCGGAATATATCAATTTACCTGCAAAAAAAATCTTTGCTAAAGTAAAATTCCAACGTTTTTCTAGTGAGTTTATTCATCATTTAACCGGAATTGCCATTTCTGAAAATAATTCGGATCGTCTGATTATTTTTAAAGAAAAAACCTATCAGTTAATGGAATAATTTTCTTAAAAGTATTGATTCTTTTTTTCAGAAAGGATATAATTAAAAATATTAAATAATAAAAGATGTTGATAAGGACGAGTAAATTATATTATTGTTTCAGAGAGTAGGCAACTTGGCTGTGATTGCTTAGACAAAAGATGATTGAAAACCACCTTGGAGTTAAGACCTGAAAATAGTAGGGTTTTTCGGAGCTGACCGTTATCCAGAACTTAAGTGGATTCATAGCTATGGATCAAATTGGGTGGAACCACGTACATGCGTCCCTTTGTTTTTACAAAGGGTCTTTTTTTATTTAAGAACAGAATCAAAAAGGAGATAGAAATGATTGCTATTACATTAAAAGATGGATCCATAAAGACTTATGAACCCGGAATTACCGTACTTGAAGTTGCCAATGACATTAGCACAGGTCTTGCAAAAAATACCCTTGCAGGAGAACTTAATGGGAAATTAGTGGATGTTCGCCAATCGATCACCGAAGATTCCACATTAAATTTGTTGAAATTTGAAGATGAAGGTGGTAAACATGCATTTTGGCATACTGGCTCCCATTTGCTTGCCCAAGCCATTAAGCGTCTTTATCCTCAGGTAAAGCTTGCCATTGGGCCGGCTATCGACAATGGCTTCTATTATGATATCGATATTGATGTTATCATCACACCTGAAATAATGGAAAAAATTGAAAAGGAAATGGGGAAAATTGTCAAAGAAGGTTTGGCACTCAATCGCTATGAGCTCAGCCGTGATGAAGCGCTTGCCAAGGTAAATAAAGAAGGTGAGACATACAAAGCTGAATTGATTGAAAACCTTCCTGAAGATGCTATTATCAGTTTTTATTCACAAGGAGAATTTTCTGATCTTTGTGCCGGACCTCATATTCAAAATTTAAGTCCGATCAAAGCTATTAAACTTTTAAGCCTTGCCGGTGCATATTGGCATGGAGATGAAAAGAATAAAATGCTTCAACGAATCTACGGGATTGCTTTTCCTAAGAAAAGCCAATTGGAAGAGTATTTAACCTTATTAGAGGAAGCTAAAAAGCGCGATCACCGTAAATTGGGAAAAGAACTTGATCTCTTTTCACTGCATGAAGAAGGTCCCGGTTTCCCGTTCTTCCACCCTAAAGGTGTGATTGTTCGGAATGAATTGGAAAATTTCTGGCGACAAGAACATCAGCGCAGGGGCTATCAGGAAATAAAAACCCCAACGATTCTTAATTCCGATCTTTGGAAACGCTCCGGACATTGGGATCACTACAAGGAAAATATGTATTTCACTGAAATTGATGAGAGTGAATATGCGATTAAACCGATGAACTGTCCCGGCGGAATGTTGGTTTATAAAACGAAAGGTCATTCTTATCGCGATTTGCCATTAAAAATGGGAGAACTGGGTCTGGTTCATCGACATGAACTTCATGGTGCTCTTCATGGACTGATGCGGGTTCGTGCGTTCACCCAGGATGATGCCCATATCTTTATGACCCCGGATCAAATTGAGGAAGAAGTTATTAATGTCATTGATTTGGCTGATGATATTTATAAAATATTCGGATTTAGCTACAAAGTTGAGTTATCAACGAAACCTGAAAATTCCATTGGATCTGATGAAGTATGGGAAACTGCAACTGAAGCATTAAGAAAAGCTTTAGAGAAAAAAGGAATTGATTATCGCATTAATCCTGGCGATGGCGCTTTTTACGGTCCTAAAATTGACTTTCATTTGGAAGATAGTTTGGGACGTACCTGGCAATGTGGAACCATCCAACTAGATTTTCAAATGCCGGAACTCTTTGATCTTAATTATATTGGACCTGATGGTGAAAAACATCGACCCGTTATTATTCACCGCACAATATTTGGCAGTATTGAACGATTCTTTGGTATTATCATTGAACACTTTGCAGGTAAATTCCCTGTTTGGTTAGCCCCTGTTCAGGTAATGATTATTCCGGTTGCTGATGTCCATCATGATTTTGCAAAAAATGTCGCTGGTGAACTTTCTGCCATTGGTATTCGAACATCAGTTGATACGCGTGATGAAAAATTAGGTTACAGAATACGTGATGCACAAATGCAAAAAACACCTTATATGCTGGTTGTAGGCGATAAGGAAGCTGCAGGCGGTGATTTAGCACTGCGGGTTCGTGATAGTGGAGATGTCAGCCTCATCAGTCTGGAAGATTTGAAGAAAAAATTAACTGAGAAGATTATAACTAAATCATTAACATTGGATTAATAATTCAAGCAAAGCATATCAAATAAATGTTTTTTCTTATAATAACAGTTGACAAAAACAGTGATGATAAATATAATAAAAAATATTATAAAGTTATGACCTAGAACAAGTAGCTGTATGAAGATCCTTATAGAGAGCTTTCGGTAGGTGTGAGGAAGTAGGATATGTACGGTGAATACATCTTGAGAGCTGCATACCGAATGGCAATTGCCCTGTAGGCTATGTCGGATTCCAACCGTTATTGTGGAGAAGCGATGTTAGTTGCTTGCTGAGATAAATGTGTAAACATTGAAAACTAGGTGGTACCGCGAATTATATTCGTCCCTGTTATACAGGGACGTTTTTTTTGTAAATAAAAACAATTCAACCGATTTAGGTTTGATTGAATATATATTATTAAATAAAATGGAGGAAAGAAATGAAAAAGTATGGAAAAGGAATAATAATTGTTCTTCTCGCTATGTCAATGGTTGCATTAGGAGCAGGTTGTACAAGCAGTGAAAAAAGCTCAAATTCAGCAAACTTCAAGATTGGAATTATTCAGTATATGGATCACGTTGCGCTGGATTCTTCCCGGGAAGGATTTGTTGCCGCTTTGGCAGATAATGGCTATAAAGATGGTAATAATATTACCATTGATTTGCAGAATGCTCAAGGAGACCAAAGTAACCTTGCAACGATCTGTGATCGTTTTGTCAGCAACAAAGAAGATTTAATTTTGGCCATTGCAACCCCTGCTACCCAAGCTATCGCCGGAAAAACCACGGAGATTCCAATTCTGGCAACTGCTGTTACCGATTATGAATCTGCTCGATTAGTTAATTCCAATGATGCTCCGGGAGGAAATGTCAGTGGTACATCAGACATGAATCCCATTAAAGAACAAATTGATTTGTTGGTTAAATTAGTACCAACAGCTAAAACTGTCGGGGTGATCTATACTTCAAGCGAAGTAAATTCAGTCTTACAAGCAAGTATTGCAAAAAAAGCGATTGAAGCGTTAGGCCTTAAATATGTTGAAGTAACTATTTCCAATTCAAACGACGTTCAGCAGGCAACTCAAACCATCGTTGGCCAGTGTGATGCTATTTATATTCCAACAGATAATGTATTGGCTTCAGCTATGCCTCAGGTACAAAGCGTAACTTCTGTATCTAAAACACCAGTAATCTGTGGTGAATCTTCAATGGTTGAATCTGGAGGATTAGCAACATTAGGTATCAATTACTACGATTTAGGATATCAAACGGGCTTGATGGCTGTTAAGGTTATTAAAGGTGAAGCTAAACCGGCTACTATGCCAATTGAAACGGCAACAAAATTTGATTTTACAATCAATGGCGCTGTAGCAGAACAGCTAGGCATTACTATACCAGCGGATCTTCAACAGTATGTAACTAAATAAGAGTTATTCATTATAATTTAATACAGAAAGAGGAAAAAAAATGTTACAAATTTTACTAGGCGCCATTTCGCTAGGTCTCATATGGGCAATACTGACAATCGGCGTTTATATTACATTTAGAATTCTTGATATTGCCGATATGACAGTTGAGGGAAGTATCGCTATGGGAGCGGCCATTGCAGCAACGTCGATAAGTAACGGCATGAGCCCCTATATGGCTACATTCTTGGCTTTGTTGGGGGGGATGGCGGCAGGTTTTGTAACCGGATTTCTTCATACGAAACTTAAAATACCAGCATTGCTGGCTGGTATTTTAACGATGATTTCCTTGTATTCTATCAATTTGCTTATTATGGGAAAAGCTAACCTGTCGCTTCTGCGCATGAATACTGTTTACACGCCCTTGGAAAATTTAGGGTTGAGCACTACTAATGCAGTGATGCTGTTTGCCTTTCTTAGCGTATTGATTATCAGCGGCATCATTTATTGGTTCTTTGGCACAGAAATTGGTTGTGCTATTAGAGCTACCGGAAATAACTCACAAATGGCTCGTGCCCAGGGAATTAATACCAATAACATGATTACGCTTGGCTTGGTCATCAGCAATGGTTTAGTGGCACTTTGTGGAGCATTGATCGCCCAAAGTCAAAGTTTTGCAGATGTGCAAATGGGAATTGGATCCATTGTTATCGGTTTGGCATCAGTCATTATTGGAGAAGTTATTTTTGGCAAACGGAACTTTCTCAATTGCCTTATTTCTCTAGTGCTTGGTGCCATAACCTATCGTATCATCATTGCTTTAGTATTAAAGATGGGTATGCCTGCCAATGATTTAAAACTATTTACTGCCATAACCGTTGCCATTGCATTGTCTTTGCCAGTGTTTAAATCATATCTCCGTCCCATTAAAAGATCCATAAAAGGAGGAGATCTATAAAATGTTGACAATTAAAGAAATCACAAAAATCTTCAATGAAGGAACTGTTAATGAGAATATTGCTTTGTCCAATTTCAGCCTTACTCTAGAAGAGGGAGATTTTGTAACAGTAATTGGAGGAAATGGCGCAGGAAAGTCCACCTTGCTTAATTGCGTAGCTGGCGTATACGGAATCAATCAGGGCTCTATCCTGATTGGTGAAAGAGATGTCACAAAACTACCTGAATATAAACGGGCAGAAGTTATTGGCCGGGTGTTTCAAGATCCAATGAAGGGCACTGTTGCCGATATGGGCATCGAAGAAAATTTAGCCCTCGCTTACCGTCGTGGAAAGTTTCGCGGGTTAGGCTGGGGTATCAGTAACAAAGAACGACAAATCTACAAAAATTACTTAAGTCATTTGGAGTTGGGTTTGGAAGATCGTTTAAGTGATAAGGTTGGCCTTTTGTCTGGTGGTCAAAGACAAGCATTAACCCTTTTAATGGCAACACTAAAAAAACCCAGACTGTTACTTTTAGATGAACATACTGCTGCACTTGATCCTAAAACTGCCGAAAAGGTTTTAAAGCTGAGCGACCAATTTGTCAAAGATGGTAACTTAACAACCTTGATGGTTACTCACAATATGCGTCATGCCATTGAGCATGGAAACCGTTTGATCATGATGCATGAAGGAAAAGTTATTTTAGATATCAAGGGTAAAGAAAAAAAAGATCTGACGGTGGAAAATCTGCTAAAACGTTTTGGCCAAGCCAGCGGTGAAGAATTTGCAAATGATCGTGCTTTGCTTTCATAACTGATTTAGCAACTTTACTAAAAGAATAAAAAAATGATTGACAAAAGAATAAAACGAACGTATAATATTCAAGTAACAAAGTAGAGGAATTACACTTCTCACCTCATTTCTTATGGGAATAGGTAAATATGTATGAACAATGTTCGTAAGTATTTTTGCAGGTGGAGTGTATCTACCTGCAATTTTTATATATGGAGGTATATTACTATTAGCAAAGATGTTCAACACGAAATTAATAACGAGATCCGTGATCGCGAAATCCGTGTAATTGATGAAGCAGGTGAAATGTTAGGAGTTATGAATACAAAAGATGCCCTACAATTAGCCGAAGAAAAAAATTTGGATCTAGTAAAAGTTTCGCCAAATGCCAAACCGCCGGTTTGTAAGATTCTTGACTACGGAAAATTTCGATATGAAGAAATTCAACGATTAAAGGAAGCTAAAAAAAATCAAAAAGCTGTGGTTATTAAAGAAATTCGTATGTCGGTTAGAGTCGAAGAACATGATATTAATGTCAAACTTAAAAATTGCATCAAATTTTTAGAACAAGGTAACCGAGTTAAAGTAGCTATTCGTTTTCGAGGTCGCGAAATGGCTTATACAGAACAGGGAAAAGGCGTATTGCTTGATTTTGCTGTACGTGTTGCCGATATCGCAGTGGTTGAAAAGCAACCTAAGATTGAGGGTCGAAACATGGTTATGTATTTAGCCCCTAAAAAAGATAAGTAAGTTGTAGTTGTTAATTGAGTATATCTGTTGTAATGACTTGGATTACATAGACTTGGATTTCTCGGATATAGTTTATTATAAAAGATACCTTGTACAGGGAGGAGGAAATAGTTATGCCAAAAATGAAAACACACCGTGGAGCTGCAAAGCGTTTTAAAATAAAAAAATCAGGTGTTATTAAACGGTTTAAGGCTGGGAAAAGCCATATTCTTAATAAGAAGAGCCGTAAGAGAAAAAGAAATCTTAGAAAAGCAACAGGTTTAGCACCTGGTGATGCTAAGGTTGTAAAGAAAATGATTAAAAGATAATTTTGAAGATAGGAGGAATTAATAATGCGAATAAAAAAAGGCGTTAACGCCAAAAGAAAACATAAAAAAATACTTAAACTTGCAAAAGGCTATTATGGCGCTAAAAGTAAGTTGTACCGATCAGCAAATGAAGCCGTTATGCGAGCACTCAGATCTTCATATGTCGGTCGTAAAGAAAAGAAACGAAATTTTAGAAGACTTTGGATTACCAGAATCAATGCTGGAACAAGAATGTATGACTTAAGCTATAGCAAATTCATGTTTGGCTTGAAGCAGGCAGGTGTTGAAATTGATCGTAAAATCTTAGCAGATTTGGCTATGAATGATGCCGATGCTTTTAAAGACTTAGTGGATATCTCTAAGAAAAACTTGAACCAATAAAACTAAATAAAACTTCTCAATGTAGTTCCATACTTGGGAAGTTTTTTTATTGTAGATTATTCTTGCTTTTTTAAATTATAGTGTTAGAATTATGTATGGTCGCATGAAATTTGTAATTCTAGAACATATATATTGGTGACCATATACGTTGGAGATAATACAATGGTAGAAAAGAAACGTCGGAGTTTCAAGTATTTTTTGGGTCATCGTTCACCGACCGAAATATTAATTTGTGGATTTGCCCTTTTAATTTTATGTGGAACATGCTTATTGATGCTTCCAATTTCTTCACGATCGGGTGAAGGAACCGCTTTTATCAATGCGCTCTTCACTGCAACATCTTCAGTATGTGTGACTGGATTAGTCGTTGTGGATACTGGCACCTATTGGAGCGTTTTTGGACAAACAGTGATGTGTGTTTTGGTAGAAATCGGTGGTTTGGGCTTTATGTCATTCGCTACAATGTTTTTTGTCCTAGCAGGAAAGCGAATCACAATTAAGGATCGGATTCTAATCCAATCATCAGTAAATATGGATTCACTTTCAGGTATTGTGAAATTCGTCAAATATATTTTCTTCTCATCCATTATTATTCAAACCGTTGGAGCTTTGCTTTTAGCTTTAGTTTTTGTTCCGGATTTTGGTCTTGCAACAGGGATTGGTTACAGTGTTTTTCATTCGGTTACTTCTTTCTGTAACGCCGGTTTTGATTTAATGGGTAATTTCAAAAGCTTTACTGGTTATGCTGATAATTATTTACTCAATATTGTCATTTGCTCTTTAATTGTTTTAGGGGGACTTGGTTTTGCCGTTACCAGCGATTTGATCTATGTCCGTAAATTTAAAAAAATGAGCATGCATTCAAAGGTTGTTCTCATTTCCACTGGATTTTTATTGGTCTTCGGTTTTATTTTCTTTATTATTTTTGAATTCAATAATCCGAAAACTATGGGGAATTTATCCCTACATGGAAAATTTCTAGCTTCTTTTTTCCAATCGGTTACGCCAAGAACCGCTGGCTCTAATACCATCGATATCGCTGGATTGACTGAGCCATCGATATTTTTAACCATATTGCTCATGTTTATTGGAGCATCTCCTGGTTCTACCGGAGGTGGTGTCAAAACAACTACAGTTGCAGTTCTTTTAATGACGGTCGGTTCAGTTCTTAAAGGGAAGAAAGATGTTGTCGTATTTAAAAGAACAATCCTTGGCCCAGTTATTCGCCGTTCGCTTTCTGTTCTTGTCATCGCAGTAGGGCTTGTTTTTTTTATGATTTTTGTATTATTATGCACAGAACCCGGAGCTCCTTTTGATGCAGTTGTTTTTGAGGTGATGTCCGCTTTTGGTACCGTTGGTCTAACAATGGGATTGACCCCAAATTTATCGGGTGCCGGGAAGATCGCCATTAGTCTTACCATGTTTATTGGCCGATTAGGGCCACTAACGATCGCCTATGCAATCTCGCGAAGTGAAAAACATTCGCGTGAAAATGTTGGAAATATTAAATTACCTGAAGGTAACATTATGATTGGCTAGAGAAGGAGTATTATATTGAAAGAAAAACAGTTTGCGGTCCTGGGTTTGGGACGTTTTGGTGAAGCACTGGCCATCACTCTTAGTGAGTTAGGCTGTAATGTTGTTGTTGTCGATAAAGATGAAGAAAAAATTCAAAATATTGCAAACTTGGTAACTTATGCAGTTCAGGCGGATGTTACTGATATTAATGCGTTAAAATCCATCGGTATAAAAAATGTTGACGCCATTGTTATTTCCATTACATCAGATATTAACAGCAGTATTATGGGAATTGTAAACGCTCAAGAACTTGGCATAAAAGAAATATATGGAAAAGCAAATACCGCTCAGCATGAAAAAGTCCTGTTGAAACTCGGAGTAAAAAAAGTTTTTTCTCCTGAACGTGATATGGGTGAACGTGTTGCGCATAATTTATTTTCTGGAGATTCTGTTGATATCTTAGAACTTGACACCAATCATTCCATTGTCGAAATTGATATTTTGCATGCATGGGAAGGTAAGACATTGGAACAGCTTGATTTAAGAACACAGTATGGTATGAATGTCATTGCAATTCGCTCGCTTGATGTACTAAATGCTGCTCCGCTCGCAACTGATATTATTAATACTGGCGATAAACTTATTGTCATGAGTGAGAACCATTCAATCAATGAAATTAATAAGCTGTCTCGAAAAGATAAGTAAAAAATGCACATTGAGATTAATTCTAAAAACAATGAACAGCTTAAATATCTGCGTAAACTTGGAAATAAATCATTTAGAGATCATGAAAATACTTTCTTTATTGAAGGAACGAAGCTTTTTTTAGAAGCATTTGCTAGTCATTTGAATTTTCGTCAAGTGTTTATAACTCAACAATGGCTAGAAACACAGGATGCTCTTATAAAAGATGCATTGGACTTACTAACAACACAGGAAATTCCTGTTTTTATGGTTAAAGAAACTATTTTTAATTCAATTTCAACCATGAAACAGCCTGAAGGCATTATCTGTACCCTTAATAAAATGTCTTATCCAAAAGCTGATTATGGAAGCTATATTCTTCTTGAGGATATTCAGGATCCTTATAATGTCGGTACAATTATCAGAACAGCCGATGCTGCAGGAATAAACTGCGTCATCACCTCCCTGAAAACCGCTGATATCTATAACGAAAAGGTACTTCGTGGATCCATGGGTTCGGTCTTTCATTTGCCAATTTATCAGGTTGAGTCATTAACAGAATATGCAATAGCTCTTAAAAACGAAAAGGTTCAACTTATCGGTACTTCACTTAATGGGACGTCATTATGGCATCGAGATCCTATAAATATGCCTTTTGCGCTTGTGATGGGGAATGAATCCCGGGGAATGTCTTCAGAGTTAATGAATCTTTGTGATGTTCTATTGAAAATCCCAATTCTCGGTAAAGCTGAATCTCTCAATGTTGCTACTGCTGCAGGGATTATCATGTACGATATTTCAAAATAATTGAATCAAATTTACAATAAATGAATAATTCTTCTTTTTTAAAGACAATGACGGTAAAAGAAGATATAATATAGTTATCCAATTCAATAAGATTAAAAATGATGAAAGAGCAAGTAAGTAAATATCGAACATTGCAGAGAAATAAATCCTTGGCTGAAAGATTTTATGTTTGAATTTATTGAAGTTCCCTCTGGAGTTTTAGAAGTGAAAATCGATTAAAGCAGACCTTTAATGATGTTTAATTTCTAACGTTGATTGCGTTAAAATTGTGAGTGAATACAAATCAGTATTAATTTAAGGTGGTACCGCGGAATTATTTCGTCCTTTTTCATAAGGGCGTTTTTTTATTTTGGATATTAACAAAAAGGAGATATAAATGGAATTAGAAATTAAGCTAATAAGAGATCATTGTTTAGCAGATCTCAATGAAGTTGAAGAATTAAAAGCCCTTGATAATGTAAGAATTAAATATTTAGGGAAAAAGGGCGCATTAACGATTGCATTAAAAGGAATGGGAAAACTTTCCAGTGAGGAACGACCCATCATCGGTAAATTAGCCAATGAAATCAGAGAAGAAATCGAACAAAATATCACTCAGCAAAAACAAGCGCTTGAACAAAAAGAAATGGAAGCTCAAATACGGGAAGAAGTGATCGATGTTTCACTGCCAGGGAAAAAACATCTGTCAGGAAACCTTCATCCTTTAACAACAACCATTAACGAATTAAAAGAAATATTCTTAGGTATGGGATTTACAATTGAGGAAGGTCCGGAAATTGAGTGGACAAAATATAATTTCGATTACCTGAACGTACCAAAAGAACATTCAGCACGTGATTTACAGGATACTTTCTACTATAAAGATGATATTGTGCTTCGCACCCAAACATCCCCGGTTCAGGTTCGGGTTATGCAGGAAAGAAAACCACCACTGCGCATGATTTCTCCCGGCCGAGTTTATCGTACTGACGAAGTAGATGCTACACATTCACCTGTTTTTCATCAAATGGAAGGCCTTGTGATTGACAAAGGGATCACCATGGGCGATCTTAAAGGAACCTTGGATTTGTTTGCAAAAAAATTATTTGGCGAACAGACAAAAACAAAATTCAGACCGCATCAATTCTATTTTACAGAACCAAGCGCTGAAATGGATGTCACATGTTTTAAATGTGGTGGCGTAGGTTGTAAGGTTTGTAGCAATACCGGTTGGATCGAAGTACTGGGATGTGGAATGGTTCATCCTAATGTCCTGAAAGCATGCGGGATTGATCCTGATGTATATAGCGGCTTTGCTTTTGGATTGGGCCTTGATCGTATCGCCATAACAAAATATGGGATCACTGATTTGCGGCTGTTATTCGAAAATGACTTGCGTTTTTTATCACAATTTAAATAGGAGGATCCTTAAATGTTAGTTTCACTTAATTGGTTAAAAGAATACGTTGATATAAATATCGCTCCCTATGACTTCGGTGAAGTGCTTACCATGTCAGGAACAAAAGTTGAAACCTTAACAGTGGTTTCAGAAAATGTTTCCAATATTCTGACAGGGAAGATTTTAAAAATAGAGCAGCACCCAAATGCAGACAAACTGGTGGTTTGTACCGTTGACATAGGCACTGATGAACGAATTATTGTCACCGCTGCAAAAAATGTTTTTGAAGGCGCTGTTGTACCGGTGGCTGTAGATGGTGCAGTTACTGCCAATGGTACAGAAATCGGGACCAGTGACTTCCGAGGAGTATTATCCTATGGCATGTTTTGCTCCATTGAAGAACTTGGTATGAATGCTGATTTATTTTCAAAAGAAATTATGGAAGGTATTTATATCTTACCTGCAAACACACCCTTGGGAATGGATGTCAGAAAACTACTTTGGCTTGATGACGTTATTATTGATGTCGAACTTACTGCCAACCGTTCAGACTGCCAATCCATCGTCGGTATTGCAAAAGAATCGGCCGCGGCCCTCGATCTGCCGATACGAGACTTTAAAATCTATACTAAAGATGAAAAAAGAAATGATATTTCAAACTATCTAGCTGTAAAAGTAGAAAACGAAGCATGCTCTCGGTATGTCGCTAAATTACTTAAAGTGAAAAAAGTTGAGCCATCTCCCTTGTGGATACAGGTTAAACTCATGAACAGCGGGGTTCGTCCCATCAATAATATTGTAGATGTGACCAATTATGTGATGCTTGAGTTGGGACAGCCTCTACACGCTTTTGATTATGAGAGTTTAAAGTCAAAGGAAATCGTGGTTAAGACCACTAATGATAAAAAAATAATTACACTTGATAATAAAGAACGCAATATTAATGATTCCATGTTGATGATTACCAATGGCAGCATTCCAGTTGCTATTGCGGGAGTTATGGGCGGCGAAAACTCTGAAATCACTGATAATACTAGTGTGATTGTTTTGGAATCAGCTTGCTTTTATAAAAATAGTGTCCGTTTAACATCTAAACAATTGGGTCTTCGAACAGAAGCTTCATCACGTTTTGAAAAAGGTGTCGATCCTGAGTTAGCAAACATTGCAGCACTCAGAGCTACTTATCTGCTAGAAGAAATTGGTGCTTGCGAAGTCATAGAAGGCATTATCGATGTTTATCCTCAACCGGTATCACCTAAGAAACTATCTCTGGATATTGATTGGGTTAACGCCTTTATTGGTATATCCGTATCTGAAGATGCCGTTGCCAATATGCTCAAGCGATTATTTTTCACTGTTAAAAGTTGCGCGAGCGGTAAATTAGAAATTGAAGTTCCTAGTTTTAGACAAGATATTGAAGGAAAACAAGATTTAGCTGAAGAAGTTGCCCGAATGTTTGGTTATGATAATATTCCCAGCACGATTATGGGTGGGGAAACAATGATTGGTGGAAAGACACCGATTCAAAAGTATGAAGATGCAATCAAAAATATCTTAGTGGGTCAAGGATATTATGAAACCCTCACCACTTCATTTACCAGCGAGAAGCGCTTAATCGCTTTAAATTCATATTTAGAAGAAGAGCTTATTCGGTTAGTCAATCCTCTTGGTGAAGAGAATAGTATTATGCGTCATACATTAATCGGTCATCAATTGGAGGTCATTTCATTAAACTATAACCGAAAAAATCCTTCTGGCCGTTTCTTTGAACTTGCGAATACTTACCATAAGTCGGAGGCACCTGACGAACTCCCTAGAGAAGAGAAAATGTTGGTTATCAGTACCTATGGCAGTGATGATTATTTTGAGTTAAAAGGCATGGTAGAACTTTTATTAACTCATTCCGGTATCAATCATCCAACATTCATTGCTGGGGGATCTGATTTCTTACATCCTGGACGAAAATCAGTAGTTTATGTTGATGATGTAAGACTGGGAGAAATCGGTGAAATTCATCCATCAGTTGTTAAAAATTACGATCTTCCCAAAAGGTGTTATGTTTGCGAATTGTCTTTCAAGGCTTTGTATGAATCTTGTGTCACGGATATAAAATTCATTGATCTGCCGAAATTCCCGGCATCAAATCGGGATTTAGCCATTCAGTTAAAGGCAGACATTCCAGCATCATCGGTTGAAACAATTATTCGAAAAAACAGTGGTGATATTCTTGAAAGCATTGAATTATTTGATGTTTATACCGGTGAACAAATTCCTGAAAACTTCAAAAGTCTTGCTTACGCACTAAATTTCAGACACCATGAGAGAACCCTTAACGATGACGACATTAACCCTGTGATTGAGAAGATTCTTGAAGAGTTGAATAGTTCATTAGATGCTCAAATTCGGGAATAAGAGATGATGCATTGTGAATAAGATTGATTTCAATCGAAATATTATTGCTCTTTTACAACTTAAAGGAGTTGGGCGTCAGAAAATTAAAATGCTGATGCAAATGATCAACCAGCCACAATGCTTATCCTTTAAAGAACTCATCGAGATTGGCCAAATGTTTCACTTAATATCTCCGGATATTGATCTTAAAGCGCAAAATAATTCAATTGCTTATGCAAATAAAGTTATTGAAACCAGTGCCAAGTATAAAATAAAATTGGTGTCATCCTTCGATGAAAATTTTCCAGCATCACTGGATTTCAAAGATTCTCCAGTGATGCTGTACTACCAGGGTAATTTAGAATTATTAAATCATAATAGACGCGCTGCAGTCATTGGTAGTAGAAATCCAACGCCAGCGGGAGCTGAATTTTCTTTTGAGTCCGGCAAGTTTTTAGCAACGGAAAATTTTGTTGTCATTAGTGGGTTAGCAACCGGATGTGATTATTATGGACATCTGGGATGTCTGAGTACTGGTGGAAAAACAATTGCTTTTCTACCAGCTGGATTGATAAATATTTATCCTATCGAAAACAAACCCCTTGCTGAGAAAATTCTGGTAAATGACGGTTGTATTTTATCAGAGTACACTCCTTTTGAAAATCCCCAGCCCTACAGATTTATTGAAAGAGATCGACTTCAAAGTGCCAGCAGTATGTTTGTCATTGTATCAACTTTTTCATGTGGAAGCGGCACCATTCACACCCTGAATTTTGCAAAGCAATATAATAAAAAGATTTTTTCTATACCCGCCATTTTTGATGAATCAAAAGATGCTTTTAATAAATTAAACCAAAAGAAAATACTATTTGAAATTTATGAAAAAGATAAGCTGCACAACTTAATTACAAATTATTAATAAATCATTTGTAATTTTTCAACATATTACATATAATAGTATACAATAGATGACGTATACGTTAATTTAATTTATTACAGGAGGAAAAAAATGCCTGAACATACTATAATAGAGTTACGAATATTAGATACAGATTTCAATTTAAAGGCAACTGGAAATGAAGAACATATTAGGCATATATCCGATTATGTCAATAGTGAACTCGAACGGGTCAAAACAGCTAATCCTTTTACCAATCATATTCGCATTGCCATTCTTGGTTGTATGAATATTACAGAAAAGCTATTAAATGCTGAAGAAGCTGTCAAAAATAGTGAAGAAGCAAAAATAAATGAAATTGGCGAAATTAATCTTGTTCGAGAAGAATTAGATACAACAAAAAACACTTTGACAGAAGAAAAAAATAAATATGCAGCTTTACTTGAGGAAAAAGAACTGTTGCAAAAAGAAATGGACGAAAAAGATGATTTGCTCGCTCAATATCGAGAACATTTAAGACAAAGCAAAGTAGAAAGTGAAACGAGTCGAAAAACAATTTTAGACTTACAAAACCAACTTTTTGAAAGCCAAATTGAATTGGTGAAAGCTAATAAGAACCATATTGAAAAAGATATATTTAAGAGCATTGAAGACAAAATTAAGGTTGATTAAACAGAAATAGATACAATCAAAACTAAAGGCCAACAATACTGTTGGCCTTTAGTTTTGATTGTATCTGCATTTTACGATATTATTAATCTATTGTTGATTTATTGCTGAATTTTTCGAATTAATCCAGTCACTTTTCCCATTAATTTTATCTCTTGTTCGTCATAAATAAATGGATCCATGGTTGAATTTTCAGGTTGAAGACGAATATGATTTTTTTCGTAGAAAATTCTTTTAACCGTTGCTTCATTATTTTCAATAATCAGTACAACCACAATATCACCGTTTTTTGCATTTTCCTGCTTTCTAACAATAATTTTATCCCCATTTAAAATTCCAGCACCAATCATGCTGGTACCTTTAACTTCAAGAATAAATGATTCATCATTTCCAATAAAATCTAATGGGAGGGGAAAGACATCACTAACATTTTCTAATGCCAAAATAGGTTCACCGGCTGTCACACAACCTAAAATGGGAAGGGATATGATGGTTTTCTGTTCAAAGCAATTGGAAAATGATTCATTCGGATCATGTCGTAATACTTCAATTGCACGAGTTTTTGTGGAATCACGTTTGATATAACCTAATTCTTCCAATTTTTTTAAATAAGCATGAGCTGTGGAGGTTGATTTCAAATTAACTCCTGCACACATTTCACGTACCGAAGGGGGATAGCTTTTTTCTCGCAGTTGGTTTTCAATAAATCTTAGTATTTCATACTGCTTATTATTTAAATCCTCGTACATTAGAATTCCTCCAATTTTTTATAACTAATTAATTATAGCATATATTTTTGGCGAAAACAAACATAAGTTCTTTTTAATGATAAAAATTGTTTAATCTTCACTTTCAAACTGAGCTAAAGGATTCTGATTCAATGTATCCCGGAGTGTCTCTTCATTGACATGGGTGTAAATTTGCGTAGTCGAAACGTTTTCGTGACCTAAAATTTCCTGGACAGATCTTAAATCAGCATTTCCATAACGAAACATCAGCGTCGCTGCGGTGTGTCTTAGCTTATGCACGCTAATCTCATCTGTATTTAGGCCGCAATTAGCTAGGTGTTTTTTTACCAAATGCTGAACGGCCCGGTTACTTATCGGAAGGTTTTGCTGGCTCAAAAACAAATAGGGAGAATCTGATTCTTGACGGACAAGCAGATAACGATTAATTGCTTTTAAACAGGCATGGTTTAAAAAAATCGTACGTTCTTTATTTCCTTTTCCAATGATCCGGATGGTATCATTTTTTATGTCGCTAATTTTAATTTGAGTTAGTTCAGAAAGACGCATACCGCAATTCAAAAACAGTGTAATGATTGCAAAATCGCGTTCTTGATGACGACCGTTAATTCCCTTTAAAAGATCTACCGCTTCATCCCATTCTAAATACCTGGCATTACGGGCTGGGAGCTTTGGCATTTCAAGATCGGTCACGGGATTTGGACTAAAATATTTTTGTTTATTACAAAGGTAGTTAAAAAACGAACGCAAAGACGAAACTTTTCGACTTCTGGCGTAATCTGAGTTATGACGTTCTTTGCTGGTAAAAGAAAGGAATGCATAAAGAATCCCTAAATCAATCGCTTTTAAATCATCGATTGAAACATCGTCAATGGGTATGGCGTCAAAATCTAGAGATTGGGGAACCATCGCAAAATAACGCTTAATAAATCGAAAAAAAATAATTAAATCGTAGCGATAAGATTGGGCCGATTTTTCGGAATAGCCTTTAATGGTTAGTAGATAATTTAAAAATTCATCAATAATTTTACTACTTGGGGTTACTTTATTTTCCGTATGAAAATCTTGATTAGCCATCGTATTTCCTCCTAAAATGATTTACTGCGTGAGTGATGATGTCTGGTTAAATAAGCCAGATACCAATACCAAAAGCTTAACGCATGGATAGTATATCACATTTTGTTCATTTTGTCACGAAACTTACATTTCGTGACAAAACATTTCAGCCTTTTTACCAAAAAATAAGCTCACAAGAACTTTAACAATTGTGCTAAAATTCTTGTGAGCTTTGCATTTCTTTTATTCTGTTCTCTCTCGTACATAGAAACGAATCGGGGTACCAAAGAAATCAAAGGTTTCTCTTAATTTATTTTCTAAATAGCGTTGATAAGAAAAATGCATTAATGTTGGGTCATTAACGAAAACAATAAAGGTTGGAGGATTGATGGCTACCTGTGATGCATAGAATAGTTTTAATCTTCGGCCATGTTTTGATGGCGGCTGTTTCATTAATGTGAATTCGGCCATCGCCTCATTAATTTTTCCGGTAGTAATACGTTTTGCGCTTTGTGCTTTTACAAATTCTATGGTTTCAAATATTTTACCTAATCGCTGACCTGTTTTCGCTGAAATAAAAATAATGGGTGCGTAATCCATAAATGAAAGTGCATCACGAATATCCCCTTCCATTTTTTTCATAGTTTTATTATCTTTTTCTACGGTATCCCATTTATTAACGATAACAACGGATGGAATCCCTCGATTATGAGCAATACCTGCAATTTTAGCATCCTGTTCGGTCACTCCTTGGGAAGCGTCAATGAGCATAAGAACCACTTGACTTCTTTCCACTGCAGCAATAGCGCGAACAATGCTGTATCGCTCGATATCTTCATATATTTTTTTCTTGCGTCTCAAACCCGCGGTATCAATCAAAACATAATCCTGGCCGTCATAACGTACACTTGTGTCAACTGCATCCCTTGTCGTTCCGGGAATATCACTGACGATCAATCGATCCTGCCCTAAAACCTTATTAATCAGAGTCGACTTCCCTACATTTGGTTTTCCTACTACAGCGATCCTTAACCGATCATCGGTTTCTTCTTCATCATTATAATAACGACTGATTCGGTTGATTATTTCATCTAAGAAATCTCCCAATCCAAGTCCCTGTTCGGCAGAAATAGCGATGGGCTCTCCAATTCCAAGATTATAGAATTCAAAAGCATTGTTTTCGAGATTAAGGCTATCAATTTTATTAACTGCTAGTAATACATTTTTCTCGTGTTTTCTGATCATCGTTGCAACTTCTAAATCTGATGCAGTCATACCTTCACGGCCATCAACCATTAAAATGATCAGATCTGCCATATCAATGGCAATTTCAGCTTGAAGTCTCATTTGCAGAAAAATATCATCCTTGGTATGGGGCTCTATACCACCAGTATCAATGAGTGTAAAATGATGATTTTGCCATTCAGCATCGGCAATGATACGATCTCTAGTAACACCGGGAGTATCCTCCACAATGGCTATTCTTTCTCCAACTAATTTATTAAACAGGGTCGATTTTCCAACATTTGGACGTCCAACCACTGCTACGATAGGTTTTGACATAATTATATTTCCTCACTTAATTTATACTAGTATCAGTTATTATAATTGTTAACAATTCTTACATGCACTTTACTAGTTTATTTTCATTATCATTTTTTATATTTAATTATCTATTTAATATTCTAATCAGGCTTTCTCCATCAACAGGCACTCCTGCAACTTTAACACCAAGAGTTTCAGTAAGTTCTTCTAGGGTCCAATCATCCAGTAGGACTTGAGTGCCCTGTCGAAGTGCATTTTCCGGAATTAGCAGTAAATCTCTTTCATTTTCAGATAGTTTAGGTTTGATTTGTTCAACAATATCTTTACCTGTTATTAACCCAGAAACGGTAATGGCATCGCCAAAAAAATTATTATTTATAGGATAAACAATCACATCAAGTTTGGGCATCACTTTTTTTAGGTCATTCATCAGATTAGTCATAAAAGTATTAGCAAGGCGGCCGGTAATAATGCCAATTTTATGATGCACAGTATCTGATAAAGGTGCTAATATAATGGAATCGTTGCTATAGTCATTTTCATAATTTTCTGCTGCGCTTTCAAGGCTCTCCTTAAAATCAGCCATCATCCCTACCCCATTTTCGATTTGGGGGAACCCATTGTAGTATGAAACCTCTGGTATGGGGACATCTGCTAAAAGAAAGAATTCATCACTGGGATAAACAAAACCATCGGCATGTCTTTCTTTCATCTCTAGATGGACTTTATTGATAATATCCAGTGTTTTTAACGCCTGATCCTGATTAAAGACACATAATTCAGCTAAACCATGTCGATGCCTGGAAAGCCC
Source organism: Acetobacterium tundrae (assembly GCF_008086615.1). Classification (GTDB taxonomy): domain Bacteria; phylum Bacillota; class Clostridia; order Eubacteriales; family Eubacteriaceae; genus Acetobacterium; species Acetobacterium tundrae. The sequence continues at coordinate 70,129 of NZ_RXYB01000013.1, forward strand.
TACTGGCACAACAGAGACAGATTGTAGGACAGGATAAAATGCCTTTAAATCCTTCAGAGTATTTTTAAGTTCCTCACCATCATTATAACCAGGAACCAAAACAATTTGCCCATTCATTTGGATATGATTGGCCCGAAATTTTTCAAGATAAAACATAACATCCCCGGCAAACCGATTATTGAGCATCTTGCAGCGAAGCTCAGGATTTGTGGTGTGAATGGATAAATTCATTGGCATAATTCGGTATCGGATGATGCGATTAAGTTCATCCGTGGTAAGATTTGTCATAGTGATATAATTTCCTGTCAAAAAAGACAATCGCTCGTCATCATCTTTCACATAAAGACTTTCACGCATACCTGAGGGTAATTGATCGATAAAACAAAAGATACAGTTGTTTTTGCATGTTTTGGTTTCAAGCATTTCCTCGGGAAATTCAATGCCTAAATCCGCTTCAAAATCTTTTTCAATATCCAGCTCCCAGATCTCACCATCCGGCTTTTCGATTTCCACAAGCAGAGTTTCATCCGCTATTAAATAGCGATAATCCAGCACATCCTTCACAGACATGCCATTTATTGAAAGCAGAAGATCACCGGCTTCTACTTCCATTTCTTTCAATATACTATTATTCTGTACGCCCTCAATTATAAACTTTTTCAATCCATCTCACTTATTTCTTTACAATTTAAAAACTGCCAGCAAAACTAGTCGGCAGTTCTTCTTATCTATTATATATTATTTTCTGAAAAAAAAATACCTATTTAAGAATATTTCAGCTCATTAATACATAATTTTCAATTTTTTCAAACTAATTGCGATATAATATTAAGCAAAAAATGCCGCCTTCCCGAATTTATCAAGTAATGTAGATATTATATATAACCCTGGTCTTTTAGATTCTCAGCTTCAATCTTTCGGTGCTGCTATTTTTTTTCCAACTGGGCACGCCACCATACAAAGCCCACACACGGCTCCCCTGCCGATGTGTTGAAAGACTTCTTTCATATACTGACTGCAGCTAAACGCATCATAAAGTTCATTTCTGGGAGTTCCCATTTTCCAAAGCCGTCCTTCAATGGCCATAGCAGGACAGGCAGTCACACAGGAGCGGCAGGAACCGCAGGAGCTCTGAGTTATCGGAATGCCAACTTGAAGAGGCGCATTGGTTAGCACCGTGCCCATCCGCACACGAGGGCCATAGTTTTCATGAATAAATAAGGCACTTCGGCCAATCCACCCGAGTCCTGATAAGACCGCCCCGGTTTTATGCTGGAAAGCACCCGTAAATGCGTCGTCCAGATCACTCACTGATTGAGAAGCCGGAATAGCCACACTGGGATATCCCATTTCTTCTAAAAACAACGAAATCCGCAAACTAATCTGATCAATGAGTCGATTAACACTTCGATAGTGACTAAAATAAGTCTGTGTGGGCTCATCCTCAATTTGGTTCAAAATGCCCTCTGAGAGTCTTACAATAATCGTAATAGCATGAATAAATCCCATCCGTTTATTCTCTGGCAGAATTGTAATATCTGAAAAGCTAAGCTGGGTACTCCCTAAAGATTTACCAAGCGTTGTAATCGAATCGTTAAAGTTTTTATCGTCCTTTATTAATTCTTTCATAGTCACCTCCGTGAAAATAAAATATATTATTTCTCGTTTTCCGCTCTTTTTTAAATAGTAATAGCCAAATATCCCCCTTAATATGTTACAATGATAATATCAAAAGCAAAGGTGGTGGTGTGGATGCTCTTTAATTCTGAACAACAGGCTGAGGATAAACTTATAATACTGTATGCACTAAAAAAAATAAAAACATCCTTGACCCGTGAACAAGTTGCTCTCATCGTAATTGAGAACTTGCAAATTAGCTATTTTGATATTCAATTATATATTGATGATTTGATAAAAGATGAATTTCTTTCAACCTTAGAATACGATGGAAAGTCTGTGCTTAGTCTTACCCCCATGGGAAAAGAAACCCTTAATGTTTTTCATGATAAAATTCCAATATACATCACGGATATGATCGATCTTTACCTTAAAGAAAACAGAGAAAAGATTTTTAAAGAAGTAAAGGTCACCGCAAATTATCAAAAAAAGGGAGATTCTGATTTTATCGTTGAACTAAAACTTCACGAAAATAATATTGTTTTAATGGAAATCTCTCTTAATGCGCCTACTCTGAAGTTGGCTTTAGATATCTGTAATCGTTGGAAAGAAAACACCCAGGAACTTTACACGTCCGTACTTAAAGTTCTAACCTGATCATTATTTACTACCCGTAACGAAAGAACCCTTTTTTGTTATCATTTGATAACCAGAAAGGGTTCTTTATTTGTCTGTTTTAGAAAAATTTCTTTCGAATACTCCGTCCAATTAATTTTGTGAATTCCACCACAATAATTGGTGAAAGTGTACCGATAAAAACAATGAACCACTGTGTTGCACTCATACTAACAATGTCAAAAATAAGTTGAAAAGTTGGAATTATCAATATGGTTAATTGCAAGGCACAGGATATTCCCAAGGCACCCCATAAATAATGATTCGTGAATAATCTTGCTGAAAACAAAGATTTTTTTTGAGCTCGAACATTAAGAGCATGTGCTAATTGAGAAAATCCTAACACTCCAAAACACATGGTTCTTGCCACTTCAACACCAAAATTCACGATCCCAATCTGATATACTGTCAAAGTGATTGCGGCAAGTACAATTCCCTGAAAAATAATGCGTCCGCCCAGGCCATGGGCAAAAATGCTTTCCTTGGGACTTCGCGGTCTTTCTTTCATTAGCTCAGCGCTGCTTTTTTCCACTCCCAGAGCGAGAGCCGGTAAACTATCCGTTATGAGGTTAATCCATAAAATATGAAGGGGGAGTAAAGGCTGTAACCATCCAATTATCGTGGCAATAAGCAGAATTAAAATCTCGGCAATATTGCAGGATAGCAGGAAATGAACCACCTTTTTTATGTTGGAGTAGATGCCACGGCCTTCTTCGACGGCTGATACAATTGTCGAAAAATTGTCATCCGTCAAAATTATATCTGCCGCCTCTTTTGAAACGTCAGTTCCTATGATCCCCATGGCACAGCCAATGTTTGCCTTTTTCAGGGCAGGAGCATCATTGACTCCATCTCCGGTCATTGCAACGACACGTCCTTTTTTTTGCCATGCATCCACTATACGCACCTTGTGTTCCGGCGCAACCCGAGCAAAGACTGCAATATTATTAATTTGATCATGCAATTCTTTATCACTCATTTTTGAGAGTTCTGCACCAGTATAAGCTAAACTCTTTTTTTCGAAAATGTCGAGCTGTTTTGCAATGGCAACCGCCGTATTCTTATGATCGCCGGTGATCATTACTGTTTTTATACCAGCTTTTTTACAGATTTTAATCGATTCTTTTACTTCATCTCTCGGTGGATCAATCATTCCAGTCACGCCGCAGAAAATAAGATCCTGTTCTAAAATTTCAACGGATACTTCTGGCATGGCATCAAAGTGCTTATACCCATAGGCAATGATACGATAAGCATCGTCAGAAAGGATATTGTTTTTTTCATTGATATCATTTATATTTTCTTCACTCATTAAAACAATTTGATTCTTTGAAAAGTAATATTTCGCACAATTCAACATATGTTCTGGTGCACCTTTTGTAAAACTGTACCAAGTATCTCCGACTCGATGAACGGTCGTCATCATCTTCCGTTCAGAGTCAAAAGGCAGTTCCCCAACTCTAGGGAACTTTTCTATTTTTGCAGATTTGTCAAAATCAAGATTTGCAGCTAATGCGATCATTGCAACTTCGGTAGGATCACCAATTTCCTGAACGCCGTCTTTACCAGTAATAATAGAAGCATCATTGCAGAGCATTCCGATTTCGACAATCATTTTCTCAGGACCGTTCATGATCTTTTCTTTTAAATCAGATACATTACTGATTTCACCATTAGCAACTAATTTTTCAATCGTCATTTTATTCTGGGTCAAAGTTCCCGTCTTATCTGAACAGATAACAGAGGCGCACCCTAAGGTTTCCACCGCATCCAATTTTCTAATGATCACATTTCTTGATACCAACTTTTGAACTCCAATAGCTAAAACAACCGTAACAATTGCTGGCAAACCTTCAGGTATGGCTGCAACGGCAAGACTGACGACAGTCATAAATAACAGCAAAGGATCTCCGCCACGGATTAATCCAATCACAAATACGGCTGCACAGGCGACAATCGTACCAATTGCAAGTATCTTTCCAAGTTCCTCTAAACGTTTTTGAAGCGGAGTCTGAATAGTTTCTGTTCCCTGAATCATTCCAGCTATTTTTCCTATTTCCGAATTCATCCCAGTGGATGTTACCATATATTTGCCTCGCCCATAGCTAACAAGACTGCTCATGAATACTGAATTTCTGCGATCTCCCAGAGGAGTTTCAGGATCAATAAGGTCAATCATCGCTTTATCAACGGGTACCGATTCTCCGGTTAAAGAGGATTCTTCAATTTTTAATGAAGTTACTTCAAGTAAGCGTCCGTCAGCAGGAACAAAATCGCCAACATCCAAATACACCACATCTCCAGGCACTAATTCTTCAGATTTAATGATTTCTCGCTTGCCATTTCTTAACACCTTGGCTTCAGGAATGGTCAATTTTTTCAAAGCTTCCATTGAAGTTTGTGCCTTTTTTTCTTGGTTCGCACCGATAAAAGCGTTCATAATCACAATAATAATAATCAGTATTGCATTACTGATTTCACCCATCACGCCTGAAATAATGGCTGCAGCTAAAAGAACAAGAATTAAAATATTTTTAATTTGTAAAAGGAACATCACCGCGAACGAAGTCTTCTTTGTTTTAATTATTTTGTTTTTTCCATAAACTCCAACACGTTCTGAAACTTCTTCAGTACTTAACCCTACCAGAGGATCAACGTCGAAAATTTTTTCAAGTTCTGATTGTTTATATAAAAAGCTTGCTTTTATTTTCAATCAAACTCCTCCTTTATATTCATATTATATAAAAAGACCTTTATTTCAAAATATTTGTAAGTCTACAAAATCATTTGAAATAAAGGTCTTACTCCAAGCTAGCCTGTTATCCAACTGGGAAAATCCCGGATTGAGGGCTGGATAAATCCTTTCGGTGAGTTATTTCCCTTTAGGAAATTCATTCATATCCTAGCATTTTAGCATATTTACTTAATCAGTAAAAGTTGTTATTTGTTAAAATAATCCAATCGATCTAAAACTTTCTGGATGGTCTCCTGGTATTTACGCTGTTTTTCGCGTTCCCCTGCGATTATTTTTTCAGGGGCTTTATCGGTAAACCCTTTGTTGGATAATTTTTTATTAACTCTTTCGATTTCTTGTTCAAGCTTCTTTTTCTCAGTCTCAAGACGTGTAATTTCTTTTTCCCTGTCCACTAGCTCATCCAAATTAATATAGAGTTCTAAATCTTCCACCGCAGCAGACACGTAATTGTCTTGAACATCTTCTTGAGTGATTGCAAGAACCGATGATACCGATGCCAGTTTCTGGAAATAATGAAGGGATAAATTCATTAACGCCAATCGTTCTTTATTTTCTGAAATCATGAACAACTGGGTCTTTTTAGAATTTGGCACATCCATTTCAGCCCGAATATTTCGGATGCTTCGGATGACTTCCATTAAGAACACCACTTCTTTTTCATCTTTTGCGAAAACATAGTCTTCATTAAAATGAGGCCATTTTGCAACCATTACATCACCAGTCGTTCCTGGTAAATAACTGTTTATTTCTTCAGTGATAAAAGGTGTGAATGGATGTAACAATCGAAGGATCGTATCCAAAACCACGCGTAATGTGTACTGTGCTGAAATATTTGTCTTGTCTTCATCACCATATAGTCTTGGTTTCACTAATTCAATGTACCAATCACAATATTCATTCCATGCAAAATCATATATTTTTGAAGCAGCAATTCCCAATTCATATTTATCCATATTATGGTTTACTTCTTGAACAATGGTATTCATTCGGCTCAGAATCCATTTATCCGTATTTTCAAGATGTGCTAGGGCTACTTCTTTCTTATCCATAATGTCTTCATCCAGATTCATTAGAACAAATCGCGCCGCATTCCAAATTTTATTCAGGAAATTACGACTTGCTTCAACCTTTTCATCTTGCCATCTGATATCATTTCCTGAAGAGTTTCCAGTAATGATGGTAAAGCGAAGCGCATCAGCACTGTAGGTTTCAATGAGTTCGAGAGGATCAATCCCATTTCCAAGAGATTTGCTCATTTTTCTCCCCTGAGAATCTCTCACCAACCCATGAATATAGACATCTTTAAAAGGTACTTCCCCCATTTCAAGAATACCCATAAAAATCATACGCGCAACCCAGAAGAAAATAATATCATAGCCGGTAACAAGCACTGAAGTTGGATAGAATTTTTTTAAGTCAGCTGTGTTTTCTGGCCAGCCTAAAGTCGAGAATGGCCAAAGCCCGGAACTAAACCATGTATCCAAAACATCTTCATCCTGAGTAATATGGGACATTCCGCATTTTGGGCAGATTATGGGCGCTTCCTTAGCAACAATCATCTCACCACAATCACCGCAATAATAGGCTGGAATGCGATGTCCCCACCACAATTGACGCGAAATGCACCAGTCTCGGATATTTTCCAACCAATTGTAATATATTTTACTGAAACGATCAGGAATAAACTCAGTTTCCCTGTTTCTGACAGCATCCAGTGCTGGCTGTGCAAGAGGTTCCATTTTCACAAACCACTGCTCTGAAGTCAGAGTTTCTACCGTGGTACCACAGCGATAGCATTCTCCGACATTGTGCTGATGATCTTCAATCTTTTCTAGAAGCCCAAGGTCTTCTAGATCTTTTACGACTGCTACGCGGCAGTCGTAACGATCCATACCTTGATATTTTCCGGCAAGTTCATTCATAGTTCCATCATCATTGATTACACGAATTTGTTCTAAATTATGCCGAAGGCCTACTTCATAGTCGTTTGGATCGTGGGCAGGGGTCATTTTAACCGCACCAGTTCCGAATTTCATATCCACATAATCATCTGCCACAATGGGAATTTCTTTATTTAACAGCGGTAACATAACGTTTTTTCCAACAAGGTGACTATAACGTTCATCCTCAGGATTAACAGCGACGCCACTATCTCCCAACATTGTTTCAGGACGGGTAGTGGCAACGACCAAATAACCTTCTCCATCGGCCAATGGGTACCGTATGTGCCAGAGATGACCTTGTTGCTCAGCGTACTCGACTTCTGCTTCAGATAAGGCTGTTTTACAGGTTGGACACCAGTTGATAATCCGGCTGCCTTTATAAATCAAACCTTTTTCATAAAGATTGACAAAGGCTTCATTGACTGCATGACTGCATCCTTCATCCATTGTAAAACGCTCACGGCTCCAATCACAGGAGGCCCCCAGTTTTTTCAACTGATCCGTGATCCGGGTCTTGTAAGTCATTGCCCAATCCCAGGCACGTTCCAAATAGGCTTCTCTGCCAATATCCTGTTTAGTTTTGCCTTCTTCTTCACGAAGTTTATCCACTACTTTAACTTCTGTAGCAATGCTAGCATGATCTGTTCCCGGCAACCACAATGCGGAATAACCATCCATACGTTTATATCGGACTAGAACATCCTGAAGGGTTCCATCAAATGCATGACCCATATGGAGCTGTCCGGTAATATTGGGAGGCGGCATAACAATTGTAAATGGTTCTCCGTCCGGATTCACCTCTGGCTTAAAATATCCTTTTTCCTGCCAGTATGCATAAGTTTTATCTTCAACTTCTTTGGGATTATATGTTTTTGACATTTCTTTCTTCATTTTTTCACCTGCTGATCTTTAATGGTCTTTATTGTGCAATTAAACTTTGACATAACTCAATGGTTTTACTCATGGAGCGTTTTTGTGCTTCTTCCGACATATTCTCCGACATGCGTTTAATAATGTATTTATTTTCAAACAAGAAATCAACCATTGAGGTTAAATCCTTAATCTTATCGACCTTGATTGCCATACCACCATCAACCAGGTAATCTGCATTTTCTTCTTCTTGTCCTGGATAGTAAAAAGGAATAATCATGGGAATATTTTTTACAATGGCCTCTGTTGTCGTAAGTCCACCAGGTTTTGAAATGATGGCATCAGATTGATCCATAAGTTCTGAAACGTTATTAACGAAACCATGAACTTCTACAATTTTATTTTGACAGGTTTCTCGGCTAATGAGATTTCGAATTTCTTTTTCCATTTTTACATTATTTCCACAAACAACAATAATGCGGATTTTCTCTTTGACCTTTAGCAAAGCAGAAAATGCTTTTTCCATTTGTTTACTGCCCAAGCTGCCAGCCATCAATAAAATGGTCCCAACAACATCTGTTGTTTCTTTTTTATTAAGATGATTATTTTCCAAAAATGTTTGTCGAACGGGAATTCCATAAGGAAAAATTATTTTTTCATCTACTCCTTTTTCCACCATAGTTTGCTTTGTATAATCACTTCCCACCACATAGGCATCAATCATTTTCTTTAAATAAATGGTATGAATCTTATAATCGGTAACAATCGACAGCACTGGTACATTAAATGCACCATGTTCTTTGAGGGTTCCCAAAACATTGGTTACAAACGGATGGGTTGTTATGATCAGATCCGGCTTGCCGGATTTAATTAAAGGAACAATATCTGGGTTCATGATCTTTGTGAGCACTTGGAATATCCCCTTCTGAAAGCGATTCATATTGTTAAACTGATTGTACATTTGCTCATAGAGCTTTGGTATGTTCACCACCATCTGCTGATAGCCTTTGGTTATGAGTCGATCAAGAGCTACGTTTATTTCCTTAAAAGCATCATATACTTCTGTCTGATAACCGACCTCATCGAGGGATTCTTTTAAAGACTGAGCTGCCAAATTGTGACCGGCGCCCGTTGATGCTGTGAAAATAAACACCTTTGCCATATTCAACCTAGTCTTCAAATTCTTTCGTGAATTTGTAGTTAACCCGTTTCAATCTACCGCCAATGGCTTTTTCTCTTCTTCTTTCACCAAAATAAAACCCACCAAAAACCATTAACATACCTGCCATAATAACAGAAATTCCAACAAATATTTTCTTAACCATAGTAGCCCTCCATTCTAAATCTTAGTTTACTAAATTATCTTTTACATCACTTAAAAAAAAGGTTCCCACTTCTTTTCCATCAAGAATATCGTATAATATGCTGCAAATATCTCCCGAAGCAATGACCACATCAATTCCACAGTTTGTAGCATATTTTGCTGCACCAAGTTTTGTGATCATTCCTCCAGTCCCCAAATCAGATCCGGAATTTCCAGCACTTTTCATAATATTATTGTCAATCTTCAAAACCGTATTAATAAGGCTGGCTTCTTTATTCACCGATGGATTATCGTCATATAAACCATCGACATCGGATAAAATGACTAAAAGATCAGATCCCACTATATCTGCAGTCATAGCTGATAAAATGTCATTATCACCAAAACATTCCTCTTGAATCTCATCAGTAGCAATACAATCATTTTCATTAACTATTGGAATAATTCCGCGTTCGATAAGAGCATTGAAAGTATTTATGGCATTATTCCGTTTAATTGAGTGTTTGAATACATCCTTTGTTAATAAAATCTGCCCCACATTTTGATGGTATTCATCAAAAAACTTATGATAAATCTTCATGAGTAATCCTTGTCCAACGGATGCAGCTGCTTGTTTATCTTTAAGTGTCTTAGGACGTTCCTTCATACCCATTCGATTCATTCCAGCCCCAATAGCACCTGATGATACCAGAACTATTTTCTTTCCACTGTTTTCAAGATCGGTCAATACCCGCGCCAAGCTGTCCAGTTTCTTTAAATCTAGGGTTCCATTTGAATGGGTTATTGAAGTTGTCCCCATTTTTACAACGATTGTTGTCGCTTCTTTAATTTTTTCTCGCATTAAAATCTCCTAAGTAATACATCCTAGTTAATTATTATACCAAACAAACATCAAACATCAAATCTTTTTTGTTTTCAACTACACCCTGTGGTGGTTCCGCAATCCAAACAGATTTTACAAGTTCCATTACGCATCATACGATCGCTTCCACAGCTGCTACAGGTTTCTCCATATAAAACCTCTCCATTTGAACCTTTATTATACTCCATATCTGGATTTTCTTCACCTGGAACACTATGAACAAGATTTGTTTTGCTCATAACTGTGAAATTTTTCGGTTTAACCTGACAATTTGAAAAATCGCCATGTTCTATATCAATAACTTTACTGATGAGGTCAGAAATTGATGAAGCAAATTTGATATAAGGATGCCGAGATACAAAACCTGATGGTTCATATTTTTGGCCCCGAAGCATTTTTGATATCTGATCGGGTGGAATATGGTATTGAAGCATATTTGATATGGATTTAGAAAGGGATGCCAACAATCCTTTTACAACTGTACCTTCTTTATCTGTGGATACAAAGATTTCTGCGATACCGCCATCTTCGTAAAACCCGATAGTAATATACAGCTCAATATCACCTATTTTTGCGGCATGTGTTCGACTTAAACGCATGCCATCTGGGCGAACACGATTTAATGCTTTTGTTGACCCCTCTTTTACAAGCGCTAATAATTCATCATAGTTATAATCTTCAAGGGCCTTTTCCTGATAGTCATCCATACCAGAACTTAGTGGCTGTGAAGCTTTACACGCGTCACGATAAACAGCTATTGCCTTTGTGCCCGTACGGTATGCTAGCAAATGGATGTCTTCTACATCTTTTACCGTTGCATCATGAGGAAGATTAACCGTTTTTGAGACTGATCCACTGATCAGTGGTGTTATCGCAGATACCATCAGAACATGTCCCATAGGGGCAATAGTATTGGCTGTATCAAAAACAGGCAAGTGTTCAGGTTTCATATGAGGCGCACCACTTACCCCTTCATGGAGAAAATAACCCCGGTCGTCTTTTTCCAACAAATAAGTCAAGATATTCCTGATTTCCTGGTCATTGTATCCTAAATTATAAAGCGCTATTTCCATTACCGGGTTCACTATTTCCATGGATCCCCCGCCAATGAGTTTTTTAAAAACAACATGATTGTAAAAAGGCTCCACTGAGGTTGCCCCACAATCCATAGCAAAAGAAATCGTTCCGGTTGGAGCAATAGCCGATACCTGTGCATTACGATATCCGTAGGCTTCCCCCACTTCATCGGCCAGTTTCCATGCATTTTTCAACTGAGTACCAATATCTTTAAAACCCATCTTTTGTAAAATTTGATGATTGATTTTTATTGGCTCGTAATGAAGTTCTTCATAGTCATCTATTCTGGCCCCTGCAACTCGGCTATGGTTTCGGATAACCCGGTTCATATATTTTTCATTGATTTTATATTTCGGGAAAGCACCGATCTTTCCGGCCATCAACCCGGAAACATAATATGAAACACCAGTCATTAATCCGGTGATACTTGCAATTAAAGTGCGGCCTTCTGGAGAATCATAAGGATAACCCAAAGCAAGAAGCAAAGATGCTGCATTGGCAATACCTAAACCAGTTGTTCGAAATAAATAACTTCTTCTTGCAACATCCTTTGTAGGAAATTGCCCCTTAAAGATAGAGGCTTCAAGAGCACATTGAATTAATCCGACTAAATGAATGTAGCTCTCAGTTGCAAAACTGCTATCTTCCTGATTATAAAAACGGAAAATATTAATGGAAGCCAAATTACAGGCAGTATCATCTAAAAATGCATATTCCGAACAAGGGTTAGTTGCATTAATACGGTTAGCTTTTTCACCTACTTTACCATCTTCACCACCTGGGCAGGTATGCCAATCATTAAACCGATCATCGAATTGAATTCCGGGATCAGCACATTCCCAAGTTGCTTGATTCAGCATATTCCATAACTCTTGTACCGGCACTTCGCGATCGACACTATTATCGACCCGACCTTTCAGTTTGATTTTATGATCAGGTTCATTTTTTAAATTTAAAACTGCCTTCATAAATTCTTCGTTTAATCGAACTGAGTTGTTGCTGTTTTGACCACTGACTGTTTGATAGGCTTCGCCATCCATTGATAGATCATAGCCCATTTTACCCAGTGCTCTAGCCTTGTGTTCTTCTTTAACTTTCCAGTTAATAAAATTGTCGATTTCAGGATGATCAATGTCAACAATGACCATTTTAGCCGCTCGCCTTGTTGTTCCACCTGATTTGATTGCCCCTGCATTGCGGTCTAATCCCTGAAGAAAACTCATCATTCCTGATGATTGTCCACCGCTTGTAAGTCCCTCATTAGCAGCGCGCAGATTGGAAAAGTTTGTTCCTACACCAGAACCACCTTTAAACAATTTTGTTTCACTCACATAGTGATCAGAAATCGAGTGTTCTCCAAGCAATCGGTCTTGTATTGACAGAATAAAACAGGCGCTTGATTGAGTTCGTGTATAACGATCTGCAGATTCCACTACCTGTTCGGTTTTCTCATCATAGTAATAAAGATCATCTTTCGATCCGCTAATTTGATAGTTTCTCATAAGACCGGTATTAAACCACTGCGGCGAGTTTGGAGCCCACATTTGCATTAAAAGACCATAAACAAGCTCGTCATAGCAAATTTGCCACTCCTCATCGGTATCAATAATTCCTTCTTCACGTAGTGCATCGGTCCAAAAGCCTACCATTCGGTCAGCAACTTCCCGCATACTATGTTCATAACCTAAGTGATTAGGAATACCTTTTCTTCTAAAATACTTAGTGGCAATAATATTACAAGCATTTTGAGAGTAATTTTCTGGAAACTCCAGATCTTTCATTTCATAAATTGTTTCGCCGTTTTTGTAATTCTTTAGTATAACATCCACCGTCTGCCATTGAAACAGATCATAAACAGTCTGGTCTGAGTTTTCTAATTCTTTTGTAAATACACGCTTGAAAAGCTGATTAAGTTCTATCAATCTATCATTCCTCCTAAAATAAAATACATGATGTGGTATAGCTTTACCATTATAACTGTACATATGGTGTTTATCAATGTATTTATTATGTATTTTTGAGCTCGCAAAGAAAAGGCCCTTTACAGAGCCTCTTGAGTATCCGTTATTTTCATTTTTCATTAACACGTTTTAAACAAATGTCTGCGCTGGACATAACCCGGAAATACTTGTTGATATGAATATTCGATAGATGTCCAAATTTAAGGGCGTAATAATTTCAGTAAGATCAAACACGATATTCAGTTAACAACAACTTACTATTGTTCTTTTTTCTTAATCTTTACTTTTTGCCCAAGTTTGCTTTCTCTTCCCTGGATAATTCGTCCGATATTTTTTCGATGCTGGAATAAACTAAACAGACATAATACAAAAGCAAAAACAACTTCAGTGACAGTTCGGCCCGAAAGAAGAGCAAAGATAGGCAGCATGGTCATCCCTACCATAGAAGCCAAAGAAACCATTTTCCATATTGCTAATACAATGAGACCAATCATGATGGCAATAATGGCTACTTCCCAATCTAAAGTCAGAAATACACCTAATGAAGTCGCCGTTCCTTTGCCACCACGAAATTGAAGAAATGCTGGCCAGTTATGTCCAGCTACAACCGCAATTCCTCCGATAACAAGGAAAATGCCATTATAAACATCACCAAGACCCAAGAGGTATCGTCCAACAATAATTACCAAACAGCCCTTGAATGCATCAAGAAGAAAAACCGGTATTGCAAATTTTTTTCCCATTACACGAAGCACATTTGTTGTGCCCGCATTGCCACTCCCATAATCACGCACATCTTCATTTTTGAAAAATTTCACCAGAATATAAGCAAAATTCAGGTTTCCTAACAAATAGGCTGCGATAATAAAAACAAGACCAATAATAATTGACATTTCCCTACCCCTTTAACACATTAAATTTAATCTATTTTGACTCGTTCAATAAGTGTTGATAGTTTTTCCAGAACACCGTCGTAGTTTTCTTTTTGATGGGGATAATTACAATTGCTACAGTTTTTTATACCTTTATCTGTAAAAATAAAGGTGCCTCTGCAATCCTTTCCCAGCGCATATAAAGGACAATAACAAAACAAGCAATTAAATTTACTGATATCATCGGCTTTATGACATGGGAAATATTCACACGAAGTATGTTGAAAAAACTTGAAGTTTTTCTTGGTTGTATCCATTTTAAGCAGCATCCATTCCCGCATGAAGAGCTTTTACATTAATATCAATGAATTTTTCTTTAACATTTTTGGAAATGATTGATTCCCAATCTATTTCTGTCAAACCCATTAATTTGATAACAGAACCTAAAAGAATGACGTTTGTCACTTTATTATTTCCTAGAGCTTCAGCCATTTTAGATGCTGACATCACTCTACAATCAATCTTACTCTCTATTTCTTCCAAAATACCTTCAGGATAAGCATTTGTTCCAATAACAACAGAAAGTGGCGAAATCTCAGTATCATTAACAACCATTTTTCCCTTTGGTTTCAGATATTCCATTGATCGGAGTCCTTCTAATTTTTCAAAGGCAACAACAATATCAGCACTACCAATTTCGATAACAGGAGACTGAACATTATCGCCATAGCGTACCAATGAAGAAACTGAACCTCCACGTTGGCTCATACCATGAATTTCACTCATCTTAACATCAAAACCAGCTTCCATCAAGCCAGTAGTCAACAGCTTGGCAGCGGTAATAGTTCCCTGACCACCAACCCCAACTAGTACAATATTTTTTGTTTCCATCTATCTTACCTCCACTTCAATAGCTTGTTTAGGACAGATTTGAGCACAAACCCCGCAACCAACACAAGTCTCTTTTAGAATTCCAGATTTCTTATTAACGGTATCAAAGGCCAAAGCCGGGCAGCCAGATTTTAAGCATTTTTTGCATCCGATGCATTTTTCAACATTTACTGTACAGAAATTTTTAAATGCACTTGGAAATTCATCTTTATCTAAATTAGAAAGTTTTTTTAGGACACATGGCCAACGTGTGATGATAACTGCTGGTCCTTCAACATTGAGGCCCCATTCAATGGCATCGTTCATCATCTCAAGATTATTAGGGTCGATGGAGATTAGCTCTTTTACCCCACAAGCTTTAACCATAGCCTCAATATCAATAATTGGAGCTTCTTCACCCTTTAAGTCAAAACCAGTACCAGGGTTTTGCTGATGTCCTGTCATTCCGGTAATACGATTGTCTAAAATAATGGTCAGGGTATTGCTTTTATTATAGACTACATTCATCAGACTGGTAATACCGGAGTGGAAGAATGTTGAATCACCTAAAATAGAAACAACTTTTTTCGAATGATCTCCTTTTATGTCAAAAGCCTTTTGAACGCCATGCCCACCACTAATACTTGCGCCCATGCAAATCATGGCATCTGTTGCATTATATGGTGGCATTAGCCCAAGGGAATAACAACCAATATCGCTAAAGATCATCAGATCTTTTCGACGTCCCAATTCATAGAAGGCCCCACGATGAGGACATCCTGCACAGAACGCTGGTGGTCTGGGTAAAATCATTTCCGGATTCGGTTGAATGGTTGAAACTTCTTCATTTAATAATGCTTTACGTATTCGATCCGGAGTTAACTCACCCATAGTAGGTAGCTTTTCTTTTCCAATACAAGCGATACCAGCTGCTTTAATTTCTTTTTCCATAATTGGATCATTTTCTTCAAACACATAAATAGTTTTCTTATCTTTAGCAAACTCTGCAATTTTTCCCATCGGAAGAGGGTAAGTAAAACCAATTTTCAGATAAGAAGCTTTATCACTATAAACTTCTTTTGCGTAACGGTATGCTACTCCTGAACCAATAATACCGATTTCAGATTTATTATCTTCGATATAATTAAATGGTGTCGTATTTGAATAAGTTTCTAGTTGTTTGAAATTATTTGCAAGTTTTACCTGCATTCCTTTTGCAAAGGCCGGTAAAGGACAGTACTTTTTAATATCTTTTTCATAGGGTTTATCCGCAACTTCTTTTCTATCCTGACATTCAACGATAGATTTAGAGTGACAAACTCGCGTGGTCATTCTGAAAAGAACCGGCATATCATATTCTTCACTGACAGCATAAGCTTCTTTTATCATATCTTTTGCTTCCTGGCTGTCAGAAGGTTCGAACATGCAGACTTTAGCATGACGTGCATAATTACGATTGTCCTGTTCATTTTGAGATGAAAACATCCCTGGTTCATCAGCTGTAACCACTACCGCGCCTGCGTTAACACCTAGACAGGCAAATGTAAAAAGAGGATCAGCAGCTACATTAAGCCCAACATGCTTCATGGCGCAAAGGCTTCTCACTCCACCGATGCAAGCGCCCGCAGCAGTTTCAAGGGCTACCTTTTCATTAGGTGCCCACTCTGAGACTATTTCATCATAAGTAGTCACATTTTCCAATATTTCTGTACTAGGCGTTCCTGGGTAAGCTGTGGCATATTTCACTCCAGCTTCCCAGGCCCCTCTTGCGATGGCTTCATTTCCTGTTAATAATTTTTTCATTTCTTTTTTTCTGCTCCTCTCGTGTTTCATGACAATCACCCATATGTTGAGTTAAATATATACCCAGAGTGATAGAATTTAATTTGTTTTCATAAGAATCAGACCGAGAAGTTAAAATGATTGGCACACAAGCCCCCATTACTACTCCGGCTGATTCAGCATTACCCAGATGGGTCATGACCTTCAGTACTGCATTTCCTGTTTCAATGTTTGGGGCTAAAATCACATCAACATCTCCGGCAACTTCTGAAACATACCCTTTTATTTGAGCTGCTTTTTTTGATACCATCAAATCCATGGCTATAGGACCCTCAACAATAACATTTTCACCAAAATAATGTTTCTCAGATAATTCTTTAAGTGCAGCCGCATCTACAGTAGCTGGCATTTTAGGATTGACTTTTTCCTTAGCAGCCAAACATCCGATTTTCACCGGTTGAATTCCCAACAATTTGGCTAAAACTACGACATTTTCGATAATCCCCTTCTTTTTTTCTAAATCTGGGTCAATAATTATGCCACCATCAGATATCATCAAGAATTTGTGATATGTTTTTAGTTTCATGATCATGATACTACTTAAAAGTCGTCCTATCGTTAAACCATTTGTTTTATTGATTACTGCTTTCAAAAAAATAGAGGTGTCGACCAGACCTTTCATAATAAAATCCGCTTCACCTTGACGTACTAATGACACTGCTTTATCACAGGCAGTAACTAAATCAACAATATCAATGATTTGCATATCACTTAGATCAATTTTTTTATCGGCACTAATCTTTAGAATTTCTTCCTGACTACCAATTAAGATTATCTTGATTAAATACCTTCCCTTTGCTGTTGAAAGTGCTTTAAGTAGCTCAGCTTCAGCAGCTAGTGCAACAACTAATGTAGGTTTTGAACCAAGTTTTACAGAATTAGTAATATCGCTAAAGTTATCGATCATTTTATTGCCCTCACATTTTCGTATGAATCATTATACACTAATTCAATCGTTTAATAAAGAAACAATTTTTTGAGTTGTTAAATTACTTTTCAAAAATAATGATCCTATCATATAAAAAAAATGGTCTTCACAGTCTATTCTAGCACAGAATAGATTGAGAAGACCATGACTTTAATACAATTTTATTAACAATTCACATGAGTTTATTTTCTCTCTGCTAAAGGTTCGTAGTCTCGTCGATCACAAACATTCATGTATGCAGGTCGAATAATTTTGCCGGCATTAATCAGTTCTTCCAATCGGTGAGCACTCCAACCGGAAATTCGGGCAATCGCAAATATCGGTGTGAAGAGTTCCAGCGGTAATCCTAACATACTATAAACAAAACCACTATAAAAATCAACATTGGCACTAACGCCTTTATACATTTTTCTTTCATCTCTGATGACCTCTGGAGCTAAACGCTCTACCAACGAATAAAGATCAAATTCATCATGCATTCCTTTTTCTTCAGAGAGACTTTTAACAAAACCTCTGAGTACAGCGGCTCGCGGATCAGAAACGGAGTAGATTGCATGCCCCATTCCATAAATAAGTCCGGCTTTATCAAAAACTTTTTTATGAAGTAGATCTGCAAGATAACTCCGAACTTTGTTTTCATCGGTCCAATCGTCAATATTTTCCTTCATATCGTTAAACATTTCAACAACTTTAATGTTTGCGCCCCCATGCTTTGGCCCCTTTAACGAACCTAATGAAGCTGCAATAACCGAATAGGTATCTGTTCCAGATGATGACACAACATGAGTTGTAAAGGTAGAGTTATTACCTCCGCCATGCTCGGCATGAAGTACTAAAGCAATATCAAGAATCCGAGCTTCTAGCTCAGTATATTTACAATCGGGTCTCAAAATATATAAAATGTTTTCCGCAGTTGAAAGCTCAGGCTGGGGTTGGTGAATAAAGAAACTTTGCCCATCATGATAATGACTGTAGGTTTGATAACCATAAACAGCCAACAAAGGAAATAGTGCAATCAGTTCCAGACATTGTCTTAAGACATTGGGAATGGTCACATCGTTGGCATTATCATCATAAGCAAACAGAGTTAATACACTCCTGGCTAAAGTATTCATCATATCCTGACTTGGTGCTTTCATGATAATATCACGTACAAAGTTAGTTGGTAAATTACGATAATTTCCAAGAAGCTTTGAAAAGTTTTGAAGTTCAATTTTTTTAGGCAGATCCCCAAATAATAAAAGGTAGGTTACCTCTTCAAATCCAAATCTCTTTTCTTTTACAAAACCATCAACAAGTTCTTCAATATTGATGCCGCGATAAAACAGCTCGCCCTTTTGACCGATTTTTTTACCATTCTCATCAAAAAAATAGGCTATAATTTCAGAAATATCAGTTAAACCTGTTAATACACCATTTCCTTCTAAATCCCGAAGGCCTCTATTGACCCGAAATTTTGTATATAATTCTGGCTGAATATAACTATTTTTTGTACATAACTCACTGTATTTAATAATCTCAGGGGTAATTTCCGAAAAAATACGATTCATCATCAATCTCCTCTTCTATACTTAATTTATTCTAATTATACCCTATAATCTTACATAGATAAAGCTAAAATATTATTATTTAATGTTTTTTTTGAAAGTATTTTTTTGAAAACCACTTATTTTATCCGTAATCAGTTGTATTTCATAGTTTAAATATTATTTTTGAAAGATTGATTAATATTCTTTCATTTTAGTTGAAACTTATATTCTCAGTTTCTCAATATATTTTAATTATATTCTTCCTTCCTATTTAATCGCTATTGTACTTATCGATTTTAAACGCAACTTTTTCTGATGAAAATAAATTGAATGTTTTTACCAAAATTTAAAAAGTCAAACTATTTAAGGCCAACCTGATAAAGGTTGGCCTTATGATTTAGGTTTGTATCTATTTTGAAGTGAGTTATATAACAGCACTTCATCATTTTATAAATTATTTTTTCTCAGTCACTAAACTAAAGCTACACAGATTTCCATCTTTATTCCATCAACATCAAATTCAACACAAATAATCTCTTCTTTGTTCAAGTTCAACTCAATGTTTTCACCAAATAAAAGAGTGGGAACAGATATGTCAACATTAACTGCTTCCTTTGAAAAATTTATACAAGCATTGGCTGTAAGCATATTAGACAATTCTGAGAGCGCACTCTGCGCCATATCATCCAGTTCTTCCACAGGCATTCCCATCATCATGATCGAGGCTATTTGTTTTGCCCCTTCTTGATTGATACAATAAACGACATTTCCTTTTTTATCGCCAACTATTCCCAGCGTTATAACAACTCCGCTAGCTATAATCTTTTTCGACTTTTCACTAAATCCCTTCTGGATTAAGCTTTGAAAACCAAACTGCGGTAAAATCTCAGTAACAGCATCAATAAAAGGATTAATGTTTTTTAAATCCATGACTCATCCCCCTTTTGAACTCCAATATTCATGAATGCCTCTCCTAAATCTGTTTTTATCATAAAGGATTTGCTATCCATATCCCCGATTGATATGGTAATGTCTTCACCAACAATGACAGTTGGAGGTGATACACGAAGTCCAAATGATCGATTTAATCCATTTAGAAGGGAACAGGCATTTCCAGCAATGACATTTGTAAACTCACTAAGGAACTGAATTGCCTCCTCAAGCGTTTGATTTTCATCCTGCACTATTTTTTTTACCATATTAAGTGCAGTATTACTGGACATATCGATAATAAGTCTGCCCTTATGTCTTCCGATCATTCCAACAGCTACCGAAATACCTGATGATTTTCTGACACCCTTGTATTTAAGCTGATAGTTCTCAAGTTCTACTTCTCCGCCAAGTTCACTTTTTAGAAAAGTGAACACTGATTCTTTAAAGGCTTCTTCATAATTATCTTGCAAGATCTGGTACAGCTCTTCTCCAGCAAACAGCTTTTCAATTGCTGCCTTCAATCCATCTGCATCAACAGGCTTTTGAAGGTATGCTTTTATTCCTGCATTTTTTGCTTTTTCAATAATTTCTTCGTCCATCATTGAACTTATTGCGATGATTTTTGTTTCTTTTACGTGTTTTAATAGCTCTCTTGAACACTCTATTCCATTACCATCCGGCAAAGTCATATCCATCGTGATTAAATCAGGTTTAATTGCTTTTGCTTTTTCTATTGCATCTTTCATATTCAGCGCTGTAGCCACTACCTCAAGTCCATCTTTTTCCAGCATTTTTTTTAAAACTGCTATTGAAAAAGTCGAATCATCCACTATCATAACTCTCAGATTTTTCATAATTAACCACCTTAGGATAAAATAATTTAATTTGTATATGCTTATTCTAATTGTAAAAGCCGCGTTACGTCAAGTAATAATATTATCATACATTAGGATTTAAATATTCAAATCTGTATTAATATGTATAAAAATTAATTCTTTTTATAACACTAAGTTTATTTTGCTATAAATCTTCTATGTTGACAATTTTATCAGCCCAATCTTCATAAAATGAGGATTCATGGGATACGAGAATCATGTTTCCTTCCCAGTTAATGAGTTCATTTTTAAATACCTCTTTTGCGTCCCCATCAAGGTGGTTTGTCGGCTCATCCAGAATCAGAAAATTAGACTTAGTCAGCATTAAACTGCAAATCTTTACCTTAGCCTGTTCCCCACCGCTAAGAGTTGAAACCGACTGAATTGTGCTCGCTGCCTTTAAGCCGCACTGTGCTAAATACCTTCTTATCTGACTTTGAGACTGTTTTGGAAATTCATCTACTATGATTTGTATCGGTGTTTGCGCTGGGTTCTTCCAGTTCAGATCCTGTTCAAAGAATCCCATTTTCACATTATCGGCAAATTTGAATTTGCCAGAGATTGCAGATATCTGGTGTATTAAAGTTTTAAGCAAAGTTGATTTTCCAATCCCGTTGAATCCTGTTATCACTATTTTTTGACCTGATTCCACCTTGAAATTTAATTTTGGTAAAAGTGGATAGTAATATCCAATCTCTAAATCTTTTACAACTAAAGATTTTTGAGCCGAAATCGCTAAAGACGTAAAATGAAAATGCGGCTTTGGTGCTGTTTCAGGTGGTGGAATCCGATCAATTTTATCAAGTTGTTTTTGCCTGCTTTTTGCCATATTCGCAGTGGAAGCTCTTGCTTTGTTTTTTGATATGTAATCTTCATATTTTTTTATTTGCTTTTTTTGTGCCTCAAATTCTCTGATATAACCTTCTCTTCTTAGGCCTTTCAATTCAATAAATTTTGAAATGTTTCCATTATACTTTTTGATTGCACAAAACTCGATATCACAGATACAAGTGGTTATTTTATCAAGAAACTCAAAGTCATGAGAAATGACGATAAAAGTTCCATCATAGCCTCTAAGATGATCTGTCAGCCATTCCACATGTTCTTTATCAAGAAAATTTGTCGGTTCATCCAGTAATAATACATTGGGTTCTTCAAGAAGGAGTTTGGCCAAAATAACTTTTGCTCTTTGTCCCCCGCTGAGTTTGTCAAGTTTACTGTCCATACCTAATGCTGTAATTCCAAGGCCATCAGCAACTTTTAAAATTCTGTTTTCAATTTCATAAAAACCAGAATTTTCCAAAAGACTTTGATAGTCCGCAGCCTTATTGAGCATCTTTTCGCTGCTGTCACACATCATGTTTTCATAGATTTTGTTTAGTTCCAACTCAGTCTTATAAAGCTCAACGAATGCTGTTTTAAGATAGTCAAATACCGTAACCTCTTTGTCAATTTTAGCATGTTGATCTAGATATCCTACCTTGATTCCTTTTTGCCAACGTATTTCTCCTACATCGGGTATAACTTCTCCGATGAGTGAATTTAAAAGCGTTGTTTTCCCTGTCCCGTTTCGTCCCACAATCCCCATGTGCTCACCCTTGAAAAGCTCAAATGACGCTTCTCTATATAATGATTTATCACCAAAAGAATGTGATATATTAATAACGTCCAACAATCCCATTTTAAATTTCTCCTTAAAATAAAAAATAAAAACAGAGTGTCATGTTTTAATTTGACCCTCTGTCAACAAAAAAAAGCCACGACATGCATTGCGTCATGGCTTAGAAACTATCTTAACTAACAAAATTTTTTCACAAACTATTATTATAATAATCCAGCAGACAATTTCTACTTTAACTAATATACAGATTATCATACCTTTACATTTTTGTCCAGTTTAGTCGAAATTATCATGAAAAGGCTTGTTTCTTAATGGCTTTTCATGAGATCCTTGATTTCAGCCGCAATCTGTTCTGGTTGGAAGCCGCAACTTGCATATAATGAAGCCAAATCACCCTGCTCCATCAAGGGATTTTCAATCGCTCGGATCAATATCTTTTTTGTATGCATCATATCTTTTTGGGCGAATTCAGATGCTATTTTTTCTGCAATTCCGCCACTTTTTATACCTTCTTCCAATATATAAATAAACCTAACCCCTTCAATTAGCGAAAATATCTTCTCAAAATCAAGGGGATAAACTTTCACAAGTTTTATCAAACGAATGTGACCTGCGTTATTCAATAATTTGATGGCATCATAGGCATTCTTGGTAATTCTTCCATAGGTAATTATGGCAACCTCATAGGGGGCCGTAGAAAAATCCAGATAATTCAGGCCGTCTAAGGCTTTAAATTTACTGCGATCATATTCTAATTCCGCCCCTTTAGGATATCTTATTACCACTAATCCACAATGATGAAACGCATGATTAAAGGATTGCTCCATTTCGGCATAAGTTTCTGGGCTAAAGATCTCAATTCCAGGTATAGAGGCCAAATAAGAACAATCGTAAATACCCTGATGGGTAATCCCATCCCCTGGTACAAGTCCGCATCGGTCGAGTGCCATAATCATTGGCAGTTTTTGTATCGCAACGTCGTGGATCAATTGATCATAAACTCTTTGAGTAAACGTAGAATAAATAGCACATACCGGAGTTTTCTGATTGGCAGAAAGGCCTGCACCAAAGGTAACGGCATGTTCTTCGGCAATGCCCACATCATAAAACCGTTGGGGATAGTTTTCTCTGAACTCGTTCAAACCTGTTCCACTGGTCATTGCTGCAGTAATGGCACAAATCGATTGATTATGTTCTGCCTCTCTGCAAAGGATATCTCCAAAAACAGATGAAAAATCAATCTTCTTTTTTGTTGGATTAACCCCGCTTTTTAAATCAAAAGCGCCCACTGAATGATATATTTCCGGGTTGTCTTCAGCAGGTTTATAACCTTTGCCCTTGATCGTATGAACATGGACAAGGCAACATTTGTTTTTTTCTTTTGCTTCTCTAAGCACTGTTTCTAGTTTTTTAATCTGGTCCCCTTCAATGGGCCCAAGATAATCAAGACCAAGATTTTCAAATAAATTCTCGTTCATCACTCTTTTTTTGATGCGCTTTTTTAGCTTTCTCGTGGTACTTACTAAGCGATCACCAACCAAAGGTATTTTGTGAAAGAACATCTGAATTTTGTGTTTTAACGAAAAATATTTTTCACTCGTTCGAATTCTGGATAAATATTTAGATAAACCACCTACATTTTCTGATATTGACATTTCATTATCATTTAATATAATAATCAGTTTTAAATTATTCTTGGTGCAATTATTCAAAGCCTCATAAATCATCCCATTAGTAAAAGAGCCATCGCCAACAACGGCAATAACATAATTTTGTTTACCGTTCAGTTGATTGGCTGTCGCCAACCCTAATGCCGCTGAAATGGATGTTCCGGAATGTCCTGCACCAAAAGGATCATAAATACTTTCCTGGCGATTAGTAAAGCCTGATAAGCCTTTCCATTGACGAAGAGTGTCAAACTCTTTTTGTCTTCCGGTTAAAAGTTTGTGGACATAACTTTGATGTCCAACGTCCAGAACAATTTGATCCTCTGGTGAGTCAAAAATACGGTGAATGGCAATCGTCGTTTCGACAATACC
This sequence comes from Acetobacterium tundrae, assembly GCF_008086615.1. Lineage (GTDB taxonomy): Bacteria > Bacillota > Clostridia > Eubacteriales > Eubacteriaceae > Acetobacterium > Acetobacterium tundrae. The sequence goes on from NZ_RXYB01000013.1 coordinate 94,722, forward strand.
TAAATTAGAGGCTAAATGCCCACCGTTATTTGATACCGTATCAAGGATTTTATTTCTAAGTTCATCAGCAAGGATATCAAGATCACGGTAAGATAATTCTTTTAAATCCTTTGGAGATGAAATGTTATCTAATATACTCAATTTCTATAATCCTTTCCATAAAGAACTCGAACTTTTTTATATAGTTTTTTTTTATAGCCGTAATATCTTATACAATATTCGAGCTGATTAAAAAAGTCAATCCTTAAATTTAAGTTCTATATTATTTGGGGTTGGTGGAATAGCCAAATATTATAGAGACATTTAATAAAGTGAAGCATCCTGATACAGGGTACTTCACTTTAGATTTATATCATCATTTTACTAGAATATATTGAGTATCAACTCGTCGTCAGTAGAAGGATCCAGATGATCGATCATATTTAAATTTTCAAGTTCTTCTCTTTTGGAAAACAAATACCGAATTCTTTCATCAAATGCTTTAGGGAAACAATCAGTAAGGTTTAAGTCGTGCATAATCGTCTTTATTTTACCTTTACCGTCATTGTAATATAGATTCCAAAGATCCTTTGTACAGCTCAAAACATCTGCCGTATTGGTCGGACCGGCGCAAAGGTATGATGTCATTGACTGTTTACATTGTTCGATATCATCACATCCAACGGTTAAAAAAACACACTGAGGAACATCACTGATATTTTCGATAAATTCTTCTTGGCTACTTTCTAAAATCTCAAGCAACTCTTCACTAATGTGATCATTTGTTTCAAAACAGCCTAATTTTTTTTTGGTCCGTAAAATATCATAACATTCTTCTTTTAATTGATGGTAGTATTTTCCATTGTCTGCAAATAGGAATTTTGAATAGTTATGAAAATTGCCAACAATTCCAGAACCAAATTCATAATCTACGATCTGTTTCTTTTTTTCATCATATTTACAGCCGAATCTTCTCTGATGCTGGACATCCTGGGCATTTTTCTTGGTTTTTAAAGTCTCAGCCTGAATATAATAACCTTTATTTTTTTTATCATTGTATAAATTTTTTCTATAACCGGATTTATATGCCTGCCATGAATATTTTAATTTGATAATTGCAATTTGATATTTACCATTATGTCTATTTTTTGAAATTATAACCATGTCTAATCGTCCAAAAGGTATGCCTTCTGATCGATATTCTAAATCAATACAATACCAGTCGGAATCTTTATTGCTATTATTATTGCAGGCAATAATTTGCTGGTATTTTTTTTCCAAGATTCCCACTTTTACTTCAACTGATTTTGTTTCAGGCTTTTTATTCGCAATTTTAACTTCACCCGATTTGATTCTAAATTTTTTATTTTCAATTTTCACTGGGATAGGTTTTGTTTTTAGTGCTTCATTCTCAACATTGGCTTTCAATACCTTGTATGAGCCTGAAAACGCTTTGATAAATTCATCTGATAAGCTAAATGTCATATAATCAGATTTTTCAGTGAATTTCAATCCACACAGAGCAGTATTATCAACATATTTTTTATGAATTTTAATATTGCATTTACTATCAACAACATATGATATTTCAAGCAAGCTTTTACACCAGTAATACACATTGATGCATTCTCCACGAACACCCAAAAACAACTCTTTATTATTAATGATATAATCTTTGAAAAAAGCTTCCAATTTTGGAACTTTCAAAAGATTTTCTATATTTCCTTCTGACATACAAATTTCCTCCTATATATTTTAATTACTCGGAGAACATTATTTTGAGATAATGCACTCTTTTAAATTAGGCTTTTCACGATCGCTATTCGTCAAATATTCAATACAAATCCTTCCAGCCATAATTCTCGTCTACATACATTTTAACTGAATTATGTTCTTTAAGGCTTTGCTAATTTTCTAATGTCGCTTTATGATTCTTTCCGCACTCTTGATATCTAATAATAATCGCTGATATTCCCCCATGAGAATTTCCTCTCCCTTTTCTGTCAGGCAATACAGGCGCTTTCTTTCATCTTCTGAATCCTTTCTTTTTTCTTCCTGAATCCACTTTTTTTTCATCATATTACCAGTTGCTCCATACATAGTTCCGGAACCGATACTGACCCGACCTTCTGAAATTTCTTTTGTTTTCTGCATGATTCCGTACCCATGACTGGGCCCTTCCAGCAAACAAAGCAATATAAAAAAATAGCTTTCGGTTAACGGTTCATTCTTTATCACGGATCTTGCTCCTTTCTATGTCGTCTTGCGATATATCGTACCATGCGATATATTCTCTGTCAACAAATTTTGCATAGAAACTCAATTGGCCAAATATTTCTCTATAGTCACATACATTTACCTCACTTGTTTTATATGATGGAATCCAGTCAAATTGGAACTAGAAGCTCAACAACTTGACAGTAAAACACAGGAATCTTAAATTTATCGTAATTTGTCTGCTTTTCATTATTCATATTGATTTTTTTATCTGTTTTACTTTACCTAATATTTATACAACATCTTAGTATATTTTGTCACTTGTTGTTTAAATCTTTTACCTTTGCGCCATGTTCAGATTGATATTTCAAAACAGAAATTGAATTATTAAATGATACTGAATAGCAGTAATTAAAATCTATATATGAAGATTCTTGCATATATATGGTTATAATTCACACTTCTATTTTTTCATTATTATAGTCTTCAAGGAAAATTTTCAATGGCTTTATTATGCTATTTTTCAATAGCTGTATTGATGTTGAAAAAGATAGCGATACCCAGCAAGAATCTATTTTTGCTTATATATGCCAGTGAAAATATTCTTCTATATTAATATAGAAGAAATTTATTTATAAGTGTATACAAGTTGAAAATATTTTGATATAATTTAAAAATCGATTACATGGAAAACATAAATTTGTTTAACTAAGGAGGTGAACTTAAATAATAATGCATTGTAATGTTCGAAATTTCATGCAATCGTAAATCTATTATTATTTTAGTAAGGAGATCGAGGGTGAATAATTTTTTAACTCCAGGGGAAATTGGTGAAGTGTGGTGCACCAACTGTAACAAAAAAGCAGTTTTATCAATCGGTAAAATGCTGGTATTGGGCATGCTGGCCGGTATGTTTATTGGTTTCGGTGCTTATGGTTTCACTTTGGTTACAGCCGGTGCAACTAGTGGTTTTGAAGTAACCGTTGCCAAGCTTGTTGGTGCAGGTGTCTTTCCCGTTGGTTTAATGCTTGTTGTTTTATGTGGTGCAGAATTATTTACAGGTAACAACCTGATGACTTTATCATTATTTAGAAAAGATATTACTTTGGGTGCAATGCTCCGTAACTGGGGTATCGTTTGGGTTGGAAACTTGATCGGGTCGGTCTTATTTGCCTGGTTATTGTCTAAGAGCGGTTTATATGGTGAAGCGATGGTCACCAAGGCAGTTGCCATTGCCCAGGCAAAGGTTGCCATTCCGTTGGGCGCAATTCTCATTCGGGCAATATTTTGTAATATTCTTGTTGTTTTAGCATGTTGGTTACAGGCTGGTTCGAAAGATATGATTGGCAAAATATTTGCAATTTGGTTTCCAATTATGCTTTTCGTTTTTGCTGGTTTTGAACATAGCGTTGCCAATATGTTCTTCCTGCCAATGGGATTATTTGTTGGCGCAGACATTACTTGGGCACAAATTTTTATTAATAATCTTATTCCTGTAACAATCGGGAATATCATTGGTGGTGCTATTATTATACCGGGTGCCTATTATTATTCATATTTAAGAAAAGCAAAAACTGATACCGTCGGTTCTAAGGTTTTGGAACCGCAAAAAAGCAATATTTAAATATTGTTCTAAAATTCAATACATATAGCGGTTAAATATTTTTTGACTGAAATCTGTGTTATTCAGATTTCAGTCCTTTTGTTTATTAAATCAAAAATTACAATGGCAGAAATATTTAGGACTGGATATTTGCTCAAGGAAGTATATTTCTATCTTAATGCTAAAAAAAAATTTAGGCTGGCTGAACATCTTATTAAAAAAACTAAGCAATAATTAATTTTATTGTTTAGTTTGATTTTTTCCATTTGCCTTTGCAACGTATATCGCTACATAAATATTTGTTCGCAGAAGCATGTTTCTCCACTTTTCGTATGTTTGTTCCATTTGCTTCATCCTTCAGATTTTGACATTAAAAAAGAACCGGTTTGAATTCAACAGCTATAAAATAAATCAGCAGAATTCCGCACTTCATCCGCTACGAAACAAGTATCATTATTTCATTCGCCCACTGAATAGACCAACGGTAGTTTCGAACCAAAACAGTTTCCTCAAGATTCAGCTCTTTTGAAATCTTATCAACGACATTCCAATCTCCTTTTTCATAGGATAAAATCAATTCATAAATCGGATAAAGTACGCCTTTATGATTGATCAATGCATCTAATATTGAAGGTGGCAATGCAACACCCATTAAAGCCTCTTCCATAGACTGGTCTAGAATTGCATCCAATACACTAAATAGCCCCATCATCGATGCTGCATTTTGAAGCTTTTTCATTCCTCCATGAATAGCTATGGATTCTGCAAATTTAGTACGAATTAGAGATATTTTCTTCAGCTCTTCCGGTTTATCTTTACCTAAATCCTGAAGCATTATAACATTGATCCATCTTTCTAGTTCATCTAGACCCATATAGGTTAATGCATACTTAACGGAACTGACTAAATCATTTCCAGATCGAAAACTTGCCATACGCATCACACGATAAGCCAAAGTGACATCCTGCTCAAGGAGTTCGGCCAATGCATCGAAATCAGGATCCACTTTTTTTATTTCTGCAATCACGCGCACATATTGGGACTTGGAAGTTGTTTTGTTATATGATTTTGCTGCAATACTGGGTCTGCTGAAAAAGTATCCCTGAAACAATTGGAATCCCATTTCTTTTGCCTCCAGATATTCTTTTTCTGTTTCAACCTTCTCTGCCAAAAGAATTTTATTCTGGGAAAGGGCTTTAATGACGTCTTTTTCGATTCTTTCCAAAGGAGTTGCCATTAAATCATATTTTATAATATCGGCAAAAGGCGTTAATGGATACTCGCAATAGTTTTCCTTAAAGTCATCCAAAGCAATTTTGTAACCTTTATGTCTGATTTCCTCCAAACGATCCATCAACGTACGATCAATCTTTATATTTTCAAGCATCTCGACGATCATTCGGTCAGGTTCAATTAATTCCAAAGCATTAGAATGAACAAATATTTCATCAAAATTGATAAAGGCATACTTATCCTCAATCAGATTCTCCAATCCAGACTCGTATAAACCAGTGATCACCGTTGCCGTTGCGCCCTGAGATGATATTCCGCCAAACTGGGTTGATTGGCTTTCCAGCCGAAAAAGCAATTCGTATCCAAATACTTCAAGTTGCTGATTAAAAATCGGTTGCCTGGCAATAAACATAATGCATTCCTCCCTTGAATAACAACTTGATATCAGAACACAAACCTGAATTTGAGTTAATGATATTCCTGTAAAATCCTTTATAAAACAATAAAATAATACCACTTTTGATTTAAAAATGCAACATTACGGATATCATATAATAATCGTTCATTTGTTTGAAAAATATTTTCTAATTTTTTCTATGATTTCTATTCTATTTCTAATAACAGTAACTCAATGGCTCATTTTTTTACAGGGCTGCCGTATTCAAATCTACCCTTATGTAGCAAATGACCGTTTCTATCATAACATTTACCCTCTCCATGCCAAAGTCCATTATAAAAATTGCCAATATATTTTAATTTGCCATTTTCATAATACTCTTTGCATTTACCAGAAGGTACAGAGGGGTCTTTTTCACATCCTGTATTAGTTGATAACCTGGCAAAATTGCCTTCACATTTCAAATGTCCATTATCATCATACAGCTTACCATAACCTGATGCATAACCATTTTCAAAGTTACCTTCATATTTTAGTTTCCCAATTTGATCAAATAATTTGCCTTGACCCGCTGCATAATCATTTGAAAAATGACCGATATACTTCAATGTGCCATTTTCATAATACTCCTTACCCTGTCCGATCTGCATTCCATTAAAGAATGTTCCTTCTGCTGTAATTTTATTTGAAACATATTTCTTTCCTTTGAATAATCCATCAGACACATAATAGCCCTTTATAAAGCCATCCTTGCAAAGGACTTTTATAATCGGCTTATCATCCCCAATAGTTGAGAATCCTTTATTTTCACTGATTATATTGCTGAAAATTAACCATATTGAAAACAACAAAATTAGAACAACAATGATTACTGTCATAATATACCCGCTTTCAAATTATCAATGTTTTTTTATTAAATTATAACCTATTTTCTTCTTTAACAACAATACACTACCAAATCATTTCTTATTTTTCTGAATTTGATTTGGCTTCTTTCTAAATTAACAAAAATAATATTTAAACGCTGAAATCATTTTCAGAAGCAGGCTACGTTAAATAGTCTGCTATCAAATATGAGGAAGCTCAATTAACTTGAATAAAACTTCAACATTACCTTTTCGGCTTTGTTGAAGTTTTTTAATTTGTGTAAAAATAATTACTCTATTTAATAGCAATCTGATTTATTTTTAACCGTTCAAATTAGATTATAAGTTTGTCATATTCTTGTATATTTAATTTTTTCGTATGATTTGTGTTAGAATGATAATATTTTTCTATTGTATCACCTAAAACCATCACTAAATTCTCATCCAAAAGATTTGGTGTTTCTTTTTGGATAATACACAGTGCATCACGATAACTAAGCGCATCGCGGTAGTTTCTTTTACTGGTCACCGCATCGAAAACATCTGCTACCCCGACCAGACGTCCATAAAATGGAATCTGAATTCCTGACAATTGATTTGGATACCCACTTCCATCAATCTTTTCATGATGATTTTGAACAATCTTCAAGCTATCTTTCGGTAACCACTTCTGATTTTTTAGCATTTCAAAACCGATTGTTGGATGTTCTTTAATCACTTTGAATTCTGTTACACTCAGTTTACATGGTTTATCAATAATTTTGCTGGGAATTAACAGCTTACCAATATCATGGAGTATTCCACCCAAGCCAATATGATAAACCTCTGATGCTTCAATGTCTAATTCTTTAGCTAAACAAATTGCAATTAGTGCAGTCCTTATGGAATGTCCTGGCAAACAATTACTGACACAGTATGCATTTCTATATTTTTCTAAATCTCCAAATGAGGTATCCATGAGTCCCACTACCATCCACTTGATGTACCTTTGAAATTTAACTGAAAAGATTTTTTCTTCAGTTTTATTATTAAATGATTGGTATACCTCATTTAATTGCACCGAAAAATTATAGATGTCTTTATATGCTTTAACTACTGTCATTTTAATATTCCTTCCTACTTAATCTTCCTTTAGTTGTAATGCACGTTCGATGTTTGCTGACAATCGATTTTTAAAACAAGTGATTTTGCTTTTTCTTTCATATTTTTTTTATTGACGTACATTCTTTCATCGGCTATATCAATCATTGCTCTCAGTGTCTCTCCTTCAAACGAATAACCCACTGCGTACTGTATTTGAGGATGATCATTTTCTTTATTGTGATCATTCACCTGCAATTCAATTTTATATAACAATCTGATTATTTTTTCTTTATTATAACCATGTACGATTATGATGAATTCGTCTCCGCCGTAACGGCCAGCAAAAATACGATCATTGCTGATATTTCCCAATATACAAGCAAAACCTTTTATTAAACGATCTCCTTCATGATGTCCATATAAATCATTCATCTTTTTTAAATTATTAAGGTCAAATATGGCAACACAGTAGGGTGCTTTCTTTGGATTCATAGGCATCCATATTTTTTCTTCACAGCTTCTTCGACCCGGCAACCCTGTGATTTTGTCAATATAGGCGGCAACTTCTAATTCCCTGTTTTTTCGAATCAATTGAATTTCTTTCGTCGATTGGGGAACTGAAGCAACAATTAATACAAATATTAAAATGGCTAAGGCAACCTCATTGGTGATAAGTTCTTTGATTCTTTCTGCCGAATAATTTTCTGTTGCTTCAACAACGTAATTTATTGTTTTAAAATAGGCTTCACTACTTTGCAAGAGGGGTTCCTTATTGCTGGCATTCAATCTATAATTAATAAGGTCAGTTCTCAATTTTCTCCATATCTCTGGTAACAGATTTAACTTTTCAAGAGTAGCTGGATCTTGTTGTTTTTCCCATTCATATCTGGTTTTATCATATTCAAAGTCATTTATTAATTTATCGATAGTATCAATCATATCATTCTGTGGATCTCCATAGAGTTCTAGTTTGACTAGTCGCTGAATTTCACTTCTGATATTGTCAGAGATATTTATTACATCCCCTGTTTCACGGATCAAAAAAATCATATTAAAGATATTAATTAGTAAAAATAACATTAAAACGACACTAATTATTTGAATGATTTTATGTAATAAGTTATTCTTGTTTTCCATTTCGCCATCCAGCCTTTGCCGTATTTATATTAAATTTTCAAAAATCTTTTAATCCAATTTTTTAAATACCGCTGCACGTTTTTTATATCAATAGGTTTGGCAAAAACATCGTATCGGTTTTTTTATTATCTGCTTAATAATCGGTTGAGTTTCTATCATTTTCATATTTTCCGGTACCGGCTCAAATGCTTCAAAAGCTGATTCGTCTACCACTTTTAAAGCGAGTCTTTCTAAAGATGGCGTTTTATTTAATTGATCTTTGAGTTGCTCATATTCCATTTTTGTTCGAAGAAAGATATCCAGGCCATTATTTCTAATATATGCTGATGTGTCTGAATTGTCTACAATATCCTCGGGCAGAAAATAAAGTTCTTCCACTAACCCGATCAATCCGAAAATCATGGTATATGCTTTGATATTTTCCAATACACAATCGCTCTGGAAAAAAACATTAACCTGATAACATTGACTGATTGTTTTCTGTTCTCTTTTAAACTTTACTGACATATTTTTTACCTCGCTTTGTAAAGTGGTCTTTAAAAACACGAACCAGGCTTCACATTTCATACTATATATATATGTTTTATATATTAGCACGATTTTTCTTTTTCGTCAATATTTTTATACCTTCTATTTCACTTCATGAGACTTTAAAATGACGCTCTATCATTTTGTCTTACTTAATTGCTTTTAGAAAGCAAATGCGTTATTATTAAGTATCGATAAAAAGAGGAAAGAGGCACAATTATGAGATTTATAAATATTATCAGCTCCCTATTAGCATTCGTTTTAATTTGCACAGTCTTCCCCCTTGGCGTATTAGCGGAAAACCAGTCCATTTCAGTACAAACAACTGGAATAGTTAAATCTTCAGTTAATGTCTCCAAAGATTCAACAGCAAATGGATCAATGGCTATCCAAAGTATGGATGAAGTGGCTAATATAAATGAAAATTCAAATATCGATGATGAAATTATCGTTATTTATCAGAACAATAATGCTAGTGTGGGTGATCTTGCTCTGACAACTCAAGAAATTAAAGGTGGAGAAACGGTATCTGATCGGGTGGACATTTTAGAAGTAGCTGATTCTAATAATGTGGATTCCATCGTCACCAAATTATCAGAAAATCCCAACGTATTAGTGGCAGAAAAAAACAGCTATATCCAAACTTCCGCCCTCCCCAATGATCCCTTGCTTTCTTTAGAGTGGCAGTTTGAACGTATCGATGCAGATAAAACCTGGAACCAGGTAAATAATTCACAAGCTGTGGTAGTTGCTGTTATCGATACTGGTCTAAATCTCAAACACCCGGATCTTATCGGAAAGACAGTAACCGGCTATGACTACGTGAATGGAACCTCAGACATGAAAGATTTATCAGGTCATGGAACCGAGGTCAGTGGTTGCATTGCCGCCGTATCCAATAATAATATCGGTATTTCCGGAATAGCCGGAACGGCCAATGTTAAAATAGCTCCCTATCGTGTCGGAGGAACCTACGATAATGATGCCAATCTCGATGTCGGTTATATCTGCGCAGCTTTATATGATGCAGCCGGGAGATCGGATGTAAAAGTCATTAATATGAGTTTTGGCGGTTATGATGCCTCCGCGGCGCTTCGAACCGCGGTGGAAAATGCTGCCAATGCCGGAAAGGTTTTAGTAGCCGCCGCAGGGAATGAAGGAAGTAATGCCGATTACTCAGGCGAATTTGCCATTCCCGCTTCCTACAATAATGTTATTTCAGTTGGCGCCACTACGGATACCAATGAAATCGCCTATTTTTCCCAACACAACAGCATGGTGGATTTATGTGCTCCTGGTTATAAAATTTACACCACTAACCATGATGGAGATTACCAGCTAGCATCGGGAACCTCCTTTTCCTCTCCCATCACCGCTGGAGCCTGTGCTGTTCTATTGGCTGCTAATCCCAGCCTTACCAACACCAAAGTGGAAACCATTCTAGAAAATACCGCTTTAGATTTCGGAGCTCCCGGAAAAGATGATTACTATGGATATGGAATGATCCAACTGGATGCAGCTCTGGCTGCCGTAACCCCCAGTATCCCCTTAAGTATTGATAATTTTACGGCGAATAAAATTCCCGATCAAACAGTGGGAACCCCCATCGTTCTAAGCGCATCTGCCAGCGGCGGCCAAGGTTCCTACTCCTATGGATTTTACTATGAACTAAACGGCGAGACCAATACCATCCAGAATTACAGCACCAGTAACACTACAACTTTTACCCCTACCATAGCAGGAATCTATACCCTATATGTCGAGGTAAAAGATGGTGATAATAACATTACCAGAAAAGCAATTAATAATTTTGTAATTAAAGACTCGGCAGTCAAAACCACTTCAATAGCTTATCGAACCCATGTTGAAAATATAGGCTGGCAGGATTTTGTTTCTGATGGAGCCTTGAGTGGCACAACGGACCAATCTCTTCGCTTGGAAGGTATTGAAATTAATGCGAGCGCCCAGGACTATAATCTTGGCGTAGAATACAAAACTCATGTCCAGGATATCGGCTGGCAGAACTTTGTGGCTGATGGGACAATGAGTGGCACAACAGGTCAATCGCTTCGATTAGAGGCCATTCAGATTGACCTTACTGGTACAGATGCAGATTTGTTTGATATCTATTACCAGGTTCATGCCCAAAATGTTGGTTGGCTTGGTTGGGCAAAGAATGGTGCCAGTGCTGGCACTGCAGGTTTGTCATATCGCTTGGAAGGTATCCGAATTCAAATTGTTCCTAAGGGAAGTACTGCCCCTGGTTCGACAGACACACCATTTATAAGTAATTAATTCATCAATAAAAAAGCTGATTTCATTAATGAAATCAGCTCAGAGCGAAGACAAACCCGATTACAAGCAAACAAAGCTGTGATCGGGTTTTTATATTGCTGCCGGAAAATGAAAAAATAGGAAAAACGTGAAGGTACTACAAAACGGATTCGTTTCCGGTACAGC
>NZ_RXYB01000014.1 GCF_008086615.1 Acetobacterium tundrae
GGCTTTAGGAATGTTGCTTTAATTTCTCGGCCTGATCACTTGTGACCAGGGCATTGATCATTTCATCGATGTCCCCATCTAAAAATGCTTCCAGTTGATAAACCGTCACCCCAATTCGGTGATCGGAAATCCGTCCCTGGGGAAAGTTGTAGGTTCTGATCCGTTCACTTCTGTCGCCGGTACCGACCTGACTTTTCCGGTCTTTTGCTATTTCACTTGCCTGCTTTTGCTCTTCTATTTCTAATAACCGTGCTTTTAGAACTTTCAAGGCTTTTTCTTTGTTTTTCAACTGTGATTTCTCATCCTGGCAAGTTACCACCATACCCGTTGGCAGATGTGTGATCCGAACGGCGGAATCGGTCGTGTTGACACATTGTCCCCCATTTCCAGAAGATCGGTAAACATCCACTCTTAAATCGTTGGCACTAATATCAATTTCAACATCTTCGGCTTCCGGCAGTACTGCTACCGTGGCTGTTGACGTATGAATTCGTCCGCCGGATTCGGTGGTTGGTATCCGTTGGACACGATGAACGCCGCTTTCATACTTTAATCGACTGTAGGCCCCTTTACCTTCTAATAGAAAAATAATTTCTTTAATGCCGCCGATGTCCGGGATACTTGAACTCAAGATATCACTTTTCCATCCTTGTCGCTCTGCATATCGGGTGTACATTCTAAACAGATCTCCGGCAAATAAGGCGGCTTCGCTGCCGCCGGCGCCAGCGCGAATTTCAACAATAACATTTTTGTCATCATTGGGATCCTTTGGCAGTAGCAGCACTCTTAATTCTTCTTCCTGTTGGATGCTTATCTCTGTTAATTCTTCAAGTTCAGCTTCTGCCAGTTCTATGAAGTCTTTGCTTGAATCTTTATCCGCCAACATTTCCTTGGCCTCTTCAATGCCTGTCAATGTTTTCGAATATTCATTGTATTTTTCAATGATTGGTTCGATGTGTGATTGCTCTTTCATCAGCTTTCGCCATTGGTTCTGATCCGCAATCACCTCGGGATCACTGATCTTTTTATTTAATTCAGCATATTGTCCTGCCAAAAAGTCTAATTTATCTAACATATTGCTCCTTATTTCTTCTTATTTTTCTTCTTAAGTTTTTATATTAATCATCAATGTGACTAACCCACCAGGCCAACACGCATTAAAATAGACCTGATCTTTATTTTATCACAGTTTCATCCTTTTTCAAAAACAAATCTTGGACGATCTTTTCCGCAAAGAGAGTTCGACCTTTGTTTTCTAAATAATCAATGAGACGCTTTGTCTCAAGATTGATGATCAATTCATCCGGAAAATCAACCACATCAAGTAACTTGTCCACATAGGTGAAATCGCCAATATCTGTTGCAAAGTGAGTATCCGTTCCCAGTATCACCGGGATCTCCAATTCTTTGCAGCGGTTTGCAATCCATTCGCAGTTTGGTTTGGAACCTTTTCTAACAAAAAATGAACCATTGTTGATTTCAATCAGGGTATTGTGCTTTTTGGCATCCTGAAGAATTACTTCATAATCCAGTTCATACGTTGGATTTCCCAAATGACAGATAAAATCTACATTTGGATTGGCAATTGCTCCCAATACCGCACTGGTATTTTCATTTTTTGTTTTCGGCTTAAAAGTGGGGGTATGCAATGACGCTGAGATGATTTCCAATCTTTGAATAAACGGCATCGGAATATCCGTATTTCCATCGACATCCATAATATTACTCTCAATTCCTTTAAGCAGTTTTACATTATTCAATTTCCCGGGAATAACTCGATAATTGGCAAAGAATAACGGGGTGGGTGCTCCCGGAAGTTCAGGTCCATGCTCGGTGATACAAATCATTTCCAAATTCTTTTTTGCGGCAGCTTCAATTAGTTCCAATATTGTGTTGTAAGCATGTCCGCAGGCTAAGGTATGGGTGTGTGCGTCCAATACATAATTTCTCATTTTTTCTTTAATTTCCTTCCCTGTTTTACTTTTCTGTATTTTGTTTCTCTTCGTTTTCTTTTTTCTGCAATTCTCTTTTTTCGACCTCAAGTTCGTTTTGATGGGCAACCCGATCACAGAATACTTGAGCGGAATGATAACCGTACTGTTTTGTGCGATTATTGATGGCTGCCGTTTCAATAATACAGGCTAAATTTCGGCCTCCTGATACCGGGATCATGACCTTGGGTATTTCGATCCCCAGAATATCAACTTTTTCTTCATCCAGTCCCAAACGATCATAGGGTGAGCGATCATCCCAGTTCTCCAACTGAATGACCATATCAATTTCCACCACACGCTTAACGGCTCTGGCACCGTAAAGAGTTTTGACATCGATAATCCCGATGCCTCTGATTTCCATAAAATGCTGCAGCAATTTTGGTGCTGTTCCCATTAGATGATTGTCCCGGATCCGTTTGACTTCGACAACATCATCGGCAATCAGACAGTGGCCGCGTTTCACAATTTCCAGAGCCGTTTCACTTTTTCCAATTCCACTGGGGCCGGTAATCAAAACACCGACACCGAACACCTCTACCAGGACCCCGTGCAGACTGACCGTTGGCGCCGATAACTCATCCAGATAGCTGACCAAATGATAAAAAAGCGAAGTGGTGTGTTCTTTGCTTTTTAGCAGAATACGCCCATATTTTTTTGCCGCCTCCAAAAAAAAGTCTGTCTCTGCCAAATCCCAACAAACAATAAAGCATGGAAATTCATAAGCAAAGAAATCATCAATTCGCTGCTTTCTTACCTCAATATCAAGATCGAGCAGATAAGCCACTTCAACCTTACCAATTACCTGAATTCGATCTGAATCAAAATAATTATAATAGCCATGCAGTTGTAGTCCCGGTCGATTAATGCCGCTGTCACTCAAGTCTAATTCACTCGTCTGGCAATAGATTTTTTCCAAATTCATTTCTTTGCAAAAATCATCTAAATTTACTTTTCCATTCATTTTTTTCTTGTCTCTTTTCATTGATCTATCGGTTATTAATTTACCCAAATTATTCTACCTCAAAGTTTAATCATATCAAAGTGTTTTCATTAATCCTGATGAAAATATTCAGATATTGCCTGGGCTGTTTTTTCCGACATCCCGGGGATTGCCATTATCTCTTCCATATTCGCATTTTTTATATTATTAATATTCCCAAAATGGGCCATGAGTGTCGCTCGTCGTTTTTTTCCGATTCCTGGTATTTCTTCCAACCGCGATGCCAGCATTTCTTTATTTCTAAGGACCTGATGATACCCCAATGTGTAACGATGAACTTCTTCTGATACTTCAAAAAGAAATACGCCCAGCGGCGTTGCCTTTTTTAAAGCAACTTCGCTACCTTTATAAAAAATTCCCCGAAGTCGATGGTGGTCATCTTTCACCAGGCCGCAAACAGCAATGCTCACGGGATAGAGAGAAACGATGCTTTCTACCGCGGCGACATGCCCCAAACCGCCATCGATCATCATGATTTCCGGAAGGGGCAAAAAGGTGTTTGTTTCCTGGACTTTCATCGCTCGTTCCATCCTGCGAAACACCATTTCCTGCATGCTTGCATAATCATTTTGGCCTTCAACCGACTTTATTTTAAAGCGGCGGCATGCTTTTCGATTTAACTTACCGTCTTCAAAAACGACCATCCCGCCGACATTATTCGTTCCACTGATATTGGAAATATCATAAGCCTCAATGCGCTTTGGTATTTTTTCCAATTCTAAAAGATCCGCCAATCCCTCCAGACGACTTTTTGACCGCTCTTCCTTTTGTCGTTTTTCCAGTAAATGCTGTTTCAAGGCAAGATCAGCATTTTCTGCCACCATTTCCAGCATCTTAATTTTTTTTCCTCTTTGGGGGATATGGAGCTCAATCTTTTTTCCCGCAGTTAGACTTAACCATTGTTCAATGGTTTTTTCATCCTCCATCGCTTCTCTTAAGATGATTTCTCGGGGAATAAATCCACAGCTTGAATAATATTGCTTGACAAAACTTTCCATGATTTCAGAAAGTTTCACTTCGGCAATTCCTTCCAGGAAAAAATGATCACGTCCCATGAGTTTTCCCTCCCGAACATGAAATACTTGAACGCATCCCATATCGTCTGCCATCGCCATCGCAATAAAGTCCTGATCCTGTTTGGTATTCGATATAATTTTCTGTTTTTCAACAATATGTTCAATACCGGATATTTGATCTCGAAGCATTGCCGCCTCTTCATAATTTTGGCGCATTGCCGCTGAATTCATTTTATCCTTGAGTATTTTAATCAGATTGGGGTGTCGACCATTTAAAATATCTAAAATCGATTGAATATCCTGACCGTATTTTTCCATGGATACATTTCCCCGGCACGGGGCCTGGCACTGACCGATATGAAAATTCAAACAGGGTCGGCCAATTTTTTTTCCAAAAACAACCTGACGATTACAGGTTTTCAAAGGATATATTTTTAATATCGCCTCAATGGTGTTTTTTACGGCAAACGCACTGGTAAAAGGGCCAAAATACTTACTGCCGTCTTTTTTGTATTCCCGGGTCATCATAATTCTGGGATAATCTTCATTGATTGTTACTCTGATCCAGGGATAGCTTTTATCATCCTTCAGCAGTATGTTGTATCGGGGCATATGGTTTTTGATTAAATTGCATTCCAGTATCAGCGCTTCCATTTCGGAATCTGTTACGATGGTTTCAATTGTTTCAATATGTGAAACCAGCACCGCTGTTTTAGATGTAAGATTGTGGGGAGAATGAAAATACTGACGCACCCGATTACGTAGGTTTATAGCTTTACCGACATAGATAATCTCCCCCTGATTATTTTTCATCATATAAATCCCCGGACTCTGGGGCAGTTCTTTTAATTTGTCTTTATCATACATTGTTTTTTCACCTTAGCTGTTTTATCTTAAAATAATCTTTTTTTTATATTTTCCTGTTTATTTCCCTATTAACTTTGGTATAATAGTAATACTATTTAAACATCAATTGATTTTAAAGAAAGGAAGTGTTACCATGTTTGAAAAAATAACCCTTGATGGCCACAATACCTTAGTTTCTTTCGGCAATTTCGAAGTGAAAATTGTTCCGAAAATTTACGGTGGTTTTACTTTAACTAAAACGGTTAAAGACAACCCTTTTAAAATTATCGAAATACGTGAGATAAGACTTCCAATTTCAGAAAAAGAAATTATCAAGGAAGCAAAAGAGCTTTTGAAACGAAATTATGAATCGATTGACTTCAATAAGTATTGTATCACATAAATCTTGAGTTCTGCTTTTTTTGACTGAATTGTACTGCTTAAAACATAGTCCTTGTTTCTATCATTATGCTAAAGATTGAGCATGACCGAAACAAGGACGGACGTTTTATCGAGACCCTTCTGATTCTCGCACTTGTCTTAACTGAAATAAAGTATTCGCGAATCCATTTGACAAAGCTTCTTATCTGCTATATACTGAAAGAGAATTAAAGTGTATTTATTGATTTCACATATTTTTGAAAGTCATTTCTTACGTTTAGATGATTTTCAAAAATATGTGTTTTTCTTTTTTGCATCACGATTTATATTAAAATGTAGGAGGTACCTAAAATGAATAATGGTACAGTAAAATGGTTTAACGAGGAAAAAGGTTTTGGTTTTATTTCTGTAGATGGTGGCGAAGATGTCTTTGTACATTTCTCTGCAATTATTGCTGACGGACGTAAAAACCTTGTTGAAGGACAACGTGTAACTTTTGACACCGAAAAAACTGATCGTGGCTTACAAGCTACAAATGTTTTTATTGCATAGTTTCATCATTTAAAAATCCCCCCGTCGTTAAAACGATGGGGGGATTTTTATTGCCCGGATATTTCTTCCGGGACAATTAACACTTATCTTTTTCTGAAGATTCTGTTCCCGTCTTGCAACCGGGGCAGCTTCCCCCTTTACAGCCTTCGCAGGAAAAATCTCCTGATTTCATTTTCTTAACCTTTTTAAAAATAATATAACCGGCCGCGCCTAAAATTAAAGCTGCCAATATCCATGTAACCATTTTCAATCCTTCTCTCTAAACCCTTTAAATAAATATTCTGCTCCCCACCTGATAGATGATTAAAGAAATCATATAGGCTAAACCAAGTTGGTATGCTACTGCGAAAAAAAAGTCTCGCCAGTTTCCCAGCTCTTTTCTCATGGTGGCCAGGGCCGCCATACACGGTGATGCCAACAAAATAAAGATGACAAAACTGTAAGCCGATACTGGTGTGAAAATCTGGCTGATTGCCAGTGTCAGGCCGCCCGCCTGACCAGCGGTCAAGACACTTAATGTACTGATAATCATTTCTTTGGCGGCTATCCCCGTCAGCAAGGCAACGGATGCCATCCAGTTTCCAAAACCCAATGGCGCAAAAATGGGGGCAATCACTTTACCAAAAGTGGCTAAAATGCTTTCATCTGCAGATTGTACCATTTGAAGGCTTAGCGTAAAGTTTTGTAAAAACCATAACACGACTGAGGCCGCAAAAATAATGGTACCTGCCCGGACCAGGAATTCCTTGATTCGCTCCCATACCTGAGTCAGGGTATTTTTCATTTTCGGCAAACGAAACGGTGGAATCTCCAGAAGATAACCTGAATCGGCCCCTTTAAACCAGGTTTTTGAAAGGATAAAGCCGGATGAGAACACCACAATCAAACTGATCAGGTATAAGGAAAACACCAGCAAGGTTTGATTTGTTGTGAAAAACACTGAAGCCATCAGAATATAGATCGGCATTTTTGCGCCACATGAAATGAACGGGGTCAATACCGCAGTTAATTTCCGTTCCCGTTCATTTTCCAGAGTACGTGTTGCCATAATCCCCGGCACCGAACAGCCTAATCCAACTACCATGGGAATAAAAGATTTTCCTGATAAGCCAAAATGTCGGAAAATCCGATCCATGATAAAAGCTACTCTTGCCATATATCCGCTGTCTTCCAAAATAGAGATAAAAAAGAAAAGCGCCATCAACTGCGGTACAAAGGTTAAAACAGCGCCAACCCCGGTAATAATGCCATCATTTATCAGGGCAATGATCCAGTCGGCGGCGCCGATACTTCCCAGTCCTGCAGCAATATTAACAATCAGCACGTCCTTAATGAACCACGTAATTCCGCCGATGGTTACTTGCCCAACCAACGTAATGGATACATAGTAAATGATAAACATAAACAGAAAAAAGATGGGTAAAGCCGCATAGCGATTCATTAATACCTTATCTAGCTGCTCCTGAAATTGCTGGGCATTTTCTTTTGTTTTTCTGGTTGCCAGATTAATTGTCGCGGTAATGAAGCGGTAGCGGTAATCGGCAATGGCGCTATCGACATCATTACCGGAAAACACTTCAATCTTTTTTCTTGTTTTCTCAATGTCTTCCAATAATATCGAACAATCATCAATCTTCGACAGGACTTCATCATCTTTTTCGATCAGTTTTACTGCCCGAAAAATTCTGGGATAGTCTGGCAACACATTGGGAAACTTGTTCTGAAGCAAATTTTCAAATTCCTTAAATATTTCATTGATTTGTTCCGGAAATATTTTTGGGAATTCCTGTTTTTTATCGTTTTTAACGATCCTCTCAACCATTTTAATCAGGCCATCAATCCCCGTTTCCTGTTGGGCCGATATTTCTACAAAGGGAAACCCGAACAATTTTTCCAACGCATCGGCATCAATTTCCACGCCTTTTTTCTGCACCACATCCATCATATTGAGGGCTCCGACCATCGGACAATCCAGCTCCATAAGCTGGGTTGTTAAATAAAGATTCCGCTCAATGTTTGAAGCATCAATGATATTAATAATGAGATCCGGACGCTCTTCCAGCAGAAAATTTCGGGATACAATTTCATCCATGGAATAGGGGGCCAATGAATAAATTCCTGGAAGATCCACCAATGTTATCTTTTCCGAAGTATTTTTCAGATCTCCTTCTTTTTTTTCAACTGTCACGCCCGGCCAGTTGCCAACGTATAGATTACTGCCGGTGAGACAATTAAACAGTGTGGTCTTCCCTGAATTTGGATTTCCCGCCAAGGCAACCTTAAATTTCATATTTTTCCTCGTTTCCATTTTTATGCATAGTATTTTGTTTTTAGACAACGAAGCCACCTTGAAAAAGGTGGCTATTTTGCTACTGAACCATTAAAATGTTTGCGGCGTCTTTTTTTCTTAGACTTAAAGCATAGCCTCTCAGTCGAACTTCAATGGGATCCCCAAATGGAGCTGTCTTATTAACTTCAATTTCAACGCCGGGTGTAACACCCATATCCATTAGTTTACGTCGCATTAAACCCTCAACCGCAATAGCGCCGACACAAGCTTTTTGTCCTGGTTTTAAATCTTTTAATGTAAACATAATAAACACCTCCATATTGTCTTTTTCAAGCCTCAAAATCAAGATCGGCCATCACCATATATGATTGTAATATGGTTATTTTGCCATCCCTCATTTGTTAGTCTTATTATACTTTAATTGAAAACCATTGTCAATTAGATTTTATATCTATTTAAGTTTTTTTAAGGCAAGTCTAACTTATTTTTATGCCCAAACAACGCGCAAAAACAAATCCCGGAGACAATGACTGATGATTGTCTCCGGGACTTGTAGCTTAACAGCCTCAACAATTAGCTAAAAGCCATCTTATTAATAGGCATTAACGCTTTGCTAATATTTTTTTCAGATATTGTCCGGTGTAGGATTCAGGTGCATTTGCAACTTCTTCCGGCGTT
Source organism: Acetobacterium tundrae (assembly GCF_008086615.1). Lineage (GTDB taxonomy): Bacteria > Bacillota > Clostridia > Eubacteriales > Eubacteriaceae > Acetobacterium > Acetobacterium tundrae. The sequence goes on from NZ_RXYB01000014.1 coordinate 8,758, forward strand.
CCTGTTACAACAACAGTGCCGCCGCCATCTCCGCCTTCGGGACCCAAATCAATGATATAGTCCGCTACTTTTACAACATCCAACTGATGTTCAATGACAACCACGGTACTGCCGCTGTCTACCAGGCGTTGGAGAACAATAATCAGTTGATGAACATCGGCAATATGAAGGCCGGTTGTCGGCTCATCCAGGATGTATAATGTTTTTCCGGTATTTCTTTTACTCAATTCCGTTGCCAGTTTAATCCGCTGGGCTTCCCCGCCGGATAATTGCGGCGAAGGCTGACCTAAACGAACATAGCTTAAACCGACATCATAAAGAGTTTGCAGTTTGTCTTTTATCTTGGGAATATTAGCAAAAAATTCCAGCGCTTCCTCAACCGTCATATCCAATATATCCGCAATGTTCTTTCCTTTATACTTAACTTCCAGCGTTTCCCGATTGTACCTTTTTCCGTCACAGACTTCACAGGGAACATAAACATCCGGCAGAAAATGCATTTCGATTTTCATAATGCCATCACCGCTGCATTTTTCACACCGTCCACCTTTTACATTAAAACTGAATCGACCTTTTTGATAACCACGTGCTTTCGCTTCCGGTGTCTTGGTAAAAAGATCACGAATCAGATCAAAAACGCCAGTATAGGTCGCCGGATTGGATCGGGGGGTTCTGCCAATCGGTGACTGGTCGATATCAATAACCTTGTCGATGGTTTCGACCCCCTCAATACCGGTGCATTTACCCGGTTTTTTCAAACTCCGATAGAGCTTTTTAGCAATTTCTTTATAGAGAATTTCGTTTATCAACGTGCTTTTCCCTGAGCCGGAAACTCCGGTAACACAGATGAATTTGCCTAATGGAAACGTAACATCGATGTTTTTGAGGTTGTTTTCCCGGGCGCCAATGATCTTTATCTGCTCACCATTTCCATCCCGCCTTATTGACGGGATGGGGATTGACTTTTTTCCGCTGAAATATTGACCAGTAACCGATTCCGGAACCGCCATTATTTCTTCCAATGTTCCCTGGGCGACGACTTCGCCGCCGTGCACCCCTGGACCCGGGCCGATATCGACAATATAATCAGCTTCCTGCATGGTTTCTTCATCGTGTTCTACCACAATTAGGGTATTCCCCAAATTGGTGAGACGACGCAGAGTTTCCAGCAGTTTGCGGTTATCTCGCTGATGCAGTCCGATACTTGGTTCATCCAAAACATAAAGGACGCCAACCAAACCGGAACCAATTTGCGTAGCAAGGCGAATCCGCTGTGATTCGCCGCCAGATAAAGTTCCGGCATTTCTTGAAAGCGTTAAATATTCTAATCCCACATCTTTAAGAAAACTCAATCGGGCTTCAATTTCTTTGAAAATTGATTTACCAATCATGATTTCCCTTGAAGTCATTTCCTGGGTTTTGAAAAATGGCAGTAACTGCACCACCGACATATCAGTAATTTCAATGATATTTTTCCCATGAATGGTCACGGCCAGACTGGTCGGATTAAGCCGCTTGCCGTTACAGGTCGGACAGGGTGTTTCGGACATATACCGTTCAATCAGGCTTCTCATCCGCTCTGAAGTTGTTTCGATATAGCGCCGTTCCATATTTTTGATCAGACCTTCAAAGGTTGATGAATAGGTTCCGGAGAACTTTCCTTCATAGGCAATCTCCACCACCTCGTCACTGCCATACAGCAGCGCCTTTAAAAACTCCGGACTGGCATTTTCAATGGGTTCATCCATTGAAAATCGATGTTTTTCCGCCAGTGATTTTATCATATTAAAATAATATTTTGAATCGCTTTTCAAGCCAAAAAATTTAATTGCTCCACCCGGAATTGATAAACTTTTATCCGGTATCAATAAGTCAGGGTCTACCTGCTGATGAAAACCCAGTCCGTGGCAATCCGGGCACATGCCGAAGGGGTTGTTGAATGAAAAGGTCCGGGGTTCCAGGGTGTCCATGGCAATTCCGCAATCAGCGCATGCCAGCTTTTCACTGAAAAGCTTCTGTTCTTTCCCAATCACATCACAAATCACCAGACCGCCGGAAAGCTTCAAGGCTGTTTCAATCGAATCTGACAAACGCTTCCCTAGGTTGTCTTTTGCAATCAAGCGATCCACTACCACGTCGATGGTATGTTTTTTGTTCTTTTCCAGATTGATTTCGTCAGTAACTTCCATCGGTTCCCCATCAACAATCATTCGCACAAAACCTTCTTTTTTAATATGCTCGATGATTTTTTTATGCTGTCCCTTTTCTTTTCTGACAATGGGCGCTAAAATCTGGAACTTGGTTTTTGGCGGAAGGGTGAGAATGGCATCGACAATCTGATCCACCGACTGGGATTCCACCACTTTCCCACACTTTGGACAATGAGGAATCCCGATTCTGGCATAAAGCAAGCGCAGATAATCATAGATCTCTGTTACGGTTCCAACCGTTGATCGCGGATTTCGATTGGTTGTTTTCTGATCAATGGAAATCGCGGGAGACAGTCCGTCAATACTTTCCACATTTGGTTTTTGAGACTGGCCTAAAAACATTCGTGCATAGGAAGAAAGGGATTCCATATAGCGACGTTGTCCTTCCGCATAAATTGTATCGAATGCCAGGGAGGATTTCCCCGATCCGCTCACTCCGGTTAAAACCACCAGCTGATCCCGGGGTATTTTTAAACTGATATTTTTTAAATTGTGCTCTTTTGCACCTTTGATATCTATAAATTTCATGTTTCTCCTTAAATCGATGGCTGCTAATTATTAAGATGTTTCAACCAATGAATTTCGTCTCGCAGTTTAGCCGCTCGTTCAAATTCCAAGGCTTCGGCAGCGCTTAACATTTCTAATTCCAATTCTTTAATCTTATTCTCAATCTCAAAGGTCTGACCTTCAACTTCATAGGTTTCCTGATTCTCGGCAACCTTAGTGGCTTCAATAATATCTCGGATACCCTTTTTTATCGAGCTGGGGACGATGTGATGTTCCTCATTGTAGGTGGTCTGGATGGCCCGGCGTCGATTCGTCTCACCGATGGCGCGCTCCATTGACGGTGTCATTTTATCTGCATACATGATGACATGCCCCTCAAGATTTCTGGCTGCCCTTCCAACCGTTTGAATCAGTGCGGTTTCTGATCGCAGAAAGCCTTCTTTGTCGGCATCTAAAATAGCTACCAAGCCAACTTCCGGCAGATCAAGACCTTCCCGCAAAAGATTGATACCGACAAGCACATCAAAAGTACCGAGACGTAAGTCACGAAGAATTTTCATCCGATCGATGGTGTCGACATCTGAATGCAGATAATTAACTTTGATCCCATTTTCTTTAAGATAGTCCGTCAAATCTTCGGACATTTTTTTTGTCAAGGTGGTAACCAATACGCGATTGCCTTTTTCTGTCGTGGCATTGATTTCTCCCAGCAGATCATCAATCTGACCGTTAACCGGGCGCACCGTAATTTCCGGATCAATAAGGCCGGTTGGCCGAATAATTTGTTCGACGATTTTCTGGCTGTTCGCTTTTTCGTATTTGCTGGGAGTCGCGGTGGTAAAAACAATCTGATTGATTTTTCCTTCAAACTCCTGAAAATTCAGGGGACGGTTATCATAGGCTGAAGGTAATCGAAAGCCATAATCTACCAGATTCTTTTTTCGGGCTTGATCGCCAGCATACATTCCGCCAATTTGAGGAATGGACACGTGGGATTCATCCGCAATCATTAAAAAGTCTTTGGGAAAATAGTCAATGAGTGTGTAGGGGGGTGAACCTGGCGGCAGCCCATTAATGTAACGGGTATAATTTTCTATGCCATTGCAGTATCCCATTTCACGGAGCATTTCAATATCATAATTCGTTCTTTGCAGAATACGCTGAGCTTCTACCAGCTGATTGTTCTTCGTGTATTCATCGTACCGCAATCGCAATTCGTTTTGTATCTCAGCGATCGCTCTTTCAATATTTTCCGGAGTTGTGGTATAGTGGGACGCCGGAAAAATGGATACGTGATTGAGTTCTCCGTATATTTCGCCGGTCAGGGTATTAATTTCCGTGATCCGTTCTATTTCATCTCCAAAGAATTCCAGTCGCACCGCTTTTTCTGAGGATGCTGCCGGAAATATTTCCAGAATATCCCCTCTGACCCGAAAATTGTTTCGTTCGAAGGCAATGTCATTTCTGGTGTATTGAATATCGACTAATTTTCGGATGATGGCATCCCGATCTTTTTCCATTCCCGGACGTAAAGAAAGCACCAGATTCTCATAATCAATCGGGCTGCCTAATCCATAGATACAGGATACGCTGGCCACGACTATGACATCTCCTCTTTCAAACAGCGAGGCGGTGGCCGAGTGCCTTAATTTATCAATTTCATCATTAATGGATGAGTCTTTTTCGATAAAAAGATCGGCATGCGGCACATAAGCTTCCGGTTGGTAATAATCATAATAACTTACAAAATATTCAACCGCATTATCTGGGAAAAAGCTCCGAAATTCGTTGGTTAGCTGCGCAGCGAGGGTTTTATTATGGGCAATCACAAGGGTTGGTTTTTGGACTGCTTCAATGACTTTCGCCATGGTATATGTTTTACCTGAGCCGGTTACACCTAACAGCGTTTGGAATTTCAATCCTTCTTTTATCCCTTTTGTAATTTCTTCAATGGCTTTTTTCTGATCACCTTTTGGTTCATATTCAGAAACAACCTTAAATGGGTTTTTCATTTTTTTCATCAGCGCCCTCCAATCAACGATCTGAACATTCGTTCTATTATCTTACCATAGGATATTATTTATGGCAATTAGTAACCTTTCTAAATTAAAAGAAATTCAGATTTCCGATTTTCTTTTAAATATAAAAAGCACACCACGCGGGTGTGCTTAAATAATCGACCAATTATTGATCATTTTTATTAAATCAGTTTGTGCCACCAAGATCTGCCAATGCTTTTTGCAATTGAACGTCTTGTTCATCGGTAAAAGCATTGTTTTTCATATAATCACTGGCATCAATGACGTCATTAGGTTGCAAACCAATTTTATTGATGCTATTGCCATTGGGCGTAAAATATTCTGAATTCGTGATTTTTATACCACTGCCATCAGCCAGACTGATTACTTCCTGAACGATGCCTTTTCCAAAAGATTTTGTTCCAACAAGGGTTGCCGCACCGGTATCTTGAAGTGCCCCTGCCAATATCTCTGAAGAACTGGCCGAGCCTTCATTAATCAATACCACCATCGGCAAAGCTAATTGCTGCGTCGCATCCGAATTATATTCGGTCTTCTTTCCTGCTTTATCAACGGTATAAACAACCACTGTCTGGCCCAATAATCGATCGGCAATATTCACCGCCTGTTGTACGCCACCACCGGGATTATTACGCAAATCAATCACCAGCCCGGTAATATTTTGTGCTAATAATGCGTTAAGCTGGGTGTCAAAATCGGTAGCGGTATTATTGCCAAATTCACTGATCTGAATATAACCCTTATTTCCGATCACCCGTGAACCAACCGTTTCGACTTGAATGGCTTTTCTAACCAGTACCAAATCGATTGTTTCTTCACCTCTGAGGATGGTCAGCGAAACGCTCGAATCTGCTGGTCCCTTAACCTTCGATACCACGGCCTCAGAACCGATGGTACTGACATCCTCTCCATCCACTTTAACAATCCGATCGCCGGTTTTAATTCCCGCTGCCTCAGCCGGGGTTCCCTTTTGCGAGGCAATCACCGAGGTATGACCTTCGTCATCTTGTGTCACAACAACACCGATTCCATCATATTCCCCGGTCGCCATTTCCATGAAATCACTGTATTCATCTTTTGTAAAATAAGTGCTGTAGGGATCACCAAGGCTATCATACATTCCTTTAATGGCACCATCCATCATCGTATTATCATCAGTATCCTTATAATAATCTGCGGAAATTTTGTTTTTTAGTTCAATTAGCTTTTTTATTCCATTGGCAGTTTCTTTGCTATCGACATTTACGATCAACTTATTACCCAACAAATAGTTTCCTGTTGTCGCCATCGTAAAGGTGAAAATATTTGTGAGAACCAACAACACTGCAATAATAATAATTAGTTTTTTCTTTAATTTCTTATCCATATTCCTCCTTACAAGCCATTGCTTATCGATTAATATAGCCACCAGAAACGCGCGGCCTAAATTTTTCTGTGTTTCTTAACCCGTCTCAAGTGAGTGATGCACTTTTCAACTTATTGTTTTTTGCACAAAATATAACAGGAGAAAAGAATCACGATTCTTTTCTCCTGTTCTTTATTTTCTATTTTACTTTTAAACTCTTAAAAGTAACCCATAGGATCGACAAAATCTCCGCCAACAAGGATTCCGAAATGACAATGCGGTCCGGTAGAATTTCCCGTTGAGCCAACCAATCCAAGGACATCGCCCCGATTAACCGTTTGTCCGGCAGATACGTTTATTTGACTCATGTGACCGTAATAAGCCTGCATACCGTTACCTAAGTCGATAACAACACAATTTCCATAACCGCCGTTCCAACCAGCAGAAATAACCGATGCATTACCCATCGCTAAAATTGGTGTTCCGGTAGAAGCACCAATATCTACTCCCTCGTGGTATCCGGTGTATGGGTCTGTACGAGGTCCGAAGGGGCTTGTGATCTCGCCGCCGCAAGGCCATGTGTAATTACCAGAAGGTACAAAGGAAGTATTGCCGCCAGTCGTTGAACCATTAGCAGCATTTGCTGCATTCGCTGCCGCTACTTCTGCCGCAATCTGTGATTTTAGATTTGCTGCGTCAGCTGTTTCAGCATCAAGAGCCGCTTGAGCCTGGGCTATGATCGCTTTGTTTTGAGCAACAAGCTGATCCTTTTGTGCTTTAACCTGCTGTTGTTGTGCTAATTGTGTTTCCTGTTCGGCTTTTTTGCTAACCGTTGCCAGTCGATCTGACTCAATGCTCGCTTTTTTATCAGCTATCAGCTGCTTCGTTTCTTCCAGAGCAGTTAATGCTTCTTTATCCGCTTCAACAATATATCGGGACATATCTACCTTTGAAACAAAATCGGAAAAACTGGTAGAAGAAAACAAAAATTCCATGACACTCCCGTTTCCGTACATATACATCGTACGGACACGCTCATCCATTGCCGTTTCTTGTTCGGCCCGTTTTGCTTCGGCAGCATCCAACTCCACCTGGGTCTGCGCAATGTTTGCTTCTAATGCTGCAATATCGGTGTTGATGCCATCGATCACGCCGCTGATTCGACTCATTTCTGCATTTGCATTTGTAATCTCAGTTTCTATGCCATCAATTGTCGTTTGTGTCATATCAATTTGATACTGTGCCGCTGCAGCTCTGTCATTGCTGGCAGCCAATTGGTCTGAAAGCGACTCTGCATTAACTGGTGAAACCACAATGCCCAGCATAATGATGGTCCCCAATATGCCTGATACAATTCTTTTTTTAATCATCCCACTAATCCTCCTGATTTCAAACCACTTCTTTTCAATTTAATCATTTTTTATACGTCCAAAAATTTGCGAATTGCAAATATACTGCCAAGAGCTCCAATTAATCCTCCGTAGATCAGAAAAAAGTAGATGAGTTTTCCCATTACAAGATCAGGTGATGCCAGAGTTGTACCGACGGGCAGAAAAGAACTTCCGCTTAAAAGACCCAACACATAATAGTATGCGATTCGAATAACCAAAAATGCAACAATCGCGCCAATAAGACCTAACAACGTTCCTTCTAAAATAAAAGGTGATCGAATATAATTATTGGTTGCCCCCACATACTTCATAATCCCAATCTCTCTACGCCTGGCAAATACTGTTAATTTAATCGTGTTATAGATGATAAAGATTGAGATGATGGACAAAACAACCAGAACGACCAGACTCAATGTATTGGTGAAGTTACTAAAGTTCACCAGTACCTGAACATATTCTTCTCCATATTTCACATATTCAACACCTTTATCTTTAAACGTCATTGCCAAGGTTTGAACCGCTTCAAGATCATTTGGGTCTTTAACATGAATGATAAAGGATGCCGGCATTGGGTTGTTTTGAGAATTATAACCGCTTAAAAGCGATGAATACTGATCCAGACTTGCTGAAAATTTATCTAATGCTTCCTGTGAACTCTCAAATGTGACACTCTCAATCATGTCACTATCTTCTAGTGCCTGCTGAACCGTAAGCTTTTGGGCATCTGTATAATCAGATTGAAGAAAAACTTTAAGTTCAAGCCTGGATTCTACGTCTTTTGTTAATTCAGAAACATTAATGGTTAAAATTAAAAAAATACCTAAAATAATCAAAGCGGCAATAACAGATAATATTGATGCCGCACTCATCAGATTATTTCGTTCAATACTTTTTAACGTATCACGAACAACATTTTTGGGCATTGTTTTTATTGAACTAAACTTCATATCCGTACCTACCTATTGCATCATCAACTGTGAGCGCACCATCTTCCAGGGTTAATACGCGTTTTTTCATAACATCAACGATCTCGCGATCATGCGTAACCACTACAATTGTCGTTCCACGTCGGTTTATTTCTTCTAAAATACTAATAATTTCATATGAAGTTTCAGGATCCAGGTTTCCGGTCGGTTCATCACAAATGAGGATAGTTGGATTATTAATAATCGCTCTGGCAATAACCACGCGTTGCTGCTCACCTCCTGAAAGTTCATGCGGATAATGGTTGATCCGATGTGATAGGCCAACCATGTCCAGAGCTAACGGTACACGCTTACGTATCTGTTTTTCTGACTTTCCAATAATCTCCATCGCGTAAGCGACATTCTCAAACACGCTCTTATTTTCTAAAAGACGGAAATCTTGAAAAACAATGCCCATTTTGCGTCTCAAAAATGGTATCTCTCTTTTTGAAAGATTGGCAATATTGTAGTTGTTGATAAAAATCGAACCTTGTGTTGGCTCTATTTCTCTTAAAAGAAGCTTAATAAATGTCGACTTACCTGCTCCGCTCCGACCAACAAGAAACACAAATTCTCCCTTGTCAATAAACAAACTCACATTTTTGAGTGCATCACTCTTGTTTTTTTCATAACTCTTGGTTACATTTTTAAATTCTATCATATTCTATTTTTCACTCCCAGGATGCATACCATCCGTATTCATTTTTGCACGACATTTTAACACATCAAGTTACATTATATCTTAATGCTCTTTTAGTAAACTCTCGTTATTTTAGTTCTATTTTGATGGAATGTGAAAGACTTCTAATTTTGCCAGCTTTCATCATTTGCTGCTAAATCAGGCGCTTGCTAATTAATGTATTTATTTTAGCATACTTTCTCATTAATTTCATTAAAAAAATAAATTTTTTGTAACAAATGTAACTTATTTTGATCAAAGCTTCTCAGAATAAATTAAACCCATAAAAAAAAGAAAAGTTGGTTTCTTTTGGGACCAATCTTTTCTCTTTTTCTTTATCTAATTTTCACTTGTAATTTTCACTAAAAATAATTGTATGGATCAACTGCTGTTCCGTAAAGTCGCATTTCAAAATGACAATGCGCCCCAGTAGAATCTCCGGTACTTCCTACCGCACCAAGTGTTTGTCCCATGCTGACAGTATCGCCTCCCGAAACACTAATCGAACTCATATGTCCATAAACCGCTGATAATCCATTTCCAATATCCACAATAACACAGTTGCCATAACCACCGTTCCATCCTGCTGATATAACCGTTCCATTACCTGCGCACGCAATAGCTGCTCCATAAGAAGCTCCTATGTCAACACCAGAATGGTATCGGATTGTGCCAGGGCTAAGTGGATCATCACGATTTCCAAAGAGACTGGTAATTTCTCCTCCGCAAGGCCACTGATACCCGCTTGAGTAAATTGGAGGTGCTGTTGATCCGCCATTGTCCGTACTGCCAGTATTTCCGCCGCCAGATTCAGTACCATCACCTGAGCTATTTCCGGTATTATCAGAGCCACTGCTTGAATTATCAGTAGAACCACTGCTTGCCGTATTATTCTGTGCAACCTGTGCAGCCTGCGCAGCTTGTGCTGCATAATAAGCCTGAATTTGATTTTCAATGTCGGATGAAGTTGCTGCTTCAGAATCTTCAATTGCTTGATATTCTGTTAAGACCGTTTGATTTTGCGCCAGCAATTGATCTTTCTGTGCTTTCACATCTTCTTGTTGACTTAACGCAGCTTCCTGTTCGGTCTTTTTCTCAACTGTCTTTAGTCGATCGGCTTGAATACTCTGTTCTTTTTCATCAATGACTTTTTTTGTTTCTTCAAGAGCATTCAACGAATCCTTATCGGCTTGAATAATGTAACGAGACATGTCCACTTTCGTTACAAAATCCGAGAAATCAGTGGAAGAGAACAAAAATTCAATGACACTGCCATTGCCATACATATACATGGTTCGTACCCGATCACTCATTGCTGCTTCCTGCTCGGCCTTTTTCGCCTCTGCTATCGCTAATTCTCCCTGAGTTTTTGTAATATTCGCTTCTAAACCTGAAATGTCCGTATTGATTGAATCAATTTGACCACTGATCTGACTAACTTGAGTATTAACTTTACTAATCTCTGTTTGAATACCATCAATGGTATTTTGAGTCATATCTACCTGATATTTAGCAGCTGCTTGCCGTGCACTGCTTTGTGCCAACTGCTCAGTAAGAGAAGTAGCATTAACGGGTACTGCCAAAAATGCCAAAACCAACGAACCAGTAATTATCCCTGATATGATTTTTTGTTTTTTCATTTTACCCCTTTTTTTCACAACTTTTTAATCATTATGAAGCTATCTGAATTTTAATTTATCATATTATTTTTGTAACAATTGTATTATAACACATGAAGGGCGATATTAAAACCGAAAACAATAGAAATATTTAAAAATATTTTATCTGAAACATGGATGAATCCTATGTTTTTTCACTTCGAATTGTTCTTAAAGACTTTTTGAGTTTCGGGTCTTTGACAGTTTTACATCAAATAAAATCCTGCAAAGTCAACTGTATCAAGACTTTTCAGGATTTTGTTTTCGTTTAAGTGTTAAACTCTGGTTTTTTTTTTAGCATACTTTTTTTATTTTTATAACAAATGCAACTTATTCCATCTAAATTGTATAAGAATATAAAAGAAAGAGAAAAGATGGTTTTTTCTGTCCCAATCTTTTCTCTTTTTTCATTCTCAACCACAATTATTTAAAAATAATTGTATGGATTAACAGGCGTTCCGGAAAGCCTTATTTCAAAATGAAGATGCGGACCAGTGGCATCTCCGGTACTTCCCACCGCACCGATTGTTTGTCCTATGTTAACCGAATCACCTGATGAAACATAAATAGCGCTCAGATGACCGTAAACTGCAGCTAATCCATTTCCAACATCCACAATAACACAATTGCCATAACCACCGTTCCAACCAGCAGAAATTATCGTTCCATTTCCCATACATGGAACCGGTGTTCCTGTAGAAGCTCCTATATCAACGCCAGCATGAAATTCCGATGAGCCAGGATCATTGGGATCATCACGATACCCAAATGGACTGGTGATTTCTCCATTGATAGGCCACTGATACCCACTTGAATAACTTGGCGGGGTTGTTGATCCGCTGTTATCTGAACTACCAGTATTTCCGCCGTCAGATTCATTTGCGCCATCACCGGAACTGTTGCCGGTATTATCAGAACCACTGCTTGAATTATCGGTAGCACCATTGTTTGCCGTATTATTCTGAGCAACTTGTGCTGCTTGTGCTGCTTGTGCTGCATAATAGGCCTGAATTTGATTTTCAATGTCAGATGAGGTTGTTGCTTCAGCATTAACTTCATCCTGATATTGAGTTAATTGCGTTTGATTTTGTGCCAACAGTTGATTTTCTTGTGCCTTCACATCCTCTTGTTGGCTCAGTGCCGCCTCTTGTTCCGATTTTTTCTCAACCGTCGCTAATTGATCGGCTTGAATACTCTGTTCTTTTTCATCAATGACTTTTTCTGTTTCGGCAAGAGCATTGAGCGAATCCTGATCGGCTTGAATAATATAACGAGACATATCCAATTTTGTTACAAAATCCGAGAAATCTGTCGATGAGAACAGGAATTCAATAACACTGCCATTGCCATACATGTACATGGTTCGCACACGCTCACTCATGGCTGCTTCCTGCTCGGTTTTTTTCGCCTGTGCTATCGCTAATTCTTCCTGGGTTTTTGTAATATTTGCTTCTAAAGCTGAAATGTCCGTATTGATTGAATCAATTTGACTGCTGATCTGACTGACTTCAGTATTTACTTTACTAATCTCTGTTTGAATACCATCAATCGTATTTTGAGTCATATCAACCTGATATTTAGCATCCGCTTGTCGGGCATTGCTTTGCGCCAACTGATCAGTCAGAGAAGTAGCATTAACGGGTACTGCCAAAAATGCCAAAACCAACGAACCAGTAATTATCCCTGATATGATTTTCTGTTTTTTCATTTTACCCCTTTATTATTCGTTTATATTTTTTATAAAAATATCTGAATTTTTAATAATCATATTATTTTTGTAACAATTGTATTGTAACATATGAGGGGCGATATTAAAACAGGAAACAATCGAAATATTAAATATTTTGTCTGAAACTGAAATGGATCCTTCGTTTTTTCAGTTCGAATTGTTCTTGAAAACTTTTAGTATTGCTTCAAACCTTTTGATAAAGTAAAAGTCCTGGAGACAATCGTAACATCAATTGTTTGCATGATGACGAACCGGCCGCCGGTCCGAACATGTAGCAGACAACGATTTACGCTTGTCTCCAGGACGAATTTGTTACAACTTTTTACAAATTACTTTTCAGCTTTTCGACCATATCAAGTCGTTCCCATGGCAAATCAATATCGGTACGTCCAAAGTGGCCGTATGCCGCTGTTTGTCTATAAATCGGAGCCCGCAGGCCAAGATTTTTAATAATGGCCGCCGGTCTGAGATCAAAATATTTATTAATCAATTCAATGATTTTGTCTTCTGATATTTTCCCCGTTCCAAATGTATCAACATGAATGGAAACTGGTCTCGCAACGCCAATGGCATAAGCCAGTTCAACTTCACATTTATCCGCCAAACCTGCCGCAACAATATTTTTGGCAACATGTCGCGCTGCATATGCTCCCGAACGATCCACTTTTGTCGGATCTTTTCCTGAAAAAGCACCGCCGCCATGTCGGCCATAACCGCCGTAAGTATCGACAATAATCTTTCGGCCGGTTAAACCGCAATCTCCCTGTGGTCCGCCGATCACAAATCGTCCCGTGGGATTGATAAAGTATTTGGTATCATCATCCAATAATTCAGCCGGAATCACCGGTTTTATGACCTTTTCAATCATATCCTCCTGGATCGTCTCAAAGGCAACATCAACACTGTGCTGAGTGGAAATAACAATCGTATCGATTCGGGTTGGAACCCCATCATTGTACTCAACAGTTACCTGAGTTTTTCCATCTGGTCGTAAATAATTAACCAGCTTCTCTTTTCGTATATCGGATAAACGTTTGGCCAGCTTATGCGCCAATGAAATTGGCATTGGCATCAATTCTGGGGTTTCATTGCAGGCAAAACCAAACATCATGCCCTGATCTCCCGCTCCGGTAGACAGGTCCAGTTCGTCACCTTCCCCATTTTTCGACTCTAAGCCTTCGTCAACACCCATTGCGATATCACCGGATTGTTCATCAATGCTGGTAATAACTGCACAGGTATCACAGTCGAAACCATATTTCGCACGGTCATACCCAATTTCTCGAACCGTATTACGCACGATTTTGGGAATATCTACATAGCAGGATGTTGTAATTTCACCGGCAACCACCACTAAACCGGTCGTGACCATCGTTTCGCAGGCAACCCGAGCTGTCGGGTCCTGTTCAAAAATAGCATCGAGTACCGCATCTGAAATCTGGTCGCACATTTTGTCTGGATGCCCTTCGGTAACGGATTCCGAGGTAAATAATTTTTTCATCTGTTTCTCCTTTTGAATAATAATGTAACGTCTATTTACCCGATATCAAAAAAGCCTCGTCTTTTGACGAGGTTTTTTTGATTTACATTAAATCCCATCATTGCGAACTTGCAGAAATTCGCAGGTATTGGCACCATGCTTGCGCTGGTTGCCGGGTTTCATAGGGCCTGTCCCTCCACCTCTCTGGATAGGTAAATATTCAATTACTTTTTTAAATGATACACTTCAACTTTTCCGATGTCAATGTTTTTTTTAAAATACTTCACAACCATTCTCCGTGATCACAACATCATCTTCAATCCGAACCCCGATGCCAAGCTTATCCATGTATAAACCGGGTTCCACGGTCAAAACCATGCCTGGTTCTAAGACCAAATCACCAGCGGGACACAAATCATGCGTATCCAAACCTAAAGAATGGCCAATTCCATGATAGTAAAATTCAGTGATATCCTTATCTTTAGGAATAAAGCCGGCATCACAGCATTTTTCCAGAAACAAATCTTTTGCTAATCCTTGGAGCTTTTTCATGACCGCTCCAGGCTTATAGGCCAAAAACATTTCTTTCTGTACAGATTCTACCATGCGAACTATTTTTTCTTGGATAAATGTCATTTCTCCACTCACAGCAAGGGTTCGGCTAATGTCTCCGCAATAACCATTAACTCTTGCTCCCAGATCAAAAAGAATCAGGTCTCCAGCTTTTAGTTTGGCGTGATTTGACACATAATGGAGAGTCGTGGCATTTTTTCCTGATGCCACGATACTTTCAAAGGCCAGTCCATCGGCGCCTGCTTTTTTTAGAAAATATTCAAAAAAGGCAGCGAGTTCGTATTCATAAATACCAGGCTTAATCAACGTCCGCATTTCTTTAAAGCCTTCTTTTGTCATGGCGTTGGCTTTTTTTATTGCCACAATCTCTGCGGGTGTTTTTATCATCCGCATCTTTGCAAGGATCGGGTGCAAATCCTTTAACTCGCATTGTTTTAAAAACTTCTGAACATTTTTATCTTTAGTTTTAAAACTCTGATGTTCAGGTATTTTAAAATCAAAATATAACAACTTGGACGAGTCAACTTCGCCTATTTCTTTTGCCAAATTTTTGCTGTAGTCAATTATTTCAATACCCGATAATATTTGCGCCTGTTCTTTATCAATTTTTTTCCCAACCCATTTCTCCTTAAACGGATCGGCTTCTTCGATAAATAATTTCTCGGTTACAAGGCCATCCATATCTTTTTTTATAATCAAAACCACATTGGGTTCCCTAATACCGGTTAGATAATAAAAGTTGTTGCTGGTAAAAAAAGGATAGTCTTCGTCCAAAGACATCTCAACTGCTCTGCCCGAAAACACTATAGCAATGCTGTTTTTTTCCTGCTGTTCGCCAACTTTTTTTCTGTTATTAATATAAAAGCTTTGTATTAACGCCAATTTTTTCCTCCTGAATTTTTAATTGAATCAATAATTTGATTAAATGACTGCTTTATAAAAGATAATCCCCTTTTAATCTCTCTCATTAAATGTTAAAATAACCCCAGGATGTCTTTTGCTATTTATTGTACCTTCGAAAGAATTTTTTGACAAGGGTTGAAAAGCAACCCAACCAAAAATAATTGTATCGGACATCTGAATGAACAGGAGAATCTTTATGAAAAAAATTCTTGGACCGCTTCGTCGCGGGGTCGAAAAATACGAAATGATCAAACCTGGCGATCGCATCGCCATCGGTTTGTCCGGCGGTAAGGACAGCACCGCTCTCCTAGTTGCGATGAAACGCTTCCAGACCTTTTCTCCGGTTCCTTTTGAACTTGAAGGAATCACTTTAGATATGGGTTTTGGCGGAATGGATCTTTCTCCCTTAGTTGCTTTGTGTGCAAGTCTGGATGTACCCTACACCATAAAAAAAACAGCTATCGGTCCTATTGTATTTAAGGAAAGACACGAGAAAAATCCCTGTTCCCTTTGTGCGCGAATGAAGCGCGGCGCTCTCCACAACTTAGCTCTTGAACAAAACTGCCGAACCATTGCGCTTGGACACCACGCCGATGATGCCATTGAAACCTTTTTTCTCAGTCTCTTTTATGAGGGTAGAATCAATACTTTTTCCCCGGTGACCTATTTGGATCGAAAAGCGATCACTCTTATCCGTCCTTTAATTTTTGTTAAAGAGCGGGATATCATTAGTTACTTTAAAATAAAAAATCTTCCCGTGATCGAAAGCACCTGTCCCGCCAATGGATTCACTAAACGGGAAGATATCAAAAACATGATTAAGGATCTTCGTAAAACCATCCCTGATCTCGATGATCGGGTTTTAGGGGCTATTCAAAATAAAGAACAATTAAATCTTTGGTTTTAAACGATTTAGCAATAAACTAAAAACTAGAAAGTAGGCACTAAAATGAATGAAAAAATACTCGTCGTAGATGACGAAGCATCTATTGTTGATTTAATAAAATTAGAACTTGAGTTTGAAGGATATCAGGTTGAAACGGCGTATGATGGTGTGGAAGCGGTCGAAAAAGCATTAGCTATTCACCCTGATCTGATTGTCTTGGATATTATGCTTCCTAAAAAAAATGGTTATGATGTTTGTCGGGAACTTTGTCCCCAGTTAGGTGTTCCCATTATTCTTTTAACTGCCAAAACCGACATCATCGATAAGGTTTTGGGGTTGGAACTCGGAGCCGACGACTATCTCACCAAACCATTTGACAATCGTGAACTTTTAGCCAGAATCAAAGCTCATTTGAGACGCTCAGCCATTGTAATTGAACCTAAAAAACAAGATTCTCTATTAACGAACGGCGACCTGAGCATTTATGCTGATGAGCGTATGGTTTTGCTTGAAGGAAAAGAAATCCATTTAACGCCAAAAGAATTTGAGCTGCTTTTCCTGCTTGCTTCAAATCTTGAACAGGTCTTCCCTCGGGATACGCTTCTTGAGAAAATCTGGGGCTATGATTACTATGGCGATACCAGAACCGTTGACATGCATGTTCAGAGAATTCGACGAAAAATTGATACCCAAGGAAACAAATACATCCAAACAGTATTTGGAATTGGATATAAAATGAGGAAGCTCTAATGCATCTGAACTACCGAAAAAGAATGATCATCTACAACATTTTTCTTTTTGCTTTTGCATTTTTAATTGTTGTATTTTGTGTCTTTCAAGGAACCTCTTATTATTATATTAATCAAGCAAAAAATAACCTGTTGGAAATGACTCAAGACACCACTTTATATATTGATCAAGCGCTCAAAGACTCCCCGGATTCTGATTCGCTAATGAATCGTTTTTCCGCAAATGGTCTTTACTTATCTAAAAATATCGCTGTTAATGAAAATAATCGTGTTTTGCTTTTTGATACTAGTGGATCCCTTATTGCTGATTCTGTTGACCTAAGCAATACAAATACCCTTGAAACCGAAATAAATTTGTCTAAAGCCCAGTCTGCCCCGGTGTTTACTTTGAAGTCCGTGAACAACGCCAGCGTTGCCTATTATGTCTCTCCCATTAATATTGATAACTCGATAGTGGGGTACATCGGTTTTCTATATCCCCTGCATGAAATGGATACTTTTCTTCATATCACCACTATCCTTTTTGCAATTGGCGGACTCATTGGTCTTTTTGTGTTGGTACTGATAACGACGATTTTTTCCAAACATTTTTTCCAACCGATTAAAGATTTAACAAAGATTTCCAAAGCAATCAATAATGGGAACTTTAATCTGACTATTTACTATAAGCATTCTGATGAAATCGGTGATTTAACGCAAGCTTTCAATGGCATGATTACCAATATCAACAATGTCATTCTTCAGCTGGAATCAGAAAGAAAACGACTTGCTGGGGTACTCGCATCGATTGATGATGGTTTGTTGGCTATTGACAAAAACGGAAATATCATTACTTCAAACAGTTATATAAAAACTTATTTCAATGTCAGCAATCCAAAAACTATTTATGATTTTCAGTATCAATCATTCTTGCGGGATATTTTTGACAGTCTGAAAAACGGGAAAAACCATATTTCAGAAGAAATTGATTGTAATAATCGTAATCTTTTACTGATCGGAAGTCCTATTCGAGAAAAAGGTTTTGAAGAAAACTATTTGATCATAATCCGTAATATGACAGCTGCCCGGCACCTTCAGGACGAACAGCGGAAGTTTATCAGTAGTGTTTCTCACGAATTGCGCACGCCTTTAACAACCATTATCGGGTATACCGATATGCTGACGCGAAGACAGGTTGCTGATCCAGAAATAATAAACCGCTCATTAAACACAATCAACCGTGAAGGCCATCGTCTTCTTCGTCTTGTGGATAATTTGCTGAATGTAAATAAACTTGACAAGGCCGAATTTGATTTTAAAAAAACGAACTTAAATATTGTTGTTTTAATTTCTGAAGTCGTTGAACAGATGCAAATTAAGGCAACTCAATCTGATATCCAAATTAATTATATTTCTGATGACCTTCCTGAAATTCTCGGTGACTATGACCGGCTTCAGCAGGTATTTATAAACATTCTTCACAATGCCATTAAATATTCAAATAACGGTGACATTATCGATGTTATTTCTACTCTTGAAGATGACCATATTGTTGTATCCATTCGTGATTATGGCCCCGGAATCGCAGAAATTGAGCAGCAACGTATCTTTAGCGCCTTTTATCGAGTTGAAGAAGATCGATCCCGAGGACCTGGCGAAGGGGGATCAGGGCTTGGTCTTTATATCGTTAAACAGATTGTTGAAAAGCATGAGGGTAAAATTGAAATTGTCAGCCAGGTTGGCGAAGGAACCAATATTATTGTGACCATTCCCATTTTATCCGTTTTAATATATGGAGGTGACAAAAATGAAAAGCCTAAAGAATAAGAGCCTTTTCCTTGCTTTTATCATCATGATCGCATTGTTTGCCAGCGGCTGTCAGAATATATTTATTCCAGTGAATGTACCGGTCGTCTTAAAAGAAGGCATTTTCTCCGGAATTCAGTCACCCCAGAAAATCAGCATCCAATCATTTAATGTTATTTCGTCCGGTGTCGTTCAAGATATTACCAATAACGGAAATAATTTGATCATCCTCAATCGCGGAACAACCTTTAATATTGATACATTTAATACCGATACTCAGCAATTGTCTTCATTTGTCAATTCAGATAAACATGAGTTATCAGCGCTCTATGATGCCAATGATACTGGTATCTATTATATCGAAAAAACGATTGAACCAAATTCTGGAAACTTGGACAGTCAACTTTTATGGACGGACATCAATAAAAACATCACCCGGACGATCTCAAATCCTGAAGAAAATGTCAATCAGTTTTTCAGTACCAATGAATCTAATCAAGTCGTTTATAGCAACAATAATAATGAACTTGTTTTGGCCGATAACGAAGGAAACCGCACTGTTTACAAAACGCTTCGGGATTATCCCATTCTATCCATCGATTATATTGAAGATGCCCAGGGTTTTGTGTTTATCGCTTATGATCCTGTTAAGGAAGAAAAGACGAATCTGTACTATGCTAAAATAAAAGATGATTCCCTCGAATTATCGCCTAGTTTAATCGCGGAAAATGTAAATAGTTTTGATATTAATGATGTTACAAATCAAGTGATTTTTATAAAAAACGGTGGTGAATCTCAAAGCATCGGCACTTGGAAAACCAGTGATATTAAATCATCAACAATTGCAACCGGTCATTTTGGAACTGTGAAATTTACTCCAAATGGTGAAAATATTATTTACACCCAGTATTCGCCCAATTATGATTCTCAATCACAGTCAATTTGGGTCATGGATGCCAATGGTGATAATCCCCTCCAGGTTACAGCTCCTTTGAAATTAAGCTCGCAGGTGTTTTGTCATCCAAATAAATCAATTCTGTATTTTTCAGCAGAAACAAATGCTGCCAGCACAAATTCTACCGTAGATAGTGTCCCTTCTCAAACCTATCAAATTATGTATAAAATCGATTAATTACCTAAACAAACGATAAAAAGCCTTTCTATTATTATCCGTGTCATGCCCAGATCCGACACCCTTTGGGTGTTCGCCTTGATGCACATCAATGAATAATAGAAAGGCTTTTTTATATTCAGACTAATCTGTTTAAATCATTTGGACTCTTCCCTGGTAAATAATTCCACGTTTTGGATCAAGGGAAATCAACTTGCCATGCTCGATAATTTTCAATGCATTTGAAACATTAACAATGACCGGAATGTCATAATGAAGTCCGGCAATTGCACCTTCTGAACTTAGTCCGCCTTCTTCGGTAATAATCGCTGAAGCCATATGAAGAATATGACTGATCTCTGGTATCAAAGATTTTACAACGAGAATATCACCTTCAATAAAATCGTCAGTATTGACTGCTGTTATAATTTTAGCATAACCAGTAACCGGTTTTTTTCCGATGCCAACGCCAGTGATGATTGCATTACCAACGGTATGAACTTTTATGATATTGGTATTTCCCTGAACGCCCAGTGGTACTCCGGCCGCAACAATTGCTATATCTCCAAATTTTACATACCCCTGCTCAACAGCCTTTTCAACAGCATCCATGATCATGCTGTCGGTATCTCCAAACTCGGGTGTATAAATACAATCAACGCCCCAAACCAACGCCAGACGTCGAACCGTCGTCACCTTATCTGTCACTGCCAGGATCTGGCAATCCGGACGATATTTTGAAATCATTCGCGCTGTATGGCCAGATGATGTTGCCGCAATAATGGATTGCGCATTGAGCTGATCGGCAATTTGGCAAGCCCCTTCGCTCACTGCATTGGTGGTGGTCAGTTCTCCGTGTTCCGGTTTTTGCCGCCTGGCATATTCTTCGGAATTTTCGCTTTTAACGACAATATTGCACATTGTTTTTACTGATTCTATGGGGTAAGATCCCGCCGCCGTTTCACCCGAAAGCATAACCGCATCGGTTCCATCAAACACTGCGTTTGCGACATCCCCAACTTCTGCCCGAGTCGGTCTGGGATTACGCATCATCGAATCCAGCATCTGGGTCGCTGTTATCACCGGTTTCCCAACCAGATTACATTTCCTGATAATACTTTTCTGTACCAATGGCACTTCTTCCGCCGGTATTTCAACCCCCAGATCTCCTCGGGCAACCATTATTCCATCTGAAACATTAAGAATCTGGTCAATTTTTTTGACTCCTTCTCGATTTTCTATCTTCGATATAATATTAATACCACCACCGCCGTTTTGTTCCAACACTCTTCTGATTTCTAAAACATCTTTCGGTTTTCTAACAAATGAAGCGGCAACAAAATCCACTTTTTGTTTGATTCCAAAAATAATATCTTCTTCATCTTTTTTAGTCAAAGCTGGCAATTCGATGTTTACCGCAGGAAGATTGATACTTTTTTTATTACCTAAGGTTCCTCCATTTAATATTCGACAATTAATTTCAGTTCCCTGTACTTTTTCTACTTCAAGCTGAATCAACCCGTCATCAATGAGAATTCTACTTCCCACTGATACTTCGCTGGGAAGATTGTCATAAGAAATACTGAATCGCTTTTCATCTCCCAAAATATTTTCGGTCGTTAAAACGACCATTTTATCAGCTACCAGGTCAACTTTTCCTTTAAGTAATTCCCCTGTTCTTATTTCCGGTCCTTTTGTATCCAACATAATTGCTACCGGTATTCCCAGTTCTTTGCGGAGCTCTTTAATTCGCTGAATTCTTGCCGAATGTTCCTCATGAGAACCATGAGAGAAATTTAAGCGGGCGACATTCATTCCATTTAGGATCAGCGCTCTTAATATTTCCTTTGTATCTGACGCTGGACCCAAAGTACATACAATCTTGGTTCTTTTCATTTTTTTACCTTCTTTCTACTACAAGACTTTTTTTTAATCATATGGATAATACCGATGCCATATCATAAATATCCTGTCGGAATATTTTTGGCATTTTAAGTGCTTCATCAATGGGAATGCCCAAATAAGATCCACAACGTTCAACAATAATACATCCTGTTTCTTTTTTTATGATACTCAACACGGCATTATAACCCATAAAACTTGCTAAAATCCGATCCGCATTTGATGGCGAACCACCTCTTTGAATATAGCCTAAATTCGTTCCTCTTGTCGTTACTTGAGTGCGTTCTTCTATCTTTACGCAATAATCTCGGTAATTTCCACAACCTTCAGCCAACATCACGATACTGTGAAGCTTGCCACGGTCTTTTCCCTGGAGAAGTCTCTCGCAGATAGCATCCAGATCTGTTTCAACTTCTGGCAGAATTAATGCTTCAGCACCTCCGGAAAGTCCAGCATAAAGTGCTATATCCCCGCATTTTCTCCCCATAACCTGAACAACATTGATGCGATTGTGTGAATAGGTGGTATCTCTTATTTTACTGATCGCATCCAAAGCAGTGGTAACCGCTGTATCAAATCCAATAGTATTATCACTGCAGCCTAAATCATTATCAATCGTACCGGGAACTCCCATTACCTTGACTCCGAGTTTTTGAAGTGCCAGGGCGCCGTTCATACTCCCATCACCGCCAATAATAATGAGATGTTCAATGCCGTATTCTTCAAGAACTGCAGCACCTTTTTTAACTCCAGCATCGGTGGCAAAAAAATCACTTCTTGATGTTCTGAGAATTGTTCCTCCCCGTTGAAGAATATCAGCGACTGAGTAAACACTGAGCGGGGTGATATCCTCTTCTAATAAGCCTGCAAAACCCCGGTTAATTCCATAAACTTCAATTTTATTATAAATCGCCGTCCGGACAATGGCTCGGATGGTTGCATTCATTCCTGGGGCATCGCCCCCGCTGGTTAATAATCCAATTCGCATTTTATTTTACCTCCACGTTTTGATTTCCTAAAATATGAGTTAATTCACTGATTAGTGCCTCTCCCGGGGTCACCCATAAGTTTCTATTGGCTCCGAAATTCTTATGATCATTTCTTAAATACAACACAACCGGTACCGGTCCCGGATACTTTATTAGAACTGATTTTACTGTTTTTATCAAGGACTTCTCTGTTAAATCATCGAAACTTAATACCAGTTTCTTTTGAAGCTGGGTTCCATTTGTCGTTTCGTAGGGAGCCGAAAGTTCTTCGACTTGAAGAGTTTTCAATTGCTTCGAAGGTTGTCCTATTGGACATATTTGCGAGGCAATCACTGATGTTTGCGCTTCTTCGTTATAATTTATTCGCCCTTTAATCACAATTGGCTGGTCCTGTTTTAAGTAATGTCGGTATTCATCATAGGTTCGGGGGAAAACAACCACTTCAATCCTTCCATACAAATCCTCAATGGTTAGGAAGCACATCATTTGACCCTTTTTTGTCATCATGGTTTTCAATTCAGCAATTAATCCGCCTACACTGACCTGTTGTCCATCCCTTATGCCGGCATCTTTTAAATCTTGATAACTATCGACCATATTAGAAAAAAGCGTCACTGTTTTTTTTAATATTTCTTCATACTTTTCAAGCGGATGTCCGGTAACATACAAGCCTAAAACTTCTTTTTCCAATACCAACCGCTCTTCCTTCGAAAAAGGTTCCTTTTGCGGGAAATGCTCTTCTTTTAATATCAGCATCGTTCCTGAATCTCCCAAATTTGCCATATCCAACAGTGATATCTGACCTGAGAGCCGATCTTTTTTTTCTCTTTGAACCTGATCCACAATTAATTCCGCAATGGCCAGCATCTGGGCCCGATTGCTTCCGATCGAATCAAAAGCGCCGCCCTTGATAAGACTTTCAATACTGCGTTTGTTCAAAGATTTCAGGTCGACCCGTTCGCAAAAATCCCTCAGGCTTTGAAAATCGCCGTTCTTTTTGCGAGCCTCAATGATTGCCGCGATGGCATTTTTGCCAAGTCCTTTTACCGCCCCCAGCCCAAAGCAAATTGAATTTTCCGAAACACTGAATTTCTCATAACTGGCATTAATATTGGGCGGCAATACCTCAATTCCAATTTTACGACAGTCTTCAATATATTTGGCGACTTTTTTCTCATCATCCATGATGCTTGACATTAACGCTGCCATAAACGCGGTGGGATAAAAATATTTGAGCCATGCCGTTTGATAGGAAATGACTGCATAAGCGGCAGCATGGGATTTGTTAAATGCATATTTAGCAAAATCCTTCATCTCTACAAATATTTTTATCGCGATTTTTTCCGGAACCCCGCGGCGAACCGCTCCATCAACGACGATTTTTCCATTTTCATTCACTTCTCCATGAATAAAAACCTGGCCTTCGGCTTCCATCACATCCCCTTTTTTCTTGGACATGGCGCGGCGGACCAAGTCGCTTCGCCCCATCGAAAAACCGGCTACATCCCTGAATATCTGCATCACCTGTTCCTGATAAACCATACAGCCATAAGTGACATTGAGAATGGGTTCCAGAATCGGATGATCGTACGAAATACAGTTCGGATTTTTTTTGTTTTCAATATAGCGTGGTATTTGATCCATCGGACCGGGGCGATACAGCGATATTCCAGCAATGATATCCTCAAAATTACTCGGCTGGAGTTCTTTCATAAACTGCTGCATGCCACGGCTTTCCAACTGAAATACGCCCAAGGTATCGCCTTTTGAAAGCATCTCATAGACTTTGGCATCATCCATTTCCAAAGCTTCCAGATCCGGGCACGGCCTGCCGGAAAGGGCAATGTTTTCCAGGGCATCGCGAATAACTGTTAATGTTCGCAAACCCAGAAAGTCCATTTTCAGCAGTCCCAAATCTTCCAACAGACCCATCGGGAATTGGGTCGTAATCGCATCGTTATTTCGATAAAGGGGAATATATTCCACCAGCGGCTTGTCTGATATGACAACTCCGGCCGCATGAGTCGAAGCATGACGCGATAATCCTTCAATGGATTGAGCTGTTCTGATCAACTTGGCAACATCTTCATCCGCTGCTTCCATCTTTCTCAACTCGGGATTCTCTTCCAGTGCCTCTTTAATGGTTACATTGGCCCCTTGGTGAATCGGTATCTCCTTGGCGACCCGATCGACTGCATTATAGGGCATATCCAAGGCTCTTCCAACATCCCGTAAAGCCCCTCGGGCCGCCATGGTTCCAAAGGTAATAATTTGGGCAACCCGGTCTTCACCGTACTTATGAACCACGTAATCAATGACTTCCTGACGGCGTTCGTAACAAAAATCAACGTCGATATCTGGCATGGTGACCCGCTCAGGATTTAAGAATCGTTCAAACAGCAATTGATACTTAATCGGATCGATGGTGGTAATCCCTAAACAGTATGCGACAACGCTTCCGGCCGCACTCCCGCGCCCCGGACCGACCATAATTTGATGATCTTTTGCATACTTGATAAAATCCCATACAATTAAAAAGTAATCGTCAAAGCCCATTGTATGGATGGTGTCCAGCTCATATTCCAACCGATCATCCAATTCCGATGAAGCATTCTGATATTTCTTTTGCATTCCCTGGATACACAACTTTTTAAGGTAATCTTTTGCATTTTCATTTGCCGGCAGTTCAAATTTGGGCAAATGCGTTTCTTCCAAATCAAATGTTACTTGACACCTTTTAGCGATTCGATTGGAATTCTCAATCGCTTCCGGCACATCTGAAAATAGTTTGGACATTTCCTCAGGACTTTTTAAATAAAACTCATTATTGGGAAAACGCATCCGTTTTTCTTCCTGAACGGTGGCCGCTGTTTGGATACATAAAAGAACATCATGATTCTCGCTGTCTTCCTTGTTAATGTAATGAACATCGTTTGTCGCTACCAACGGTATCTCATACTTTTTGGAGAATTCCAGCATCCGTTCATTTACCAATGCTTCTTCTCTTAAACGATGATCTTGTATTTCTAAAAAGAAATGATCTTTCCCAAATATATTCTGATATAACAAGCACCGTTGAACGGCTCCGTCGACATCATTATTTAAAATCATTTGGGGAATTTCTCCTCCTATACAAGCAGACAGGCAAATAAGACCTTCACTGTTTTCCTTTAAATAATTGTGATCTATCCGGGGTTTGTAATAAAATCCATCAATAAAACCTTTTGAAACTATTCTCATAAGGTTTTTATACCCCTTGTTGTTTTCAGCTAACAGAATAAGATGGAAACGTTCCTTATCCAATTGTGGTTCTTTTTGTTCTAACCCTCGGGGTGAAACATAAACTTCACAACCGATGACCGGATGTATTTTTTCTTTTTGACAGGCTTTATAAAAATCAATCGCACCAAAAAGAACGCCATGATCCGTCAGTGCCACACTGTCCATCCCTTTTTCTGCTGCTGCTTTCACCAGGGCGTTGATTCGGCAAAATCCATCTAACAAACTGAATTCGCTATGCACATGAAGATGCGTAAAATTTTTTTCCATATTTTCCATATTAGTTACCATTTTTCATTCTTAGATTTATACTTTTTCAAATTTTTCCGATTTTTTATACCAAATATTATACCATACTTTTCGAAAAATAAATAGCTGCTTGTCCCAGCCGGTTATTATTGATCCCACTAAATCATTACTTTTTAAAACGCGTAAGCCTAAAAATTCAGATCTACCGACAATCTTAAATGTTAATTAATTACCCTTAAAATGAGTTGAACAGCCTTTATGTTAATTAATTAACGTTCTTTTTTTATCAGTAACCCTTTACATCATTTCTAAATTGTGTTATTATGACGAAATAAAGCAATTTAATAATTTCACAAAAAGATAAACTAATTTCATATTTGGCAGGAGTTATGGAGGGCCGTACTTTCGTTTTTACATTAAGAGAATATGTAAATTTGTTAGTATGTGCTCTTTTTGTTTTTTTTCGTAATTTTTCGGTTTTTTTCTTTAGATTTTATTATGTTTTTACATAATTAAATAAATAATAAAATAAATAGGGGGTTATACTTATGAAAAAGTATATCTTATCACTGGATGCGGGAACCACGAGTTCAAGAGCGATTTTATTTAATCATGACAGCGAAATCGTCAGTGTTGCACAAAAAGAATTTACGCAGATCTATCCAAAAGCTGGTTGGGTTGAACATGATGCCATGGAAATTTGGGCTACCCAAAGTGGAGTAATAACTGAAGCGATGTCAAAAATCAGCGCAACCGCTGATGATATTGCTGCCATCGGAATTACAAATCAACGCGAAACCACTGTCGTTTGGGACCGAAAAACTGGTGAACCTATTTATAACGCAATTGTTTGGCAATGCCGTCGAACGGCAGCATTTTGCGACGAATTAAAAGCCCGTGGTTTAGAGGACTATGTTCAAGAAAACACCGGACTTGTTATTGATGCTTATTTCTCGGGAACTAAAATAAACTGGATTCTTAATAATGTTCCCGGCGCTCGCGAACGAGCTGAAAAAGGCGAATTAGCCTTTGGAACCATTGATACCTGGTTGATCTGGAAATTGACAGACGGTAAAGTACATGTTACCGATTATTCAAATGCTTCCAGAACCATGGCCTTTAATATCAAAACCCTAAAATGGGATGAAAAAATGTTAAAAGAACTGGATATCCCAGCTTCTATGCTACCAGAAGTGCGACCTTCTTCTGATGTTTATGGAACAACTACTTTATTCGGAAATCCAATTCCAATTTCCGGAGCTGCCGGCGATCAGCAAGCGGCACTCTTTGGTCAAGCTTGTTTTGAACCAGGGATGGCTAAAAACACTTATGGAACCGGTTGTTTCATGCTTATGAATACTGGTGAAAAACCGGTAAAATCAAACAGCGGTTTGATTACAACCATTGCCTGGGGTTTGGATGGTGTTGTCGACTACGCTTTAGAAGGCTCTATCTTTGTCGCCGGTGCAGCGATTCAATGGTTGCGTGATGAAGTAAGACTGGTCGATTCTGCACCTGACAGTGAATACTATTGCAATAAAGTTCCCGATACCAATGGCGTATACATGGTACCAGCCTTTGTTGGATTGGGTGCTCCCCATTGGGATATGTATGCACGTGGTGCCATCTTGGGATTAACCCGTGGTGCCAACAAATCTCATCTTATCCGGGCTACCGTCGAATCTCTTGCTTATCAGACAAAAGACGTATTAGATGCGATGGAAAAAGATTCTCAAATTAAATTGGCAAGATTAAAAGTTGATGGTGGTGCCTGTAATAATGATTTCTTGATGCAGTTCCAAGCAGATCTTCTTGGTGTTCCCGTTGATCGTCCTTCCATCGTCGAAACAACGGCTATGGGTGCTGCTTACCTGGCTGGTTTAGCCGTTAAATTCTGGGATGGTAAAGAAGATGTCACCAAAGCCTGGAAACTCGATCGATCTTTCAATCCAGTGATGGATGCCGATGTTCGTGCTAAATTATATGCTGGCTGGTTAAAAGCCGTTGAATGTTCTAAAGGCTGGGAAGACGTAGAATAATTCTTTTCTGACCAGGCAAACTCTGTTGATGGTGTTGGGGTGTTTTCATCGCACCCCAACAATTTTAGATTTTTCTCTTTCCAAATTAAGCGGTTGTGTTATATAATGAATTTGTAAAATACAATCCATAGGGAGGAGAGTTATGGCTACGAGAAAATGTCTGCTGATGTTTCAGGACAATCCGATCATTGCTGCGGTTCGTAATCCCAAGGATATTTATGATGCGATTCATTCTCAGTCGCAAATCATATTTTTACTGACCGGAAATGTATTTAATCTAAAAAAATTAGTGGAGCTTTGTATTAAAGCTGATAAGTATGTTTTTATTCATTTGGATCTGATTAAAGGTTACTCCCAGGATAATTATTTCATTAAATATCTTAAAGATGAGATTAATCCCACCGGAATCATTACGACAAAAAATAACATTATCACCCGTGCTAAGCAGGAAAATCTGATGACAATCCAACGCTTATTTTTATTGGATTCTTCCGCCATGGATATTTCCATTGAGTCAGCTAAAAAAATCAAGCCTGATGCAGTTGAAATTCTTCCAGGTTTAGTCCCAAAGCTCATTAAAAGCGTTAAAAAAGAAATTAATATCCCCATTGTCACTGGGGGGTTCATTGAGACAGAAGAAGAAGTTCGTTCTTGTCTTGCTGCTGGTGCACTATCAGTCAGCACATCCCATAAACCATTGTGGGATAAAATAAAGCTTATTCGAGAAGAGCAACAATCATTATTGCAAACTATAAGCTAAAATTAAATACAAGGCAACGGAGAGCCACACTGTTTTCTTAAATGATTCCTTCATTTGAGCAAATTGTGTGGTTTTTTATTATTATTAGTTCCAAGGAGGAATAAATTATGTATGATATCGCTATTATTGGAGCCGGCATTGCCGGATCCTACATTGCCCGAGAATTGTCTCGGTACAAATTAGATATTGTTTTGTTGGATGGAGAAAATGATGTGGGTAATCAAATTACAATGGCCAATTCTGCCATTGTCCATGCCGGCTTTGATGCCCCAGCCTATAAACTAAAGGGAAAATTCAATGCTGTGGGAAACATTATGTATGGAAAAATTTGTGATGATCTGGATGTCCCCTTTAAACGTTGCGGATCATTGGTCGTCGCCCATGATGAATTTGAAATGGCAACCATCCACGATTTGTATAAAAACGGTTTGAAAAATGGTGTTCCCGGATTGAAAATTTTATTCAAAGAAGAAGTTCATGCCATGGAACCCAATCTCAGTGAGGATATCTGCGGAGCGCTTTATGCCCCGACTGCTGGAATTGTTTCACCTTTCGAACTCTGTGCCCATGTTGCTGAAAACGCGATTGACAACGGCGTTACCCTTAAACTCAATCATATGGTAACGGCCATTAATAAAGTCGATGATTATTTTAATATCACTACCGCTGATGAAAATATCGATGCCAAATTAGTTATTAATGCTGCCGGTCTGTATGCGGATGACGTTTATGAAATGGTTGGTGAACCCTATTTTAAACTTCTTGCCAGAAAAGGCAATTACTTTATTTTTGACAAAGAAGCGGGTTCTCTCGTGAACAGTGTCATCTTCCCTTGTCCATCAAAAAATGGTAAAGGTATTTTAGTTTCACCAACCGTACATGGCAACCTATTAATCGGTCCGGATGCTTCGCCAGTGGATAAAGGTGATGTCTCAACAACCGGTGAACAACTGGATTATATCAAAGCCAATGCTTTGAAAAATTGTCCTGCTCTGCCCTTTAAAAAAATCATTCGCTCATATGCGGGACTCCGAAATACGCCTGTTGCCGATACCTTTACCACCACCGACGGTGACTTCATCCTTGAAGAATCCCCGGTAAAAGGATTCATTAACGTCGCTGGTTATGAATCCCCCGGATTAACATCGATTCCAGCTGTCGCTCATTATGTTGTTGAAGAAATTGTAAAACCATTAATTCCCAATATTGAAAGCAACCCCAATTTTAATCCAAAGGTTCGTCCTCATCTTCGCTTTGAAGAGCTTTCTGACGAAGAACGGGCTGACATTATTAAGAAAGACCCCAAGTATGGTAAAGTCATCTGTCGTTGCGAAACGATTACCGAAGGTGAAATTCTTGATGTCATCCATCGGAATGCCGGTGCTCGAACAGTCAAATCCGTTAAAAAACGATGCCGTGCCGGAATGGGTCGTTGTCAAGGCGGCTTCTGCTCCCCGCGGGTCGTTGAAATTCTTGCCCGTGAACTCAACTGTTCGTTGGATGAAATTATGTATGATCAACAAGACTCAACCTACATTCTTTCTGGACAAACAAAATCAGCTAAGGAGGAGGCATAATCATGATTTATGATGTTGTTATTTTAGGCGGCGGCCCCGCTGGTTTATCTGCTGCGGTAGAAGCTAAAAAAGATGGCGCGGAAAATGTTCTTATTCTGGAACGGGATCGCGAATTAGGCGGTATTCTGAACCAATGTATCCATAACGGTTTTGGTCTTCATACTTTCAATGAAGAATTAACCGGTCCTGAATATGCGGAACGTTATATTCACCAGGTTACTGACCTTGGTATCCCCTATCTGCTCAATACCATGGTTTTAGACCTGACCGATAACGGCGACCTCAAAACAATTCATGTCATCAACGAAGAAGATGGCTACACCGTTATTCAATCGAAGGCTGTGATCTTGACGATGGGCTGTCGGGAACGAACATCCGGAGCCATTGGTATTCCTGGATACCGTCCATCCGGGGTATTCACTGCCGGCACGGTTCAACGCTATATCAACATGGAAGGTTATATGCCCGGTAAAGAAGTTGTTATTCTTGGCTCCGGAGATATCGGCCTCATTATGGCTCGTCGGATGACTTTAGAAGGCGCTCATGTTAATGCCGTTTGTGAGCTGATGCCTTATTCAAATGGTTTGGTACGAAATATTGTTCAATGCCTGGATGACTACGATATCCCTTTGAAACTAAGCCATACCATTACCTTTATTCATGGTAAAGACCGTATTGAAGGTGTGAGTGTTTCGCAAGTCGATGAAAAAATGAAGGTGATTCCCGGAACTGAAGAATATATTCCCTGCGATACCCTGCTTTTATCCGTCGGTTTAATCCCTGAAAATGAAATCACCCGTACCGCCGGCGTTGAAATGGATGACCGAACCAACGGATCTGTTGTTGGAGAACTTCGCCAAACCTCCATTCCCGGCATTTTCGCTTGCGGTAATGTGGTCCACGTTCATGATCTGGTGGATTTTGTAAGTGAAGAAGCGGTTCTTGCTGGCAAAGGCGCTGCAAAATACGTAAAAGGAACGTTGGATACTAACGTCACTTTTACAACTGTTAATGGAAATGGCATTAGTTATGTCGTTCCTCAACAGGTGGCTATGAAAAATGTCGAGGAAAATGTAACCTTCTACATGCGTGTTCGTCAGGTATTTAAAGATCGGGTTGTCAATGCCTATATCGGTGATCAGCTCGTTGCCACAAAAAAGGAGAAAAAATTACTTCCTGCTGAAATGGTCAATTTCAAAATTGCCAAAGATGTATTAGCCCAATATCCTGCCGGAGAAATCCGCTTTGTCGTAGAGGAGGCCAAAAAATGATCAAAGAATTAACCTGTATCAATTGCCCCATGGGCTGTCAGTTAACCGTTGTGGATAAAAATGATGACGGCAATTATGAAGTTACCGGCAATACCTGTAAACGTGGTCCCAAATATGCAATCAATGAGCTAACCAACCCAACTCGGGTTATTCCTACCACCGTTGTTGTTAGAAATGCCATGCTTCCGCGTCTGCCCGTAAAGACTGCCGAACCTATTCCTAAAGGAAAGATTTTTGATGCCATGAAAGTCATTAATCAAGTCGTTGTCGATGCCCCCATTAAATCGGGCGATATTATAATTGAAAATCTTTTGGGTCTTGGCATTAATGTCGTTTCCACAAAAACCATGGCCAAATGTTAACCTATTAATCTAAAGTGTCAAGGGCCGTCGCTCAGAGATTTTCTGAGCGACGGCCCTTATTTTCATTCAAAATCGTGACATTGAAACAACTAATTTGTTACAAAAAGAACGTTGTATTATCTGCATAATGTGTGATATTGTATTAACTATATGAAAATAACAATTGAAGGTGAATCCCTTTGAAAACAAACAAACTAATCCCCAAAATTAAGACCTCTCCCCGAATAGTTGTGATCATCATCATCCTGATACTAATTATTGGCGTGGTTGTTATTATGAACTTCCAGAATATCGCCAAACAAAACTCAGAAATCAAAGCCGGAGTTGATGAATTGACCTCTTTGGAATCAAGGGATCTTTTTACAATGGAAGAAAAAATTGATTTCATGAAACATGAAGCAGTAGATGCCGGTAATTATCCTGATCTGTTTGATTCTTCTGTTGTTTATGGCGACTCTATCGCTGAAGGTTTAGGACTTTATGGTTATTTGAGCGCTTCTTCGCTGGTAGCGATTCTTGGAAAATCGATTGACAACAGTCAAGAAGATGTTCCCAAGATAGTCGATTTATCTCCTCGAACGCTCTTTATTGAATTGGGTCTAAATGACATCAGCCATCCTGACAGCACGCTTGACTCTTATATTGCTTCCTATGAACAGTTAATTGATGTCATCCAAGAGCAGTTGCCAAACACCCAAATCTATATTTGCAGTATCTTCCCGGTTACGGATAAAGTCCTACAAGAACAACCGGTATTCAGTCAGATTGAAACTTATAATACCGCACTTATCGAAATGGCTAACCGCAAAAATATCCATTATATTGATACCTATACCCTGTTAAAGACAAATCCGCAGTACCATGAGGAAGATGGCATCCATGTGGTAAAGGCATTCTATCCCTTATGGTTGGATAACCTGGTAAAGAATAGTGACCTTTCAAAATTATTATAGAATTGGACAGAACTGATGAAAAAATTCTCCATCATTATACTTATTATCATATTGACTTTCCCTCTTCTTGGCTGCCAACACAACAGCAACCGTTCTTTGACTGATATAGAACCAGATCTTTTAGCTTCTGTTAGTGATTTGGGTATGGTAAAAGGTGAAGGAAAAGATTTAAAACGTTTTTATGGATTAAACGCCAACGATTTTGACGAATATCTCATCTATATCCCGTCAAACTATATGGATGTATCAGAAATGCTGATTGTTAAATCAAACGATTCGGCTCAAATTGATCTTGCTGAAGATGCGATTGAAACACGGGTGACAAAACAGCAGGAGAGTTTTAGCGGTTATGGCCCTGAACAAAGCGCGCTTCTTGATAATTACGAGCTAAAAATAATTGGTAATACCTTATTTTATTGCGTTTCGCCAAACGCAGCTGATCTGAAAGATGCCTTTGTCGCAAGCATGAAAAAATAATAGCAAGGAGTTACTATGGTCTTTAGCAGTATTTTATTTTTGTTTACATTTCTCCCCGTTTCCCTGGGTCTTTACTACATCGTACCCAAACAAATAAAAAATGCCGTATTGCTGTTGGCAAGTTTAATTTTCTATGCATGGGGTGAACCAGTTTATGTCTATCTAATGATCTTTACCATTATTTTCGACTATTCTATTGGAATGATCATGGATAATAAGTCTGCAATTATCCGAAAACGGTTATTTATCCTGACCTTAATCGTAAACCTTGGGGTGCTGTTCTTTTTTAAATACTGGGGATTTCTGCTTGACACCATTAATCAGATTTTTAATCTGGGAATTCCTTATACTCAGCTTCCTTTACCTATTGGAATCTCGTTTTATACCTTCCATATTCTATCCTATTTCATTGATATCTATTTTAGAAAAGCACCTGTTCAAAAGAATATTATTTCCTTCGGATTATATATTACCATGTTTCCGCAACTCATGGCCGGCCCAATTATTCGCTATACTGATATTAATGAACAACTTTCCAATCGACCGGTGAATCAGGAAAAATTTGGAATTGGGGTTGAACGTTTTATTCAGGGTCTTGGCAAAAAAGTGCTTCTTGCAAATAATATCGGCTATATCTGGACCATGATTCAAGCCATTGATGTCGGTCAAATGTCGATCTTAACCGCGTGGATTGGTATTATAGCCTTTACTTTTCAGATTTATTTCGATTTTAGCGGGTATTCTGATATGGCCATTGGTCTTGCCAAAATGTTTGGTTTTGACTACTTAGAGAATTTTAACTATCCTTATATTTCAAAAAGTGTTTCTGACTTTTGGAGACGCTGGCATATCTCTTTGGGGACATGGTTTAGAGAGTACCTCTATATTCCATTAGGTGGCAATCGAGTTCCGATTCCACGGCTTTTTATAAATCTCTGTATCGTTTGGTTTCTCACTGGGCTCTGGCATGGTGCCAGCTGGAATTTTGTGATTTGGGGTCTTTATTACGGCCTCCTCCTTTTTATCGAAAAAGTGTTTCTATCTGCTCTTCTGGAAAAACTACCCGTGTTTCTTCAGCGTTTGTATACCATGCTTTTTGTCATTATCGGTTGGGTTTTTTTCGCCAGTCCAAACTTGGGCTATGCACTTCATTATCTCAGTGTCATGTTTTTCACTGCCGGTGCGCCACTGGTTGATTCAACCGGGGTTTATTATTTGTATACCAATTTCATTTTATTGATTATCTGTGGTGTTTGTTCAACCCCATTCATTCATAATCTATACACAAAACTTATTCACACTGAAAAAAGTTGGATTATTCCAACTGCGCTGGGACTAAATGGCGTCATCGTGTTCCTATCCATTGCTTATTTAGTAACAGAAACATATAATCCATTTTTATATTTTAGATTTTAGGTGAATCCTTATGCGAAAACAAAATACAAGTCAACCTCATGAACATCATAACCGCCCTCTTATTTACAAAAAATACATCAATTATTTAAGTTCATTTTTTGTGGCTCTTTTAATTATTATTCCATTGATAACATTGCTATTGCCGGATGTGAAATTTTCCGCGACTGAAAACCGAATTTTGACACAATTGCCACGTTTTTCCATCGACAGTGTGGTGGATGGACGTTATATGAAAAAGGTCGAAACCTATGCGGCTGATCAACTGGTCGGCCGAAATTTCTGGATTCATGCTAAAACCGATGCCGACCGAATAGAAGGTAAAAATTTCTCAAACGGTGTTTATTTGGGAAAAGATCATACCTTGCTCGAAAACTTTAATCCGCTTGCTTCTGCAGATGTGGAAAAAACGAAAACGGCGTTAAACAATTTTGTGACAAAACATCCTGAACTTAAGCACTACTTTATGCTGGTACCCACTGCTATCAATATTTATAGTGATAAGCTGCCTGCCAATGCGCCGGTTCTTAATCAGAATGATTATATTGATTCCTTTACATCGAGTTTAAATGAAAACACGGTTATCCTTGACCCAAGGCCCATACTGGAAGAAAACAAGGATCAATTACTCTATTATAAAACCGATCATCATTGGACAACGCTGGGGGCCTGGCTTTCTTTTCAAGGTGTTTCCAAATCTATGGGTATTACCCCAGATTTGGACGCCTACACGGTCTATCCGGTAACGAATTCTTTTTCCGGCGCACTCGTTTCTGAAAGTGGTTATTCAATCAAGGATACGGATACTATTGATGTTTACATTCCCAAAAATGATAACGACTATTCGGTTGTCACTTATGTGGAAGAACAAAAAAAGTCACCTTCTCTCTATGCTTCCGATCAACTTACCGGGAAGGATAAATATGCGGTTTTTTTAGATGGAAATCATCCCATTGTTACGATTAAAAATCCCGTCAATAATGGAAAGCACCTACTCGTGCTTAAAGATTCTTATGCTAACGCCTTTATTCCCTTTTTAACCCCTTTTTATAGTGAGATTACGATTGTTGATCCTCGCTATTACTATGACAGCATTGAAACCCTTATTGCTAACGCTAATATAACCGACGTTTTATATCTTTATAACGCCAATACTTTTTTCAGAGATACAAGTCTCGAACCGGTTCTCAATGATATCTAAAAAAGCCCTCGGAAACAGGCTTTTTTAATATCTATTTCTGATACCGGGAATTTTCTTTTAAGTAAATCTAGTGGGTTAGCGTTTAACCATCACTTTATATGGTATAATATATTATGATGTATATCAGACTCTCTTTATTCCCAACCTTTTTTAATCGAAATCAAATTAAATAGTTTGTCTTTTAAAGCAATTGTTCCTGGTTACAACGAAAGGAAGTTTTCAAATATGAAAGAAAAAGCTTTAGTATACTGTGAAGGTCATTT
Source organism: Acetobacterium tundrae (assembly GCF_008086615.1). Lineage (GTDB taxonomy): Bacteria > Bacillota > Clostridia > Eubacteriales > Eubacteriaceae > Acetobacterium > Acetobacterium tundrae. The sequence goes on from NZ_RXYB01000014.1 coordinate 45,503, forward strand.
TGGTGATACAGATGGAAAAACAGCAAACGGTTTAATTCGACGTTCTCAAAAATATCAAGTCGCCTGTGTGGTCGACAGCACACATTACGGCATGGATGCCGGTAAGGTTCTGGATGGTACTGAAAATGGCATCCCCATCTATCGTGATTTAATAGATGCCGTAGATAAATTATCGGAACTGCCCAAATACTTTATCTACGGCATCGCACCCAAAGATACCTATTTGTCAAGTGATGAGAGAAGAATTTTTCTCAAAGCGATATCTATGGGTATGAATATCGTTAACGGCCTTCATGAATTTATTTCTGAAGACACCGAATTCAAGCAACAAGCCAAGCGGTATAATGTAAAACTCTATGATATCCGAAAGCCTTTGGCTAATCGTTATCTTCATCTTTTTACCGGAGATATCCTAAAAGTCAAAACCCCCAAACTGGCAATTTTCGGAACAGATTGTGCCGTCGGTAAACGAACCACTGCGATGCTGTTAATTCAAGCTTTAAAAGAACAAGGGCTGCGCGCTTCATTTATCGGAACAGGACAAACGGCTTTGATTCAAGGTGAAAAATATGGAATCGCAATGGATGCCATTCCTTCAGAGTTTATGACCGGTGAATTAGAAAATGCTGTTATGGATGCCGATATCCATGAAAAACCAGATATTATTATTTTGGAAGGGCAGGGTTCACTCAGTCATCAGGCATTTGTCAGCTCATGCGCCATTATCCGAGGGGGAAGGCCAGATGCATTCATTCTTCAACATCCACCCATGAGAAAACGACGAATTGATTTCAATTATCTTAAAATGCCTACAATCAACAGTGAAATCAAGCTTATCGAGGGTTTCTCCCAATCAAAAGTCATTGCACTCACCCTTAATCATGAAGGTATGGGCACTGATGCTATTAAGGAAACCATTAAAACTTATGAGCATGAATACCATCTACCCACAACAGATGTCTTAACCCATGGTTGCAATAAACTTGTTAAAACAATCTTAAAAACATTTCCTGAATTAAAGGAAAAAATTACTATTTAACCAAAAAGAAGCCAATGCGAAAAACGCATTGGCTTCTTGACTTTAATACGATATAATAAAAATAATACCCAACATCTGATAATTATCGAGTTGCATGGTAATAGGCATAGGTCATGGGTTCTTCTTTACTAAACCCATCGCCATCAACGATCTTACCGATAAACATATAATGCGTTCCTAAATCGATGGTCTGTTCAACTTCACACTCGACAAAACACAGTGTTTCCAACAACCCTGGACAGCCTGTTTTTTCACCGGTAATATAGCTTAATGTTTTAAATTTATCAACATCTCTGCCGCTCTGATATCCAAAATGACTGATCAGATTATGATTATCTTTTCCCAGAATTGAAACGCCAAATACTCCGGATTCTCTTACATATTCGGAAGTAAGGGTTTCTTTTCCTAAACAAACACTTGCTTTTAATGGCGAACTTGTAATCTGAATAAAGGTGTTGGATACCATTCCATTTAGCTTCTCGTCTAAGATTGAAGAAATAATATATAACCCATAACTGACGTTGAATAACAATCCTTGAATTGCTTCTCTTTCCTTATCCGGTAAATCATCTGGTAGCTCTTCCACCAAAACAAATTTATCCGGACCGGCTCCACAAATCGGACATTTTTCCGGAGGAGTATCGCCTTCATGTATATAGCCGCATACAGTACAACGCCATTTTTTCATTTTGTTCACCACTTTCTTAGAATTACTTTTCACTTTTACATTTTAGTCACAATAATTTATAAGCAATTTGAAGTCAACGGGATAAAATTACTCTTTTATAATTATATACCTTTTTCTAAGATATTAACATGAAAAATGCATTTTTTTGTAAATATAGGGAATAATATTAATTAGTATTTTGCTTCAAAAAATAAAAAGAGTAAGAAATAAGTGTTAGTAGGTAAGAAAATGAATAAAACTAATCAAATTCAACAAAAGAATATTGCCATATCCAATGGTTTTGAGAAAGCTGATCTTGTTTTGAAAAGAGCTAAAATCATCAATCTTTTTTCTGAAGAAATCCAAGGGGGTGATCTGGCTATTTCAAATGGGTTTATTGTCGGTATTGGTCAGTATGATGGTCTGAGAGAAATTGATTGTTCCGGAAAGTTTATCTCCCCTGGTTTTATTGATGCTCATATGCATATTGAATCAACCATGGTGACTCCTTTAGAACTTGCAAAAGCCATTTTACCGTCCGGAACAACAACCATTATTGCGGATCCTCATGAAATTGTAAATATGGCCGGTAAAATAGGACTGGACTATCTACTAAATACGACCGAAAATATTCCTCTAAATGTATATATCATGCTTCCGTCTTCAGTCCCTGCCACTGAATTTGAAACCAACGGCAGCGGTGCCTTTTTGGTGAACGACATGAATTCTTATCTTAATCATCCCCGTATTCTTGGTCTAGGTGAAGTAATGTGTTTTCCCAATGTCCTTGCAGGAGATCCCGTTATTCTTGAAAAACTCACGATTTGTCGTGATAAAATCTGTGATGGTCATGCCCCTGGACTCTCGGGCAAGGCGCTTCAGGCTTACGCATGTGCCGGGATTGAAAGTGATCATGAATCCACCTCCTTTGAGGAAGCTTATGAAAAATTAGCAGCCGGAATACTAATTCTTATCAGGGAGGGTTCCGCTGCCAAAAATCTCTACGCGATTGTCACCGGTTTATTGGACTCCGGTCTTCCCATGGACCGCTTTCTCTTTTGCACGGATGACAAACATCTGGAGGATATTCATCGTGACGGACATATTCGATGGAACATTAAAATGGCTATTGAACTGGGCATGGATCCGATTAAAGCCATAAAAATAGCAACCCTCAACGCCGCCCAGGCCTATGGACTAAAAAGACTTGGTGCCATCGCACCGGGATACCGTGCCGATTTGGTCATTCTATCTGATCTCCAATCAATGACAGTTGAAAGTGTCTATAAGGATGGAAAACCCCTTGCGCAATATCATTTTGAGAATACAACCGGGGACACCATCGACCCTCGTTTGCTTAATTCGGTCCATATTCATGAATTGTCACCAGCAAAACTCAAACTTCCAGTTTATGAAAAAAATCACGTGATCGAACTGATTCCCAATCAAATTGAAACCAACCATCTTTTCGAGGCCCTCCCCAGCGATGGAAGCTACTTCGTACCCAATGAAACCTACGCCAAACTTTGTGTGATTGAGCGGCATCGAAACACCGGAAATGTGGGGGTTGCTGCAATTAAAGGTTTCGGAATAAAAAAAGGTGCTATTGCCACCACGGTCGCTCATGATTCACACAATATCATAGTCGTTGGCGATAACGATGCCGATATTCTATTAGCCGTGGACTGTTTAGCTAAAATTAAAGGTGGTTATGTTGTCGTCTCTGAAGATAGGGTTCTCGGTTCTGTTCCCTTGCCCATTGCTGGACTCATGAGTCTTGATTCCGGCGAAGCGGTACAGAAAAAGGTAGCTTCACTGATAGCATATGCTCACGATCTTGGCATTCCAACCGGAGTTGATCCCTTTATTACTTTATCATTTATGGCATTGCCGGTTATCCCGTCCCTTCGTCTGACCGATCTGGGTTTGTTTGATGTCAATGCTTTTGCATTAATCAAATATGAAACAGACTGATTGTAATTTTTACGTTAAAAAATCTCAAGGCCAATTATTTATCATTGGATCCTGCGAAAATTCATACCCAATCCAAAGAAATAATTAGCCTTAACTATTGATCTTGTTAGGTTGTCTTATGCAAATACTTTTTTGGCAATATTTGCTCCTTCTCGGGCATCTTTTCCATAATAATCCGCTCCGATAGTTTTAGAATATTCGGGATTCAGGACCGCACCACCAACCATGACCAGCGTATTCGGGCAATATCCTTTGATCTCACTAATCATGATTTCCATGTTTTTCACCGTTGTTGTCATTAAAGCGCTAAGTCCTACCAACCGGATATTTTCTTTTAAAATCACTTCAATAATTGTTTCGGCTTTCACATCCTTGCCTAAATCGATAATTTCATAACCATAATTTTCTAAAATTATTTTGAGAATATTTTTCCCAATGTCGTGGACGTCCCCTTCCACCGTCGCTAAAATGATTTTTCCCTTTGCGACTTGGATTTTTCCAGCCCTTTTCATGGTATCTTTGATCACTTCAAACGCCTTTTGAGCGGTTTCTGCTGCGAAAATCAAATTCGGCAAAAAACACTCTCCCGTTTCAAAAGCATCCCCAACGGCATCCAAACCGGGAATTATTTCATTATTGATAATATCTAATGGCGCTCTTGTTTCTAGCAGTATCTTCGTTGCCTTTCCCGCCTGATCATCAAGTCCTTCTTCAATGATTTCTTTCAGACTTAATGCATCTTTAGTCTTTTCTAAACCCGTCTCTTTTAACGTACTCTCTTTATAAGTATTTGCGTAAGCAATACATTGTCGGTCCAATCCCGATAAAGCCCGAAAAGCGTTAATGGTATCCATCATATCTTGATCACTTGGATTCATAATCGGGTTTGTTAATCCCGCCTCCAGAGCCAAGCCCAAAAATGTGCGATTTAAAAGCTCTCGATTTGGCAGCCCGAAGGAAATATTCGAGACCCCAAGCACCGTCGGAACACCAAGATCATCATGTATTTTTCTGAGCGCAGCGATTGTTTCTTTTACCTCTGCCTGCTGAGCTGAAGCGGTCAAAGCCAAACAATCCAACAGAATATTTTTCTTGTTTATATCAAATAGCTGTGCACAATCAATAATTTTATTGGCAATGGCAACCCGATCTGCTGCTTTTCCGGGGATGCCATTTTCATCCATGGTTAAGCCTAAAACCAGGGCTCCATATTTTTTGGCAAGGGGAAACAATGCATCCATGGAACTTATTTTTCCATTAACCGAATTAATAATGGCTTTCCCCGGATAACTTCGCAATACCGCTTCTATCACTTCCGGATTTGATGAATCGATTTGCAGGGGGCAGTCAACCAATCGGCTGACGGTCACCACCGCATTTTTCATCATTTGTATTTCATCGATGCCAGGCAAACCTAAATTAATATCCAGGATATGCGCGCCATCCTTTTTTTGATCAATGGCCAATTGTGACAATACCGATAATTCTCCGCGACGAAGAGACTCTTTCAAAACCTCATTTGTGGTGGGGTTGATGCTCTCCCCAATCACATGGATATCATTTCCCAATATGACGGTTTTGGTGCTTGATGAAACAAAGCTAAAACCTTTATCTTCAACTTCAAAGAGGGGCAAATTCCTGGTTGTTTGAATCATTCTTTCGATATAGGGCGGGGTCGTCCCACAGCACCCACCTAAAACCAATGCCCCCATTTTCGCTATTTCTACCATGTATCCGGTAAATTCTTCAATATCGATGTCAAATACCGTCTCCCCATTAACCATATGCGGAAGCCCTGCGTTCGGCTCCACCATAATCGGCACACTGGCATAATGAATAAGATCCTTAATGATCGGCAACATGCCATCTGGTCCGGTGGAACAGTTAATTCCGATCACGTCTGCTCCCAATCCTTCTAGAATACTCACCACGGTTAACGCATCGGTGCCCGTTAATGTGCGTTTGTTTTCCTGGTAAGTCATCGAAACGATGACCGGCAAATCCGACACTTCTTTAGCGGCAATCAGCGCCGCCCGAGCCTCGCAGATATCCGTCATTGTTTCAATAACAATCAGATCTGCGCCAGCCGCTTCTCCCACTTCAATGATTTCTTTGAAATAATCCACAGCTTCATCAAAGGACACTTCTCCAAAAGTGCCAATAAGGGTACCTAAAGGTCCGATATCGACTGCTACATAATCGGGGTCAAGTTCCTTAGCATTTTTGACTCCGGCTGATACCAATTGGTTTACCGTAAAATCAGTATTTTTAAGTTTATAGCCATTCACTCCAAACGTATTGGATAATATAATATTTGCCCCGGCATCGATATATAATTGATGAATTTCTTTGATCACTTCAGGGTGGGTTACATTAAGTACCTCCGGTATCGGCCCGATTATATCCAATTTATCCTGGAGTAAACTCCCCATTGCGCCATCTAAATAGAGTCGCTTCTTCTTAAGTATTTCTTTTATATTCACTGATTTTATTCTCCTTCTAAAAAATTTTTCAGCACGCTTTGCAGGTTCTGTGCGATTACCGGGCATCCATTTAGTGATTGCTTTCTCCCATGAAAAAAACCTCGTCGATTCGACGAGGTTAATGATTTTCATTAAACCCCATCATTGCGAACTTTCAGAAATTCGCAGGTATTGGCACCATGCTTGCGCTGGTTGCCGGGTTTCATAGGGCCTGTCCCTCCACCTCTCTGGATAGGTAAATATTCAATTGTTTTTATGAATGATACACTTCAATTCGATCTTTGTCAAGCACTGGATCTTTTAAATATAAAACATGAATCCTTGATCTGAACTGTTTCTTTCTGCTTCTGATACGAGATCTGTTAAGGTAATCTCTTCCAACGTGGATTTGATCGCACTGTCCAATTGATCATAAACGGTGTTTTTCATCGCTGCCTCTATTTCAGGCGCATTTTTCACGATGGATTCTTCGGTATTTTCAAAAAGAGACGTCTCAACCGCAGACAGTATTTCTAAAACAGTAATTCGATAAGGAACGCGTGCTAATTGATAACCGCCATGGGAACCTTTTACAGAGGTTACGATTCCCCCGCGTTTAAGCAAAGAAAAAACCTGTTCCAAATATATTTTTGAGATGCCAAGTTTATCTGAAATGCTTATCAGAGTCACGTATTCATTTTTATTATAACATTGAGCCATGTTCGTTGTTGCCGCCAGCGCATACCGCCCTTTTGCTGATATTCTCATATTAACACTCCATTTCATACATCATAAGTATGTAATCATAATAAATGAAATCAGGCAGATTGTCAAGTACGTATATCCACTCTCAATTGTTTCTATTTTTATATGTTTTTTTATTTTTTACATATTTTTAATAATATCTCTGCCCTTATAAATGTAGCACACATCTTTCATCAATAACCTTAAGCACATTAATCAGATTATTTCTTATCATTCTTATTTTACGATATCCGGTTTGTACTTTTTTAGTTTATTTCATTCTGATCTTTTCATTTTTTTCAATCTGCAGGATCTTCCCATCCTGTATGATCACCGTGACTGAACCATATTGGATTTTTTCTAAAAATTCAATTATTTTTTTTAAATCCCGTTCTTGAACAAAATTCTTTTGTTTATTATGATTCTCCTCCAATATGTTCCTCCTTTTATATTCATATATTTAATATATGAATAGTATGCTTTTTTATAAAGATACCTTATAATATCTTCTTTGTCAATTTTTTTTTACAAAATCACTAAAAAAAGTTATTAAACCACACACCGTGATTTAATAACTTTTTTAAATCTTTTTTAATTTATTATTAGCACAATTCAATTTCTCCCCAGGCCCCAAGCTGATCCTCAATGAGAATAAGCACTCCAAGTATCCCGGGAATTTTGTTTACCCATTCAATCCCTTTGGCCACATCTTCCGGTTTTTTTATGCGGTTGCAAAGAGCCGTCGCTGTTGCATCCGCCAATGGGATATTTTCACTGAGAACCGTTACGGCATCAGCCTTTCCAAAGCTTAGGGAATGCCCCATCACCCCTGAAGAGGTGCAAATCCCCAAAGCCTTTTCGCGCGGATTTATTTTTAAACTAAGATCCTGAAACTGAGAATTTCCGGTATGAATAGCGATCCGGCGGGTCTTACTTGTCTTGATTAAAAGATCCCCCCCATTTTCCACAATAATTTCTTTAGAATAGGGTTTCAATCGTTTCCCGACATATTTTGATACCGCACCTGCAACTGCCGCCATTGGGCCAACACCAGTCATAATTCCGGCCGCCAGCATGTCTGTAACAATCGGAACAGCCAATCGATCCGACTTAAGCGGTATCAGCGATTCGATAAAATTCGGATGTGTGATGTTATAGTCGAAAATGGCTTTTCGAAGCTGTTGAACCTCTTTTAAAACAAGCTGAGATAACAGCGGCTGATTTGCTTTTCCATCAATACCGATAAAAAGGTCGGATTCGAATTCGAGGACCTGGAAATATTCCAGGTCCTCGGATTTCATTTGCTTTCGATAAGTTCGTTCTTCATATGCCATATGATCACATGACGGCATGAATCGCCCGCATTGGACAGGCTTTCACGCATAGCATACACTCAAGACATTTGTCTTCATGATGGATCAATGACCAGTTTTCATCCATTTCAAGGGCATTGACTGCACAAACAGCCGTACAGGCGCCACACGAAATACATTTCTTTTCATCAACGACTACCATCGACTGGACTTCTTTGACCCCAATTTGGTTTTCCCGAAGAAAAACGATTCCGGCATTAAGATCGTTCGCCTCGCCTCTAATCTCCAGCAGAAGCGTTCCTTTGATATTATCATCAATCAGCGCTTTAAGAATGCTAAAATCAAGATTATAGGTTTTTATTAATTCCATCGCCATTGGCTTGCCTGTGGCCACTTTAGGAAAGGATAGCAATATTTTTTTTGTGATCATCGCGATTCTCCTTCCTTTATTTCAAGTCCTTTCAAGGCATTCCCCATGGGAAATGCTTGAATCGGTTCCTGAAGGAAAAATCCGCCCTTTTTAATCCAGTGATTAAGCTCTAAAGCAATTTCTCTTGCTACTTTCAAACTCGACATCGGTGATGTTTTAATAATTTTTCCATTAATGTCCACCGATCCGCTTCTCAGTTCAGCATAACTCACTTTTTTCAGGATTGGATGCCCACCTTTAGAAACACTATAGTCGAGCACATTCGTGTGAAGGTCTTTATTTTCAACCGACACGAAGGACATCATTTCTTCATTTAATATTGGAATCGGAATCCCAACGCCGACAAACATCGATGTTCCGTACTTTTCATACACCGCTCCTCGGATATATTCAGGATTCATCTCCTTCATATTGCCAATCAAGGCTAGTGTCGCCCCTGGTGTCGTCGGGTATCCTTTTTCATCCCTTTCGCAGGCGGTATTAAATTGAGTGCCCATCCAGGAGACGTATCCCTGAGCCCCGCCCAGAAAAATCCGGGTACCCATACCGATTGTTTTTAATAACGGGTCATTAAGGAGTGGACTTAATTCTCCAGCGGTACTGTAGGTGATATTCCCCATGTTGGGTTGCAAAATCCCCATATAAGTGTAGATTCGTTTGCTGGATGTATTGATGGCCGCATTGTAATTCTGGTAACAGTTTCTGGGATTAAATAAATAAGCTTCATTTAAATCAGCCAGGGTCACCCAGGTGTCGATTTCTTTTCGGGGATAGCAGTCGGTTCCCTGGGATTTCGCTACTAAATGCACCTCTTTCCCGGCAATCAAATCATTGATAACATGAGCTCCGCCATATTCTATTCCTCTGTCGTTAGATGGCTGAGTGGCGCCTAAATAAGTATCGACTGCAGCTAAACCGCCGCTTGCTACAACTCCATTTAAGGTGATCTCAGCCATCCGAATGGGGGGATCAGAATGGCCGAAATTAAGGAATGCCCCTGAGGAACACATGGGACCAAAGGTAGCCGTGGTCACGACATCCACATAATCTGCCGCTTCTTTAACGCCCCGTTTTTTTACAATATCAATTACTTCTTCTGCCGTTACTACGACAGCTTCGCCTTTTGCGATTTTCTCATTTATTTCTTGATAGGTTTTTGCCATTTTCCCCTCCAAAATTCTTCATGTTTACCAAACCGACGCTACCCGGTTGTCTCAAACAACCATTGTATTGAGATAAGCATTCATAAAACTATCCAGCTCACCATCCATGACACTTGCTACATTTCCGATTTCCACATTTGTTCGATGGTCCTTAACCATCGTATAGGGATGAAATACATAAGAACGAATTTGGCTACCCCAGGCAATTTGACTATAATCCCCTTTAATGTCCTCAAGCCGATCCATTTTTTCCTGTTCCAAAATTTCCACAAGCTTACCTTTTAACATGCCCATGGCCACTTCCTTATTCTGATGCTGGGATCGCTCATTTTGACATTGAACCACAATTCCAGTTTTAAGATGAGTAATTCGTATCGCAGAATCCGTTTTATTGATATGTTGTCCGCCAGCCCCACTGGCTCGAAAAGTATCAATCCGGATATCGTCAGGCAGTATCTCTATTTCAACGGTATCATCGACCTCAGGAGAAACATCCAGTGATGCAAAGGATGTATGCCGACGACCGGATGAATCAAAAGGAGAAATTCTCACCAGGCGATGCACACCACGCTCTGTTTTTAAATAACCGTAAGCATTCACCCCTTCAATCAGCAGGGTAACGCTTTTTATTCCGGCAACATCACCAGGCTGAAGATCCAGGGTTTTTACTTTGTACCCTTTTTTTTCTGCCCAGCGAGTATACATCCGCAGCAGCATTTCCGCCCAATCCTGGGACTCCGTTCCGCCTGCTCCGGGATGAAGAGAAATAATTGCATTATTGCTGTCATATTCTCCGGAAAGAAGGGTCTCAACGCGAAAGCGATCTAATTTTTCACTAAGCTCATTGATGGCTTCTGCAAACCCTTCCAACTGCTCCCCTTCTTCCACCAATTCAAGCATGACAAGAACATCGTCCAGCGACTCCGCAAGGGCATTGTACTGATCGACTTTTAACTTTATTAATTTTAATTCCTTTAAAACAATTTGAGCGCTTTTTTGATCATTCCAAAAATCAGCGCTTTCTGTTTTCTTTTGCAGTTCTTCTATTTGACCAACCAGTTTGGGTAAGTCAAAGGGAATCCCCCAATTCTTTTAGTTTTATTTCCATTGCATTAATGATTTGTTTTTCTTCATACAAATCGATCACAACGATCACTTCCTTCCCGTTTTATACTCATTGTTTACCAGCTAAACGATACGCTTAAGCGCCGCAGCATTTTTTATATTTTTTACCACTTCCGCAAGGGCAGGGATCGTTACGCCCCACTTTATTATGCGCCGTGGCTGATCCAACCGGTTTTCCTTCAATTTCATTTTCATTTGTTTTCATCTGACTGAAATCAACTGTTTTGTTTGTTTCTTCAGCCGGAACTACTTTGATATTTAAATTAAAGAGATATTTGACTGTATCTTCTTGAATTCTTAAGACCATGTCATCAAAAAGATCAAATCCCTCTTTTGTATATTCTTTGACTGGATCTCTTTGTCCATAAGCTCTAAGACCAATTCCCTGTTTGAGCTGATCCATATTATCAATATGTTCCATCCAGGCAGCATCAACACTGCGAAGAAGAATCATGCGTTCAATATTCTGAAGCTGCTCGAGCCCTAAAAGTTCCTTCTTTTCGTCTAAAACTTTTCGGCCTTCTGCCAGAATGGTTTCTACCAATACTTCCCGGTTTTCTGGTTTTTCAGGAAGGACCAGGCGGTCTTTGGGAAGTACATTTGTCTCAAGATGCTTAGTTAATCCTTCCAAATCCCAGTCATCATAATATTCGCCTTCGCTGGTGAATGAATTGACATAGGCACTAATCAGGGTTTCTGTCATACTCCAGATTTCGTTTTCCATATCTTTTCCATCAATAACTTCCTGACGTTGTTGATAAATAATTTCTCGCTGACGGTTCATGACATTATCGTATTGAAGAACATGTTTTCTGATGTCGAAGTTGCGACCTTCCACCCGTTTCTGAGAATTTTCAATTCCTCTGGTCAGCATTTTATTTTCGATGGGCGTTTCTTCATCCATTCCCAGCGTTTCAATCATACCCTGAATTTTTTCAGATCCAAAAACACGCATGAGATCATCTTCTAATGATACAAAGAATTGTGATGATCCGGGATCGCCTTGACGTCCAGCACGGCCGCGAAGCTGATTATCAATTCGGCGACTTTCATGACGTTCCGTTCCGAGAATATGCAATCCACCGACATCTGTAACCCCGTCCCCCAGGACAATATCCGTTCCACGTCCAGCCATGTTGGTAGAAATCGTCACGGCGTTCATTTGTCCGGCGTTGGCAACAATTTCGGCTTCTTTTTCAAGATGTTTTGCATTAAGAACATTGTGCTTGATCCCTGATCGCTTCAGGTAACCGCTGAGCAGCTCGGATTTTTCAATTGAAATTGTACCAATTAGAATCGGTTGTCCGGTTGCATGGCGTTTCTTGACGTCTTCCGTAACGGCCAGGAATTTTCCTTTTTCGCTTTTATAGATCAGATCATTCAGATCCCGTCTGATCAATGGTTTATTCGTAGGAATGGTGATAACATTGAGGTTGTAAATCGTCTGGAACTCATCTTCTTCTGTTTTGGCAGTCCCGGTCATACCGGAAAGCTTTTTGAACATTCTGAAGTAATTTTGGAACGTTACTGTCGCCAGTGTTTTTGATTCCCGATTAACTTTTACGTTTTCCTTTGCTTCAATGGCTTGGTGCAAACCGTTGGAATAGCGACGCCCCGGCATTAATCGTCCGGTAAATTCGTCAACAATAATGATTTCGCCATCTTTTATCACATAATCTTTATCTTTTGACATTAATGTGTTGGCATGAAGCGCCTGGTTAAGATTATGAGCGATTTCCATATTTTCCATGTCGGCCAGATTCGTCAGATTGAAATATGTTTCTGCCTTGACAATTCCCTCATCCGATAACATGACCGATTTTGCCTTTTCATCTTTGATGTAGTCATCTTCTTTTAGGGTTTTTACAAAGCTATTGGCTAAAGCATACAGCTTGGTACTTTTATCGCCACTGCCGGAGATAATAAGCGGTGTTCTCGCTTCATCGACTAAAACACTGTCGACTTCATCGATAATGGCATAGTTTAATTCCCGTTGAACCTGCTGAACTTTAGTGCCCGCCATATTATCTCGCAGATAATCAAACCCAAATTCATTATTGGTTCCATACACAATATCACAGGAATAAGCATCGTTTTTTTCCTGGAATGACAAACCATGAACAACAAGACCGACTCTCAGGCCTAAAAATTCATGCAGTTTTCCCATCCACTCGCTATCTCTTTTGGCGAGGTAATCATTGACGGTAACAATATATACCCCATGTCCATTCAATGCATTAAGGTAGGCTGGCAATGTTGACACCAGAGTTTTTCCTTCCCCAGTTTTCATTTCTGCAATGTTTCCCTCATGCAATGCCATTCCGCCAAGCAGCTGTACCGGAAAATGCTTCATCCCAAGTACTCGGTCTCCGGCTTCACGGACCGTTGCAAAAGCTTCTACCAACAAATCATCCAGGTCTTCTCCCTGGGCAAGACGTTCTCTGAGTATCAGCGTTTGGCCCTTTAATTCATCATCGCTCATCGCTGCATAATGACTCTCAAGTGCTACGATCTGATCCACTTTTTTTTGCATGTGTTTTAATTCTTTTCTGTTACTATCAAATATCTGGTCTAAAATTCCCAATCTATTCTCTCCTTCTTAACTTTCTGTCAAATAATCATATATTTTAACAATACACTAATCTTCATTATAACATACTCCCTTAAATGATACTTTATAAAATTTAAAAAGGGACTGTATTTTTTTATATACAGTCCCCATCGTTTATTTATAAATGTTCAATTATTACTTTTTCTTTCGCCAAAACGCAACATCTTTGCCATCTAATTTCAATTCAACTAACTCATATCCCGCTTTTTTTCGTTCTTCAATCGTTTCCTGAAAAGTCCGTCGCTGTTCATCATTCATATTTGCCAGGAGTTTTTTTTTGTCCTCTTCTGAACTTTTATAAACTTTTCCCACAACCGGCTCTGTTACCTCTTCAATCTCCTTGAAGGGGATAGCCATTTCCTCATCATGGGTTGGAACTAATAAGCTTTCCGTTTCCTTGTTGCTTTCTTTAATGGACTGCTTTCGTCGCTGAGCTTTGCGTTTTTCATCCTCGATATTGAGCCGTTGCCAAACACTGAGCATTTCAACTTCAGAAAATTCTTCTTCCTCTGCGCCTTTACTCATAACAATACTTTGGTCTTCATTTTTTTCACTGCGTAATAAAAATGGTTGATCCAATTCGGTCAGCTTAAAACTCTCAACAATTCTTAAATCTGATCCCGGTACTGATTGCGGTGAAGTTAATGGATCATGGAGTGATTGAGCCGTCCGGTTTAATTCCATTTCCCGCATTTGAAGTTCTAGTCGTTCTTTTTCAACAGCTAGTTTTTCTTCGTAATACTTCTTTGTGAAAAATCCAGCATCTTCGCTGTTGAGAATCTCTTCCATATCAGCTGCTTCTAATTCATTATCATCTTTACCTGAAACGTAAGTGCCGACTTCTTGTATATTACTGATTACCTTTGTGCTGCCATCATCAATAACATCCATGATTCGTGTTTCCTGAGTCATTTCGTCATTCACAATAATTTCTTCGGTTTCAGTTCCAATCTCTGACTCAATTTCACTTAAGTTGGCTGGAACAATACCTGTTTCATAATCACCAACGGGAAGAACCATCGTTTCATCTGGACTGGCAATCGCTTCATTTGGCAGGACCATCGTTTGATCCGCACTGGCAATCGCTTGATTTGGCAAGACCATCGTTTGATCCGCACTGGCAATCGCTTCATTTGGCAGGACCATCGTTTCATTTTCATCACGATCCCCGTGAATAGCACCAGTCGCTGCCATATCCCGGTAAAAATCTTCAATATCCGTATCCTCTTGACTATCATGCAGGGTAACGCCTTCAATATCTTTTTCGTCATCGCCGAATATTCCTTCATCGTCAGCATTTTCCATGCTCTCATCGTGAATGAAGGATACCTTTTTATTCATAACATACTGAATAAAGCCTAACAGCCCTAGCAATGCTACAATTGTTCCAGCACTGACACCTGCAGCTGTTCCATAAAGACTCATGACCATCGGCACATAGGGTACTGGTAAAGGCAGATTAATTCCTAAAAACCACAATAGCGTATTTGGTTGGATTAATGAATAGATTGGACTTATTCCCTGCGTAATCTGCTGACCAAAAGCTGTTGGTAAAAGATCTATCACACCTTGAGAAACCGGCATATGTCCGCCATTAATAAAAATGACCACAAAATTAGCGGTTACGCCCATCGCCATAAGGATGACCCAAAAATCGTCTAAATTAAAGACAAGCATCACTAGAATCAGTATATAACTCGCAAAATTTACAATTTCCAGATACGGTTCAATGACTGGAATTCCACCCGTGTAGATATAAAACCGTAGAGCAATTTGTAACACCAACCCTAAAATTCCTACCGGTAATAAAGAAATTTTTCTTACCTTAAAACCATGGAGACTTCCTCTTCGTATTTTTCCAATTAAAAAGCCTAAGATAATTGCAATAAGTATTAACATATTTGTTTCAACCCCACTATTTATTCATAATTCTTTCTATTATATTATTAGGTATACTTCATCTGCTTTTTTTAATGAAATAAACAAACCCTGTTATACGCATAGGTCTATTTTAAAGCAAAAGAAAAGTTCTGTCAAAACTTTATGCCCAAATTCGAAAATAATTTTCTATTTTTAAATTAACATCATCAAAAGCACCCCTTAAAACAACTTTTCAAGGGGTGCCCATCATTAATTTCAATTTTTTTCTTAAGAAAGCTTTAGAAAGTGGGCTCGATTAAACCGTAATTCCCATCTTTACGCATATAAACCACATTAACATCATCAGTATCTCCATTTAGAAATACAAAAAAGTCATGACCAATCAGCTCCATCTGTAATGTGGCTTCATCCACACTCATTGGTTTAACTGCAAATTTTTTCGTTCGCACAACTTTTGCTTGAAATACATCCTCTTCTTCAAGGGATTCAATTTCTTCAAAATTAAGTTTTACCGCTTCATCCTGATTTCGTTTTTGTAATTTTGTTTTATGTTTTCTGAGTTGACCTTCCAGTTTATTAACAGCATTCTCTATGGAAGTGACCATATCCTCGGATCTTTCTTCCGCTCTCAAAATTGTTTTCCCAACCGGAATCGTAACCTCTAACATTTGATAATTTTTTTCCTTGCTAAATGTTGCATACACTTCCGTCTCTTGTCCAAAGTAACGATCAAATTTTTCGAATTTTTTCTTTAATGTTTCTTTTAAACCTTCTGATACATGCATATTTTTCCCGTAAATTGTAAATCTCATAACGACAACTCCTTTCAAAAGGTCAATCTCATTCGTTTATACGACACCATATCGTGGTATACGAATTCTATTCTTATTATACCTAATTATATCCCCTTTAGTCAAAATCATTTGTGTCAAATTCTTGTCACAAAATATCATCAAAGAATACGCTTTCATTCATTTAACAAAAAGATCTTGTCTCAGTTGACCTGGTCTTTTCCCCCACACTCGCCAGCAGGAAGTTTAGCTCAGTGTTAGCATCACAACTCCTCCTCTCGGCATTCGCCGGCTGGACTTACTTCTAAGATGCACCATGATCAACAATTCGCTATTGAATTGTCTTACGTGGATCGCTTCGCCTGCATCTGGCTTCGACTTTCAACCACAAACCTGAGACTTCATATATTATAAGATTAGATTCGCGAAAATGTCAAGTGAAATCCATACCGTAGTAAAATACCGTTCGATTGCATTGCAGCTATCAAACGATCCATAACCTGAAGAACCGCCGATCCTTGGTAATTTGCCACTCATGATCTCTAAAACCTGCGATAATCTTAAATTTATGTTATAATGTTAACCATTATATTTGAGGAGGTTTCCTGATGTCTTTTGGTTTATCAGTAATCATTTATTTGCCTATTTTTGTTATTAATATTTCACTAACCTTTACCATTATCTTTTTAGAACGAAAGAATCCACAAAGCACCTATGCGTGGCTACTATTTTTATGGATGTTTCCGATTATCGGATTCCTTTTCTACCTATTTTTTTCACAGAATCTGACTAAGCGAAAAATTTTCAGGTATAATACCCCTGAAAACATTCGATATCATCATTTGCTGCGGCAACAGCATGATTTACTTTCAGAAATTATTTCTATTAATCCTGAAAGTCCTATTGAAAAGTATCAACATTCCATTGAGTTTCATTTACGTGTCAGTCAGTCACTCTACACAAACAATAATGATGTTGAGATTTTTACCGATGGGCACAAAAAATTCGAGGCGTTATTTAATGCCATGGAATTAGCCACTTGCTCCATCCATGTCGAATATTATATTATTAAAAACGACTCCCTTGCTCTGAGAATGATCGAAATTCTGACGCGTAAAGCATTGGAAGGCGTCGAAGTCCGACTTCTTTTTGATGCGATGGGCGGCCGATATCTCCCTCATTCAATCATTGAAGCTTTTAAATCTGCCGGCGGACAAATCGGGGCATTTTTTCCGTCGCTATTTAAAATGCTCAATCTGCAAATCAATTATCGTGATCATCGAAAAATTGTGGTCATTGATGGGAACACCGGTTTCGTCGGTGGTTTCAATGTCGGGAATGAATATTTGGGCCTTAACTCCAAAATGGGATATTGGCGGGATACCCATCTGAAAATAACCGGCTCTGCCGCCTACGAACTGCAACTTCGTTTTCTTTTGGATTGGCGCGCAAGCTCCTGTGAAGAATTGCTCATTGACGATGAAAAGCTCAGTGCCTATTTTCCTCAGATCGCCCCAAAATCTGGCGTCGGAATCCAGATTGTATCCAGTGGACCTGATAAAGTCAACCAGCAGATCAAACAAGGTTTTTTAAGAATGATCACTAATGCCGAAAGCTATATTCTCATCCAGTCCCCCTATTTTGTACCAGATGAAAGTATTCTCGAGGCCTTGAAAATAGCTTTATTGTCAGGCATTGATGTGCGCATTATGATTCCCAACAAACCTGACCATATCTTTATTTATTGGGCAACCCTCGCCTATGTAGGTGAACTGATTGAATATGGAGCTAAAGTTTTCATTTATGAAAACGGATTTTTACATGCCAAAACCATTGTCGTGGATGACGCTGTCTGTTCTGTCGGTTCCTGTAATTTTGATATTCGCAGTTTCAGGCTCAACTTTGAAACCAATGCTTTTATTTATGACCGGAAAGTCGCGACTCAACTAAAAAACATTTTTGTTAATGATATTAAACAATGTACCTATTATGACAAAGAACTTTATCACCACCGCAGCAGAACCATAAAAATAAAGGAGTCTATTTCACGATTATTTTCACCGCTGCTCTGATCTTAGCAGCCAGCACTCTGTATTGCCTTCTAAGCTATCAGTAAGGCTTCGCACTTCTTCAACTTAAAATATTGGTAAGCGCCTGCATTCAGAAATAAAGCCACTTCACAATTCACCTCTAATCAATATAAGGCCAGTTATTTATCTAATTGTATGCAAGTAGTAATGACCTACATACAACCAGAATGAATAACTGACCTTGAATTTTGTGTGCCGTTAGGATCTAATTAGAAGCGGAAGTCTCGTTTACCTTCATTCAACTCCGTTAAATGAGCCGATGCAATACCACGAACTTTATCATTCGGAATCGATGCGAGCTCTCTCTGAATCGTTATTTCACCCTTTGCTTTTGTGTCAGGAGAAGCGTAGTCCTCCAAATATTCCTTCAATGTCATAATGGCATTTGGCTGACAGCAATTGGCAATCTGTCCGGATTTTACCAATTTCATGAAACGGTCTCCGGTTCGTCCCTCTCGGTAACAAGCGGTACAAAAACTTGGTATATGTCCCATGTCTAACAGCCAGTTGACAATTTCATCCAGTGTTCTGCTATCACTGACATCAAATTGAGCTGAATTTTGATCTTCCGGTTCCGGTACATCGTAACCGCCGACACTGGTACAGGAAGCCCCACTGATTTGAGAAACGCCCAATTTTAAGACTTTTTCTCGAACGGCCTGGGATTCTCTTGTTGATATGATCATTCCGGTATAAGGTACCGCAATACGAATAATGGTCACAATTTTCTCAAATATTTCATCCGAAATAGCATTGGAGAAATCAGCGGTATCAATATCCTCTGCCGGGCAAATTCGGGGCACACTGATGGTATGAGGTCCAACACCCTTGTATGCTTCCAGATGCTCAGCATGCATCAGCATTGACACAAAATCATAGCGATACATATTAAGTCCAAAGAGAACGCCAATCCCGACATCATCAATTCCGCCTTCCATGGCCCGATCCATGGCCTCAGTATGCCAAGCGTAATTATGCTTAGGACCGGTTGGATGAAGTTCCTCGTAATTTTTTTTGTGATAGGTTTCCTGGAAAAGGATATAGGTGCCGATACCTGCTTCTTTAAGCTGATGATAGTCTTCCACAGTTGTCGCCGCAATATTGACATTGACTCGACGAATATCGCCATTTTTATGATGAACACCGTAAATTGTTTTGATACTTTCAAGTATGTACTCCAGAGGATTGTTCTTTGGATCTTCTCCAGCTTCAATAGCTAAACGCTTGTGACCCATATCCTGAAGTGCGATAACTTCCCTTTTTATTTCTTCCTGGGATAATTTTTTACGTGTGATGGTTTTATTTTTACGATGATAAGGACAATAAACACACCCGTTTATGCAATAGTTTGATAGATATAAAGGGGCAAACATAACGATGCGGTTTCCATAGAAATTTTTCTTGATATCTTGTGCCAGCGTTACCATGCGTTTGTTTTGATCCTCAAGTTCACAGGCTAATAAGACTGCTGCCTCGCGATGACTGACACCTTTGAAATCATAGGCACGGTCGATAATACCGCTGATTAAAGCTTCATTTGTTTTATTTTCTTCTGCATAAGCTATTGTATCCAAAACTTCCTGATCATCAATAAATTCTTCAGCTTTGCTTGATTTTACGTTATACATTTTTTCTCCTCTTAAATTATATTTTATTAGGATAATCGCCACGATTATTAACGATTTCATAACCAATCGATTTCATTCTTCCACTTAAACAGACTCGGCATTCAGCTGCCTCATCACCGGTGCAAATTTTATTATCATATAGACTATAATCTTTTCTAACCTCTACTGGAGATAAATTAGGCATGACAACATTGGCTCCGGCCAAAATACCAAATTCCCGGCCTTGCGGGTTAATAGTTCCCAACGCGGTGGTTGCCGGAATAAGTGCTTTGGGCAGCATCAGTCTGAGGATTGAAATAAGTAACAGCGTTTCTTCTAAAGTACCAGGCTTAATATCCTTGTAAGGTGTTTGCTGATGGGGGATGAACGGACCGATGCCGATCATCTCAGGATCTAATGCTTTAATGAAAGCTAAGTCCTCAATAATATTTTCCACTGTTTGATGCGGAGATCCAACCATGAATCCGGTACCAACTTGAAACCCGATCTCTTTAAGATCTTTTAAGCATCTTTTCCGATTGGCTGAGCTCAGCTCTTTAGGATGGAGCTTCCGATAATGCTCTTCATTAGCTGTTTCATGACGAAGCAAATAACGATTCGCGCCTGCTTTGAAAAAGGCCTGGTAAGTTTCTTTTGATTTTTCGCCAATTGATAACGTGATTGCACAATCAGGATATTCTTTTCTGATCTTTTGGATAATGTCAACCATTTGATCATCTGTAAAATCCGGGTCTTCCCCGCCTTGCAGCACAAACGTCCGAAATCCTAATTCATATCCGATTTTACAGCATTCTAAAATTTCAGTCTCTGTCAATCGATACCGATGTGCTTCCTGATTGCTTTTTCTGATTCCACAATAATAACAGTCATTTTTACAATAATTAGTAAATTCGATTAGTCCCCGGGTATAAACATCATTACTGTAAGTTTTGGTCGAAACCTGTCGCGCTCTTTGCGCTAGTTCCTGTCGCAATTCTTCGGTGTTGTTTTCCAATAGCCACTTCAGTTCATCACTTTCCAGGTTTCGCTGTTCTTCCAGCTTTTCGATAATCTTATTCATTTTTATCATCTGCGGCTTCTTTTTTCGGTAATTTTGAATAAACTGTTTTTATACTGACACCATCGATCATTCCTAATTTACCGGACAGAGAGCTAATCACATCTGTCGAAGCATCAATCACAACACTGATCACTGACACATTACGCTGATGGTATGGGATTCCCATTCTTCCGACAATATATTCGCTATAGTCATGAAGAATGCTGTTTAATTTTCCGGCTGCCTCTTTTTTTTCTACCACTATCCCGATAAGACCAATTCTTGTTTCCATTGTTTCCTCCTTCTTCTCGACAAGTCACCTTCTCTTCAAAAGCCACCATAAGAAACACGCTTAGCGAACTTCTTATGGTCCGTGGCCATTCACCAATTGAGTGCAAACACTCGTTTGGTTCATTGCCTTCACGAAAAAAATCCCTGCACCGCAAGGGCACAGGGAAAACACGTAAACACCTAAACCACTGTCTATAGTGGCTTTGTGTGTAATGACACATGATTCTCTCGCCTTTCCAATAGGGACTAACCCTCATGGTATCAGTACGATAGCTTTTTAATTATTTATCAATTTTTGTTTGCTGTCTGAATCAGGGTCGCCCTCATCTTCCAACGCACTTTACATGAAAAGGATATCATATTTATCTTTATTGCACAATCACTATGTAGGATAAAATTTTGTATAAAAAAAGAGGTGCGCGATTTAGACACCACCTCTCAGTCTGTTTTATTTACAAATAATTATCTTTTTAACACCTTATTTAAGAAAGTTTATGGATAAACAATCCACTTCTTAATTTGGGCTCAAACCAGGTTGATTTTGGCGGCATCAGCAAATCAGCATCGGCAATATTCATCAGCTCTTCAATGGATGTTGGATACATCGAAAAAGCCAAGGTCATGTCGTCATTCACACGGCGTTCCAGCTCTTTCAAGCCGCGAATCCCGCCGACAAAATCAATCCGCTCATCCGTCCTGATATCACCAATTCCTAAAATTGGAACAAGAACATTATTTTGAAGGATTGCCACATCCAATGAATTTACCGGATCAGCCAAATCATAAACACCTTCTTTAGCCGTCAACAAATACCATTTGTTATCAAGAAAAAGGCCAAAGCTCCCTTTTTGCTGGGGTTTGACTGCTTCTGCCCCACGGTCTTCAATATCAAATTTTTCGGAAAGGGCGGTTAAAAACTCATCAATGCTCAATCCATTTAAATCTTTTACCACGCGATTATAGTCCATAATATAAAGCTGCTCATCCGGGAATAAAACTGAAAGGAAGTAATTGAATTCCTCTTTTCCGGTATAATCCGGGTTTGCTTCGCGTCGCATTAAACCCACTTTTACCGCCGAGGCTGAACGGTGATGCCCATCTGCTATATATAAACTTTTCACATCTTTGAATTTTTTGACAAGTTTATTAATCATCGCATCGTCATCAATCACCCAGGCGCGATGGATAATCCCATCTTCTGAAACAAAATCATAAACAGGAGCATTCTCTTTTCGCCATTTATCCACAATGACATTGATCGCATCTTCTCCTCGATAGGTCAGAAAAATAGGGCCAGTATTGGCATCGCAGGCATTCACATGCTTGATCCGGTCTTCTTCTTTATCCGCTCGGGTTAACTCATGTTTCTTGATCGTGTTATTTAAGTATTCATCAATGGCGGTGCAGACGACCAAGCCGACCTGACTTCTTCCATCCATGATCAATTCATAAATATAAAGGCAATCCTGATTATCCTGAGTCAGGGCGTTTCGATAAAAAAGCTTATCCAAATTTTTCCTTGCCGTTTCATAAACAAAAGGATCATCCATTTTCATTCGATCATCCAAAGTGGTTTCCGGGCGATCGACCCTTAGAAAAGAGTCTAACTTCCCTCGAGCCGCAGCTGCCGCTTCTTTTCGATTATACACATCATAAGGAAGTGCTGCTACGTCCTGAGCCTTTTCCGGGAAAGGACGAACAGCTTTAAAAGGTTTTATTGTTGCCATTTTTTCCTCCGTTTTTTAATAAAGAAGTGGTCTTCATTGATCTGAAGCCACTTCTTTGTTAACTGTTTTTATTTATCATCTTGATTACTTAATAATACGAACTCGGGTAACGCCCTCAATGCCTTTTAAAGCAGTCTTCACATTTTCCCCAACATTACTGTCAACATCCATCATGGTATAAGCCCATGATCCTTTATTTTTATTGGTCATAACCGAAATATTAATATCATTGTCTGCCAAAACTTTTGTAATTTGTCCTAACATGTTTGGAATGTTGGCATGATTGATCGTAAGACGGTTGGTTGTTTCACAAATGCCCATACTACAATCCGGATAATTGACTGAATTGATAATGTTCCCATTTTCCAAATATTCTTTCATTGAATTGATCGCCATGTCTGCACAATTTTCTTCACTTTCAGGGGTTGATGCTCCTAAATGAGGAATACAGATGACATTTTTCATTTTAAGAAGACGTTCATTTGGGAAATCAGCGACATAGGTATCAACAATGCCTTCTTCAATAGCCAATTCCAATGCATCATAATTTACAAGTCCGCCGCGGGCAAAGTTAAGTAATCTCAACCCTGGTTTTGCATCTTTTAATAAATCAGCATTGACAAAATCTTTTGTTTCATCCATATAAGGAATATGAAGCGTAATATAATCACAATTTTTAAAAATGGCTTCTTTGTTTACCGAACGTTTTACTTTTCGGCTCAAGCCCCAGGCATTGTCAATGGAAATAAATGGATCAAAGCCATAAACCTTCATTCCAAAATCAACGGCCATATTCGCAACAAGAACACCAATAGCACCTAAACCGATGACGCCTAATTTTTTACCGTACAATTCAGGACCTGCAAAAGTACTTTTTCCTTTTTCTACCAGTGCTGGTACATCATCACCTTTATCAGCTAAAGTCTTGGCCCATTCGATGCCATCCACAACTTTTCGTGAAGACATCAGCATTCCGGCAATGACTAATTCTTTTACTGCATTGGCATTGGCTCCAGGAGAGTTACAAACAACGATTCCTTTTTTTGAACATTCTTCCAATGGAATGTTGTTTACTCCGGCTCCGGCTCGTCCAATAAATTTCACACTATCCGGAATATCCATATCGTGCATTTTAAAACTTCTTAATAAAATAGCATCTGGATTTTCTGGCTGATCCAGCACTGAATATTTTTCATTCAATGCTCTCAACGCTTTTTTAGATATATTATTGAGTGTCTGTACTTTATAATTCAATGTATTATTTCCTTTCTAAGCGAAAATGCCTATGCATTTTCTTTTTCAAATTTCTTCATGAAATCGATCAATGTATCGATTCCCGCCATCGGCATTGCATTATAAATACTTGCGCGCATCCCACCAATGCTTCGATGACCTTTTAAGTTTTCCATACCAGCTTTCTTACTCCCTTTAACAAATAACGCATCTAATTCATCAGAACCGGTAACAAAGGTTACGTTCATGATTGAACGGTCTTCTGGTACAACCGGTGCTGTGAAAAGTTTACTGTTATCGATAAAATCATATAATTTTTTTGCTTTTTCTTTATTTATTTTTTCCATTGCTGCTACGCCGCCCTTTGCTTTAACCCATTCATAAACGAGTTTACATATATATATGCTATAGCATGGTGGTGTATTGTAGCAGGAATCGTTATCTGCATGGATCTTATAATTAAGCATCGTTGGTGTAATATCTTTGGCATGGCCGATGAGGTCTTTTCGAATGATCACAGTTGTTACCCCTGCAGGTCCCATATTCTTTTGGGCACCGGCATAAATTAAGCCAAATTTTGACACATCATATACTTCTGATAATATATTTGAAGACATATCCCCAACTAATGGAACATCTCCGGTATCCGGTAAATTATCCGGTCTGAACCGTGATCCATAAATTGTATTATTAACACAAATATGGAAGAAATCAGCATCTGGCGTAAAATCTTTAGAATCTACCTTTGGTATATAAGAAAAGGTTTTATCCTCGGAAGATGCAATAACCTTTGCTTCTCCATAACGAGCGGACTCTTGGTAAGCCTTCTTTGCCCAGCTACCGGTAATCATAAAATCAGCTTTATTGCTTTTAGACAAAAGATTCAATGGAACCATTGCAAACTGTGTTGAAGCTCCGCCTTGTAAAAATAAAATTTCGTAATTATCTGGAACATTCATCAGTTCTTTATAAAGACTTTTTGCTTCTGCAAGAATATCCTTAAAATAAGACGAACGATGGCTCATCTCCATTACGGACATTCCTGAATCCCCATAAGATACCATTTCATCGGCAGCTCTTTGCAACACTTCTACTGGTAGACATGATGGACCAGCTGAAAAATTATAAACTCTTTTCACGTTTAATTTCCTCCTTAAAATAATGTTTTGGTGTGAGTAGCCCTTTTCTTAAAAAACTACTTCGGACTATTATATGTTAAATTAATATCAATTGCAAGATCCTGATGTAATTTAATGCAAATTTTTGCAATTCTCTTTTTTTATTCGATCGTTACCGTTGTTTTTGCTGGCGTGATTGATTTCACTAAAGCTTGCGATAAGTTAGTCTGAATTGGCAACTCATATTCACCCGGGCCGAGATTGGAGCAGTCAACAAATGCATCCATCTGAGAGGCATTTTGACTATTTATGATACTGTTTGCTCCTTCCAATTTCAGTACGACCTTTGTATCTTTAATTTTTGAAACAACTAGGCCTGCGCCTAAATTAGTCACATTTACTTTATCCAAGGTGAAACTTTTTGCTACTGAGCTTTCAATATTTACGGTTACTTTCACTTTACCGCTGCCATCTAAAAAATAACATCCCGTTGGCGGCGTCAAATTAACATCTTTGGTAAATGTTTTCGATTGTTCGGATACATCAATGGCATCCATCGGAATCGACTCAATCGAAGTGAGCAGATCTTCTTTTGCACCAATCACTACCTTTGAAGGTTCTACCTGAACTCCAGCAACACTATAGCCACTGGCAGGATTTCCGGATATTGATGGACTGATGCTGATGGATTTTGTTTTTCCGAGAACAATCTCCACCGGAACAACATTTGGTAATATATCCACATCATCAATGGCATTTCCCGAAGCATCATAAGCTGTAGCCGTCAAGTGTTGCGTTGTATCCTTGGTTAAGCCATTAACATCGGCGGTTCCCGTTATTTTATCAATTCTCGCCAGTGAATCTTCTGGGCCTTCCACTTCAACCTTTTCAGTAGATTCTGCCGATATGACCGAAAG
Source organism: Acetobacterium tundrae (assembly GCF_008086615.1). Taxonomy (GTDB): domain Bacteria; phylum Bacillota; class Clostridia; order Eubacteriales; family Eubacteriaceae; genus Acetobacterium; species Acetobacterium tundrae. The sequence continues at coordinate 71,746 of NZ_RXYB01000014.1, forward strand.
ATCATTTGCCGGAGTTCCTTCCAGCACAATCGCAACGTCCAGATCCTCTTTGATAATATTGTCTACCTCAATTTGAAGCGTTGTCGGATTCATACTGGTGACGATGACTGAATTCGGCAAACCCTTTACAGCAATTTCCAACTCATAGGTGCCTTTTGCACCAATGTCACTTAAGTCTGCCTCTGCTGTTATATCTTTCATGCTGATGTTTCTAAGGTTTTTATCCGTTCCTTTTACCTGCAAATTAAGATAATAATTTTTATCTTCTGCTAGAACCAGGTTTTTTCCAGTTAATGTATCCACATTTGTGAGTGTTATCGGTATGCTATTGTACTCCTGGGTGATCAGCATATCTGAATTTCCATTAACTATGAACCAAAGTGTAATTGCAATCCCGATTGCAATAAAAAGACGAATGAGTTTTTCATATAACGGGATTTTCTTTTTATTTACCATCTTTTTTCTCCCATAATTTATAAAACCATCCGTAGTTATTGCCTTCTTCTTTTACGCTAAAGTTTTCTAAAATAACCTGTTTAAGCATATCCGGGATAACATCCTGATAAAGTGTCCCTTTTAGAGCATAGGATATATGGCCCGTTTCTTCAGACACAATAACAACAATTGCATCTGATTTTTCCGTCATTCCCAAACCCGACCGATGTCTCGTTCCAAGTTCACTTCCAAGGTCCCGATTATCAGAAAGTGGCAATAAACACCCGGCAGCCCGAACTTGACTGGACCATAATTTAAGAATCACAGCTCCATCATGCAATGGGCGATTGGGTGTGAAAATATTTTCAAGCAACTCGCTGCTGATGTCGGCATCCAGTTCAACGCCCGTCTCCACAATATTGTTAAGGCCCGTATTTTTCTCTAAAACAATCAGTGCACCAGTCTTTTCTTCTGCCAGGGCTATAACTGATTTAATCACCTTATTAACGTCTTTAATTAAAAAATCCATCGATGGCTTTTTTAACAATCCCTTGAATAGTCGGTTATTACCCAGTTGTTCCAAAGCTGAACGAAACTCAGGCTGAAATACAACCACAACCAAAATAAAAGCCCACGTAAATGCACTTGTGATAATTAAATTTAAAGTTGTAAATCCCAACCATGAACTGAGCGGTGCACAAAAAAGCAACAGGATCAAGCCTTTAAATACTTGTTCTGCCTGTGTTCCTCTAATCCACAGCAATAGCTTATATACTATTAAGGTGATGATAACCACTTCTATGAAACTGTTGATTGTTATTCTTGATTGTATATATAATAAAAATTCCTGCATATTGTATTCCCCATTTATTCGTTATGTTAATTATACACTAACCATCCCTTCACGCGAAAATAAAAATATTTTTTTTCATATTATTACAGTCATCGTTAAGAAAAATCATTAAGGGATTTTTTAAAGAATCATGTTAGAATGTTTGAACAACATATTTCTAAAAATATTTAGTAAAGAATAAGGAGCTCTTTTCTATGAAAAACCATTTATTCTATTTATTACCAAAAAGTGATACTGTCTTTTTAACCAATACCGATTCATTTCAGCAAGCGTATAACATGTTTATTATTACCAATTATACTGCGCTGCCAGTCATCAACAAAAAAGGACAGTATATTGGCACCATTTGCGAAGGTGATCTCTTAAGATCCTTAAACTTAAGTTTAACACACCCTGAAATTGATTTAAATTCTTTTAGAATTAAAGATGTTGAATTCAAAACAAAAGTTGAAGTCGCTCGAATCAATGAAAGTTATGAACATTTAGTTGAACTCGCGGTAAGCCAAAACTTTATTCCTTTGGTTGACGACTTGGGTACTTTTATCGGAATTTTACGCCGTCAGGAATTAATTAAAGAATTAATCACTTTATTACCAAATAATGATTCCACTCTTGAAAAAGCTGAATAAAAAAAGGCTGTCGCCTTTTTTTATTCTATCAAGCTTTTCATTTTCTTTATAATCTCCTTACAACTTCTCGGACAGGGCAACGCTTCTACTTTCAATATCTTTTCCAGGCGGTTGCAAAACTTCATTTGGGTCTCTTCATTTAACAAACTTTGCTTTAAGCTTGCTTCTAAACCAAAGCATGCCAATACTTTGTAAACATCCTCGTTTTTATCTTTTTGTTCATTTATAGCGGGAAGAATCCTTTGCCGGATTGCCAGATCAATGACTTCTTTTTCACTAAACAAACTTTCTACACCACTATTTATCCCAAATGCTAAAATCTCATTTTTCCCGCGGTACCCCATTGGATGATCAAAGTTTGCTAAAATATTTTGAAGTTCATTCAATAAATACATGAGTTTTTCGATGATTTCCGACAAACCTTGAGCTTTGTTTTGAAGTTTAAACTGATTGTTATCCCAATTACTTTCCCCGACTGAACTTCCAAAATTAGGAAAAGCACTTATTTCAACCATTGGCATTTCAAGGGTATTTCCGCTATCAATAACTCTGGCCTCTATCGGAAAGCTAGCAGGCCCCCCGTTAATCGTTCCAACAACATATAGATTATCAGGGAAATGAAGCTCGCCATATTCTCGATACGCAGCAACATCCGCCCCAAAATCTTCCCGTGACAGAAATGGTTCATCATTTCCATTGATACCTTCCAGTAATAATCGCATATAATTTTCCGGCAAAGATCGATCCATTTCATCAAAAAGAAAAAAATGCGGTTTCTCGGGGTTTTCTTTTGAACTTTTTAAAATCATCATGATCGGCCTTGGAATAAAATGCCCTCGACTATCTAAGGTTCCGAAAATACTTTTTTCGTCCTCCCAATTTTTCCCAACTAATACCCTAAGGAATCGTCCATTTTCAGCATTAGCACCAATGGATTCAGCAAATAGACGCGGCAAGCTTGTTTTTCCACTGCCGACATATCCCTTAATCATCACGAAAGGTTTTGATTTTAAAGAAAGATAATAGCTTTTTACGAGTTCTGAAGGATAAATGAACCCCTTGTTTGCCATTTTTGCCAATATTAATTGAAGATAGGATGTCAGGGTTTCATTTTTTACTGGATAATGTTTCAATTCTTTAATAAAATCTCTTTCATCCTGAACGCTTTTTTTCACATTTTCTTTTTGATACTCACTACCTTCATTGGGTTCATTTACAATATTATCATCTTCCTTTTTTTCTTCAAAAATAAAGTTTTCTTTCGATTTTATCGATCCTGACTCTTTTTTTATTTTTTCTGTTTGTCCTACTTCTTCAATATTAGGCATCTGAATTTCTAAATCCATTGCATCTGATTCATCATCAATTTCGTTGTATGCTATTCCCTTTTTGAAAATCCGTTGGTCTTTTTGTTCCGGCTCTGCCACTTCATTTTGAAGCAACTCCGAAGTATTTTCTTCCACCAACTCTTGATGATTTTCTATTGACGCTTCCATAAATTCATCATCGCTGGCGATTTCCATCGGTTCTGAATCCATTGCTAAACAAGCAGCATATATTTTTCTAAAATCTTCGAATTCGGTTTCCAACACATTATCTTCCGGCATATCCTCTGTGTATTCACGATAGCAAAGAATCCCTGAAACCAATGTCGCATTCGCCAACAGCACTTCTTGATGATTTGTTTTATAATTTTTAGTATCAACTTTCTCTTTCAGTTCATTCACTTTCTCCGAAAGACTTCTTATCCCCAGACCGCTTTCTGTGTAAATAATTGATAAATATAATTTTCTGCTATCCATTGCCAGAAAATAAACGAGATGAAGGCCATTATCAATACTGTTTTCGATCCGTTTATCCGTCACCATAACCCAGGGAATTTCTGCCCACTGTGTATCTCCGGCAAATCCTTGAATATTGTAATTTCCGGTTTTAATATTTTCAAGTCCTTCCAAAGCACTTGGTATTTCTTCATTAATAACGTCCTTAAATGAAAATCTAAAGTCTCTGGGATAGTAATTCGGGTAGTCGATAATCCACTTTTTTAACAAACCTTGTAATCTTGATTTTTTTTGTTTGGGTTCCTCCTTTTTTTCTTCAATAATTTCCTCTTTATTACCGTTCATTTCTTCATTTTCAATTAGTAATCTTATATTATAGTGATCACTTTCTTTTGTTATTTCAATACATGGGGTCTTTTCCGAATCTTTAATATCCTGAAACCAAGAATTATATTGCGGAAATACTTCTCCAAATTTTCGGATCAGTACTTTACTCAATTTTAGTTTTGGGTTTCCGCCTTCAGTTTCAACATATGCCGGATATTCACGACCATTAAACATTAATGCCAGCCGTTCTCCTTCTTTTCCAAAGAAATTCAAAAAATCATCCGGCACATAAGACTCTGTATTAATAAAATCAGACAATTCTGTCGTTTTTATTATTTTATCGGTTTCCAAGAATTTCCAGCTCATTTTTTACTGCCTTTCTGTTTTTTTCATCGTTCATCCCTTGTTTTTACACCATTTATGTATCTATCCGCACTATTTATTATTCTTCTGATTGCTCTATTTCCTTTTCCTTTTCCTTTTCCAGCAATAATCGTTTTTCCTCACAAAGCTTCCATTCATTACGCATTTCTTCTTTAATTTTTTCTTGTTCGGCTTCAAATTTTTCGCGTGTTTTATATAGTATCTTCAGATCGTTTGGCATCTCTGGTTTTTCATTTTCTAACAATGTCGTCCCCACGGAGCTCATAAAATACTGTCGTTCTCCCGGACCCTGAAATTCAACAAAATAAATACTTTGATTTTTATCGAGTATCAACGTTCCATCCTGAACCATGATTTGAATCGTCATGCCAAAAATGCTTGCTTTAACATTTGCAGTTGTCCAACCGGTAAATTTCATGCCATCATACTTCGGCAATAGATGATTGATCTTATTGAAGAATTCCTTCTCCAAACGCCAATTATCGTTAACCGAAAGGGAAACCGCTGATGTTCTTTCCGGAATTTGAATATGGACAAAGCCATCTTTTAACCGTATTTCAGAGATATAATCTCTGACGCTTTGGGTAATATCAAGCAGTTGTTCATTGCTGGTAATTTCAATATGAGTTGTTTTCATTTTATGGTCTCCCTTTATTATGTTAATTAGTTTTATTTACACCATTATAAGTGTTTGTTGACGACTTATTTCTTTTATTATAAACGATATCGTCTTAAAAAACTAAAACATATCCATTGATCTTGGATAAATATTTGTATTTAACAACTATTTATCCAGGAAAACAGATTTATCTATGAGACATCAATTTGATATGTTAAAATGATTTAATAATAGCAGCCGGAAAGGAAGTATTTATGTACTATGCACTAAGTCTTCTCTTTATTTGTTTTATCCTCTATTCCTTCATCGGTTGGGTCTGTGAAGTTGTTTATTGCTCAATCCTTGAGAGAAAAATTACCAACCGCGGTTTTTTAATCGGACCTTATTGTCCCATATATGGTGTTGGTGCTCTATTTATTGTTATGTTTCTGCTGCCCTTCACCAGCGATGCCCCGGTAGTATTTTTACTGGGTGTTGTTTTTACCAGCATTCTAGAATACATCACTAGTTGGGGGATGGAAAAACTATTTCATGCCAAATGGTGGGATTACTCAAATAAAAAATATAATATTAACGGTCGCGTCTGTTTGCTTAATTCATTTTTCTTTGGCATCATGTCCCTAGCCCTGATGTATTTTATTTATCCTTTTGTCCAGGGAATTATTACCAGTTTTTCTTCTTTGTGGATTCAAATTATTGCAACCGTCATGGCTGTTTTTTTTCTCTGCGATGTGGTTGAATCAACCCATGAAACTCTCGTCTTTAATAAAAAACTGGTCAGCATTTATGATGCCACGATCGAATTCAAAGACAGTTTAAAAGATAAAGGAATCTCAACCGCTCATGAATTTACTGCGAAGATTCAGGAATTAAAAGATGGTACGCTGGCAGATGCCATCGATTCCGCCCAAAGCAAGGTCCAGGAATTAAAAGATAGTACCCTTGCCGAGACCATGGATTCCGCCCAAAATCTGGTCATTTATCTGGTTAATCGTATTAATGAAACCAGAAAAATCAACCGTTATGCACATAAACGTATTATGAAAGCATTTCCCGGCATGTCCCACCATAACTTTCAATCATCATTAGAAATATACAAAGCAATTTTAGCAAAAAATAAGACCAAAAACAATCCTGATTCAAACCAGAAAAGCGTTAAAAAATAATTATTTTGAAAACATAATTAATAGGAAGTAAAAGACATGTTATATCACAATGAGCTCAACTTACTCAGTCAACTTGCGGCATTGGATCTTCCAATCGCCGCATCGGCACTTCATGATTATACGGTTGGTGAAATGGTTACAGCGCTCTTAAAAAGGGTTAAATTCTTAGCAGGAGATTGTGCCATGTCTTCAACCGAGTGGTCAAATTCCCTACATTTAATTCAAACGAATTCGCATCTCACTTCTTTAAAGGTCCTTGCTTATACCAATCATCCAAAAAGTGCTCTTGTCGCATATTGCTTTTTTGAACAAGCTGAGAATACTGGAATCATTGCTTTTCGCGGTACCACAGGTACTGGATGGCTTGATAACATTAAGGGCGGTTTTCTTTGTGATACCCCGCAACAAATAAAGGCACTGGAATTTTTTCATGAGGTAAATGATACCTTTAATATTAACGACTACATCATCACCGGCCATTCCAAAGGCGGAAATAATGGACAATATATTACCATTGTTGATGGCAATAAGATATCTCATTGTATTACTTTTAACAGCCAGGGCTTTTCGGCCGAATTCATTCGCAAATACACTCTCCAAATCAAAGAAAACCAGGACAAAATAATAGCTTATGAATGCGCCTGGGATGTCGTCAATATACTATTCATTAACATTGCCACAAAACGAATTGTTGTCGGGACAGAATCAAGACTTCCCCATCGTAATCACCCACCCAATCGATTATTGAATCAAAATGGTGATATTCGTGATTTTGACAATCGTCATCCTCTTTATTCTGGAATTCAAAATTTCACTGCAAGCCTTTCTCTGCTTGTCTCTAAGGTAAAACAACGAATTGAAAAAAATAAATTTAAAAACAAATAAATTCAACTTAAAAAAGGACTTCGGCAAAACTGCCGGAGTCCCTTTTTATTTTACTCAATATCACTCATAGTCTTCTTGATAATGCGTTCGTTTGTTATTTTTCTAAATACTGCATAAATAACAGCAAAAGTAGGTATTCCTAAAATAGTCCCCAGAATACCGAACAGACTTCCACCGATAATCATTCCGATTAGCACCCAAAGACCTGATAGGCCAACTGAACTTCCCACGACCCGTGGATATATCAAATTGGTCTCAATTTGCTGGAGTACAACAATATAAATTACAAAAATCAGACAATAGAATGGATTGACCACTAATAATATAAAGCCACTGGGAACGGCACCAAGAAATGCTCCAAATACAGGAATAACACTGGTCATCCCGACAAGAACCCCGATGAGCAGGGCATAGGGAATTTGCAGAATCGCCAACCCGATAGTGCAGAGAGTTCCCAGAATAAAAGCTTCTGTCAATTGGCCTGCAATAAAGCCATGAAAGACCTGATTAGCAGTAATGCTCACATCTTGTATAAAATCGGCTCGATCCTTTCGGATATAAGCATAAATGAGTTTGTCCTTTAAAGCCAAAAGTTTTTCCTTGTCTGCAAGAAGGTAGATTGAAATTACGATCCCCATTATGATATTAACGATCCCGGTTGTGACGCTTTTCGTAACATTAAATATTTCTGGTACTGAATTGATCACCATCCCTCCAAATTGACCCCATAGTTCATCCCATTGAATCGTGAGATCATTCCACAATGTTGCCGGCAGTCCAAAGAATGCTAGTCCCTGATCTACCAAAGTATTAAATGAATCAATATATCCTGGTAATTTATCAATAAGTGTATTTACACTTTCGCTTACTTGTGGAACAATAAATGTAATAATAGCGGCAATAATTCCCAGCACCATAACAAATGTAATGGTTATCGCAATAATACGTTTAGTCTTACTTAAGTCTTTATTTTTCTTATTCTTAAATTTTCCCATAAAAGTCAAGAAATGTATTTCGATAAAAGACATGGGAATATTTAAGACAAATGCTATTCCTAATCCAATCAATACCGGTGTAATGATGTTCATAAATATGCCTAAATAACCGACTAAGTAATTAATGTTTAACAACGCAACAAAAAGACAAATGGCGAAAGAAATCAAAAACAGATAATTTCTAAATGTCATTTCACTCATCTCCGGCTTATTTTTTTTTCCCTTATCACTATTTTCCATTTCTTTACCACCTTTTTTAATGTTATAGCATTCACAAACAAATTTTGCTAAATACCTTTTGCTTCATTTCTATAATACAGTTGTATTTATAGCCAACTTTCCAAAATTATTATGTAAAGTAAAAAAGCACTACTATTTTAGTAATGCTTTTTATTATGATCAACTTTTAAATGAATGACTAGTAGGATTTTATTAATGTAATACTACCAAGAACGGGAAGAGGTTTTGCATCAAGATTCACGACATTTATTATTCCAATAATCATAAGTGCCAAAATTCCCAATGAAGCGACAAGATAAACTAATCCGATGATCATGCTAAGAATACCGCCTAAAATCCCGAAGGGTAAAAAGAGCAAATTTAAAATTGAATACACAATCCACATTGCGAAAGATGCCAAACACAATACCAAGCCCTGATTTGCATGAAACTGTGCAAATTTATTATCTTTTCCGGCCAACAATGGAATTAAAAATAAAATACCAAGGTATGCAAAAATAGAAATTACTTTGCCTTCTTCAGCTTCCTGCTTATCAATATCAATCATTTGTTGTTAACCTCCTAGCTAAGATTTTACTCATCATAGCACATAAAAAGTTTAATGGTCAATCTATTTTGATTGATTATTTAAATTAATATGAATTTCTTTTTATTCCCTTATTTTAACAACCTCAGAAACACCGATCGTGCGTTCCTGAGGTTGTCGATACAAACATAGAATTCAAAATTATTTTGAAGCAATTAACCTGCTTAGCGTTTAGTTCTTTTCCGGTCTAATTCAGATAGTACTTTCTTTCGGATTCGAATATCACTTGGCGTTACTTCTACCAACTCATCATCATTAATAAACTCTAAAGCCTGCTCTAACGTCATTATCTTGGGTTCAATTAATTTCAAAGCTTCATCTGTTCCTGAAGAACGAACATTTGTCATCTTTTTATTCTTAGTTGGGTTAACGGTCATGTCATCGCTACGATTATTAATCCCAATGACCATACCTTCATATACCTTGGTTCCTGCAGCAACCATCATTTCCCCACGATCACTTAAATTGAAAAGTGAGTATGCCATGGTTTCGCCATTGAATTGTGAAATGAGTACGCCATTTTGTCGTTGCGGAATATCCCCTTTATGCTGTTCAAAAGAAGCAAAGCGGCGAACCATGGTTCCTTCACCATGGGTATCATTGATAAATTCACTTTGATACCCTAATAAGCCACGAGTTGGCACTAGAAATTCCATTTTCGTCCAGCCTTCATCAGAGTACATAGTTTCCATTTGTCCTTTTCGAACATTTAGTTTGGAAATAACCGCACCAGAATATTTTTCAGGAACAGAAATAATGACACCTTCAACCGGTTCCATTAGTTTTCCATTTTCATCACGATGCATAATGACTTCCGGTTTTGATACGGCAAGTTCATAGCCTTCACGACGCATATTTTCTATCAGAATCGACAGATGCAGTTCCCCTCTGCCGGAAACCTTGAATCCATCAGTCGTATCATCCATTTCTTCTACCTTTAATCCAACATTTACTTCCAGTTCTTTTTCAAGACGAGCTCTAATATGACGAGTCGTAACAAATTTTCCAACTTGTCCTGCAAATGGCGATTTGTTTACCATGAAGTTCATTGACAGTGTCGGTTCCTCAATTTCAATCATTTCCATCGGTTGAACCTGGTTAACTTCACCAATGGTCTCACCAATCGAAATATCTGAAATACCGGAAATTACAACAATATCACCGGCTTTTGCCTCTTTGACTTCAACTCTAGCCAAACCCTTGTAAACAAATACCTGATTAATTTTTTCTTTTTTAAACGTGCCGTCTTGTTTACAGACTTCTACTTGATCCCCGGCATGAATGGTACCAGTGTATATTTTTCCAATTCCCAAGCGGCCAATGTAATCATCATAAGCAAGTGATGAAACCTGAATTTGCAAAGGTTCCAGACTCATATCATCGTGTAGTCCAACGTGTTCAACGATGGTTTCAAAAAGTGGTTGTAAATTGACTCTTTCATCACTCATATCCCGAATTGCAATGCCCTCTTTTGCGATACCATAAAGTACCGGAAAATCCAATTGTTCGTCAGTCGCTTTCAATTCTACGAAAAGATCAAAAACCATATCGACCACTTCTTCGGCACGTTGATCTTTTTTGTCAATTTTATTGATAAACAGAATTGGGTTTAAGCCCTGTTCCAATGATTTGTTTAATACAAAACGTGTTTGAGGCATCGGCCCTTCACTGGAGTCGACTAAAAGAACGACAGTATCGACGGTTTTTAAAATACGTTCAACTTCTGATGAAAAATCGGCATGCCCTGGTGTATCGACAATGTTGATTTTAATATCCTTGTACATGATTGAACAGTTCTTTGAATAAATAGTGATACCACGTTCACGTTCCAGGTCATTACTGTCCATAACACAGTCTACAACCTCCTGATTATCCCTAAAAACATGGCTTTGTCCTAAAAGGGCATCTACTAGCGTAGATTTCCCGGCATCGACGTGGGCGATGACAGCAATGTTTATAATGGGCTGTTTGTTGTTCATAAATTCCTACTTTCTTAATTAACTATTGTAACACTTAAAAGTCCTGCAACATTGAATGTCGCAGGACCCTGTGAAAAGTCTGTTATTAACGTTTTGAAAACTGTGGTGCACGACGGGCTTTTTTAAGACCGTATTTCTTTCTTTCAACCATTCGAGAATCTCGGGTTAAGTAACCGGCACGTTTAAGTGCAGGTCTCAGGTTGATATCCGCTTCAAGCAATGCACGGGAAATCCCATGTCTGATTGCTCCAGCTTGTCCTGTAAATCCGCCGCCATGAACATTAACGATCACATCATATGTATCCAGGGTTTCAGTTAATTTTAAAGGCTGTCTTGCGATTACTTTAAGTGTTTCCATTCCGAAAAATTCATCAATATCACGTCCGTTAATTGTAAATTTTCCACTCCCGGGTAATAAACGAACTCGGGCAACCGAGGTTTTTCTTCTTCCAGTTCCAAAATATTGTACTTTAGCCATTCTCTATATCCTCCTTCTCAGCGTTAAAATTCGTAAACTTCTGGCAATTGCGCAGCGTGTGGATGTTCACTACCAGCATAAACTTTAAGTTTTGTAGCGACCTTATCCCCTAATTTGTTATGAGGGATCATACCCTTTACTGCTTTGAAAACCAAAAGTTCTGGTTTCTCAGCTAAGAATTTTCTGTAAGTCATTTCCTTTAACCCTCCGGAATAACCGGAATATGTTTTGTATAATTTCTGATCCAATTTGTTTCCTGTCAATACAATTTTTTCAGCATTGATAATAATTACAAAATCACCGCAATCCATATGTGGTGAATAAATCGGTTTGTTTTTACCTCGCAAAATATCAGCAACTTCTGTAGCTAATCTTCCTAATACCTTACCTTCTGCATCAATAACATACCATTTACGGTCTATTTCATGAGATTTGGCCATTTTTGTAGCATTCGCATTCATCTCAAAAGTCCTCCTCAGTTTATAATTTCTTATTTGTTTTATTTTTGGTTTTCCGATAAGTGGGAGTTATCGGAAATCGTATTTTCTCGTATCTGGGCTAAGGATACATTAACGTCCATCATTAATTTTATAGCATCTTCCCGGGTGTGTCAAGTTATTTGTTCTCATTTAAGTCTAATTTATTCTCATAATACACTTCTTTAAGATAAAGCCCGTATGCAGGTGCTGTAATCCCCGCTAAACTTCGATCCTTGCTTAAAATGATCTTTTGTATATCAAGGGCGGCAATACGATGACGTCCAACTTCATAGAGGGTTCCCACCATAATCCGAACCATGTTGTATAAAAAGCCATTTCCTTTAAACGTAATTTCTCGAAGACTGTCATTTTTCTCAAAAGAAATCTCTTCAATTGTTCGCACCGTGCTTTTGACCGAACTTCCACTTGCCATAAATGATCTAAAATCATGTTCACCAATAAAATGCGCTGCAGCTTCTTTCATCGCTTTCCAATCAAGGGAATCGGCAACATGAAATGCCAAATCTGTTGTAAAAGGACTAACCACCTGGTCTTCACATATTTTATAAATATAGCTCTTTCCTTTTGCATCATAACGGCTATGAAAACTTTGATCACACCACTGGCTTTCAAGAATACGAATATCATCCGGCAGCTTTGTATTAAGCGCTTTATAAAAAGCATCCGGAGGGATTGTGGATTCAGTTAAAAAATTCGCACATTGTGCAATTGCGTGAACTCCGGCATCCGTTCTTCCGGAACCGATAAGGTTTATTCGTTCACCAGTTAATTGTTTAATCGCTTTTTCAATAGTTTCTTGAATCGTAATGCCGTTGGTTTGAACCTGCCATCCAGAGTAATGGGTTCCGCGATAACTGATAATCAATTTTATATTTTTCATTTTTTCTCTCTATATAGGAAATATCAGCGGCATCTTTATCATCGTTGTTAAGATCAAACCACCGATCATCATAAACATTAGGACAAAAGAGACGCGATCTCTATTTTCAAATATCAGCTGGTTCATCCGCGTTCTGTTTTCACCGCCTCGATAGCACCGGGCTTCCATTGCTGTTGCTAGTTCATCGGCTCTTCGAAATGCCGAAATAAATAGCGGTATCAGAATCGGAATAAGATTTTTTGCTCTTGAAATAATGTTGCCTGTTTCAAAATTTGCACCTCTCGCTTTTTGTGCTTTCATGATCCGATCAGTTTCTTCCATTAAAGTTGGGATAAATCGCAGTGCAATTGACATCATCATGGAAAGCTCATGCGCATAACGACGAACAAATGGAATAAATCGCATACACCATTCCATGCCATCGGTTAAATCTAGCGGCGACGTGGTTAGTGTCATGATACTGGTTCCAACAATTAGAAATATCAATCGCAAAGCCATAAATGTCGCAATCTTCAATCCTTCCAAAGTTATGTTAAAAGGACCAAGTGAGGCAATCACGTTTCCAGGTGTCATAAACAAATTTAACGTCACCGTTAATAATATAATGAGTACCAACCCTTTAATTCCACGGATAATATATCCCACAGGAATTTTTGATATCAGCGTAACAACAACTAATACTAAAAAAGTAGCTAAATAGCCCCATAAATTGTTAATACAAAATAACATCACAATATACGCGGTCGTAAACAATAGCTTAGTCCGGGGATCCAATTTATGAATAACCGATCCGGTTGGATAAAACTGTCCAATAGTAACATCTTTTAACATCTTGTTACCCTCTTATGACTTTGAGAATTTCGTCTTTTGCTGCTTCCACGGTAAAAATATCTTCTCGTATTTCGGGATATTTTGTTTTAAGTCGTTTCATAAGGTATGTCACCTCCGGTACAGCTAGTCCAATGCTCTCAAGTGTCTCTATTTCCGTAAATACACGATTAGGCGAGTCATAAAATACAACTTCACCGGCATTCATTACTAATATTTTTTCAACTAATCTTCCAATGTCTTCCATGCTGTGTGATACTAAAATCACCGTCATTTTTTTTTGTGTATGCAGCGATTTAATTTGTGCCAGTATTTCTTCCCGGCCTCTTGGATCAAGACCTGCTGTTGGTTCATCAAGGATTAATACCGATGGTTCCATAGCCAAAACACCTGCTATGGCAATTCTCCGCATTTGTCCTCCTGAAAGTTCAAAAGGTGATTTATCCTTAACTTCATCATAATTCAATCCAACCATTTTTATTGATTGCCGGACTCGGTTGTTCACGTCTTCTTCAGATAAGCCTTGATTCTTCGGACCAAAAGCCACGTCCTTTTGGACAGTTTCTTCAAACAGCTGGTGTTCCGGATACTGAAAAACCAAACCGATCCGATGACGTAGTTGAATCATTTCTGATTTTTTTTTATTGAAGATATCCTCGCCATCAACCAATACAGTTCCTGATGTCGGTGTTAACAATCCGTTAAGGTGCTGTATCAATGTCGATTTTCCTGAACCGGTATGCCCAATAATCCCGATGAAACTGCCGTCTTCAATCGTAACATTGATATTATTGAGTGCCTGAAATTCAAAAGGCGACCCTTTTGAATAAATGTGTGAAAGATTTCTAATTTCTACCGACATAAAGCATCCACCATTTCATCAATACTGAGAATATTATCTCTGATGTCCATTCCCGCATTTCTCAGTTCATAAGCAAGTTCCGTCATCTGCGGAACATCTAAACCTATTTTTTTAAGGGCGCGAACATTTTTAAATATTGATTCCGGTGACCCTTCCATTACGATTTTACCTTGATCCAAAACAATAATACGATCTGCATTTATAATTTCACTCATATAATGTGTGATATGAATCACTGTCATATTTTTATCCCGATTCAATTTCTTGATGGTTTCCATAACTTCACGTCGTCCTGAAGGATCTAGCATTGCAGTCGGTTCGTCAAAGATAATGCATTCAGGTTCCATCGCTAAAATTCCGGCAATTGCGACACGTTGTTTCTGGCCTCCAGATAATTGATGTGGCTTTTGATGTGCATATGCCTGCATTTCCACTGTTGCTAGTGCCCGATCAACTCGTTCTCTGATTTCCAAAGAAGGAACTCCAAGATTTTCTGGGCCGAAAGCAACATCGTCTTCCACAATAGTAGCGACCAATTGGTTGTCAGGATTTTGAAATACCATTCCAGCCGTCTGGCGAATATCCCACAAATGTTCATGATCCTTTGTGTTTAATCCATTGACAATTACATCGCCTTTTGTGGGAAATATAATGGCATTAAGTAATTTAGAAAGTGTTGATTTTCCAGATCCATTATGACCAATAATCCCAACAAACTCGCCTTTATCAATATGAAAATTCACACCACTTAAAGCATTAACAGATTCGTTTTCGTTGTTACCAGGATATACAAATTGAACATCCCGTACTTCGATCATTTTTACTTTTTGTTCCATAGTCACTTGTTTATTCCTTCTTTGGTGTTAATCATGAGAATTTTACAGGTCGAAACTACACGCTTGTTTCGACCTGTTCCCGGACAGTTGCCAAAATGCAATATCTGCTTCTTCTCTTTATTGACCTGCAAATGCAAGAAAGGGACTAAGCATAAATAACATCTTAATCCCTTTCTTTTGCATCATAAATTATACTAATTCAATTATAGCCATTTCTGCGCCATCGCCGCGACGTGGTCCAACTCGATAAATTCGAGTGTACCCACCGTTTCTTTCAGTATATTTAGGTGCTATTTCGTCAAACAACTGTTTAACTACAACTTCTTGTGTTATATATGCAATTGCCTGCCTTCTGGCATGTAAGTCGCCTCTTTTACCTAATGTGACCATTTTATCTGCTAATCTTTTAACTTCCTTCGCTCTGGTTACGGTAGTTTCTATTTTCCCGTGTTCTAGAAGGGCTGTGGTAAGATTACGCAATAATGCTCTTCGCTGATCAGAGGGACGGCCTAGTTTTCGATATCCCGCCATAGTACTATTACTCCTTTGCCTTTTCTTCTTCTTGACTCAAGGACAACCCAATTTCTGCGAGTTTGTGCTTGATTTCATTAAGAGATTTACGTCCGAGGTTACGTACTTTAATCATATCCTCTTCACTTCTTTGTGTTAATTTTTCGACTGTATCAATATTCGCACGTCGCAAACAATTACTGGATCTCACTGAAAGTTCCAATTCTTCAATCGACATTTCACGAATACGTTCTTTTTCACTTTCTTCTTTTTCAACCATGATTTCCACAGTTGTAGCATGTTCGGTTAAATTGATGAACAAGTTAAGGTGTTCACTTAATACCTTAGCTGCCAAAGACAAAGCTTCTTCCGGTGTTGTCGTTCCATCCGTCCATATATCGATCGTTAGCTTATCAAAATCGGTGATTTGTCCAACGCGGGTATTTTCCACTAAAAAATTAACTTTTAAAATGGGAGAAAAAATTGAATCCATTGGAATTGTCCCAATCGGCATTCCTGGATACTTGTTTTTATCTGCCGCTACATAACCTCGACCTTTTTCGATCCGCATTTCCATATTGAGGGTTCCACCCTTAGCTAAAGTAGCTATATGCATCTCAGGGTTAAAAATATCTACATCAGAATCTGCTATAATGTCTCCTGCTGTAATTTCGCCTTCTTCTGATGCTTCAATATAAATTACTTTTGGTTCGTCTGAATATATTTCCGCCGCTAGACCCTTGAGATTTAAAAGGACTTCAATAACGTCCTCCTTAACTCCTGGGATGGTAGAAAATTCATGTAAAACGCCTTCTATTTTAACTGATGTTACTGCCACACCCGGTAAGGATGATAACATAATTCTTCTTAGACTATTACCCAGAGTTGTTCCATATCCTCTTTCTAAAGGTTCAATGACAAACCGCCCATAGGTTTCGTCGTCTTTTTTATCAACAATTTCGATAATTGGTTTTTCGAATTCGATCATTTATCAAGACCCTCCTACTTATTTATAATCCATTCATTAACATGAGGGTTAATTGGTTCCCGAACATGTAGCCTATTTAGAATACAATTCAACAATAAGATGTTCAGCAATTTCGACATCAATGTCTTCTACTGCCGGTCTTCCAATGATTTTACCTGATAGAGTTTCAACATCTTTAGACAACCAAGGTACAACTGTTCTATTTTCGGTCACTTCTATAATGTCTTTGAATTTTTGAGACTTTTTACTCTTTGGTCGAACTTCAATTGTATCTCCTTCTCTGGTAATGTATGAAGGAATATTTATTTTTTTACCATTAATAAGGAAATGCTCATGATCTACTAATTGTCGAGCTTCCTTACGAGAAGTAGCTAAACCCAATCGATAAACTACATTATCTAAACGTGACTCTAAATGGATTAATAAATTATGACCTGTAATTCCCTTTTGTTTTTCAGCAATTTCAAAATATGATCTAAACTGTTTTTCCAATATTCCGTAAATACGTTTTGCTTTTTGTTTTTCACGTAATTGAAGTCCATATTCTGATATTTTTGTTCTTCTTTTTCCATGTTGGCCAGGTGGTGTTGGACGTCTCTCAAACGCACATTTATTCGTTGAATAACAACGTTCTCCCTTAAGGTACAATTTTGCACCTTCACGTCTACACTGTCTGCATGAAGCTTCTATATTTCTTGACATTTCTTCGCCCTCCTATTATACTCGTCGTCGCTTAGGTGGTCGACAACCGTTATGTGGAATAGGCGTAACATCTCGGATAAGGGTAATTTCCAATCCGGCCGCCTGTAAAGCACGAATAGCTGCCTCACGTCCTGAACCAGGGCCTCTGACTAAAACCTCAACAGTTTTTAATCCATGCTCCATGGCTCCTTTAGCAGCTTCTTCTGCTGCCATTTGGGAAGCAAAAGGCGTACTCTTACGAGAACCTTTAAAACCTAAACCACCAGAACTAGCCCAAGATAAAGCATTCCCGGACATATCTGTAATGGTAACAATTGTGTTGTTGAAAGAAGATTGAATATGGGCTTGACCACGTTCGATATTCTTTTTAACTTTTTTTACTTTTCTTCTCGATTTTTTTACTGCCATTATTAAGCCCTCCTATTTCTTTCTTCCAACTGTTCGTTTAGGGCCCTTACGTGTTCTGGCATTTGTCTTTGTCTTCTGTCCTCTGACTGGAAGACCTCGACGATGACGCAACCCTCTGTAAGATCCAATTTCGATCAATCGTTTAATGTTTAAGTTTACTTCTCGACGAAGGTCTCCTTCAACAGTGTATTTTTCATCCAAGATATTTCTAAGATCATTGACTTCAGTTTCAGTCAAATCTTTAACTCTAGTATCAGGGTTGATATTCAAAGCTTTTAAGATCTGTAACGATCTAGAATGCCCAATACCATAAATATAAGTTAATCCAATTTCTACCCGCTTATCTCGGGGCAAATCGACTCCGGCAATTCTTGCCATAGGGTGTGTACCTCCTAAATTGTTTTCTAAATACTGAGGATTAAGTCGTGTTAGTGACGTAACTCATTAACTCTCAGCGATTTGTTTCACTTTATCTCATGAACATGACTAAAATTGCCGCGGCCATGTTCTTTTTTTCTGGTTTCGACGGATTTAACCTTGTCGTTGTTTGTGTTTTGGGTTTTCGCAAATTACCATAACACGGCCATTCCTTTTAATGATTTTGCACTTTTCACAAATTTTTTTTACTGATGATCTAACTTTCATTTAAATGCCTCCTTTATGATTTCCCTTTCCCACGCCATACGATACGCCCGCGGGTCAAATCATATGGGGATAATTCAACAACTACCTTATCGCCAGGTAAAATACGAATATAATTCATACGAAGTTTTCCCGAAATATGTGCAGTTATCTGATGTCCATTTTCCAATTCTACTAAGAAAATAGTGTTAGGTAATGACTCCACAACAGAGCCTTCAACCTCGATAACATCTTTTTTGGCCATTGATCAAACCTCCTCACGATTCTCATCCCCAACACCATTAGGCATGTGATAGGACTCGAGTATTTTTCTAATCTCAGCGTTACTTATCTTTTTTCCATCTAATATTTTATCACGAATATCTGTGGCAATGTGATTCGTCTTCGCTAAGTGTTTGATCTTCTTTTTTTTTGGATTACTCACTTTACGAAGTTTTCCATTGCATACATAGATGAACTGATCATCCAACACTTCAATAACCACCATAAACTGACCCTTATCACGACCAGCTACGGAACGAACCACTTGTCCAACTATAAAACCATTCATTTGTTCACCAACCTAGATCACTGTTAAAAGCTCAGGTTCGGCAGTTCCAGTTATCAATATCGTATGCTCAAAATGTGAAGAAAGTTTGCCATCTGTGGTGACAACCGTCCAGTCATTATCAAGCACAACGACATCATAGGTTCCAACATTCACCATTGGTTCAATAGCTAATGTCATTCCCTGACGCAAACGCGGTCCGTGTCCTTTTAATCCATAATTGGGGATCGGGGGATCTTCGTGCATTTTCTTTCCAACGCCATGTCCAACATAATCGCGAACGACTGAGAAACCATTTTCTTCAACATAAGTTTGTACTGCATTTGATATATCGGATAACCGATATCCTTCTCTTGCATAAACTATACCTTTGAAAAAAGATTCTCTGGTAACATCAATTAGTCTTTGTGCCTCTTTAGAAATATTTCCAACCCCATGGGTCATGGCTGCATCTCCGACGTAACCCTTGTAAGTTGCCCCAATATCGATACTGATAATATCACCTTCCAGTAGCTTGCGCTTGCCTGGAATACCATGAACGACTTCTTCGTTAACTGAAGCACAAATTGATTTTGGAAATCCTCCGTAACCCTTGAAAGTTGGAATCGCATCTGCATCCTTAATGAATTTTTCAACAGCGTGATCCAATTCCAGAGTTGTTATTCCCGGTCTTATCAATTTCCCCACCAAGGCATGGGCACCGGCGACAATACTGCCTGCATGCCTCATAAGTTCAATTTCCTTGTGAGATTTTATGGTTATCATATTGTATTAACTCCGTCTAAAACTCTCTTTATGTCTTCAAAAACATCATTCATATTTTGGAGTCCATTAATATCAACAATCTTTTGTTTTTCTTTATAAAATGCTATCAGTGGTTCTGTTTGTTCCTGATATACCTGAATTCGTTTTTTCACCGTCTCAACCTTGTCATCTTCTCGTTGATACAAAGAAGCACCGTCTAAATCACAGACTCCTTCAACCTTGGGAGGATTAAAAATTACATGATAGGTTGCCTGACAGCTTGGACAGATTCTTCGTCCAGAAATCCTCTCGACTAAAACATCTAAAGGTACTTCTAAATTAATCGCAAAATCCAATTCCAAATCTCTTTTCCTGCTGATTCCATCTAAAGCTTCAGCCTGAAAAACGGTTCGTGGAAATCCATCCAGTAAAAAACCATAACCTGCACTCACAACGTCGTCATGAGTGAGACGATCCTCTACCATATCAACTACCAGGTCATCCGGCACCAAAAGGCCCTTTGCCATAAAATCTTTTGCTTTTTTCCCGAGGGGAGTATCATTGTTCATATTTTCTCTAAAAAGATCACCGGTTGAAATATGAGGGATATTGTAGGTTTCACAAATAAGTTTTGCCTGCGTCCCCTTACCAGCCCCCGGAGGTCCTAATAATACAATTCTCATTTCTCATTCATCTCCAGTTTATACTATGATTTTAAAAATCCCTGATGGTTTCTCATCATCATTTCCGACTCAAGTGTTTTAACTACTTCAAGAGCTACACCAACAATAATTAGAAGACTAGTTCCTCCAAATTGAAGATTGACTCCCATAACATTGCCTACAAAAATAGGAATAATGGCAATAATCGCTAAAAATGCGCCACCAAATAATGTTAATCGATTCGTAATTCTTGACAAATAATCAACCGTTGGTTTTCCCGGTCGAATTCCTGGAACATAACCACCTTGTTTTTTTATATTGTCCGCTACATCATACGGATTAAATGTTACAGCCGTATAAAAATAGGTAAACGCAATTATTAATACAACATAGATGATCGTTGCTGCAACTGATCCCCATGAAAAATAGGTTGTTACCCAATTTGCAAAAGCCGATGTCGGAAAAAAGCTTGAAATTGTTGCTGGAAATAATGTTAATGAACTTGCAAATATTACTGGAATAACTCCTGCCATATTTACTCTTAGTGGAATGTGAGTACTTTGACCACCATACATTTTTCTTCCCACAACACGTTTTGCATATTGTACGGGAACTCTCCGTTGACCTTCATTAACTGCAACTACTCCAAATACAACAACAACTATAAAAACAAGGAATAATATTAAGCTAATGGCGGTCATGGTTCCAATTGTAATATAATTATACATCTCAGAAATTCCTGACGGAATTCTAGAAATAATACTGACAAAAATAATCAGTGAAATACCATTACCAATGCCATTTTCGGTGATCTGTTCACCTAAGTACATAAGAAAAGCTGTTCCTGCAGTGATACATAAAACAACTGTAAAGACAGTTAGTGTTGTCTTCTCAGTCAGTAAATTACCAAAGGATAAACTCATTCCCAGAGCCTGGATTATTGCTAATAATATTGTTAAAAAGCGCGTGTACTGTGCTAGTTTCTTACGCCCTTCTTCACCTTCTTTTTGCAATTTTTCCAAAGCCGGAATAGCAAATGCCAGTAGATTCATGATGATCGATGCATTAATATAAGGAGTTATACTCATCGCAAAAATTGTGAAATTTTTAAAGTTACCTCCAGAAATAATGTTAAACAATCCAAACATTCCATTGTCATTGACAAGTGAGCTTAACTGTGTAAGATCAACAAACGGGACCGGTATGAAGGATCCCAATCGATATACAAACAGCAATGCTAGGGTAAATAATATCTTCCGTCGCAGATCTGGTATTTTCCAAGCATCCTTCAAAGTAGAGACCATATTAGATCACCTCTACCTTTCCTCCTCCAGCGAGAATCTTCTCCTCAGCCGATTTGCTGATTTTATGCGCTTTTATTGTAAATGCCTTTTCAACTTCTCCGTTTCCAAGGATTTTCACGCCGTCTCTTAATTTTCTAACAAAGCCATATTCCATTAATAACTCTGGCGTAATAACTGTGTTTTCATCAAATGCATTAAGATCTCCAACATTTACGATAGCAAATATTTTTTTGAATCGAGCATTTGAAAATCCGCGTTTAGGTAAACGTCTTGCCAACGGCATTTGTCCACCTTCAAAACCGACTCTAACACCACCGCCAGAACGAGATTTCTGTCCATCAGATCCACGTCCAGCTGTTTTTCCAAGACCAGAACCGGTACCACGTCCTTTACGCTTGGGTGCTTTTTTAGAACCTGGGGCTGGACTTAAAGTATGTAACTTCATATTGACGCCTCCTATACTTCTTTTACGTCGAGCATAAAATCTGTTCGATGAATCATGCCGCGAATTTGAGGGGTATCATTATGCGTTACGGTCTGTCTAATTTTCTTTAAGCCTAAAGCCTCAATTGTTGCACGTTGTTTTTTATTGCGCCCAATCAGACTTTTCTTAAGTGTAATTTCTAATTGTTTAGCCATAATGACTCCTCCTAATCTATTATTTCTTCAGGTTTCTTACCACGTTTTGCTGCGACTTCTTCTAGTGTCGTTAATCCAGCCAGGCCTGCCATTGTAGCATTAACCATATTACGTGCGTTGTTTGATCCTAAAGATTTAGTACGAATATCTCTTACTCCAGCTAATTCTAGAACTGCTCGAACGGGTCCACCAGCGATAACACCAGTACCTTTTCCAGCAGGTTTTAGTAAGACATGACCAGCGCCAGCTTCACCATTAATTGCATGTGGAATGGTTGTTCCAACCATTGGCACTTTAATTAATGATTTCTTTGCTTCATCAATGCCTTTACGAATAGCATCTGGAATTTCCATTGCTTTTCCTTTACCGACGCCAACATGACCGTTTTCGTCTCCAACAATCACAAGACAGCTGAATCTGAAGTTACGACCACCTTTTACAACCTTTGTAACTCGGTTGATAGCGACTACTTTTTCCTTCAATTCTGGCAACGTACTTGGATCGATTTTTTTGTTTTGCATCAAATGACCTCCTTTACTTAGAATTTCAGGCCGGCTTCACGAGCGCCATCAGCCAATTCTTTTACTCTACCATGATATACATAACCGCCTCTATCAAATACAACGGCTTCGATTCCTTTTTCAAGGGCACGTTTTGCTACTGCTTGTCCAACTACTTTCGCAGCAGATTTATTTCCTCCATTTGATAACTGACCTTTAAGATCAGAGTCATTGGAAGAAGCGGAAACCAATGTGATACCTTTTGTATCATCAATAATTTGAGCATAAATATTTTTATTACTTCTAAACACGTTCAAACGTGGTTTCATTTCAGTTCCAGAAATCTTATTTCTGACCCGATAATGACGTGCGACACGTAATTTATTTTTAATCGGTTTCTTGATCATCGAGTTTCACTCCCTTCATTATCTTTGACGGGTTAGCAGGCTATTTCCCTGTTTTACCTTCTTTACGTCTAACTACTTCATCAGCATATCTTACGCCATGACCCTTATAAGGTTCAGGTGGACGTTTTGCTCGAATGTTGGCGGCATAAGCCCCCACTGCTTCTTTGCTAATGCCTTTGATGACGACTTTTGTATTCGTCTCCGGAACAGATTCGACTCCTTCAGGATCTTCCATCTCTACCGGATGTGAGAATCCTAAATTCATAACCAACTTGTTCCCTTTTTTTTCTGCTCTATATCCTACTCCACTGATTTCCAATGTTTTTGTAAAGCCCTTGGTAACGCCTGTAACCATATTTTGAATTAAAGCACGTGTTAAACCATGAAGCGATTTATGCAGCTTACTTTCAGATGGACGTGAGACAACAACTTCGCTCTCTTGAACATCGATGATGATATCAGGATGAAATGTTCTAACCAGTTGTCCTAACGGACCTTTGACCGTCAAGGTTTGACCATCTTTTTGAATGTCGACTCCCTGGAGGATCACAACGGGTGCTTTCCCAATTCTTGACATCTTTTTACCTCCTGTCTTAATTTGTTACCAAACGTAACATATCACTTCGCCGCCAACACCGGCTTTTCTTGCTTTTTTATCTGTCATAACACCTTTTGATGTGGATATGATAGCAATGCCAAGACCATTTAAAACCTTTGGCACTTCATCTTTTCCTGCATATACTCTTAAACCGGGTTTAGAAATTCTTTTAATGCCTGCTACGACACGACTTTTATTTTCTCCGTATTTAAGAGCAATTTTAATTATTCCTTGTTTTTCATCTGTGATGTAATCGACTTTATTAATATAACCTTCTTCTAAAAGAATTTGAGCAATCGCTTTCTTTTCTTTAGAAGCAGGCATCTCAACCATTTTATGACCTGCATTGTTTGCATTTCTAATGCGTGTTAACA
The DNA here is from genome assembly GCF_008086615.1 of Acetobacterium tundrae. Classification (GTDB taxonomy): domain Bacteria; phylum Bacillota; class Clostridia; order Eubacteriales; family Eubacteriaceae; genus Acetobacterium; species Acetobacterium tundrae. The sequence goes on from NZ_RXYB01000014.1 coordinate 96,034, forward strand.
TATCCGCAATGGGATCAGTCATAACCATACTCGGTACCTCCTTTTCTGTGCTGGTTTGTTTTTACCAGCTTGCTTTTCTTACGCCAGGAATCTCGCCTTTATATGCTAATTCTCGGAAACATATACGACAAACACCGAATTTTTTTAAAACAGAATGTGGTCGTCCACAAATTCGACATCTAGTATATTCCTGAGTTGAATACTTTTGTTTTTTTTGTTGCTTTACTTTCATTGATTTTTTTGCCACTTTAACGTCCTCCTTATGCTCTACTGAATGGAATGCCAAGCAGTCTTAACAGTTCATGAGCTTCTTCATCTGTTTTTGCCGTTGTGACAAACATAATATCCAAGCCTCTGACCTTTTCGACCTTGTCATAATCAATTTCAGGAAAAATGAGTTGTTCCTTAATACCAAAAGCATAATTACCACGTCCATCAAAGGATTTGTTTGATAAACCTCTGAAGTCACGCACTCTAGGAAGGGCAACATTAAATAACTTATCCGTGAATTCGTACATGCGATCACTTCTTAAAGTTACTTTCGCTCCAATGTTCATGCCTTCTCGGACTTTAAAATTAGCAACTGACTTTTTCGCTTTTGTAATTATTGGTCTTTGACCAGCTATTATTCCAAGGTCAATCACTGCTGCTTCTAAAGCTTTAGAGTTATCTTTGCAATCTCCTAAACCCATGTTAAGTATAACTTTTTCAAGTTTAGGAACTTCCATGATATTTTTATATTGAAATTTTTCCATTAAAGCTGGAATCACTTCAGTAAGATATTTGTCTTTTAATCTGGGCATATTGATCCTCCTTCCCGAAATTAATTATTAAATGTTTCATTGCATTTTTTACAGTATCTAACTTTTTTGCCATCACTCAACACTTTATGTCCGGTTCTTACACCTTTATCACATTTAGGACAATATATCAAGACGTTAGAAGCCTGAAGGCTTCCTTCTTGTTTAACAATACCACCTTGTTGCATTTGTTGTGTTGGTTTTTGATGCTTAGTTACCATATTTACATTTTCCACAAGGACTTTTCCATCTTTAGGATAAGATTGAATCACTTTTCCTTTTTTTCCTTTGTCCTTACCGGAAATAACCACTACGATATCATCTTTTTTAATATGCATCTTTCATTTCCTCCTTAAAGTACTTCAGGAGCCAAAGATACGATTTTCATGTATTTCTTGTCCCTTAGCTCTCTTGCGACAGGTCCAAAAATACGAGTACCTTTTGGGTTTTTATCATCTTTTATAAGAACCGCTGCATTTTGGTCGAACTTGATGTAACTTCCATCGTCTCTTCTGATTCCACTTTTTGTTCTTACGACAACGGCTTTAACAACGTCGCCTTTTTTAACATCGCCACCGGGTGCAGCACTTTTAACAGCACACACGATAACATCCCCGATATTTGCATATCGACGACCGGAACCACCAAGAACTCGGATGCACAATAATTCCTTTGCACCGGTATTATCTGCTACTTTTAGTCTCGATTCTTGTTGAATCATCCGAAATACCTCCTTCCGCACATTAACTTATAGTGCTTTTTCTACGATTTCTACTAATCTCCAACGTTTGTCTTTGCTCAATGGTCTTGTTTCCATTATTTTTACGGTATCACCGATTTTACATTCGTTTTGTTCGTCATGGGCTTTAAACTTTACAGTCTTTTTGACTCGTTTTTGGTATAAAGGATGCTTTCCAAAGCTTTCAACTGCAACAACAATTGTTTTTTCCATCTTATCGCTGACAACTTTACCAACTCGAGTTTTTCTGTAATTTCTTTCTTCCATAAGCTAAACCTCCTTATCTATTGGTTTATTATGCTTCGTCTGACTTCATTGCACGTTCTTGCATAATTGTTTTGATGCGTGCATAAGTCTTCTTGACATCTTTGATGCGCATTGGATTTTCCAACTGGCCTGTAGCATGTTGAAATCTCAAATTGAATAACTCTTCTTTAAGGTCACCCAATTTTTCGGTAAGTTCTAAATTCGATAATTCTCTTAATTCACTTGGTTTCATGACTCATCACCCACTTCTTGCGCTTCCTGATCTTTGCGAGTGATAAATTTTGTTTTAATTGGCAATTTATGCTGAGCAAGACGCATAGCTTCCCGAGCAATCTCCTCAGGAATTCCGGCAATCTCAAACATTACTCTACCTGGTTTTACCACTGCAACCCAATACTCTGGCGAACCTTTACCGGAACCCATACGAGTTTCTGCTGGTTTCTTTGTAACAGGTTTATCTGGAAATATTTTAATCCAGACCTGACCACCTCTTTTAATATATCTGGTCATAGCAACACGAGCAGCTTCTATCTGATTTGCAGTAATCCATGCTGGTTCTAGTGCTTGAATAGCGTAATCTCCATAGGTAATTTTATTACCACGAAGTGCTTTTCCTTTCATACGACCTCTATGTACTTTTCTACGTTTTACACGTTTAGGCATTAACATATACGTTGTCCTCCTCTCTTAGTTTTCTGTCCTGTTAGTAGGAGCTTTACGACGAGTATTTTTTTTAGCTTTCGCATCATCTTCAGCAGTAACCGCTAAAACATCTTCACGTCCCGTTAAAATTTCACCTTTATTGACCCAAACCTTCACGCCTACTTTACCGTAGGTGGTGTCAGCTTCAGCAAAACCGTAGCTAATATCAGCTCTTAGCGTTTGAAGTGGCACTTGGCCTTGAGCATAATGCTCATTACGTGCCATTTCAGCACCATTCAAACGTCCTGCTACTGCAGTTTTAATACCCTTTGCTCCAGCTCGCATGGTTCGTTGCATTGTTTGTTTCATTGCACGACGGAAAGAAATTCTTCTTTCTAATTGTGCTGCGATATTTTCAGCAATAAGCTGCGCATCCATATCGACATTTTTGACCTCTACAATATTAATAAACACAGTTTTTTTGGTCATTTTTTCAAGTTCAAGTCGTAAAGTATCGATACCTGCACCACCACGACCTATAATCATGCCTGGTTTAGCAGTAAAGATATGAATCTTGACCTTGTTACCAAAACGTTCAATAACTATTTTAGAAATACCCGCCTGGTATTGATTTACTTTTATATATTTTCGAATATCGTGATCTTCAATTAAACAATCTGCAAAATCTCTGTCGTTAGCAAACCATTTTGCATTCCAGTCCTTAATAACGCCAACTCTAAATCCGTGAGGATTGACTTTTTGACCCATCTATGCCCTCCTTACTCTTTTTCTTTTAATACGGCTGTAATATGAGACGATCTCTTTCGAATAATCATGGCACGTCCCTGTGCACCCGCTCTGAATCTTTTTAGTGTAGGACCCTGATTAGCATATACTTGATCAATATATAAATTTTCAGGATTCATATTAAAATTGTTTTCAGCATTTGCTAAAGCAGATTTTACAACTTTATCAATTATTTTCGCTGCTTTATTTGGTGTTAATGCTAAAATACTTAATGCTTCTCCAATGCTTTTGCCTCGAATTAAATCAGCCACTAACTTAGCCTTTCTGGATGAAACACGTACATATTTAGCTGTCGCTCTTGCTTCCATTCGTATACCTCCTTTTGGCTATTTTAATTTAGATTTCTTTTCTCCAGCATGACCTCTGAAGGTTCTGGTTGGCGCAAACTCACCGAGTTTGTGTCCTACCATATCTTCGGTAACATAAACTGGAACATGTTTTCTTCCATCATGAACTGCGATGGTATGCCCTACCATTTGTGGAAAAAGTGTGGAGCTTCTTGACCATGTCTTTAATACATTCTTTTCATCTTTTTCGTTCATTGCTTCGATGCGTTTAAGTAACTTTTCATCACAAAAAGGTCCCTTTTTTAATGATCTACTCATTGTTCATCCTCCTCTCGATTCGTCATCTTATGGTTGAGTGTTTATTTTTTATTTCTTGATCTTACAATATATTTATCGGAAGGTTTATTTTTCTTACGTGTTTTATAACCCATCGCTGGTTTACCCCAAGGAGTAACTGGACCAGAACGTCCGATTGGTGCTTTTCCTTCACCACCACCATGTGGATGGTCATTTGGATTCATTACCGAACCACGTACAGTTGGTCGAATGCCCATATGTCTTTTACGACCGGCTTTACCAATTCGCACATTTTGATGGTCTAAATTTCCGACTTGACCAATTGTAGCTCGACATTCAATTCGAACCATTCTCATTTCTCCAGAAGGCAATCTCAGTGTCGCATAATTCCCATCTTTCGCCATAAGTTGTGCACTTGTTCCAGCTGAGCGAACCAATTGTGCGCCTTTGCCTGCTTTTAACTCAACATTATGAATGGTTGTACCAACTGGGATGTTTTTCAATGGCAAACAATTACCAATGGTGATATCTGATTCAGGTCCTGAAACGATAACATCGCCAACTTTTAATTTTAATGGTGCAACAATATAACGTTTTTCACCATCTGCATAGTGAATTAATGCTATGTTTGAGCTTCTATTTGGATCGTATTCAATTCCTGCGATTTTTCCAGGAACATTATCTTTATTTCTTTTAAAATCAATAATTCGATATTTTCTTTTTGCTCCACCACCATGATGTCTAACGGTGATACGACCGTATGCGTTACGGCCTGCGTGTTTTTTTAGTGGTGACAATAAAGATTTCTCAGGCACAGTTTTAGTGATTTCCTCGAATGTATTGACACTCATATTTCTACGCCCAGGGGACGTTGGTTTATACTTTCTAATACCCATTATTCGCTACCTCCTTTTTGTATGCTTCTCGGGTTGTAGTCTCGCTTATGTGATTATACGCCTTCGAAGAATTGGATGCCCTTACTTCCAGGTGTTAACTTCACGATGGCCTTTTTCCAATTAGATCTTCGGCCAACGAAACGTCCGGTTCTTTTTATTTTACCATTCATATTCATTGTGTTTACTTTTTCAACTTCAACACCGAATATTACTTCAATTGCATTTTTTATTTCAATTTTATTCGCTCTTTTATCTACTTTAAATGTAAACTTTTTTTCTTCTGCATCTGCCATACTACGTTCTGTAATAATTGGCTTGATGATAATATCACGAGGATTTTTCATTATGCGTATACCTCCTCAATTTTTTCTAATGCTTCCTGAGTCATAATCAATATATCATACTTCAACATATCATATACATTCAATTCATTGACCGTCGTGGTTGCGACTTTAGGAATATTGCTTGCTGAACGAATAACTGCTTCATTGTTTTCTGGAAGTACAATCAAGGCTTTTTGAACATTGATATTATTCAGTACGGCAATCATTTCTTTTGTTTTTGGGACATCCATCGCTAATTGATTTAATACGCGAATTTCATTGTCCTGTGCTTTTGCCGAGAAAACTGATTTCATAGCTAAAGCTTTAACTTTTTTATTAACTTTTTTACTGTAGTCTCTTGATTTCGGTGCAAACACCACACCGCCGCCCTTCCACAATGGAGATCGGATTGTGCCGGCACGAGCCCGACCTGTTCCCTTTTGTCTCCAAGGTTTTCGACCGCCGCCACGTACTTCCGAACGTGTCAAAGCTGAGCGTGTTCCTTGTCGTCTATTTGCAAGCAGTGCTACCACTACTTCATGTACTACATACTCGTTGGGTTCGATTCCGAAGATTCCTTCGCTTAACTCGACATCACCAACAACATTTCCTTTTACATCTAAAATGTCAATTTTAGGCATTTAATTTCCTCCTTTCAGGCTTGATTTTTTTATGCTTTAACGCTGCTTTTAATTGTAATAAGTGCTCCTCTGATGCCTGGTACCGCACCCCTGATTAAGAGTACATTGTCTTCAACATCAACTTTAACAATTTCTAAATTAATAGCAGTCACATTTTTGTTTCCCATTTGGCCAGGAAGCTTCTTTCCTTTAAAAACTCTTGAAGGAGAAGAACACGCTCCCATGGAACCTGGTCTTCTGTGATATTTTGAACCATGAGCCATCGGTCCTCTGGATTGGCCATGTCGTTTAATGACCCCCTGGAATCCCTTACCCTTTGATTTGCCTGAAATATCAACATGATCTCCAGATTCAAACATATCAGCCTGAATCAATTGTCCCGTTTCATAGCTTGCATAATCATCAAGCTTAAATTCACGGATTACTTTTTTATATTCCACACTGTTTTTGTCATAATGACCCTTTAAAGGTTTTGTCATTCGACGTTCCTTCACTTCACCGAAAGCCAATTGAAGAGCTTCATATCCATCAACTTCAATGGTTTTCTTTTGAAGCACAACACAAGGTCCTGCTTCAACTACAGTTACAGGAATAACAGTGCCATCTTCTGTGAAAATCTGTGTCATTCCAATTTTTCTACCAATAATCGCTTTTTTCATTGTTTCCTCCTAAATATCATTGGATTGCTGAGCAATCATAATACCATTGGGGTCTATAGTTTAATTTCTATATCAACGCCTGCTGGTAAGTTCAATCGCATTAATGCATCCACAGTTTTTGGTGTTGGATTTAAAATATCAATCAACCGTTTGTGTGTGCGCATTTCAAATTGTTCTCTGGAATCTTTGTACTTATGCACTGCACGAAGAATCGTAATGATTTCTTTGTCTGTTGGCAGTGGCACCGGACCAGATACGCTAGCACCTGTTCTCTTTGCTGTTTCAACAATTCGTTCAGCTGATTGATCCAAAATTTTATGATCAAACGCTTTCAACCTGATTCTAATCTTTTGTTTTGCCATACCTAAATTTTACCTCCTTATTTATTTCTAATCGTCATTTAGGTACTCCAATCACGTGTCAACCCATCCGGGTGTTTCATCATTATTTTTTTCAAAATGACTAAAGTCATTCTGATGGAATTGTATGATATTCGTGATTGTCGTCCGATTCTTAGATCGTGACATACTCCGTGAAAATTAACCTGTCTAAGGCGACAGCAACCTCTCACTTCATCGCAGAGTGTCAACCTTCCCTATTATACAAGAAAAAAACGCCCTTAGCAAGCGTTTTTTTGATTTTTTTTTATTTATTTTAATATTTTTTCCGGAGGCATGTCCAGAAAATATATTCCTGTACCTTGAAGTCCTAAATGGGCTGCTAAAACACAGCCAATCGGTACCGGTTCAATTTTTGTAACGCCCATTTCTCGCAAAGCACTTTCATACTCTTCAACGGGTTTCATGGAACCAGTATATGCTATACCAACGTTCTGGTCAAGATAATCCTTAATATTTTGAGCGGTTATTTCGACAACTGTTCGTTGCGCTTTTTTACTTCCCCGAGATTTGCCAATGACTTTTAATTCTCCATTTTCAACCGATACGATGGGATGAATTTTCAGAAAGCCACCGACAACTGCTGTCCCCTTGGATACTCGACCACCCATGTATAGCCAATTCAAATCTTCGATACTAAAATAGAAATGAGCATGAGGAATGAATTTCTTTGCTGCATCAGCCAAATACTCAAGATTTTTCCCCTGTTCAATGAGTTTCAAAAGTTCTACTGCTATAATGGCTATACTTCCCCCGCTGTGAAGACTATCAACTATTTTACATTTAAAATCCGGATATTTTTCTAAAACATCTTTTAAAACAAAGCCCGCTGTTTCATAACTTCCTGACAGCTTTGAAGAGAATGTAAGATACAGACATTCTTCGTTATTTTTTGCGCAATTTTCGAAATATTCGATAAAATCTCCTGGATTTACTTGGGACGTGGTAGGCACGATCCCCTGTTCCATAAATTCATTCATCCTTCTTAAATCAATTTCTCGTTTATCCCGATATGCTTTTCCTTCAATAATTACATTTAATGAAACCATATCTAAATTCGGATGGTTTACATAATCTTTAGGTAAATCACACATACTATCAACCAAGAGTCTAATCATTTCTTACTTCTTTCCAATTCCGTCTATTAGAATCATTGTATTTTTTCTGATAAATTTCTTTTATCTGATCTAAGCTTTCAAATGCTTCTTCTCGAGAATAATTTTGTTCCCGTAAATATTCATCGCTCATTTTAAAAACTTCCGAATAAAATTTTTCTGACAATTTCAGATGTTCAAGTTTAGGATCTTTTTCAATTGTTTCAAACAAAGCATTCTCAGCTTCATTTATTTTTCCATTATAAATCATTTCCTGGAAATGATAAAACAAGTAATCATCTTCGATCATTGCAACTTGTTCTTTCTCAATTTCAAATTTCTCTTTTCGGAATATTTCGATTACAAATTTAGAAAAGCTCTCAATTTCTCTCATGAGGAAATCATTTTTTAACATCTTATTCTCTTATCGCTTTCTTCGTTATTTGTTATTTGTTATTTGTTATAGATGATACCACAAATCATATCCCTTTTCCTATCAAATATTGTTTTTGTGAATTTTTCACGTTAATAAGACCGCCTCTCAGAATGAGAGGCGGTCTTTTATTCATTAAAATTTTACATATTTTTCGAAAACTGGCTGCAACTTTAGTCTACGATAATTTTCGCAACAACTCCGGATCCAACTGTTCTTCCGCCTTCACGAATAGCGAAACGTAAGCCTTCTTCAATCGCGATTGGGGTAATCAAGGTGATTTCCATTTGAACGTTATCT
>NZ_RXYB01000015.1 GCF_008086615.1 Acetobacterium tundrae
CTACTTTGTTTAAGAAAACAAGGATGTAGGGTACACCTACCTGACGGCTTAATAAAATATGTTCACGAGTTTGTGGCATGGGACCATCAGCAGCACTAACAACCAGGATGGCTCCATCCATTTGGGCAGCACCAGTGATCATGTTCTTTACATAATCCGCATGGCCCGGGCAGTCAACATGGGCATAATGGCGATTCGGTGTTTCATATTCAACATGTGCTGTTGAAATGGTGATTCCACGTTCTCTTTCTTCTGGGGCTTTATCGATGTTTTCGAATGCTACCGCTTCCCCTGTTCCAAATCGTTTGTTTAATACACATGTAATGGCCGCTGTTAATGTTGTCTTGCCATGATCGACATGTCCAATTGTTCCAACATTTACATGTGGCTTATTTCTTTCAAATTTTGCTTTTGCCATTTGTTCTTCTCCTTAAAATTTATTTTAATAATTTCGTTATTATTTTCGACCTTCAATTATTTCTTCTGAAACACTTTTAGGTACTGCTTCATAATGCGAGAATTGCATAGTGGAAAGGCCACGGCCTTGCGTTTTACTTCTTAATGCAGTTGCATATCCAAACATTTCTGACAAAGGTACCATCGCTTTGACAATCTGAGCGCCGCCACGCATTTCCATTCCTTCAATATGGCCTCGTCGAGAACTGATATCCCCGATAACATCGCCCATATATTCTTCTGGAATTACTACTTCCAGAGCGAATATCGGTTCCAGGATTACAGGATCAGCTTTTCTCATACCATTCTTAAATGCCATCGATCCGGCAACTTTAAATGCCATTTCCGATGAATCCACATCATGGTAAGATCCGTCATAAACAATTACTTTTAAATCTAATACCGGATAACCAGCCAATACACCGTTACGCATTGCTTCGACAATCCCCTGATTAATTGGGTTGATAAATTCTTTTGGAATTGAACCCCCAACTGTTTTGTTTTCGAAAACATATCCTGTCCCTGGTTCAACTGGTTCCATATGAATTAAACAATGTCCATACTGACCACGTCCACCAGATTGACGGGCAAACTTACCTTCAGCATCAACCGCTTTGGTAATGGATTCTTTATACGCTACCTGAGGAGCGCCAATATTGGCTTCGACCTTGAATTCTCGAAGCATCCGATCGATAATAACATCCAGGTGAAGTTCGCCCATACCTGAAATAATCGTCTGACCTGTTTCTTCGTCAGTTCTGATTCGGAATGTTGGATCTTCTTCAGCCAGTTTCGCTAAAGCGGTACTCATTTTTTCCTGACCAGCTTTTGTTTTTGGTTCAACAGCAACATGGATTACAGGTTCCGGGAATACCATCGATTCTAGCACAATCGGTGCTGTATCCACACAAAGGGTGTCCCCTGTGGTTGTGTCTTTTAAACCAACTGCTGCCGCAATGTCCCCGGTATAAACGGTTGAAATCTCTTCCCGATGATTTGCATGCATTTGCAAAATACGTCCAAGACGTTCTCTTTTGTTTTTGGAAGAGTTGAAAATATAAGAACCGGAATTAATAGTTCCTGAATAAACTCTAAAAAATGCAAGCTTGCCTACAAATGGATCCGTCATGATTTTGAAAGCCAACGCTGAGAATGGTTCTTCATCACTTGCGTGTCGAACTTCTTCTTTCTCAGTTTTAGGATTAATTCCAGTAATTGGAGGAACATCCAATGGTGATGGCATGAAGTCAACTATTGCATCCAACATTGGTTGAACACCTTTGTTTTTATAGGATGAACCGCATACAACCGGAACTATTTCATTATTCAATGTTGCTAAACGAATAGCGGCCTTAATTTGATCAACACCAACTTTTTCGCCTTCAAGGAATTTCTCCAAAATCGCTTCATCGTAATCCGAAATGGATTCGATCATTTTTTCACGGTATTCAGCAGCTAATTCTGCCATATCTTCTGGAATATCAACAATCTCAATGACTTCGCCTAAATCATCTTTATAAATTTCGGCATTCATTTGAATCAGGTCGATAATTCCGATAAAATCGCCTTCTTTACCGATAGGTAATTGAATTGGAACAGGATTCGCGCCTAAACGATCCTCCATCATATCCAGTACATTATAAAAATCTGCTCCGGTGATATCCATCTTATTGACATATGCCATTCTTGGAACATTATATTTATCGGCTTGTCGCCATACTGTTTCTGATTGAGGTTCAACGCCACCTTTTGCACAAAATACAGATACAGCACCATCAAGAACTCTTAGTGAACGTTCTACTTCGACGGTAAAATCAACGTGTCCTGGCGTATCAATGATATTGATACGATTTTCTTTCCAAAAACATGTTGTTGCTGCTGAGGTAATGGTAATACCTCTTTCCTGTTCCTGTTCCATCCAGTCCATTTGAGCTCCACCATCGTGGGTTTCTCCAATTTTGTGAATTTTTCCGGAATAGAACAGAATTCTTTCTGTGGTGGTGGTTTTTCCTGCATCAATATGTGCCATAATACCTATATTTCTTGTTTTTTCTAAACTATAACTTCTTGACACAGATGCTTTCCTCTCTTATTTCAAATTTTGAATAAAGACTACCAACGATAATGTGCGAAAGCTTTATTTGCTTCTGCCATTGCGTGTGTATCATCTTTCTTCTTAACGGCTGCACCACTATTATTTAATGCATCCATGATTTCTCCAGCTAAACGATCTTTCATTGTTTTTTCTGATCGTTTTCTGGAATAATTAACTAACCAACGAAGACCTAAAGCTTGTTTTCGTTCGGTTCTTATTTCCATTGGAACTTGATATGTTGCACCGCCTACTCGGCGAGCTTTAACTTCTAAAACAGGAGTAATATTAGCTAGAGCTTCTTCAAACGCTTCCAGCGCATCTTTTCCGGTTTTTTCATTTACTTGTGTAAATGCATCATATACAATTTTTTGGGCAACCCCTTTTTTTCCATCTAACATAATATTGTTGACTAATTTTGTTACAACAATACTTCCATAGATCGGATCGGGTAAAACTTCTCTTATTGGAACAGGTCCTTTTCTAGGCACTTTACTTCCCTCCTTAACATTATTTTTATGTTCATCGGTACTCGACATCCAACATATTGTTGTTGTGCGTATTGCGTCTCTAACATATATCTGGTCTCGATCTTTTACGAGCGCTTTAATATGCAGCACTATGCACTACTACTTTTTAGGCTTTTTAGCCCCATATTTGGATCGAGCTTGTCTACGAGCATCTACACCAGCGGTATCGAGAGCACCACGGATAATTTTGTAACGAACCCCTGGTAAATCCTTAACTCGTCCGCCTTTGATAAGAACAATACTATGTTCTTGCAAATTATGGCCGATTCCTGGGATATACGCGGTAACTTCCATTCCGTTTACGAGACGAACTCTGGCAATTTTTCTTAATGCAGAGTTTGGTTTCTTTGGTGTGGATGTTCTAACTGCTGTACATACACCTCTTTTTTGAGGGTTTGCTTTCAACGCTGGAGTTTTTGTTTTAACTTCCTGACGTTTTCTTCCTTTTTTCACAAGCTGATTAATGGTAGGCATTTAGTCCTGCACCTCCTTTTATAAAATAATATATCAATAACCCGCTAAGGTCATTAATGACTTCATGTAAGGATTGGAAGTATCTCAGTAGAGACACTTCCAATCCCTTTTATTTAATTATTGCAATGACGGCTGCCCCACGGTCAATACCACCGGCTTTTCCAAGTCCTACCTTGGTGTCAACCCGCTCTATCGGTACATTATGATCGTTACAACAATCGACAATGCTTTTTTTGATACTTTCGTCTGTATCTTCTGCTAAAACAACTTTGAGTGCTTTTTCTTCTTTCACAGCCTTAAGGGTTTGTTTCATTCCAATTACTTTTGAAACATCAACAAATTGATTCATACCGTTTCTTCTCCTTGCTGTTTATGTATCTCTTTAAACACGCCTATTAATTGTATATGTTTGAGCTCAAAATGTCAAGAATTATTCTTTTGTAAGAAAATCCAAATCAAAGATATCCAAATCCGTGATAATTGCTTCATCTGTTTCTTCTTGCGTTTCTTCTACGTGAGCATCCAGAATCTCATCATCAAAAACAATATCCAACATTTCGTCGCTTTCATCTGGTGCGATAAAGACTTCATCAGTCTCTTCTTCTTCACGTTCATAGATCAACTCGATATCAGCATATCTTTTGACGCCGGTACCGGCTGGTATCAGTTGTCCAAGGATAACATTTTCTTTTAATCCAACAAGCGGATCAACTTTGCCCTTTATGGCTGCGTCCGTAAGAACACGGGTAGTTTCCTGGAATGATGCGGCCGACAAGAATGAATCTGTCGCTAATGAAGCTTTTGTTATCCCCAATAACTCACGGGTTGCTGTTGCCACTTCTAAATTTTCTTCCGTTGCTATTTTGTTTTCTTCTTCAAAGTTAAAAATATCAACCATACTTCCAGAAAGAAGTTTTGTATCACCAGGATTTTCAATTTTAACTTTTCTTAACATCTGGCGAACAATCAATTCAACATGTTTATCGCCAATGTGAACCCCTTGCATACGGTAAACTTTTTGTACTTCCTGGAGTAGATATTGCTGAACATGATCAATCCCCTGTATTCTGAGAATATCACTTGGATTTATGGAACCTTCAGTGATTTCATCCCCGGCTTCTACACTATCCCCGGTATGGACACGTAGCCGTGAACCATAAGGGATAAGATATACTTTCATTTCGCCGTCAGCTGCTGTGATAACCGCTTCAGTCTTCTTTTGGGTATCCTGAATTTCTACGCGACCATCAATTTCCGAAATAATGGCTTGCCCTTTTGGTTTTCGTGCTTCAAAAAGTTCTTCAATACGTGGAAGACCCTGGGTGATATCTTCAGCTGATGCAACACCCCCGGTATGGAATGTACGCATGGTTAACTGAGTACCCGGCTCTCCAATTGATTGAGCTGCGATAATTCCCACGGCTTCACCAATTTCAACGGGTCTCCAAGTGGTTAAGTCAACACCATAACATTTTTTGCATACGCCATGCTTTGATTGACAATTGAAAACTGCCCGAATTAGAACTTTTTCAATTCCCGACTTAATGATTGCTTCGGTCATTTCACTGGTAATGATTTCATTGGCTGGGGTAAGAATCTCACCAGTTTCAGGATGGACGACATCTTCAAAAGCATATCGGCCAACGAGTCTTTCTTCCAATGTTTCAATAATCTCACCATGATCATTAATTGTAGAAACTTCATATCCACGAGTTGTTCCGCAATCTTCTTCACGGACAATTACATCCTGACTGACATCAACAAGACGTCGGGTCAAATAGCCTGAATCGGCTGTACGAAGGGCTGTATCTGCAAGTCCTTTTCGCGCACCATGGGTGGACGAGAAGAATTCAAGAACATTTAGACCTTCACGGAAGTTTGAACGAATTGGTAATTCAATGATTCGACCAGTTGGATTGGCCATCAGACCACGCATACCCGCTAACTGACGAATCTGATTCTTACTACCTCGGGCACCGGAATCGGCCATCATATTGATTGGATTCCAGGCATCCAGATTATTTAAAAGTGCCTCTGTAACCTCATCAGTGGCGCTATTCCAAATTTCAATAACATTGTTATAACGCTCTTCATCGCTGATAAAACCTTGACGATATAATGTCAGATTTTCATCAATTTTATCATCGGCTCGCGATAAAATTTCTTCTTTATCCTCTGGAACCACCATGTCACTAACGCCGACTGTAATGGCACCTTTTGTTGAAAATTTAAAGCCGATGCCTTTTATTTCATCCAGAACCTCAGATGTTACAGTTGGTCCGAATTTCTTATAGCAACGATCAACAATTTCTGTTAGGACTTTTTTATTCACTTGTCGATCAATTTCCAAAGCGAATTTTTCCTCTAAAGTATCCCGTTTCACAAAGCCTAATTCCTGTGGAATAATGGTATTGAAAATGAATCGTCCCACGGTCCCATCTACTAATCGGGTAATTTGTTCGCCATCAATTTCTTTGGTACTGCGGACTTTAACTTGGGCATGCAACTCAACCTCATGATTGAAGTAAGCCATTTCCATCTCTTCCAAATCTCTGAACACGCTTCCGGTGCCTTTAACATTTTCCTTATATATAGTCATGTAGTAGGTACCAAGAATCATATCCTGAGTAGGCGATACAACCGGTGTTCCGTCTTGTGGCTTAAGAATGTTATTTGAAGCCAGCATTAGAAAACGTGCTTCTGCTTGTGCTTCAACTGATAACGGTACATGGACAGCCATTTGATCACCATCAAAGTCGGCATTGTAGGCGGTACAAACCAGAGGATGAAGTTTCATCGCTCTTCCCTCTACTAAAACCGGTTCGAAGGCTTGAATACCCAATCGATGAAGGGTCGGAGCTCGATTTAATAAAACCGGATGCTCTTGAATAACATCTTCCAAGACATCCCAAACTGCTGGGTCGAGCTTTTCAACCATTTTTTTGGCACTTTTTATATTTTGGGATAGATTACGTCCAACCAGTTCCTTCATAACAAACGGTTTAAAAAGTTCAATCGCCATTTCTTTAGGAAGTCCGCATTGGTACATTTTCAAGTTTGGTCCAACAACAATTACGGAACGCCCGGAATAATCAACCCGTTTTCCCAAAAGATTTTGACGGAAACGTCCTTGTTTTCCTTTTAGCATATCACTTAAAGATTTAAATGGACGGTTTCCCGGACCTGTTACAGCGCGACCGCGACGACCATTATCGATGAGCGCATCTACTGCTTCTTGAAGCATGCGTTTTTCATTTTGAACGATAATATCCGGTGCATCCAATTCTAATAGTTTCAAAAGACGATTATTACGATTAATCACGCGTCGATACAAGTCATTTAAATCCGATGTTGCAAAACGTCCGCCATCAAGTTGTACCATTGGTCGCAATTCTGGTGGGATAACCGGAATTGCTTCTAAAATCATCCATTCCGGACGATTGTTTGAATTTCGAAAAGCTTCGACAGCTTCTAAACGCCTGGCAATCCTTATTTTTTTCTGTCCGGAGCTTCCTTTGAGTTCTTCCTTGAGCACCGCCGATTCTTGATCGAGGTCAACCAATTTCAATAATTCCTGAATGGCTTCCGCACCAATATTAGCAGTAAATTTGTTTCCAAATTGTTTTTTTGCTTCTTTGTACTCTGATTCTGTGAGGATTTGTTTGTATTCAAAATTACTTTCCCCAGGATCGGTAACAACATAGGCTGCAAAATAAATGATTTTTTCTAAGTTTCTTGGTGACATTTCTAGAATCAGACCCATTCGACTGGGGATTCCTTTGAAATACCAAATATGTGAAACTGGCGAAGCTAATTCAATATGCCCCATTCGTTCACGTCTTACTTTTGATTTTGTTACCTCAACACCACAGTTTTCGCAGACAATGCCCTTATGGCGAATACGTTTATATTTCCCACAATTACATTCCCAGTCTTTCTGAGGTCCGAAGATTTTCTCGCAAAACAACCCCTCTTTTTCTGGTTTCAGGGTTCTATAATTAATAGTCTCCGGTTTTTTTACTTCCCCTCGTGACCACTCTCTGATTTTTTCAGGTGATGCCAATCCGATTTGTATGGATTTTAAAGTGAATTCCTCATTCAACAAATGGCTTCGCTCCCTTCTTTTATAAATTTATTCAACTTAAAATAAGTCGTCATCAGTATCATCAATGCTTTTAATTTGGAAGGAATCTTCCAATCGTACATCATCGCCCGCTTCTGAAATTTCCGCGCTGCCAATTTCAATCGCCAATTCTTCCAATGGATCACGTTCATCCATTTCATCATCAAGCTGTTTAAGCACTTCTTGATCATTGAGGATGTTAACATCCAATGCTAAACTTTGTAATTCTTTTATCAATACTTT
Organism: Acetobacterium tundrae; assembly: GCF_008086615.1. Lineage (GTDB taxonomy): Bacteria > Bacillota > Clostridia > Eubacteriales > Eubacteriaceae > Acetobacterium > Acetobacterium tundrae. The sequence continues at coordinate 7,919 of NZ_RXYB01000015.1, forward strand.
AAATGACTCTGGGATTCCTGGTCGGGGAATGTTTTCACCTTTTACAATGGCTTCATAAGCTTTAACCCGTCCCACTACATCATCCGATTTTATCGTCATAATTTCCTGTAGGGTATGAGCTGCTCCATAAGCTTCCAGTGCCCAAACTTCCATTTCTCCAAAACGCTGTCCACCAAATTGGGCTTTACCACCCAAAGGCTGTTGCGTAACCAGAGAATACGGTCCGGTTGATCGGGCATGCATTTTATCATCAACCAGATGATGCAGCTTAAGCATATACATATAGCCAACAGTTACCGGATTATCAAAAGGTTCTCCGCTACGTCCATCATAAAGCTGGATCTTGCCATCTTGCGGCAAACCGGCCTGATCGAGCAACTCCATGATATCATCTTCGTTAGCAGGGTCAAAAACCGGGGTGGCAATATGCCAGCCGATGGTTCTCATAGCGAGTCCCAAATGGACTTCCAGAACCTGTCCGATATTCATACGAGACGGAACCCCCAGCGGATTAAGACAAATCTCCAATGGTGTTCCATCAGGCATAAACGGCATATCTTCTTCAGGAAGGATTCGGGAAATAACCCCTTTATTTCCATGACGACCAGCCATTTTATCGCCGACTGATATTCTTCGTTTTACCGCAATAAGAACTCGTACCAAGGTATTGACACCCGGTTTAAGATCTTCATCCTTATTTTCGCGAGAAAATACTTTTACATCCAAAACAATTCCTGATTCTCCATGAGGAACTTTTAAGGAAGTATCCCGTATTTCACGAGCTTTTTCTCCAAATATTGCTCTTAAAAGTTTTTCTTCAGCAGAAAGATCAGTTTCCCCTTTAGGGGTAACCTTTCCAACCAGAATATCTTCAGATTTAACCTCTGCACCAACAAAAATAATGCCGCGTTCATCCAGGTTCTTTAAAGCATCTTCACTGACATTGGGAATATCTCGTGTGATTTCCTCTGGTCCAAGCTTGGTTTCCCGTGCTTCTGCTTCAAATTCTTCAACATGTATCGATGTAAACACATCTTCCTTGAGAAGTTTTTCATTGATCAGCATCGCATCTTCATAATTATAACCTTCCCAGGTCATAAATCCGATGAGGATGTTTCGACCAAGTGCCAGTTCGCCCATTTCAGTTGAAGGACCATCAGCGATGATTTCTCCTGCTTCAATGCGTTGCCCCTTGTCTACCAAAGGCTTATGATTCATACAGGTTCCTTGATTAGAACGTTTGAATTTCAAAAGGGTATATTTGTCTAATTCTCCCTCATCGGTACGAATATGAATGGCTGAAGCTTCAACCCGTTCAACAATTCCGGCATTTTTAGCAATCACACAGACGCCTGAATCATGAGCCGCCTTGCATTCCATTCCCGTTCCGATAATCGGAGCTTTGGGAATCAGCAGCGGAACTGCCTGACGTTGCATGTTCGCTCCCATCAGGGCTCGGTTAGCATCATCATTTTCAAGGAAAGGTATAAGGGATGTCGCTACCGAAACAACCTGTTTTGGTGAAATATCCATATAATCGACCCGATCCGGTGGAATCAGTACAAAATCACGCATGCTTCCGGCACGACCGGTAACCTGTTTACGTTCAAAACGGTTGTTTTTATCTAACGGTTCATTCGCCTGGGCAATGGTATAGCGCCCCTCTTCATCAGCCGCCAAATAATGAATCTCATCTGTTACAACCCCGTCATATACTTTACGATAAGGCGCTTCAATGAAACCATATTCATTCACTCGGGCATAGGTACTGAGGGAACCAATCAATCCAATGTTAGGACCTTCAGGCGTTTCAATCGGACACATACGGCCATAATGGCTATGATGAACATCACGCACTTCAAATCCCGCCCGTTCACGGCTAAGACCACCTGGTCCCAATGCTGACAAACGTCGTTTATGCGTTAATTCTGCCAATGGATTCGTCTGATCCATAAATTGCGAAAGCTGTGAACTTCCGAAAAATTCTTTTAATGCCGCATTGACCGGACGCGTATTAATTAACCCTTGCGGGGTCAGAATTTCATCATCCTGGACCGACATTCTTTCACGTACAACGCGTTCCATTCGGGATAATCCGATTCTGAATTGGTTTTGAAGAAGCTCCCCAACTGATCGCAGACGACGGTTTCCCAAATGGTCAATATCATCAATAGCTCCGATATCATAATCGAGTCCAATGATATAACTAATTGACGCATGAAGATCTGAAATCAGCACATGTTTTGGAACTAGCTCGTCCATGCGTTTTTTGATGGATTTCTTTTTTTCCTCATCAGTCATATCGGATTCTAAAATTTCTTTAAGTACTTCATAACAAACATGTTCTTTGATCTCAAGATCACTGATATCAAAAGGAATATCTTGGACATTAATATCGACAAAACCATTCCCGATAACTCGAACATTTTTATCATCGACTCGGACATCAACCACATTGATACCGGCATTTTGAATCTGTATCGCCACCTCAATGGAAATGATATCGCCTTCTTCAATGTAAACTTCTCCTGTTTCAGGATCAATAATTGTATTGGCTGCCCGTTGACCGGCAATTCGAGTTGCAAGTGCCAATTTTTTATTATATTTATGTCGGCCGACTTTAGCTAAGTCATATCGTCGATCATCAAAAAACATCGAATTAATCAGGGATTGAGCACTTTCTACTGTTGGTGGTTCACCTGGTCTCAGTCTTTTATAAATTTCAATGAGTCCATCCCGGGTTGATTTCATATTATTATTTTCATCTTTTTTTATGGTTTCAATTAATCGATAATCATCCCCATAGAAATCAAGAATTTCTTGATTTGTTCCTAATCCTAAGGCCCGGATAAGGGCTGTGATTGGCAGCTTACGGGTACGGTCAATTTTAACATACATAATATCGTTAGAATCTGTTTCATACTCCAGCCACGCACCACGGTTTGGAATAACTTGCGCCGAAAATAATTTCTTTCCAAGTTTATCACGACTTAAAGAATAGTATGCCCCTGGTGATCTCACCAGCTGGCTGACAATAACACGTTCTGCTCCATTAACGATGAAGGTTCCTGTCTCTGTCATTTTATGCAAATCGGCCATATAAACCTTTTGCTCTTTAACTTCATTTTTTTCCTTATTAATTAAACGGACTGTTACTTTTAAAGGAATAAAGTAGGTTTGATCCCTCTCTTTACATTCCTCTACCGAATACTTTGGTTTACCCTCAATGGAATAATCCACGAATTCCAGAACTAAATTTCCGGTGTAGTCTTCGATTTTATCAATATCATCAAAAACCTCTTTTAATCCTTTTTGAATGAACCATCGGTATGATTCTTTCTGAACCTCGATCAGGTTCGGCATTTCAATAACTTCTTTGATTTTAGAAAAGCTTTGGCGTATTCTTAAGCCAGTTTTTTCAGGATGCAACATTACCATCCAATATCACCCCTCGCACAATACTCAGCAACGGATCACCCAGTAAGAGACCGCTGTCTCTCCTTTTGGCATCCCTAATTTGCCTGTTGTTTTTCATCTCTCCTTGTGTTATGATTAGCAAGTAATCAATTTCATATGCATTAGATTCAGCCTTACTTCCCCTTTGATCAGTTTGTAATTGCGGAATCACTGCTAGGCTATTGTTTCATTGGAAATCAATGACAAGGACGCCTGATAATCTTATTTTTAAAGATACCAATGCAATTTAATATGCTATCATAAGATTATCTGTTTGTCAATTTTTTTGAGCGCCTTTTTTTAAATAATTAAGCCTTCCCATTCATTTTGGGAAGGCTTTGTTTTTATATAAACCAAAATAGCAAACACAATTATTATAAATATTTTTTAAGTCGGTATTTCTTTTTAGCTTTTTTGCTCTGCTCTCTAAGAATCGTACTTAAAAACTCCTGGGTTCTTTGCTCCCGAGGATTATTAAAAATATCTTCCGGTGTTCCCTCTTCCAGTATTTTACCTGCGTCCATAAATAGAATCTTATTCGCAACTTTTCTGGCAAAATCCATTTCATGGGTTACAACCACCATGGTCATATGCTCATTGGCAAGACTTTGCATAACATTTAATACTTCACCAGTCAGTTCAGGATCCAGAGCCGATGTCGGCTCATCAAAAAGGAGAATATCAGGATTCATCATCAATGCCCGAGCGATTGCCACCCGTTGCTTTTCTCCGCCTGATAAAGTCGAAGGCATCGCGTCAATTCGTTCTAACAAACCAACCTTTTCCAAATAAGTTTCACAGCGCTTATTCATTTGAAGTGGTTCTTCTTTTTTTACCACTTTTGGTGCCAGTTCTAAATTTTGTCGCACGGTGAGATGGGGAAAAAGATTAAAGTGTTGAAAAACCATTCCCATTCTAATGATAATTTCCCGAATCTCTTGCACACTGGGATAAACGCCAGATTTAATCAACGGTTTTCCTTCCATAAAAACATCTCCGCTATCAGCCTTTTCCAAATCAATCAGACAGCGAAGCAAGGTGGATTTTCCCGAACCGGAAGAACCGATGATTGCTACCACATCGCCTTTGTTCACGGTAAACGAAATATCGTTTAGTACATGATGATCTCCAAAACTTTTATTGAGTTTATTTACTCTTATTATTTCCATGTTGCCCCCCTAAAATTCATATTTCTTTTCAAGTTTCTTGAATACCATGGTAATAACAAAATTGATCAGCAAGTATAATATGGCGGCAACAATAAAAGCAAACGTATTTCCGTCTCGATTGACGGCAGTTTTTGCATAGTGCAAAATTTCAGCCACTCCAATTACCGTAACCAGAGAGGTATCTTTTACCAGCGTAATGGTTTCATTGGTGATCGATGGTAAACAAACACGAATCATCTGTGGAACAACAACCCGCGTCATGGTTTCAAATTTTGTCAATCCCAATACCTTTGCTGCTTCATACTGACCCTTGTCAATGGCAAGCAACCCGCCCCGAAAGATTTCCGCAAAATAGGCGGCATAGTTCATTCCAAAGGCGATGCAGGCGGCCGTAAATCGGCCAAAAATAAAAAATTGACCAAAAAAAGGCAATAACGGCAGTCCAAAGTAAACAAACATCAATTGGAGCAGCAATGGTGTTCCCCGCATGACGTAGATATAGGCATCAGCAAATGCTTTTACTGGTTTAATTTTACTGCGAACCATTAGGGTAAAAAGAAACCCCAGTGGAATTGAGCATACAAAGGTAACCGCAAAGATGCTGAGGGTAATAACCATTCCTTGTAACATCGGTAAAGTAATATTTGATAAATAAGTTAAAAAATCTGACATAATCATTCTCCTGAGAAATAAAATAAAAAAGGAGCTGTTGTGAAAGCCCCTTTCTAATAATTAATTTATTTAGAAATTATGGTTTGTAAATAATGTCTTCACCAAACCATTTTGTCGAAATGGTAGCCGCCGTTCCATCAGCAATCATAGCATCGATAGCATCCTGAAGTTTTGTTAGCAATTCAGTATTGCCCTTTTTAACAGCAACACCATAGAGCTCTGGTGACAGACTTTCATTCAAAATAGTGTACGCAACATTTTCAGATTTGATGTAGTAACGAGCGACAACCGAGTCAACGATGACGGCATCAATTCGGCCAATTCCTAAATCACTGAGTGCCGAAACATTATCATCATATTCATTCATCGCAGCTGTTTCTTTGCTGATTGGGTCAGCCATGTAGGCATCATAGGCCGAAGATCCTTTTTGAAGACCAATATTTTTACCGGCTAAATCAGCCTTTGTTTTTATACTCGAATCACTTTTAACAACAATTACCTGATCGTTTTTAAGATAAGGTTTTGTGAAATCCATGGCTTGTTTACGTTCATCCGTTATGGTTAATCCATTCCAGATAACATCAATATTTCCAGAATCAAGTTCTAATTCCTTAGTGTCCCAATTAATTGGCTGAAGGACAACTTCCATTCCCATCCGCTTCCCAGCCTCTTTGGCAAGATCTACATCAAATCCAACGATTTCATTTTTATCATCTCTGAAACCCATTGGCGGGAAAGAATCATCTAAACCAACAACAAAAGTCTTATCATCATTTTTTGCAGTTGTATTACTATCTGTTTTGGCAGAACTGCTGCAACCTGCGAATAAACCAGCGACAAGAATGACGGTAAGCGTTAAAACAAGTAGTCTTCTTTTTTTCATTCCTTTTTGTTCCTCTTTTCCTAATATAATTACGAAGCCATTATACACTTTATCACAGTGCTTTGCTAGTCCTTTGCATTAAAATCCGATATAAATTTTCGCACAAAAAGCATAACTCCAGATCTCTCTCAGAAGTTATGCTTTTTCTATTTTTAGCGTTTTGATAAGCCTAATTAATTATTTCCTTTTTTCCTAAGCCAATAAACGAGTTTCACTGCTTCATACCAAATTACCGATAAGACGGCGATACCGGCAGCCATAAAAAACTGCTCGATTGTTAATGGCGACAACTTTAAAAAGCCACTTAAAGGGGTGTATAAAATTATCAAAATTCCGCCAATCGTTCCGATATTGATCGCCCACATGACTTTATCCTTGATCAGACGCTTCATTGACTGAAAAACAAAGTCCTGATTGGAACTGTTGACCTGTACCAAAACCAAATTGGCCAGCATGATGATAACCAACCCCATGGTTCTCGCCAGCGGTGTATTTCCCTGCCCCAGAAACATAAAGTAGGTTCCAAAGGATGTCCCAAAAATGACCAATCCTTGAATTACACTTTTTGCTAAAGTTTTTCCCGGGATAATACTTTCATTGGGATTTCTTGGTTTTCGATCCATGATATCATGCTCAGCCGGCTGTCGTTCTAAAACAATGGAACAGGTCGGATCAATAATAAGTTCTAATATTACGACATGAAGCGGGAGTAAAAATAAATTAGCTGTTGTAACACCTAGAAGCGGTGCAAACAAGCAGGAAAACGCGATCGGAATATGAATGGTGAACACATATCCTACCGCTTTTCGAATATTATCATATATTCGTCTGCCATCTTCAATGGTCGATACAATAGTAGAAAAGTTATCATCCAGTAAAATGAGATCGGCTGCTTCCCGGGAAACTTCTGACCCGCGTTTACCCATGGCAATCCCGATATCTGCCGTTTTAAGTGCCGGGGCATCATTAACCCCATCCCCCGTCATGGCCACAACCTCGCCATTGGCTTTAAAGGCTTTAACAATTCGCATCTTATGCTCTGGCACAACTCTGGAAAAGATACTCACATTTTTAACTTTTTCCTGCAATACCTCATCAGACATAAGGTTTAATTCATCCCCGGTAATAATATGATCGCAATTCGGTATGCCAATCTGTTTGGCAATACTACTGGCCGTAATGCCATTATCCCCAGTGATCATAACAACTCGAACGCCGGCTCTGGTACAATTTTTGATATCTTCCTTAACGGCTTCCCGCGGTGGATCGGCAAGGCCAACAAGGCCCAATAAATTTAACTTTGCTTTTGTAATCGTTTTGGGGATTTCAGCTTCAGTCTGGGGCTTCATGACGCCCACTGCGATAACACGTAACCCTTTTTTTGACATTTCTGCGATTTTATCATTAACTTCCAGGCGTTCCTGATCCGTTAATATGCAAATTGTCAGCATCCTTTCTGGCGAGCCTTTGGCTGCGACGATAATTTCTCCATCATGATGCCAGACATGACCCATCATTTTTAATTCATTGGTAAACGCATATTCCGTAATTAATTCTCCGCCAAAAAGATGCTCTTTGGAAAAGCCACATTTTTCACAATAACGGACCATGGCCTTTTCCATCGGATCATAGGCTTCTGTTTCGCATCCAAGACCCATCATCTCGCAGAGTTCGTCTTCATCGGAATTTCGGGCCCAAATATCCGTGACTGTCATTTGATTCATGGTAATCGTACCGGTTTTATCCACACAAAGTACTGAAACAGCCCCTAGCGTTTCCACTGAAGGCAGTTTGCGCACCAGTGAATTTTTCTTGGCTAATCGCCAGGCACCCATGGATAAAAACACCGTGAGAATGACTGGAAATTCCTCAGGTATCATGGCCATGGCCAAAGTAATTCCCGATAAAATACTTTCAATGATACGATCCTTGAAAAGATGTTCCGGGATATTAAAATAAGTGATCACCCCGACTAATGCACAAAGAACCGCAGCAATGCCCGCACATAGTTTTACAAGGCTTCCTGTTTGTTTTTGTAACGGCGTCGGTTTTTCTTCGGCTGAAGCGACACTGGTTCCGATTTTTCCGTATTCCGTTAGCGCGCCAATTTTATCAACAAGGACATGAGCATTTCCCTGCGTAACAAGCGTACCGGCATAGCAATAGTCTCTTCGCCAATAATCGGCCGATTCCTCGGCGTTATCAACGGTGACTTTCCAAACACCTTCCGCCTCCCCGGTTAAGGATGATTCATCCACGCAAAGATCATTAGCCTTAATAATTTCACCATCCGCGGGTATTTTAACCCCTTCGGCGATGATCATCGTGTCTCCCGGCACTAAATCCACACTGGCAATAATCAGTTCTTCACCATCACGAATAACGGTGACGTGTGGTGCGGACAGTTCTTTTAACGCATTTAAAGTCTTATCTGTTTTCCACTCCTGGAGCACATCAATACTGATAATGCCGATAACAAAAATCAGCATTACCGCGCCATCTCGGGGTTCACCTAAAACGAAATAGATAATAGCTGCAACGATCAGTAATAAAAACATCGGCTCAGCAATAATATGGAGCGTTTTAATGAAAAAGCTTTGTTTCTTACCAGCAGTTAATTCATTTTTTCCATACTGCTCCTGCAGTGCCTGTGCATCCTGAGTAGTTAAACCCATTTTTTTGTTTGTAGTCATGAAAATTACCTCCGTTTTTCATTTCTTCCCATTTTTTCATGATTTTAACCCTCTTTATGTCGCATAGTTTTCTTAGATTTCAATTTTTGTCCAAAATTTAGGTATAAAAAGAGCACACCCATGGGACAATTACTGTCCCACAGATGTGCTTAAGTTCATCTGTTGCCACTTTTATGGCCCGGCCCCATGAATCTTTTAAGATTGCATCGCCTGCTCAGTTTGTACTGTATTCTATGCAGCGCAAAGAGATTAGACTATTATATCCTTTTAACAACTATTTGTCAATTTATTATTCAATATTCGCTATTTTTTCGATGATTTTTTGAAAAATCAAATTGAGGGATAACGGTTTATAACCTACACCGTCGGCTTATTATTTTTCTCATTTTTTTTCTGGCAATTATTACAAATTCCATAAATTTCAAGCTTATGACCCAGAATTGTAAATCCCATTTTTTCTTTTAATTTTTTTTCATACTCTTCAAATGGGCATTCATCGACCATAATTATTTTTTTACACTCCACACAGACAAGATGATGCTTATGTTCCAAACTATTCAGTTCGAACAAAGTTTTATTATCGCTAACTGAACTTGATTTAATAATTAAATTTTTTTCAGCCAGTGTGTTTAAAACCCGATAGATCGTGGACAAATTTATTGCTGTCTTTTCATTGATAAGAGCCACATAAATTTGATCAGCAGTTAACGGCTGAGTGCTTTTTTCCAATATATTTAATATTGAATTGCGTTGTTTGGTATTCTTCAAGCCGCTATGTTTTAATGCTTCTTTATGGGAAGATATTTCGCTCATATTAATCCTCTTTTCATAGCAAATTATTAATTTTATAATTAACGCCGCTGCCTCTAGGCGAATTTATTTTTAAATGCCAGTGTCAGGAAGAAAACAAGTCCGGATACCAATACAATTGTTGCTCCGGTTGCGGTGTTCAAATAATATGAAGCAATTAATCCGCAGATACCTGAAAACACCGCAATTATGATCGAGACAAGGGTATATTGCCGAACATTTGTTGTAATGTTTCTTGCCCCTGCCGCGGGCAAAACCAGCAGTGAGTTGATGATCAGAAGACCGACCCATTGGATTGAAATCGTCACGATAACCGCCACAATCGAAGTAAATATCATTTCGACCAAAAGTGTTTTTACACCCCGGCTTCGTGCCAGGGATTGATTAATACTGACCAGCAAAAGCTTGTTGAAAATCAACACCCAAAGAATAACAATAATAATAAAAACAACGAGTAAAAGCAGAATTTCAGATGGCGTGATGCTGAGCAAATCTCCGATTAAATAGGACGAATATTTATTAAAACTTCCCCCTAGAGACAACAGCACCAGGCCAAATGCGATTGCGATCGATGAAAACACACCGATAATGGTATCGGTAGAAGCGCGGCTTTTATTTTTAATAACCGTAATGATCAGGGCAAACACAACCGAAAAAACAATGGCGGCCAAAACCGGTTTTACTAAACCGATTAATGCTCCAATGGCAATTCCGGTAAAGGCACCATGACCTAATGCATCTGAAAAAAAAGCCATTTTATTATTGACAATCATTGTTCCCAACAAACCAAAAAGAGGGGTTATCAGTAATATCGCCAAAAGAGCATTCTTCATAAATGTAAATTCGACCCATTGAAAGGGTAAGACAATATTGACTAAACTGTACCATAGATTCATCATTATTTGTCGCCCCCTTCGTCGCTTTCATGATCAGTTGGTCTTCTCTTAAACCATGACATGCCAAATATTTTTGTCGTTATTTCATTGTTGAAAACTTCTTTCGGCGAGCCATTACATAAGACTTTACCATTTAATAAAATGACACGATCTGCATATTTTTCAACAATATCTAAATCATGGGAAATTAAAACAATTGACAAATCATACTTCCTTCTTAATTCCGATACGGTATCATAAAAAATTTCTAATCCCTTCTGGTCAATGCCAGATACCGGTTCGTCCAAAAGCAGTAAATCCGGAATCGGATCAAGTGCCAAAGCGAGCAAAACGCGTTGCAGTTCTCCTCCTGATAAAGCCCCAATTCTGCGATTGATGAGATGTTCTGATTTGACTATTGAAAGACTCTCTTTAACCTTGCTAATTATTTTTTTTGTGCTCGTTAACCATGCCGGAATTTTTGAGTTGCAGACCATAAAAAGATCCAGCACACTGGTGGGTGTGCCAATATCAAAACTCAGATGCTGAGGCACATATCCAATGACAGGATGGGCACGGTTCTTTTCATGCTCGCTCAAATATTTAAGTTGTCCCGAATGCTTGACGTCTCCAAGCATTGCTTTTAAAAGCGTACTCTTTCCCCCGCCGTTGGGTCCGATGATTGCTGTTAATTCACCACAATGAATATGCAGATTAACATCTTCCAGAACTTTCGTATTGCCAAAATTCACACTGAAATGTTCAACCTTTGTGCAGCATAAGCCTGAACATTTTTCTTCATTTTCACAATGCTCACCGGAGTATTGGTCTTTATTTAAATTCGTTTCGTCTTGCTTTTCCATTATTTCAGTGCCTCTTCCAGTGATTTTAAATTGCTTTCCATAACATTCAGATACGCATCATACGCCGTTTCATCGGCCGTCCCGGTCACTCCGGGATCAAGGGAATACACTTTAGCTCCGGTTTCATTTGCGATGGTCTGGGCGGCTTCGGCCGGATATTGAGGTTCTGCAAAAAGGGCTTTCACATTTGATTTTTTGACAATATTGATCGTATCCTCAAGTTCTTTTGGAGACGGCGTTGTCCCGGGATCTCTTTCGATGACATCGACAATATTGAGATTAAATTCTTCTGCAAAATATGGGAAAGCTTCGTGAAAGGTGATAATATTCCGATTACTTACCATGTCCAAAGAAGCATGCATTTTTTCTTTTAACGCTTCCAATTTTGCAATATAGGCATCTGCGTTGCTTTGATAGGCTTCGGCATTTTTCGGATCGATCACCGAAAGTTGCTTGGCAATATTTTTCACCTGCGTGATGCAATTGGATATACTCACCCAAACATGAGCATTGTCTTCGCCTGATGCATCTTTAATTAAATCTATTCCATCGCTGGCATTCACAATTTTCAGATTTTTTTCCTGTTTTATAACGTCATCCAAAAATGTCTCCATACCGGCTCCATTAACTACAAAAGCGTCGGCACCATCAAGCGTTATTAAATCCTGAGGTTTCAACTGATAATCATGCAGGCAACCTGTTTGCGTTTCGGTCATATTAATTACCTGCACATTAGGAATGTCCTTTGCCACATTAATTGTTTCAACATACATCGGATAAAAAGAGGTGACAATCGTAAACCCATCTTTAGTAGCAGAAGTTTTCGAATTTGTTTGAGTGCTATTTGACGCACACCCACTTAAAACAGCAATAGAAATGAACAACATAATTAGAATCTTAATCTTTTTTGTGAGCACAGAAATTTCCTCCAAATGATAATGGTTTGCATTCGCGTTTATTTTTATTATACACTAAAAATATATAAACGCAACTGCTTGATGTGCTTAAATAATTAAAATGCCGCTACTTCAGCTTTCATCATTATTTTTTTACCAGTTCATTAACACTTAATTTGGTCCAGTATTAAAAACTGGGAATGGACTTGAAGAACCTTTTTTATTAAATTATGATTGTTACTGTATTTCGGCTTTCACTATTTTCAGTCAACATTTTTTTTGCATATGTATTAATAATGGCAAGAGATATTGTGTTTTCCTCCGCTTTTAGCAAATCATAAACTGCTCCATCAAAACTTGCCTGAATGGTAACCTCGCCGTTTAAATCCGAATGCTCAACCAGTAGGGAGACAACCGCTCTGGGAAATGCCTGGAGTAAGATACCTAAAAGGATTTCTTCACAAACCAGCTGCACATTCATAATCTGACGTTCGGTGAACATCTGCTTTTTAAGAAATTCCTCAATTTTTGCATTAAGTTCATACAGATCAAACCCGCTGCCTGCGGCTTCATATTCAAACGCGGAAATTTTCTTTATAAACGCGCGGGTCTTTGTTTTTTGGGGATGGTCGAAAATCTGCTCCGGTGATCCCTCTTCATAAATGCCCTTTTCATCCATATAAAAAACGCGACTTGATACATCCCTGGCAAATTTCATCTCATGGGTGACAATCATCATGGTTAAACCATTAGAAGCCAGCTTGCGGATCACTCCCAGAACCTCGCTGACCATGGTCGGATCCAGTGCCGAAGTTGGTTCGTCAAACAAGACGATTTGAGGTTTCATAGCCAGAGTTCTGGCTATGGCGGCACGCTGCTTCTGCCCTCCCGACAGTTCATCAGGGAAAGCATAGACTTTTGATTTCAGTCCGACCATTTCCAAAAAACGCATTCCTTCATCATAAGCCTGTTGTTTCGGAATTTTTAGAAGATTAACCGGACCCAGCATGAGGTTTTCAATAATCATCAGATGAGAAAACAGGTTAAATGATTGAAACACCATGCCCATTTTTTGACGCAAACCAGACACATCCGCATTTTTAGCCAGAATATTCTGTCCGTCAACGGATATTTCGCCCGTTGTCGGTGTTTCAAGCAGGTTGATACACCGTAAAAACGTTGATTTTCCACAGCCCGATGGACCGATGATGGAGATGACTTCACCCTCTTTTATCTCCGTATTGATATTTTCCAGCACACTTAACTCTCCGAAGCTCTTTGACAAACCTTTGATCGTTATCATTTTACCACCTCCATTGCGCTCGCTTCAGGATCAACAATCCCTTTGACTATCCGTTTTCGACGTTTGGGATCAACCTGAACTTCGATTTTTCCCAGCACAATAATAAACAGATAGGTGATCACAAAATAGATAAAAGCTGTCACAAACAGCGGGAAAAAGGCATCAAAAGTACGGCTTCTGATAATGTCCGTCATTTTGGTCAAATCCTGGATGGCAATATAACCCACCACCGAGGTCATTTTTACCATGCTGATGAATTCTCCTTTGAAAATGGGAAGAATATGCCTTAGCGCCTGAGGTAATGTCACCTTAAAAAAGCTAAACGCCTTTGTGAAACCCAGGGCATAAGCTGCCTCAAGCTGTCCCTTGTCAGTTGCGTCGATGGCTGTTCTGAATATCTCCGCCGAATAAGCAGCAAAGTTTATGGAAAAACCTACCACCGCAATCAGCACCGGATCAATGTCCACCGAAGCAAATAGAATGTAATACAAGATCATTAATGTTAAAACAATGGGAACCCCCTGAATCAGCCGGATATAAACAATGGCGCTCCCGGATAAAAGCCGTGATCGGGACTTTCGCATGGCACAAATCAATGCCCCCAATATACTGCCGAATACAAGTGACAATAGTGAAATAACAATCGTCGTCCAAAGGCCATCCAAAACCAGCTTGTACCGATCTTCGACGATAAATGTTTTATTAAAACTGTTTTGAAGGGACCCGAAAAACGAACCAATCCCCGTTTGGTTTTCATTGGTCGTAACGGTTCCGTCAGCGTTTTCTACCGCCCCATTGTACATGGTCTTTCGCACCAATACGCTGTTATGAAGTACCACGTAGGCATCACTATAGAGCACTTCCTGTCCCCGTTCATCGGTTTTAAAGAAATCGGATATAATGATATCACCTTTGCCACTTTGCAGCGCTGGGATCATAGCCGCATAATCCATCGTGACAATTTCATAATCAACGTTGGCATAATTGGCAAACCGTTTCATAAACTCAATGTCATAGCCGGTAAGCTGCCCATTTTCGTAATAATTCATGGGTTCCGTCATGCCATTGGTAATGATTGTCAACTTCTTTTCCGGATTCTGGGGTTTGGGAATATCCGGCATTTTCCCACCGATGTTATCGATCCAACGGGTCACCATTTCATCGGCGGTACCATCCTGATGAATCTGTTTTATAAAAGCATTGATCTGATCATTCAACCCCGTATTATTCAACCCCACCACGGTGGCAATTTCAATATTCCCCAGTTCCTCGGGCAGCTTGACCAGATCCGGATTACTGAGAAGAATGCGGTCGACCCCGGAGCTATCATAAATTACCGCCGTGGCTTTTCCGCTTTTGAGGGCCGCCACACCGTCAATAAACTGAGTGAAATAAGAGATTTCCGCATTGGGCATGTATTCTTTGGCCACCTCTTCCGGAGGTGTTCCTTCAGGAACACCAATAATATAGCCAGCCTTGTTCAAATCACTGGCACTGCTGATTTTTGCTTCGTCTGCTGCCGAACACCCGCAAATTAGAAACACAACAGCAATACACAATAGTAGTGCGTAAATTTTCAAAACACCTTTTTTCATGAATGTCCTCCAACACTTTCCGGTTTTCCAATTCAAGTAATAGCAACCACTGTCTTGATTCCTTTTCTAAATTCACAAGCATCACACGGCCGATTTAATGCCGTCTCATATGGGCCCACGTGGCCACCCGTTCCAATATCACCAAATTTATCATTCATCATACTATCTCCAGCATATTATTTCAACGTTTATTCCCGCTTAAGCAACGCTGGTTTGAATCATCTATGCCCGGACGTCTACTTTCTCATTCTTCCCGACCATTATCTTTAATAAAAAACAACAGCAACTTTCATTGCTGTTGTTTTTCATTCATCTGTTTATTATTTTACAATTTTATTCCAGAAATAATATATAATTCATCACCATCTGCTCGAATATCAATATCAAAGAGTGTATTAAAGTGTTTTGATTCAGTCACTGCATCATTCAATGAAGATGTCATTTTCCTGACTCGCTCCTCAGAACGCCTGGCATTAAAGCTGTCCTTGCTTTCGCTATGGGCAATCATAAAACGTCCCCCGGAATTCAGGCAAGCAGAAAGTTGTCGCGCAAACACATCCTTATCAGCAAAATGAGGATAAGCATTGTAGACAATGGCAAAATCAAAGCCAGTCTGATTATACTGATAAAAATTCGCATCTTTAAATTTGACTTTCGACTGTTTGAAATTTTTTCGTGCCTGTCTAATCATCAATTCCGATAAATCAATCGCAATGATTTCCGCTGGTTCATAATTCAATAAATGCGGTATTAAAATACCGGTACCTGTTGCAATATCCAGAATACGGCTATTATCTTTTATATTCGCCAATCCCAGAATCGTAGATATTTTTTCGGAATTATGACGACATAAAATATCCCATTGATATGCAACATTACCAAAATACGCGTTAGTCGGTTGACAATTATTCATTTGAACACTCCTTACATTTATCTTATCTATTTTTAATATAATACCCAAAAATAGTGTTGATAAGCACCAGGAATAAACTAAATGATAAATTTTATTGATATAATTACAGTCTCAGACAATCTACCTTTTTGATAACTTCTCAGTATTGCCGAGTCATTTGAACGCTTATTTCAACCAGCCCGCCGAACGTTCGACTGCTTTATCCCAGAATCCGCACAGTTCCTGTCTTTTTGAATCACTTATCTGTGGCTCAAAACACTTTTCGACTTTCCAGAACTCGTTGATTTCTTCAAAGCTGTCCCAATATCCGACCGCCAGACCGGCTGCATAAACAGCCCCAAGGGTCGTGGTTTCGGTAATGATCGGCCGCTCTACCGGAATTCCTAAAATATCCGCCTGAAACTGGAGCATGAAATTGCTTTTCGAACCGCCGCCGTCAGCTTTCAGTTTTGTCAGGCTGAATCCCGATTTCTTCTCCATTACTTTGAAAGCATCTTTTACCTGAAATGCCATCGATTCCAATGCCGCCCGGGCGATATGATGTTTAGTGGTTCCTCTTGATATTCCCATAATGGTGCCGCGGGCATAAGAATCATAATAAGGTGCTCCCAGCCCCACAAATGCCGGAACAAAGTATACTCCCAAACTATCCTCCACCTGAAGGGCCAATTTTTCAGCATCCCCGGCGTTGTCAATGATGTTCAGCCCATCCCGAAGCCACTGAATAACTGCTCCTGAAACATCGGCCATTCCTTCCAGACCATAGTCCGTACGGCCTTTTGCACTCCAAAGAACCGGAGAGAAAATACCATCTGAAGGCGGCACATATACATCCCCAGTATTCATAACCATAAAAGAGCCCGTGCCATACGTGTTTTTCGCCATTCCTTTTTCAAGACAGCCCTGCCCAAAAGCGGCGGCCTGCTGATCTCCCAGAATTCCGGCCACCGGTATCTCGGCACCAAAGAAAACAGCGGGATCCGTCATACCGTAAATCTCGCTGGACGTTCTCAGCTCAGGCAGTATTTCTTTGGGAATCTGCAACTCATCCAGAATCCATTCATCATAATCCAAAGTTCGGGCGTTTTGCAGCAGGGTGACTGAAGCATTGGAGTAATCCGTCACATGAGCACGGCCTCCAGTGAGTTTCCATACCAGCCAGCTATCAATGGTGCCATAAAGAAGTTCGCCATTCTCCACGCCTTCCTTCACTTTTTGATCATTATCCAATAGCCAGCGGATTTTTGTCGCGGCATCATTTGGTAAAATGACCATCCCGGTTCGATCAACAATTCCTGCGCCGTCTTTTGCTTCCAAGGCTTCACAAATATCCAGGGTTCGTCGATCCTGCCAGACAATGGCACGGCAAACCGGCTGACTTGTTTTCTTATCCCAAAACAGCGTCGTCTCACGCTGGTTGGTGATCCCAATCGCTTCAATATCCGTCGGTTTGACAGCGCCATTTTTCAAGGCTTCTGCCACCATTTTAATGGTCACATCCCAGATTTCACCGGCATCATGCTCAACCCACCCGGACTGGGGAAAATGCTGGGTAAATTCCGAATAAGCCTGGGCAATAATATTCACCGCCTTATCGAAAATCATTACCTTTACACCGGTGGTGCCTTCATCAATTCCTAAGATATACTTCATCTTTCTCCTCCATATTTTATTTTTGATAGACAACATTTCCTTGATAAATGGTCATTTCAATAGAAATATCTTTTATATTTTGGGGTAACACTTCCAATGGATTATGAGACAATACGGTGATATCGCCTGCTTTTCCAGGGCTCAAAGACCCGCGTATTTTTTCCTCTTTTGCTGTATAAGCCCCATCAATGGTGAATAATCGCAGTGCCTGATATGGACTTATGGCATTCTGAACATAGGGGGGATTAACGGCGGCATGAATGCCCAGTACCGGATTGATCGGAGTAACATTCGAATCCGAGCCGCCGTTGACAATAAGCCCCGCCTCCAGAAATTCCCGGATGGGATAAGCCCGACGGTTTCGTTTTGCTCCCACGCGATCTGCATAAACGCTGTCCGGGCCGCCCCGCAAATAGGTGAAGGCCGGTTGGGTGGAAATAACCGCCCCTAAATCCGCCGCCCGCTGAATATCCTGTTGATTCGGAAAGCCAAAATGTTCGAGCCGGAAGCGATGGTCCGCGATGGGATACCGGTTCAAAGCCTTTTTCAGACAATCGAGAACTTGGGTGATGCCCCGCTGTCCGATGACGTGGAATCCGGTTTGCAGATTGTTTTTATGAGCCGCAACAATATAGTCAATAATCCATTCATCACTATAATATAGCTCACCTTTCGTGCTTGAATCATCGCAATACGATTCCTCAAAAGCCGCCGTTCGGGAGCCAATGGAGCCATCCAACAACATATCGGTACCAATGACACTGAGGCCTTTTTCAATGACCTCTTCAATTTTAGTGCTGCACCAGTGCAGCACAACATGTACCGGCAAACGGTCCATTAATTCCAGGAACACCGGAATATCCTCATCCGAAGATAGATCTCCGCCTTCCATCGCATGGATCGTGGTCACTCCGGCTTTCACCGCTATCTCCGCCGTGTACCGGATCGCCGTTTCTCGCTGTTCTTTTGTCATTTTGTCAAAAAAGAATTTTCGGGCATGGCTGTTAGCCTTACTCTGCAGCCTCCCAATGACGTTCCCCGCTTGGTCTTTAATAAGCCCTTCTTCTGTTCCCAGAAACCTCATGGCTTCCATAGCAGCCGTATTGACCTGGGTATAATGCAGTCCCCGATCGGCCAGATAGACCGGACGCTCTTTAAACCGAGCATCCAGCTCCTGGGCAGTTGGCGGTCTTTTCTCCATCAATCGGGACTCATCAAGACCATAGCCGTAAATCCATTCCTCTTGGTCGGATGTTTGCTCTTCAGCCAGTGTTTTCAATATCTCTGCAATGGATCGGCAGTGGTATAAATCAATGCCGATCGCGGATAAACCGGTGTTCATCATATGAACATGACAGTCGTGAAGTCCCGGTAAAAAGGTCTTCCCCTGAAGATCAATTATCTTTGCACTTTCTTTTTCCGCCATCATTTTTATGGCTTCAGTGTTTCCGATTTCTTCAATTTTTCCGTTTTTAATATAAATTCCCTGACAGTTTGGATTCTTCTCATCCATGGTAATACCGATTCCATTAATGAGGGCAAGTTTGTTTTCGATCGTTTTTCTTTTCAATGTATTTCCTTTCTCTATACAAAAAAATCCGCATCATACCAAGGGCACAATCCCGGAAATCCCAGTGCGGTGTACCCACAGTATCATACGGACATCTCTTAAACTCTTGTCCTGTGTTATTCTCTTGTAATGGTTTACTCTTTTTTCATTCTATTCCTTTATCTCAAAATTGTCAAGGCTATCGCCTCAGCATTTTCACTAAACAATAAGGTTGCAGATAAGCCGGTACCGGAGACAAATACTATCAGGATTGTCTCCGGTACTTACTTTGACGCTTTATCTACAGTCTACGCAGTTGATCAAGGATTTTTCTAAATCCCGCTCTCATTAAATTCTTTACGGCATATTGTTATAAAAAATTGCCAGAATTGCGGTACTAGAAGCAGAACCTGGATCTCGGTGACCGATTGCCCGTTCACCCAGTCTCATGGCCCGTCCTTTTTTAGCGATAATGGGAATCGTTGAGTCCGATCCGGCTGAGCCGACTTCGGCTGCTTTTTTCATTGCCTCTTTAGGCGCCAGTTTTTCATCAACATAAGCGGCCTTTAATGCATCCACAGCCGGTCGCAGTGTATCAACCATCGTTTTATCACCCACTTTGGCTTTGCCGCGCTTTTCGATAATGGCAACACCGGTTTCCATCATCTCGATGAATTCATCAAAAGTCACTTCTTCTTTTCCTTTTACAGGCAAGCCGAATTTCATAAAAAATCCGCCGTACAATGGTCCGGAAGCACCGCCAACCTTATCCAGCAAGGCCGTTCCGACATTCTTAAACAGGGTGCTGATGTCTTCTGATTTCCAACTATCCAAATTTTTGCTTACTTCACGAAAGCCAATGCTCAGGTTCATCCCGTGATCGCCATCGCCAATAGCAGAATCCAATTCTGAAAAATAGTCTTTCTTTTCTTCTGCCAACACGGCAAGGTCTTCAATGACCTTGATAAAGTAATCTTTGTTTAATATATATTCGCTCATCATTCTCTCCTGTCAATGGATTAAAGGACAGACAAAAAACTGCCTGCCCGTTTTTCTATTATTAAAATTTATTTCTATTTAATTAGATTTAGATATCTGGCTTAAAATGATTAAACCTGGGTGAAATATGGAGCATCACATGGATAATCCAGTAGTTCTTTCAGTTCATCATCCAACCTGACCAACGTTACCGACATGCCCGCCATATCCATCGACGAAGCGAAAGAGCCGACTAATGATTTATAAATTGTGATTCCTTTTTCTTTCAGAATCTGAGCAACACGTCTAAAACAAATATGTAAATCGAGAATTGGCGTAGCCCCTAAGCTGTTGACAAGGACATATACTTCATCACCTTTAGCAAAGGGAAGATCTGCTAAAATCGGTTCCATAATTTGATCGACTACTCGATCTGCCGGTTCAATTTTTCCACGTCGTACGCCTGGCTCGCCATGAATCCCCATACCGATTTCCATATCGCCGTCTTCCATTTCAAAAATCGGGCCTCCTTTGGAAGGCAGGGTTGCCGATGACATGGCCACACCCATGGTGCGGGTGACACTGTTGCATTTCTGAGCCGCCGCTACAACTTCATCCAAATCTCCGCCCAGATCAGCTTTTGCGCTGGCACTTTTGAAAACAAAAAACATACCGGCAATCCCACGACGGTCTTCAATATTTTCGGAGGAAATAACATCATCTGTTACGGTAACAGTTTCAACCCGGATGCCATCTTCTTCATCGGCTTTTTCTGCACCCATGTCAAAGTTCATGACATCTCCAGCGTAGTTGCCGTATAAATAGATACATCCTTTACCAGTATTAACTGCTTTTGCTGTCGCATAGCAGGGGTCGGGAGAAGGCGATGTATTGATATTGCCGACAACGGCAGCATCTGCAAAACCTTTTCCAACATAACCAAGAAATAATGGTTCATGTCCGGATCCGCCGCCGATGATAACGCCCACTTTGTCTTTTTTCTTAGCAGTCTTGCTGAGAACCACACGACCCTGAGCTTCACCTTCAGTGATCAATGTCACATAATCTTTATGCGCAAGGACGTATCCCTCCAACATTTCTTCTACAACATCATAGGGATCATTGATTAATCGTTTCATTTTATCCTCCTAAAATATATAATTTGTATACGTTTTCTAAAAAGAGCAAGAACCATGCCAATATAGAATCCTCAGAATAAGCCATTCAAAGCTTATCTTCATTTCAGACATGGGTTGTTTTTACCCAGGTGGGTTATAATTCCCCAATTAGCATACTTTTTTCATCCTTGCACTTTCACTGCAAGTTGCTAAAATCTCGTCCAGATCATTGCAGATTGTCGCCTGGACAACACCGCCAATAACGCCTTCAACTAACGGAGAATCCACGATATGAACTTTTTCCTGAATCGCATCATCGACAAGATCAATGGCCGCCTCGCTGCTCATAACCGAGCTTCCCAGATCAACGAAAATAAGAATATGCTCACGGTCTGCCAATGCCTCAATTGCGGCTTTAATCTTCAGCGTATTGGTGCCAATACGTCCTCCGTCAGCGCCGCCGGCAGCAATTATCTCGACGCTGCCATCATTCATTTCCATCGCAATGTCTCTAAGACCTTCTGCCAGTTTTTCACTGTGGGATACAATAATCACGCCCGTCATTATTCATCCTCCTTTTTAAAGTGCATTTACCAGAAGTATCTGTCAGGCTTCTCAACAGCCCGACCCTCTACAATAGGTATACGTTATCATATAGCAATTATCATGCCAAACTAAGCTCATTTCAAGTCATACTTTTTCGCTTTTGCCGATATGGTCTTGTGATCCAATCCCAAAGCCAAACCTGCCTGCCTGAAACTTCCATGTTTTTTTAAGGCCAATCCGATCAGTTCCCGTTCCATTTCTTCAAGTGTGGGGAGATTATCCCCATCCAATGCAAACGGACGGTTGTTTTTCTTTTTATCATTCACTTCATCCCTTAAATGATTAGGCAGATCGTCAATGGAAATCCACTCATTATTCGATAATGTCATTCCCCGCTCGATAATATTTTCAAGTTCTCTGACATTTCCGGGAAAGCGGTATTGTTCTAATGCCGTCAATGCACTTTTCTTAATGGTACAATTCGGCAAATCATACTTTTTGCTTATTTTCTCGGTAAAATGCTCCACCAGAACTGGAATATCGCCTTTTCTCTGCCACAACGGCGGAAGCATAACGGTTATCACATTTAATCGATAATACAGGTCCCGGCGGAAATCCCCCTCCTCCATCATTTTTTCAAGCGGGCTGTTGGTCGCAGCAATCACCCGAATATTAATTTTAATAGGTTCGATGCCACCGATTCTCTCGATTTCCTGTTCCTGCAGCACTCTTAACAACTTGGCCTGCATGGCTTTATCCATATCGCCAATTTCATCCAGAAAAATCGTTCCACCACTCGCTATTTCTAATTTTCCCCGTTTCTCTTTATAGGCCCCAGTGAATGCTCCTTTTTCATAACCAAAAAGCTCACTTTCCAAAAGATTTGAGGGGATGGCCGCACAATTCATTCCTACAAAAGGTTTTTTGTTTCTTGAGCTGCCCCGATGGATGGCTCTCGCCACCAGTTCTTTACCGGTGCCGCTTTCCCCCCGGA
This sequence comes from Acetobacterium tundrae, assembly GCF_008086615.1. Classification (GTDB taxonomy): domain Bacteria; phylum Bacillota; class Clostridia; order Eubacteriales; family Eubacteriaceae; genus Acetobacterium; species Acetobacterium tundrae. Next base: position 30,885 of record NZ_RXYB01000015.1, read on the forward strand.
TCAGAACCGCGGCATCAGTTCGGGCCGCTTTTGACGCCACCGTCAGGCTCTCCATCAAGGCCCCGCTTTTACCAACAATATTGTTAAAGGAAGGATTAAGGCTCTCTTTCTTATCAAGCTCATCCTGAAGAAAGCGCGTCTTTTCCGACAGCAGTTCAATCCGGTCTGCCAGCTTGGCAATTTCCGTCAGCTCTTTCGCCACGACAACATTTCCGGTGAATTTGGATTCAATCACGATCGGCCTGGCATGCATAATAAATTCCCGTCCGCCTTTCGTAACGATGATGATCTCATCTTTGCCCATGAAAAAATCATTCCGAAATTTTTCTTCCGGAAACAGATCCTGTATTTTTCGAGATAAAACCTGGATTCCTTCTTTTTTAAACATTCTCACAAAAGGAAGATTCACATAGGTAATCTCCCGGTTTCGATTGATCATGCAGATGCCATCGTCAACCGTTTCCAGAATCGTGTTGAACTTTTCCTTCAACTCTTTAACACTATGAAGTTCCCAGGATAATTCTTCTATTTGTGAAATATCCTGAAACACCACGACGCCGCCAACAACCTCCTCATCGACAATAATCGGACTCTTGTTCGTTATTACCCATTTTTTACCGATTTTATGCTTTAAACCAAGTTTTTCTTTTTTTGTATTTAACAGATCCTTTAAATTGAAATTGGGAACCCATTCGTCTCCTTTTTTTCCAATAATATCGCTCGCCTTTATTCCGGTGATTTCTTCTGCCGCTTTATTAAAAATATTGATGCTGCCATTACTGTCCATTGCGATGAGACCGTTGTTGATACTTTCAAATATTTTTTCACTGGCCAGTGTATTTTCCTGGAGAATTGTATCGACTGCCTCCGTTTCAGGAATTTCAAGTTCCGATATCTGTCTGATAAAATCGGCCAGCCCCGAAACCGCTTCCTCACTTCCGTTGTCATCGGTGTACACCTCAACCATCTCGCCATTTTTCAATTTCAAAGATACCAGCGGCAGGACACTATTGCAGGGAACACCTGAATGAGAGTTCAGGCGCCTCAGATAAAGCTGGCAGTTCCACATTTTTTCGATTTTTTGAGACTGCCTGACAACCATCGCGGCAACCCTGGTATGAAGTCCGTTTTTATTCGTGATTTTTACCCGTTGGCTTTTTTCCATATCCCCTCCATTGTCTATTTATCCATGCAAATATTGAGCTAGCGTTTTCTATTGATGAATCAATTTTCTTCCAAATTTCCAACTTGACCCCAACCCTGCATTCTTTACAAAACAACATATCTATGCCATAATATTACCGTATCGTTTGATAGAATACCTTAAACAAAATCAATCATTCTAAGGAGGATTATTATGCGAATTGCTGTAGATTGTGATGATGCAGCCATCGATTTTAAAAATCAGATTTTCAATTATTTAAAAACGACTGGCTATGATATCACTGATTTAGAATATTCTTCAACCCACGATTGTGATTACCCGGAGATTGCCTTTAACCTGGCCGAAGCGATCAGCAATCATAAATTTGATCGCGGATTTTTGTTCTGTGGAACCGGTTTGGGCGTCGCTATGATGGCAAACAAAGTGCCCGGGGTTTTCGCCGGCACCTGTCATGATGTCTATTCTGCGGAACGGCTTGCAAAAAGCAATGACGCCAATGTACTGACCATGGGCGCTCGTGTCATTGGCGTTGAACATGCCAAAATGGTTGCTGAAGCATGGTTAAAAAGCGAATTCCAGGGCGGTGGATCAACACGAAAAGTTGAAAAAATGAGAACCCTGGAAAAAACGCATATGAAATAGAGGCGTTATGAAAAAATTTTTATTAGGTTCCAACTGGAAAATGAATAAAACAACGGCAGAAGGTCTCGCTTACGCATCCGAATTGATGGCGACGATCAAGAACTATCCCCAGATCGATTTCTTCATTATCCCGCCTTTCACGCATCTCTGGAAAATGAAGGAGCTCATGATATCTGAGAATACCGCTCTGAAACTGGGCGCGCAGAATATGCACTATGAGGATTTCGGACAGTTCACCGGACAAATTTCACCGGTGATGCTCAAAGAAATCGGTATCGATATTGTCCTACTCGGTCACAACGATTGCCGGCAGCATCTTTATGAAACGGATGAATCAGTCAATTTAAAAACGCTGGCCGCATTAAAATTCGGTTTTACCCCGCTCATCTGCATCGGTGAAAAGCGGGAGGACAAAAACTACGGCGTTTCCAAAGAAATGCTGGCCAAACAATTGAAGATCGCCCTGAAGAATGTGCCTTCTGATGCCATCGGAAAATTCTGGGTAGCCTATGAACCCGTCTGGGCAATCGGTGACAGCGGAACCCCTCCCGAAGCTTCTTATGTCGAGGAAATCCATAATCATCTGAGAAATATTGTGATTGAACTTTATGGCGAGTTGGGAGCAGACATCCCGCTTCTTTACGGCGGCAGCGTCAACATCGATAACGCCAAACCTTATGCGCTTCTTGAAAATGTGGACGGTTTGTTTTTCACCCGAAGTGCCTGGCCCGTCAGCCGCTTCGAAGCGATCATGGCTGCCGTTACTGAGATACTGAACTAAACCAGTTTTTTAATTTTTAGTTTGGATGACATGATTATGCACCATCGAAATCACAAAGCTTTAAAGCCGATATCTAAACTATTGATATCGGCTTTTATTATGGACTTTAGCCTTATTTTTCTCCCAAGTCATAGATAAAAGTAATCTGTTCTAATTTGATAAAGTGTTCTATCCCAATACTCTTTCAACTACTCCTTTGTAGAATTCTGCCATTTACTCTGACTTTTCAAGATTTCCTTCAAATTTACATTATCTTTTGGGGTAACAATATTTGATCTATTTTTTAAGCACTGAAGTTCCATAATTCAGGATTGCTGCTTGCAACTGAAGTGGCGCCAATGCGAACGGCATTTAAGATTTGCTCTTCAGTTGTCATCAATCCACCCAGCATAACGGGTGCCGTTGTTTCCCCGGCAATCGCCTTAATAATCTGCTCCGGAATCGTCCCCGGCATCAGAATGACACCATCCGGATCACATTCTTTGATGTTCATCAAACCGGTACGGTAAGCATCTGAATCGATGATAAAAAAACCGAATGCCGCAAACATTCCGGCATCTTTGATATATTTTATACAAGGGGATTTCATCGTAATCACGCAATCTACTCCGCAATCGCCCATATACTGAATCCCCATCTTATCTCTGGCAATTCCCTTGATGGAATCTTGATGAACCATCACACGTTTGCCTGATTGATGAATAAGCTTAACCAGCCGTGGCAGCGTATTGACATCCCCTAATTTCAACATAATCCAGCCAACACTCGTTTCTTCCATCGCATAAAGCAATTCTTTTCTCTGATGGACCGATGGAATAACCGGGTGGGGTTTTAGTAGTTTTTGAAAGTCTTCTTTACCAGAATTTTTCTTTTCCAAAATTTTTCCTTTCTTTGACACGAAAAAAGTCCACATCATACAAAGGGCGCAATCCCGAAAATTCCGGTGCGGCGTAGCCACAGTATCATACAGACATCTCTTAAACTCTTGCCCTGTGTTATTTTATTGTAATGGTTTACTTATAGTGTCATTTTATTCTTTAATTTTAAAGTTGTCAAGAATAACAGCAATTAAAGAACATCAAATCGGAATTTTGGCGAAGTGAAAAAATGAATTCCGATTGTCAAATTTTAACGTAAAAGATATGATTCATGAAAAACAATCGTTTGGATTTTTAAAAACAGTCTAGTTAATTTAAACGTAGCAAGGGGGTGACGACCATTAAAAAAAGATTAAAAACATCCTATGTTATGGTTCGGCGAGCATCATCAACCGTTTGAGAAGCAATATCAACATTATTTAAAAACATCCTATGTTATGGTTCGGCTGCAGCGCGAAAGCGAACGCAAGCGGATCTGGCAGGATTTAAAAACATCCTATGTTATGGTTCGGCGAAAAATGGGGTGTGACGTTAGATACACGAATCACATTTAAAAACATCCTATGTTATGGTTCGGCAGGAGCGGACGTTGATACATTAACTGATTTTACTGTATTTAAAAACATCCTATGTTATGGTTCGGCGGATATCGAGGATTTAAATAATATTGACATTACTGTATTTAAAAACATCCTATGTTATGGTTCGGCGAAGGAATGGCAGGACTGGATTGAAGCGGTCAATGAATTTAAAAACATCCTATGTTATGGTTCGGCTTAATCGATGACGGCTTCGGTAATGAGAATTTCATATTTAAAAACATCCTATGTTATGGTTCGGCATAAGATCCATGGTGTGCAGCCCGGTGTTAAATTTAATTTAAAAACATCCTATGTTATGGTTCGGCTTCTGAGCCTGACCTAAGTCCGCCACCTGATTGATCATTTAAAAACATCCTATGTTATGGTTCGGCGAGGTGAAATTCCATGGTGTCGTACAATCGATATCAATTTAAAAACATCCTATGTTATGGTTCGGCACTTATTAACTTATGATAAGTATATTTGATATTTTAATTTAAAAACATCCTATGTTATGGTTCGGCGAGCGGGGCCCCTAAAGAGGATCATGCTATTTTACCATTTAAAAACATCCTATGTTATGGTTCGGCTTCGCAAGAAATCGTTCCACCACTCGAAGTAAATATATTTAAAAACATCCTATGTTATGGTTCGGCCGGAACAAACGTCGGGCAAGAGCGCGGCGCACTCGAATTTAAAAACATCCTATGTTATGGTTCGGCAAACAATTAATAAGTAATGTGGAAGTGTATGGTCTATTTAAAAACATCCTATGTTATGGTTCGGCCCGTTATACCAGATACTTCACCATTTTTTACGACATTTAAAAACATCCTATGTTATGGTTCGGCATGTGCGCGTGGTGATTCAAACAAAGGTGTTAACTAATTTAAAAACATCCTATGTTATGGTTCGGCGTTGTTATGTATTATTCATCAAATCCACCATACAATATTTAAAAACATCCTATGTTATGGTTCGGCGATTTATTTGATGCTGATGTTGTGGCGACTAAGCAAAATTTAAAAACATCCTATGTTATGGTTCGGCGGCAACAGATATTGGTATAAAAATCGGCATTGATGGATTTAAAAACATCCTATGTTATGGTTCGGCTTTAATCCCATTGAAGCCGTCTGGCGTATCACTCGTATTTAAAAACATCCTATGTTATGGTTCGGCTAGCTCCTGTGGATATGCCAAAAACTATGCTATTCAATTTAAAAACATCCTATGTTATGGTTCGGCGGTAATCAATGCGCTTGTATCTGTGAGTTTAACAGCATTTAAAAACATCCTATGTTATGGTTCGGCATAAGGACTTTCACAAAAGCCCTCTTTTGTACCCGGATTTAAAAACATCCTATGTTATGGTTCGGCCGAAGTTATGTTTAATTTAGCACTAGACACCGGATTTAAAAACATCCTATGTTATGGTTCGGCGTTGTTGTTATATTATTTAATGAATTTACAATCCTATTTAAAAACATCCTATGTTATGGTTCGGCCTAGCTGACAATTGTATCTTTTGACCATAAAATTGATTTAAAAACATCCTATGTTATGGTTCGGCTCTGGCGGTTTACTCATTGGCGTGGTTTAGTGGTGATTTAAAAACATCCTATGTTATGGTTCGGCTTGATTGTATACTCCTTGCCCAGCTAGATAAGTATATTTAAAAACATCCTATGTTATGGTTCGGCAATGTAGATATCAGCTAACCCCAACTCGTACGCGTCATTTAAAAACATCCTATGTTATGGTTCGGCGGCTTGGGTTTGTTAATGTTGCCAACGCTCTAAACTATTTAAAAACATCCTATGTTATGGTTCGGCTCGTAAAATGTTGCTAATACATCCAATATAATTAATATTTAAAAACATCCTATGTTATGGTTCGGCTTAAGAACTTCAATAAGCCGGGGAGAAACATTTGGATTTAAAAACATCCTATGTTATGGTTCGGCTTTCCCTTTTGCTGGGCCTTTAATGTGGACGAAAGTATTTAAAAACATCCTATGTTATGGTTCGGCGGCCAAACAGGCACCGATAATTTAAACCATTTAATATTTAAAAACATCCTATGTTATGGTTCGGCGAGATACAAGCATTACAATAGCCCCTGTGAATATGCATTTAAAAACATCCTATGTTATGGTTCGGCGCATTCGCATCTTGTTCCGCGAATTTATCCATTTTCATTTAAAAACATCCTATGTTATGGTTCGGCACGGATGAAAGGGGCGATAATCTTCACGTCGATATATTTAAAAACATCCTATGTTATGGTTCGGCATCAGCTATTGAGCTATCAGCGCTAAACGTGTACGTATTTAAAAACATCCTATGTTATGGTTCGGCTAATGCGACGATTAACAATTTGTTAGCTGGTAATATATTTAAAAACATCCTATGTTATGGTTCGGCAACTGCTTTCAAAACAGTCAGGTTATTAACTTTTTCATTTAAAAACATCCTATGTTATGGTTCGGCCATAAAGGAACATACTATCATCATTCAACACCCGAATTTAAAAACATCCTATGTTATGGTTCGGCGATCAAAGGGATTGTACAATTGATTATGAAGACTTATTTAAAAACATCCTATGTTATGGTTCGGCTGAAGCGTCATTATGGTGCTGTTATTGTAAAGGAATTTAAAAACATCCTATGTTATGGTTCGGCATAAGCGGTTGCATTGGCTGGACGTTTAACCATCTTGATTTAAAAACATCCTATGTTATGGTTCGGCGTTTGACAATGGCTTCGAGAGTGAACAAGAAAAGACATTTAAAAACATCCTATGTTATGGTTCGGCCAACGTCCTGAATGCTCCGATTGTAAGTGATGCTGTATTTAAAAACATCCTATGTTATGGTTCGGCCAATGTCGTTCCAGTCAGTTCAATTATTTCCTCTGATTTAAAAACATCCTATGTTATGGTTCGGCGGTTACCTGATCAGATGAATACATTAATAATTTACGAATTTAAAAACATCCTATGTTATGGTTCGGCTCATCCAATAATTTAGGGACGTTATTCGCTTTCCAATTTAAAAACATCCTATGTTATGGTTCGGCTGTACCGTTCGTACCAACTGTTTGTTATTCAGATGTATTTAAAAACATCCTATGTTATGGTTCGGCGTTGGGAATGGAACGCTTTTTAAACATTCCATTCCATATTTAAAAACATCCTATGTTATGGTTCGGCGTTGTTTGGAAGAACAAAGAAAATGGATTTAATGGAATTTAAAAACATCCTATGTTATGGTTCGGCCTCCATCCTCCGATCCAAACGCAATCGGTACACCTATTTAAAAACATCCTATGTTATGGTTCGGCATCTATTTTTGTACTTTCAAATGGTCAGGCATCAAATTTAAAAACATCCTATGTTATGGTTCGGCAAACAAATGTACTCTTTGTGTAAAGAGAGAGAGATATTTAAAAACATCCTATGTTATGGTTCGGCTATGAAGATGAAATTGATGATTTAGATTATATGGTATTTAAAAACATCCTATGTTATGGTTCGGCCCGTCTACCATGTGCCAAATTTTGAGTAATAGTAACAATTTAAAAACATCCTATGTTATGGTTCGGCCCGCTTGCATTTTATCCGGTATTTTGAGCCTTTTATTTAAAAACATCCTATGTTATGGTTCGGCTAGTTCTTGCGAAACAAAACAAGATACCTAATACGTATTTAAAAACATCCTATGTTATGGTTCGGCTCCAAACGCAATCGGAACACCTTGACAATTAGGGTAATTTAAAAACATCCTATGTTATGGTTCGGCCTTAGAGCAGAAATGCCGGTTAAACGAAAAAGCATATTTAAAAACATCCTATGTTATGGTTCGGCAATAAAATGTGTTCCCGATAAATTACCGTTTATTGTATTTAAAAACATCCTATGTTATGGTTCGGCTGCTTTTCCATTTGCAATAGCCAATGATGCAATTTTATTTAAAAACATCCTATGTTATGGTTCGGCACAATTCAGCCAGGAGAACTTTTATGGTTTTCAAAATTTAAAAACATCCTATGTTATGGTTCGGCTGTTTATTAAAACAACTTTGTAATTGTGAATTTACATTTAAAAACATCCTATGTTATGGTTCGGCTACATCAGTAATATTTTTACTAGTTAAATAAGACTATTTAAAAACATCCTATGTTATGGTTCGGCAATTTACGACAATACCGGTTATGTCATTTCTCAAAATTTAAAAACATCCTATGTTATGGTTCGGCTAAAGAATTGATGTTCAGCCCATATTGTTTTGATACATTTAAAAACATCCTATGTTATGGTTCGGCGATATATAGAGACGATTGCATACATAAGATAATCAAATTTAAAAACATCCTATGTTATGGTTCGGCTATAAAAATAGCGTTTTACGAAAGGAGAAAAACAAATTTAAAAACATCCTATGTTATGGTTCGGCGGCATAGGGCACTTGCAACGTATAATCTTTTTCGATTTAAAAACATCCTATGTTATGGTTCGGCTCATTCCCGATTTGTTCTCTTTGCTCTGCGTTTAGGATTTAAAAACATCCTATGTTATGGTTCGGCTTGAAACAGAAGAGTTCGCGGAATTGTTAAGCAAACATTTAAAAACATCCTATGTTATGGTTCGGCGCAGAGGAAAAAGATTTAGTTACCGGCGAACAATTATTTAAAAACATCCTATGTTATGGTTCGGCTCGTCGAGCGTATGCAAGTAAATATCACCGGTGATGGATTTAAAAACATCCTATGTTATGGTTCGGCCAACCAAATCCATACTTCCATGGAGGGCAATCACAATTTAAAAACATCCTATGTTATGGTTCGGCTATTCTTGGTGGTATAACTGGTATTAAATCAGCTATATTTAAAAACATCCTATGTTATGGTTCGGCTTTCAGATGCTACAACGTTGGGTACAATTTCAAATTTATTTAAAAACATCCTATGTTATGGTTCGGCGGTGATTACACAAATAAGTCAACAGGAGAATTTATATTTAAAAACATCCTATGTTATGGTTCGGCGCCTAGATAGGTCGATCCGTCTTGATTAGTACCTTTATTTAAAAACATCCTATGTTATGGTTCGGCTGATTACGGTTTTAACAACCGGCATGGCAGTCAGCGATTTAAAAACATCCTATGTTATGGTTCGGCCATGTCATAGGCATACAGCGACCGTGAATTAAATTATTTAAAAACATCCTATGTTATGGTTCGGCCCGATTCAATCAACTTATTGCACCAGAAAAAAGTGTATTTAAAAACATCCTATGTTATGGTTCGGCTATAGTAAAATCGCAAAATTAAATTTGCTTTAGTCTAATAAATCTCAATAATAGGGGATTCTATAATATTTTACCACCCTTTTTACAAAATCAAAAGAATTGAATCATAAAGTTCAATCATCCGCATTGATATGCGAATTTCAAGATGATTTTTTATAAAACGCCTGGTAAGTAAATTACAGAAAAAGATTTTCCGCAGATTGGTTATTACCTAAAGTTTCTTCTTCAAAAACATCTCCATTGATTAGTTTAATGATGCATACAAAATCTTCATCAATTTTGATAATACTTTTTAGTTCATGGCGGAGTTGTATTAGCTTTGAAGGTGTGATCGCACCACGGAAAACCGACTTCTGATAATGAATTAAATATTTTTTGCAGATTTTGAAAACTTTGTAGACTCGTTTTTCATTCACATCATAAAAAACAAAGGCATAGTTATAATTAAGTGATTTACCCATAATTTATTGCTTTTCCTTATTATTAAACGGTATGAATTGCTGACCTTCAAGAATTTCTTTAATGAGTTTATAGCAATCCAACTTAATCGCAGTGCGATAGCTTACTTTACGTTTGAGTTTTGGATGTTGAAAAATACTCTCAAGGCGTTCCTCAAATGCAGCAACAAATATTTTTCTACCCTCTTCATTAAGAATGCAATAGTTTAATTTCTTTTCAAAATGTTTATCCACTTGAAGTTTGCGATTATTAACAAGATCAAAAATAGTTTTAAAAACGATAACTGGCTTAAATACCTCACACAAATCAAGACTCAGGGAAAAACGTCCTTCTGAGGGTTCGTGAAGAAAACTAATCCGCTGATCCAAATGTGTTTGATAAATAACTGATATCGTTTTGGAATAGAGCAAACTATTCCCAAAAGAAATCAGTGCATTAATGGGATTATCCGGCGGACGTTTTACTCGCTTATGCATCATAAAATCTTCGGGTAAAAAATATTTAAAATCAGCATAAAATCGCTGCCATAATTCACCTTCAATTTGCAGAACCTGTTTAATATTATGTGATTTTTCTAAATTTTCCGGCAATGTCTTTCTAATCCAGTCAATCGTTGTTTTTACTTCTTTTTTATCGTGCTTATAATAATGATAGAGCAGTTCATCTATATTGCATGCGATCCCTCTGACAATATTCTTGGCGATATCAATACGATTTTTTTGTGAAGCATTTACTTGAGCAACTAACAGACGACCGCTGATAAGAGTTTCTTTTGGATAAAAAGTACCACTGTAACCCTCATAGTAATTAAAAAAATGAATAATAATATTATTTTTAGATAGAAAATCCAGTAATTTGCTGTTTAAACTTATTTCAGATAAACAATAAAGTTCTCGGACCCCTTCAACGGGGATATAGGTGTTTTTACCATTAACACGAAAGCAAAGCGAATTATCTTTTCTGGTTAAATCTCCCATTGATGTTAAATAACGTGTATTTCCCATAAAGTACCTCCTTTAAATACAGCAATAGGTGTAATAGGCGCATTTTATACATTTCTTTTCAAATTTATAGGGTGGGGGTGTCGGAAGATCGATTAAATATACCATATCTTTTTCAATGCATTTCAAATTTTCCGCAATTTCATCGTCCAAATCAACATAGTATATTTTATGGTCGCTTTTATTTTTTTCAATAAATTCTATTTTTCCTCGACGCTCGATTCCTTTTTGTTTCAAAACATTCAAATAAAAAAGAACTTGCCATTTAACAGCCTCATAATCCGTATCTGATTTTTTGATTTCTACGAGATAATCCCTAGTGATTTTATCAATCTTAATGTTTTCAACCGCAATTTCTGTTTCCTGCCCTTCAGATGCTTTCACTTCGTGTAAAGCCTTTCCTATTTTTACGTCCTCGCTATTATCTTCAAGATTGATCCGGTTTCCATGCAGCCAACACTGGCGTTTGCAGTGGAAATAATAATTAATCAATGTACCTGTCGCGCCCATAAAATCCTCCTTTATAGAAAAAGTTTGTCTGATTTAACTTTTTCAAATGCCTTTCGATCGAATTTCCCATTCGGAAAAAAAGAATCATCTCGTCTACATAGAAAAAGCTCTCCGATTTGTCCTTCGTGCTCGAATTGAAATTTTGGAATTTGATAAATAAAATAGGACATCTTTTCAGAAAATTCCGAGAGGCGCACCCGTTTTTCAGCATAGTTTAATGTTGTAACCTCCAGTAGCGTTTTGTAGTCAGACCAAAGCTCATAACCATCTATCATATTTCCGTCAAAGTCTTCAAGAACCTGATAGATAAACACTGACACTTCCCGATTATTCTCATCAATGAGTTGCATATGTTTTTGAATTTCAGGATAGTCAAAATTCCATAACGTTTCCCTGGCAAATTTTTCAATATTCGCCTCATTGTTAGCCTCTTTTGCTGTATTAATCTCACTTAAAACTACATCATAATAGGTCGAAAAATCTTTTGCAATTAAGATTTTTTGCATCTCTTCGTTTTTAATTGTAAGCTTTTCCTGCTTTCGAAAATCATTAGGATAAAGCCGATCTGCATTGTTATAGTTGAAAAAGAATACTTTTGATCCTTTTTTCTTACAGGACCGATTAATTCGACCCAAGAATTGTTCTTCTGCATCGAAAAGCGATACATCCTTGAAACCCATATCCATATCAATATCGACTCCGGCTTCAATAACTTGTGTTGCCACTAAAATAAGATTCTCTCCTGATTTTATTTTGTCTATGATACGCTTTCGTTCCGCCTTATTATCATCCCCAGTAATGCACAACACCTGTCTATCCATGCCTCTCTCATTCATTGTTTTCTGAAGCAATTCGAAAAATTCCAGAGTCGTCGTCTTAAAAATAAATTCTACTAGCAATTTATTTTTAAAGCCTGAATATTCGGGATTATTTGCTAACTCAAGACTCGTTGCGATTATTTTTTCCAGGAGCTTTTCGAGCACTGACTCTTTGTCATAATCAAGCAATGAGAAATCGAGATTTACACGGTTTTTAAATAATGGATGTTGATAAAAAACACTCGAATCTTTAATCAAGCTTGGAATTCGAGGCGTGGTTTCCAAACTTAATTTACCCAAATCCGGCAGGGTTGCAGACATGATAATAATCCGCATATTTAATAGTTTCGCATAGTCCTGAAGAAACAGAATAATTTCCTTCCACAAATCATTTCGATAGCTTTGAATTTCGTCAAGTATGATCACACTGTTTGCGAGATGAGCCAATGGAAAGACTTCTTCCCGATTGGTACCAAATAGGGTATTAAAGAAATTGACATGAGTAGTTAAGATCAGCGGATAGTGTAAGAACTGACGACCAAGTAGTGACTGCTCGTAATCGACACGATCCTTATTGTCGTTGATATCCCATTCGCCTTCGGCCAAGTCACTATTTGCTTTGACCTTTTTAATAGCTGTCACTCCATTGACGACTGTAATCCCTTCCAGAATTGAACGATCGTAATTAAATGCGGCTTCCAAACTCTCTCTGGTTTGCTCTACGAGGGTATTAAAGGGAAACACATAGGTGATTTTACTAAGCCTTGAATCTGCCTCCAACAGTTTTAATGCAAGATTGATGGAAGTGTTTGTCTTGCCGCTGCCGGTGGGTGCTTCTAAAAAGAATATCAATTCTTCTGAGTTATGCGTGAGCCCTTCTTCTGCTTCTAAAAAAAGCTCACATCTTAATCGATTGATTTCATTTCCAATAAAGGGATCATCACATTTTTCAAATTTGCTTTGCTGATAATGCTGAATAGTTTCATATATTGGTGTACTGTTAAACGCAGCACGGTACTTTTTTATATCATCGATGACACCGAAATTCTCAACCGGCTTATTCATAAAATCAGATGTCGCATAAAAATCACAGGAAACCAGGAGGCCATAAAGAAAACGTCCATAAATAATCCATGAAATGGATTTCCAGAGGGCTTTGTTTTTAAGGTCCTGCAGGACAACCTCAAAATAATCACCGATATCCGTGTTGCTTTGAGGGATTTGGCCGAACAACTCGCGATAATAAACGCAATGTTCATTTTCAGAACTGAATAATTCTGAACTAAGTTTTGATAAAAAATCCTGAAAGCCACCAAGATATCCGTGATGTTTACTGATGATAAAACTGTTGAAAACCAAAGAAAAAAACAGGCGTTCCTGATCTTCCCCATCAAAATTCATAATTTTCTCTAAATAGTGATTACAATAAATCAGCGCCGAAAAGAAGGAATGGTTCGAATTGTTTGACATCGTTTTTTCGTGATTTTCATTTGACATTTTTTGGACTTGAAAATTAGGATTTGTTTTTCCTAAATCGTGGGTATAAATAGCATTATAAAATAGCTCTCGCCATAAAAGAATTGCGGAAGCTGAGAGGTTATCAACGAGACTGCGTTCAAAATTTTCAAAAACATTATCCAATTTTTTCGCTTCCCAGAGTTTTTCTAAATAGTCAAGCGTGAGGCCCAGATGTGCCTCTAATGTTTCATAGTTCAAGGTATCCTCATTTGTTTTGAGATGAGCATAAAATGGTTTGCTGGTATCAAAGTAATGATTGAAGTCAAATAATGGTATGTGATCAAAAATCATGGCAGCTCCTATAAGTACATCAGGTTTTTTCCATTTACTTCATAAACTGGGAAATCTTGATTCAATTTCACGGGGATGTTGGTAAAAATCAATGATTCGGTTACGTATTGGTTACAAACGGATTCCAATGCAATCGGCAATCGCTCTTCATATTTAAAGTCCGGTTCTTTTTTTCCCAATCCTCTTTTGGGGATCAATTCCCCCGTTTTTTTTGGGAAAAAGCTATCAATAATAATTGGTGTTTCCGTCATTGTCCTTATAATTGGATGAACGGCAATTGCTTCGATATTGGCATAATGATCATTCTTGCCAAGATACGGTAGATAAACAAAACGTTTTTCAACCATTCTCTTTTTTAATGATTGAAGCAATAATGATTCATTCAAGCCGTCAAGAAGCAGATATATTTGCCAGACTGGTTTTTCCAGCCACTGTTCCTTAACAATGAGATTACAAGGCTTATCTTGTTTATCTTTATTATAATAACCGACAGAATTATTAAAGACTTGTACTTTTTTAGGTATGTAACCCTGGTCATTTAAAGGACAAATCGCGATTTTGAGAGTCTTTAATTTTTGATAGAATTCCGGATAATCCTCGTTTTTTTTCTGTTGGTTGTATCCATTTAAGCCTAGAATGCTTCCAAATAGTCCTAATAATGCAATTTTGTGTATGTTACCGTAAGTATAATACAGATAGGTGTTAACATCAGGCTGCTTGAAAAAGGCGGTGTTACCACTGAGCTTAAACGTGAGTGTTTCCATGATTAAACCTCTTCTTTGGTAAAGATATTAAAAATATTTGCTTTGTTTAATTCTCCTTTTAGAATCGTCGTATAAGGATTGTAATAAATTTCAATGGTCTGGATGCGGCTGCCAAAGTCATTAAACAAATCAGCCATACCTAAATTGATCACACCTTTTTCACCAGCATCTTTTTCATACGTAATATATTGGGCCAGATCCGGAAAGTAAAGCTCTGGCTCCGTTTCTACAAACAGCCCAAATTCATTTTCACACCCTACCTTTGCATTGGTATTATAGGCGGTGGCGGCAATCAAAGAAGCCGATTTGAATTTTTCATAATCTTCCTGGGTATAACCCTCGGTGACACCCATTTCAATAAAGTTATGGTATACCGTTGGATTGATCGCAAAGCCATAGAAGTAATGAGCTTCGTTGCTGACAATTTTTGTACCTAGAGTGGATTGCTCGGCGTCATCCTTTGTACTATCCCTGAAAGGTGATAAAATCTGCTGTTCTTCGACATTATGACCTTCGTATTTATTAAAACCCTGGGTAATCTGTACGGCGCCGGTAATGGAAAGATTATTTCCTTCTTCAGCAAAAGTCGCCCCAAAATTTTTAATGTCAATCGCTGTAAAAAGATTTTTCAGGACTTTCTTGCTATCCCGTTCGTCTTTTAAATTTTTAACATCAAAAATTTCTTCATATCGTTCTTTCAATGATTTGGGTCTTACTTTAATGGCATCCGGTTCCCCCTTTTTCTTTACTTCTTCGGTTTTAAAAGATTTGAGGTAAATCACTTTTTCTTTTTGTTCTTCCCACATGCGCTTCATTGGATATTTTAACGCCTTGTCGCTGCCAAAAACTTCCCCTGTTGAAATTGATTTAGGAAAACCGGTAAAGTCAGCATTCCAATTGGACATCAAGGATTTTATTCCCAGCACACCATAAATTCGACTATTTAACATTACTTTTGTCCTCCTGTTTTTCCTTATTTGATTCGTAAAGCAAATTAGGGCTTAGATAGCCCGCAATTAATACGGTATCATTAATTGACCCATCAGGAATATAAGAAAAAATCATACTTTGAATATTTCCAAATCTCCGACCGGGTTTAATATCATAATTGTATTTAATAAAAAATCGTTTTAGTAAATCTTTCAGTTTTAAATCTGTTTTGCAATTCAAAATCGGATTAACTAGAGAGTGATTCAATTTGGATGTTTTATTTTTCGACACGTAATAATTTGAGAGTTGCCCCACTGCATAGTAATACTCTAAATCATTTTCAATGGAATGTTCGCCTTCGGTGTTGATCTTTATTCTTAGTCCTTCTCTAATAGGAATTAATTGATCTGCCATACTTTTTCCTCCTTCAAAATATGTGATAAATGCATCGCGGACATTAAATTGTTCAATCGCTTTGTAAAAGAAATTATTTCCGATTGAATTCTTCACAATTTCTAGCGAACTCTTTGGGAATATGTTTTTGATAACCCTGGAATCACCCTTGTAGAACCATGAAAAAAAGCCGCTTCGGCAACGTAACAGTTCTTCTTTGACCCGAAAATCATTGAGTTTAATTTCATTGGCATCGATAAAATAATTTTTGATCAGAACCTTTTTAAAAAAAACATCATTGATCATTTTTTGAATTTCTTCACGTTTGATATAATCACTATAGACCAGATCTGAATTTGAATTCTTAGGAATCGGAATAACCTGCCGCAATGTAAAAGGTTCTATATCAGGGGAATAACCGGTTATCAGATCATAATCCTGGATTTCTAATTCCATCCCCTTCTGAATACGCAAAAAATATCCATTTAGTTTTTTCACATGACAGTGACTGTTTTTGTATGTGTAAATCTGTTCTGGATCGTTGTCATCGGTACTAAAGTAGATATTTGTTTTTCCCTGATTGGCGTAGTTAAAAAGGTAGTCAAAGAATTTTTTTTGCAGATAGACATTCTCCGTTGAAATTAAATATGGAATTTTACTCTTTATTCGCCCCTTATTTTCCAGATAAGGTTTTTTGGCATTCATCCCCATATTATTATTGGGAAGACCAAAAATCTGGCTATTCATTACAATGTTATAATCAGTCGTATTGTAAATATTTGGGAGTATATATCTCTGACTTTCTTTGAGATACACATCAGTCTCGTACTGAAAAAATATCTTAAGATAACTTTTATCCGCTTTGATGCATTGATTTTCCATTAATTCAAAAATATTTTCTTTTATCCATGATTCGCAAAAATCAAGATTGTTGGAATTCGGTTCTTTTTTGAATGTTTCAAAATCTTCATAAAGTTCAAGACTTTTTCCTTTATATTTCAATCGAGGATTTTTCAAAATGTTATAGTAGTTTTCTATGATTTCAAACGATAATTTGGTTTGACCTTGGGTGTCAGGTTTGATGCTCTCTTTTTTAATCCAAAAGCTCAAATAATTATTACTGTGGATGACCTTTTTGTTGTCAATGGGTTTGTTCATACTTATCAATTTAGATAAATAATCCCGTTGGATGAATTCATCCAAACCAATGGCATTATCCATATTCTTCTCTACGTTTTTCTGATCTACAATCTGACCTTGTTTATCGACTAAAATATAAGTTCCCGGATCAAGGGTATAATTATCGGTAATTAGAGCATCACCAGCTTGATTATACTTTTTTTCAAAGATATCAATACAATCTTTCAGCATAGCATCACCTCCTAGATGAATTTATAATTGCAGAAACCAAAACCTCGGGAACCCATTTCGCCAATGCCACTTCCTATTGCGACATAAGCAAGTTCCTGGGCTGACGGGTTATTCTCCAGCATTAAAGTCAACTTATCACCTAAAAGATTAATGTCTTTATAAGCAGTCGAAATTGGTTTTTGATTATCAAATTTAATATGATTAAACAGCTGAAAATTTTCATTCATTTTTGTATGAGACATAGCATTGTATTTTTTAATCAGATTTTCTTTCAATCGACGTTCAAAATCCTCAAAAGTTAATGCAGTTCGCCAATAGCCGCCTTCGGTTTTTAGGACTACAGGAGTGATTGAGTAAATTTTGGAGAGTTGTACATGAGGTAATACTTTGGATTCAATGGTCAAAACTTTTAAATTTGATGAGTAAGCGTTTTCAAGTCTATTGTTAAAAAACAAACCTAATTTTTCATCTGTTGTTCTCAGTGAAAAAGAATAAATCTTACCTTCACAATAGTTTTTGTTTTTCTCCAACGGTGTTAAACCAGAAAATGAATAATTTTTGAATTGGTTTGCTGAATGCCAATTTAATCGGTCAGGATTATCATCAAAACAGGAATCGATTAAATCACAAAGTTTTTGCATTAAGGCAGTGTAATGAATGTCTTTTAATACATAAACTTTTACTGAATATGAAAATATTTTCATTGTGAATACCTCCTCATTTTAAAAGAATACACCTCAATATTTGAAATGTCAAAATAATTCAACAAAATTATTCTACAATAATGCAATAAAATCAAATGCTCATTATTTGATTTTTGAAATTTATCAGAATGAAATGTGATCGTTAATAAATCATTTTTATGAAACGATGAAAACTTATTAATACAAAAATCCCTGTAATCCTTATTGAATATTTTCAAATAGAAGTTACAGGGCATATAGTTTGGATATTTGTATTTACTGTTGGTTTAATAAGGCTTATGAAACCAATTAAAACGCTAAATTCATTTCCGCAAACTGTCTACAGATGTTCTCAGTTATATCCACTATCTAAAACAGCCAGAATATAACTGCACTTTAGTAATTTCTCTTTATTCAACAATCACCGCTACCCCATCCGGAATAACCGTTATTCTTGCCTGATCATTATTCAGGTATTCTCGGGCGATTGACAATGCTTCTGCTAAATCTTTTGCTGGTGTCATCTGAAACTCGCGGATCATTGCTTCCGGTGCCGCAGAAATATAGATGACTTTCGCTTTTAACAGAATTCGTGCCAGAATCTGAGCTTCCCACTGATCGGGAATGGTTTCATTTCTTGGTGTTTTTTCAAAGCGTTCTGACATTGCCTCAATATTTTTCTCATCTTTAAAGGTGTTGAAAAAAGACTCGCCCCCATGGCCATCATTTGACTTTGCCAGCATAATAATAACGCCCCCCGGCTTCACGGCTGCTTCCGCCGCCGTCATCCCTTTAACAGCCTGGTAGATGTTTTGGTCCAGAGGATAGCCGCCGTTGGAGGTGATGACAATATCGCTGGGGATTGCCTTAACTCTGCAGAGACTTTTTAAAAACTCACACCCCTTTGCATGGGCGCTGCCGCAATCACCGGCCACCGCCTGGATCACTTTTTTTTCAGAATTAATGACCACATTAACGACAAAAGCCAGCTTGGCGGCTCTTGCGGCATAAAGCATGTCGGTATGAAGCGGGTTTCCCTCAATGCATCCGGTTCGGGCCTTGGGATGAGCGATAAATTCCCCGCAGTGATTGGCTAGCACGGTGACCCGGCTGGCGATTCCCGGCAGCACACTTTTTCTGCCTCCGGAAAACCCAGCAAAAAAATGCGGTTCGATGAAGCCTTCAGAAACAAGCAAATCAGCTTCTTCGGCTAACTGATTAATGATCAGCTCGCCGCCTGACGGTAAAATCCCGATCTTTACCAGGCTGTCGACAGCACCAGAATCATGAACCACAATTTTTTCTTTTTCAACAATTGCCGATCCAAATTTCTGAATCATTTCTTCTTTGGTAGTTAATCGATGAAAGCCGGTGGCAATGAGGATGGTAATTTCGGCATCGGAATTGCCCTCGCGAATTTCCGCCAGCATCAATGGCATAATGATCTTGCTGGGGACTGGTCGGGTATGATCACTGGCAATAATCACGACTTTCTTCTTTCCTTTGGCTAGTTCTCTGAGTCCTGGGGAATCGACCGGATTTAACAAAGCTTCTTTGACTAATTCAATTTGTGATTTTTGCGGATCATAATTCTCAATTTGTGATACCAGAACGCCATTTAAGATGGACTCGTCTAAATCTGCAGTTAGCTTTTCTTTTCCATAAGGCAAACTTATTTTCATCATTTTTTCCTTCTTTCTTTTAAAAGAAAGACATCAGAGGAAAGCGTTCTCCCCTAATGCCCTTTATTTCATTGAAATAATTCATATTTTTTTAATTAAAATTCTAACCGAAGGTACTCAAAAGGCCTTCGATGAGCGGTGCTCCAAAATAGACAACCAACCCAATCACAACAACATAAGCCAGACAAACTTTAAGGGTGGTCTGTAATATTTTTCCCTCGCTGCCAATAATTCCAGTCGCCGCCGTTGCCACGGCAATGCTTTGCGGTGAAATCATCTTCCCAGCGGTGGCGCCGGCTGTATTAGCTGCTGCCAACCAATAGGGACTAATCCCGATGGCCTTGGCCGCCTCCACCTGAAGCCCGCCAAAAAGAACGTTGGCTGATGTATCACTGCCGGTTACAAAAGTCCCCATCGCTCCGATAAACGGCGAAATCAAGGGATAGTAACTTCCCGTTAGCAAGACTAAAATAGTTGCGATGATACCAATCATGCCACTATAACCCATCACTTTGGCCAATGCGACAATTGATATAATGGTTATCGCCGATTTAAGCATCTGCTTAACGGTGTTTCCGAGAATTTTACTGATTACCCCAAATTTCACGCCCTGGATCAGACCCGCCAGGTAGGTGGCAAAAATAATCAGGGTTCCGGGCGTTGCCAGCCAAAGGAATGTAAAAGGTTTTCCATGTGGGCCGGTGTAGATCTGCACTGATGTTTTAACCTGTGACAAAGCACCATTAATCGCCGGAAATAATGAGGAACAAAGAATAATGATCACAAACACCAATATGAATGGCAGCCACGCCATCACCGCCGTTTTTAGATCAATTTTCTCCTGATCCTTTGCTGCGGTATCTTTATAAAAGACCTTGGCAATAAATATGGTTACCGCCATGCATAAGACAGATCCCACAATTGCCGGTAACTCGGCCCCTAAAAACTTTGCCACAAATATTTGCGGTAATGCAAAAGAGATGCCGGAAAAAAGGGTGATCCAGAAAACACCTTTAAGTCCTTTAATTCCTTTGCCCGTGAACATAACCAGAACAAACGGCACCACGACAATCATAATAAAAAGCTGAATCGCAATGGTGAAGGAAAGATCGTTTACATTAAGTCCGGTTACCTGCGCCAGCGTACTCACCGGTAAACCGATCGCCCCAAAAGCGGTTGGGGTCGTGTTGGCAATCAAACAAATAATTGCGGCAAACACTGGGTTAAACCCAAGTGCTGCCAGAATGCTGGCCGGAATGGCTACGGCTGTTCCAAACCCAGCAATGGCTTCTAAAAATCCGCCAAAGCCCCAGGCAATAATCAATACCAATATCCGTTGATCAGTGGAAACAGTGGTCATCATTTTTTTAATCGTTTCCATTCCGCCAGTATGTGTGACCAGATTATAAGTGAAAACAGCCGCGACAATGATCAGCATGATCGGCCAGATGGCCATTGCGCCGCCTTCCAACGCCGCGGTAAGACTATCCGCCACCGGCATTTTCCATACCAACAAACTTAATACAATGGTAATGACCAAAGCAATGGGACAGGCTTTGTGTCCGGGGATCTTTAAGATCCCCAGCGAAACAATCAGCCATAATACCGGAATTAATGCGATGCAGAAAAGTACAATATCATTCATACTCCACCTACATCTGACATACTTTTTTAGGATTGAGTAGGTTTTTAGGATCAAAGGTTTGTTTGATTCCGGCCATTAAAGCCAGATGTTCAGTTCCAAAGTCGTTTAGAAGATACTGCCGTTTGGCATAGCCGATGCCGTGTTCTCCGGAAACCAAGCCATGGAATGTGAGTGCTTTTGCATACATGCGACCCATCGCTTCGTCAAGTTTTGCATTCCATTCTTCCTGGCCCAGTTTGTCCCGACATACATAGATATGAAGATTTCCATCTCCGGCATGTCCAAAACTCGGAATCCGCAGATCCATTTCTTTTGCTAAGTCATGGGTGAATTCAATAAATTCAGCGATTCGATTTCTTGGCACCACCACATCACATTCATCCATTTCAGTAGTAGACGCCTTGATTGCTTCTAAAAAAGCGCCCCGGGCCGACCAAACGGAATCTTTCCGTTCATCGGTATCGACAATAAAGACATCCTTGGCACCTTCTGCCAAGCAGAGATTAGCCACCACTTCATACTCGGCTTCTACCTGTTCTTTTGTATTGCCATCAAAAGTTAGGAGGATATAGGCGTTGCTGCTGGAATCCGGGAATTTTTTGCCCAGGAATTCTTCAGCAAATAAAATCGTTTGCCGTTCCATAAATTCAATCGCTGTGGGAATCGCTTTGGATTTGATGATCTTTGGCACAATTCCGGCAGCGGCCCCAATATTGTCAAAGGGAATCAATAAGCTCAGGGTCTTTTTAGGCAACGGTAAAAGCTTCAGTATGGCTTCGGTGATGACACATAGTGTTCCTTCGGAACCAATAACCAAATCTTTCAAGCTGTAGCCCGAGCTGTTCTTAACAATTTTTCCACCCAACTCAATAATTTCGCCGTTGGAAAGTACCACCGTCAGCCCGCGGACATAGTCCCGGGTGACCCCATATTTTACGGCCCGCATCCCGCCGGCATTCGTACTGATGTTTCCGGCTATCGTCGCCGATTTTTCGCCGGGATCCGGTGGGTAGAAA
Organism: Acetobacterium tundrae; assembly: GCF_008086615.1. Classification (GTDB taxonomy): domain Bacteria; phylum Bacillota; class Clostridia; order Eubacteriales; family Eubacteriaceae; genus Acetobacterium; species Acetobacterium tundrae. The sequence goes on from NZ_RXYB01000015.1 coordinate 53,325, forward strand.
AGATCACTTTCTTCCACAAATTTTGACAGTTCCATCAGGAGTACCCCTGGTTCGACCGTTACCGTCAGATTTTCCGTATCCAGCTCGAGAATATTGTTCATCAGGGTGGTTTCCAGCATGATTCCGCCGAATAAAGGAACGCAAGCGCCCACCAAACCCGTACCGGAACCCCGCACGACCACTGGAATATTATGATCATAGGAGAATTTCATGATTTTTGAAATCTCTTCCGTCGATTTCACCTTAATCAAAACTTCTGGATAAGAATGAATGGTTGCCAACTCATCATGGCTGAAATCTTCGCCAATTTCTGCGCCAACAAAAATGCGTTCAGCCGGAATCAGTTCCTTTAAAAAAACGATATCCGCGGCTGTGACTTTTTTATAATCCATCTTATACTGCCATCCTTTCTTCAGGCTCGGTTATTTCCTGCTCTTTTATTGTTTCCGATGCTTCGATCATTTTTAACAGTTCCGGCAGTATCTCATACAGATCACCGACCATCCCACAGTGGGCAACATTAAAAATGGGTGCCTTGGGATCATTGTTAATGGCAATGATGTATTCGGAATTTTGCATCCCGGCAGCAAACTGTACTGCCCCGGAAATACCAAGGGCAATAATCAGCTTTGGTTTTACCGTTCGGCCGCTAAGCCCAATTTGAAGCTTTGCGTCAAACCAGCCGGCTTCAATTCCGGGTCTGGTACAGGCCACGACAGCGCCAATTTTTTCAGCAAATTCATTAATCATGTCCAAATCTTTTTCGCTTTTTACCCCTCGGCCGACAGCCACAATGGTATCAGCCTCAGAAATATCCAGTCCTTTTTCTTTTTTGATCACTTCCAGGACTTCAATGGATGAAATCAGTTTTTCTTTTTCGATTTCCATTATTTCAATGGTTCCCCAAGGATCTTTCACAAATTCAGGCGCGTTAAACACTTTATAGCGAACAGTGCAAAACTGGGGACGATTATTTTCGGTAACAATTTGGGCCATAATATTTCCGCCAAAAGCCGGACGGATCTGTACCAAATCGGTATTTTCTTTCATTTCTAAAATCGTACAATCAGCAGTCAGGCCGGTGCGGTAGCGGGCTGCTACTCGCGGAGCCAGCGAACGGCCGACATTGGTTGCGCCCACCAAGATGGAAGATGGTTTTATTTTTTCAATAAAATCTTCAAATGCATTAGCATAGGGTTCGATTACAAAATGCTTTAATTCCGGTTCATCATACACAAAAACCTTATCGACGCCGTAATTCAAAAGTTCCTCTGCCGGCTTCTTAATATTGGTTCCCATTAACAAAGCATAAACCGGATGATTAGTAACCTTTGCGAGTTCTCGGGCTTTTCCAATCAGTTCTAATGTGACGGGGTGAACCTTTCCTTCGATATGATCCACATAGACCGTAATTCCCCGGTATAAATCCTTGTCAATGGCGACTTTCTCGTCCTCTTCAAGAATGAGAATGCCTTCCGGTCCTTTTTTCAAACACATTTTGCACATCTTACAGGCGGCCGTCACTTCAAGTTTATCATTTTCATAACTGAAGGCTCCGAAAGGACAAATCTCTGTCAGTGCTTCATAGATCTCTCGACCTGCGTTTTCTTTAATTATTTTTATTCCTGCCATGATTTTTTTCCTTTCTAGCCTAAATATTTTTTCTCTGACAAAATTCCAAATAAAGTTTTCGCCAGGGTTTTGCCATCTCCGGCAAAGCTCGTTTTTTCAACATTGCTTTCCGGCGGAAAAATACGTTCAACCTGAGTGGCTGATCCGCTTAATCCATATTTTTTTTCATCGGTGTCATACATATCTTTTAACGTCAGAATTTTTATTTCAGGATTTTCTGTAATTGCCATTTTCCGCTTGTACGAGGGTAAGCGTGGGGTGTAAATATCCTTGTCCACGGTAATCAGACAGGGGTATGGAATCCGTTGGATTTCAATCGAATCATCCATGTTCATCTGTAAAGTCAAGCCTTTTTCATCTGCCAATAAAATCTTAATGACATTTGTAATATGTGGGATTCCTAAAAACTCGGCCATTTCTGGTCCAACCTGAGCGGTATCGCCGTCGGTGGTTTGCTTTCCACAAACGATGAGATCAAAATCTCCAAGTCTTTTAACTCCCTGGGCAAGTGTGTAGCTTGTTGCAACCACATCCGCGCCGCCAAATTTCCGGTCTGATAATAAACAGCCTTCATCTGCACCCATATAAAAAGACTCTAATAATACTTCTTTACTCTGCATCGGCCCCATCGTCAAGGTGGTAATGGTCCCGCCTAATTGTTCTTTCAGCCGGAATGCGGTTTCTAAAGCATACAAATCATAAGGGTTCATTTTTGATTCAACCCCATCACGAATCAGGACACCAGTCACTGGATCGACTTCCACATTGGATGTTCCAGGAACCTGTTTAATACAAACCAGTATTTTCATTCTTACCCTCCATTAAAATCACTCTGATAAAATCTCTTTGATAAAATTTTGCTATTGGTCAGTGGTCTGACCACCAACCTGTTACCATTATATTCTTTTCGTAAATTCTTGTCAAGTATTAAAATAACGTTTTCATTATTTTTTTTATATTTTTATGATTTTGCATTTAAAAATCTCTGTGCTACAATAAAACAAGCATTGAAATCTATAAAAATTTTCTTCTGCGATAATAATACAACAAGCTGCTATCATGATGATATGAGCAAATAAAATGAAATGATGTGTTTATATGTTTAAAGAAATCGAACAAAAAAAAATATATTTGCAAATCCTCGAGCAAATCAAAGACAACATTATCGAGGGAAATTTGAAAAGCGGCGACCGTCTTCCTTCTGAACGACAGTGGGCAGAACAGTTAGGCGTTTCAAGAGCAACCATCCGGGAAGCCATACGGGCCCTGGAAATGATTGGTCTGGTGCGATGCCAACAGGGAGAAGGCAACTTCATTGCCGTCGATTATGAAGATACCCTAACCCAGCCCTTGACCATTATGTTCTGGCTGAGTAAAGCCAAAATCAGTCAGATTCAGGAACTCCGGCGCGCCCTGGAAACCGAATCTGCTAAACTGGCTGCCAAACATATGACTCCTGAGCGCTATGAAAAGATTGAAAAAATTTGTCAGGCAATTGAAACCGAAACCGATGAATCCATTCGGGCTGAATTGGACAAGCGTTTCCATTATGAAATTGCCATGGCTTCTGAAAATATCATGATTAAAAATGTCCTTTTGTCATCCGCTTCTCTGATTGAAGCTCTGATCAAAGATATTCGCATCGCCATCCTTGACGATCCCCACAGAGGCCCACTCATCGACCAGCAGCATCACATTATTCTCCAGGCTTTTCAAAGCCATGATCCCCTTAAAGCCGCGATGGCCATGTCCCAACATATGGATTTGATTGATGACTTTGTTTCCCGGCTGGAGCCTGATGATTAATCGGCGCAAAAATAAAAACCGCAACAGGACTTTTACCCCTGTTGCGGTTTTTTGCTGACTATATCTTACTTCATCTAACTTCAATGATCATTGCTATTGTTTCAAAGCCTCGAATTGCTCTAAATATGCCATCAACGTTGTTTGGATAACGTCGCATCCGCCAACCGCGTCGGATTCAATATTGAGTGGCATAATGGGATCATGAAGGGACATTCTGAGCAGACACCAGCCATTTCCAGCCGTTTCATCACAGCTTACCCGAACCCCTTCATAATTAGGTTCGACCAACGTCCAGCCCGGCTGACTTGCTGCAAAGATTTTAAATTCTTCCAGCACCTTTGCCCCATATGCCTTAAAATCTTCAACTGCGATCTTAAAACGAATTTCTTTTGCTTCTTGCGGTTCCTTCATGCCCTCTAAAAAAGAACTGATCGGTTTTCCGGACTGATGAAGTTCGGCAAACTTTATGAGTGCCAGGGTAACAAGATACGCACCGTCATCCAGAAAATAATTTTCTTTGATGGCTCCGTGTCCGCTGGTTTCCATCGCTAAATGTGTTTCAACTCCGGCTTCATTTAAACGAATAGCTTCGTTAATGACATTTTTATAGCCGCGTTTAAAGCGGTGATGTTTCCCCCCTAAATTTTGAATATACTCAGTTAACCCGGTCGAAGTAATGGAATCGGTCACAATTGTTGATCCCGGATAATCCTTCAACAACAGGCTTGCAATAAAGGCAATAAATCCATTTCGGTTAATGGCATTTCCCTTTTGATCAATAATCGCGGCCCGATCCACATCGGTATCAAAAATAATCCCCATATCCGCCTGATTATCTAAAACCGCTTTGGTGATGTGTTCAATGGCTTGTGGATCTTCTGGATTCGGAACATGATTGGGAAAATTCCCATCCGGATCAAGATAGAGACTTCCTTTTGTATCGGCCCCTAATGGTTGCAGAACCTGTTCGGCAAAAAATCCGCCGGCTCCGTTACCGGCATCGACGACGATATGACTCCCGGCTAACGGCTGCTCTTGCTTTGTTTTTTCACGGATCAATTCTACAATATTTTTTGCATAAGAGGGGATGAAATCGTAGTCGACGGCCTGCCCCCCGGGAGTAAACGATGTTTCGACTGTTTCTGCCAGTTCCAGGATTTCGGCAATATCTTCTTTATTCAAGCCGCCCTCTTTGGTGAAAAACTTAAGCCCATTCCGATTGTAAGGCAGATGGCTGGCCGTTACCATCATCGCACCGTCCGTATTCAGGACCGGATCTACCGTGGTCATGAACATTGCCGGGGTGGTGGCAATGCCGCATTGATAGACCTTATTTCCTTTGCACACCAATCCCAGCGCCACGGCCTGGGCAAAGTGCGACCCGGAAATGCGGCTATCCCGCCCCACGGCGATACTTAGCGGCGCTTTTTTTGCCAATTTATTCTCTAGCCAGATGGCAAAGGAAAAGGCGATTTTCATGACCATTTCCTGGGTGAAATTAACGGTTTCTCCAGGAACTCCAGCAATCGCAATGCCCCGTACATCTGAACCGTTTTGCAACTTCCTAATATTTTTAATTTCCATAATTTCTTAATCTCCTGGCGATGATTCTAGTGAATACAGGGGAATATTTTAGCCAACCAGAGAGGCACACATTACCGCCTTGATCGTATGCATCCGATTCTCCGCTTCATCGAAGACAACCGAGTGCCTGCTTCTGAAGACTTCATCCGTCACTTCCATTTCACTTAATCCAAATTTTTCTTTGACTTCTTGAGCAACATTGGTTTCTAAATCGTGAAAGGCCGGCAGACAATGAAGGAAGATTACATTATCATTTTCTGTTGCCTTAATCATTTCCATATTGACCTGATAGGGTGACAATAATTTAATCCGTTCCGCCATTTGATCCTCTTCACCCATCGAAACCCAAACATCGGTATAGATCACATCCGCACCCTTCACACCGGCTTTAATATCCGTACTCAGGGTAATCGATCCTCCGGTAGTTTTGCACAAGGTTCGCATTTCTGCCACTAAGCCTTGTTCCGGGAAAAGGACTTCCGGTGCCACTGCCACAAAATGCATTCCCAATTTTGCGCATCCGATCATCAATGAGTTGCCCATATTATTTCTGGCATCTCCAACAAACACCAGTCGACGGCCTTTGAGCTCGCCAAAATTTTCCTGAACAGTCAGCATATCCGCTAATATTTGAGTCGGATGGTCAGTATCCGTCAGTCCGTTCCATACCGGTACGCCGGAACAGTCCGCTAATATCTGCACGGTTTCCTGCTGAAAACCCCGGAATTCGATGCCATCATAAAAGCGACCTAACACCTTTGCGGTATCCTCAATGGATTCCTTCTTGCCCATTTGACTATTCGTTAAAAATGTGACGTTTGCTCCTTCATCAAAAGCTGCCACTTCAAAAGCGCAACGGGTTCGTGTTGATGTTTTTTCAAAAAGAAGCACAATATTTTTTCCTTTAAGAAGATTTCCCACCTCACCCGATTTTTTCTTTGCTTTTAACTCTGCCGCGTAATCAATTAGATACTGTATTTCCTCTGGGGTAAAATCCTTTAGCGTCAAAAGATGACGTCCTTTTAAATTCATAGCGCTTCCTCCGTTTATCACTTCTTTTATCTATATTTTAACTGATATTCAGTCTATTTCACAAGGAAAATATTCTTCTTCATAATTTGACTGACTAAAATGAATCTCGATACAGAGGCATGGTCATGCATCGGGGACCGCCGCGACCACGCACCAGCTCTGAGGCTTCAATCCCAATGACTTCAATGCCATTATCACAGAGCACCTCATTGGAACGTTCATTCCGTTCATACGCGACAATCACACCGGGGGCAATCGCCAGGGTATTGGTGCTGTCATTCCATTGCTCTCGGGCGGCGGCAACCGGGTTGCCGCCACCGCTTTCAATCAGATTAATGGCCGGCAGCTCCAGAACCGATTTAAGCGCTTCTTTGAGGCTGTCCGCCCACTCATAAAGAAGATAGTCTTTGCCGCCTGGTGTCATAACGACGGTTTCAATTTGTTCTAGAATACCAGGGTAGACAATAAATTTATCATAATCCACCATCGTGAAAACAGTATCTAAATGCATAAAGGCGCGATTATTGGGAATTTTTACGGCCAGTACTTTTTCAATGCCCAAGTCCGCATTAAAAAGGTTTTTGGCCAGCTCTTCAACTCCCTGTACAGCAGTACGCTCGCTGCAACCCACTGCAACAACTTTCGGGCTGAGAACCAGGATATCCCCACCTTCGACAGAAAAAAAGTTAGTATCCTGATAAAAGGTTTTATTTTCGCAGGTTGCAAACAGGGGATGATTTTCATAAATGGCCGACATGTAGCGACTTTCCCTTTTTCTCGTCCGGGTAGCCATTGCCGAAATACTCAGTCCATCATGAATGGTAACGGCAGGATCTCGCATGAAATAAAGATTCGGCAAAGGATTTAAATAAAATGCATACGGTTCCGGCCCTTTTAAATAGTCCGTTAACACCCGATGCCGTTCCATATGATTCAGTTCTTTTTGCAAAACGCCGGCAATTAATGCCTCTCCCAAATCCTCACTATTCAAGGACATTAAATATTCACTCAAAAAGCCATCAATATAATTCCCGGATGATGGATTCTGGTCGATCACTTCATTGATTAGTTTCTCTCGGACTGATGTTTCTTTGAGAATATCTTTTAATAAATCTTCAACATAATAAACTTCTGCTCCCCGCCTTTTTAATATCGCGGCAAAAGCATCATGCTCTTCCTGCATCCGTTTCAGCCATGGGATATCCTCAAACAATAATTCCTTTAAGGAATCCGGAACAATCCGTTCCAGTTCTCTTCCCGGTCGATGAACCAACACTTTTTTTAATTTTCCTATTTCTGATTCTATATTTAAATTTTTATCTCCCATTTTTCATCTCCATTCTTCCCCATTCTTTTTATTATATCACCGCTTTGATGAAAATCCTATCAATTCGAAATAATTCAAAAAACAAAAAAAGAAGAACATCAGCCCTCCCTTTTTGTGCGGAACTTTTCTATGTTGTCATTATGAAACTAATAATTTCTTTTCAGCTACAGCTTCATCATCATCAAGTAATACTATTTTTACGCTTTGAGTTAAAAGATCGGAATAACTAAAAGATAACTTTTGCTCTTTTCTTTTATCCTCTTTAACTCTTACGGTAAAAATACTGGGATAAGTTTCCTCAATAATCCCTTCTTTTTGGTAAAGTTTTTTCTTGCTCTTATGTGCTTCAAGTTTGACTCGTCGACCAAGATAATTTTCCACCTCACGTCTAATGTCCATAATGGTTGCTTTTGGCATGAAATTCACCTCTCTTATGGTTTTCTCTTCCTTAGTATAGCACATATTTAATGGAAAGTAAAACTTTTTTATTATAACAATACAGAGAATCTTTGTCAACATGTAATTTATATTTCTATTTACATGTTGCTCGACGTTTACATTTTGACGTCTGCCCCGCTCTCGATTATCTTCTGAAAAAATCTTCAATCCGGTAAAATAGCATTCTGCTATTTTACGGGTTGAAATCTGTTTTATTCTTATGCCGAATACATTTCTTTGCCATCACGCAATGCCTCAATAATCCGCAGGGGGTTGTCTATCCAAAACGCATCTTCAAACTTTGAAATCACCTCAGGCGACTCAAACCCCCAGGTGCACAGCACCGGCAGCATTCCCGCATTTGTCCCGGTTTCATAGTCGACCATTGAATCCCCCACATAGAGACATTCTTCTGGCTCGACGCCCATTTTTTTTGCTAATGCCAATGTTGTCGTCGGATTTGGCTTTCTTAAATCATCACTGGTGAATCCCACTACATCAACAAAATCATAGCCCTTAAACAAAATTTGGATCAGCGATTTTGCCACTGAATCCGGTTTGTTGGTGCAAACCCCATAGGGAATACGATTTATTTTTAAATAATCCAGTACTTTTATGATCCCCGGGTAAGGTTTTGTTTTTTTTATGTAATTAATGCTGTATTCAGTCCGAAGCAGATCCGTCAATTCATCGACGAAGGCATCATCACAGCGATATTTTTCAGGCACTGCATCACGTATCAAATTTCTAAGTCCCCTACCAATTAATTTTTTGCCATCTTCATAGGCATAAGTGGGGAATCCATGCTGTGCCATGACGGTATTGCAGGAATCAATAAGATCCTCCAGAGAATTAATTAATGTGCCATCTAAATCAAAAACGATTCCTTTATATTTGTGCATTTTTACCTCCAATTATCTTTTGTTCATCTTTTTTATTTTATTATAACCTAATTCAATAATTATTTTTGTTTTTTTTACGCTGTTGGTTTATAATAAGATTATCATTTTCCTTGGAGGTATTATTTTGGGTTATAAAGAAGAAAATTATTTGAATCTCAGTAAATCTTTAATTAAAAATTTTGAAAAACGGAATTTTGAAGGCTATTACTGCAGTTCGCGCGATGAAGCTTTAGAACTTGCTTTATCGTTAATTCCAAAGGGCGCCGGCATTACCCATGGCGGTTCCCAATCCATTAAAGAAATTGGTTTACTTGATGCGGTAAAAAACGGTAACTACACCTACCTTGATCGCGGTCTGGCTAAATCGTATCCGGAAAAAAGAGACTTTCTCGCAAAGGCGGTCCTAAGCCACACGCTTATAATGGGGACCAACGCCATTACCATGTCTGGCGAACTCGTAAACATCGATGGTATCGGCAACCGCGTGGCTTTACTTTGCTTTGGTCCTGAGCAGGTCATCATCATTGCCGGGATTAATAAAATTGTTGCCAATGTAGATGCCGCCATTTTCCGAACCCAGAACGTTGCCGCTCCGGTTAACGCTATCCGCCTGAGCCGAAAAACGCCATGTTATGATACCGGCCACTGCGGCAATTGCCATAGTGAAGATTGCCTTTGTTGCGATATTGTCGTTACCCGACATAGTGATATTCCCGGCCGCATTAAAATTATTTTAGTCGGCGAAAATTTAGGTTATTAAATGAATATCCTGGATGCTTTAAACCAAGCATTTTCAAAGTATCCTCAAGTTGTTGAAGCGAAATCCCGAGTTGCTTACGGCGGTGCCTGTGGTTCCTATTGCGAAGAAGCCAGCCTCTCTTTTTTTAATGATTCCTGCACGCTTTTTCCCTGTAAAACGTTTGAGGATGTCTTTGAGGCACTGAATCAGGGAAAAGCCGATTATGGGGTTGTTCCCATTGAAAACTCTTCCACTGGTTCCATTGCTGTCGTTTATGACCTTCTTTCCCGCTACCAGTATTATATCGTCGGCGAGGAAGAAATCCGGGTTCGTCACTGCCTTCTAGCTCCCAAAGGAGCGACTCTTGAAAGTATTGATGAAGTCTATTCCCACCCCCAGGGGTTTTCTCAATCCCAGGAATTTCTGAACACCTATCCGAACTGGAAATGCATTCCCTATTTCAATACGGCCATTGCCGCCGCTTACGTGGCTGAAAAAAACGAACCCCATATGGCCGCCATCGCCAGCAAACGAGCCGGTGAGATTTACGATCTTGAAATTTTGGCCGAAAACATCAATTTTTCACAAACCAATGTCACCCGATTTGTCATCATCTCCCGTGAACTTAAACTTTTTAATAAGCCAACTTGCGTCAGTATTGCTTTTCATCTGCCGCATCGTCCCGGATCGCTTTTTGAAGTCATTGGGATCTTCTCGGTCTTTTCGCTCAATTTATCCAAGATTGAATCCCGACCTTTGGCAAATCACAATTGGGAATATCTGTTTTTTATTAATTTTACCGGAAACATTTCTCAAAGCACCCTCACCACCCTGCTTCCGATCATTGCCGAAAAAACAGATTATTTTCAGTTTCTGGGTTATTATCCGCAATTTATCGAAAAAGGTCCAACTGTTTAAAAAATTAGTTTTGGTAACAAAAAACGTCCTGAAGACAATTGTAACTCGTTGTCTGCCGCATGCTCGTACAGGCTGTCGCCTGTTCGCCATGATGCAGACAACTGATGTTACAATTATCTTCAGGACTTACTTTTTGAATTATATATTTAATTTATAGGGACTTTTACTTTATTTCTTTTCAAGCTCAATCGTTGTATCATGTCCGTTAAGATTGAACGTTTCACCAGCTTCAGGTTTAATCGTAATATGATCGGCCAGGGTTTCGGTTTTTATGAAATCTGAATAGACTTCAATGGCCCGATCCATTTGTTCATCACTGGCATAAGTAATATCGATCCGATCCATCACTTCATATCCATTGGATTTTCTTAACTGCTGAATGCGTGAAACAAATTCTCGGGCGCAACCCTCGTCCAGCAATTCCTGATTAAGAGTCGTATCCAAAATGATAAATTTGTTATTGAACATCTGGACATTGAATCCTTCTTTGGCTGAAATCCGAATGTCGATAAAATCTTTTTTAAGCTCAATGTTTTCGCCATCCAGATTGACCACCACACTTTCTCCTGATTCCAATTTAGCAACAGCCTCGGCGGGATCCACTGTGGCAAGTGCTTTTCCCAGGAGCTTCACATTTTTCCCCAGAATCGGTCCGGCTACTTTAAAGTCCGGTTTCAGGGTGTAGTTCATGAAATCTCCAAGATTATCCTCAAAATCAACTTCCTTGATATTGAGTTCCTCTTCTAATAAAACACATAAATCACCAATGGTTTCACGGTACTTGCCATCCACAATAATTTTGGATAAAGGCTGTCGCACCTTGATTTTCGCATCTTCTCTGGCGCCACGTCCCAGACTGACCAGATCTCTCACTAAATCCATTGGTTCTTCAATGTCATCTTTAATCAAGGCTTCATTAACCTCCGGATAATCGGCTAAATGAACCGATTCGCCGTCAGTCAGCTTTTGATATATTTCTTCCGTTACATAAGGTGCAAACGGGGCACAAAGGCGGGTAATACCCTCCAGCACTTCCCAGGTCGTATTGTAAACAGCTTTCTTATCCGCCGTCAGCTCGGTTCCCCAGAAACGGCGACGGTTGCGTCTGATGTACCAGTTGGATAAATCTTCGTTGACAAAGTTTTGAATCTTTCGCACGGCTCTGGTCAGATCGAAAATATCCATTTCCTGGCGAACTTCTTTGACCAAGCGATTGTATTTCGATAGAATCCAGGCATCAATGACCGGACGCTCTTCATAAGGGACAAAGAATTCCCGCGGATCAATCTTATCAGTATTGGCATATAAAGCAAAGAAATGATAGGTGTTTTTAAGGGTATTGAAGAATTTACTTTGAACCTCTTTTAATCCCTTGATATCAAAACGGGTGGGGGTCCAGGATGGTGATACATACAATAAATACCAACGCAGAGCATCCGCTCCGTATTCTTCAAACATTTTAAACGGATCAACGGTATTTCCCTTGGTTTTGGACATTTTTTGTCCTTCCGCATCAAGGATTAAATCATTGACCAATACCCGTTTATAGGGCGCTTTCCCGGTAACAAAAGACGAAATCGCCAGCAGTGAATAAAACCAGCCTCTGGTCTGATCAATCCCTTCGCATATAAAATCTGCCGGGAATTGTTCTTCCCAAAGTTCTTTGTTTTCAAATGGGTAGTGGTATTGCGCAAACGGCATTGACCCGGAATCAAACCAGCAGTCAATGACATCTTTGACGCGATTCATCGTCTTTCCGCAATCCGGGCATTTGATATGGACATCATCCACATAAGGGCGGTGAAGCTCAATGGTTTCATCGATGTCTTCAATGGCCCGTTCGACTAATTCCTTTCGGGAACCAACGGTTTCGATATGGCCGCATTCACAACGCCAGACATTCAGCGGAGTTCCCCAGTACCTGGTTCGGGATATCGCCCAATCGTTTAAGTTTTCCAGCCAGTTGCCAAAACGTTTTTCACCAACATAATCCGGATACCATTCCACCCCATTATTGTTTTCAATCAATCGGTCTTTAATTTTTGTTATTTCGATGTACCAGCTTGGTTTTGCATAATAAAGCAATGGGGTTTTGCATCGCCAGCAGTGCGGATAATTATGAACGATCTTTTCCTTCTTGAAAAGCTTGCCTTCCGCTTTAAGCCATTTTATGATGTCCAAGTCGGCATCCATTACGAATTGTCCCTTCCATGGGGTATCTGTATATTTTCCATTTTCAGCAACCGGCTGAAGCACCGGCAATTTATACTGGCGGCCGACTTTATAATCGTCCTCGCCAAAGGCTGGCGCGATATGAACGATACCGGTACCGTCTTCTGTGGTAACATAGTCTGCACAGGTTACATAGAATGCTTTTTTATCCGGGGTCACAAAAGGCATGAGCTGTTCATACTCAACATATTCCAAAGCGCTCCCTTTCATTTCTGCAAGGATTTCATAATCTTCGCCAAGCAGTTTAGGCGCCAAGACCTTTGCACAGATATAAACGTTTCCGTTGCTTCGGGCCTTAATATAATCCGCTTCCGGATGAACGGCAAGGGCAACATTGGCGGCTAAAGTCCAGGGGGTTGTGGTCCAAACCAGAAAATATTCATCGGCATCCCGGCGTTTGAATGCAACGACAACGGTATTGCTCTTGATTTCCTGATAACCCTGGGCAACCTCATGAGAGGCGAGGCCAGTTCCGCAGCGCGGACAAAAAGGCATGATTTTATGTCCTTCGTAAAGGAACCCTTCCTTGTTGAACTTATCTAAAATCCACCATACCGATTCGATATAATTGTTGTCCAACGTGATGTAAGGATCTTCCATGTCAATGAAATAGCCCATTTTTCGGCTCATTTCTCGCCATTGGCTTTCATAATTGAAAACCGATTCCCGGCATTTTTTATTAAACTTCTCCACGCCGTATGCTTCAATTTCCGGTTTACTGGACAAGCCTAATTGTTTTTCAACTTCGATTTCAACCGGCAGGCCGTGGGTATCCCATCCTGCTTTTCTGACCACGCGATAGCCATTCATGACCTTGTATTTACAAACGGTGTCTTTTAATGTTCTCGCCAAAACGTGGTGAATCCCAGGCCGTCCATTGGCGGTTGGCGGTCCTTCATAAAATACAAAATTTTCTTTTCCTTCTCGATTATCAATGGTCATTTTTAAAAGATTCATTTTTTCCCATTGCTTCGAAATATTATCTTCCCGTTCTCCAACATTTCCTTCTGTTAATGTTTTAAACTCTGCCAAATCTCTACCTCCACTAACTATAGCTATATTAAACCAAAAAAGCCCCTTGAAAAATTCAAGGGACGAAAAATCGCGGTACCACCCAAGTTGACACAATCTGCCCACTCATATGAATTTAACGATTCCCCGGGGTTCCCTACTTCATTAATTTCAGGAATCCTGTTCAAAGGTGATCTCCTTGAGGTATCTTTTAATAATCTTTCACCAAACCGATTACATCTCTGTTAAAGCTTTCCACAAGGCATCCTTATCATTACATTTTATATTGTTTCATTAATATTATTAATCGAAACGTCTGTTTCATATTCTATACAAAATCTTTAATAAAATCAAGTTTTTTGAAATCTTTATTCAAATATTTAAGAATATCGGGTATAATGATGGCATTATTAGAATAAAAAGGAGTTAAAAATGAAATTACGTTATATTCTGATTTCTGTCTTCATCATTGCGATTCTCATTGTTGGCACAATTTTTGTTTTTCCAAAGCTGATAAAAAATACCAATACCAGTGGAACAGCGAGCACTACTACACCAGCAACAACACAACAAGAACAAACAACCAATACAACCAATACCACCAGCAATCAGCCATCTGCTACGGCGACAACAACCGTTACCGTGCCCCAAGAAATGCAGACTGTTATTGATACAAATACCGATGAAATCTTCGTTGATAATTCTAAAAAATTAGCCACCAGTTATCCGAATCAATTGATCCCACTTTATGGGGTTCTTGACGTTGCCGATTCTTATCAAATTACGAATGCAAACGGCGATCCCGGTTGGACGACGACCTATGTTTCAGGACTTGCAACGGGAGACATTGTATCTTTTTATCGTCCTCTTTTGCAGAATCAATCTGATTATTCTGAAGAAACGGTATCCGATTCCACCTACCTCGATGCAACAGTTAGCGGATATTCAATCAGTATCACTGTATCTCCTAACAATTCGCAAAAAACGGATATGGCCGGCAATAGTTCCGTTACTATTTTCATCGAGCAAATCTAATGAAAATCATAAATATTTTCATCGGAATCTTGCATTTTGAATGAAATATGAGATAATCTATAGGAATACTATAGAAACTGAGGGCCTTTAATGAACAGTCAAACAAAAAAAATTACTTATTCCGCCTTAATGATGGCACTTGTCTTCATCATGACATTTATTATCAGAATTCCCGTTTTTAATGGTTATATCCACTTAGGTGATGGCGCAGTCTTTTTATCGGCTTACATATTGGGACCCTGGGCTGGCCTTCTGGCCGCCGGGATTGGATCTGCCGGCGCTGATTATTTTGGCGGTTACAGCATTTATATGTTCCCTACATTTATAGCTAAGGGCTTGATGGCTTTTATATTTGGATACTTCATAAAACGCTATCCCGCAAAGAATATCCTATTCTTCGCATTTCCCGCAGTCATTGTCATGTCACTAGTCTATTATGTTTCGGAAGTAATCATGTATGGCAGCATCACCTCACCGCTTATCAATGTTCCTTTCAGCCTTTTACAAGGTTCAGTTGGGGTTGTCATTGTGACCATTCTCTACAAACCACTGGAGCAATTTCGGTTGAATCCATTGAAATCAGAATAAAAGAAAGCTGTTGCAAACCCTATTTAAGTGGTTTACAGCAGCTTTTTTAATCTAATTTTTCAGCCCCCATTATTTTACATATAACGTTTCATCGTATCCAAATACTCTTCGGCATTATCGCGAATAGACTGTACTTCCTCGGCATTTAAGTCTCTGATTCTTTTTGCTGGGCTGCCGAAAATCAAAGAATTTGGCGGATATATTTTCCCCTGTGTCACCAAAGATCCCGCCCCAACGATGGAATTATCCCCAATTTTTGCGCCATTCAGAATAATCGCGCCCATCCCAATAAGAACGTTGTCACCAATTTCGCAGCCATGAATAATGGCATTATGTCCAATACTTACACCATTTCCAATAATAGTAGGATATCCCGGTGCCACATGGACCACCGTTCCATCTTGAATATTCGTTCGATCTCCGATGGTGATGGTATCCACATCGCCACGGATTACCGTTTGAAACCAGATGCTAATATAATTTCCAAGTGTCACTTTTCCAACCACATCCGCACTTTTTGCAATAAAAGCAGTTTTCCCCAGCATCATTTTCCTCTTCACCCTCATTTCTTAAGATGTCCTCATAATACCCTCTTTCGAACATTTTGTAAATAATTTTCCCGACTTCACCGACTACTTATGATAAAATAGACAATAAAACGAAAACACAAAGGATGAATCCATGAATATTGCAAGTATTGAAAATCTAAAAAAAAGCTATGGTGTGAAAGCACTTTTTAATAATATCTCCTTTAACATCTCCGATACCGATAAGATTGGCGTTATCGGAGTCAATGGTTCAGGGAAAACTTCTTTGTTGAAAATCATTGGTAACCTGGATACTCCTGATGAAGGTGAAGTGAAATTCTTTGGGTCCAAACGAGTGGGAATTCTGCCCCAGGACCCGGACCTTGATCCTGACATAACGGTTCTCGATCAGGTATTTAGCGCCAATTCCCCGGAAATGAATCTTGTCAGAGATTATGAATCAACCCTGATGGCGTTAGAGCAATCTTCTGAAGATGTCTCCTTGCAAAAGCGCTTGTTGGGCTTATCTCAAAAAATTGATGATGAAAATCTCTGGAACCTTAAATCTCAGGTGGAAACCATTCTGTCTCAACTGGGCATTTCAGACTATGATAAACGCATCGGGCATCTTTCCGGCGGACAGCGGAAACGTGTTGCTATGGCTTCTGCTTTGCTCACTCCTTGTGATCTGCTGATTCTTGATGAACCGACTAATCATCTTGATAATGATACAATTGCCTGGTTGGAAAATTACCTTCTAAACCGTCACGAAGCATTGCTGATGGTAACCCATGACCGTTATTTTTTAGACCGGGTGGTTAATCGAACCATTGAGTTGGACAAAGGAAATCTGTATGAATATGACGGAAACTACTCGAATTTTTTAGAACAAAAAGCAAACCGAAAAGTTGTTCAGACTGCCATTGAAGAAAAGCGCCAAAATCTTTATCGCCGCGAGCTTTCCTGGATACGCCGGGGCGCCCGGGCGCGAACGACCAAGCAGAAAGCACGGATTCAGCGTTTTGACGAAATAAAAGATCGTGCCACAGACTTGAGCGAAACGCAATTGGAAATATCGGTTGGTTTTACCCGACTTGGTAAGAAAGTCATTGAAATCGATCATTTAAAAAAATCCTTTGGCGCCCAAACAATCATTGCCGATTTTAGTGTCATTCTTGGTCAAAACGAACGCATTGGCATTATTGGTAAAAATGGTCTTGGAAAATCGACCCTACTCAATCTCATTTCCGGTAAACTGAAACCCGACTCGGGCACTATCTCCCTTGGCGAAACCGTCAAGCTCGGTTACTTTTCTCAGGAATCTGAGGATATGGATCTTAACCTTCGATGTATTGACTATATTCGAGAAAAAGCCGAGTACATGGAAAATTCCCATGGCGAAACCGTTACCGCGGCACAAATGATGGAATTGTTTCTGTTTGATAAGAATAGTCAGTGGGTCTACATCTCCGAATTATCCGGTGGAGAACGCCGACGACTCTATCTCTTAGGCATTCTGATCATGGCTCCGAATGTTCTTCTCTTTGATGAACCGACCAATGACCTGGACATTGAGACCCTGACCATTTTAGAGTCCTACCTTGATGATTTCCAGGGCGCGGTATTGATTGTTTCCCATGACCGTTATTTTCTGGATCGCACCTGTGAACAGATTTATTCTTTTGACGGCAACGGCGTGATCACCACCCAAACCGGGAATTATTCGGACTACATTGCCAAGCATCCATTAGGATTTAATAAACAAGAAGAACCATTAGAAAAAGCGGTCAAAGTAAAAATCGAGAAACCCAAAATTCGAAAGCCTGGTTTGACCTATAAAGAAAAGCGAGAACAGGAACTTTTAATCGATACCCTGGAAAAGAAAGAAAAGCGGCTGGATGATGTGACGCAGAAAATCGCTATCATCACCAGTGATTACACCACCCTCCAGGAATTATCGGAAGAAATGGCTGCTTTGGAAGAAGAAATACTTGAAATCATGGAACGACTTGAAACTCTGGAAGCACTGGAAAATGGAATTTGATATTGAATATTGACAAAATACAACCGTAAGTCTGGGAGAGGAACATCAGTTTCGGCATCATGGCGAACAGGCATTAGCCTGTCCGATTATACAGCAGACAACGATTTACTATTATCTCCCGGACGATTTATAACTTATTGTAATTATTATACAAATTGAAAGGTGACTTATGAAAATTATTTCTTGGAATGTTAACGGCATCCGCGCCGTTGAGAAAAAAGGGTTTATCCCCTTTATTGAAGCAGAACAGCCGGATATTTTATGCCTTCAGGAAACGAAAGCCCACGATCATCAGCTTGAGGAAAGTTTATTGAATATTCCGGGCTATACCGCCTATTTTCATTCAGGCGAACGGAAAGGTTACAGCGGAACCGCCGTTTATTATAAAACAGCACCACTCTCCATTAAAACCGGCCTTTCCGACCCAGTTTTCAACAATGAAGGGCGAACCATTATCTTGGAATACCCTGACTTCATTCTCTATAATGTCTATTTTCCAAACGGACAAAAAGACGATGAACGCCTTCAATTTAAAATGGATTTTAACCATTGTCTTTTAAAGGATGTCCAAGCTCTCTTAGATTCAGATAAAAACGTCATCGTCTGCGGCGACATCAATACCGCTCATCGGGAAAGCGACTTGAAAAACCCTAAAGAAAATTCCAAGCGATCCGGTTTTCTTCCGATCGAACGAGCCTGGATTGATGATTTTCTCAATATCGGCATGGTGGACAGCTGGCGTATCCAGCACCCGGATGAAATTAAGTACAGCTGGTGGTCTTATCGGTTTAATGCCCGAAACAACAATGCCGGATGGCGGATTGATTCCTTCTTTGTCTCGGAAAATTTCATGTCAAAAGTTGAATCCACCGATATTTTAAATGATGTAACCGGCTCTGATCATTGCCCCATTGTATTAACCCTGAAATAAATCACCCTGTTGATTTTTAATGTCGAAAAATCATATTGAGGTATACCTAGTAGGGGCGATCCATTGATTGCCCGAAAACGTTGATTTTTTGTAACAACGTCACGAGGCGATCATGGATCGCCCCTACAGCATGATGTTTTGCACAATCTGCAACAAACTAAACATTAATCATGGCGAACCGGCATCAGCCTGTCCGATCATGCCGCCGACAACGATTTACCATTGTCAGCCAGGACGTTTTTAGACAACCCTATTTAAGCCTGGCTATGGCTTCTCTGACCGTATCCCATTCGTTGTAATATAATGTTTCATCTTTCATAATCTCTTGCTTTTCATGGCCTTTTCCTGCTAGAACCAACACATCACCAGATTTACACAAAGATGCGCCAAAATAGACGCCTTCTTTACGTGTTTCAACAGTGTAGTACTGATCAGTTTTCTCTCGAACACCTGCTGCCACGGCATTAATAATATCCATCGGATTTTCACTGGCAGGGTTATCTGAAGTTATCACCACGATATCTGCGAACTCTCCGGCTATTCGTCCCATAATCGGTCTCTTTTCCTTATCGCGGTCACCATTGCATCCGAAGACCAGGACAATTCGCCCTTTAAATATCTCTCTAATTGATTTCAGCAATTTTTCCAAAGAATCTGGGGAATGTGCATAATCAATAACGACATCAAAAAGAGCATCAACATCTAAATGCTCCATTCGGCCTTCAACACCTGGCATTGATGCCATTGCTTTTTTTATAATCGCCATCGGCACACCTTCTTCAATGGCATTTATCATCGCCGCCATTGCATTGTAGACCATAACCTCGCCAGGAATACTTAAAAATATTTCTTCCTCACCAACTGGCGTAACAAGGGTGAAAGTCGTCCCATTCATATTAAAAACCATATCACTGGCGACATAATCGTTTGTTGAATTTTTTCCATAGGTAATGATCGGAGTATCTGTTTTTTCTTCAAGAATTTCACATAACATTTGCCCCCATTGATCATCGCCATTAATAATATTCGCTTTCTTGACATGATAAAAAAGTTTGGCTTTTGCGTCAAAATAGTTCTGGAAAGTCTTATGATAATCCAAATGATCTTGGGTAAGGTTGGTAAAAATACCATAATCAAACGCCACCCCGTTTACCCGATCTAATGCCAGGCCGTGAGAAGACACTTCCATAAACAAATGTGAACAATCAGCATCTTTCATTTCTTTAATGATTTCTTGAATCTCCAAAGATTCAGGTGTCGTCCGCCCGCGATTGTCAATGACTTCATCTTCAACCAAATTTTGGATTGTTCCAATTAAGCCGCATTTTTCTCCCTGCATTTCGAAAATATGTTTAAGCATATACGTTAGCGATGTTTTTCCATTTGTTCCAGTCACGCCTGTTACTACCATCGATTCTGATGGTTTATGATAAAAACGATTTGCCAATAGACCAAGAGCAAAGCGAGAATCCGAAACTTTTATATAGGTAACGTTTTTATCATACTCGGCCAAATCATTTTGATAAACGACCGCGCATGCTCCCTGATCGATTGCGTTTCCTATGTATTTATGACCGTCTGTTATATATCCAACAATCGCAACAAAAATGCTTTCTTTTTCTGTTTCTTTAGAGTTGTATACGACCTTGCTTATTTTCTTCTCAGATATATTGTTCTTTATTTCCAGAACTTTTAAATCTTGAATTAATTCTTCTAATTTCATCCTGTTTCCTTCCTAATTTATCCTTAAAAGACAGTACTTTCTTATTATTATACTTCTTTGCGAATTCACTGTCTATAAAGGTATTTTTTAGCAACTAAAAAAGAGACGCTTATTCCGGCATCTCCTTACTAATTATTAAATTATCTCAAAAGACATTTTGTGTGCCGGTAACCGCACATTGCACACCAAAATCATCCTTTGTGATTTCTGTCCCTGGCGAGATCAGGACTACCTGATGATCCCATTTAAGAGAAAGGAACATTTCCAAAAGTTCAACATCACCATTGGTAATTACAAAATCCAATTTAAGAACCTGGCTTAGATGTCTTGCGCAATGAATCCAATTTTCCAAATCATAAGATCCATCGTCAATCATCATCAGAGACCCATAATTTTTAAACATAATTTCCATAATCATTTCGGCTCTTTTAGGACCGTATTTATTTATGGCATAATGATATTCTTCTTTTAATGACTTTTTTCCTTCCATCCAGCCTTTAGTGATAAAATAGGTTTCTCCCCGGAGTGCCTTTAGTCCCTTTTTTTTATGAAGCAGCATGTGAATACAATCTTCTGACCGAAGGAATGCCAATTTTGTATTGGCGCTGATCAGCCCAACTAAGCCCTTCCCACAATTTCCATATGCCAATAAAATCATTTCATAATCTTGATGGTTATTTATTTCTTCTTGCAGTGCATTTCTCAAATAATCAGGATTAATATGAAGATCCGAGCTCATCCAAATTGTATCATAAGTTATGTCAGTATTTTTCATAGCTAGGGTCATCTCATCTTTAATCATACTACATGCGATTAATAAGATACTTTTTTTCATCCCATACCTCTGTTATTCATAACTAATCAAAGGAAGCAATGGCCTCCAGTCCAGAATCATCTCCGGCAAAATACATGGATCCCCATCCAATTGGGTGATCTTTTTCATCAAGGAGCTTTTGCTCCACAACCAAAATAGCGTCACCATCCATGACATCTAGAATTTGACTTACTTCATCCTTTGCTGCTATTGCTTTAATCTTCAACTTCTTGGTCATCGCAAATATTGAATTTTTTTTTGCTACCATTTCTGGAAAAGTCGCGTAACGAATTTCCTTTTCAACAATCGGAATACCGCGGTAATAAGGAATATATTTAACATCAAACGCCTTAACATGTCCATCACTCAGAAAAACACGTTTTACCACAATAACGTGTTTATTTTCCGGAATTTCTAAATTAAAGCCAACCTCATAACTGGGTTTGACTACATTCACTTCAATAAGACGAATTTCTTCACCTTTCTTATCGGTAGCCATCATTTCATCAAAATGTAATGTGTATGAGTCTAAGTTCGGCTCACAAACATAGTTGCCTTTTCCCGGAATTGAATAAATATACCCTTCGTTCACGAGAACCGCCAAGCCTTTTCTAACCGTCATACGACTTACATTAAATTCCTCGCAAAGAAGATTTTCTGACTGAATAGCATCACCCGGTTTAATTTCTTCACTTGTTATTCTACCTTTTATCGCCTCAACTATTTTTATATACTCGGGGGATCCCATGTTCTCACCACCTTGGTCTATCTTCTAGTATTTTTCTGAGCGGACTTCTCTACCATCCATAATTTGCATTTATCAACACCCATCGTGACATCTTTGGTTGCATAATCTGCGCCAACAATCTCACCTGCTTTTTCATCTATGACAGCTCCTCCAATAATGATACGATAATCATCTCGGATTCCTTTGTTTATTAACTCACAAACAACCGCTCTCATTTCATAAATGGTCTCTTGCTGCATACCACTGAGTCCAATAATATCAGGTTTCACCGTTTCAACAGCTTCCATTGCTTGATAAAGTGAAACATCAGTCCCAATATCCACTACATCAAATCCAGCTGTTCTGGCAAATGAGCCGAATATATTTTTTCCAATATCATGGCAATCACCCGAAACTGAAAAGAGCAATATTTTACCAATTTTATTTTTGGGGGTAACCTTAGTAATTTCTTTTAGTTCATCTAATTCCATCACTTCTTGAAAAATAATCCCAGCGAAAATCAAATCAGCAATAAAATAATCACTTGTTTCATATAATTTCCCCACCCGTTCCATTCCGATTTGCAACCAATTAAATATATCAATCGGTTTGAATCCTTTACGAATGGCAATTCGCACAAGCTCCAATGTTCGGTCTTCATATAATCCTTCAATGGATCTTACAATGCTCTGTTTCATATTTAAGCTCCACTTCCTAAACGGTGCAAAGTAATGACCTCATGCCATTCTCATATAAATATCGCGGCACTGTCTTAAGCAATTACACCTGAAATTCCTTATCAATTTTTCTTTATTATACCCTAATTTAGTTCTTTTAATAATGGTATAATCTGCCTTTATACAATAAAATTTAAAACTAGCATTCGAATTTAGAGACTTTTGCTTTTCATCCATAAAGAGCAAAAGTCTCTAAACTATTATCTTTTTGACAGCGCATAATAACAAGCATCCAGTTGATAAATACACTAACTGCAATGCTTGATGCTAAAATTTTTTCTATCGGTTGTGAAACTTTTTTTACCATTATTTACCCATACGTCAGCAATTTTTTGTTGAGTTGAAAAAACATTCACGATTTTATCCTTTTAAATATTGATTAACCATGAAATCGTTTGTCGAAATTATATCATACTTATATCGACCTGTATATACAAATATCTGCAAATTTTTTATTTTTAAAGGAAAAATTTGCAGATTAAATTACAATTTCATATGATTTCAAGCACTGTTTGTCTCTTAATGCCTTCGCAAAAATTTAAAAGAGGGAAGAGAATCAAAATTCTCTCCCCTCTTATGGATAATGCCCATGACACGATCCATAGTTGAGTGATTATTTATATTTAATGGAAGGTTTATACCCAAGCTTGACAGATCTTAACGCCTTCAGCCGCATTAGTAGTAAATTTATCGGCACCAACATATTCACAAGATTCTTTTGTTACAGGATTTCCGCCGATAATAATTTTAGCATCAATACCTGCTGCTTTAAGTGCATCAACGGTTTCTTTCATCGAATCAATCGCTAGCGTCAACACGCCACTCATACCAATAATCGCCGGTTTGCAATCTTTAGCTTTTTCAACGAAAATTTCTGGAGCTACATCAATTCCTAAATCAATGACTTCAAATCCAGCTGCTTCTGACATGCTCTTGAAAATATTTTTTCCAATATCATGTAAATCGCCATGCACAGTACCCAGAACGATTGTACCTGCAACGGTAGATCCGCCCCTACCTAAAGCCGGTTTCAACACATTGATGGCTTCAGTTAATAATTCACCGGCAAAGATTAAATCGCCAACAAAATATTCACCTTTTTCAAAAAGATCTCCAACAATCCCCATACCAGCCTGACACGCGCCGACTGCTTCTAAAGCATCTTCTTCAGTTGGATTTGTTGCTACATATTCATTCAGTAAATCTATTACCTCATCTTCTTCTAAATCTCCAAGCGCTTGTGTTAATACTTTTAAATCTAACATTCAAATAACCCTTCCTTTTTTACAATATTTTGGAAATAAAAATACATGTGTGACATGTGTGTACATGTTTACAATATTATGTTACACCTTTACATAATATTTGTCAAGTAAACGCTTCCATTTTTTTGATATTTTTCCAAATATCCGACTCTAATTATATGACAATTTACTTCGCTCTTGATTAAAATAACTGCCCTTGTTATAATGAAATACAACAAATACTTATTCTAGGAGGCTTGTTATGACTATTGATGCGCGCGGTAAAAATTGTCCTATTCCGGTTATTATGGCCAATAAAGAAATTGAAAGGCATGTTTTGTCCTTTACCATTTTGGTGGATAATGCCATTGCTGTAGAAAACTTAAAAAAGTTAGCTCAAAACAAGGGTTATGGTGTTGAAATTAATGGCGTCGATTCTGACTATTCTGTCGATTTTATTGGTAATGAAAGCTCATTCCAGGGAAACACTTCGGCTCTTTCTGATCTTTTCCCTGAAACAAATATTGCTACGCCAACTGATGACTGGGTATTATTCATGGGCAAAGATATCATTGGTGCCGGTGACCCGGTTCTCGGCGGCAACTTAATAAAAATGTATTTTTACACTCTTTCCCAAGGGACCTCTCTTCCCAAAGCAATTCTTTTTATGAATGCCGGGGTTAAACTGCCGACGACGAATGACCAGGTTATTGAACATCTTAAAGTCCTTGCTGAAAAAGGCTGCGAAATTCTTGTTTGCGGTGCCTGCTTAGATTTCTATCAACTGACTGACCAACTTCAAGTTGGAACCATCAGTAACATGTATGACATCACCGAGAAAATAAACGGTGCTTCAAAGGTCGTCACTTTATGACATATTTTGTCATTACTTTTGCAAACACCCACTCAGCGATTACCACCCAGTCTCATTTGGAAACCTGCGCAAACATTTCAATTATGCCTACCCTCCGGGAGATTTCTGCCGGATGTGGCATCTCCATTCGTTTTTCACCTGAAGAGCTGAAACCTGTCATGGCATGTTTAGAGTCTTGGAGTTTAGCTCCTGAAATGTTTCAAATTTATGAAATAACTGAAAAAGACGGGAAAATCTTCCCATCTCCATTCAAATAATTATTTCGTGATTTCTTGCAAAGCATTTAGACAATAATCCACTTCTTCACTCATGTTAAAATGTCCCAACGATAGACGTATGGTGCCTTGAGGATAGGTGCCTAAAGTCTTATGGGCCAAAGGTGCGCAATGAAGACCCACTCTGGTCATAATCCCATAGCTCTGGTCTAATTCAAAAGCGACCTGGGCATTATCTTTCTTAACGCTGACAATGGATACCACGGCACTGCGATTATTAATATCAGGAATGCCGATTAAATTCAAGTTTTCAATGCTTTGTATTCCTGATATCAATCTCTGAGTTAATTCCATTTCCTTATTTAAAATACTTCCCAGACCTTTTTCTTGAAGATAATCCACAGCCTTTGAAAGTCCATAAATTCCGGGGATGTTAAGTGTTCCAGATTCAAATTTGTCCGGTAAAAAATCCGGCATTTCAAAACTTTCTGATCGGCTTCCAGTCCCCCCCTGGACAAGAGAAGTAATCTGCTCTGCCAAATCATCTTTCATAATCACTCCGCCAATCCCCTGCGGCCCCAACAAACCCTTATGCCCGGTAAAACAAAGGGCATCAATCGATGTTTCCGCCATATTGATTGGAAAGATCCCTGCCGTTTGAGCACTGTCTACAACAAATTTCAACTGGTGTTTACCGCAAATCTCGGCAACCTTTTCAATGGGCAATACGGTTCCGCATACATTAGACCCATGGGTCATAATAATAGCTTTTGTGTTTTTCTGAATCAATGGCTCTATTTTATCCAGCTGTAACTTTCCCTGGATATCACAAGGCATAACGCTCATGGCAATCCCCTGCTGTTCTAGAAAATAAAGCGGCCGCATCACAGCATTATGCTCCATGCCGCTAACCAGAACATGATCTCCCGGTTTAAGCAAGCCTTTAATGACTAGATTTAGCCCTTCAGTCACACTCGAAGTAAAAATAACATTTTTAGATGGGTCTGAACCTTGATTAAATTGGAATAGTTTACACAGCTTCTTTCGGGTTTTATAAACCGTTTCTGCTACTTCATACCCCCATTTGTAATTTCCTCTTCCGACATTACACCCTCTGGTATCTAAATATTCCGCCATCGCAGGCCCTACTCCCGGAGCTTTTGGAAAAGATGTGCTGGCATTATCAAAATATACACTTTTATCAACTGTTTTCATGGGCACACCCTCTTTTTTTTTACATTTTTCTAAGCAATCTAATTTTATTATAAAAGAGGCTATCGCAAACTCGTAAAATCGATTTGTGATTTTACTTAATTCTTTTGAATTATCAATGTGACAAATATCACAGCAAAAACGACAATCCAATCAGAGTTTTCAATAGCCTCATATTTTACAATGATGTAATTAATTATTTCTTAAATTCGTTTTCCCCGATACAATACTTAGTATGTAACATATGATGGGATTCTTTTCCGTTTGGAGTCAGTAAATACTCTTCATAAATTTTCGCAATCGCTGGATTTTCATGAGATTTACGAATTGGCAGCTCAGCATCATGTGCATAAGTTCCTTTTGTTCTTGCCTCATAAGCAGCTTCTTTTTCGCTGTCAAGAAGAAGCTTCGGTTGACCACCGCCGCTGACGCATCCCACTGGACATGTCATTACCTCAATAAAATGGAGGTCAAGCTTACCGGCTTTAATATCTTCAAGAACCGGTATGACATTTTTAAGACCGGTTACAATTCCAACTTTTAATTCAATGTCGCCAACCTGTAAGGTTGCCGTACGGAAGGTATCACTGCCACGAACAGCCGTCACATCAACTGCCGGAATTGGTTTTCCGGTGATCAATTCATAACCCGTTCTGATTGCCGCTTCCATAACCCCGCCGGTAACACCAAAAATGGTGCCCGCCCCAGTATACATGCCCATTGGCTGATCAAAATCTTCATCCGGCAGTTGATTAAAATCAATACCCATATCTTTAATCAGATAAGCCAGTTCTCTTGTCGTGATGGCAACATCTACATCTTGATATCCGCTGCTGTTCATTTCTTCACGGTTACACTCAAATTCTTTACAGGTACATGGCATAACTGAAACAGTGAAAATTTTAGCTGGATCATAATTATCAATCTTTGCGCCATAGGTCTTGAAAATTGCGCCCATTTGCTGTGGCGACTTGCAAGTTGATAAATTATCTTTCATTTCAGGATAATTTCTTTCAAGGAAGGAAACCCATGCTGGACAACAGGATGTGAACATTGGCAGTTTTCCGCCTTCTGTGACGCGTTTTATCAGTTCAGTTC
Source organism: Acetobacterium tundrae (assembly GCF_008086615.1). Taxonomy (GTDB): domain Bacteria; phylum Bacillota; class Clostridia; order Eubacteriales; family Eubacteriaceae; genus Acetobacterium; species Acetobacterium tundrae. The sequence continues at coordinate 80,715 of NZ_RXYB01000015.1, forward strand.
CTTCTTCCATAATGGTGAGATCAGCGGTGAAATTAGTGTCGTAAATTTTATCAAAACCAATTCTGCGCAGTGCTGCCGCCAGTTTTTTAGCCTCAACAGTTCCCAATTCGGCCCCAAAGTCTTCGGCAATCGCCATCCGAACTGCTGGTGCACACTCAACCATTGTAATGACGTTTTTGTCAGCTAAAGCTGCTTTAACCTTATCTAAATTACAATTGTTGTAGGCTGCAAAAAGTGGTTCTTTAAGGGTAGCCGGAAGATTTCGTTCGGCTCTTTTTTGATCGTATACTTCCGCGCCGTGTTCAACAATTGAAACGTAAGATTTGCATTTTTGTACGCATTGACCACACATAACACATTTATCATAATTAATTTCTTGTGCTTTCCCCTGTTCACCCTCGATTGCAGACACTGGACATACTTCTGCACATTCTCTACAACCGGTACATATATCTTTATCAATATTAATTATCACTCATTTGTCCCCCTTTCCTATAAATTTCCTGTTAATGATAATGCAATGGCAGCCTTGATATTTTTTTCTCGACGATCTTCTTCCAAATTCACAAGTTTTAAAACATCGTGTGGACAAGTTTTTATGCAAGCGGGTCCGCCTTCAATATTTATGCAAAGATCACATTTATATGCGGATTTTCTCACTTCATCACTTCCGGTTTGCTTAACTGCTTTGCCTTTTTTGGCAATCGGAAGCATTTCCAAAGCACCAAATGGACAGGCCATCATGCAGTTTTTACAACCAATACAAAGGTCTTCATTGACATAGACAACACCGTCTATACGGGCGATTGCTTTTGCCGAACAGGAATTGAGGCATGGTGCATCTTCGCATTGTTTACACTGAACCGGCAAACAGAACTCTTCAAGTCTGGTTAAAAACAATCTGGGTGTAACCGGTATCTCAACGGTACCAACGGTGTGTGCAACTTTGTTATCTTTTTGATTGTGTACGGTAAAACAGGCCACTTCACAGGCTCTGCATCCGGTACACTGATCATTACATGCGACAACAAATGAACTTAAATTATTATTCATTTTACCCTCCATTTTCTTTTTATCATCTTAAGTATTGAAAATATTTTCTCAAGTAATTTATTCTTTTTTTTTTAGTTATGAGTCTAAATAATTCGTCTCCCAAATCAATTCGGTTGGGATGCGTATATACATTCATCCGCTCTCCACGAATAAATCCAACCAAAGTAATGCCTGCTTGATCAGCTTTCTCAATACTTAAACTCGTTGGCGCCGATTTTGATGCTACAATTGAAATGCCACCCTTTTCTGCCTTCTGAAGCATATCTGATGAAATCCTTCCGCTCACTACAAGGATCTTATTTCTGGTATCGATATCATTGAGGATGCAATACCCGATCACCTTATCCACGGCATTGTGCCGAGCCACATCCATGATGGTTACCACTTCTTTTTCGCCATCATAAATTGCAACCTGGTGAAATCCGCCCGTCTCAGTAAAAAGTTCCGTTGGGGCGATATTCTTTTTCATTATTTCATAGATCGTTTGAATTTCCACGACGATTGGTTTTTCTAATGGTTCCTTTTTCGGGCTAGGTGCATAGTCAGCAAGTTGTATCTTTGCAGTATTATTTTTCTCATCTATTTCGATATTTAGAATATCCTGCCTGGTACCTGACATGCCGCAACTCGTTAGATAACCGGCAACCAACTCTTCCAGATTTTTGGGTGTACAGTAAAGCGTACAAAGGTCGTTGCCATTAACATTCAGCTTAAAAGGATATTCAGTAATAATTGTCTCGTCAACAACATCCGATTGTTCACCCTGGACTTTTATAACTGCTAGCTTTAAAAAGGTATCCAAATTTGCCATCCCCTCCTTTTTCTCCTCGTTATATTTCGCTATCAGAAATCAGACTGCATCAAAGGTTTGCATGAGTAAACGTTGAGAAGACTCCGCCTTGCTCTGATACAGTCATCATCACTTATTTTGAGAAGATTTTATTATTCTTTCACTTGTGTCAGAGAAATTGCCGCTGCCATCCGTTTGTTTGAAACAGAAGTTTCCACCGCTTCTTCAGTTACGAGTTTTAACGATGCCGTTGGGCAAACTCGAACGCAGGCAGGTCCCCCTTCGATTCCAGAACAGAGATCGCATTTATTAGCAACCATCCGGCTGTTGCCGTCCAGCTGCTTGCTGCCATCACTGGATACGACCATATCAATCGCGCCGTAGGGGCAGGCAATCATACAGGTTTTACAGCCGATACACTTATTCTGAGAAACAACCACCGCATTATCAATGACTTCAATGGCCCCCACCGGACAGGCATTCATACAGGCCGGATTTTCACAATGCTTGCATTGTACCGGTATGGTAATGGTCGCTGTCTTTACAATATCTAATTTGGGATTAAACACATATTCACCAGGCTTCATCTGAAAGATTTTTGCTCCTTCATGCGCAACCACACATCCGATCATACAGGTTCTACAGCCAATGCATAAGTCTGGATTACCTTTTACAAAATAATTCATGTTCTACACCTCTTTTTTGGCAGTATCGATGCCCATTTTTTTTCGAATACTTTCATACGAATCCTTGATACACTGTTCAGCCCAGGCCTGGTCATCGATCTTTTCAAGATTAATGGCGCAGTACTTGGATTCCGGCGTATTACTGACTGGATCAAGATACGGCGTTGTCAATTCATTACAGGCACCAACCCACCACTGATAGGTCATGTAAGTGGCGCCTGGTTTAACACGCTCAGTCGGCAAAACTCTGGTCATGAGACTTCCACGTCGCGAGAATACGCGAATCAGTTCGCCCTCTTTAACATTCAATTTGCCGCAATCTTCCGGACTCATTTGAATCCAGCCTGGTTCATCTTCCAGGTTCGCCAAGGCACGGCAGTTACCGGTCATGGTTCGAACTGAATAATGTCCAACTTCTCGAACCGTTGATAATGTATAAGGATATTCCGGACTTTCAACTTCACAGGGTGGTCTCCACTCTGTTGCAAAGAACTTGCCTCTTCCATCTGGATGAGAGAATTTTCCACCGGTGAACAAGTATGGTGTTCCCTTATCTTCCATGGACTCATCACGGCAAGGCCACTGAATGCTGCCTAGCGCTTCAAGCTTTTCATAAGTCGCGCCGTGGAAACTTGGGGTCAAACTTCTCATTTCATCCCAAATCTCTTTGGTATTGTTGTAATGCATCGGATAACCCATGGCTGTTGAAATCAAAGAAATGATCTCCCAGTCAGTTTTAACGTCACCCTTTGGTTCAATTGCTTTTCTGATTCTCTGGAATCCACGGTCACAGGCGGAATAAATTCCATCATGTTCACCCCAGGCAGTAGATGGTAAAATAACGTCCGCATGGAGTCCTGTTTTATTCATAAAAATATCCTGCATGACAACAAAATCGAGTTTATCCAATGTTTCTCTGATTTCATTCAGATCAGGATCGGATTGTGCTGGGTCCTCACCAAATATATAATAAGCATGGATTTTCTTTTTCTCATCTTTTTCTTCAAGGACACGATGTGGAACATGGGTCAGTGGAATACCAACTTTATTTGAAAGTTTGACTCCCCAGGCTTTTTCGAACTTCTCTCGCACGGCATCATCGGTAACACTCTGATATCCTGAATAACAGTTCGGCAAAGCGCCCATATCACAGGCTCCCTGAACGTTGTTCTGTCCACGAACCGGACCGATACCCATATTGGGTCCGCCAAAATTTCCGGTTAAGAGTGCCAGACTGGCAAGTCCTTTTACAACATCAACGGCCTGGGCAAACTGACAGACACCCATTCCATAAAGAATCATCGATGTTTCTGCTTTTGCGTAAGCTCTCGCTGCTTCCCGGATTTGTTCAGCCGGCACATGACAAATTGGTTCCGCATATTCCGGTGTGTATTTTTTAACAAATTCTTTATATTCTTCATACCCGTTGGTATGATTTTCAATAAATTTCTGATCAGCTAAGCCTTCATTAATGATGACATTCCCAATCGCCTGTACCAACGCCATGTTGGAACCGCCTTTTAATTGGAGATGCATATCTGCGATTCGGGCTGATTCCGTAATACGAGGATCAACGACGATGAGCTTTGCGCCTTTTTGCTTAGCTTTTATAATTCTTCTGGCAACGATTGGATGTGAATCCGCGCCATTATAACCAAATATAAATAATAATTTTGCGTTTTCAATTTCTGGGATGCCCATTGACATGGCACCGCTTCCTAATGAGTACTGTAGACCCGCTACAGATGGAGCATGTCAAACCCGGGCGCAGTGATCCACATTATTCGTACCAATAGCGGCACGCATAAATTTTTGCATAACAAAGTTTGCTTCGTTTCCCGGACCACGGGCGGAACCTGTCCCCATAATTGCATCCGGACCATATTTTGCTTTAATCTCTGACAGCCGTTCTGCGGTGTAACTGATGGCTTCATCCCATTCGACTTCTTCCAATACCCCATTCTTTCTGATCTGTGGTTTGGTGAGCCTTTTGGTCAGAATCTGTGGATCATTTAAAAAATCCCAGCCATAATGTCCCTTAAGACACAGGTTTCCTTCATTTGTTCTCCCATTTGCAGGGGTAGAACTTACTATCTTACCATCTTCGACGTTAAGATATAATTGACAACCCGCTCCGCAATAGGCACAAGTTGTTAATATTTGTTTTCCCATAATACATCCTCCTTATCAGTGATATCGTTTGCCTTATTATGTCATATCAGCAAATAAATATCAAGTAATAGCAAATATTTATCTGTTCTTCGAGCCCTCTCAAAATCCGAAAATATTTCAAATCAATTTTCCATAATCCGTCTATTTTTGGGCCTAATTTTACTCTTTCCATCTAAAAAAAATAATATCTAAAGATCAGGCTAACCATTCTGCTATTTTTTCGTAAATTATTATATTATTAAAAATTGACTGCAGCAAAATATGATCCATCATTTCAACAACAATGGTCATATTCTGATACAGTCATCATTCAATTCTTAAAAATATTAATATTCTTTTACCTGTGCAAGCGAAATTGCCGCTGCTGTTCGTTTATTTGAAACAGATGTTTCCACATCTTCCTCCGTAACAAGTTTTAATGCCGCTGTTGGACATACGCGAATACAAGCAGGTCCTCCGTCGATTCCGGTACAAAGATCACATTTGTTAGCCACTACCCGTTCACTGCCATCCAGTTGTTTTTTTCCATCACTGGATACGACCATATTAATAGCACCATATGGGCAGGCAATCATACAGGTTTTGCAGCCAATACACTTATCCTGTAATACCATCACAGCATTGTCAATCATTTGAATGGCACCTACTGCACAGACGTTCATACAGGCTGGATTTTCACAATGTTTGCATTGCACCGGCATGGTAATGGTCGCCGTTTTTATGATATCCAGTTTTGGATTAAATACATATTCACCGGGCTTCATCTGAAAGATTTTCACCCCTTCATGTGCAACTACGCATCCGATCATACAGGTTCTGCAACCGATGCATAAGTCTGGATTACCTTTTACAAAATAATTCATATTCGACACCCCTTTTCTGCCGCATCGATACCCATATTTTTTCGGATACTTTCATAGGAATCTTTGACCTGTTTTTCAGCCCAGGCCTGGTCGTCTATCTTCTCAAGATTGATGGCGCAGTACTTGGATTCAGGTGTGTTGCTCACCGGATCTAAATATGGCACCGTCAATTCATTGCATGCCCCGATCCACCATTGATAGGTCATATAAGTCGCTCCTGTTTTGACCCGTTCTGTCGGCATAACCCGAGTCATAACACTTCCACGTCTGGAGTTGACTCGAATCAATTCACCTTGTTTAAGATTAAGCTTTTCACAGTCCTCCGGGCTCATTTGTATCCAGCCAGGTTCATCTTCCAAATTGGTCAGGGTACGGCAGTTTCCGGTCATCGTTCGAACAGAATAATGACCGACTTCGCGAACCGTTGATAATGTATAAGGATATTCAACATCTTCAATTTCACCTGGCGCACGCCATTCAGTAGCAAAAAAATTAGCTTTGCCATTTGGATGAGCAAATATCCCCCCTTTATGAAGATATGGTGTTCCTTTATCTTCCATCGATTCATCACGACACGGCCACTGAACGCAGCCCAGTTCTTCGATCTTTTCGTAAGTTGCACCAAAGAAACTGGGGGTCAAACTTCTCATTTCGTCCCAGATTTCTTTGGTGTTTTTGTAGCTCATCGGATAACCCATGGCTGTTGATACTAAGCAAATAATTTCCCAGTCGGTCTTTAAATCGCCTTTTGGCTCAACCGCTTTTCTGATTCTCTGGAATCCACGGTCAGCAGAGCTGTAAACGCCATCATGCTCACCCCAGGCTGTTGCCGGCAAAATGACATCTGCCTTGAGGCCGGTTTTATTCATATAAATATCCTGCATAACGACAAAATCAAGTTTGTCCAACGCTTCTCTCATTTCGTTGAGATCCGGATCCGATTGTCCGGGATCTTCACCAAAGATGTAATATGCGTGCAATTTTTTCTTCTCATCTTTTACATCAAGTACATGATGGGGAACCTGTGTCAGGGGAATCCCATTTTCCTTCGGCAATTTTACGCCCCACGCTTTTTCGAATTTTTCACGTGCTGCATCATCGGTAACATTCTGATACCCAGAATAACAATTCGGCAAAGCGCCCATGTCGCAGCCGCCCTGAACATTGTTCTGTCCCCGGACCGGACCAACGCCCATGCTTGGCCCGCCAAAATTCCCGGTTAACAATGCCAGACTGGCAAGTCCCTTAACGACATCAACTGCCTGACCAAATTGACAAACACCCATTCCCCAAAGAATCGCTGCTCTTTCTGCTTTTGCATATTCTCTAGCGGCCTGACGAATGGTTTCGGCTGGCAGATGACAAATCGATTCGACATATTCCGGGGTGTATTTTTCAACCGTTTTTTTATATTCCTCATACCCTAAAGTATGATCATCAACAAATTTCTGATCAACCATTCCTTCAGCAATGATGACGTTTCCCATAGCCTGTACCAGCGCCAGGTTGGACCCGCCTTTTAATTGAAGATGCATATCCGAAATTCGTGCCGTTTCGGTAATACGAGGATCTGCGACAATAATTTTCGCGCCTTTTTGTTTGGCTTTTACAATTCTTCTGGCCACAATCGGATGTGACTCTGCCGGATTGTACCCGATTACAAATAGTAATTTAGTATCTTCAATTTCTGGAATACTAATTGACATGGCACCCGAACCTAATGAGTACTGTAACCCGGCAACTGATGGTGCATGACAAACACGCGCACAGTGATCGATATTATTCGTTCCAACCGCAGCACGCATAAATTTCTGCATGACGAAATTTGCTTCATTTCCTGAACCACGGGCACACCCTGTTCCCATAATCGAATCCGGGCCATATTTTTCTTTAATCTCATTAAGCCGTTTTGCTGTATAGTTGATGGCTTCATCCCATTCAACCTCTTCCAATACCCCATTTTTTCTAATCTGCGGTTTGGTAAGCCTTTTTGTCAGAATCTGTGGATCATTTAAATAATCCCAGCCATAATGCCCTTTGAGACATAGGTTTCCTTCGTTGGTTCTACCATTTGCCGGGGTCGAGCTAACAATCTTGCCATTTTCAACATTAAGGTATAATTGACATCCTGATCCGCAATAAGGGCAAGTGGTTAATACTTGTTTTCCCATAACATCCTCCTTCTCAGTTTTTGTTAAATTATTCACACTCTTCCGATTGTCACATATTTCCCGGCATAAAGTCAATCAGAAACGCCCCGATATTACAAACCGTTATAATCCCTTCTCGATTATGCATTTTTGTTCTCATTTCATTTTTTACGCTTGACTTATTCTCTTAATGTTCCCTATAATTAGTTTTTAAGCATTATCCAAAATTAAAATGATACCGGTTAAGAAGGAGGCTTTAAATGCAATATAGTGACTTTTCATTTCTCATTCTGGCTGGCGGAAAAAGCCGCCGTATGGGAGTTAATAAAGCAGATCTTAAATATCACGGTCAAACTTTTCTTGAGACCCTGATTTTCAAGGCCCAGAAAATGGGTTTTACCGACATTATCATATCTGGTTATCCCCATGAAATTGAAGGTATCACACCGGTTGCGGATGAATTTAAAGACCGGGGCCCTTTAGGCGGGATGTATTCCTGTTTTAAAGTTGCTAAGAATAAATACTGTTTTATTGTTTGTGTGGACGTGCCACAGCTTGTTGAAGAAACAATTTTTTCGTTAATCGACTATCATACAAAAGAACAAAGCGAACTTACCTTGCTATCTCAAAATGGCAAGGCGGAACCTTTAATCGGAATATATCCGACCGATAGCTATGATAAAATTTATGCCATCATCAAAGACGGTTCAGCAAAAGTATTCCGTCTTATCGATCAGTACGACTATAAACTTTTTTCTAACGATGACGAAACTAAAATAATGGATAATATTAATACCCCGGAAGATTATCAGAGAATAATAAAAAAGCCCTAAAATGCGTTTTTTCGCATTTTAGGACGATTGCTATTCAAAATTGGCGGGAATATGTGGGAATCGAACCCACCTAAGCAGTTCTTCACTACTAATACTGGTTTTGAAGACCAGAGGACACACCAGCGCCCATCTACCCCCAAAGATAAATATTATTGCTATAATATCACATATTTTTTTTGTTCGCAAGTTCTTCCGAACTGTAAATCTGCGCCTAAAACGTCCTGAAGACAATCCCTGATAATAATTTGCGATTGTCTTCGGAACTTACTATTTTACTTTGTCGGCATTCTGACTGTTACGAATGAGCTCAGTCGTTTTTCTATTTCATTAATAAGTGCTTCAAAATTTCCATCAAAATAGTTATCAAAAACGATATCCGCCTGGTCGATGACTTCCGCCGCGGTCTTTTTTATTTTGCTGTCGGCAGTATTTCTGACCATAACAAAAACAGCAGGATTTACAAATTTTCTTAACGTATTCGATTCACATATTATTAATGCATCTTTCGGTATTTGGGCTATCAATGCTTCAATTCCTTCATCGATATGAGTATTGATCGTTTTTAACCAATATACCTTTTCTGCCCCACCTGCTAAAAGCATGGCGGTGTCTTTATTCGGGTTCTGACCTTTCTCTTCGGTTATTTCAAAATCACCCTTTAAACTAGAACACGCCCCACAGCCTTCTCCGCCATGAATGCAGCTTCGATTATTTTCATCAATCGTCGTTACCTTTATCCCAATTACCGGCATTTGCTTTTTATACTTTTCTATTAATGAAACCGCCAACGTCGTTTTTCCGCTGTTTCTTGCAGTTGAACCAATTAAAATCATATTTGGTATGTCATAAATTTTAGTTTGTATTATCCTCACCTCGCCATCATTTTTTATTTATAAAGCCTTCTTGCCTCACCAACTTTTTTCGTAATCCGCTTCTTATCAAATTCCTCAAGCAGAGCAACTGCGTATTTTCTTGAAACGCCCAAAATATCACGGTAGATTCCTAACGCAATTTCATCATTTTCCTTAAGATAGTCCTTCATCAAATCCAACGCTTTTTGATAATAATCCTTATGGATGCAGTATTTTAAATCCAGCGCGATGATTGTCCCCGATTTCTTCAACATCGTGATTGCGCCAGTGTATTGTTTGTTTTTTCCGTAGTATTTTGCTAGATCGTCCAATGACGGCGGTGCAAATTCGGCATTTTTATAGAAATTCTCAACCTCGTTCAGCAACTCCGTATCCGCTTCTTTATAGACCACCTTAAAGTCCGGAAGACTGATGAACTCGGATTCCCATTTCACTATTTTTTTATCGATAAAGTAATTGACAATACTGTCAATCGCCGCAACCGACGCTCTGGGAATCAGCTTTCCTCTGACTTCTTCGCGATTCGCACCTTCCTTTAATGGATAGGTTTTATGATATTCCCGAAGAATTTTAAGCAGCTTGTTTTTCAAGGATGCCAGGTATTCCTTTGAAAGATACAACCTCTCGCTTAACGGGATGATCTTCTTTTCTTCAACCAACTCATCCAGTTCTTTTGTGATCGGCTCATTTCCGATGTGATCTCTGATGTAGTCGATGTCCCTCAGATTTTTGCTTTGTTCGGAAATTGCCAGCAGCACTTTATCTTTTCTGGTACCGTTTTCTTTGATTTTCATGGCACTGATGACAGCCGCCTGGTTTCGTCGATGTTTAACCGGATTGGCATCTAATACAACACCGCCGCCAATCGTTTCCAGGGGCGAATAAAAGCGGATGACAAAATGATCCCCCACTTTTAACGCCAGTTCTTCTTCAAACCGAAACTGCACGTAAGTCGATTCCCCCGCCTCCAGTTCATCCTTGGCCAGGAGAATGACCTTGGCCAGAATCTCTTTTGTTCCGTGGTAGAAATGCACCCGGCTGGCATTTTTTACGGACCGGTTGCTGCTCTTTAAAATATTAAGCTTCACATCAACCATCATGGTGTTTTCCATACTGGTTGCGGGAGCAATGGTGTCTCCCCGCATCACTTGCTGTTTTTTGATACCCGTCAAATTCACCGCCACCCGCTGTCCGGCAACGGCTTTTTCCACCGCCGTTCCATGCACCTGCAAACTTCGTACTCTGGCCACTTCTAACGTGGGATAAAGCATGATGTTCTCTCCCACTTTGACACGTCCCTCAATCAAGGTTCCGGTTGCGACCGTTCCAAAACCATCAACTGAAAAAACACGATCAATGGGAAGTCGAAACGGGATCGATAGTTTCTTTGCCTTAACATGTGAGACGATCTGTGAAAGCGCCTGCTTCAGTTCCTCTAGCCCTGCTCCGGTATAAGCCGAGACCGGAATAATTGGGGCATTTTCAAGAAAACTGCCCTGAAATTTTTCACGAATTTCTTCTTTAACCATTTCGATCCAATCCGCATCTACCAAGTCCGTTTTTGTTATTACAACCACCCCATGCTGAATTTCCAAAAGGGATAAAATGCCAAAATGCTCAATCGTCTGGGGCATGATGCCCTCATCAGCGGCAATCACCATCATCGCCAGGTCAATGCCTCCGGCTCCCGCCAGCATATTGTTAATAAATTTTTCATGTCCGGGAACATCTACAATTCCAATTCGATTGCCGCACGGAAGATCAAGATAGGCAAAGCCCAATTCAATGGTAATACCACGTTTCTTTTCTTCTTTTAACCGGTCAGTATCAATGCCGGTTAAGGCCTTGACCAAACTTGTTTTGCCATGATCGATATGCCCCGCTGTACCTAAAATGAGATTCATTCATGCCTCCCCCATCACTCAGCCAGATTTTCAAGTGCCATTGCAATGGTTTCAAAATCTTTGCTTTCGATCGTTCGCATATCCAGTAAGTAAAAATCTTTGTGAATCCTTCCAATGATGGGTGTCTCGGCATTATTTAATTTCCGATCCAGAGCATTTTCAGAAAACCCTTTGGCTTTGATGGACACG
>NZ_RXYB01000016.1 GCF_008086615.1 Acetobacterium tundrae
CAGCCGTATAGGCCTGAATTCCGTCGTCCAGCTGGTCCGTTCCCGCCGCCAGGGTCTGGGCTCCGATATTCAACTGGGCCGAACCGCTTTTAAGGGTGCTGAGGCCGGTATTGAAATCAGAGAATTTCGAAGCAAACTGCGCGGTTCCGGACTGCAGGGTCTGGGATCCGTCGGCCAGGGTTTGGGTTCCATCCGCCAGCGTCTGAGTGCCATCCGCCAGGGTCTGCGAACCATTCGCCACGGTCTGGGATCCGTCTGCCAACGTCTGGGACCCGTCCACCAACTGGGACGATCCATCCGACAGCTGGGTCAGCCCGTCATTCAAGGTTTCCAATTGTCCGGGAACTTCGGCCACCTGATCCGTTAAATGATTGACAATTTCCGCCGATATATTCTCTCTGAGACTTGTTTCCATTTGCAGGACGGCCCGGCTTAAAATCTGGCTGGCCAGATAATTGCGCTTTTCATTGGCCGAGAACGTAATGGTTGCCGTCTGTTTGGTTTTATCGGCCGCCGAAGCGATATCGCTGGAAAAATTACTGGGAATACTAATCATTGCATAGTATTTTGTTCCCTCCGTATTGATGGTGGCATCTGTTTCATTGGTGACAATATAATCAAATGAACCGTCATCCTTTAATTGATCAACAAATTCATTCCCCAGATTTCGCTGTTCATTATTAATGAGGGCCCCTGAATCATTGTTGACAACCGCAATGGGTAAACCTTCAAGTTTTGAATAAGGATCCCAAAAGGCACTGAGATAGAAATAACTATACATAAGAGGTATGATGATAACCCCGATAATGACAGCGATCCGTTGAATATTCCGTTTAGTCATACTTTTTTTGTTCATAACCGACTCCTTTTCTTTTGCTTCATGCAGTATAGCACTCTGTATTATCATTGTAATTAGACTATTAGTCTCCAATGTCTGATAATACGACAAAATCTTTCAATTGTCTATGTACAAAAGCATCATTCAGAAAGGTAGTCGTTTTCATTTGAATCGCTATTTTTCGCAAACAAAATAGATGCCGGTACTCATCAGTTTGCAACATAAAAAAAGACCACTTCTGCTTTAGAAATGATCTCAATTTGATTGCCTAATTTTATTTATCCTGCATAATAGTTTAACTTATCCACCAAAACATTTTTAGATTGAAGACCAACAATGGTTTCAACAACTTGGCCATCTTTAAATATCTTCATTGTCGGAACACTCATTACCTTGTATTCTTTAGCGAGTGCCTGACTCTGATCAATATCAACTTTAACTATCTGCACTTTATCCTTTAACAAAACGGATACTTCTTCTAAAACTGGGGCGAGTGCTTTGCAGGGTCCACACCATGTCGCAAAAAAATCAACCAATATTACACCTTTACTGTTTAGTACCAATTCATTAAATCCATTTTGATCTATTACTTTTGCCATCGTCTTTTTCTCCTTTAATTAATTCTCGTTATCAGCAACGATTTCGTTAACTTTTTCACCAATTTTCTGAAGGCTTTCCAACCCATTTTTATTTTCTAATACACTGACTTCATCAGTATGGGAAAACTTAACATATCCAATTTCTTCACAATTTAGGTATTTTTTATACCATTCAAGCGTGTTTTCCATTGCCTGAAATTGTCGTGGATAATGTGGTGCACCACCAACGCCAATCACCACCAACTTCTTCTTTTTTATAATTGAACGATCTTTCAGATTGTACAACATTTGGGTGCGATCAATCAGTGCTTTTATTTTAGACGGGAATGCGCTAAAATAAATAGGACTTGCAATAATCAATAAATCGCAAGTTTCTATTCTTTTATAGACATCTGGCATCGCATCATCTTTGATGATACATTCTCCCTGGTGCTCCACACAATAATCACAGGCCTTACAAGGTTCGATTTTTATTTTATTAACATTATATAGATGTAATTCATAATCAGCATCAATTTGTTTTAAAAAAAAGTCCAATGCTTTTTGGGTATTATGACCGTTTCGATGACTTCCCATTATTGCTACAATTTCCATTTCGTTTTTCCCTTCTTTCATTAATCCTATACTATTTAAAAAGTATTATACCCGATTTACGATCATAATAACAATAACATTATTTCCTCATTTGACATATTCAGCTAATAAATTCTCCTTTTCAAAAAATAAAAAAACCGAAGCTGTGTGAAAGCATTCGGTTTTTTCTAAAAACTTTGAAAGAGGGTAACTTGTTATAACTAAATAATACTCTATTAAGCTTAAGTCTTCCTTAAAGCTATCTTATTTTGACTAGTTTTTTTAAAGAATCATAGAAATTTCCCGAACATTGTATTTTTATCGAGCAAATTTTTCCTTGTCCTTCATAGAGAACAGTATATTTTCGTTTTCCTTCAATATTTGTCAAGGTGAAGTTTTGTTTTGTACCTTCGACTTTTACGACATCTTCTATTGGGAGTATTTTTTTTATATCATTGATTCTAATTTCTGAAACTGTTTTTTTAAAGAATACTATTTTTCGATCAATGATTAATCGATCGTGGGTAAGTACCATTTCAAAACTTGTAGTAACATAACGCAATGATAATAAAAACAAAATAATCATCACAACCAAACAAACAATGCCTATAATTGTTTTTAACTGATAATCCGCTACGTTGTTGATAACCCGGTTATAGAAAAATGTATAACCAACAAGAACCAGCATCATTATTATTAATGTGGGGATACTAATTTGTTTACTCTCCAGAATTTCACGTGCTTTAACTGACATAACTCCTCCATTATTCTATATTGAATTTCATTATACCTCAATGATCCCATAAAAAAAAGAGCTTAAGCCCTTTTTTATGGGATCATTGACTGGATTTAATCTTCTAATGAAAAGTCATCTTTATCTACACCACACAATGGACAAATCCAATCATCCGGCAGATCTTCAAAGGCTGTTCCTGGATTAATTTCATTATCTGGATCCCCAAGTTTCGGATCATACATGTAGCCACAGATATCACATACATATTTTTGCATTCTTTCCTCCAGCAGATATTCATAATATCTAAATTTCTTTCTTCTATTCTTCTAATTTATATACCCAGATGATTTTCATTCTAACACAATTATTTTGAAAAACTTAGCATCAAAACTCTCATAGCAAAGTTAAAGGCACCTTTTAGATTTCTCTAAAAGGCGCCTTTTTTAACTTTGCTAACTATTCCTGGACAATTGCTTCTACTGGACATTGTTCTGCACATGTACCGCATTCGGTACATTTATCTGCATCAATAACGTAGATATCGCCTTCAGAAATTGCTTCTGACGGACACTCATCCGCGCATGAGCCACAAGCAATACATTCATCTGTAATTCTATAAGCCATCGAAAATCCCTCCTTTTAGCATTTACAACATATTTATTATATCCTTTTTTGTATTGAAATCAAGATGATTCTTTGTCTTTTTTGACTTTTTCGTATTTTTTTACTTCGATTTCCTCTAAAAGATATTTTTTTACCTCAGTTTCATCTTTATTAACCTGTATTTTAACGAAAACGGTTTCTTGAAGTATGCTTAGCTTAAATACTTCGCCTTCTCCGTCTGCAGTAATAACTTTTTGTCCGACCTTTGGCAATTTCTTGGAAACCGTTTCATAAAATTCTTGCTCATAGGTTAAACAGCATAACAGACGTCCGCAAATGCCTGAAATTTTTGTGGAATTCAAAGATAAGTTTTGCTCTTTGGCCATCTTTATAGATACCGGCGTAAAGTCGCCTAACCATTGGGCACAGCAGGTAGTCCGACCGCAGACCCCTAATCCTTTAAAGATTTTTGCTTCATCACGAACACCTATTTGTCTAAGCTCAATTCGAACCTTGAATATCGATGCCAGGTCTTTCACCAGCTCTCTAAAATCGACTCGTCCTTCCGCAGTAAAATAAAATATCGCTTTTTTTTGGTCAAATGTGTATTCCACATCGATCAGTTTCATTTCCAGCTTATGTTTTTTTGCCTTTGTGATGAAAATTTCTCTTGCATCAACTTCATTCCGCTTAAGTTTTTCATATTCAAGGGTATCTTTTTCTGTGGCCTTGCGAATAACCGGTTTTACCGGTGCTACAATCTCTTCATCATCGACTTCTCTTGCTGTTAAAGCGATTTCTCCATATTCAATTCCTCTGACCGTTTCAACGATAACCGGATCAAACTGATTAAACACAATATCTAATGGATCGAAGTAATATATTTTTCCAACCTTTTTAAATCGTACACCGACGACTGATTTTCCCATTGGATTTATCCTTTCTGAATTTTCATTATCTTAATGAAACACTTTTCCCATTGCAATCTTAAGTTAACATTATATTGTATTGTCGCCATCATTTCAAATAATGTTTTAATAATGGCTATATTTTTTTCATTTTGAAGTATTTTATGAAACTCAATCTGTATTTTATTTGGTTTTGCCTCGCCTGGCAGCGGATGTCCTTCCAGCAGAAGGCCTACTTCATAAAACCAATTAATTAAAAACTCAAGTATCCCCTGGCTGGTTATTTTATCCTTTGACAAGGCTTCTGCTAAAGAAAAAACTTTAATCTCATTCCCTCTCAAAAGGCTGTAAATCTCTCTGAGATAATGGATTCTTTCTTCTCGTATCTCACGGTTGGTTAAAAGATAATATGCCATCCCCGGGGAACCCCCGGCAGAAAGAGCCGCTTCACTAATTGCCTGCTCGTCAAACTCCGTTTCTTGCTGAAAAATTTTTTCGATTTCTTCACTCGCAAGCGGCTGAAAATGATAACTTTGACAGCGGGACCGAATCGTTGGCAAGAGCGATTGAGGATGGCTGGTTAAAAGGATAAAGATATTATAACTCAACGGTTCTTCCAGCGACTTTAGCAGACTATTCTGGGCTTCCGGCGTCATTGTTTCTGCGCCATCAATAATTACAATGCGCCAATTTCCAGAGTAGGGTTTAACCGACAAATCGCTGATCATTTCCCGAATCTGGTTAATCTTAATGCTGACCTCTCCGGTTTTAGGCGTAATCACATTCACATCCGGATGATTTTCGTGATCAATCTGAATACATACCGGGCAATGCCCACACGGTTTCTTTTCAGTATCTAAACAAAGAAGCGCTTTGGCAAATTCTTTAGCGGCTTTCTTCTTTCCAATCCCATCCATTCCGGAAAAAAGATAGGCATGGCCAACCGCGCCTCCAGCTATTTCTTTTTCTAGATGGTTTGTAATGGTTTGATGTCCAACTATTTTTTCAAACATTATTTTTCCCCCAATTAAACCTACTTAATTAGGCTTGTTTTTTTCCTCATCCTCTTCGTCGCCATTCTGTGCCAGCTCTAATTCTTCATCCAATTCAGCATTAAATTTTTCATAATCCAGTAGCATCGCCGCTTCGTCATAGTCGCTATCTCTTACAAATACTTCAATATGTGCCGGGGTAAAATTTCCCATAAAAATACTTCGGAGCGGTCCACCAAACCCTTTTTCTTTGGTAATCACCGGAATGCCATTGACACTTAGATAATTTTTTAGCAAAAGAAATTCAATATCAGTGGCGGCCATCGTTAAATATATATATTGATCTTCAATCATTTGATTGACTCTCCTTTGTCTTTATACAATTCCAAATTTCTTCATGAATACTTTCAATGCTTCTTAATTTTCCCTGGTGAACACAGTTAATTTCTGTCCATCCATATTCATGAACCAAGGCCAAGGCGCTTTTATATGAATCCCTTAAATGCTCAGGACTTTTCTCATGAATATCTTTTTCCTGTTTTCCGGTTATTTTATTGTTACGATTTTTCATCAACTCTTCATTAATTTCCGGAGGAATGTTTAAAAAGAAAACCTGATCCGGAATGGGTAACCCATAGAGGTTAAATTCATAATCCCAGAGCCAATCGAGAAATTTTTTCCGCTCTTTTTCATCGCGAATTTTACCAGCCTGATGAACCATATTTGAGGTTGTATATCGATCAGCCAATACCGTGCCACCCTGGTTTAAAAAATCCTCACCGTCTTCTTTGTAAGACGCGTATCGGTCAGCTGCATAAAAAGTCGATGCGATATAAGGACTTACCGTACTGGGATCTGCTCCAAAGGCCCCACTTAAGTACAATTTTACCATGGCTGAGGATTCTTTGTCATATCTTGGATAAGAAACCGTCATGACTGTTTCTCCCTGTTTCACCAACCGATCATAGAGCAATTTGGTTTGAGTTTCCTTGCCGCTGCCATCCACCCCTTCAATGACCATAAGCTGGCCTTTATGTTTTTTATGATTCATGAATTGCTCCCTTTTCTTTAAGTAATAAAAGTTCCCGATTCCCATCGATTCCCACCACCGCCACGCCTTGATCCAATAAGTGGCTTAAATAGGCCAGTATTTCCGGTGTCATTCTGCTCCCCGGCAGCAATACCGGTATTCCCGGGGGATAGGGAATAATAAACGCTGCTACTAAACGTCCTTGGGCATCTTGTAAGGATTCTCTTTCCGTAGCATCAGAAGTGAGTGCTTCCCATAAGGAAACTTCCGTTTTTATCGATTCGGTCAACCGATTTTCTTGAGCTTGACCATTCTTCTTTCCAACCGGTCTTCCGGTAAAATCGCGAAGCTTAATCTTATCATTCAACTCCCAAACGGCTTGAGTTAAACGCTCTAAATCTTCTGATGTGGTCCCCATCCCGGTCATGGCCAATACATCATCATCACCTGACATTTCACATTGTATGCCATATTCTTCTGAAAGCAACGTTTCTACTTGTTCTCCTGATATTCCCTGAGTATGAAAGAGCCATTTGCTGCGGTCATAACCGGTGTCTGATTCCACTTCATCATATAACGTGATCGGAGCACTTTTTTCCTGATTTTGACAGAATCTCCGATGCGCTTGAATGATGCTTTCAAATACGGCTTCCCCTTTTTCACAGGCCATATCCACCGCTTCTTCAACAGAAATCATTAAGGGATAGCTGGGGGATGAGCTTTGCAGTAAAGCAAGGAATGATTTTATCCGCTGCCGATTAATCCGTTCTCCTTTGAAATGGATCAAAGCGCTTTGGGTAAACGATCCTAAAATTTTATGGGTACTTTGAATCACCACATCAGCTCCTGCTGTTATCGCATCCATAGGCAGCTTGTTATTAAAATGCAAATGCGCGCCATGAGCCTCATCCACAATCAGAAATTTCCCCTTCCTATGAAGCAACTCGGCGATGGCCTTTACGTCACTCGTTGTTCCATAATAAGTTGGATTGGTTAGAACCATCCCTGCTATTTTCGAATTTTCTGACAGTGCTTTTTTTACACTTTCCAGCTCTATTTTTTGTGCAAAGCCCATATCCTTTTGAATTTTCGGATTGATAAAAACTCCTTCAATTCGGCCTAAAGCCAAGGCTCCAAATACTGATCGATGACAATTTACCGGCACCAGAAGTTGATCTCCGGATACACACGCTCCCAAAATGGCGCTGTGTATCCCCGTGGTCGTTCCATTTATTAAAATTGCAGCTTCATCACTGTTATAGATTTTTGCTAATTTCCTTTGTACAGTTCCAATCACACCATGGACATCATGAAGATTGTCTGCACCCGGAATTTCGGTGATATCATAGGCATAAAAATCGAAGTCTCCCCCTCGTCCTTTATGTCCCGGCATGTAAAAGCGCCGCTTATTCTTTTTATTTATTTTTTCCAGTTCTTTTTTCAATATACTTTTGTTCATTTCTCTATTTTAACACAAAGGCTTTCTTTTAATAGCAGAAATTTATCTTTTATCCTTTTATCTTTACCAGAATTATTATATAATATGTGAGCAAATACAATTTATAAGGAGTAATAAAAATGTCCAATGAAAAAACGATTAACATCAATATGGAAAATTTCGAAACCGAGATCTTATCCTATAATGGAGCGGTCATGGTGGATTTTTGGGCAGAATGGTGTGGACCTTGCAAAGCACTGTCCCCAACAATAGACGAAATTGCTCTGGCACTTCCTGACGGCATGAAAGTATGCAAAATCAATGTGGATGAAAATCAAACACTTGCCCAACAGTTTAGAGTCATGAGTATTCCTACCGTCGTTTTCTTTAAGAACGGTGAAGCGGTGAATCGTTTTGTCGGCGTTCGTGAAAAGAGCGAATATATTGATGCGATAAAAAGCCTTTAAAATTCAACTTATTCTTAAAAGCACGCAATGGCTAATCAGCCATTGCGTGCTTTTTTAAATAGTAATTATTAGGAAACTTTTCCACCAGATGGAATACCCTCAACTGTTACCAGAGATAACTTTTTGCCTTTTGTAGCCGCCAAAATCATGCCGTTGGATTCGATGCCACGAAGGTTTACCGGTTTTAAGTTTGCTACCAAAATAACTGTTTTCCCAACCAGTTCCTCGGGTTTGTAATATTTAGCAATTCCGGATACCACCTGTCGTTTTTCCAATCCTACCATTAACTGCAGCACCAGTAATCGGTCTGCATCGGGATGCCGTTCGCAGGCCACTATTTCAGCCACTCGAAGCTTCACCCTGGCAAAATCATCAATGGTGATGAGTCCTTCTGGAAGCGCTTCTGAATTTTCTTTTGCTGCTTTTTTATTTTCCGTTTTTTTGTTTTCCTTGGTTGCTTCTTCTTTCTTATTGAATTCAATTCTGGGGAATAAGGCTTCGCTCCGTTTGACTGCAATCCCCTCCGGGAATCCTCCGAATTTTTGAATGCTTTCCCAGGTCAGACAATCACTTGGACAGTTTAACTGAACTGTCATTTTTTCTGCCGTTTGGGGCATAGCGGAAGAAATAAGGACAGTGACAATCCGCAGGCATTCGGTTAGATTATACATAACCTGAGCAAGTCTTCCCTTCTTTTCCGGATCTTTACCCAATACCCATGGTTGGGTTTCATCAATATACTTATTCGAACGGGAGATCAGCTTCCAAATTTCCTCTAAAGCTCTACTGAAATCAAGCTTGTCCATGTATTCACTAACCACTTCAGGTGTCTTTTTTGCCAATTCGATCAGACTGTCATCAAATTCACCCTTCTCGCGTTCTGCCGGGATGATCCCATCAAAGTACTTTTCTGTCATCGCTAAGGTTCGACTGAGCAAATTCCCTAAATCATTGGCCAGATCTGAATTAATATGGCTGACTAAAAGATCTTCATTGTAAACGCCATCAGAACCATAATTCATTTCTCGAAGGACATGATAACGCAAAGCATCGACTCCGTATTTATCCACTAATGTCACAGGATCCACAACGTTACCCACAGATTTCGACATTTTTCCGCCTTTTAAGAGAATCCAGCCATGTCCGTATACTTTTTTTGGCAGCGGCAACTTTAATGCCATGAGAATAATTGGCCAATAAATCGTATGGAAACGAATAATATCTTTTCCGACTAAATGAACATCTGCCGGCCAATATCTGTTCATTAAATCTGGTTTATCGTTTAGGTAGCCGAGGGCAGAAATATAGTTGGGAAGGGCGTCAATCCATACATAGACGACATGTCCGGGATCAAAGTCCACCGGTACGCCCCAGCTGAAAGAGGTTCTGGAGACACACAGATCCTGAAGACCCGGCTTAATGAAATTGTTGATCATTTCATTTTTTCGGGATTCCGGCTGGATGAAATCCGGATTTTCTTCGATGTATTTTAACAGATCATCCGCATATTTTGACATTTTAAAGAAATAAGCTTCTTCCGATGCTTTTTCCACCGGTCGTCCACAATCCGGGCAATTTCCGTCCACTAACTGACTTTCTGTCCAAAATGATTCGCAAGGCGTACAGTACATGCCTTCGTAGTTGGATTTGTAAATATCCCCCTGATCATAGAGTTTTTTAAAAATCCGTTGAATGGTTTTCTCATGTTCGGGATCCGTGGTTCGAATAAACTGATCATAATTAATATTCATTGTGTCCCAAAGATTTTTAATTCCTGCGACAACCCCATCCACATACTCTTTTGGCGACACACCTGCTGCTGCTGCTGCCTTTTCAATCTTTTGCCCGTGTTCATCGGTTCCTGTTAATAAGTATGTGTCATACCCTTTCAACTTTTTAAACCGGGTTATGGTATCCGCCGCCACAGTGGTATAGGTATGCCCAATGTGGAGATTCCCGCTAGGGTAATAAATCGGGGTTGTGATGTAAAATGTTTTATCTGACATAATTTTCTCCTTAATTTTTTGTTTCTAAATTTCAAAGCTCACTGAACTTTGTTCGCAAAAAAAACCTTCGTCCAATCAAGGGCGAAGGTTTCGCGTTACCACCTTAGTTCACATCATTCTCACAAATAATGCCTTCATAAGTCTATTAAACTTTAAGTTTTATCGCTTGCAAGCGGTTTGAGTTTAGCGTTTTCCTCACTCACACTTACTCCAAGGCCATCTTCAATACTTTTTCTGTCACCGGCTTTCACCTGTTCCGGCTCTCTTTAGACAAGTCCAGCATTTACTCTTCTCTTCATCATAATTTTATATTTGGTTATTCTTAATTATACTGTAAATTAAAATATTTTCAAGCGCTTTTATCGCTTGACAACATTATAAACATCTCGTTTCGAGATGCCCCGATCCTTGGCAACCTGTTTCATGGCCTCTTTTTCGGGGATTCCTTCATTTATATAATGAGCTAAATGGTCTGCTATACTTAACCCCTCAATTTCAAGGTTTGTAATGGTGCGCGCTTCATCATCGGTTTTTCCCTCAATACAGAGAACGTATTCCCCTCGGGGTGTATGCTCCTGATAATACTGATTGTGTTCCGATATGGAGCCATATATAGTTTCTTCGTATCTTTTTGTTATCTCCCTGGAAATGCTCATTTGACGATGACCCAAGCCGAATTTTTCCAAGGCCTCCAGGGTTTTTGTCAAACGATGGGGGGATTCATAAAGAACGGTGGTAACCTCCGCCTCTTCAATCCGTTTTAAGCCCTCTTTAATGGCTTTGTTTTCTTTGCCTAAAAAGCCAAGAAACAGAAATGCCCGTGTATCCAAACCGGAAAGTACTAAACCGCAAAGCCCGGCATTAGGTCCCGGAACCACCTCCATGGCAATACCATTTTCGACGCAGTTCTTTACTAGAACCGATCCCGGATCTGAAATAAGAGGCATCCCGGCATCCGAGATAAGAGCTATATTCTGCCCCTGCTTTAAAAGCGCTATCAGGCCTTCACTTGATTTTTGTTCATTATGCTGATGATAAGCCACCATTTTTTTAGGAATTTCAAAATGATTAAGCAATTTAATGGAATGTCGGGTATCTTCCGCTGCAATCAGATCCACCTCTTTGAGCACTCTTAACGCTCGAATGCTCATATCGTCTAAATTACCAATGGGGGTTCCCACAATATAAAGTTTCCCTGTCATATTAATCGTTATAGAGATTTCGCGCTACATAAACACCATTAGCGGATGCCTGCATCAAGCCTCGGGTTATCCCGGCACCATCTCCCAAAACATAGAGATTCTTAACACTGGATTGGAAGTTTTCATCCACCGTCACCTTGTTTGAATAAAACTTCACTTCAACCCCGTATAACAAGGTTTCATCACTGGCAAGACCTGGTGATACATGATCCAACGCCTTAATCATTTCGTCAATATCCTTCATGATCCGATACGGAAGAACGAGACATAAATCTCCGGGTACTGCATCAATTAAAGTTGGTCGAAGATTATTGCGTAAAAGGCGCTCTTCTGTCGTCCGTCGACCTCTTAAAAAATCACCATAACGCTGTACCATAATCTTATTACCGGTTAACATGTTTCCCAGACTGGCAATGTGCTTTCCATAAGCAACGGCTTCATTAAACGGTTCTGTAAAACTCTTCGATACCAACAACGCAAAATTGGTATTGTTGGTTTTTAAATTGTCCGCTTTATAGCTGTGACCATTTACCACTGCCAGGTGATTGTCATAATATTCCGTCGACACCACACCTCCGGGATTTGAGCAGAAAGTACGAACGCTGTCATCAAAAGTTGGGGTATAATAAACCAGTTTTCCTTCATACAAGGCGTCATTAATTTCCTGCATAACCTCATTACGTGTTTCCAGACGAACGCCAATATCAATTTTACCGACCTTGGTTTCCACCTTGTATTCATCACACATGGTTGTGAACCACTCCGACCCGTCTCGGCCAACCGCAACAAGCACCTTGTCGGCAGTATAAGTTTCGTCTTTTGCCACAGCCCCCACCACCGTGTTGTCTTCAACGACTAATCTCTGGACCGGTGTTCTAAATTTAATTTCAACGCCTAAATCGTTGATTAAATAATTCTGAATCCGTTGATAAATGGTATAGCCGACCTCGGTGCCCATATGACGTACCGGACATTCAATGAGTTTTAAGTTGTTTTGAATGGCTTTAGTTCGAATCTCTCTTATTTTTTGAGGATTATCTAGTCCGTGAACCCGTTTATCTGCTCCAAACTGAATGTAAAGATCGTCAACATATTTTATCAGATCAACCGTATTATTATAACCAATGTACGCTGGAAGCTCACCGCCAACATCTGGCGACAGCGATAGCTTCCCGTCAGAATAAGCCCCGGCCCCGGCAAAACCAGTTGTGATATTACAGGGGTTGCAGCCCATACACTTATTTGTTTTTCGTTTGGGACAAATTCGTTTTTCGATGGAATTTCCTTTTTCCAGCATTAATATTTTTAAATTTTTATTTTTATTTTTTAATTCCATTGCTGCAAAAATACCGCTTGGTCCTGCACCAATAATAATGACATCATAATTCATTGTATCACTTCCTTTAATTAAGCAAACACATCCGGTCCATAATCCTCTTCATTAAATCCTACCGCTAAATCGTTGAATTTTGTATACTCTGGAATCCATGCCAACCGAATGGTTCCCGTCGGGCCATTACGCTGTTTGGCAATGTTTATCTCGGCAATGTTTTTTAATTCCGGATTTTTTTCATAATAGTATTCCCGGAACAACAGCATCACCACATCCGCATCCTGTTCAATCGATCCTGATTCTCGTAAATCCGACATAACCGGATGATGATCGGTTCGTGCATCCGGAGCACGACTCAACTGAGATAAGGCAATCACAGGCGCATTCATTTCTCTCGCCAGCGCTTTTAATCCTCGGGACATTTCAGAAATTTCATTTTGGCGATTTTCAGTTCTTCCGCCTCCACCCATTAGTTGTAGATAATCAATGACGATCAAATCCAGCGACTTCTCTGTTTTCAACCGGCGACATTTTGAACGTACTTCCGAAACGGTAATTCCCGGCGTGTCATCGATATAAATACTGGCCCCATAGAGCGTATTATAACCAACGACTATCCGCTCCCAGTCTTCCTTGGACAAATTTCCCGTTCGCACGTTATTGCTGTCCACTAGAGCTGTTGCACAAAGCATCCGTTGTACCAATTGTTCCTTGGCCATTTCCAAACTGAACACTGCCACTGAACAATTGTCTTTCACTGCTGCATTTTGAGCAATATTAAGCGCAAAGGCCGTTTTCCCCATGGAAGGCCGTGCCGCTACAATAATCAAATCCGAAGGCTGTAATCCGGAGGTAATATGATTCAACTCCGCAAAACCGGTTTCGATACCCGTAAGCTTTCCTTTATTGCTTTCAATTGCTTCAATTTGAGAAAGCGTCGTGCTGAGGGTCTCCTGAATGCTCTGAAAGTCTCCGGTTCGACGGCCCTGGGAAACTTTGAAAATTTCCTGCTCCGCTCGATCAATGACATCCCCAACATTATCGTAGTGCCCATAGCTATCTTCTAAAATTTGAGTCGCTGTATGAATCAGATTTCGGACAACCGCTTTCTCATGAACAATTTGACAGTATTCCACATAATTTCGATTAATTGGCACCATCTCAATCAGTTCGCTGAGATAGCCAATTCCTCCGATTTTATCAAGCACGCCCCGATTTCTTAAGACATTGATCAAGGTAACCGTATCGATCGGTTTTCTTTCGTTGTGAAGATCCAGCATACACTGATAAATTTCTTTGTGTGCCCCCCGATAAAATTCATCTGGAGATAACAGCTCTTCAGCCCGGGCAATATTCGACTCCTCCATGAGGATGGCACCTAAAACGGATTGTTCTGCTTCAATATTATGTGGGGGAACTTTTGGATTCATCACACTTGGCTCCTAGGCTTCGCCTTTTACAACAACTGTCAAATTACCGATGATCCCCTGATAAGTCTTGATTTTAACTTCAATGCGTCCCACATTGCGAATCGGCATTTCGAGTTCAACCTTCCGCTTATCCACTTTTATTCCTTTTTCTTTTTCCAATATTTCCGTAATATCTTTACTGGTCACCGAGCCAAAAAGTTTACCATCTTCTCCGGCACGCTCGGTAATCGTTATTTCCGTTTCATCAATTTTTTTAGCCAAGGCAATGGCTTCCTGTCGCTCTTCTTCTATTCGCTTAATTTCTGTTATTTTCTCTTTTTCTGCCAACGCAATGTTTTCTTTATTTCCAATGACTCCTTTTTTTGTTTTTATCAGGAAATTTCTGCCATAACCATCCTTTACTTCTACAACATCTCCCTTATTTCCAATATTTTTAACATTCTCTAATAAAACAACTTTCATGATTCATTCTCCTTCTTGTATTTTTTTATTGCTGTTAGCAGCAAGTCGATCCCAACTTCAAGGTCTTTTTCTCCTGGAAATTGTGCCCCAGCAATCGCTAAGTGTCCGCCGCCGCCTAATTTTTCTAGAATAATTTGAACATTGACATCGCCCATAGATCGGGCGCTGATGGCAAGTCCCTCATCATTTTTTAGGATAATAAAAGAAGCCACAATTCCCTTAATGTTTAAGAGTTCATCGGCAGCCTGGGCAGCGATGACTTTTCCATAATCTGAGTTGTTCTCAAAAGTCGATATGGCAATGTTGTCAAAATATATTTTTGCATTCTTTACTGCATCCGATTTCGCCGTATAGGTGTTTAAATCATCCTGTAAAAGGATTTTACTGACAATCGTATCGGCACCCTTTCTTCTTAAATAGGATGCGGCTTCGAAAGTCCTAACGCCGGTCTTAAGGGTAAACATCTTGGTGTCCATACAAATTCCCGCCATCAGAGCATTTGCCTCAATCTGATTCAATTGACTCTTTTCGCCAAAATACTGAAGCAGTTCCGTCACCAATTCACAAGTTGAAGAGGCGTAGACTTCGGTGTAATTTAACAACGTATTACTAATGGCTTTTCCTGATCGTCGATGGTGGTCAATCACGACAATTTTTGTTATTTGATCGATTAATCCAGGCATTTCTAAATAATTGACGTTTTGGGTATCTAAAACAATTAATAAAGTATTTTTCGTCCCATAGCTTTCAGCTTCTTTTGGTGTAATAAAAGCTTCCTGATAGGCCTCATTTTCTAAAAGATAATCAAAAAGAGACTTAATTGAATAATTGATTTCCTTGACAACTATTTTTCCATCTTTTCCCAAGGCTTTACAGGCTCCCAGCAGACCCACCGCACTGCCTAAACAATCCATGTCTGGATTCTGGTGTCCCATTAACAGCACGTGGTCAGCCTCTTTGATTAATTCTTTTAATCCATATGCCTTAACCCTGGCTTTTACCTTGGTTCTTTTTTCAGTGGCTTCGGTTTTTCCGCCATAGAAGGACATTTTTTCATCCCGTCTAACCACGGCCTGATCTCCCCCTCGAGCCAAAGCAATATCCAAAGCTGAATGTGACAATTCCTGGGATTCGACGATTCCCATGATATTTTCAGGAATGCCAATGCCAATACTTAAGGTAATCGGTATTTTTTCATCATTTTCGATTTCTCGGACGGCATCCAGTATTTTAAAGTTCTCTTTTTCCAAAGAACAGATTTTTCCACGTTCAAAAATCATTAAATAGCGATCACTTTCATATTCAATAATGACACTTCCTAATTGTTTCGCCCATTCATTGAGTTTGAGATCTACTTTTCCCAATATTGCAGAACGTTTATGGCTGGGAATTTTTTCAATAATCTCATCATAATTATCATTGACAATATAGCAAAACAATGGCGAATTTTTCCGGTAAAGCTGTCTCTCTCTGCTTTGCTCTGTTATATCAAAAAAATGAAGTAATTCAAAGCTATGAACACTGTCTGAAAAAGCATTCGTTACAACGCCATAGTCACTTTCTCCATAATGGAATGTGAAATCCTCCTGTTTTTTTGCGTCTAGCAAACTAATCCCCAATTCATCAACAATATTTTTTTTAAAAAGACCTTCCTTCTCATTTTTAAAGGCGTTTCCAAATGCTTGATTATACCAATAAATGATGCCTTCGCTATCAACAATAACCATAGCTATCGGCATTTCATACATACGTTCCTGATTTATTTGATCCAAGTCACTGTATATTTCCTCGATAGCCTTGTCAATTTTTATTTCATCAAAGGAGGTATTTTTGGTGTAATAAATAATTAGTACTGCAAAAGCGATGCCACCAATGATTCCAAAATATATGTTGTAAAAACTAAGAACGATGGATAAAATTAGCACGATAACGATGGCCAACCAAACGATTTCTTTCTTTGTTTCTTTCATTTTTTTTGGGTCTCCCTTCGAAAAATCATGCGAAGCCCCAGGTAAACATCCGCAACGCCCAATAGTGTTACAAAGGATTGAAGGAGCAAGGCCACAAAAACGACTAAAACCTTTAAGCCCTTATTATGAACTTTTTTATATTCCATAAAATCGAAAATAAAAGAAATTCCCATCACTAGGAAAATCAGGTCAATGAAAACAATGAACGTGTAAATATAGATATCCGGTATTGCTGTTATTTGAAAAACACTGATGATGAAATCTCCGACAATGAAAATTGCCAGAAAGTACTTAAGTGATGCTGGTATTTTCCACTGAGACAAGGGTTCAAATCCTTGCACCGAATAACCAATCCGTTTTAAAATAAAATCACAAACGACAATATTAACCGTAGAGAATAGCACCGGCAACAATAATAATGTACTCGGCAATACCAGTTTCAGTGTTTGCATTCTGGCGTCCATCATATCTTTTAATATTGTCAATTGGCTGGCATCGATCATGTTTGATGTTTCATAAATGTTCATCACTTCTTTTGTGCTGGTTTCCATCATTTGGAATATGTAATTTGTAAAATTCACACCCATAATGAATTGATAGCCTAAAACCACTGCGATTAAGAGGATTCCAAAACCAACGGCCCCGACAATCACTTTTCTAACGGGCGAAATGTTCTTGTAATAGGCAAACCCTAAACTGCATCCCACAAAAAACATCAGCGCTCCAAATGACAGTGCAGTAATGGGGTCCATAAACAAAAAAATTAAAATGGTTGCTGCCAAACTTGAAATAATGCTCACCTTGAGTCCCTGTCGTTTTCCCAGAACGACCATGGGAACAGGGATAAAAAATACTAATATGACTAAAAAAGGAATGTAATAGCAAATCAAAGTAAGTATTACTGCTAGTGCACAAAATAGTGCCCCTTCTGTGATTCCTCGAGTTTTCATTAATCCTCCAACTTGACAAGTCTATAATTTTCCCAGATGCACTCAAATTATGCACCTAAACTAACTGATACATTATATCACAATAAAATAAAATGCCTATTATTTTTTCCCACGCTCAATGATCATTATTTTCTCTCTGATTCAGCATAAATAAAAAAAGCTGCTCATCCCAGGTGCGAACCTGGGATGAACAGCTTTTCCGGTTTTAGTTATTTGATGGATACGGTAAAAGCGCAACATTTTGCGCCCGTTTAATGGCTTCTTTATCATCAACCTGTTCTACTTGGCTCAGCATGATTCCCGCTGAGCCTGGGAAAAAACAACCCTCCAATGCCAATTCCATATCTAAGTGAAGGTGTTATGACAACACCGGATTGTTAACCTGCGCCTATTTCACCAGATTTAAATCTTTAGCAATTTGCAAATTAACCATCAACACATTAACGGTTTCCTCCCCGAATATACCAAGAACCTTTCCTTTTGTATTCTCCTTTACGATTTCCTTCAGTCTATCCTGCGATAAACCGGTTGCTTCGGCTAACGCTGAAATTTGGATGGCAGCCGATTCTGGACTGATGTGTGGGTCAAGACCGGAACCGGACGCTGTCAATAAATCGGTAGGGATATCCTCTGCTTTAACAGAAGGATTTGATTTTAAAAATTCACTGATGTCATCCTGAACACGGTTGGACAGTTCTGGATTGGTTGTTGCGTAATTCTTTGATCCTGAAGCAATTCCGGTATAATCACCGTTATCCTTATCCTCCTGCGTATAGGTATTGTAGTTTACCGCAGATGGGCGACACTTCATAAAACGCGTATCAGTAAAATCCTGACCAACAAGTTCAGAGCCGACCGCATTGCCGTCAACAGTAACCAAACTACCATTAGCCTGCTTCGGAAAGAACACTTGGCTGGCACCTGTAAGCAGCATTGGGTAAGCCAGGCCGCATATCAAAAGCAGAGTCAATGTTACTAAAAGCGGCTTTTTTATTTCTTTCAAAAATATACTCATTTTGATAACCTCCTATTTTAATTCAAAATTTTAATTCAAAAAGCGTAACAGCGAAATAGTTGTGAAATCAATCACTGCATAGCCAATAAGGATGTAGCCTGTCACCAAATCTAATGTGTGTGACACTCGCTGTAAACATCTATGCCCAATACCTTGTTCACGGACGTAATAAATGCCTGGTAGCCTCCATCTTTATCAGTCCTATGAGGAAGTGACCGTGACAGAATTTCATCAACGTCTTCCCTATCAAAATCAAAGCAACTTGTCAAAAGATCTTTAACTTCGTCGGAAGCTGCTCCAAGGACAAATTCATCCGCTGCCTGATAAACCATCTCATTCTCATAGAAGCCTGAACGTTTAAACTCATAGTATTCCAGTATTTTCTTATAACCGTAAATAATTACGAAGGCAATTGCCAACATTCCGACATTTTCTAAAAAGACATCCATAAAATGACCTCCTTCAAATCCATGTGATCTCCCTCTATAGGCCCAAAAGCACTAGCAGTGGGGAGATGATTAAATCAATCACCTTGATACCTATAAATGGAGCAATGATACCACCGAGTCCATAGATAAGCATATTGTGAGACAACATATTCTCTGATCGTTGTGGCTTATACTTGACACCTTTCATAGCAAGTGGAATCAGGCATGGGATAATGATGGCATTAAAAATCAAAGCGGAGAGTATCGCACTATATGAGGTGGACAATCCCATGATGTTCAATACCTTCATTTGCGGAATGACCGCCATGAACATGGCCGGAATAATCGCAAAATACTTGGCAACGTCATTGGCAATACTGAAGGTCGTCAGCGAACCGCGTGTAATCAAAAGCTGTTTCCCGATTTCCACAACATCCAAAATCTTTGTCGGATCAGAATCCAGATCGACCATGTTCGCCGCTTCCTTTGCGGCTGAGGTTCCGCTGTTCATCGCAATACCAACATTCGCCTGTGCGAGTGCTGGTGCGTCGTTTGTACCATCTCCCGTCATTGCGACAATCTTACCTTCGGATTGTTCGGCCTTGATCAACGCAATCTTATCCTCCGGCTTGCATTCCGCAATGAAGCTGTCCACACCCGCCTCTTGGGCAATGGTAGCTGCCGTCAGCGGGTTGTCACCAGTACACATGATGGTTTTGATGCCAATCGCACGCAATCTTGCAAAACGCTCCACAAGCCCCGATTTTATGGTGTCCTTCAGATAAATGACGCCTAAAATCCGATTCCCGACGCAGACAGTTAGTGGCGTACCACCCAGCTTGGCAACCTCATTGACCTGCGCCTCCAAATCCTTTGGAATGAAACCGCCCAACTCCTGCACATATTTTTGGATAGCATCAGAAGCGCCTTTCCGTATTATTGTCCCATCTGAAAGGTCGACGCCGCTCATGCGCGTCTGCGCAGTAAACTCCATGAATTCCATACCGGGGTTTATCTCCTGATGTAACCCGCTAAGATGCTCTCCAAGTTCTACTACCGATTTTCCTTCCGGAGTATCGTCTTTTAGAGAACTGATGACGGCGTAACGAATCAGCTCCTGTTCGCTCGCATTTCCTACTGGTATAAATTTAGCTGCCATACGATTTCCGTAAGTAATTGTACCAGTCTTATCAAGAATCATAGTATCCACATCGCCACAAACTTCCACCGCTTTTCCAGACAAAGCAATGACATTAAAACGCGTAACACGATCCATGCCAGCAATGCCTATGGCAGAGAGCAATCCACCAATAGTCGTGGGAATTAAGCAAACAGTAAGAGCGATCAAAGTCGAAATCTGCAAGCGTACCCCGCTGTATACAGCAATTGGATAGAGGGTGACTATGACAATCAAAAAAATTATGGTCAGGCCGACCAGTAAGGTGTTCAAGGCTATCTCATTTGGCGTTTTCTTTCGGGATGCGCCCTCAACCAATGCGATCATTTTATCAAGAAAAGATTCGCCCGGATTTGATGTGATCCGGATTTTAAGCCAGTCGCTCACCACTGTTGTTCCGCCTGTGACCGATGCAAAATCGCCTCCATTTTCCTTTAACACCGGTGCGGATTCACCAGTAATAGCAGATTCATCTACTGAAGCAATGCCTTCAATAACTTCACCGTCATTGGGGATAAGCTCTCCCATCTTTACCAAAACGATATCTCCCTTTTTCAGCATACTTGCGCTCATTACGGTTTCTCTGCCGTCGTCACTCAAGATACGAGACTGCATATCTTTCTGCGTTTTTTTCAAGCTTTGAGCCTGTGCTTTGCCCCGGCCTTCGGCCACCCCTTCAGCAAAATTAGCAAAAAGCACAGTAATTAAAAGGATGACTGCGACAATTCCATTATACAGCCGCAA
This sequence comes from Acetobacterium tundrae, assembly GCF_008086615.1. GTDB lineage: Bacteria > Bacillota > Clostridia > Eubacteriales > Eubacteriaceae > Acetobacterium > Acetobacterium tundrae. Next base: position 20,902 of record NZ_RXYB01000016.1, read on the forward strand.
ATTGTTTCCTTCATCCCCAAAAATATTAGGGAAAAAACAAAGCAGCAATGTAACCGCGAACCCTATTTCAACCACAAACATAACTGGGTTTTTCATCATGTACCGAGGATTCAGTTTTGTAAACGCTCCTATAATTGATGATTTTAGAATATCTTTTGTAATAAACTTTGTTTTTGTTCCTTTATTCATGAAAGTGTCCTCCTTAATTCCACAAGGTTAAATGTTCCGAAATCGGGCCAAGAACCATCGCCGGGAAAAATGTCAACGCGGCAATGATCAAAATGACCATGAACAGTGATATGCCAAACGTCCTGGTATCTGTCTTTAATGTTCCGATAGATTCGCTAACTGGCTGTTTCATCATTAATGAGCCGGCAATAGCCAGTTGGATAATGATGGACAAATAGCGTCCGAAAAACATGACTAGCCCGGTAGTGATATTCCAAAAATATGTATTGTCTCCCAAGCCTTCAAAACCGGAACCATTGTTGGCTGCAGAGGATGCATATTCATATATCACTTGCGTCAGTCCGTGATATCCGGGATTGCTGATTCCGGCCAAACCTGCCGGGACAGCAATAGCTAATGCTGAAAAGGCTAGAATCAACAGCGGGTGAATGATGATCCCAAGCGCTGTGAGTTTCATTTCCTTTCCTTCAATTTTTTTAGACAAATACTCCGGCGTTCGGCCAACCATAAGCCCGCAGATGAACACAGTAAGAATCACATATAGAATCATGTTCATCAGTCCGACGCCCTTACCGCCAAACACAACATTGAGCATCATATTCATTAGCGGAACAACACCACCTAAAGGCGTAAGGGTATCATGCATGTTATTGATGGAGCCGGTGGTAAAGGCCGTTGTCACCGTTGTAAAGAGCGCCGATTGAGCGATTCCAAACCTGACCTCCTTGCCTTCCATGTTGCCCATGCTCTGGTTTAATCCAATCTGCTTCAGTATGGGATTGCCGGCTTGTTCAGCTGCAAAGCAGACAATCACGCCCATAATTAAGATGATGAGCATCACGGCGAAAATAGGCTTTGCCTCGCTACCAATCAGAACCCTTTTTTCTTTTCCTTTTTTGGTTTCTTTTTTACGGTTGCGTACCATATGTCCAAATGCTATCACGCACGAACCCGGAAGCAACATCATCGAAAGCATTTCGATTATATTGGTAATCACATTAGGATTCTCAAACGGCGCCGACGAATTAGCTCCGAGGAATCCGCCGCCGTTTGTCCCAATATGCTTGATTGATTCAAGCGCCGCAATCGGGCCCATTGCAATGTCCTGATATTTTCCCGCTATGGTTTGGACCGTGACATTGGCAGATAAGTTTTGTGGTACCCCTTGAGAAACAAGAACCAACCCGATCAACAGGGAAAGCGGAAGCAAAACACGTGTTGTGATCCGAATAAGATCGACATAAAAATTGCCCATCGACTTTGTTTTTCCTGCAAGACCGCGCACGAAAGCCATGGCGACGGAAAATCCGGTAGCCGCAGAAGCAAACATCATAAATATAATTACCATCATTTGGCTCAAATATGAAAGCCCTGATTCTCCAGAGTAGTGCTGAAGGTTCGTATTCGTCATAAAACTGATAATCGTATTAAATGAAAGGCTTGGCTCCATCCCACCAATACCGTTAGGATTCAAAATCGGCAAGGCCTGAATTCTCAGGATCAAATAGCCAACTAGAACCATAATTACGTTGGTTACAAGCATTGCTATAGCATACTGCTTCCAATTCATTTCTTTCTTTTCAATACCGCATATCCGGTAAACCACATTGTCGATTCGGTTGAAAACCGGATCAGCAAAGGTATGTTGGTCTACTGCAATATGATATAAGTACTTCCCCATTGGAATAATAAGGGCAATAAAGGTTACCAATATTAAAATAATTTGTAACATCGTTTTTTCTCCACTTTTCTGTTAAAATTTTTCAGGATTGACTAACGCATATAGTAAGTACGCTCCCAGTGCAATAATCAGAATTCCAAGAATTATCATAATTAATAACCACCTCTACGATTTCTCAACTTGGTGCTCACACCAGTCGGCAAACAACTTAATTAGCAAATAACATATTGCTAAAATACCAATCATTAAAAAGTCCATATTTAAATCCTCCTATATTTCAATTTTGTTTAGTTTATCACGTCCGCCATTAGGTCGGGGTTAGGGTTTTCGTGTGTGAATTAATACTATATAAAGATAGTCTTTTTTATAAGTTATGACCAAAACCGAATTAAAAATGATAAAAGTGAAGATGCAATATCAGTTACTTTTATGAGTAGAAATGCAAACAAAAAAATCTTGGTTCACAATTAAAGTGAACCAAGATTTTTTGTTAACATTTGCTGCAATTGATTATAGGATGACTTCTCAAAAATGTATTGTTTTGTATGAAACGTATTAAAGCGATTTTCTGTCATCATCGACTTGCAGCATCCTATAGCCGACACCAATATGTGTCTGAATATACTTTGGCTGTGCGGGCGTATGCTCTATTTTTTTTCTGAGAGTTGCCATAAAAACGCGTAGAGCGGAAACATCGCTGGTGTAATTACCCCAGATTTCATGCAGGATATAATTATGAGTCAGTACTTTACCTACATTCTTTGCCAGCAGGCATAACAGCTTATATTCGATTGGAGTCAAGTGTACTTCCTCGTCATCCAACCAGACACATCCTGCTGCATAATCAATTTTCAAATTCTCATTAGTAAAGACAGAAGCATCCTTTAACAGCTTATCACTGTCATAACGGACTCTTCGCAGGCTGACCCGGAGTCTTGCCAGTAGTTCTTCTACACTGAACGGCTTCGTCAGATAATCGTCCGCACCGGCATCCAGCGCATCTATTTTGTCTCGGACTTCACTGCGTGCGCTGACCACAAGGATGGGAGTGTTTGACCATGCCCGGATTTTTTTTATGATATCCACACCGTCCATATCTGGAAGCCCCAAGTCCAGGATTATGATATCCGGCTGTTTGGAAACGGCTTCTAATATCGAAGCTCCGCCTGTTTCAGCTGTGTGATATAGGTATTGCTGTGTTTCCAGTGTTGTAGTAATCAGTTTTCGGATCGCTTTGTCGTCCTCCACTACAAGAATCAATGGTTTATTCATGATAATTTACCTCCTCTGCCTGCAAAGTAAAATAAAATACTGTACCATGCGGGATATTATCCTTAATATCGATTGTACCACCAAGGGCATTTATAATCGATTTACACAAATATAGCCCCAGGCCTAATCCACGACGTCCATCTCCCCGAATGTTGTCTGCCGTATAAAACATCTCAAACAACTTTGATTTTGCTTTATCTGATATACCGGGGCCGTCATCAGAAATTTCTATAAGAACCATCTGCTTTTCGCGCTTCGCAGAGATGATAATATGCGATCCGGGCGGCGTATATTTGATAGCATTGTCCATAATATTGATAATGACCTGAATAATCAACCGAGAATCCATTTTGGCCATCAGAAATTCGTCATCCAATACGGTCTCAATTTTATGTTCCACACTGTTGCGATTAATATGAAGCAATGCTTCTGTAAAGACTTCCTCTAAAAGTTCAGACTGCATATTTAAATTTAACGTGCCATTGTCGATTCGCGTAATCGAAAGCAAATTTTCCACCAAATTGATAAGCCACATCGAATCATCATAAATATCCGAATAAAGACTTTTTTTCTGTGCTTTGTTCAACACTTCGGAATTCCCCATAAGAATTCCCGCATTTCCTGAAATACTGGTAAGTGGAGTGCGCAAATCATGGGAGATAGCCCGAAGCAGGTTTGCTCGGAGTTGTTCTTGCTGCATTTGAATTGAAATCTGTTTTTGTGCTTCATTCGAGTTTTCTTTTTCAAGTGCCATTGCACATTCATTAAGCATGGCAATCATCAGGCTTTTTTCAAATGCTTCCAAAGGAGATTCTTTATCCATGACAATTCCCGCAACGGCAAGTACTGAATTGCCGCTACGTACCGCAAGATATAAACATTTAGCAGTAGATAATGTGTTTGTAGTAGCACCAGCATGTTTATTATTCATATAAACCCATTCGGCAACTGCACGTTCATCTGTTGCAAGATACGCCTGTGAATCAACAGAATCTTCCTTTGGAAAAACAAGCGGCTCAGATAGCGTATTTTGCTTTGCAGCGTAAATAATTATAGTCCTACCTAACAGCTTTACCATTTGATGTGCCGTTTCGATTAAAATATCTGATTGATTTTTCGCCTGTTGTAATTTTCTGCTCGTTTCCAAAAGCACCTCAGTGCGATGCGCTTTTTGAGCGGATTGGCGAGCTTGCTCTTTTACCTGCTTGGTCAGCGTGCTGGTAATTAAAGATGCTACCAACATAATCAAAAAGGTCACCGGGTAACCCGGATCAAACGCTTGAAAAGAAAAGCGGGGCTCCGTAAAGAAATAGTTGAATAAAAGCACGCCTAATACTGACGATACGGCGCTATACATTCTACCCCGTGTAACTATGGCATTCAGCTGAACGCCCAGAATATATACTGTTATTATATTTGCTATGCTAAAATTTAAAGAAGTAAACAAAAATCCGATCAAGGTACAAATTACCAGAATACCTACGGATTTGGCTGTGTCGACCAACGACAGGCCCGATGGTTTTACAAACTTAGGAAAGTTTATATAGGAAGACGACTGCGTATCGGGAATAATATAAATGTCAATAGTTGGCGCGTACGCAGTCAGTTTATCAACAAAATTGGATTTTACAAACCATTTTCTGGTATGTGCTGAGCGTCCCATGACAATCTTTGACACCCGGCTTGATCTAGCGTATTCCGCAATCTGCGCGGGAATATCATCGCCATACACAGTCGCAATTTGCGCACCAAGTTGCTCAGCTAGTCTCAGGTTTTCCATTAAACTCATCATGTTTTTGTTGTCTGATTCTTCGGCTTCAGACGTTTCCACAAATAATGCAGTAAAAGTGCCGTGAAAAGCATCTGCTATTCTTGCTGCCGTACGGATAACTTTTGCGTTGGAAGCAGCTGATGAAAGACAGACTAAAATATGCTCATTGGCATATTGAGTTTTGCTTTTTGCCTGGTCACAGTTTTGTATTTCATTGTTGATAGCCGTGCGGTTAACCTTATCAGCAGTCCGGCGCAAAGCTATTTCGCGAAGCGCAATCAAATTTTCTTTAGTAAAAAAATTTCCAAGCGCCCTTCGTGCTTGTTCTTCCCGGTAGATATTCCCTTTGTTTAATCGGTCTATCAAGTCATCCGGTTCAATATCAACCAATTCAATTTGATCAGCGCTGTCAAATACGCTGTCCGGAATACGCTCTCGTACGGATATTTCGGTAATGGAGGCGACAACATCATTCAGGCTTTCGATGTGTTGAACATTGATCGTAGTGTATACATCTATGCCTGCCTGCAGAAGCTCATCCACATCCTGGTATCTTTTTTTGTGGCGGCACCCCTCTACATTAGTATGTGCCAGTTCATCCACTAAAATAAGCTGGGGCTTACGCCGAATAGCTCTGTCCAAATCAAATTCCGCTAAAGTGATGCCTTTATATGATATTTCCAAGGGGGCTAAAACCTCCAGCCCTTCTAAACATGCCATTGTTTCCGGTCGAGCATGGGGCTCAATATAACCGGCGACCACATCAATTCCGTCTTTCAGCGCCTCTTGGGCGTCATTGAGCATGGTATAGGTTTTGCCAACACCTGCTGCATAACCGAAATATATTTTCAATCTGCCACGTCTTTTTACCGTCGGTATGGGGGGCTCAACCTGGGAATCAAAATTTGTTTGATTGAAAGTCATATAAGATGCATCTCCTTTTGTAAATTCGTACGTTCTCAAAAACTCAGAGCGTTTTTTTTGTATCTTTCACGGTTCAGCTTTTTCGCTTCAGCCTTACTTTTTTATCAAAATTTCTAAAAATATTTCCTGCAAAATAGCCATATTCAAACATTTATATTTGCAGGTGTCTTAACTTTCGCAAATCAACCCCAGAATCAAAGTGAATGATCATTGTTCCCATGTCTTATGATCTGGAGGTATTTATGTTACGAGTTTAGACACCTCATTTGCCGTGATCAACGTTCACTTGAATGCCGGGGTTAAGTGATTACTCAATTCTTTATATTTTTCAGTATAACATAGTAAAAATCAGTATAGTGTTATAACTTTATCTGTGGTATTAAGATACCATTAAGATAAAGTGCCGGAAATATAAATATAACTTTGCGTAAACATACATTTTATTTTGTTTTTCAGAGGTTTCCCTGTCACTATACAAACGGTGTTCTGGAAGGATTAAACACTAAAATAAAAACCATCAAACCGATTCCTTTTGGTTATAAATCTTCTTTCATTTTAGAAACAGAATTTTCATTACACCGGAGTTGCCTAAACTAAAAGCAGCCTCGGACTATTTTCCTTCTTAGTTTGCTATGTTAATTATAAATTTTTTATTTTTCTTGTCTTCTAATACCAACACCATTTGACAAAGAGCCAAAAAAAAGCTGCTCATCCAAGGAGTGAACCTGGGACGAACAGCTTTTTCGGTTTTAGTTGTTTGATGTATACGGTAAAAGCGCAACATTTCGTGCACGTTTAATGGCTTCTGTTACTTTCCTTTGATGTTTTGCACAAGTACCAGTGGCTCGTCTTGGTAAGATTTTGCCACGTTCAGAAATAAATTTCTTGAGTGTAATGACATCTTTATAATCAACCTGTTCTACTTTTCGTTCGCAGAACTCACAAACTTTTCTTCTTTTTTTAAACGGTTTTGGCATTAAATTTTCCTCCTATTCTTAGAAAGGTATATCGTCGTCGTCGGCCATCAAATGAAAATCTTCATCTAGGCCCATCACTGACATATTATTATCTGATCGTGGTGCAGAAGCTTGCTGACTTCCGCCGGTTGAATCTTTACGGCTGGATGACAAGAAACTAATCTCATCAGCAACAACTTCTGTCACATAGCGTCGTTGACCGTCCTGTGCATCGTAACTTCTTACCTGTAGTCGTCCTGACACACCAATTTGGCTGCCCTTAGACAGATATTGACCCGCAATTTCTGCTTGTTTTCCCCATACCACTATCGGTACAAAGTCTGCTTCCTTTTGACCATCTTTGTTTTTAAAACGACGATCAACAGCTAGGGTAAATGTAGCTACCGCTTTGCCAGTTGTCGTGTTTTTTACATCAGGATCTCGGGTTAGTCTTCCTACTAAAATTACTTTATTCACAGAAATGCCCCCTTATTTCTCTTTATTAATAATGATATTTCGAATAAATGATTCAGTAATCTTGTATAAATGATCCAATGCATCAAGTACTGAGTTTTCAGCATTGAATTCTATTATTACATAGTAACCTTCTTGATACTTTTTATCAATATCATAGGCTAATTTTCTTTTGCCCCATTCATCAACTTTTCCAACTGTTCCAGCTGTTTCAATTACAGCTTTAACTTTACCAATCAATTCTTCTATTGTTTCTTTTTCAAGATCCGGCTTTAAAACAAATAATGTTTCATACGCTCTCATTCCATTTCACCTCCTCATGGACTATGGCTCACTTTTCCAGCAAGCAAGGATACCAGTTTTTAATTATATCATAAAATTTAATCCTTGCAAGCATTTTCTCGCTTTTTCCAAAATGTTTCTTTTCCTACTGTTATCATTTTATGAAAAAGCTTTAAATATTATCGGTGTCATGAAAGTTTCAATAAATGCAGCTATAATAAAAAGCGGTATGATCCAAAGAAAAAAAATTCGCAGGCTGGCAAGGATTGCCTGTTTTAATTCTCCCTTGAAACTTTTTTTAGTCATCGTTTTTACGAGTACATAACAAATGTGAGCGCCTAGTGTCACACTTAGAACCAACGCGGGTATCTCAATTACGCCATGAGGAAGAATTCCTGCCAGAAAAGGAATCCAGCCAACCCCGTTGATCTGATAAACCGCACCAATCAAACCAACAATCATAGCATTAGACAAGAGGGAAAAAACAGGAAGAAACAAAAACGGTATAAAACCCGCAGCAATTGTCAGTCCTCCGGCCCAAAGATTGTTAATGAAAATCCAGAACCATAAAGCTAATCCGGTATTATTCAAAATGTCTTTTCCTTGAAACAACGTAACTAACTCTTGATAATAGCCTTCTGTCATCTGCGGATTATTCTGAAACAGGATAACATTAACAATAATGAGTGCAACAAAAAGACTTAGAAAAATATAATAAGTTTGTTTTAGATTTTTAAAAAAATAAATTCCCGCACTATTCCATTCTCTAATAATGAAATTTTTCATTGCTTTACCTGATCCTCATTCATTATCACTTTTTTAATTTGTTTATTAAATTTTGATCGTTGTAACATCACAATATGTCCACAACCCATACATCTAATTTTTATATCTGCACCCAATCGAATGATTTCCCACTGGAAGCTGCCGCAAGGATGTTTTTTTTTCATTTCGACTCGATCGCCTAATGCATATTCTTTACTTTCCAAGTTTCACCTCTGTGCTTTTTTATCTGATTCTCCGTTATAAATAAAAGACTTGTTGTACGGGATTTCAATTCCCTTCTCATGAAACACTTCTTTTATTTTTTGACGCAGCACTGTTTCTGCTTTAAATTTAGAAGCTGCATCCTCATCACAACTGATTCGGATATTCACCGCTAATGGACCCATATCGGTCACCCCAATAACTTCTGGACAGGTTTTAAACAATTCTTCATGACTTTCAAAAAGTTCCCTGCAGATGTCATTAAGGATATCGGTAACCTTACTGATGTCCTCTTCATAAGAAATTCCGACATTTACAGTCGCTTTAATATGACCTTTTGAATAATTTTTCAACCGATCAATCTTTCCATTATGGATGATAAATAGTCCACCGTCGAACTCACGGATATTTGTGGTTCGCATTCCAATTGCTTCAACGATTCCATAGTGATTTTCATCAATAATAATGTAATCTCCGACACAAAACTGATTTTCAAAAACAATCACAAACCCACTCATCACGTCTTCTACAATTCCCTGGGCGCCAAAACCGATGGCCAGGGTTCCAACACCTGCTACAGCTAAAAGCGAACTGACATCCATAAATTGTCCTAGTATGATAAGAATTGCCACAGTCCATATACCACTTCTAACACCTGTTTTAGCAACGTGGTTTAATGTCACGACCCGACGTGATTCTCTTACATCAATGCCTGATTTTAATGAATCAAAAACACGATTGACAATACCAAATATTATTTTAATACTCACAATCGCTGCCACCAATACCAAAAGCGAAATCAGAATTTCTTCCAGCAGATTTCCAAAATTAATTTGCGATGTGACCTTTTGATAATTATCGATCAAGTATCCCATAATACCCTCCTATTGTATTCCTACAAAGTTCATGATCCAGGGCAAGCCTATTTGAAACAACGTACTTTCTTCATAAGTAGGAAGATTTGCGGCTCCGCCAGTGTATACATTTAGTAGCGTACACACCCAAAGCACAACTCCCAACAAACAAAGCGCTAAAACCAATCCTATTAAAAGCCCTAACAATCGGTTGATACCACCAATAATCGGGATTTTTGAAACACCTCTAAAAATAATTTGTAGCATCCAAACAATAATTGATACTGCAAAAACAATGATTAGAAAACTGATGCCTTGTGCAATCCCGTGGGTAAGACTCTCCGTCATAGCACTCAAGCTTTGATTCAGCATTGACTGTCCGCCGTTGATGATCGCTTGTGTCGTTGCATCATTTACCAAAACACTTTGTTGTCCAACATCAATGAGTGACTGAGCAACTGCTTCAACGTTAATTTTTTCCATTAAGCGATCAAACATTCCTAAGCCAATTAACCAATTGCCTAACATTGGAGAAAAAATCCAGGCTATTGTAAAAGATGCAATAAATCCCCCGAAACTGATCAGGGTATTTATTGCACCTCGTTTATATCCGATGAGTCCTGAAATTGCACAAATCAGGATGCAAATTAAATCTAATGATGTAAGACTCATTTTTTATTCCTATAATATTCTTCTATGTCTTCCTCATTGATAATTCTAATCGCGCTTGTTTCTTTCAAGAATGATTTATCATTACTTTCCTGATGTTTTCTCATTTCTTCCTCGGCTTGCTCCAAAGTCATTGGTTCTGTAACATCCCATTCATCTGCAACGGTTGTTTTTTCTGTTCTTTCATTATCTTTGGCCGTAATTTCCGGCATTCTTTTAGGCTTAATGCTTTCAATTTCTGTTGAAAACGCTGTTTGTTCATCAACAGACGCTATTCTTTCAAAGAGTCCTGTTTCATTTTTCGGCGTTTGCGGGTCAATTAATCTTTCCCGGTCATTATCTATATATAATTCTTTGTCATTTACACTTGGATAGGCATCTTCAATGATCACCCCGGTCATATTCATACTTACCGATTCTTTTGGGGTAAACCCCTCATTAATCATCTCATCTGAAAGACCATCGATGCCGATACTTGTACGTTTCGGTAATCTCGACTTCTTCTTGGTGCTTTTCTTTTCTTTCTTTTTATTTAAATCATCTTGGATTTCTTTTTCATTTTCTGCTTTTGATTCTTCTAAATATTTATGTCCCATTATTCGCCCTAAAACAATTCCAATCATTTGAAACACCACCGTGAAGATTAGCGAAATTCCAAAAAAGACGAATATTGAGATATTACTGCCAATCAATTGATAAATAAGCCCAAACGGCAAATACCAAAAAATTGTTGGTGCTGCCAAAAAAGCGAATTGATTCCAAACACTGCTTGTATCTTGGCCAGGTGCTAATACGGACACTGCCGTCAATAATACTGTAAGAACAACAATCGGTATCAAACTAAAAAATATGTACTTGAAAATTTTCGGCTTTTCGTTTCTGCTAATATTTTTAAAACAAATAACAAACAATACCATCCAAAAAATTCCAATTGCCAATAACTGCACGCCATTAAACAAATAATCGAAATTATCGGTTCTAATAATATCAAAAACGCACTTAAATATCAAAACAATCACTAAGTATAGAATATTTCCTAAGACTGCCGCCTCAAGAGGTGACAATCGTCTCTTTCTTTTGATTTGATTCATTTTTTCTCCATTTCATGATTTAATTTTATTTTCTTGTCCTTAATCTACCTTTACATATCCCAAAAGCTCCAGAATCCGATCCAATTCTTCCAGAGATGAATAGGAAAACTCAATTTTTCCTTTTTTTCCGCGATTCTGCAAATTAACTTTTGTTTTGTATTTTTCTTCTAAGCCTTCCCGAATTTCTGTGATGTATCCGCTATTATCTTCTTTCTTTTTTTGCAGTGGCTTAACAGAACCTTCCATTTGCATCTTTTTTATCCGCTTTTCTGCTTCTCTGACACTTAATCCCTTTTCTATGATTTCATTGGAAAATGCTTCCATTTTATCTGGATCTTCTAAAATAAGGATGGCTCTGGCATGTCCTGGAGTGATCATCCCTTCGGCTACCTCATTTCGGATTGACTTAGGAAGCTTTAAAAGTCTGAGTGTATTGGCAACCGCTGTTCGACTTTTTCCGATTCGAATACCAATTTCCCCTTGAGTCATATTGAAGTTTTCCATTAACCCTTCAAACGCAAGGGCTTCCTCGATACTATTGAGATTTTCTCTTTGAACATTTTCAATGATCGCGATCTCTAAAACTTCTTCTGGCGGAAGATCTTTTACTATCACAGGGACTTCTTTTAAGCCGATCATATTTGCTGCCCGCCACCGTCTTTCCCCGGCAATGATACTGTAACCTTTTGCTTCAGGCTTTACGACTAAGGGCTGTATAATACCATGTTCTTTTATTGAAATACCTAATTCTTCAAGTTTTCCACGATCAAAATTTTTGCGCGGTTGATTTGGATTTGGACGGACGTTATTGGTTTTTACATAGAAAACCAATTTTTCAACATCAACCTCAAGTTCCTCATCATCTTTTGAAATGATAACTTCATCGGGAAACAACGCTCTAAGACCTTTTCCTAACCCTGTGTTTTTTCCCATAGCTACTCCTGTCTTTGTATGAATTCTTTAGCCAATGCACGATATGCTTTTGCCCCTTTTGATGAGTTGGCGTACTCAAAAATGGTTTGCCCATAGCTTGGTGCCTCAGCCAACCTGATATTTCTGGGAATCATTGTTTCATAAACCTTGTCTTTAAAATAATCCACAACTTCATCAACCACTTGATTGGATAAGTTTGTACGACTGTCAAACATCGTCATAAGAACTCCTTCGATTTCTAATTCTGGGTTCAAGCCCTGTTTGACCAGGCTGATTGTGTTCATTAGCTGACTGACTCCTTCCAATGCGTAAAATTCACATTGAATTGGAATTAGCACGCTGTTTGCCATCGCTAAGGCATTGATTGTCAATAAACCCAGTGATGGCGGACAATCGATGAAAATATAATCGTAATAAGCTTTCACATTTTCGATACAACTTTTTAAACGCAACTCTCTTTGTGGCAAATTTATCAATTCAATTTCTGCTCCGGCTAAATCTGGATGTGATGGAAGAATATGAAGGTTCTCATAAGATGTTGTTAATATAATCTGTTTCAAATCATCGCCATGTATGATCCCATTATAAACACTTCTCTCAAGATTGCTTTTTTCAATGCCAAACCCGCTGCTCGTATTTCCTTGTGGATCGATATCAATAACGAGGATCCGGTGTCCTTCCATGCTCAAGGCCGTGGTTAAATTAATATTTGTGGTTGTTTTTCCAACGCCACCTTTTTGATTGAATACTGCCACGATTTTCGCCATGTTTCGCTCCTTATATCTGTTTTATTGTTATTTAGCTCGTCAATCACAATGTTCCCCACTTAGCTTTCACATGTTTCACGTGAAACATCTTTGAATTCCAGAAAAATATTATCATATTACCCTTTATTTCGTCTTGTTATTTATATCATTAAATTGGAAAGTTTTCATTTCTGATTTTGCCATTAATTCTAGGAAATTGCATTGGCGTTTTTCTGTTTTTCTCAATATTCATTATAACATGAACATAATCGCTTTGCAGTAATAAACCTTTTTTTACATCGATAATTTCCCCGCCAAGAATTTCAATCGGTTTCTTTGCCGATTCTAACTCTTCTTTATAATCTTTTCCTTTCATTGGCAGAAATTGTCCGCCTATTTTTGTTAAAGGTAAACAATATTCAGAAAGAAGCGTCAGATTTGCAACCGCCCGTGATGTTACCACTTCATAAATCTCTCTAAATTCCGGATCCTGTCCAAGCTCTTCGGCTCTTCCATGAAGTATTTTGATGTTGTCAATGCCTAACTCTTTTGCAATCTCTTTAACCACATTCAACTTCTTTTTTGTTGAATCCATCAGGGTAATCTCTGCATCTTCGAGGACAATTGCTAATGGAATGCCCGGGAATCCGCCGCCTGTCCCTACATCCAGTATTTTTGCTCTTGGATTTTTAATCAATTTAAGTAATGTCAATGAATCCATGATATGCAATTTTATAAATTCATCCTCATCCGTTATCCGGGTTAGATTAATATGTTTATTTTTCTCCAATAATTTGTCCATATAGGCAAGTAGCTTATCACCTTGTTTTTCAGTGATGGCAATATCGAATTGTTCACCCAACTGTATCAAATTCTGTATCCGGTTATTCATTTTCACTTTCTTCCTTTTCTGTCCCCATTTTTCGTCTGCGTTGTTCTAATGCGATTAATAAAACAGATATATCCGCTGGGGATACACCTGAAATCCGGGACGCTTGACCAATTGATGTCGGCTTGATTTCCTGCAGCTTTTCAATGGCTTCAATACGGAGTCCCCCGGTCTCCCCAAAATTAAAATCTTTTGGTATTCTTTTGTTTTCCAGTTTCTTAAATTGTTCCACTTGGGCTAATTGTTTTTTAATATATCCTTCATATTTTATCTGAACTTCGACTTGTTCAACAACACTCCAGTGCAGAGATGGCCGTTCTGGATCAAAAGTTCCAGTTTGAAGATATTTTATTTCCGGCCTTCTAATCAGTTCCCCGAGCGATAGACCATGCCTAATTTCAGAACTCCCTAACTCTCTCATGATGGCATTGTTTTCAGGACTTGCTTTAACCAGCACTTCGTCTAAACGTTTTATTTCCATTTCAATCGCTGCTTTTTTTTCTAAGAACTTACGATACCTTTTATCATTAATCAAACCCACCCGATGTCCGATTGGCGTCAATCTCAAATCAGCATTATCCTGCCTGAGCAATAATCGATATTCGGAACGTGATGTCATCATTCGATAAGGCTCATCAATACCCTTTGTTATAATATCATCAATAAGTACGCCAATGTATCCCTCTGAACGATCAATAATTACCGGTTGTTTACCTAGTAAATATTGCCCGGCATTTATTCCCGCGATCAGGCCTTGAGCGCCGGCTTCTTCGTAACCAGATGTGCCATTAATTTGCCCGGCAAAAAAAAGGCCTTCTACCTCTTTAGATTCCAGCGAAGCTTTTAAACGGGTGGGATGAATACAATCATATTCAATGGCGTATGCTGAACGCATGAACTCTACTTTTTCCATTCCTGCCACGGTACGGTATAATGCAATTTGGACATCTTCAGGCAAACAAGATGACATTCCTTGAACATACACTTCATTTGTTTTTAATCCTTCAGGCTCCATAAATATCTGATGACGGTCTTTGTCGTGAAACCGCATCACTTTTGTTTCAATAGAAGGACAATACCGTGGTCCAATACCTACAACATCCCCTGTGAATAATGGCGATCTTTCTAAATTTTCATTAATAATTCGATGTGTTTCTTCATTAGTATAGGTTAAATAACAAGGAACTTGTTTGATTTCGATTTTATCAGTTTCGAATGAAAACGGCACAATATGCTCGTCTCCTTCTTGAATGGTCATTTTAGAATAATCCAGGGTCTTCGCATCAACTCTGGCAGGCGTTCCTGTTTTAAATCGCTGAAGTTCAATGCCATTTCTTTCGAGACTATCCGATAAGTGCATTGCCGGAAATAAGCCATTAGGCCCTCCGTCATACTGCACATCGCCAATGATGATCCGTCCTTTCAAATAGGTTCCGCTGCATATAATGGCAGCTTTGCAGGGGTAAACGGCACCGGTATTGACCATCACCCCGGTGATTTTTCCATTTTCAACCAAAATTTCTGTTGCTTCCTGTTGTTTTAAAAGTAAGTTCTCCTGGTTTTCAATGACTTGTTTCATTCGAAACTGATAGGCTTTTTTATCAGCCTGGGCTCTTAATGAATGAACGGCCGGCCCCTTTGCCGTATTTAGCATTTTGCATTGAATCATTGTCGCATCAATGTTCTTTCCCATTTCCCCACCAAGGGCATC
Organism: Acetobacterium tundrae; assembly: GCF_008086615.1. GTDB lineage: Bacteria > Bacillota > Clostridia > Eubacteriales > Eubacteriaceae > Acetobacterium > Acetobacterium tundrae. The sequence continues at coordinate 36,331 of NZ_RXYB01000016.1, forward strand.
AATTTCCCGCACCAAATGTCCCTTTCCGGTTCCACCAATGGATGGATTGCAAGGCATCATTGCTACTGAATCTAAATTTATGGTTAAAAGAAGTGTTTTTAATCCTAATCTTGCGCTGGCAAGGGCAGCTTCTGAACCAGCATGTCCCGCTCCGATTACGACAATATCATAGTCTCCTCCTGGGTAAGTCATTCTTCTTTCCTCTACTTTCCAATACAAAAATTTTTAAAAATCTGATCAATAATATCCATTCCCACTGCTTTTCCGGTAATTCCGCGGAGTGACTCTAATGCTTCCATAATATCAATAGAAACCAGCTCAATCGGCATTTGACTCTTCATCGTTACAATCGCATTTTCCAGACTTTTTTTTGTTTCTTCCAGTAATTGTATATGTCTTGTATTGGTAATCAGATAATCCGCTTCCTGATTAACGGTTCCTTCATAAACCATCTCAATCATTTTCTTTTTCAGAATTTCAATGCCCGACTCTTCAATCAAAGACATGGGGATCCACGGAGCTGATATTTCGCAATCTTTTTTGCTGAGTGTATCCGTTTTATTTGCTATATAGATGGTTTTTCTGTTTTTCAGCAATTCGAGCAGTTCTTTTTCCCCGGGTGATATTTCTTTCGATATATCGCGCATAAAAATGACCAAATTAGTTTGATTTAAAAGAGCTTTTGATTTTTCTACTCCTATTTTTTCAACCACATTGTCTGTTTCTCGAATTCCCGCAGTATCAATAATTTTAAAGGGGATTCCTTCGATATTAATATATTCTTCGATCATATCTCGAGTTGTTCCGGGAACATCTGTTACAATCGCTTTGTTTTCCATTAGAAAAGTATTCAATAAGGAAGATTTGCCAACATTAGGCTCCCCTAAAATAGCTGTGGTAATGCCTTCTCGATAAATTTTCCCCGTTTCGGCTACCACCAGTATTGCTTCGATTTTTTTAAGTAATTTAGTGATTTCTGCATGAATAAATTCATAGGTGATTTCTTCAATATCATATTCAGGATAATCGATATTTACTTCCATATGTGATAAAATACCAACAAGAATCACATCTAAATCTTCCAGCTTTTCCGATAATCGCCCTTCTAACTGCGCCACCGAATATTCTAAACTTTTTTCAGTTTTGGCATTTATAATATCCATGACTGCTTCTGCCTGGGTCAGATCGATTCGTCCATTTAAAAATGCACGCTTTGTAAATTCTCCCGGTTCTGCTAATCTTGCTCCGGATTTAATCACCAATTTGAGTATTTTTCGCATGGGGACAATCCCCCCATGACAATTAATTTCAACTATATCTTCAGCCGTGTATGAGTGGGGAGCCTTCATTTTTGAAATTAAAACCTCATCGATGTCCTTATTTGTGATCGGATCAACAATTCTTCCATATAACAACGCATGGCTTTTTGCCGCTTCTAATGTTTTTCCTTTTGGGTTAATAAAAAGATTATTGCCAATTTCTATGGCTTTATTTCCACTTATTCTTATAATTCCAATTCCTGCCCCGCCCATACCTGTGGCAACCGCAGCAATGGTACCTTCATTCACTAATAAGACTTCCACTTTTTTCTCCTGACTAAATAATTCTTTGCTAATTTATAATGATATAATAAATCAAGGTCACTGACAAGACTGCTGTTGCTAAAAAAAGGACGCCCCACAGACTAACTTAAAAAGTTATTTTGTGACACGCCCTTTAAAAAAATTTAGTTTTTATCTTTCAACTGAATGACAATCCGTCGGTATGGTTCTTCGCCTTCGCTGAATGTAAAAACCTTTTCGTGATTTTGAAGTTTCGCATGAATCACACGTCTTTCTGATGGATTCATCGGTTCAAGGATCATTTTCTTTTGATAATAAACGGCTTTATTTGCCATTTTCTCACCCAGATCCTCTAATGTCTTTTCTCTCTTGGCACGGTAATTTTCTGTATCCAAAACCACTCTGACGTATTCTTCATTTTTGCGGTTAATAACTAAACTGACTAAATACTGAAGCGAATCTAAGGTTTGACCTCGGCGTCCGATAAGAACACCCATATCTGTGCCTTCTAAGTTAATGAATAAAATATTGTCTTCAAGACGTGTCTGGATTTTACAAGCAATTTTCATGGCATTAAATACGTCATTTAAAAAATCGAGGGCGCGTTGTTCCGGATCATTGATGAGTGTAACTTCAACAATCGCCTCCTTTTTCCCAAAAATCTTCATTAAACCACTGTCTGGCACTTGTAATGTATTCGTTTCAACTTGATCCTTAGTAACTCCGAGCTGTTGCAAACCATCATTAATGGCCTCTTCTACGGTTTTACCAGTACCGGTTACTGTTTTATTCATTTTTCCTCTCCTTAGCTTTCAGTTCATTTTTACTTGTTATTATAACGTTCCTTGGCTTTTTGATAGGCTTCTTCTTGAGCTTCATCTCTTTTTGGTATTTCAGCAGTTGGTTTTTTTCGTTGCTGAACTTGTTTTTGCTGTATCTTTTTACCTGAAGCTGGTCGTGTTAAAGGTTTCTTGGTTTCATCATCCGGAATGCTTTTCTTTTTATCTTTCTTTTGATCATAGGGATTATTCGCCGCTCGCTTTGCAGCTATTTCTGCTTTTCTCTCTTGCTCTGCTTCGCGAACACGTCGTTCCGCTTCCTCAATCGAATAATCCGGTTCCGGCATACGCATCATTGCAAATTGTTGAACAAACGTAAACATATTCTGAACAACCCAATATAAAGCGACTCCAGCCGGCATATTGATAGCCATATAGCCAATCATAATCGGCATAACGTAAAGCATAATTTTTTGGGTTTTGGCATTGGGATCATCCGGATTTGTCGTAGATGAAGCCATCGTAAATTTTTGCGTAATAAATGTGAATAATGCCGCCAAAACTGGCAATATGTAATATGGATCTGTATTACTAAGACTCGTCATCCATAAGAAAGACATGTCAAAGGTGCCAATGGTCCCATGAAATACCCAAAGATCAGGCGATTTTAACGTACCATATAAACCAATCAAAATCGGAAACTGGATTAATAAAGGTAGACAGCCACCGGCTGGATTAACCTTAAATGTCTTGTATAACTTCAGTGTCTCTTCATTTAATTTTTCTTTGTTATTTTTGAACTTTTTTTGCAACTTTTGTAATTCAGGCTGAAGACGCTGCATATCCTTCATTGATTTGGTCTGCTTAATATTTAGCGGAAGCAGACAAATCTTCGTTAATATTGTAAATATTATAATTGCCCAACCATAATTGTGAACAATTTCGAAAATTTGAAAAAGCACCCATCCAAAAATATTGTATAAAAAATCCATTCATTAACTCCTTAAGGTATTTCTCCCTAAAAATTCTCTTTAGGGAAGGGGATCATATCCCCCGGGATTAAAAGGATGGCATCTAAGAATGCGTTTTCCACCCAAATAGCTACCCTTTATCACACCGTATTTTTCAACGGCCATAATAAAATATTCTGAACACGTTGGACTAAAACGACAATTTTTTCCTAAAAATGGTGAAATAAATTTTTGGTAACCTCTAATGATTACTACCAGGAATTTTTTTATCATTTTATGGCCTCATGAGATTTTTCTTATAAAACAAATGTATTAATGATTTTTCTAAACTACTAAACGGCACCAGCGTAATGGATTCCTTAGCAATCAAAATAATATCATAACCTTTTGAAAAAGAATCTTCATTGTGACGATATGCCTCTTTAGTTCTTCTTTTTATTTTATTTCGCACTACAGCTCGTTTGGAGACCTTTTTACTTACAATTATTCCCAAACGATTCTCTTTATAATCGTTTTTTAAATAATAAATAACAAAAGCTTTGTTTCCAAACACATCCCCTTTTTGAAAAACAGATTTAAATTCATTTTCTTTTTTTAGGGAACTTATTTTTACCAAAGGAATTCTCCTTAATTTTTATTAAACAAAAGACCGTTTTTGAAAAACGGTCTACAAAGAACTATGCTGATAATTTTTCTCTTCCTTTTCGTCTTCTCTTTTTTAAAATAAGTCGACCACTTTTGGTAAACATTCTTTTTCTAAACCCATGTTCTTTTTTTCGTTGTCTAACTTTTGGTTGATAAGTTCTTTTCACTTCGACACCCCCTGACTTAATCTTTATATTTATTTGTTTCCAAGCTAACAAGACTTTTACCCTAGAATTATATAGTTTTGCCCATTCTCTGTCAAGTTTTATTATTGTACTACTCAAAACTTTTATTAATCTATATGTTTATTTTAATTGTATTGTATGCTCTTAAACAATTTGTTATACTAGTGTTGCCAACATTCTGTGGATAAGTTTTTAAATTTTATCATATTGTCCACAATTATCGCGTTTTTGTGGACGAAATGGGGATAACTTGTTCATATTTTGTAAACATTCTTGTATTCTCGTCTTTTTTTATTGGGATAACTTTTTTAAATTATCCACAATTATTCTTAACTTTTACTTGATTTATTTATCTATTCACATTAAAATAGACTTCCTGTGCATAAAAAAAGACCTTATCCACAACGATACGACTTTAAATTTTTAAGAAATTGGAGGTTCATTTCATGGACACTTCGTTTAAAAAAATATGGGATTCTGCGCTTGAACTGATCAAACCTGATATTAGTCCGACAAGTTTCAATACCTGGTTTTTGAAAATCAAACCCATAAATTATGTAAACAACACCTATTATTTTTTATCTGAGAATGAATTTGAAAAAGGAATATTAGAAAGCCGCCATATTCCATTGATTACCAATGCTTTAGCAGAGGTCACCGGAAAACCCGGAACTGTTAAAATTGTCTTAAAAGAAGAAGATGCCATGATTTCTCCGGAAAACACTCAGCCTAATACATCAAACTCATTTGTTGATGATAATATTTCTTCCCACCAAAATAATTCAATGAATCCCAAATATACATTTGATAGTTTTGTAATCGGTGAAAACAACCGTTTTGCCCATGCTGCCTGTGTTGCTGTTTCAGAAGCGCCTTCTGAAAGATACAATCCGCTATTCATTTATGGTGGTGTTGGTTTAGGAAAAACGCATCTCATGCAAGCGATTGGACATTATATTTTATCTTATGCACCTAACAAAAAAGTTGTTTATGTTTCATGTGAAAAATTTACGAATGATTTTATCGATGCCATCCAAAATAAAACAAATATTGCTTTTAGAAATAAATATCGTAATGCCGATATTCTTTTAATTGATGATATTCAATTTTTAGCGAAAAAAGAAGGAACACAGGAAGAATTCTTTCATACCTTTAACACCCTTCAACAGGAAAACAAACAGATTGTTATCAGCAGCGATCGTCCGCCAAAAGAAATACCAACGCTCGAAGAACGTTTACGTTCACGTTTTGAAAGTGGATTAATTACCGATATATACGCTCCAAATTTTGAAACGCGGATTGCCATCATTCGAAAAAAAGCAGAATCATTCAGTGATGAAATCCCCAATGAAGTTTTAAGTTTCATTGCCGATAGTATTCATTCAAATATTCGTGAGCTTGAAGGTGCTTTAACGACTGTTTTCGCTTATTCAAAACTTCATAACGCTCCAATCAATATTGAATCTGCCAAAAATGCCTTAAAAGATATTTTTAGAAAAAAAGAGGATATTGTTATTACCAGTGAGTATATTAAGGAAGTAACCGCAAAATACTTTAATATAACCGTTGAAGATATGAATTCTAAAAAACGAACGCGTTCTATTTCTCTTCCCCGTCAGGTTGCTATGTATATTACCCGTGATATCACCGATCTTTCACTTCCGCGCATTGGTGAAGAATTTGGTGGAAGAGACCACTCAACTGTTATTCATGCCTGTCAAAAAATTACTGAAGATATGGCTACTAACACAGATTTCAAAAATTTGATCTTACGTATTCAACGAGAAATTAATGGAAATTAATAGATCACATTTTTACCTTTTGATCAAACTGGTTATCCACAGCTTATCCCCCTTAGCTTTTTAGCTTTTTTGATATCAGCAACGACTTTAAGGGGTTATCCACACTATCCACACCCCCTACTACTATTACTACTATATAAATATATATTATTATATATAAAAGGGGTTTTAAACAAATTACAAAGGAGGTATTTTTATGAAATTCAATTGTTCAAAAGAAAGTTTAATGGGTGCTTTAGCAATTGCTCAGAAAGCTGTTTCTTCAAAAACAACACTTCCTATACTTGAAGGAATACTTTTTAGTGTAGCTAATAATAATTTATTATTAAGAAGCACTGATTTAGAAATTGGTGTTGAAGTTAATATTCCTGCTGAGGTTGATACTGAAGGTGATATTGTTCTGTCTTCATCAATCATTGGTGAACTTATTCGTAAATTATCAGGATCTGATGTTTTTTTTGAAAGTGATGATCATCATCAAATAAAAATTGAATGTCTTTTATCAAACTTTACCTTAAAGGGATTATCAGCTGATGAATTTCCTGCTTTTCCAGAAGTTATCGAAGATCATATTTTTTCAATAGATGCTACTGTTTTAAAAGAATTAATAAAAGGAACTTTGTTTTCAGTTGCCACAAATGAGAATATTCCTGTTTTGACTGGCGTAAAAATAGAGTTGCATGAAGATAATATCAATCTAATTGCTTTAGATGGTTATCGTTTGGCACTACGTTTTGGAAAAATAAAAAATGCTGTTGGCGAAGATCTGAGTGTTATTATTCCGGCTAAATCATTATCTGAAATTAATAAGGTTTTAACAAATTATACTGGGGATGTGATTGTGAAATTTTCAAAAAATCAAATATTTTTTGAAATGGAAAATACCCAGTTTACTTCCAGACTCCTGGAAGGAGATTTTATTAATTATAAACAAATCATTCCAGTGGAAAAAACAACTCAGGTAAAGATCAATCGACGATTGCTTTTAGAAAGCAGCGAACGTGCGGCACTATTAGCCAGAGAAGGTAAAAATAATTTAATAAAAATGGATTTTAATCAGGATCAACTGATTTTAACTTCCAATGCAGAAATTGGGAATGTTTTCGAGATTATCCCAATTGAAAATATTGGAGAATCTTTAAAGATCGCATTTAATTCAAAATTTTTAATTGAAGCATTGCGGGTGATTGAAGATGAAGAGTTAATGATTCATATGACCACTTCTGTTGGTCCGGGAGTTATTCTTCCGGTAGAAGGAAATGAATTCATTTATTTAATATTACCGGTTCGAATTGCTGAAGAAAATTAAATTTATAAAAATAGTCTATGAAATCAGAATTTAATGAATGACATCTGATTTTAAAGACTATTTTTTAATTTTATGTTATAATAGTTAGGTCTAAAGATAGTGATGCAATAATTTAATCAATTTTGGCACAAATAAAGGGGATTAAAGTAATAATCTTTAATTTTTACCAAAAACATAATGAACGGGGAATAATATGCAAATAATTGAAATTAACACAGAGTACATAAAAATTGATCAACTCATTAAATATGCCGGAATTGTTGGAAATGGCAGTGATGTGAAGTTCATGATTCTTGATGGATTAGTCCGTGTTAATGGGGAGTTGTGTACCCAAAGAAATAAAAAAATAAGATCTGGCGATCTTGTTGAAATTGAGGATTATGATACCTTAGAAGTCAAAGGGATCGATAACACATGTTTATTGAAGAAATAAAATTAATAAATTATCGTAACTATGAAAATGAATGCATCAAAACCCAAGAAGGTATCAATGTCATCATGGGTGAAAATGCACAAGGAAAAACAAATCTTATTGAAGCAATGTTTTTTTTATCCCGTGGTTACAGTCATCGTGCGTCAAATGTGGCAGAACTTGCCCAATGGGATCATGATGATTTTTTTATGAGTGCACGTGTCGTCAGTGAGGGAGTAAAACATACGCTTACTGCCAAAAGTCATTTGGGAAAGCGGCAATTTTTACTGGATGGAAAAGTAAGAAAAAGAGATAAAATTAATGGAATTTTTAATACCATTTTATTTGAGCCGGATGATTTAAAAATAGTCAAGGAAGGACCTGATAAAAGAAGACGATTTCTGAATCAGGAGATATCCGGATTTAGACCCGAATATCATTATCTGCTGAGAGATTATGAAAAAATATTAAATCAAAGAAACATGTTATTAAAAAATATTCGATATGAGCCCAGTTTAGAAACAACTTTAGATGTTTGGGATGAACAGCTTGTTGAGGTTGGAACGCGACTGATGAATCATCGGATTCGTTATTTACATCGGCTTAATCGAGAAGTAAATATTCTTCACAAAATACTAAGCCAAGAAAAAGAAATTCTTTCTCTTTACTATCAAAACAATATTATTGACTCATTAGAAGATATGAAAGAAATTAAAAGTATTTTCAAAAATAAAATGAAATCAAGTCGGGAAGAAGAAATATTAAGGGGTTCCACGATATATGGACCCCATGTCGATGATATTATCATTCAAATCAATGGCAAAGATGCTAGACGATACGGATCCCAGGGGCAACAACGTTCAGCTGCGATTTCCTTGAAATTATCGCAAATAGAGATATACTTTGATAATACCGGAGAGTATCCAGTGGTTTTGCTGGATGATATTTTTTCCGAATTAGACGAAAACAGACGTAAGAGCATTATCAAGCTTTTAAATAAAACCCAAGCCTTCATCACCTGTACGGAAGATCTGTTTACAAGTGCTGATGAAATACAGAAAACTAAGCATATTATTGAGATACATCAGGGGAAGGCCAGAGAGTTTACACCAGAAAACCATGAAAATTAGGAGGAAATACATGCCAGAAAAGAACCTAGATACCTACACAGCGGACCAGATACAGGTCCTGGAAGGATTAGAAGCTGTTCAAAAAAGACCGGGAATGTATATCGGAAGCACCGGGTCAAGAGGATTACATCATTTAGTTTATGAAGTTGTAGATAATAGTATCGATGAAGCGCTTGCCGGCTACTGTAAGAACATTACGGTAACCATCCATCCAGATGATTCAATTACCGTTGTCGATGATGGACGAGGAATTCCCACCGGTATGAATCATGCTCAAGGAAAAACCGGAGTTGAATTAGCACTCACCGTTCTTCATGCCGGAGGTAAATTTGGCGGCGGCGGCTATAAGGTTTCCGGAGGACTTCATGGGGTCGGTGTCTCAGTCGTTAATGCCTTGTCCGAAAAGCTGACCATTGAGGTTAAACAAAAAGGACAGGTATTTGTTCAACATTATGAAAAAGGAAAACCTGTCGATGAATTAATCGTTACGGGAACGACAAATCGTACCGGAACCACTGTTTATTTTAAACCGGATGGCGATATTTTTGATGAAACAGAATATGATTTTGATACCTTGGAACATCGCATGAGAGAGCTTGCCTTTTTAAATAAAGGGATAAACATTAATCTGATCAGTGAAAAAGAATCACCCAAAAGAAAAGAAAATTATTGTTATAGCGGTGGACTTCATTCCTTTGTTGAATACATGAACCGGAATAAAGATCCATTGTATGATAAAATCACCTATTTTGAAAAAGAAAAAGATGATTATGCATTAGAAATTGCCTTTCAATATACAACCGGCTATTCGGAAAATATTTATTCCTATGCGAATAATATCAATACGCCAGAAGGTGGAACACATCTTAATGGATTTAAAAGTGCCTTGACGCGAACTATCAATACCTATGCCAGAAAAAATGGTTTTCTAAAGGGAAATGACAAAAATCTTACTGGAGAAGATGCCCGAGAAGGAATGACGGCGATTGTAAGTATTAAGCTTCTTGATCCTCAATTTGAAGGACAAACTAAAACAAAATTAGGAAATACAGAAGTCAAAGGGATCGTAGAAACCATTGTCGGGGATCAACTGACGGCATTAATGGAAGAAAATCCGGGAATTGCTAAAAGTATTATTGAAAAAACACTTTCAGCAGCAAGAGCCCGGGAAGCTGCAAAAAAAGCCAGAGAATTCACCCGCCGAAAAACGGCCTTGGATTCAACGGCACTTCCGGGAAAATTGGCAGATTGTCGAGAAAAAGATCCGGCTTTATCGGAAATATATATCGTGGAAGGGGACTCAGCCGGTGGCTCAGCAAAAACCGGAAGAGATTCCAAAACCCAGGCAATTTTACCTCTTCGAGGTAAAATATTAAATGTTGAAAAAGCCCGTTTGGATCGTATTTTGACCACTGATTCGCTAAAATCCATGATTATTGCATTTGGAACCGGCGTTGGTGATGAATTTAATGTTGAAAAAGCCCGTTATCATAAAATTGTTATTATGACAGATGCCGATGTGGATGGGGCCCACATCAGGACGCTGTTGTTAACTTTCTTTTTCCGTTATATGAAAGGTTTGATTGAACAAGGCTATGTGTACATTGCCCAACCTCCTCTTTATAAAATAACCCGGGGCAAACAGGTTGATTATGCTTATACGGATAAAGATTTAGAAAAGAAATTAGCAGAAGTCGAAGATCGTTCCAGAATCAGTCTTCAACGCTACAAAGGTCTCGGGGAAATGGATGCTCAGCAACTTTGGGAGACGACCATGGATCCCGTTACCAGAACTCTGCTGCAAGTTAATATTGAAGATGCTTCTTATGCGGATGAAGTCTTCACCATTTTAATGGGAGACAAGGTCCAGCCACGTAAAGAATTTATTGAACGCAACGCTAAAAAAGTTAAGAATTTAGACATCTAGTAAAGAAGGAGTAATAATATAAAATGCAAGAAATAGTAGAATTTGATCGAGTAAAATCGGTTAATCTTGAACAGGAAATGAAAACTTGCTATATTGACTATGCGATGAGTGTCATTATAGGACGTGCCTTACCGGATGTCAGAGATGGATTAAAGCCTGTCCATCGCCGTATTATTTATGCCATGAGCGAGTTGGGGCTGGATCCGCAAAAGACATTTCGTAAATCAGCCCGTATCGTCGGCGATGTTTTAGGTAAATACCATCCTCATGGCGATACGTCTGTTTACGATGCCATGGTGCGTTTAGCCCAGGATTGGTCTACCCGGTACCTCCTTGTCAATGGTCAGGGTAACTTTGGATCAATTGATGGGGATGGCGCAGCGGCAATGCGTTATACGGAAGCTAAAATGGCAAAAATTACCGTTGAAATGCTTCGGGATATCAATAAAGAAACCGTTGATTTTGTTCCAAACTTTGATGAATCAGAACAGGAACCATCGGTGCTGCCATCCAGATTTCCGAATTTACTGGTAAATGGATCGTCCGGTATTGCCGTTGGGATGGCTACTAATATACCACCTCATAATATGGGCGAGGTTATCGATGGAGCGGTTGCTTTTATTGATAATGCGGACATTACTATTGATGAGCTGATGAAGCATATAAAAGGACCGGATTTTCCAACGGCCGGTATTATTTTAGGAAAATCGGGAATCAAAAGCGCCTATCAGACTGGTAGGGGCCGTATAAAAGTACGTGGAAAAGTAAGAATAGAGACGACCAAAAAAGGTAAAAAACAGATCATCATTTCCGAGATTCCATATATGGTTAATAAAGCAAAAATGGTTGAAAAAATAGCCGAATTGGTTAAAGAAAAGAAAATTGAAGGAATTTCGGATTTAAGGGATGAGACGGACTTAAAAACAGGTATAAATGTTGTCATTGATTTAAAACGCGATGCCAATGAAACCATTATTCTAAATCAGCTGTACAAACATACCCAACTCCAGGAAACGTTTGGGGTTATTATGCTGGCCTTGGTTAATAATGAGCCGAAGGTTTTAAATCTGAAAGAAATGTTATTCCATTATTTAGAACATCAAAAAACAGTTATCACGAGACGAACGATTTTTGATTTAAAAAAGGCGGAAGCAAGAGCACATATTTTAGAAGGTTTAAAAATTGCGTTGGATCATATTGATGAGGTTATCAAGTTAATTCGAGCGGCTGCAGATGGTAAGATAGCAAAAGTCCAATTGAGCGAGCGATTCACCTTGTCGGAGATCCAGGCTCAGGCTATTTTAGATATGCGTCTGCAACGTTTAACCGGTCTTGAACGCGAAAAAATTGAAGAAGAATTAAAAGAAATACTCAAAATAATTGCCTATTTAAAATCAATTTTATCTAATGAAAAATTAGTTTTAAGTATCATCAGAGAAGAAATGCTGGAGATTAAAGAAAAATTTGCCGATAAACGTCGAACCGCTTTTGATATTGATGTGGAAGATTTTGATATTGAGGATCTCATCGAAGAAGACGATGTGGTTATCACGATGACTCATATTGGGTATGTCAAACGGATCAGTGCGGATAATTACAGTTCACAAAAACGCGGAGGAAAAGGAATAACGGCTTTGAGTACCCGTGAGAATGACTTTGTCGAACAACTCTTTACAACCACCACCCATCACTATCTCATGTTTTTTACCAATTTAGGGAAAGTCTATCGTCTAAAAGCTTTTGAAATTCCAGAAGGCGGAAGAACGGCAAGAGGAACAGCCATCGTTAATCTTCTTCCTTTGGAAGCAGGCGAACAAATTGCCACCATGATTCCGGTAAAAGAATTTACGGATGATAAATATCTCATTATGGCAACAAAACAGGGGATCATTAAAAAAACAGGATTAACCGAATATGACACGTCTCGAAAAAATGGGATCATTTCCATTAATCTAAGAGAAGGCGATGAGTTAATTAATGTTCGATTGGTCGAACAGGATGAAGAAATTGTCATGGGAACCAAATGCGGTCATGCCATTCGATTTAATTCTGAAGAAGTTAGAGCCATTAGTCGAACATCCATTGGTGTAAAAGGGATCGATCTGAGAAATGACGATGTCGTCGTTGGTATGGATATTGTAAAAGAAGATCTCTTTGTTCTTTGTGTCAGTGAAAATGGATATGGAAAACTGAGTGCTTCAGATTTATATCGTCCACAGAAACGTGGGGGTAAAGGCGTTCAAACCTATAAGGTAACTAAAAAAACCGGAGAATTGGTTGGCTTTTGTGTCATCGATCGTGATGGTGAAATTATGATGATCAATAATCAGGGCGTCGTTATTAAACTGGAGGGACATGATATTACGGCAGTTGGGCGGAATACCCAGGGGGTTCGACTCATGAAACTTAAGTCTGATGAATCTATTGCGACTATTTCTAAAGTATACAAGGAGGATTCAGTGGATGATGATGAGGAAGAAGATCAAATAGAAATCATTGACACCACTGAAAAAGAATAATGGACTCATTAATCCATGAAAATCTCATTCAAATTAATTGTTTAGTTAATGATCAATTTGATGCCATTGCCTTAGCAGCAAAACCGCTGTTAAGGCAGGGCTATATAACCGAAGATTTTATTGAAGCAGCGATAGAAAGAGAAAGAACCTTTCCAACCGGTCTGCCAACTAAAATTGGGGTAGCTTTACCCCATACCGAGGCAAAATATGTATTGAGAGAAAGTATTTCCATCGTTACGCTTAAAAATACCATTGTTTTCGCAGGAATGGGTAATCCTAAAGAAAGCGTTCCGGTTCAAATTGTGTTTTTATTAGCGATTAAAGATCCTGAAAAACAATTAGGCATTTTACAGACAATTGTTACCATCATTCAAAATGAAAAGGTTTTACATAAAATAAAAGATGCAAAAGAATCGAAAACCATTTACAATCTAATTAATACTTTTTTGTAGTGTTTAATACGATTATGCAAGATACCAGCTACCGCTATGCTAATAATGTACACAACTAAAGTTATAAAATGATTTAACTTAATTGATTTATTTTAAATTTTGGATATGTCTATTAAGTTTGTATTTTGATCTAGTAATTATTTCAAAGAAAGTGAAGATTAATGAATATTAAAATAGCACCATCCATGCTCAGTGCAGATTTTGCCAATCTAGAACACGATTTAAAGGAAGTTGAGAAGAGTGGCGCTGACTTTCTTCATGTAGATATTATGGACGGTCATTTTGTACCGAATATTACCATGGGACCGGATCAGGTAGCACAGATTCGAAAAACAACAACAATACCTTTTGATATTCACCTGATGATTAGTGAGCCGCTAAAGTATATCAATCAATTTGCAGATGCCGGAGCGGATATTATTACTGTTCATGTGGAATCTGAAGGAGATATTCAGGCCTGTATTGATGCCATTGTAAAAAAAGGTGTAAAACCGGGATTAGTGTTGTCCCCCGATACTCCGTTAAAAGTGCTTGAACCTTATCTTGATCAAATCAAAATGGTTCTTATTATGTGTGTGTATCCCGGTTTTGGAGGACAAAGTTATCTTTCTGGATGTACCCAAAAAATAAGAGAGTGTCGGAAAATGCTTGGGAGTCGTTCCATTGATTTAGAAATTGATGGCGGTATAAATTTTAATACTTTAAAAGAAGTGGTTGATGCCGGAGCGAATGTGATTGTTTCGGGTTCCTGTCTTTTTAAAGGTCAAATTCAAGAAAATATGAAACGGTTCAGAAAGATCATTGAAGGATAAGTTCTTAAAATTTTGAGGGGGATGAGGAAAATGAAACTTGTTTTAGTTGCATGTGGAACAGCCTTGGCAACATCCACAGTGGTGGCCAGGAAAATTGAACAGATTGCTCAGGAGAATGGTATTGAATGTAAGACTGTTCAAGCTAGAGCCGTTGATACCTTTAGTAAATATCAAGAGTTGCATCCTGATGCCATTGTTTGTACCTGTCAATTAGAAGGTGAAATTGATGCGCCGATCATTAATGGAAGAGCATTTCTGACTGGGATCAACCTTCAAAGTACCATTGATCAATTGATCGGGATTTTAAAAAAATAGAAAATCCTGTCTTCATAGTTGTTCATTAACATAAGAGGACGTCATTCATTATACAAAAGCAATAGGCTGGGGACTTCACCAAGTTTTGAATCCTATTTTAGTAACGAGACTTTTAGTATAGGCCATAATAAATGGGTTATCCTAAAAGTCTTTTTACTAGCCAAAAACTTTTATCGCAATTCCAGTACGGAGACAATCTCATCGATTCCGGTAAGAATATAATCAGGACGGTAGGGAAAATTATCTACCGTTTCATGAGTTGAAACGCCGCTGAGGACCAAAAAAGTTGTCAGACCAGATTCAATACCCGCAACGATGTCGGTATCCATACGATCACCAATAATGACTGTATCTTCGCTGTGAACCCCTAAACGCTTGATGCCGGTGCGCATCATTAAGGGATTGGGTTTCCCAATATAATAGGCTTCTTTTCCGGTAACCAGTTCAATCGGAGCAACAAAAGCACGGCAAGCCGGAATAACACCTTCTTCGGTGGGACCGGTTAAATCGGGATTGGTACCAATAAGTTTGGCACCTTTTTGAATTAGTTTGACAGCCTGTAAAATGCTGGCATAATTATAATTGTGTGTTTCTCCGACGATAACATAATCAGGATTAACATTATTCATGGTGATTCCTGCATCATAAAGCGCATTCAGAAGTCCAGGTTCACCGATGACATAAGCAGAGCCACCTGGGCATTGATCTTTTAAAAATTTAGCAGTAGCTAAAGCGCTGGTATAAAAATGACTTTCATCAATTTCCAAGCCAAGCCGGTTTAATTTTTCCTTTAATTCAATCGGTGAACGCTCGCTGGAATTGGTTAAAAAGAGAAAGTTCTTATCTTCGGCATAAAGCCAATTGACAAATTCGATGACACCGGGTAAAAGCCGGTTGCCGTGGTATATAACACCATCCATATCGCAGATGAAGCCTTTTTTAGCTTTCATGAGTTCTTTTAATTCTTCTTTCATTATACACGCTCCCATTTTATTGAATTACTTTTTTAAGTTTATACCCTGAGTATATAGTATTTAAGCATGAATTACATTAAAGAAAAAGGTTATTGATGTAAAAACTATTGACAAAAAATAGTGAAAAAATTATAATGTAGTAATTCCAGGTGGAATACTTGGATATTAAGGAGTAAAGATTATGTTTTCAGGTTTTAAAGCAGTAATGAATGATATTGATGTGACGATGCGTAAAGATCCAGCTGCGCGATCTGCGGTGGAGGTTTATTTTTTATATCCTCATATTAAGGCATTGAAAACCTATCGAAAAGCACATAAGCTTTATAAAAACGGTCATTTTTTTGCTGCTCGCTGGTTGTCTCAAAAAGCCCGAAAAAAAACAGGAATTGAAATTCATCCGGGAGCAGAAATAGGCGATAACTTGTTTATTGATCATGGTATGGGTGTTGTCATTGGAGAAACCACGATCATTGGAGATAATGTAACCCTTTATCAGGGAGTAACCCTGGGAGGAACCGGGAAAGAAAAAGGAAAACGCCATCCAACCCTGGGTAATTGTGTAGTCGTCGGATCAGGAGCCAAAATATTAGGAAATATTTATATTGCGCCAGGAACCAAAGTAGGGGCGAATGCAGTTGTGTTATGTGATACAACTCATGAATCCACCGCGGTTGGAATTCCGGCCCGGGTTATTGAAAAAGAAACATGGTATTATAGTTTATAAAATATAGATGATTATTGAAACCTTTTGTAACCGAAATTAGATGATAGCACAAATTTTTTCCATTTTAGCATAAGTAATTGCATGAGTAGCTGTGATAAACTGAAAGCAATGATAAAAACATGAATTTCAGGAAAGCAGAGGAACTCAATGGAGACAATATTAAAAAGATATGATGATATGCGGATACAGCGAATGATAAAAAAAATGATGAATAATGATGATATTACGCTTGAAAAATTAAAAAAAGAATATGAAGAAAAAGATGATCAACTGTTAGCTTTAGGGATCAAAAGGGAAGTGGCTCAAAGAATGGTTGATGAAGAGGAAATTAGTTCTTTGATGGTTAGACTTGAAGTTATTAAAAGAGAAATTGAAGAAATAGAAGAAGATAAAAGTAAGATGGCAATTTATAATGCCTATACAAGAAGTTGAAAGTGAGCGGGTCTTGACATTTTAGACAGGATAATATAATATAAAATTGCATCAGATAAATATGAACACAAAATGGGGTACACCACCGAAAGGGTGTCGTTCTCGTTTTGTGTTTTTTTATTGCGTTTTTTTGAAAGGAAGTGAAAAGAATGAGAGTTAATGGCAAAGAAGTGATTTTAAGTAAAAATCAAAAGCTGGTGGATTTTTTAGCAATAAATCAATATGATATTAGAAAAATTGCAATAGAATGCAATGGTGAAATATTACCTAAATCAACCTATCAGGAGGTAATACTTAATAATGAAGACAGACTTGAAATTGTAAGATTTGTGGGAGGTGGCTGAGACATGGAGTTAATAATTAATGGAAAAAAAACAGAGCTGGATTGTAACACGGTATTTGAAGTAAGGGAACATATTGGAAATCGGCAGGATATTATTATTTTGAATGGATTTCAGATTGAAGAAAACTGTAAAGTGAAAGAAAAAGACTGTTTAGCGATTATCAGAAAAGGTGTGCTCCCCAAAAGAGATGAGCTTGAAAGTATGATGATGGCCAGACATACACCAAATGTATATAAGAAATTAAAGAAAGGAAAAGTTGCGATTGCCGGGCTAGGTGGCCTGGGATCAAATATTGCGGTTATGCTTGCCAGAATCGGGGTGGGACAGCTGCTACTGGTTGATTTTGATGTGGTGGAGCCAAGTAATTTAAATCGCCAAAATTATTATATCAGCCATTTAGGAATGCCAAAAACCGAGGCTTTGAAAAAACAAATAACCGAGATTAATCCCTTTATTCAAGTGGCGGTTCGAAAGATAAAAGTAACAGAAGAGAATGTTAAAGAGCTTTTCAGCGGTTATGACGTTATTTGTGAAGCTTTTGATAAACCAGAGATGAAATCCATGCTGGTGAATACTGCCTTAGAGGAATTGCCTGATATTAAGGTTGTTTCAGCTTCTGGAATGGCAGGATATGATAGCGGA
Source organism: Acetobacterium tundrae (assembly GCF_008086615.1). Lineage (GTDB taxonomy): Bacteria > Bacillota > Clostridia > Eubacteriales > Eubacteriaceae > Acetobacterium > Acetobacterium tundrae. Next base: position 54,267 of record NZ_RXYB01000016.1, read on the forward strand.
AATTTAATAAGAACAGTCAAAGTAATGAAAAATTTATATATTTGTGGAGATTTGGAAAATGGCGCCGAAGTAGGAAGAGGTTTGATGGCACCACGGGTACAAATTTGTGCAGGACATCAGGCAAATATGATTTTACGGCTGCTGCTGAAAATAGAAGAAGTATAGGGAGATTGAAAAATGAATGAACAATTGGTAATAGGCGGACACGGTTTTCAATCACGATTTATTTTGGGATCCGGTAAATTCTCATTGAAAATCATGAAAGCGGTTGTTGAAAATGGCGGAGCGGAAATTATAACCCTGGCACTGCGTCGGGCCAACATTGGCGGAGAAGAAAATATTCTCGAACATATACCGAAGAATGTGACCTTGCTGCCAAACACATCTGGGGCAAGAAATGCCGAAGAAGCGGTAAGAATTGCCCGGTTGGCCAGAGCAATGAACTGCGGTGATTTTGTGAAGGTGGAAGTCATCCGTGATTCCAAGTATTTGATGCCGGATAATTATGAGACAATCAAAGCGACAGAAATTCTTGCCAAAGAAGGATTTATTGTCATGCCCTATATGTATCCGGATTTAAATGTGGCAAGATCTCTGGTTGATGCCGGTGCTGCCGCTGTAATGCCTTTAGCCGCTCCGATTGGAAGCAACAAGGGTTTGAGTACAAAAGATTTCATCCAGATTTTAGTGGATGAAATAGACCTGCCAATCATTGTGGATGCAGGCATTGGCAGACCCTCACAAGCCTGTGAGGTCATGGAAATGGGTGCGGATGCCGTCATGTGCAATACGGCAATTGCAACTGCAAAAAATGTTGCCCAGATGGCAAAAGCCTTCGGACAGGCCATCGAGGCGGGAAGAAATGCCTATCTTGCAGGACTTGGCCGAGTATTGAATCATACTGCAGAAGCATCGAGTCCGTTAACCGGATTTTTGGAGGACTAAGGATGACAACCCAAAAAACAAACCCGATGGAATATAGTGAAGGGATGGAAATCATTGATTCAGAGATGATGGATTGTATTTTGAAATTGGTAGAAAATTATGATTACAACCAATATACTGAGGCAGACGTAAAAAAGGTATTGAACAAAGAACAGTTGACGTTGGAGGATTATGGGGTGATCCTGTCTCCTGCCGCGTTGCCGCATCTGGAAGAAATGGCAAGAAAAGCTGTTCCAGAGACAAGAAAACATTTCGGCAATGGGATTTGTCTGTTCACCCCTTTATATATTTCCAACTATTGCGAAAATCACTGCATCTACTGCGGTTTTAACTGTAAAAATAAAATTCGCCGAGGAAAACTTTCATTTGCTGAAATGGAAGAAGAGCTTAAGGCCATTGCAGAAACCGGTTTAAAAGAACTTCTGATTTTAACAGGAGAATCTCGTCATCAGTCTGGTGTCGAATATATTGGCGAAGCCATTAAGTTGGCGGCAAATTATTTTACCAACATTGGCATTGAAATATACCCCCTAAATTCAGATGAATATGCTTATCTTCATGAATGCGGAGCAGATTTTGTTTCGGTTTATCAGGAAACTTATAATATCAATAAGTATGAACAGGTTCATTTAAGCGGTTCAAAAAGAATTTATCCCTACCGGTTTTATTCTCAGGAACGTGCCTTGCTGGGGGGAATGCGCGGCGTCGCTTTCGGGGCGCTGCTGGGATTGGATGATTTTAGAAAAGATGCCTATGCGACAGGCTTACATGCCTTTTTCATCCAGCAAAAATATCCTCAGGCAGAGATTGCTTTTTCCTCTCCGAGATTAAGACCATTCATCAATAATGCGGATAATAATCCCAATGATGTTCATGAAAAACAGTTGTTACAAGTGATGCTGGCCTATCGGCTGTTGATGCCATACGCCGGCATTACCATTTCAACTCGGGAAAGAGCAGGCTTTCGGGACCATGTCATCGGCATGGTGGCGACAAAAATTTCGGCTGGCGTAAGTGTTGGGGTTGGCGGTCATAAGCTGGAAGAAAAGGCAGATGAACAGTTTGAGATATCCGATCCCAGAAGTGTCCCGGAAGTACATCATATGATTATAAGCAAGGGATTACAACCGGTTTATACGGATTATATCAGGGTTTAGAATGAGAGTGTAAAAATGCTTATTTGCGTAACTAATCGAAAATTGTGTAATGATGATTTTCTAAGCCGAATCAATCAAATTGCAATCGGAAAACCGCAGGCGATTGTGTTAAGAGAAAAAGACCTGGATTTGGCAGGATATGAAAAATTGGCGAATGCAATAAATGAAATTTGTATGAGGCATCAGGTAACCATGATTATCAATCAGAACATTGAAGTGGCTGTCAAAATGAAGTATGAGAACATTCAGTTATCGATGGATAATTTAAGGAAAAACAAAAAAAAGCTTAAAGAATTTAAAAATATCGGGGCTTCAATTCACACAGTGAATGAGGCACAAGAAGCTGAAAAAATAGGTGCTACTTATTTAGTGGCAGGGCATATTTTTCCTACGGCTTGTAAAGAAGGCGTTCCGCCAAGGGGTCTTTCTTTTTTACAAGCGGTTTGTGATACGGTTGAAATACCCGTTTTTGCCATTGGTGGGATTACAAAAGATAAACTTGAAAGGGTTTTAAAGACCGGGGCAGAGGGCGTGTGCATCATGAGCGAAGCGATGATTTGTTTGAAGCCGGAGGCCCTTGCCGGTGACTATAGAATTAAAAAAAGCAACACATATTGACAACCAGGTAGTTAGGTGTTAAAATCAAAAGCAATTAAATAGTTTGTCTTCAGGGCAGGGATTGTTTCCCTACCGGTGGTATAGCCCACGAGCCGCAAGGTATGATTCGGTGTAATTCCGAAGCCGACAGTTAAAGTCTGGATGAAAGAAGATGATAAAGTGTTTGCATGTTTATGCTTATCTTTGTTTTTTTAGCTCTGAAATGTTTATCATTTCAGAGCTTTTTGTATCGCAAAGGGGAGTTCTAAATGGCATTAAACAGACTTTTTATCAGATGCCTTGAATATTCTTATTCAAGGTGTTTTTTTATTTATTTGAGAGGAGGGATTAAGTGGAAAATCATCAAAAATATATGCAGATGGCGATTATACTGGCAAAAAAAGGACGAGGTCTAGTAAATCCTAATCCCCTGGTGGGAGCGGTTATTGTTAAGGACGACCTTATTATCGGACGTGGTTATCATCAAAAATATGGGGAACTCCACGCTGAAAGAAACGCCCTGGCATCCTGTACCCAGTCCCCTGAAGGCGCAACCCTCTATGTGAATCTGGAGCCCTGTTGTCATACGGGAAAAACACCGCCATGCACAGAGGCCATTATTCAAAGCAAAATTGCCAGGGTGGTGGTTGGAGCAATGGATCCCAATCCGCGGGTCGGGGGAAAGGGAATTGAGATTTTAAGAAAAAACGGGATTACCGTGATTACAGATGTTTTAGAAGAAGAATGCCGGGAGCTCAATGAAGTGTTTTTTCACTATATTCAAAACGGGACGCCTTATGTTGTCATGAAATATGCCATGACTCTGGATGGTAAAATTGCCACCTATTCCGGGAAATCCCAGTGGATTACCGGCGAGCTGGCCAGAGCGCAGGTACATCAGTTGAGAAACGAATACAAAGGCATCATGATCGGGGTCAACACGGTTATAAAAGACGATCCCCTGCTGACCTGTCGGATTGAAGAAGGGAGAAATCCCAGTCGTATTATTTGTGATACCCATTTAAGAACGCCGATAACGGCAAAAATAGTTGAAAGTGCTTCTGAAATTCCCACCTATATTGGCACCTGTTCCAGAGATGAAAAAAAGATGGACCAGTTTAGAAAAAAAGGTTGCCGGCTATTGCCGGTTCCCCAAAAAAATGAACATTTGAATCTAAATGATCTTATCCATCAACTCGGTCAGAAAAAAATAGATGGGATTCTGCTTGAAGGGGGCGGCACCTTGAATTACAGTGCCTTGAAAAGTGGCATTGTCGACAAGCTGCAGGTTTATATCGCCCCCAAAATATTTGGTGGAGCCACGGCGATCAGTCCTGTTGAAGGGCAGGGGATCGAAGATCCCAGTGAGGCTTTTCATTTTAAAGACCGAAAAATAAAAATTCTAGGCGATGATATTTGTCTCGAATACTACAAGAGGTGATGATATGTTTACCGGAATTATTGAAGAAGTGGGGAAAATAATAACCGTTACCAAAGGACCGCGTTCTTCCCAATTATGGATTCAGGGAGAGGTGATCATGGATGATTTGAAGCTGGGAGACAGCGTCGCGGTTAATGGCGTATGTTTAACCGTGTCCTTAATGAAGAGCAATCAGTGGATGGCTGACGTGATGAGTGAAACCCTGAAAAGAAGCGATCTGGGGGAATTGAAGCCGGGAAGTCCGGTCAATTTAGAACGCGCCATGCCGACGAATGGACGGTTTGGAGGGCATCTGGTATCCGGCCATATTGATGGAACGGGGCAGATTATTCAGATAAGAAAAGATGATAATGCGATCCTCTTTGAGATTAGCACCTCTGAAAAAATATGTCATTACATCATTGAAAAAGGATCCATTGCCATCGACGGAATCAGTTTGACGGTGACGACGGTAAATAATGAAGCTTTTCAGGTTTCCATTATTCCCCATACGGTCAAACACACGATTTTGGGTTTAAAGAAAAAAGGAGATCCGGTCAATTTGGAAAATGATCTGGTTGGAAAATATATAGAAAATTTCTTAATAACGGGTTCTTTGGAAAATACCAACGCAAATGATGAGAAAAAATCCCGTAAACTGACCATGGATTTTCTGACAAGATCAGGATTTTAATAAACTTAAATCAATATCAAAAGAGAGGGTAAAAATGTTTAAATTTAATACCATTGAAGAAGCATTGGAAGATTTGAGAAACGGCAAAATAGTCGTTGTAACAGACGATCCCGACAGGGAAAATGAAGGGGACTTTATCTGCGCCGCAGAATTTGCAACCACTGAAAATGTGAATTTTATGGCAGTTCATGGAAAGGGACTGATCTGTATGCCGATGGGTGAAAAATTAATTAAAAATTTAAGTATTCCCCAAATGGTGGTTGAGAATACCGATAACCATGGCACGGCTTTTACCGTATCCATTGACCATATTGATACAACGACCGGTATTTCAGCGGCAGAACGTTCAGTAACGGCGATTAAATGTGTTGCAGATGATGTAAAACCGGAAGACTTCCGCAGACCCGGGCATATGTTTCCCTTGCTGGCAAAAAAAAATGGCGTATTGGAACGCAACGGACATACTGAAGCAACGGTTGATCTCATGAAATTGGCAGGGTTAAAAGAATGCGGTTTATGCTGTGAGATCATGAGGGCAGACGGAACGATGATGCGAACGCCAGAGCTTATTGATTTGGCGGAAACCCATCAATTGAAATTCGTTACCATTAAAGATCTGCAGAATTATCGAAAACAGCATGAAAAGCTGGTTGAGCAGGTGACGGATACAAAAATGCCGACAAAATATGGAAACTTTATTGCTTACGGATATATCAATAAGCTAAATGGCGAACATCACGTGGCACTTGTTAAAGGGGATGTCGCCGACGGAAAGCCGGTCTTATGCCGGGTACATTCAGAATGTTTAACCGGAGACGCATTTTGTTCGATTCGATGTGATTGTGGCGAACAATTTGCGGCAGCGATGAATGCCATTGAAAAAGAAGGCCGAGGCGTATTATTATATATGCGTCAGGAAGGTCGCGGGATTGGCTTGATTAATAAGCTTAAAGCGTATCATTTACAGGATTTGGGAATGGATACGGTTGAAGCCAATATAGCACTGGGTTTTCCTGAAGATATGCGGGAATATTATATTGGAGCACAGATTTTAAGAGATCTGGGGGTTAAAAAGTTAAGACTTTTAACCAATAATCCTAAAAAAATTGAAGGAATGTCAGACTACGGTCTTGAAATGATTGAGCGTATCTCCATACAAATGGATGCTTCAGCGCAGGATATATTTTATTTAAAAACGAAACAAGAAAAAATGGGTCATATCTTAAATTATAAATAAAGAAGGAGATCAAAATGAAAATTTATGAAGGAAAAGTAGTAGCAAAGGGAATTAAAGTGGGAATTGTAGCGGCACGGTTTAATGAGTTTATCGTATCAAAACTCGTAGCTGGTGCGGTTGATGGATTAAAACGTCACGATGTCAGAGATGAAGACATCGATGTTGCCTGGGTGCCGGGATGTTTCGAGATTCCCCTCATTGCTTCTAAAATGGCGAAAATGGAAAAATACGATGCGATTATCTGTTTGGGTGCAGTGATTCGAGGATCCACAAGCCATTACGACTATGTGTGCAGCGAAGTATCAAAGGGGGTAGCGCATGTCGGACTTCAATCAGAAATACCGGTAATCTTTGGCGTTATCACCACTGAAAATATCGAGCAGGCCATTGAACGCGCCGGAACGAAGGCCGGTAATAAAGGCTATGATGCCGCTTTATCGGCCATTGAAATGGTAAATTTGATTAACGAAATATCGCTATGACCGTTTGATAAATGGGTAAATAAAAGCCTTCCCTAAAGATTAATTTTGGGAAGGCTTTTGTTGTGCATCAATTATTTATTTAGAATTAAGCTAATTCAATGGAAGTAACGGTACCATTATTCAAAGCGTTGTTTTTCAGTTCTTCATAAAGACCTGCTAGACTAACAAAGTAATAAGGGTTGGAATAAAAAATGCCAACAATACCGGCAGTAATTAAGCTAAGTAAAAACCAGCCAATAAAGCTTAAATACATGACAAATATTTCGCCTTTATGACCCTGAGTTATCCGCATTGATAGTTTAAGGGCGTCAGTGGCAGTAACATTGGGACAATCTGCTAAAATATAGGGGGTAAGACTGTAAGCGATGCCTTTAATAATACCGGGAACAATCAATAATAACGTCCATAGATAAGTAAATAAATACATCCAGAGCATGCCGCCGAGTTTTCGTCCGTAATTGCTAAAACCGGCAGTAAACATAGTTTCAATACCGGGGGTTTCACCTCTGTAAAGACAGAGTGTAAAGTATTGAAGACCAACCATAATGGGGGGGACTAAAAAAATGGCTCCAAGTCCAAAGGTAACGCCAGAAGCGGCACCGACAATGAGCATGGCCAGTATGACTGCGCCAACAGAAACCCAATAATTATTAGAAAAATGCTGTTTCGAAGTGGATTTGATTTCTTGTCTTGTTTTCATAAATAGCTCCTTAATTTTTAAATTTTTATTGTATTCTTAAGATTATTTGTATATAATAGCACGATTTGTGAAAAAGAGAAAGGGAAAAATGGTTAAAATGGAAAAACAATCAACTCAAATTGATGAAAAAATTGTTAAGGGGCGCTACCGGCACTTTAAAGGAAATGAATATGAAGTCATTTATGTTGGAAGACATAGTGAAACACTTGAGACCATGGTAATTTATCGTCCGCTTTACGGTGAGGGCGGTATCTGGGTTCGTCCAGCTGCCATGTGGAATGAAGAAATAACACATAATGGAAAAACTCAAAAACGCTTTGAATATATTGGAAAGGCATAATCAAAAGAAAATGGAATATTATTTAGACGAGAGAGATATGTTGCAGAATTTAAAAGGATTGTTGCAAATTAATTCAACCAATGCAGATGCCGGTCCGATCATACCGGAGGCGCCGCTTGGTACCGGGATCAACGATGCGATCAATTATATGCTTGATCTGGGAAGTCGTTTTGGTTTTAAGACAAAAAATTGTGACGGCTATTGCGGTTATATTGAAATGGGAGCAGGAGCAGAAATGGTGGGAATTCTAACCCATGTGGATACCGTTCCGGTGGGAGACGGCTGGTCAGTTCCGCCGTTTGATTTAACCATCGAAGGAGATAAGGCTTTTGGACGGGGTACCATTGATGACAAGGGTCCGACGATGGTGGCACTTTATGCCATGAAGGCTCTTGCTGATAAGGGGACCCTACTTAATAAACGGGTTCGTTTAATCATTGGGGGAGATGAAGAGGGGGATGAATGGCATTGTATGAATCGCTATAAAGCGACTGAAGAGCCACCTACGTATGCTTTTTCGCCAGATTCCGGGTTCCCCGCTATCTATGCGGAAAAAGGAATTTTGAGCATCAGTTTGGAAAAAGATTTAGATCCTTCCACGCCAGTTATGGGCTTTTTCAGCGGCAGTCAAATTAATACGGTTCCAGATTACGCCAAAGCGGTTATTTCCGATAAAGTTTTTGAAAGCACTGGAAAACCAGCCCATGCTTCTCAGCCGCAAGAAGGGGTTAATGCCATGTTTATTTTAGCAGATGAGCTCAAAAATATGGGGCTGAATCATCCTTTTCTTGATCTGGTCGGGATGGCAACCCGGGAAGGTTTTAATATTGATTTTGAGGATGAAATTTCGGGAAAATTGACGTTGAATCCCTCGATTGCCAACGTTAACCGTGACAAGGCCGTATTGAAGTGCGATATTCGCTATCCAGTGACCATGACCGGTTCAGAAATCGGACAACAAATTGCCAAGGCAGTGGAGCCGCTGGGATTTTCATTTACGATCAATCATGATTTGGCACCGTTGCATATGGATAAGGGAAGCTATTTAATTGACTCTCTTCAAAAAGTTTATGAAGAATATACTGGCGATACCACCGGGCCCAAAGTGATCGGCGGCGGAACCTATGCCCGAGCCTTCGACAATGCGGTCGCTTTTGGAGGCCGATTTCCTGAGGAACCCAATACCTGTCATCAAACAAATGAATTCTGGAGTATTGAAAGCATGCGAAAAAACTTTGATATAATGACTAAAGCATTGGAAAATCTGGGGCGATAGTGCGACGGATGTCTAATAAAATACGTAAATACGGAGAAAGGGAGGTAAAAAATGACATATCATTTAGATGAAGAAGCTTTATTGGATCGTTTAAAAGGATTATTGCAAATAAAAACGGTGAATGGCGATGCTGGTGTCGTTACTCCAGAGTCTCCACTGGGAACAGGCATTAATGATGCGATAAACTATGTGCTTGATTTGGGAAACCGCTGGGGTTTTAAAACAAAAAATTGTGATGGATACTGCGGATATATTGAAATGGGGGCAGGAAAAGAAATGGTTGCAGTTATAACCCATTTGGATACTGTGGCAGTGGGGGACGACTGGACAGTACCCCCGTTTGATTTAACGATTGATGGAGATAAGGTATTTGGCCGGGGTGTCCTTGATGATAAGGGACCAGCCATGGTGTCTCTTTTCGCATTAAAAGCCCTTAAAGATGCCAATATTTCAATTAACAAACGCATTCGCCTAATTGTTGGAGGAGATGAAGAAGGGGGAGACTGGGCTTGCATGAACCGCTACAAAGCAACTGAAGAAGTGCCAAAGTATTCGTTTACCCCGGATTCCAGTTATCCCGTTATTTTTGCAGAAAAAGGAATTATGAATGTGATTTTCGAAAAAGAACTGGATGCTTCAACTCCAACACTGGAATTTGAGAGCGGAAAACAAATTAATTCGGTTCCAGATTACGCAAGGGCACACGTAGCGGGACAAAGCTACGAAAGCAGAGGAAAGTCGGCCCATGCATCTGAACCGGAAAAAGGTGAAAATGCGCTGATAAAACTAGGGCAGGTCTTAAGAGCAACGGGACTAAAGCATCCGATTTTAGATTTGCTGGAAATTGCCACACCGGAAGGATTCGGAATCAACCTTTCAGATGCGGTTTCAGGGGAACTGACGCTAAGTCCAGCCATTGTTCAAGTCAATGGCAAAAAAGCCACCTTTCGGTGCGATATCCGTTATCCGGTCACTATGAACAGCAGTCAAATCTGTGCGGCGATTGTTCAGGCTACCAATCATTTGGGATTTTCTTTTGAAATGGATCATGATTCACCTCCCCTTCATGTTGATAAAGAGAGTTTCCTGGTAAAATCGCTTCAAAAAATATATGAAGAATACACTGGCGAAACAACCGGACCGGTTGTTTCCGGCGGTGGAACTTATGCTCGAGCCTTTGAAAATGCCGTTGCTTTTGGCAGTGTGTTTCCAGGCGAGGAAAGCACCTGTCATGAAACCGATGAATTCTGGAGCAGGGAAAGCATGAAGAAAAATTTTGATATTATTACCAGAGCGATGGAAGTGCTGGCGCAATAAAAGAAAAAGAAAAGCAGCCCAATTGTCAACCACTGAATAATTTTTGGTTGACAATTGGGCTGCTTTTATGTAGAATACAAATCAGAGGTGAAAAAATGTCGACAAAACAAAATTTATTAATAACCTTAGAAGAAAACAGAGAAAAATACATTTCAGGAGAACAGCTGGCCAGCTTAATGAATGTATCCCGTTCCGCTATTTGGAAAGCCGTAAAATCTTTAAAAGAAGAGGGTTATGATATTGAGTCTACAACCAATAAGGGTTACCGTCTGAATAAAGAGTCGGATATTATGTCCAGTGAAGGAATTAGTCCCTGGCTTTTGCCGGATAATCAGAATCTTGATATTATTGTATACAAAACCATTGGTTCCACCAATCAGGAAGCAAAAAAAATAGCTCTGGAAGGAGCAAAAAAAATAACGGTTATTATTTCTGAAGAGCAAACCCAGGGGCGAGGCCGGATGGGCCGTTCTTTTTATTCGCCGCCAAAGAGCGGTATTTATCTGAGTCTGGTTCTGCGCCCGAATGTTCATGCCAGTGAGGCGGTACTTGTAACCACCGGGGCATCCGTGGGAGTCTGCCGAGCGATACAAAAGGTAACGGGTATCGAACCGCAAATAAAGTGGGTGAACGATATTTATGTAAATGGTCGGAAAATAGTCGGAATTCTGACCGAGGCGGTAACCAATTTTGAAAATGGTCTGGTTGAATTCATTATCATTGGAATCGGAATTAATTTCAAACGGCCTGAAGATGATTTTCCAAAAGATTTGGAAGAAATTGCAGGGGCATTATTTGATAAAAAACCGGATGCCCTCACTCGTAACCGCTTGGCTGCAGAAATCATCAACGAGGTATTAAATATATGTGGAGATTTAAATAAGCGTGATTTTTTAGTGGAATATAAAAGCCATTCCATGGTTTTAGGAAAAAAAATCAAGGTTTGCAAAAACAATCAGTGGCAATCGGCCACCGCCATTGACATTGATAATGATGGCGGATTAATTGTCAGAAATGAATCAGGACAAATTGAGACACTTAATTCAGGTGAAATTAGCATAAGAAGGATGGATTAAATTATGATTGAAAAAAACACATTAAACATCAAAACACTCGTGCTTTGCGGGATGTTTGCGGCACTTATGGCCGTGGGTGCCTTTATAAAAATCCCGCTTCCGGGCATTCCCTTTACCCTCCAAACCATTTTTGTTTTACTGGCCGGGCTGTTACTGGGATCCAGAGCCGGACTTGTTTCGGTACTGGTGTATATTTTTATTGGACTGGCCGGTTTGCCGGTGTTTTCCGGCGGCGGTGGTTTGCTCTATGTTTTAAAACCAAGCTTTGGTTATATTTTGGGATTCGCCCTGGGCGCATTTGTCACCGGATGGATAGCGGAAAGAAAAGCAGCGTCGTCCACCGTTCGATTAATTCTAGCCGCACTTGCGGGAACGGGAGTGATTTATGCCCTGGGTTTAACCTGGTATTATATCATCGCCAATTACTATCTCAATACTCCCATGGGGGTTGGAGCTTTGATGGTTTCAGGATTTCTGATGACGTTTCCGGCAGATATTATTAAAATTGGTTTAAGTGTTGTTTTGGCAAAAAGGCTGGCGCCTTTTGTTCGTCGGAGTATCTATAAAGAAGTCTGAAAAAAAAATGCCTGAAGTTCCACTATTTGTGTTGGGACTTCAGGCATTTTTGTGTTTTCAGATGGATTCATGTGATTTTCAATTCAAATTAATGAGTCTGCAAGGAGTAAAAAATTTCCTTTATAAATGGTATAAAAAGCACCACTTAAATATTCCTTAATTATGAATGTTTTCTGTTTTTTTTGTGATGGTTGTGTGTCTTTCAAAATTATTTAATGGGAGCGGCTAACAATCGCTGTTGTCATGTCCAACTGCTCTTGGTTTCAAAAAAAGCTGGAAAGTCTGTCAATAGCGCATAAAAGCTTGAATGAGCGTGGCATTGGTAGGCAAAAAGAATGAAATAAAGGGTTTATGGTATTGATCTCAAGGGTATAAATATCAAAAACGATGATGAAATGCAGAGTTAAGATTTTTTTAATTTACCCTGCAGATTTGTCAAATTGCTTGAGTGATATTCAAGTTGCCTCGTTTCATGATATAATTAATAATAAATCCGCCCTTGGGAAGGTCTTTGCAATGAGTATACAAACCTCATTAATAGGGCTGGATTTTATTTCTTCATGGAAATAATTTTAATATTTGGACGTTCGGGTTTAACCGGGAGCGTGAAAGTGAAGAGTGATGGATAAAGAAAAGATAAGCCTGGTGATCCCTTGTTATTGCGAAGAAGAAGTGATTCCGATTTTTTACAAGACACTGATCGAAAAAGTGATTTCGCAGTTATCAGAAATAGACTTTGAAATTCTATTTGTGGATGATGGTTCCAAAGATGAGACATTAAAGATGATAAAAAATCTCAGTAAAGCAGATAATCGTATAAAATATATATCTTTTTCTAGAAATTTTGGGAAAGAAGCAGCCATTTTTGCAGGGTTAAAACACGCAACTGGAAATTATGTAGGGATTATGGATGTTGATTTGCAGGATCCGCCGGAACTAATTGTTTCCATGTATGAGATGCTTAAAAGTGAAGAATATGACTGCGTGGCAGCTCGTCGGGGAACCAGAAATGGGGAGCCTCATATCCGTTCTTTTTGTTCCAGACGTTTTTATAAAATAATCAATAAAATCTCGCAAATGGAAATTGTGGATGGCGCCCGTGATTTTAGACTCATGAAACGATCCATGGTTGATGCTGTTTTAGAAGTGCAGGAGTATAATCGCTTTTCAAAAGGAATTTTTGAGTGGGTTGGTTTTAATACGAAATGGATTACCTATAAAAATATTGAACGAGCGGCAGGAAAAACCAAGTTTTCATTTTGGAAGTTATTTATCTATTCTTTGGAAGGCATCGTTGGGTTTTCGACCGCACCATTGGCTATTGCATCAGTCACTGGTCTTATTTTCTGTGGATTCTCTTTCATAGCGATTGTGGGTATTATCATCAGACAAATATTTTGGCAGGGTTCGGCTTTTGGCTGGCCGTCTTTGGTATGCATCATTTTCTTTAGCAGTGGGATTCAATTATTCTGTACCGGAATTTTAGGTCAGTATTTGGCAAGAACTTATTTAGAAACAAAGAAACGACCGATTTTTATTATAAAGGAAAAAAACTAAATGAATATGCAAAAGAATACGATCATAAATTATTTAGCTTTAGCCATAGCAGCCTTTCTTTTTTTGCTTTTCTTTTCCTATGCAACCAGCCCCATATTCAGCAATAATTACGGCATTTCAGATTCTGCGATATTTTTACTCGTTGGCAAGGGAATAACCAGTGGACACATCCTTTATCTGGACTTGTTTGACCATAAGGGACCGGTATTGTTTTTTTTAGAAGCGCTGGGGTGGCTGATCATTCCAGATCGTTTTGGAAGCTTTTTTATGCAATGGATTTTTATGGTTGCCGATCTTATTTTGATAGTCAAAATGGGACAACTGTTTTTAAATAAAAAACAGGCCTGGCTTCCAATTCTTTTCTTTTTCTTAATTTTAGCATCAACTTTTGAAGGCGGTAACTTAACAGAGGAATTAAGTCTGCCTTTTCTTTTACTGCCGCTATATCTGGTTCTTCGGCATTTAAAAAAAGAACCCATCAAAAAAGCCCATCATAATCCGCTTTATGCGTTTATCTATGGGATTTGTTTCACCCTGATTGTATTTATGCGATTGAATAATGCGGTACTCATTGGAGCCATTGTGTTGGTGGTGATGATTCAACTATTTACTAATAAAGCATATGTTGATTTTTTCCATAATGTGCTTGGCTTCATTGCAGGGGCACTAATTACATTCGCGGCAATAGCAAGTTATTTTATTATTAACCATGCTTTTGGAGATATGATTTACGCAACCTTTTTGTTTAACATGAAGTATGCAGAGGGTATTTCAGGAATTTTCTCACCGGAATCGCTTGTTAAATTCGCCTATTCGGTATCACCGGTTGTTTTTTCCGGCTGTATGGGTATCTATTATTTATTGAAAAAGGAAGACAAATATATTGGATTGCTTTTAACAATTGGCTCATTGGTTACCTTTTTTTCGCTTCTGCTCGGAGGAATTTTTTATCATTATTTCACATTAACAACCCCATGCTTTGTCCTAGCTATTATTTTACTTATCGAACTATATGTTAAAAATGAAAAAAAATTGTGGCAGGGCAGTCATCGGGGGCTGCTTGTTGCGGTGTTGGTTCTTTTTATGACAAGTTGTGTAATTTATTTATGCTTTTGTTTTTCTACAATTGTAACGATTGCAACAGAAGAACCGGATACGGACTATTATGAAAATGCGTTGACTATTAAGAGTTCGATTCCTGAAGAAGATCGGGATAGTGTTTTTGGTTATGAGATCCCGGCCGGCTGGTTTTTAATGGCCGATATTACCCCTTGTTATAAATATTTCACGTTACAAGAATGGTGGGGATTATATGATCCCCAAGTGATCGTCGAAATGAATAATATGTTGAAAAATAATCCGCCAAAATGGATTGTCATGACGAATGATCAGGAGACTAACGCCGAAATCTATGATGTTCTCGGAACAAACTATGAATTAGTCACAAAAGATGAAGAAGTATCGCTCTACCATCGGATAGCAGAATAACACGCAATCGGTCAGTTTATCAATAAACCTTAAAAGATTGTAGTCAAGTTCGAAGTAGTTATGGATTAAAAATCAGTGAAGCAGAGCCGCCTCCAGAAGATGGATTCTCAAAGGTAACCTTTCCGCCATGAAGTTTCATGATCCGCCGAACGATGATCAGACCGAGTCCATGATTTTCAAGAAATACCGGTTCATCTGAATTTCCCAGAACTTCAGGAGGATAGCCTTTCCCATCATCACTGATTTTGATGATGCACCCGTCCTGGTATTTCTTTATAGAAACATTAATGATGCAGCCGTTCCCATTGTGTTGGATGCTATTGTCAATCAGGTTAGTAATGGCACGATGGATCAACGCTTCATCACAAAGAAGAGATAAACCATTGGAATCCTCGGTGGCCTCAAGGAAAATTGAATAGGAGTCACTGAGATCGTTGTTGTTAATATAGTCTGCAGCAATACTCCGTACCATCGCAGCCGGCGAAACCTTGCTAAGATGCAGGGGCTGCATTTCATATTCAAGCTTGGATGCGATGTTCAAGTCGGCAACCAGGGTTTTAATACGCTGACTTTGTTCACGGATGATTTTGGCTTGATCCTGTTCCGCAGGCAGGAGGTTTGGATTGGTTTCCAATTGACTGGAATAACCCATTACCATCGACAGTGGGGTGCGAATATCATGGGAGACACCGGCAATCCATTCAGTACGGGTTTTGTCACGATCCGCTAAGCGCTTTCCCTGTTCCTTAAGAACAACAGAGGTTTCATTAAGAATTCGCGCAACTTCTCCAGTAACCCCCTTTGTGGGCAAGATGATTGTTTCTTTTTTTTGCAAGGCAGTGATGCCCTCATAAATGGGCTTTAGTTTT
The DNA here is from genome assembly GCF_008086615.1 of Acetobacterium tundrae. GTDB lineage: Bacteria > Bacillota > Clostridia > Eubacteriales > Eubacteriaceae > Acetobacterium > Acetobacterium tundrae. Next base: position 69,998 of record NZ_RXYB01000016.1, read on the forward strand.
AGATAGAGCCATGAACCCAGTAGCAGAGCCAGGATAAGTGCTGCCACGAAATTTAGAATTAAAAATCCACCAAGATAAGAAGGTATCTGGGAAATAGTGGCTTCGGTTGAGGTTATCGGGTATTTCCAAATACTTCCTTTTGGTTCACCCAATACCATGAGGCCATCCTCAGATTCCCAAACCGATACCGGATAGTCATTGAGGTACCAGCGGGTAAAGGTCGCAATATCGGTAAGGGTGTAAGTCAAGGGAACATCGGCAGGAAGGTTTTTGCTCCAGACAACATTGCCGTCCTGGCTGATAAGCATTGCCCAGGAATATTGCGCGTCAAATTGTGCAGCTGCGGTTTCATTGAGATAATAAGCGCCGTCGATATTTGTCAGTCCATCAGCAATTGCACCGATATCATATTTTGAATGAGTGACACTGGGATTTTTCATGGCCCAGTTGGCAGTGAATAGGATATTGACAACAACCAGTAAAAGCGAAATGGTTGCAGTTAAAAGGATGGAACCGATTATGATTTTACGAAGGCTCTTCATAGAGTTGGATCCTTTACCAATTTATACCCCATCCCCCGGACCGTCAGTAAATATTTTGGCTGGGACGGATCTTCTTCTATTTTTTCCCGGAGGCGACGAATATGAACCATCAAGGTGTTTTCATAACCGTAGAGATCATCGTCCCATGCGCAGCGGCAGAGGTTATCAGACGTGACGATGTTCCCCTGATTATCCCAAAGCTTTTTAAGCAGGGCGTGTTCTTTGGCCGTTAGTGTTTTTTTCCAATCACGAGCTTGAACCACGCCGCTTTTAAAATTGACGGTCACATTTCCCAGTACCAGACATTCGTCCTGGGAGGGTGGAGTCAACATAGGCTGGTAAACCCGTCTGAGGATGCCACTCAAGCGAAGAACCAGTTCCCGGGGAAGAAAGGGTTTGGTAATGTAATCATCGGCACCCAGTCCCAGCCCGAGAAGCCGGTTTTCATCCTCATCCCGGGCAGACAAAAACAGCATCGGTACATTGGATTTCAACCGAAACTCCTGCATTAGCGAAAACCCGTCACCATCAGGCAGCATTATATCTAGAATCACCCCATTGGGCTTTTCAGCTCCGAAGATTTCCCGGGCCTGCTGGCAGCAATCGGCAGTCAGCACACTGGAAAATCCGGCCTGATTCAATATCTTTTTTAACATGATTAAAATTTCCGGTTCATCATCCACAACCAGAAGCGTTGATTCAAAAATTGTTTTCATTATTATCACCCGACTGTATTATACACGAAAAAATAGTTGTATTTGGGACTGAAATTAAAATTAAGGTAAAAGTAAGGCAGGAGACAAACCCCTGTAAGGTTCAAGGGCTATCATAAGCATGTAGAAAAAAAGAAGGAGTGCATGTTTATGAGTAATGTCATCGAGACCGCAGGTCTCAGCAAAGAATATGGAAATGTTTATCGGGTCAAGGATGTCGATCTGCTGGTTCCTGAAGGAGCTATTTATGGGTTCCTGGGACCAAATGGAGCGGGAAAATCAACAACTTTGAAAATGGTGTTAGGTCTGGCAAAACCCACCGCCGGGGAAATATCGGTTTTTGGAAAAAGAGTTAACAGCAAAAACCGACTGGAGAATCTTAAAAATGTGGGTTCCCTTATCGAATCTCCCAGCTATTACGGGCATTTAACCGGAGCAGAGAACCTCCAGATCTTTCAAACCCTCCGGGGTGTTCCCAAAAACAATATTGATGAAGTTCTGAAAATAGTCAGGCTGGATAATCAGAAGCACAAAAAAGTCAGCCAGTATTCCCTGGGAATGAAACAGCGGTTGGGGTTGGCCAGTGCGCTTTTGGGTTATCCCAAACTGCTTATTTTGGATGAACCCACCAATGGGCTGGACCCTGCCGGGATTCAAGAAATGCGGGAGTTGATTCAGTCCCTGCCCCAAAAATTCGGAATGACCGTGGTGGTGTCCAGCCACCTGTTAAGCGAAATCGATCAGCTGGCAACTCGGGTGGGGATTATTCGGGAAGGGGAGCTGGTTTATCAGGATAGTTTGATGAAACTTCATCAGTACAGCCAGCAGCATCTCGCGGTTCGAACCATGAATAATGAGGTGACCAAATCATTCCTGAGTCAAAATGGGGTTGCTTGGGAAGCACAGGACGATTATCTGATCATCCCCCAGATGAAAGATTCAATGATGGCAGAAATCAGTAAGGTCCTGGGACAGAATAATATTGGCCTGGTTCGCATTGAAGAGCGCAAAAAGAGTCTGGAAGATATCTTCCTGGAGTTGACCGGAACGGCGGTGAGTTTATGAGAGAGGCAATTGGAATGGAGGCTTTAAAAACAAAGGGACGAAAGATTTGGTTGGTGGTGGCAGTCATGATGGGGGTTCAGATGCTGTGGGCTGGCTGGGCTATTTCCAACAAGGACGCTAATGATCTGGTTCAGGGATGGCTGTTTTTTCTTTACCAATTTCCCATGCTCAACTGCATCATCATGCCGGTGATCGCGGCAGTAGTGGCGTCTCGCCTATGTGAGGTGGAGCATAAAGGACAAACATTTAAGCTCCTGGAAACCATTGTTCCAGCCAATCGGATCTTTGATGCCAAGTTTATCTGGGGTAGTATCTATATGTTTGGTGCAGCATTGGGACAGGTGGCCATTATGATTGGTATGGGTCTCATGCTACATTTTGGAGGACCGGTGCCATGGGGCGCGCTGGGTGGATATTTGTTTTTTACCCTGGCGGTGAGTTTGACTATTTATGCTTTTCAACAGGTGGTATCCATGCTCTTTGCCAATCAAATGGTGCCCATGACACTGGGACTCGTTGGCGGTTTTATTGGTCTGTTCAGTATGTTTTTTCCTCAGGGCTTTCAGAAGTTTATCCTTTGGAGTTATTATGGGGTGCTGATGCAGATTGGTATGAACTGGGATCAGAATACTCGGGCAATAGATTTTTACTGGACTGCTATTGATTGGTCGGGTTTTGTACTGCTTTTTGTATTCTTTGGACTGATATACGGAATTGGCCGGATTTTATTTGTACGAAGGGAGGTCTGAAGGATGTTCATACGTGTTTTAAAAGCGGAAATGATCAAGATGCGACATAGCCCGGTTTGGTTGGCATTTTTATTGATTCCCATTATTCCGGCCTTTATGGGAACCTTCAATTACCTGAATAATCTGGAGATTCTGGAGAATGAATGGTATAGTCTCTGGACCCAGCATACCCTATTTGCCTGTTATTTTTTTCTGCCGGTACTGATTGGTATTTACTGTTCTTACCTTTGGCGGTTGGAACACGCCAATCATAATTGGAATGCGGTTATGACGGCGCCGGTTCCCATAACCCACCTATTTCTGGCTAAATTGATCATGGGTTCGGCGATGGTGGTGTTGACTCAGCTCTGGATCGGACTATTGTATATTTTATCCGGATTACTGGCTGGGGTTTCGGGACCGATACCCCCGGAACTTTCGGTCTGGCTTTTCTTTGGGGCTCTGGGCGGTATGGTGGCATGTGCCCTGCAGCTCTTTATATCACTGGTGATTCGCAGTTTTGCAGTGCCGGTTGGTATTGCTCTGATGGGCGGCATTGCAGGTTTGGCATTGCTATCCAAAGGCTATGGCATCTGGTTTCCCTATGCCCTGATAACATTGGGGATGCGGGCCAATGATCCGGCTGCACCCATGTCGGTGGGAGAAATTCAATTTATTCTAGCCTGCGCGGTTTTTATGGCTGGGTTCAGTCTATTTGCCATCATCTGGTTAAAAAGGCGGGATGTGGTGACGGGTTAATTAAGTAGATTAGAAACTAAATAAAAAGAGAATAGAAAAAAACAAAGCCAGTGTTTATCGGAGACGACTACCGATAAACACTGGCTTTGATCGTTATTATGCTAGTTTAGCTTGGCGGATTACAAACCCCACAGGGTGTCAGCCCTAGAGCGTGAACCTCATCCAGATTGTTCAGATAGATCCGGTTGGATTCCTTGGGCAGGCTAGGGCAGGTTGGCAAATGATAGATCTTGGAATTTTTATTCCCGATATAGGTGGCAGTCTCTGAAGTGGCCGTGCTTGCCGGCGTTTTCTGAGCAGGGTTGGTAGTGGCAGCGAGACCGTTATCCACGGCCTGATAGGACTGGGTTGGGGCAATGCCGGTTTTGTTAAAGGTTAATTGATCCCCCTGACAGGTGGCAATGATCGTCCCCATGAGGTCGGTGCGAAAGATAGTGGAGCCGACGTCGTTGAGACGGCTCAGCGTTTCCTCATGGGGATGACCATAATCATTGTTGGCACCACAGGAAATCACCGAGTACCGGGGATTCACAGCACGAAGAAAGACGTAGCCTGTTGACGTGGAGCTGCCATGATGTCCAACCTTCAGAACATCGGCTTCGAGATTGATGTTCTGGGCAAGTAGTTCCTGTTCGGCTTGTTGTCCCATATCACCGGTAAAAAGAAAGCGGTGGTTTCCCCGGGTGACCTTCAGCACTAGTGAATCATTATTGACGTCTTCATGAACGCTAAGCGGGCCTAGAAAATCAATGGTTGACCCGCCGAAGGCAAGTGTGGTTCCGGGAGAAGGGGTGGAGACCGGCACGTTTTTAGCCTTCGCCGCGGCAATGAGCTTCTGAGAGGCGGTGGTATCTTCGGAATTGGTCACATACAGGTTTGAAACGTCAAGATTAGCAACCACATCGGCTAAACCGCCGGCATGGTCGGCGTGGTTATGAGTGGCAACAACGTAATCCAGTTGAGAGATCCCCAAACTTTTGAGATAGTTAATAATAGCTCCTCCATTTTCCGGATTTCCGCCATCAATAAGCATGGTATCGTTATTATCGATTAAAAGAATGGAATCCCCCTGCCCCACATCTAAAAAATGAACGGCCAGAGAATCCTGAGGGGTAAAGGTTGCCGTTGATGTGGATAGAAATTGACAGCCGGTAAACAGTAAAATAAGACTTAGAATAAGGGATAGACAAAGCCATAATTTTCGTTTCATCATTGCGCCTCCAGAGCGTTTAATCGAAATAGGTTGAATTAAAAGCGTTAGAACAAGAGTGACGATAGTTAATGATAATTCTTAATTAATATACGCTAATTTTACCATATAAAAAGAATCATTGCTTGTTTTTCAAGTGCTCTTTGGATGCTTGTGAATGATAAAAATAGCAGGCCTTTACCTTTTTACTGTAATAAGTTACAATAAGGCGACGAGATGAATTGAGCAAGAACCAGTATTCCGTTAAAAGATGGAGGAAAGATTCTTATGAAAGCAATCGAAACCGTACATTTAACAAAGAATTATAATGAAATTCTGGCGTTGAAAAATGTCAATCTAACAGTTGATGAAGGAGAAATATTTGGGTTAATAGGACCAAATGGTGCGGGAAAATCGACATTTATAAAAATTCTATTGAATTTTATTTTTCCCAATATCGGTCATTGTAAAGTGTTGGATCTGAATTGTACAAAAAATTCAGCTGAGATAAAAAAGCAAGTTGGATATGTACCTGATGAAATTCGGTATGATCCAAATGCCAGTGCCGAGGAGTTGTTAAAAACGACCCTGGCTTTTCATCATATCAAAACCGAAGATGCTATCGATCCCCTATGTGAGGCGTTAGAAATTGATAAGTCAATAAAATTTGGCGAACAATCCATCGATAATGAAAAGAAAATCGCTATTGCCTGTGCATTGATACATGAACCACGGTTGCTAATCTTGGATGAACCAATGAATGGGTTGGATCCTTTAATGCAAAAACGACTTTTCGAAGTATTAAAAGATGCAAATGAAAAGGGAACCACCATTTTTTTATCGAGTCAAAATTTAAAAGAGGTTCAAGATTATTGTACCCGAGTTGCATTTATCAAGGAAGGACGGATTTTTAAAATTGAAGACTTAACAAAAGTACGAAAAAAATATATGATTATCGAAATAAAAGCAGAATCCTTTGATTTAAGGGATCTTGAAATTTTAGGTGGGCGGATGCTTAATGTTTCAGAAAACATGGTTAAATTTTCCTATGATGGCGATGTTGAGAAGCTTTTAAAAACCCTCAGCATGATGACGATAAAAGATATAACGATAAAAAATGCCTCTCTTGAAGATGAAGTTTTAGATTATTATGAAGGAGGGCATAGCGATGACACTCTTGAAATTGGAATTTAAAAATATCTTTCGGGGTCTACTGTTTTGGATGGGCATACTTATCGTTGTTTTGGTCGTATTTATGGCTTTTTTTCCCGCAATGGAATCCAGTACCATCCAAAATCTAGTTAGAATGAAGCAGGGTGCCCTACCAGCACCACTGCTTGCCGCCTTTGGTCTTACCGAGGTGTCGGATTTTAGTGATATCAAGGTTTATTTTGCTTTTATCATGCAATTTATTAATATTGCGATTGCGATATACGCAGCACGTGCAGGAACATCAGCTCTTATAAAAGAAGAAACAGATGGAACCATTGAATATTTATATGCCCAACCAATTACACGAAGCGGCATTGTTGCAGCTAAAATGGTCGCACATTTTTTAACGTATTGTCTTTTGATCATTGTCCTGGAAATGGTATCACTGATCCTGGTTCTTGTTTTCAGTTCGGGGAAATATGAAGTTATTGTATTATTATTGAACGTGAAAGGAATATATTTAGGAACGTTTATATCAGGTTTTATTTTTATGATATTAGGCCTTTGGTTTTCAGTAAAGCTTCGCAGTACCAGACAAATTGGATTGACGGCAATGTGGATGGTTTTTGGCACTTATAGCATCGGAATTTTTGCAGCGCTTGTTGATGCGGTGGGCTTTTTAAGATATCTCTCTCCCCTGGACCTTTTTGAACCGAACCACATTTTGGCGTCGGGTATTAATCTGAAAGCGTTAGGCTTATGGGGGGGCGTAGTGATTCTTGCAATAGGAATGACTTTTGCTTTTTACAACAAAAAAGATTTAAAGGTTTAATGTTTTTTTTTATAGACAAAATAAGGATCATTTAGACTTACTTAAAAAGGACAAAACTATTATCCGAAATTTAAGAAGTCTATGTGATAATAGAGCAAAAAAAGGAGATTATAATTTATGGATAGCTCGAAAAAATTTATGATTGTATCAGTCAGTGGCGCGATATTGCTGATTATTTTAGTCAGTTGTACACTGGCCTACTCTGGACGTGATAACACGCTGATGTCAGATAAATCACTTAATTTAACAATCAACGGATTTAATGTAGAATTGCCGCTGGCAGAGGATGGTGCCATTTATGATGCCGTCAGTCTGAGCAGTGTTTCTACCAATACCATTAAACTGAATAATGAAACCGGTGCGACGGTTAAAATTGATGAAAAAGGTATTGGCGCAGGAAAAGCTATTGATTTAAAACTCGATACCTTGTCATCAAATAAATTGATCAAGATTACCGTGGATAATGAAAAAGATGTAAAAACTATTTATTTAAGGACACTGTCTTCTCAACTTCCGCAAATAAATTCAGCAGGAGAAAGCAGTTATGAGGGAAATTACTACGCCGCGTTGGCTACAGGGGGAGCCGCGCTGTATGAACTAAATAATAAAGGCGAAGTTGTTTTTTACATTGCAAAATCTCAACAAGAAGCGAATGGTGAAACATACAGCGATTTTAAAAAGCATACTTTAGAGGATGGCACCGTGCGTTATAGCTATCAGCGAGTTTATGGTGATAGTAATGGGATCGGAACGGCCTCTGGTGAACGGGTAATTCTTGATGAAAACTACAAGGAAATAAAAACCATTACCTTAGCTCTGAGCAAATTTGCAAAAAAAGGTGATCCGATAGATGGGCAAGATTTCATCTTAATCGATGATAATCATTATATTGTAGCAGCATCACAACTGGTGCTTGTTCAAAATGTGCCGGAAGGCTTGGGCGCAAGTTCGATGGGATCAAAGGTAGTGCGAACCCTTATTCAAGAAGTGAAAGATGATAAAGTCGTCTTTGAATTTACTACTGATTCACATCCGGAACTCTATGGACTAAGTGTAAAAGGCAATGATTATAGCAATGCTACCAGTCAAAGTCCGGATTATACCGGATTTGATCGGATGATCATTGATCCAGCTGATAATAATCTGATTGTATCGTTTAAAAATTTAAATACAATCATGAAAATCAATCGTGATACTGGTAATATCATGTGGAAACTGTCAGGAAATGGTGATGAGTTTGGCTTGACAAGTGAACAAAAAACTTCAGGGCAAAGTGATATAGCGTTAACAAAAGAAGGTTATTTAACGATTTTTGACAACGGAACCAGCACCGGGCAAACCCGAATCTTAAAACTTAAATTAGATGAAGTCAATAAAAAAGTATTAGAGTTTCAAGAATTTAAAGTGTCCGGAGAGACGGCGTTGGCAGATGGAAGTGCCCAGAGAATTGGCGACAATATAGAAGTATATACGATTGGTTGGGGTCAAACTAAGGAAGGAACGAATGCAATTTCAGAAATTGATTTTAATACCGGGAAAAAACTATTGGAGATTACCCTGCCACAGGGGGTTTCAAATGATCGGGTTCAAAAAATAAAATAAGCAAAAAAATTGATATCGAAGAACAGCTAGGGGCCACTTATTAAGGGGCCCCAGCTGTTTTCGATAACAGGGATCTGATTGGTTTTAAAGAGGCGCGCTGGAAGTCTGTTTTATTATTATAAAGACAGGATTAGTGCACAAAGTAGGCGTTATTTTTCCCTAGAAATGATTTGTATGACTAAGCGGTTTGATCTATAATGAAACAAAGATGATTAATCGAATACAAAAGGAGAAAAATTAAATGGCGCATAAAACGATCGAAAAATTTAAAAAACAACCGGAAACTGATGGCGTAGAAATTCTTGAAATGGAACTGACTGAATATATGTTCCCTAAAAGCGGAACTGGAATTTGTCCTCAATGTGGTGGTAAAATGAACGGTGTCGGCCTTGAATGGGAATGCGAAGGTTGTGATTTAAAGCTTGTTGGTCCCTTGTTTTAAAGCAGACTATACTAAGAAAACACATTAACCAAGCAAAAAGACTGGGGAATGTGTTTTTTTATTTACATAAATAAGTTTATAAATTCAAGAGCAATAATTGGCGAGGTTAGTAGAAATAATTTGTTTTTCGTGACTTCTAGAATAGATATGGTAAAATGTTGTTGCGTTTTTAGATGCATGAGCAGTTAATATAGAGATAAAATAATAGATTTGTAAAAAAAAGATAGAATTAGATGTAACAAATTGATTGTGAAAATATCCTGGGAGGAAAAGAAGATGACGATTACCTATGAATTAGGGAAATCTTTATATGTAAATATGACAAACCGATGTAGCAATGCTTGTACATTTTGCATTCGAAGAGATGAGCCCACAGTAAATGGCGTAGATGATCTTTGGCTGGAAAAAGAACCAACCAAGGAAGAAGTATTAGAAGATATATTAAAACGGGATCTTAGTCAGTATAAAGAACTTGTTTTTTGCGGATATGGAGAGCCTTCTTATCGATTGGATGAAATCTGCGAAATTGCCAAAGAAGTTAAAAAGAGATATCCGATACCAACCCGTCTTAATACCAATGGCCACGGTAACTTGATTTTTAAAAAGGATATGACACCTTATTTAAAGGACGCAATTGATGTGGTATCGATCAGTTTGAATGCAAAAGATAAACAGGAATACAATACGCTATGTCGCCCAGTTTTTGAAGATGCCTATGAGGCTCTGTTGGATTTTGCCCGCCTGGCTGGCAGATATACAAAGGTTGTGTTAACGATTGTTGATATATTACCGGAAGAAGATCAGGAAGCCTGTCGAAGAATCAGCAAATCAGTGGGAGCAGATTTAAGAATTCGCTCGTATATTGATGTGGGGTGACTCGCATTTATAGAATGGCTGAATAATGAAAAATAACAACTTAAAACCCAAATGCTTGTGCGTTAAGGGGAAAAACATTATGGTGGTGGATGATCATCAATACGCTTTATTGGTATGGGGACAATTGTTTCAGCAATCAAAAAAATCATCAATTCTGGTAAGTATAGATTACCATCCAGATACAAATCCGTCGTTTTGGCTTTACGCTTATCAAAAAGCGATGGCGATCAATCCGGATAAAGAAGCGGTTTTGGTTGACCGGTTTCAGAAAAAGATCCTGTCAACGCTTGATCCCTTGAATTTGAAGACCATTGAAGGTGCCATGGGTAAATTACGAAATGACGAGCACATTTATACGGCCATGGAATTGGGTTATATAAAAGACTATCATATGATAAATTGTATGGAAAAACATCAATACCTGAGGGGACACCACTATCTAGTGTCTGAAAATCACTTTGGCAGTCTTGATGATCATATGTTTGAAGACAGTGTGTTTTCTATGAAAAATTTAAGTCAAGACAATCTTATCCTGGATATTGATTTGGATTATTTTTCAAGTCTGAAAAGTTTTGATCTTGATCTGAATAGAAATACGGTATTCAGCCAACTGGTGAATCAGGCGCAGCTGATTACGATCGCCCGATCGGAGAGCTATTTTAATTATTTAAAGAAAGCAGACTGCACCATAGAGGAATGTGAAGAAAAGCTAATTGATTTGTTAGAAGAGGTGCTGAAGATGCGATAACAGGTATGGATAATACCAGTAGAACTTAGTTATCGCTTTACTATTTAGAATGGAGATCGTGTTATGGGCATACATACTGAAGAGGACAGATTGATCAATTTGCCAAAATCCCACTGTGAAGAACGAATGCTGGCACTGGGAAAGAAGAAATATGAATTAAAAAAACATGTCCATGAAAAAAAGAAAAGCATGATTGTGCTTCTCACAAAAACGGTTTTCGTATCGAAAGAGCAACGCATTACCATTACTTTAAATGAAAAAGATGAAAAGAGCACAGAAGTAATGATTCGATCAGAAATGATTTCAAACACACAAGTAAAAGATCATGGCGAAAATCAAAAAAAGATCAGTGCACTGTTCAATTATCTTGAAGGAAGAAATTCAGAAAATCAGGTATCAGATAATGACGAAACAGATGTTAAAAAGAGTGCTCGACCCAAAAGTAGTTTTTTTTCATTTGGCAAAGAAAAAGCAAAACGCGATATGTGTATGATGGCTACCTATTTAGGCGGGCATAAAGACTTAGATAAATCGCTGAGAGGGAATCTTGAAATCTATTCTAATGAAGTTGATTTTACTGTCGTTGGTCCAAGGTTTAGGATTTTGCCCAGCGAGATTAAAAAGGTAACGATCTGCTCAAGTTCTGAAATAGTATTAAATTCAAAGTGGCAAGCTTCCCTTTTTAAAGAAAAATTAGAAAAAGACAGGAATGCAAGCGATAGAGAAAAGGAAAAGAAGAATAAAATTGTGATTGATTATGTCAGTGACGATGGATTGGCTTATTGTATTTTTAGAGCAGAGGGCCAGTTTGAAGTAGAGAAAAGCCTTCAAAAAGCACAGGATTTAATCAATAATTTTATAAAATGATAAAAAGAAAAGATAATGGTTGACAATGAAATAAAAAACAAGTATACTAAAGTAGTTGAATTAAATAAAGTTAATTAGTCTCGCGACGATGGCGGAAGGGCTACACCTGTTCCCATACCGAACACAGAAGTAAAGTCTTCCAGCGCCGAAAGTACTTGGTGGGTAACTGCCTGGGAGGATAGGACGTTGCGGGGCTTTTATATTTTTTGCACAAGGAATTAAAGTTGTGCAAAAAAAAGGCGATGAATACGGATAAAGGCTTGCTTTTTATTCGTGCTCATCGCCTTTTTTTTATAAATAGGGAAGCCAGTGATCATGGCAAGATTAACAGAAAGTAAGTTTATATAATCATGCCTAATTTTAACTCAGGTAGAGTTATCATCAAACAAAGATATTCAAAAGAATAGCCGGAAAAGTGTTTAAACAAATATTATAAGGGAATATAAGTGATACGAATAAAAAAACCAGAAAAAACCAGAATTAAATTAAAAAAAGGATTGACAGAGTGTGATAATCGGAGTATACTAATGAAGTTGTCCCGAACAGGGGCAGCGCAGCAAAAAAAGCGATTTAAAAACAACTTAAAAAAAAGCTTGACAACTTAAGGCAGCGACGATATAATGTACAAGCTTCGTAA
>NZ_RXYB01000017.1 GCF_008086615.1 Acetobacterium tundrae
GGTTAACATAAGGTTTGCCTCCATTTGTTTTCTAATTTTATGATAAACCATGAACCTTGGAATAAGCTTTTTTGATTTCAAAAAACTAAAAAAGGCCAGGTTTCCCTGACCTTTGTCTTCAGTCTGAGGAACCCCTGTGGGGTTCCTTTTAGTTTGTTTATTTATTATATTACATTTCTGATTTTTGTTTATAGCCCATATAACGTTCGTAAGCTTCTTCTTTTGCTCTTTTATAAAGCGTAGCCGAAACTTCCGGGAAAGTTAATTTTAATGAGGTATAACGAACTTCTGAATCTAAGAAATCAGTAAATTTATCCATATCTGGTGCTTTTGAATCTAAGATAAATGGATTCTTTCCTTCTTCTTTTAAGGTTGGGTTGAATCGGTATAAATGCCAGTAACCTGATTCCACTGCAAAAGCTTCATGGGATTGAGTTCGACTCATCCCGCCTTTAATCCCATGATTGATGCAAGGTGCATAAGCAATGATCAATGAAGGACCATCGTAAGCTTCTGCTTCAGTGATTGCCTTGATAAACTGATTTTTATCTGCCCCCATTGCAACCTGTGCAACATAGACATAACCATAGGTAGCTGCCATCATACCCAAATCTTTTTTCTTAACTCTTTCGCCTGCGGAAGCAAACTGTGCAACTGCGGCAGTCGGTGTCGATTTAGAAGCCTGACCACCGGTATTGGAGTAGATTTCCGTATCTACTACAAATACATTAATGTTTTTATGTGATGCCAGAACATGGTCTAAACCGCCATATCCAATATCGTAAGCCCAACCATCGCCGCCAAATACCCATTGGGATTTTTTGACTAGGTAAGCCTTATTATCAAGGATGAATTTAACCCGTTTTGCCAGCAGTCCGTCAGGAGAATATCCTGCTAACGCTTTAATAAGCTGAGTAGCTGCTATTTTTGAAGCTTCCGGATCATTTCTGCCGTCAATCCATGCATTAGCTGCCGTTTTAACGCCATCTGGAGAATCCCCCGCAATGATTTCCTTGAGATAATTTCCGATGGTGTCGCCCATTTTTTCAGTGGCAAGAAGCATTCCAAAGCCAAATTCGGCATTATCTTCAAATAATGAATTTGCCCAAGCCGGGCCTTTTCCTTCGGCATTTTTAGTATAAGGTGTTGATGGCGAAGATGCGCCCCAAATTGATGAACAACCGGTTGCATTGGCCACCATCATACGGTCTCCGAACAATTGCGTAATGGTTTTGATATATGGTGTTTCCCCACATCCAGCACAAGCGCCTGAGAATTCAAGCAGCGGCTGGCAGAATTGGCTTCCTTTAACAGAAGATTTGTTCAATAAACGATCTTTTACTTTTACTTTCATCGCATAATCCCAATATGAAATTTGTGCTGTTTGTGTTTCAATTGGTTCCATCATCAGTGCTTTTGTTTTAGCCGGACAAATATCCTGACAATTACCGCAGCCGGTACAATCCAGAGTACTTACCTGGATACGGTATTCCAACCCTTCAAGTTGTTTTCCTTTCGCTTCAACAGTTGTAAATCCTGCTGGAGCTGCTGCTTTTTCGTCTGCATCCACTAAGACCGGTCGAATCGCTGCATGAGGACAAACAAATGAACATTGATTACATTGAATACAATTTTCAGGTATCCATTTAGGCACGTTCGTTGCAATACCGCGTTTTTCATAAGCAGAAGATCCTGCCATAAAGGTTCCATCTTCAGCTCCGGTAAATGCCGAAACTTTGATGCTGTCTCCTTCAAACCGGCTAATCGGGCGAAGAATATCTTTTATAAATTTCGGTACATTTTCTACTTTTGCTGCTTCAGCTTTAAGCGCTTTCCAAGCTGCCGGTATTTCCACTTTGACCAGTGCATTAATTCCCTGATCCACTGCTTCATTGTTCATATCAACAATTTTTTGGCCTTTTTTCCCATACGATTTCTGGATGCCGGCTTTTGAGAAGGTAACAGCATCATCTATCGGAATAATTTTGGCTAATTTAAAGAATGCTGACTGCATAATCATATTTGTGCGACGGCCTAAACCAATCTCTTCAGCAATTTTGGTGGCATTGATCGTGTAAAACTGAATATCATTTTCTGCTATGTGTTTTTTCATGGAAGCCGGCAATTTTTCTTCTAACTCCTCATTACTCCAAACGGTATTTAGTAGGAAGATTCCACCCTTCTTCAGACCCTTTAGCATGTCATATTGATTAACATAGGCTTGGGTTGAACACGATACGAAATCCGGATTAGAAATTAAATAGGTCGATTTAATTGGCTTTTTACCAAATCTTAAGTGGGAAACGGTAACCCCGCCAGATTTTTTACTGTCATAATCAAAATACCCTTGTGCATATAAATCGGTATGATCCCCAATAATCTTGATGGCTGATTTATTCGCTCCAACGGTTCCGTCAGAACCAAGACCCCAGAATTTGCAGGCAGTTGTTCCTTCTGAAACGGTATCGATATTTTCGCCTAATTCCAAGTTTGTATGGGTCACATCATCAACGATTCCAATGGTAAATTTATTTTTAGGTACATCTAATTTCAAGTTGTCATAAACTGCTTTAATTTGTGCTGGTGTTGTATCTTTTGAACTTAGTCCATAACGGCCCCCAACAATGAGTGGCTGAACTGGTTTTCCGTAAAAAACCGTACAAATATCCAGGAATAAAGGATCACCCGTAGAACCAGGTTCTTTAGTTCGGTCTAATACTGCTATTTTTTTCACTGTTTTTGGCAGTACTTTAAATAAATATTCCGGTGCGAAAGGTCTGAAAAGTCGTACTTTAATTAAACCAACTTTTTCACCTTTAGCAGTTAGATAATCAATGGTTTCTTCAATAGCATCTGTTACAGATCCCATTGCAATAATAATATTTTCGGCATCCGGGGCACCATAATAATCGAACAGATGATATTCCCGACCTGTTTCAGCAGAGATTTTTTCCATGTAGTCGGCAACAATACCAGGAACTTTTTCATAAAACGGATTACAAGCTTCACGTGCCTGAAAGTAAATATCAGGATTTTGAGCGGTTCCGCGAGTGACCGGGTGTTCAGGATTCAACGCCCGATTTCTGAATTCTTGTATCGCATCGTAGTCAACTAATTTTTTGAAAACATCATAGTCAATCACTTCGATTTTTTGAATTTCGTGAGATGTTCTGAATCCATCAAAGAAATGCATGAAAGGCACTCTTGATTTAATGGCTGACAAGTGGGCAATCCCCGCTAAATCCATAACTTCCTGAACGCCGCCGGATGCCAATAAAGCAAAGCCCGTTTGACGACAAGCCATAACGTCACCCTGATCACCAAAAATGGATAATGCATGCGCTGCCACCGTACGAGCAGTTACATGAAAAACACCAGGCAATAGTTCCCCGGCAATTTTATACATATTGGGGATCATTAACAACAATCCCTGGGATGCGGTGAAAGTCGTTGTGAGTGCACCAGCAGCTAAAGAACCATGAACAGCTCCGGCCGCACCACCTTCAGATTGCATTTCAGAAACTTTTACCGTTTCATCAAAAATATTTTTTCGACCTTGTGAAGCCCAAACATCCGCATATTCTGCCATTGGGGACGAAGGTGTAATTGGAAAAATAGCAGCAACCTCTGTGAACGCATAAGCAACGTGTGCAGCTGCGCTGTTTCCATCCATTGTCATCATTTTTTTTGTCATGATTTTCCTCCTTGAAATTAAAACAGATTATTTTTATTGGTTGAAAAATAGCAAAATTTTATCAATAAAATTATATCATAATAGTTTTTGGGTGTATACACTTTATTAAAGGTAATTTTTTGTCTATAATAAAGTGAAAATTTGATTTGTTTAGCCAATCTTTTTTAATGTTATACTTTTTAAGCATTAAGACGTTTTTCAATCGCCGCAATCGTTTCTTTAAGAACCTTAACTCGAGCAAAATATTTATTATTTGCTTCCACAATAATCCAGGGCGCATTTACGGTTGACGTTTTCAGCAACATTTCATCAACAGCAATTTTATAAATTTCCCATTTTTCTCGGTTTCGCCAGTCCTCATCGGTGATTTTCCAACCTTTATGCGGGTTATCCTGTCTTTCAGTAAAACGTTTCAGCTGTTCATCCTGATCAATTTGCAGCCAAAACTTAATGACCACCGCGCCCCAATCAGAGAGTTGTTTCTCAAATTCATTGATTTCCCGGTAACTTCGGTCATACTCTTCCTGTGTACAAAAGCCTTCAATTGGTTCAACCATTACACGACCATACCAGGTACGATCCCATATCCCCAGATGCCCATTTTTAGGAATATCCCGCCAAAACCGCCATAAATAATGATGCTGCCGCTCAACA
Source organism: Acetobacterium tundrae (assembly GCF_008086615.1). Lineage (GTDB taxonomy): Bacteria > Bacillota > Clostridia > Eubacteriales > Eubacteriaceae > Acetobacterium > Acetobacterium tundrae. Next base: position 4,349 of record NZ_RXYB01000017.1, read on the forward strand.
TCACTTGGGCTTGCGGTCGGATACACCGTATATCCTCGGGGATCAAGGTTTCGTGTCAACCTCTTGATACAGCCCCCTTTTCCACCCGCATCCCAGCCTTCAAATGCAGTAATCAGCGGAATTCTTTCTTTATAGAGTTCATATTGCAATAGCCTGATTCTCTTTTGACAGTCCTTAATCTCTTTTTCATACTCTTCTTCACTGATGATTTGATCTAAAACAACACCATCAAGCACCTTGGAATGAAATGGCATATCACCGGTATGAATCAGCGGTTTTAGTTCTATTTTCGGTTCGGTGTTAACTTTTTCAATCGCTTTTTCCAAACGGGTTTCCAATGCAGTTAAGACCTTTATTAAGGCGTAATCTTTTTGTTCCCCTTCAACAATGATCCAGGGGGCGCACTCACTATCCGTTTGTTCAAGCCCTCGATTCGCTTTTTCATAAAGCGCCGCATAGTGTTTATTTTCTTTTTTATCCTGGGACGTTACTTTCCAGGCTGTGGCATCATTTCCAAGCAATTTGGTGAAACGCTTTTTTTGTTCTTTCTTACTGATATGAATAAAAAACTTCATAATAATCATACCATCGTCAGATAAGGTTTGTTCAAATTCATTGCACTGTCTCATCAGTCCCAGCAAATTCAGGTCATCAATGGATTTACGGTAAATAAGGTCACTATAATAGCTTTGATTAAAAATAGCGATTTGTCCCTTTTCCGGAGTTTTCGTCCAATAACGCCATAAAAACGGACGAAATATTTCATCTTCACTTTCCTGCTTTTTAAAATTATAAACTCTAAATGACCGAGGATCCATCGGCATCAGGAGTTCATTAATTAAGGTTCCCTTTCCGGCCGCTTCCCACCCCTCAAAGATAATTAAAACCGGTATCCCCATATCATGAACGGTTCGTTGCAGTTCTCCCAGTCGTATGGACAGCCGTTCTTTTTCAGAGCGATAAGTCGCTTTGTCAATCGTAACACCTAAATCAATTTTTTCCAGCATAACAACCTCCTGTAAAATCTAATTTTGAATAAATTTTAGAAAAAAAGGGCGTCTGAGAGACACCCTGTTGTAAGTAAGATTAAATTAGTTTGTTTTTGACCATTTTGCATAACTCTCATCTAAATTAGGATGAGATAAAGTTTCCATGACATAATCCGCATACGCTGCCCCGGTTGCACCAGTATCCCGACCAGTTAGGACTAACTTTTTCTCATATAAGCCGCAAATATCCAAAGCTTTCTGAAGCTGATCCGCTTTTTCCTGATATCCAATATGTCCCAGGAGCATGCCGGCGCCACGGATAATACTGCAAGGATCGGCATATTGGCCGCGACCTTCCGCTACCATCCTTGGGGCTGAACCATGAACAGCTTCAAACATTGCATATTGTTTCCCAATGTTAGCTGAACCTGCGGTGCCAACTCCGCCCTGGAATTCAGCCGCTTCATCGGTTAGAATATCGCCATATAAGTTAGGCAGAACCATTACTTTAAATTGACTTCTTCGTTTTTCATCAACAAGTTTGGCTGTCATAATATCAATATACCAGTCATCCATTTCCACCGTTGGATAGTTTTTAGCAATCGCTTTGGCGGCATCTAAAAATTTTCCATCTGTGGTTTTGATAACATTCGCCTTGGTTACTACTGTTACTTTATTCTTGCCAGATTTTTCTGCATAATCAAAGGCAGCTTTGATAATCCGATCTGAGCCTTCTTGCGTTGTAACCGTAAAATCAATAGCAAGATCTTCATTTACATGAATTCCCTTACTGCCGATGGCATAAGCACCTTCCGTGTTTTCCCGGTAGAAAGTCCAGTCAATACCCTTTTCCGGCACACTTACCGGACGAACATTGGCAAACAAATCCAATTCCCGGCGCATCGCAACATTGGCACTTTCAATATTTGGCCATTGATCACCTTCTCGAGGCGTCGTTGTCGGTCCTTTTAAGATGACATCACAGGTTTTTAATTCGGCTAAAACATCATCTGGAATAGCCTTTCCACATGCGGCACGATTTTCTATTGTCAAACCATTGATTTCCTTAAAAATGATTCGGCCTTTTTTTATATCTTCCGACAATAAAAATTCCAGCACTCTTTTGGCTTCTGCTGTAATAAAGGGACCAATTCCATCTCCTCCGACAACACCAATAACTATTTTTTGTTTTGCTTTATAATCCGTGAAATCTTTTTGAACTTTCATTTTTTCAATGCGTTCTAATTGTTCTTTAACCAATTCTCCGAAATGTTCTTTTGCTCTTTCAATTTGTTGTTCGATCAAATCAAATCCTCCGTAAATTAAATTTCGTCTATATTTAAGAAGCTTTTAAAATAAAGCTTTTTAACCGTTTTATCGGTCTCATGTTTTCAACAACTAATTCCTTTGTTGCCACACATTTATCAACCGCTGTTACAATCCAGCCACCCATATGCATTGGTGGGATCAGTGTTAACGGGAACATATGCTTGACGATCATATCCGCTTGACGTTCGTCAATATCAAAATACTTTTCGGCATTAATTAGTGCCGTTTTCGGATGTGAAAAGCCATGCATTTCTTTGATACGTCTGATTCCCCTTGAGTTTTTTTTCTGTCCATGCCATGATTCCGTAAAAAAATCGTGGAGGGTTGCCCCTCTAGCAACAGATTTATAATCCATTCCAAGAACCTTGGCTACTCGGTAAGAATAATAACCAACGGCAACTGAATGCTCATATAATCCATTACCATGATGTTCAATGTTTTTCAGCTTTTGAAATTCGCTGTGTGTTAATATATCGCCGACAATGGTTTCAAATTCTTCATAATTTTTTTTTGCTTCCATTGAGACCTTTCTTAATTGTTTTATTTGTTCTTAATGAACTGACTGCTATTATTATAGCATATTATCTTTATTCTAACTTAGATTTTAAAAAATGTTTGGGAAAAATACAAAAAAGGAATCTTATTTTAAGAAAACGTGTTAAACTAAAGAAAAATCAGAAAGGATATTAATATGAAAGTAAAAAATTTACTTATCGGATCCGGATTGCTTTATGCCACTGGATTGGCTCTATATTCGGTTTTTATTGTTAAAAAAGGGAAAGAATTTGAAACAGGTCTTGATAAAAGTCCGGAATCCCTGGATGATTCTGTTACCTATGGCGGAAAATCAAAAGCCTTTAATGGACAAACCATGCGGGATCTTCGCCTTGGCGCATTTTGTGGTGGCATGCAACTTGATTTTTCTGATATTGTCACTGAGAAAAATGACTACCGCATGGACGTAAAAATAGTAAGCGGTATATTCAATATCATTGTCCCTGATAATTTCAAACTAAAAATTGTGGACCATTGCCAATTTGGTGGGATAGCTGATAATACCGTTTGCAAAGATCCTGAAAATTCCGTTTTACTCTCTGTTTTTGCAGACATAAAATGTGGGGGACTTAATTTTGAAAATGCCGACCTCGAAAACCCAGCCACCGATCAATGCTGCAGCTGCTAGATAATAAAAAAGCAGAAATCCGCACTATGCTGATTTCTGCTTTTTTATTACAAAATCTTCAAAATCAGTCACCTTCATTGGTTTGGCGTAATAGAATCCTTGCGCAATATCACATCCCATTTCTCTTAAGAATTCAACCTGTTCGATTGTTTCCACGCCTTCAGCAACGGTGATTAAATTCAAGTCTTTTGCCATATACAATACACACTTAATAATTTTCCGGCCACGTTGATTGTTGGCTGATTCACTAAAAAAAGCCTTATCCATCTTCAAAATATCTGCCGGCAAACTTTTTAATGTATTAAGAGAAGAATACGCCCTTCCAAAATCATCAATAGAAATTTGAAAACCATAATCCTTTAAATGATTCAGAATAGCTGCCAGCTGAATATCATTATCAAAAATTGTACTTTCTGTTAATTCAATTTCAATCATTTTAGGTTCAATATTGTAAAGATTGGCAATTTTCAACAATTCTTCCGGCAATCTTGAATTATTCATATCCAGCCGAGAGAAATTGACTGATATAACAATATTGTCAAATTGATCGGTTTCGTTCTTCCACTTATTCATAAGCTTGCATACTTCTTTAAACATAAATGTATCAATTTTTCTCACAAAACCATTCTTTTCAAATAACGGAATAAAATCATTGGGTGGCAGTAGCCCATACTCTGGATCGTTCCAACGTACTAAAGCCTCTGCTCCAATAATTTTTTCATCAGAAAACAAATATTTTGGTTGCAAATAGACTTCAAATTCTTTGTTTATTAACGCCGCTTCCATTCTATTTTCAATTTCGTTCTCATGGATCATGACAACTCGCATCGACTCTGTATAAAAAGCATAATCAACCTGAGAGTTGTTTTTTATCGATCGCTTTGCCATATTGGCGCGGTCACTGAATATATTTATTTTCAAAGTTCGATCTTCTATTAAATAAATACCCAGTGAGATATTTACAATGAAATTTTTCGAATAGGCATTTATTTCTCTTATTAAGCCTTCTATTCGATCTGAAAACTCACCATAGCCATCATATTTCATCAGAATATTGAAATTATCGGTTGCCGTTCTGGAAAACAATTCATCTTTCTCAATATAATTTTCCAGTATCCGGGCAATTGCCGTTAAAATTTCATTACCTACTTCGTAACCAAACAAATCGTTTATCGCCTTGAATTTGTCGATATCAAAAATAACCATTGTATATCGTTGATTCTGTTTGTCTTTAATCAGCACTTCACAATCTGCCTGAAATTTAATCCAATTTGAACAACCGGTTAAAGAATCATACTCCTGCATCTCTCTCAGTTTTTCGACTACTTTTTTTTCTCGATAAACCGCTGCAATACTAAGAATAGCTATCACAAATAATCCTAATAATGAAAATGCATAAAAAGCAACACTTACTCTTTCCATATTGGTAGCCTGAGATATAGAAGCAGCATTTAATAAATAGACAATCAGCACCAAAAAAAACAACGCAAAACTAATTATAAGAGATCTTTTTTCATTATAATTCACACCATTACCTCCAATAGTTGATTTCAAACTTATTTCGTAACTGGCTGACTTACAAAAGTCCCTCTAGCTTTGCGTCACTGTTTCACAACAGTTTTGCCTTAACATTCATCTTTTCATTTTTTGTATTCTATCATATTTACAGCAAATTGTCTTACATATTTTTGTATAATATGATTTCATTAAGTCCGTTGTTTATGTTTGCCACTATTTGATCTTGCTGAGGATTTTCTGATCCATATTGAGTTTTCTATAAACGTTCTTCTAATTCAGCCGTTAACGCCTCATACCCCGGTTTATGAAGCAGCGCAAACATATTTTTTTTATAAGCTTCAACCCCCGGCTGATTAAATGGGTTCACACCCAAAAGATATCCGTCCAGTCCGCAAGCCTTTTCGAAGAAATAAATGAGTTTCCCCAAAGTAAATGCATCCAACTTTTTCAAATGAATAATGCCATTTGGAACACCGCCATCAACGTGTGCTAACAGCGTACCCTTAAACGCTTTTTCGTTAATCGCATCAATCTTCTGATCGGCTAAATAATTAAGCCCTTCCAAGTCTGCTTGATCTTGAAGAACTACAATCTCTGATTGATCCTCATCAATAACTAAGACTGTTTCAAAATGATTTTTAGGCCCATCTTGAATCATTTGTCCCATCGAATGAAGATCGGTTGAAAAATGAACCGCAACCGGAAATAAACCCTTGCCATCCTTGCCATCACTTTCACCAAAAAGTTGTTTCCACCATTCCGATATATATTCCAAGGACGGATCATAATCAACCAGTATTTCAATGTTTTTTCCGCTATTATATAAAACATTCCGATATAAAGCGTATTGAAAACAAGGATTATCATCAAAATCAGGATTTTGATAGTCCTCATAACCCTCTTTTCCCCCCGCAATAAACGCATCAATATCAATTCCTGCTGCTGCAATCGGCAGCAGACCAACAGCCGTAAAAACGGAATAACGTCCGCCAATATCATCCGGGATGACAAAACATTCATAGCCTTCTTTAGTGGCCATGAATTTCAAGGCTCCTTTTGATGCATCAGTTGTGATAAAAATGCGATCTTTCGCCCCATCTTTTCCATATTTTCTTTCTAAAAATTCTTTAAAGAAACGGAAGGCGATTGCGGACTCCGTGGTTGTTCCAGATTTTGAAACGACATTGACGCAAACATCTTGGTCTTCCAATAACGCCAAGAGATTTTCAATGTATTTTCCACTGATGTTCTGTCCGGCAAAATATATTTTGGGAGCATTTCTTTTTACTCGGGGCTCTTCATTATAAAATGGACTGGTTAATGCTGAAATCACCGCCTTAGCACCCAGATAGGATCCACCAATGCCGATCACGACCAAGGCATCACAGTTTTCCTGTATTTTTTTCGCCGCTTGTTTAATCCGACTAAATTCCCTTTCATCATACTGAACGGGATAATCCACCCACCCCAGGAAATCATTGCCAATGCCCGTTTTTTTCATTAATTTCTCGTTTGCCAGTGACAATTCATCAAAACGATTTTTCAACTCACTCAATTTAATATTTGCGTAGGAGAGATCAAAATGAATACTCATAATTTCTGCCTTTCTTTCTGTTTTTTTTAATTAGTCAATCAATTTTGTATCTTTCAAAGGTATCTTATGACGGCATTATAACACAGCTCGAAGGCATTCTCCAGCCACTATTTCCAGGTATTAAGAAAATTCATTTAATGCTTCATAAATGATGACTTTTCTCATTCAATGTGTTAAAATTAGCCAAAATAAGAATATTGAGGTGGATAATGATGGAAACGCGAATACTGGGAAAAACCGGATTAGAAGTATCCCTCATTGGGTTTGGTGGTATTCCAATTCAACGATGTAAACAATGGGAAGTAGATGAAATTGTTGAAAATCTTATTGAAGAAGGCGTCAATTTTATTGACACTGCCAGATCTTACACCAATAGTGAAAAAATGCTGGGGGAAGCCCTGAAAAATTGGGGTCGAGAAAATTTTTACTTGGCCACAAAAACCCCAAAATTAAGCTATGATGATGTATTGGCTGATGTAAAAACAAGCCTGAGTGAATTACAAACCGACAGCATTGATTTATATCAATTCCATAATGCTAAAACAATAGCCGCCTATGAGACCATCATGGGACCTAACGGCGGTTACTCCGCGCTGGTTGAGTGTCAAGAAAAAGGTCTCATTCAGCACATTGGAATCACCTCCCATAGCTATGAAGTATTAGATCGTGCGCTGGATGAAGATAAATTTGAAACCATTCAATTTCCCTACAATATTGTCGAAAATCGAGGCGCCAGTCTTTTTGAAAAAGCTAAGCTAAAAAACATTGGCGTCATCATCATGAAGCCCCTGGCCGGCGGTGCTTTTATGAATCCTAACTACGCTCTCCGCTGGGTAGCCGAAAATCCCAATATTTCAGTCTTAATACCTGGTATGGATTCTGTTAAACAAGTTCTTGAAAATGCTGTTGTTGGAAACAATTTTGTCCCATTAAGTGAAAAAGAACGTCATACGCTTGAATCCGATGCCAATGCTTTGGGGAAAACATTTTGCCGTCGCTGCGGATACTGCGCACCCTGTTCCCAGGGCATCGATATCCCGATGCAGTTCATTGTGGAAGGCTACTACCGTCGTTACGATCTTGAAGAATGGGCTTTGGACCGATACCGAAGTTTTGTAGCCAATGCTTCCGCTTGTATCGAATGCGGAGAATGCGAACCAAGATGCCCTTATAACCTCCCGATTCGGGAAATGTTGAAAAAGACCCGGGAACTCTTTGATCCATTGGTATAAATTCTGACAATTTCTATTGATCTTTATAAAAAGTTACTTTCGTCTCGTACTTTCGTCTCGTACTTTCGTTTCGTACTTTCGTTTCGTACATTCGTTTCGTACATTCGTTTCGTACTTTCGTTTCGTACTTTCGTTTCGTACTTTCGTTTCGTACTTTCGTTTCGTACTTTCGTTTCGTACTTTCGTTTCGTACTTTCGTTTCGTAGGGGCGATCCATGATCGCCCGGAAACGTTAGTATTTAAAACCAAACGCCTGCGGGCGATCATGGATCGCCCCTACAATCTTGCAGTGCTCCTACAATCTTGTCTAAACAATAATAAAAGGTCAAGATCCTGATTCGTTGAATCAGGATCTTGACCTTTCAAATTTCATTCAGTTTTAATATTCTCCTAAATATAAACGGCCAAGAGCATCGGCCGCCATAATAGCCGCATAAACAACATCTGCGTCCACATCAAAAGGCTCATTATGGATCGTTTCGCCGGGATCAGAAGCAGAAACGGCAACAGCCATTATCTTCTCTGGTGTCGGTTCTGAACATCCCAATTCTCCAAGAGTAATCGGCAGCCCAACAGAAAGACAGAAATCAATAACTTCTTCAATATCATCCATCGGCTTATCTTCCATGATTAATTGAACCATCAGACCAAATGCCACTTTTTCGCCGTGATACATATGATGACATTCTGTCAGTACCGTTAAGCCATTGTGTATGGCATGGGCGGCGGCTAATCCGCCACTTTCAAAACCGACTCCACTAAGGTATGTGTTTGCTTCAATGACATTTTCTACCGCCGGTGTACAGGACTTTGTTTCAATTGCCAATTTGGCTTTTAATCCATCTTCAATTAAAATATCATAGCATAATTTTGCCAATGCCAGGGCTGATTTCGTGGGATGAGCACCGGACATTGTCGTTCCATTGGAATCAACAGTCGCCTGAGCTTCAAAATAGGTTGCCAAAGCATCCCCCATACCCGCTACAAAAAGTCGTGCCGGTGCTTCTTTTATAATATCCGTATCCATGATTACCAACTCAGGATTTTTAGGCAGTACTAAATATTCATCAAAAACTCCGTCTTCGGTATAAACAACAGCCAGTGCCGAACAGGGTGCATCCGTAGAAGCGATAGAAGGCGCAATAACGACTGGTAATTTTTCATAAAAGGCAACAGATTTTGCAGTATCCAGAGTTTTTCCGCCCCCAACCCCAACAACAACATCACAGCCTTTTTCTTTGACGATTTTTTGAAGACGGGCAATTTCAACTTTTGAGCATTCTCCGTTAAATTTTTCAGGGGTAAATTTAATTCCCGCAGCTTCAAAGTTTGCTTTCAACTCGTCGGCTTTCGTACGCATCATTGTTCCACTCATAAGAACGAGTGCAGATGTACCAAATTTTCCAACATGTTCAGGTAATTTACCAACTTCTCCAGCACCTTGAACATAACGGCTAGGAGACATAATGATTTTTTGCATTTTTCCTACCTCCGAAAATATATTTGATTCTTTTGTAATTATATCAAAGATATTGAAAAATGAATTCGTTATCATCTAAAAAATTCAGCTTACTAGTGATATTATTTTCAATGCGATTTAACGTTTTCAATTCGATTAGTAATATTTTGCTGAAATGTGAAAATAAAAAGCACCCAGCTTTGTTAATTAAACTTGCTAGGGCGATCATGGATCGCCCCTACAAATTAATCCTTCATACTAATGTTTGCGGACGATCAAGGATCGCCCCTACTTTATTTAAAGTAGGTAAGGTTTGATAATCGACTCATCTACCTTATGCCATAATAAAATCGCCGTTTGCATTAACGTCAATGGTTAACGCCTGTCCCTCGTGAACGTTACCGCGGATAATTTCTTTTCCAATCATGGTTTCGATGTATTTCTGAAGGTAACGTTTTAATGGTCTTGCGCCATATGCCGGGTCATAGCCCATATCAATAATGGTTTCGATGGCTTTTGGTGTCAAAGAAATCGTAATTCGTCGCTCATCCAATCGTTTTTGCAAATCTTTTAACATCAGCTCGACAATTTTACCGATGGCTTCCTTATTTAATGGTTTGTATAAAACAATTTCATCAATACGGTTTAGAAACTCCGGTCTGAAATAACTTTTCAAGAGTTCCATTACGGCGGTTTCGGTTTTTTCGGTAATTTCTCCAAAGGCATTGATTCCTTCCAGCAAATACTCTGAGCCAATATTGGATGTCATAATAATAATGGTGTTTTTGAAATCGACGGTTCTTCCCTGGGAATCCGTAATCCGACCATCATCTAAAATCTGCAGCAGAATATTAAAGACATCTTTATGCGCTTTTTCAATTTCATCCAATAGGATGACGCAATATGGTTTACGCCTGACCGCTTCTGTCAGTTGACCGCCTTCTTCATAGCCAACGTATCCCGGAGGCGCTCCGATTAAACGTGACACGGAGAATTTTTCCATGTATTCACTCATGTCAATCCGGATCATATTCTCTTCAGAGTCAAATAATGTCGCTGCCACCGCCTTCGCCAGTTCTGTTTTACCAACCCCGGTCGGTCCCAGGAACAAGAATGAACCGATTGGACTGTTGGGATTCTTTATCCCGGCTCTCGAGCGAATGATTGCATCAACAACTTTTTGTATCGGTTCTTCCTGTCCAATGACGCGTTGTTTAAGGGTCTCTTCCAATCCCAGCAGCTTTTCACGCTCGCCGGAAACCAGTTTACTCAGCGGTATATTGGTCCAGTCCGAGATAATTTCAGCAATCTCTTCTTCTGTCACTTTTTCGCGTTTTAAACTGTCCCCTTTACCCTTCTCTTCAGCTTTCTTTTTAATTTCCTCGATTTTCGCCGTTTTTTCTGGAATCAGACCGTATTCCAACTCCGAGGCTTTGCGGTAATCCCCTTCGCGGATTGCTTTTTCTCGTTCATAACTCAATTGATTCAATTCTTCCTGAAGAGATTTCAGGGTATCCGCTGATTTTTTTTCATTATTCCATTGCATGCTCATGGCATTGAAACGTTCTTTATACTCTGCCAACTCTTTTTGAAGTCGTTCCAAACGCTCTTTGCTTAATGTATCTTTTTCTTTCTTTAGGGCTACCTCTTCAATTTCCAACTGCATCATCTTACGACGCACTTCATCCATTTCTTCCGGCATGGAATCCATTTCGGTTCGAATTTTCGCGCAGGCCTCGTCAATTAAGTCAATGGCTTTATCCGGTAAAAAACGATCCGAGATATATCGGTCCGATAATGTCGCCGCAGCCACCAACGCCGTATCAAGAATCTGGACCCCATGATACCGTTCATAGGTGTCTTTCAGTCCACGGAGAATTGAAATCGTATCTTCAACGGTTGGTTCATCCACCAATACTGGTTGGAAACGTCTTTCCAATGCCGGATCTTTTTCAATATACTGTCGATATTCATCCAAGGTCGTTGCCCCAATACAATGAAGCTCGCCTCTTGCCAACATTGGTTTCAGCATGTTTCCGGCATCCATTGCGCCTTCGGTTTTTCCAGCTCCGACGATGTTGTGCAGTTCATCAATGAACAGAATGATCTCCCCATTGCTGTCGACCACTTCTTTTAACACCGCTTTTAGTCGTTCTTCAAATTCACCGCGATATTTTGCGCCGGCAACCAAAGCGCCTAAATCCAGGGCAATCAGGCGCTTATTCTTTAACCCCTCGGGTACATCACCGGCCACAATTCGAATGGCAAGACCTTCCACAATCGCCGTTTTCCCAACCCCCGGTTCACCAATAAGGACCGGATTATTTTTTGTTTTTCGGCTTAAAATTCGAATAGCATGGCGAATTTCTGAATCACGGCCAATGACCGGGTCAAGTTTGTTATCTTTGGCATCCTGTACTAAATCGTGACCGTATTGGTTCAGAGCTTCATAGGTTACTTCCGGGTGATCATTTACCACCCGTTGTCCGCCACGAACTTCCTTCAGCACTTTTTCGACGTCCGATTTGGTAATAGCATGATGTTCGAGAATCTCGACAATCTTAGATTTTTTTCCCAGGCTATAAAGAGCAAGCAATATGCACTCCACCGAAATGTACTGGTCATCTAATTTTTTTGCTTCTTTATAAGACTCATTTAAAACTTTTTCCGTATCATTGCTAATATATATTTTCCCCTGTTCACGACCGGGACCGGTGACGCTTGGTATTTTAGCAATTTCACTTCGCACTTCTTCCGAAATAGTATGCGGATTTTTTCCCAGACGGTCAAATATCCGGCCAACAACCCCATCTTCTTGAGTGATAAGGCTCATCAACAGATGTTCCGGCTGAATTTCCATATGGTTGTTTTCCCCGGCGATTAATTCAGCTGTTTTAATTGCTTCTAAAGATTTTTGTGTAAATAAATTCATATCCATAATTTTTCCCTCTTATTTCTTATTTCTTGTAATAATATCCGTAAATTTCTTCTAATAAGAAGTTTATATCATTATTATCAACTTCATCGATGTTTGAAAAGTAGGTATTCATGGCCCGATCAATCATTTTTAAATATCGGGTCAAATTATCTGTAACTGTTTCAATATCTTGAGATAGTTCTCCGTCAACTTTAAATTCTCTCACAAATTTATGATTTGTTTGATGCTCCAATAAATCTGTATAATTCTCATCTTTCTCTTTTTCAATATTCATAATAAGCTTAAAGAACTCATCAAAATGATCATTCAAATTTTCAGATTTTGTACGGGAACTAATTTTTAATACCGCATATTTCCCCCGCTCACTACTGATAAATTCATAACTGTACCGCACTTTCGGACGATATTTATATTTCAAACTCTTGCCAAACTGAATACTCGAATTCTTATTTATTTGACTAACCGATAAGGTATCACTAAAATTTTCATCCAATTGTTCAAGTATTTTCTGTATTTTTTGCTCAGGAGTTACCATTCCTATTCTTTCAGCTAACATATCATTGATTAATTGGGAGCGGTTGGTATTCTTGGTATAGGCTATTTGATCAATCTTTTCAACAATTTCATCAAATAGCATCAGGCTATAGACGCTTTTCTTCATATTCTCACTCCTTTTATATAAATGATAATACATATGTTTTATTATGTCAAACATATTATGTAATTTACATTGCATTTTATGTTTAATATCAGATACTCTTAAGAATCTTATTATTTATTACATACCCAAACGAACATCAAATAATCTTCTTAATCACCGGAAACACCTTTTGCCAGTTTCCGGCAGTCTTATTTTTACGCAAAAAAAAGCCTGACTACAGCTAATCTGTAATTCAGACTTTTTTGGTTAAATCGATCGATTATATGATTGAATAAACGAATGCCGACAACATAAATAAAATACCTGATACTTTGGTAGCTTTTTCTAAGAAGCCTTCAAACCCTTTTGCTTTTTTCTTTCCAAATAAGGATTCAGCGCCACCGGCAATGGCTCCGGACATACCTGCTGCCTTTCCTGGGGATAAAAGTATCGCCGCAACAAGAACTAAACTAGAAATAATTAATATAATCAATAAAGCTGTTTTCATTGGTATCACCTCCGTAACTAATCGTACAAACTATAATATCATAAAAAATGCTACTTATCAAATAGTATTTATATGAACGGTTGCCTATCGTCCTGGAGGCACTCGTAAATCATTGTCGGCTGCATGATCGGACAGGCTAACGCCTGTTCGCCATGATGCAGAGAGTCTGACCCCTTGGTCACAACTGATGTTACGAGTGCCTCCAGGACTTACTTTTGCACTTAACCTCTAATCAGTTTCATATTTTCACCAAAGTACTATCGTTGAATCAGGGTTTCTCCGGTCATTTCTTGTGGTTTTGGAAGTCCCATCAGATCCAGCAGGGTCGGTGCAACATCAGCTAGTTTTCCATCATTTCTTAATGTGACCTTGCCAGCTCCAACAAGAATGCATTTTACCTGATTGGAGGTATGAGCGGTAAAAGGCTGATTGGTTTCATAATCAATCATTTTTTCAGCATTTCCATGATCCGCTGTTAACAACACCGTTCCGCCTTTTTTCAAAATAGCCTGAATAACTTTCTGTGAGCAGGTATCAACTACCTCGACGGCTTTTTCCGCTGCTTCAAAAATACCGGTGTGACCAACCATATCGGCGTTAGCAAAATTAAGCACCATCAGCTGATATTTTTCGCTTTCAATCGCTTCAACCGCTTTTTCTGCCACTTCAAAAGCACTCATTTCCGGTTTCAAATCATAGGTCGCCACATGCGGTGAGGGTACCAATAAACGGTCTTCCATGGGATACTGCTTTTCCTGTCCGCCATTAAAAAAATAAGTCACATGGGCATATTTTTCAGTTTCGGCGATTCTTAATTGCGGAATGCCTAAATGACTGAGATATTCCCCTAACGTATTTTTAATGGTTTCCGGCTTAAAAGCAATCGAAATATTTTTAAAAGACTGGTCATATTGAGTCATTGAAACAAAGTTGACTGCAAAAAAGCCGTTTTTTCTAGTAAACTCATTAAAATCCGGATCAATGAAAGCCCTGGTTATTTCCCTGGCGCGATCCGGTCTGAAATTGAAAAAGATAATGGTGTCATTTGTTTTGATGCGCTTATCTTCCTCAGTGTCGATAATTGTTGGCAAAACAAACTCATCGGTGATGCTCTTTGAATAGGTTTCTGCCATCACCTGCAAAGCCGATTTGGCATGTTCGCCTTCACCGATAGCCATTGCATCATAAGCTTTTTCAACACGATCCCAGCGATTATCCCGATCCATTGCATAATATCGTCCAATAATGGTTGCAATTTTCCCGATCCCTATTTCTGACATCTTTTCTTCCAAAGCTATGATATGCTTGATTCCGCTATCCGGTGCTGTATCCCGGCCATCCATCAGGCAGTGTACGTAAACCCGATCAATTCCCTGCTGCTTCGCCAACTCAAGCAACGCATACAGATGACGCTCATGACTGTGAACGCCTCCGTCAGATAATAAACCCATGATGTGAAGGGCACCACCCTTTTCCTTTGCCGAGCGGATTCCCGAAAGGAATGCTTCATTTTCAAAAAAGTCACCATCTTCAATGGCTTTAGTAATTCGTGTTAACTCCTGATAGACGACTCTTCCAGCGCCCAGGTTTAAATGGCCCACCTCGGAATTTCCCATTTGTCCCTCGGGAAGTCCGACCCCAAGGCCGCTTGCCGTAATCAGTGTATGGGGGTTTTCTTCGTATAATGCTTTGAGAAATGGGGTTTTCGCTTCTTCAACCGCATTCCCCTTCAGGCACTCCGTGCAGCCGTAGCCATCAAGAATGATGAGGGCCGTTAATTTATTTTCCATTTCGTCTCTCTTTTCAATTGAATTCTGCGATGATCGTTATTAGAATTTCACAATTTCAGAAAAAGTAGGTTTTAAAGATGCTCCGCCTACCAAAGCGCCGTCGATATTATCCATGGCCATCAATTCTTTAACATTCCCGGGATTAACACTTCCCCCGTATTGAATCCGAACTTTATCAGCAGCATCCTGGCCATACATTTTAGCAATGGTTTCTCTGACCCAGCCACAGGCTTCATTGGCTTCTTCTTTACTGGCCGTTTTACCGGTTCCGATGGCCCAGATCGGTTCATAAGCAACCACAACTTTGCCGATGTCATCGATATTTTTCAAACCTGCTTCTATTTGGCCGACCACTTTTGCTTTGGCTTTACCACTTTCCCGTTCTGCTAAGGTTTCCCCACAGCATACGATCGGTATGATTCCCAGTGACAGAGCTTTAATGGCTTTTTTATTGACGGCTTCGTCCGTTTCATTGAAAGTTTGCCGTCTTTCAGAGTGACCAACAATGGCATATTTTACCCCAATGGCCGTTAGCATTTCTCCTGAAATTTCTCCGGTAAACGCGCCATTTTTTTCAAAATGCATATTTTGCGCCCCAATCCCCACATTTGAGTCTTTTGTCATTTCAACGGCCTTTTGAAGTCCTAAATAAGTTGGACAAAATACGACTTCAGCCGCAGCGCCAGCTACTAAGGGCAATAGCGTATTGATTAAGGTTTCTGTTTCAGAAATGTCATTATTCATTTTCCAGTTTCCCGCAATAATTGGTTTTCGCATTTTTTCTCTCCTTATTTATCTTGTAATATTTCAATCCCAGGTAATTTTTTTCCTTCAAGGAATTCCAAAGAAGCACCGCCACCAGTGGAGATATGACTCATTCCTTCTTCATATCCTAATATTTTAACCGCCGCAGCCGAGTCTCCGCCCCCAATGATTGTAACCGCATCAGATTCTGACATCGCTTTAGCAACCGCTGCTGTGCCTTTGGCAAAGGCCGGCATTTCAAATACCCCCATTGGGCCATTCCAAATCACTGTTTTGGCCGCAAGAATCGCTTTTATAAACGTTGCCGAGGTAACCGGACCGATGTCAAGGCCCATCGATTCCGGAGGAATCGTCGTCACATCGACAATTTTATGGGGTGAATCAGCGGCAAACGTCTCAGCGGCAACCACATCAACCGGCAACAATAGCTGCACGCCTTTTGACTTGGCTTTTGCCAGCAGCTCTTTTGCTAAATCAATTTTATCTTCTTCAAGCAGGGATTTTCCAATCCCATAACCTTGCGCTTTCAAGAAAGTAAAAGCCATCCCTCCGCCGATGATGAGTGTATCCACTTTTTCCAGCAGGTTATTGATTACGCCAATTTTATCCGAAACCTTAGAGCCTCCTAAAATAGCAACAAAAGGTCGGGCCGGCGCTTCCAGGGCTTTTCCCATAAAATCCAATTCTTTCTGAATCAGGAAACCGGATACGCCGGGAAGTATTTCCGCAATCCCGACGGTTGAAGCATGGGCCCGATGAGCAGTTCCGAATGCGTCGTTTACAAAGATATCGCCTAAATCTGCTAATTCTCTTGCAAATCCCAGATCGTTTTTCGTTTCTTCCGGCCGGAAACGAGTGTTTTGGAGCAAAAGAACGTCCCCGGGTTTCAGGGTTGAGGCGGCGGCAACGGTTATCGATCCGGTCACAACGGGATCATCATTAAAGATCACTTTCTTTTTCAATAATTCTGATAATTTTTCTGCTACCGGAGCCAATGAGTATTTGGGATCAGGCTTGTTATTCGGACGTCCCAAATGTGACATTAAAATAAGGGCGGCCCCGTGGTCCAAAATATAAGAGATGGTTGGCAAAGCGGCGACAATTCGGGTTTCATCCGTAATCTTTCCATTTTCATCCAACGGAACATTAAAATCAGCTCGCATTAAAACTTTTTTTCCTTTTAATTCGATATCTGCTACTGTTTTCTTACTCATATTGTTATCCTTTCCGCTTAAACATTTGTTTATAAAGAATTTCAGTCCCCCATATTATGAGGAACTGAAAAGTTTTTGTGTTTTATGTTAATTTTTAGGTTGTCTTTAAACTTGCGTTGCTACGAAGCTAGCCAACCGTACTAATTGGGCGGTATAAGACATTTCATTATCATACCAGGAAATAATTTTAACCTGTTGTTTTCCGCCTTCAACATTCATTACTCTTGTTAACGTTGCATCGAATAATGATCCATAAGACATGCCGATAATATCCGTCGATACAATTTGTTCCTCGTTGTAGCCTAACGTTTCATTTGCAGCGGCTTTTATGGCCGCATTGATTTCTTCAACCGTTACTTCTTTTTCAAGAACACAGGTTAAATCAACCAGAGAACCGGTAATAACCGGTACCCGCAGTGCAAAACCGTCCAGTTTTCCGTTTAAAGCCGGCAAAACTTTTCCAACTGCAGCGGCAGCGCCGGTTGAGGTTGGAACAATATTCTGAGCCGCAGCACGGCCTCTTCTTAGATCTTTATGAGGACCATCAAGCGTTGCCTGATCATTGGTATAGGCATGAACGGTTGTCATTAAACCACTGACAAGCCCAAAATTATCATTTAATACTTTAGCGACGGGAGCCAAGCAGTTTGTTGTGCAGGAAGCACCGCTAATAACTGTTTCTGTACCATCAAGCACATTGTCATTAACATTGAAAACGATCATTTTTACATCACCTTTGGCAGGCGCCGAGATAATAACTTTTTTAGCGCCAGCTTTGATGTGTTTTTCGGCACCATCTTTAGTTGTAAAAAATCCGGTTGATTCGATAACAACGTCCACTCCGAGTTTACCCCAAGGAAGATTTTCAGGATCTCTTTCTGCAAAAATCTTGATCACTTTTCCATCAACAACAATCGTATCGCCTTTTACGTCAATGGCATTTTCTTTGAATTTCCCCTGAGCGCTATCATATTTCAATAGGTATGCTAATGTTTTTGCATCTGTTAAATCGTTGATCGCAACGATATCAAACGCAGGATTATCCGCCATTTTTCTAAACGCCAAACGACCAATTCTTCCAAAACCATTAATTGCTACTTTTACAGACATATTATCTGCCTCCTTAAAATATTGATTTATTTGATTAATCTATTACTCAGTCAGAATACGATTCATTTTGCATCTGACGTGGTTGATAATTTTTCAAGAATTTCTCTTGCGGCACTTTCATCCGTGATCAGGACAATATTGTCACGAATACGGCTAACTGCAATAATTGCCTCTGCTTTGTTAACGCCGCCAGCCACTGCGATGACATTCGGTATTCTTTTGAAATTTTCGATGCCCACACCAATGGTACTGGAAGGTGAAACAACTTCCCCATTGATATTAAAATAATGGCCAAAAGCCTCGGCAACGGCGCCTTTTTCCAATAGTTTTTGTTTGTCAGCCGCGTTTATGTTGCGCCAATCCGCCAACACATCCGCACGACCCAATCCAAAAATAAAAATATCGATTTCTTCCATCTTATCAAAAACTCTTTTTATTTCCGGATAATCTTTTAAGGCATCCAGCAAGCGCTGATCAATATTGTCCGGCAAATGCAGAAGTTCATAATTTGAATGTAATTTTAATCCCATTTCAGCCACGACATTATTCGCCTGAGTCGAATGGCTTTTGCCAATTCCGCCTCGTGCGGGAATAACATAGACATCCGGATAAAAAGCTTCCCGCATTTCATCGGCGACTGCAGCCGTACAGCTTCCGCCGGTAAGCGCTAGGGTATCTTTATACTTCATGACGGACAATACGTATTTTGCACCTGAACGCCCCATAAATCGCAGCACTTCATAATTCATATCCATATCTCCGGGACAAATGATCACTCGTTTTAAATTGAGCTTATCCATAAGTTCTTTTTCTAATTGTTCAAGGCCATTATAGGCGTAAAGCAGACTCTTGAGCTTGAGCAGTGCTTCTTCCCCCGCTTTGGTAATGACCACGCCTTGTCGCTCAACTGAGACCAGCTTTTGTTTTTGAAAAAAGTCGATTTCGTTTCGCACTTGCCGTTCGCTCATATCCAAAACAAAGGCAAGATTTCTCCGACCAATAGGTTGCTCACTGCTGATCGTTGACAAAATATTGTAACGCATTTCAATGAGGCGATTAACCTCCGGCGCAACAAGCTCCTGGAGCTCGATAACTTCTTTGCTGATTTTTAATTGGTTTGTCACAGCTTCACCTTTCCTTCAGATACGCATACTCGCTTTTGTCCCACTGGGACAAATTGATTATACCTTATCTTAGAAAGAAAGACAAGTTAAAAATAGATCACTGCAAATGCCCAATCCGATTATTTGATATTTTATCATCGGTATTCTTTTCGTTTTGATGATGGCTGTATCATCAAGGCTTCCCGATATTTAGCGACCGTTCGTCTGGCGACATCCAAATTCTGCGCTTTCAGTATTTCCGAAATCTTTTGATCACTCAATGGTCTCTGCTTGTCTTCCGCCTCAATCATTTCTTTAATAAAACGTTTAATAACATCGGATGAACGATCCTCTTCACCCTGGGTGAAGCCCCGCTTAAAGAAGAACTTTAAAGCAAAGGTGCCCTTCGGAGTTTGGATATATTTCCCGTGAATGGCACGGCTTACTGTCGATTCGTGCACATCAACTATCTCGGCAATTGTTTTGAGTGTCAGCGGCCGCAAATTTTCAACGCCTTCAAAAAAGAAATCACATTGATACTCCGCAATCGCCTGAATCACTTTTTTTATGGTGTCCCGGCGTTGTTCGATGCTCCTAATAAGAAAAGCGGCGCTGTCCAATTTTTTTTCAATGTACACGCGTGTTTCATCATTTTTTTTAGAAGTTTTCAGTAAACTTTTGTAGTAACCATTTATTTTTAGTCGCGGAGCGCAAACATCATTGATTTTGACCACCAATTCCCCTTCAACTATTTCAATGCTCCCATCCGGGATAACATAGGAAACCCCTTCAGAGCACGAAAACTTGCGACCCGGTTTGGGTTCCAGGGTTTTGATGATTTCCTTGAATTCATAAACTTCTTCAACCAAAAGGCCGGTTGCCTGAGCAATGCGCTTAAATTGATTATCGGCAAACTCGGCGAGATAGTTCTTGATAATATCGAGATAGACTTCGTCATCTTCATATCCCATCTGATGCAACTGAATGAGCAGACATTCTTCAACATCTCGGGCGCCAACCCCAGCCGGATCAAACCCTTGAATGATTTCCACCAATTTGCCAATCATCTCTTCATCCACTTCAAGAATCGCTCGGATATAATTATCAGCAACAATCAGATACCCGTTATCATCGATACAATCGATTAGATATTCGCCAACAAATTTTTCCTTATCACTGAGTGTCTGGGCCGCCAAGCTAAATTGGAAATGCAGATATTCATTAAGTGTTTGCACCTGCGACGAGTATTTTTCAAAACCGTACTCTGCTTCTGTGTCAGGGTTGCTTTGTGCCTGTCCGCGATATTCAGAACTTTCCATACTCTGGAAATACTCATCCCAGCGGACATCTTCTTTTGACAAAACTTCTTCCTGCCGGACTTCTTCTTTAACCGGTTCTTCATTTATCGGAACTACTTCTTTTATAGCATTCTCATTAAATTCTATAACCGGATTTTCGATAATTTCCTTTTCAATGAGGCTGTTTAATTCTATTGCCGTTAATTGAAGAATTTCAATGGACTGCCTCATTTCCTGAGTCAAAATTAATTTTTGGGTTTGATTTATATTTAAATCAAATTTTAAATTCATCATTTTTACCGCCTGATTTTTTTGCTATTCACCATTACTGATTAATCTTTACAAAACACAACGAACTGTGGCCTCATCACATCTTATATTTACACTTTATAAAAAGATATAAACGCTCTTTACCGAATTTTTCAATAAAAAAATAAGACTGGATGCTCTCCAGTCTTCATCATACCATGATCTACCTAAGTTCTTCAATAAATTTAATTACATTAACAGCAGCGATAGCACCATCGGCTGTCGCTGTCACCACTTGTCGCAGCGATTTTCTGCGCACGTCTCCGGCGGCAAAAATCCCCGAAATATTCGTACGCATGTCTTCATCCGTTATCAAATAATCCCTGGCATCCCGTTCGAGAGAACCCACAAATGGTTCGGTATTTGGTTTTTGACCAACAAAAACAAATACACCATCGACTGGTACTTCTGATGTTTCACCAGTCTTGACATTTTTAACAACGATGCCTTCAACTAAACCATTTCCCTTTATCTCGTCAACGACTGAATCGAGAATGATGCTGATTTTTTCATTGTCTTTAATTCGCTGCTGCAGTATCTTCGCACCTCTAAGCTCGTCGCGACGATGAATAATCACAACTTCTTTGGCATATTTTGTCAAGTATAATGATTCTTCCAAGGCCGTATCACCACCGCCAAGGACTGCGACTTTTAAGCCTTTGAAAAAATTCGCATCACAGGTAGCACAGTAGGATACACCCATTCCTCTTAATTCTCTTTCGCCTTTGCAGCCAATCATTTTTGGTTCTGCCCCGGTAGCCACAATCAAAGTTTGCGTTTCCAGACTTCCTGAATCCGTTTCAATCGCAAAACCATTTAGAGTTATGCTAAAGGACTGATAGGTCCGCGTGGAAAATTCCACTCCAAATTCCGCGCATTGTTCACGCATCCGTTCGGTCAGACTTGGCCCGGTACTGTTTGGCGGCGATCCCGGATAATTCTCGATATCCCAGCTTGTGGCAATCTGTCCGCCGATGCCGCCTTTTTCAATAATTAATACTTTAAGTGCGCCACGTGCGGCATAGAGCCCGGCAGCCAAACCAGCCGGACCAGCCCCGATAATAATTGTATCATAACTCATCTAAACACCTCATTTATAATTTTTCGCAATTAACTATTTCAGTTATCAGTATTTAAACATGATTCTTAGCAATGTTGCTGTTCGAAACAAATTCCTCAATCTCTTTTTCAGAGTCTTTAATCAGTTCTTTTTTATATTCGTCATATTTATTTTCTTTGACAATTTCCAAAGAGCGTGTTTCCAATTTTAAATTTTTAACCACTTCAATTTGAATATCGATTTTTTCAGTGATTTCTTCAATTCTTTTTTCGACAATTTTAATCTGATCTGTTAAAAAAGACATATAGTGAATATATACCTGGCAGGCCGTCGGCGTAATGGACGCAGCCATATCCCGTTCATAGTTCAACCGGCATTTTTCCTGCTGGTCTTCCAGATCCAGCATTTTATCCATTTCATCACTTAACTGTCTGGTGAGCCCTCCCATTATCATCATTTCATTCTCTAAATTCTGATCCTTATAGGAAAGGAGCTTTCCCAGCTGAAATTGAAACTTTTTCATAAGACAGCCTTCTTCATTAATTCATTACTTTCCTCGAACCTGCACTTTTCGTTAACGCGTTGCTGTAAAAAGCCATTAATCCCATCAATCTTTTTGATGGCAACATCAAGCGCCGGATTACTGCCGCTCTTATAAGCACCGATACTGACCAGATCGTAATTGGTATCATAAGTTGACATCATATTTCGCATTTTTGAGGCCGCTTCCAATTGATCCTTATCCGCAATATTGGACATCAGTCTGCTGACACTGCTTAAAACATCAATAGCGGGGTAATGATTTCGCGCCGCAATTTTTCGGGATAACACGATATGTCCGTCAATGATCCCGCGCACCGTATCGGCTACCGGCTCATTCATATCATCACCTTCAACCAAAACCGTATAAATACCGGTAATTGAGCCTGTTTCAAAATTCCCACTGCGTTCAAGAAGCTTTGGCATCATGGCATAAATTGAGGGTGTATAGCCTCTGGCAACCGGAGGCTCCCCAGTCGCTAACCCGATTTCCCGCTGCGCCATGGCGAATCGGGTCAACGAGTCCATCATCAACAACACATCATTTCCCTGGTCTTTAAAATATTCCGCAATGGTGGTGGCGGTTAAAGCACATTTCATCCGCTGCATTGGCGGCTGATCTGAGGTGGCGACCACCAGTACCGATCTTTCCAAGCCCTCTTTGCCGAGGTCGTTTTCCAGAAACTGGCGAACTTCCCGGCCTCTTTCGCCAACCAAAGCGATGACATTGACCTGGGTTTTGACATTTCTGGCAATCATCCCCATCAGCGTGCTTTTGCCAACCCCGCTTCCGGCAAAGATTCCCATTCTCTGGCCTTTTCCAATGGTCAGCAAGCCATCAATGGCCTTCACTCCGAATTCCAGGATTTCTTCAATCGGCGGTCTTGAAAGAGGATTGGAACCCGTACTTTGAATATCATAAGGAACACAATTTTCAATCGGTCCTTCTCCATCAATGGGTTCCCCTAAAGCATTGACAACTCTGCCAATCATATTCTCAGACACGCCAATCTTAAGCGACGATCCGGTGGGTTCGACAATATTGCCAAAACTAATCCCTTCCGCCTCTTCATAGGGCATCAACAAAACCTTATTTCCGCGAAAGCCAACCACTTCCGCCAAAATAAAATTCTCTGCTTTCGAATCGAATATTTTGCACAAATCGCCAATGCTGCATTCCGGTCCGACGGATTCGATCATCATTCCGACAACTTTTTCGATTTTTCCAAAATAATGATACGTTTCAGCTCTGTGAATTGCTTTGCAAATCCTTGACCTATCCATTTAAAGCCTCCCAGTTAAAAACTTTGTTCAATCGCTTTATCCAGTTGCTCCAACTGTACCGGCAAACTCATATCAATCACGGCATCATCGGTTTCCACCATTATTTTATCATCATCTTTTAACATAATGACCTTTGTTTTATTGGCTAATTTCTTGATCTTTTCAGCAATTTCCCGGTTTATATGAAAATCCAGGGTCTTTTGGTTTTCTGATAAATAAATTTTCAGATTTTCTTCATCGCCGTGAATCACTTCATCAAAAATCTTCAGAAAAACCGCTTCGTCTTCCTGAACCTGCTGTCGCATAATTTTTTTTGAAATTTCAAAAGCAATTGCCAACAAATCTTCTTCCTGATTTTCAAGGGCTGTCTGTCGCTCCAGATTCAGGCAGTCAACAACTTCCCGGATTTCCTGGAGTCCCACCTCCGTCACCGCTGTTGCCGACAGCAGTCCTTCCTGATGCCCTTCCCGGATTCCCTGTAAATGACCAGCCTCATAACCGGCCGCATAGCCCTCACTGTACCCCAGCTCCTGAGATTTTAGTTTAATCTCCTGGCTGCTTTTTATGGCATTCTTCATGAGATCATTTGCGGCCCGCAAAGCCTCAGCATTTTGTTCAAACTCCGCTTCATTCTGATTAAGCTCCTGAGTTTGATTGGTTTTCTGCCGATTATTGTTTTTCTCTTCAAAACTGTTTTTCGACGGTGTTTTTAAAGTAATATTCTCCTGTGTAACCCATTTAGCCTTAACAATACTAGACAATGATTTCGTCCTTTCCGCCCTTAGAAGTAACAATTTCGCCTTCTTCTTCCAGTCGTCTGATCACTGATACAATCTTCTGTTGAGCTTCTTCAACATCACGTACTCTGACATTGTGCAGGTATTCCATTTCACTCTTAACGGTATCGCCCATACGTTGGGACATGTTTTCAAAAATAATATCGGAAACGCCTTTATTCGCACCTTTAAGGGCAATCGACATTTCTTTTGTATCGATTTCCTGGAGGAATCGCTGAATTGACATCGGATCCAGAATAACGATATCTTCAAATACAAACATTCGTTTTCTAATTTCTTCAGAAAGTTTCGCATCATTTTTGCTAAGTTCATCAAAGATGTATTTTTCAGTTCCCCGATCAATGTTATTCATAATTTCAGCAATATAATTAATACCGCCCACTTCAAGCAGATCAAAGGATACCACGGATTCAAATTTCCGCTCCAGGATGGTTTCCACCTGTCTGATGATTTCCGGTGAAGTCCGATCCATTCTGGCAATCCGCTCCACCACATCCACCCGAAAGCTTTTTGGCAATTCAGCAATAATCGCCGATGCCTGATCGGCTCTTGCATAAGACAAAATCAAAGCAATCGTCTGAGGATGTTCACTGACGATCATATTCATAAGATTCTTGTAATCGGCTTTTCGAATAAATTCAAAGGCCTTGGTCCGCAAGGTTTTAGTGACCCGTTCTAAAAGGGCCCCCCCCTGCTGGACTCCGAAAGCCTTTTCAAGGACATTTCTGGCGTAGGTGACGCCACCCTCAACATATACCTTTTGGGCCACACAAAGGCCGTAAAACTCATCAATTACCTGATCTGCGACATCCGGAGGAATGCTACCCTGTCGGGTAATCTCATAGGTTAATATTTCAATTTCATCTTCAGTTAAATGTTTATATATATTGGAAGCTATGTCTTCCCCAAGGGCAATGACTACTTGGGCTGCTTTTTGCCGCGGTTTTAAGCCTTCATCCATATTCGTCGACATCCTTTGTTTAGCACTTTTTTATTCCTCATTTTTCAACCATGATTTAAACAGCTGGGCTGCAATTTCCGGATTCGTTTGGGCAAAATCTTTGACTTTTTCTTTTTTGTCATCCTTCAACGGCTGAATAGTCTCAATTGGAGGAAGTCCTTCAGCAGCCAATGCACCAAACAATTCGTCTGTAGCAGCATCCTCGCCGGGACCGAAAGACGCTTCAAAGCCTTTACCTTTGGCTTTCTTTTTCTTTCTACCCCGAGTCGCAACAAACAGCAGAATTAAAAGCAGTAACAGCACACCGCCGGCAATGGCTCCGAAAATAAGCAACCGGTCCGTGGTCAGAAAACTCCCGGTTTGAGTTTGAACGTTATCCGCTTGGGCCGCAAATGCGAAACTCCGAATGGTGATATTTGCCGGTGCCACCCCAGAAGCAGATGATATTAATTGGACAAGATTCGCCTGTTCTGTAGCATTTAAAGCATTACCATCAAGCGCAATCCCAATAGAAACTGTCTCAATGGTTGGATCTGTCTTTTCAGTTTGGGTTACTTCCTGGCTCACCGAGTACGTTTTATCTTGTGTAATTCCAGTAACCGCACCACCGCTGGCGGTCGCATTATTGGCATAAGTAGTGACATCAGTATTAGCGGTTGTCCCGGCAACCCCCCCAGTCGTCGAGGTACCTCCGGTAATATCCAGACTGGAAGATTCCTTATTGGTAACGCCGGTATTATTTCCGTCCGCAGAAGGACTATAAGCCGTTGTTTCTTTTTTTGAAGTATCGGTGTTGAGGGTTGCGGTCACCGAAATTTTATATTTCGACGGGTCATAAGGGCCAGCCAAAACATTGTTCACTTTTTGCTTAATATTATTTTCAATCTCATTGGTCAATTTGATTTTCGAAGTACCACCCATCAGGGATGAAGCACTATCGATTAAATCATTGCCTTCACCATCTGTTAAGGCGATGTTATCCTTAGAAAGCCCGGATACTGATTTCGCCACCAAATTTTGAATTCCTAAAACCTGACTCTCTGATAATGTGGAGCCGGTGTTCATCGTAACAATTACAGAAGCCGTAGTACTTTGATCATCCTTTAAATAAAAGACACTTTCAGTTGGAACCGCAATCGTGACGACGGCGTCTTTGACACCCTCCAACGTTTTTATACTCGCTCCAATTCGCTCCTGCAACTGCATATTTTCATATTGCTTTCTTTCATAATCAGTGGAAAGCATGCTGCTGTTATCCTTAATAACGTAATAACTCAAACCATTTTTAGGATAACCCGCTGTCGCTAATTGCATTCTGACAGAGGCCTCATCACCTTCCGGCACCGTAATATTTCCGCTGGCATCGAGTTTTACATCGACTGATGTTCCTGAAAGGGCGCCCATGATTTCGGTGGTTTCCGCCTGAGTTAGATTCTCAAAAAGTGGTACATAAGTCTTGTTATTTAAGATCGCTGTTATAGTGAAAGACGCAATCAAAATAAGGGCAATTGCTCCCAAAGCCAATAGCTTGGCTTTCTTTGAAGTACCGGACCACAACGTCTTTATTTTATTTAAAAAGCTTTTTATCTGTTCATTCATTCTGTTTTTTCTTCCATCTAAATAAATTTGAAGTTGTCATAACTTATTAATCCCGCACAGCAAAAACTGTGGAGACCCTCATTAATTTGAACTATTTGAACCGTCTCCACAATTTTAATTAAATATTTAAATAAAATTTCCCTCAAAATTACAGACTCGTACTCATGACTGATGAATAAGCATCCAGTGCTTTGTTTCGAAGCTGAACCATAGTTTGCAATGCAACATCCGCTTTTGCCGAATTAATCATCATGGTCGACGGATCATCCATATTTCCAATCGATAAATTATAGGAATCCACCTTTGTCTGAGCCTCGGTTTGCTCAACATTGTCCATCAAGCCTTGCAATGTATCTTTAAAACTATTTGTCGATCCGGTGGTTTCAGTCGTTGCCGACGCGCCACCTAGGCTGTTGCTGATTGAACTGATACTACTACTGCCACCAATAATCGAATCCATAGGAACAATAAACATATTAACCATTCTCCTTTTTATTTACCAATTTCTAAAGCTTTTAACGCAATCGCCTTGGTGGCATTAAAAGCGGTTACATTCGCTTCATACGCCCGGCTTGCTCCCATTGCATCAACCATTTCCTGGCTCGTATTAACATTG
Organism: Acetobacterium tundrae; assembly: GCF_008086615.1. GTDB lineage: Bacteria > Bacillota > Clostridia > Eubacteriales > Eubacteriaceae > Acetobacterium > Acetobacterium tundrae. Next base: position 32,185 of record NZ_RXYB01000017.1, read on the forward strand.
GGATACATCACATATCCTTGTGCGTTTGCATCCGGATGGGTCGGGTCATAAACCGGTACCAGGGCGGAAGGATCTTCCACCACCGCATCCACCTGAACGCCTTCTCTTTGCGTACTAACCGCCGAACTAAGCGCATCCTGAAAAGTACCGGTGTCCACCGTATTGACGCTGCTGAGAACGGTCATCTGGCGACGGTAGGGCGTGCCCGCTTCCGTTCTGGTAACTTGGGCATTGGCTATATTTTGAGAAATAATATCCAGTCTAAACTTCTGTGCAGTCATACCAGATCCTGAAATATTTAAAGAACTCATAAAACTCATTGCTGTTATTTCCCTCCACTAATCGCATATTTTAAACGTGAATAAGAACTACTGATACCTTGAACTAAATAATAGTACTGCAGCTGGGTCTTGGTCATGTCAATATTTTCAGATTCGATATCAACATTATTTTGATCCAATTTACTTGACGACGCCCTCGTATTCACACTAACTTTGGCATTCTCAATTGCATTAACACTTTTCGCCGAACTTGAATTTCCCTGAAGTGTTTGCATGGCCGAATTCAATGAATCTTCAAAATTCACCTCAACTGATTTGTATCCAGGTGTTTCAGAGTTGGCAATGTTATTACTGATTGCTTTTTGTCGCTGCCATGTTCCATCTAATGCCTTCTGATACATTGCCGATGTGATCGAATCTCCTATCATTTTTTCCTCCTTATTCCCGTTTGAAAAATATTTAAAGGTTTCTCAACCAAACTTCTTCTCTTCTATTCTACCATTTTCATTCTTTTATTTCAAATAAATTAACCATATTTAACTGTACCGTATCTTTAAATTGTTTGATTATATTATTCATAGCCATTCCATTTATATAATATTCATATATTATCATAAATATCTCATAACGACAAATAAATTAACAATTAATTAAGATACTTATCCAATTATATTTTATCCAACTAAAAAAAGCAACTGAATTTCAGTTGCTGAAGTTTCAAACCAGCTTTCTAAACCTGACATCTATCTGGCTGTGTCTATTATTCTTTATTTCTTGACATCCATAAAGGTGCCATAGTTTTGGATCGTATTGGTTCCATAATTCGCAATTTTTTGATTGGTATGATTAATTTTTAAACCCTGCATCGTCTTTTTCTGTTCCTCTTGAATCTGCTTGATCACGTCCTGATCTATTTCCGAAATAAGTTTGATCAAATCATCAATTTTCTTTTTCTGCTCCTGAGAACACGAATTTCGGCTGTTTTTCTCTTCAAAGCTTATTTCCAAATTCTGCAATTTTTTAATTAAATCATCCCGATTTTCTAAAATCCCGGCGATCGATTCCCAGTCTTTTAAACTGCTTAGCAGCTCTTCACTTTTCGAAACATATTCTTTCAAAATCCGAATTTTCGCCCGGCAGAATTCATTAACATCATCATTCATTGATTACTGCCTCCGCGGGTTTGAAGAATTAGTTATATTATTCGCTTCCTTAAAAGAGTCTTTAAGTTCATTGATCATTGGCAAAATATCATTCATTAATTTGGTATCCCGCCTGGCATTGGCTTCTCCCAGCTTTTCATACATAAACCCATACAATTGCTCCAGCTCGATTGAGATCGGATATTGCATATCCAGGGAACCAGTCAATGAAGAAATAATCTTTTGACATTTTGCAACACAATTGAAGGCTTTCACATATTCTTGACGTTCATTCAAAATAATCGCCATCTTCAGCTGTTTGGAAGCTTCTTCATAAAGCTTCACAACCACATCACCCTTGGATAAGGCTTCTAAAGAAAGACGTTTTGTTTCCTGATAGGCATTAGCATATTGCATTACAATTCCTCCTTTCTATTTATTATGAGCCTGATGAAAATGATGTAATCATTGAGCTTTGAGAGTTTAATGATTCCATGGCTGTTTCCAACGCTGTAAATTTACTCCAATAATGATCATGTTCTTTCGTTAATGCCGTATTCATATCTTTAATCTCTTTTTTAGATCTGGTTATCGTTTCGGAAATGCTATTTTGGGTATCTGACGTGGTGTTCGCATATCCTGCTAGTTCCACAAGAGTCCCCCGCGAACCTTCTACCCCGGAAGTCTTTATCGCCCCAGTGATGATGCTATCCAACTGATTGGCAATACCGGTTGTACCAGTTGTAAAAAGCGCTTTAATTGAGCTGGAGCTCAAAGTACTTAACGCGGTATCCAATTTATTTGAATCAATTGTAAGTTTACCCTTTTGATCAACACCAGCCGAGGAAATTCCCATATTGTAAAGCGTAATCCCACCCTTTACACCGGCGCTGTACATAATTGACTGCATCTTGGAAGTGATCGATTTTAAGGTATTGTCCTGAGCTAAAAGCCCTACTTTAGCTTTTTTTTCCCATGCTGTGATTGCCGATTCGCTCATACTTGCCTTTTGATCAGTCGTCAGTGGCTGGTAATCCTTATCAGGCGTTTCATTAATTAACCCATTCATCGAACTAATTAAGGTATTATAATCTGTTACAAAATTTGTGATTGTCGTTTTTAACGCACTGGTATCATCATTTAATGAAATTTTGCTTTCATCCGTTGCGGTGTTCAACAAACTAATTTTCACGCCCTCAATAGTAAAATCATTTGATGATCGGGTAATGTCCTTATTGTTAACCGTTAACGTAGCATACTGCCCGGCAGTCGTCGTTGCACCCGTAGCGGTCGTCAAACGAAAAGCAGCAAACAAACCATCCGTATCAGTAACTCTAATGTTATCACCGCTGCCACCGTTGTTGGCTGTCAGAGTTAAACTGTCTGAAGTCGACGAGTATGCCATTTTTACACCGGCATCGCTGGCATTGATACTGTCCATAATTGAAGATAAGCTATCGGTTGAGCTAAATTTAAAATCAACAGAATTAATCGAAAATGAATATGAATCCCCCGTCAGCGGCGTTTTCAGTTTCAGATCTGCCAATGTGGCCGTCGTCTTGATTTTGTCCGTCTGGCCATCAGTCAACCCCAAAGCCGTCAAGGTGTCTTTATCTGAATTGAGCGCATTCACGGTCAGCTGAGAACCGGAAGCAGCAAAGCTTAATTTACCATCCGAAAGGGTCGCTTTAACCACTGATGAACCGTTGCTTGTCCCAAAAACTTCGTCCATTTTGCTTTGCATTGCACTTAAAAACGTTGCTTGAGTCGCTCCGGTTCCGCCGGCATTGCTGACAAATGTATCGTCGAAGGTTACCGTCTTAACCGTACCGTCCAATGTCATCTTGATCGATTTGCCGGTAAGCGCAGAAACCAGTGAACTGACATCCGAATCCGTATAGGTTGCTAATGATGTACTGCTCTTTAATCCATCGGAGACTTCGCTACTTTTTATCATTTCATTCTTAGCCAGCTGAGTTATTTTATTAATCGTCAGACTTCCGGCAATCGCATTGCTTGTGGCCGTAGCCGAAACATTTAGGGAAGTTGTTGAAGCCTTTACGGTATTGTATGCTGACGTACTGGTGAGATTCGTACCGGACAAAACATCCAAATATTTACTCTGAAAATCTTTCAATTCTGTTGTAACATCACGATATGCGGTCTGCTGCCATCCCAATTTATCGACTTTTTGCTGTGCTTTTGAAATTTTCGTTCGGCTCGCCAGTGTCAAACCATCTACAATGGTGTCCGTATCCAGACCAGAAACCAGTCCGCCGATGCCGGTTGATGTTGATAATGACGATGAAGCTTTTGTTGACGATGACGATGATGATAATGAGCTGATCGTTGCCATATTAATCCCTCCAAACTATAATTATTCGATTCTTTCTTTTCGTTATTATTACTATCGTCTTTTTCCAGAAATACTTTAGTATTCTTTTTGATAGATAGACGGCTGAACGTATTTAAATGGGTGCTCAATAGAAGCCAGCGACTCGCTTTGACCAATAAAGAAATAGCCGCCCGGCAATAATGCATCATAGAATTTTCGCACCACTTCATTTTTTGTCGGTTTATCAAAATAAATCATAACATTGCGGCAAAAGATTGCCTGAAAAGGTTTCTTAAACTGAAATTTCGATAATAAATTGAAATTTCGATAAGCAACCCCTTTCCGCAAAGCATCTGAAACACTCATACAATCATCGTCATAATCCACGAAATATTTTTTTTTCCAATCCAACGGTATTTTCGAAAGTTCTTCTTTCGTATAAATGCCTGATTTTGCAATGGATAATACCTTATCAGAAATATCAGAAGCTAAAATCGTACTGTCCCATGAGCTTAGTCTGCCACTAAAATAATCACGCGTAATGATCGAGAGGGTATAAGGTTCCTGGCCTGAAGAGCAACCGGCACTCCAGACCCGTAAATCTTTAGATTTTGTTGTATCCTCTATCCAGGGCAGGACATTTTTTTTATAAAAATCGAAATGTTCACTTTCTCTTAAAAAGTAGGTATGATTCGTCGTCAATTTGTTAATCAGCACCGTCGCTTCATCATTTTTTTTATCACTTTTCACATAATTCAAATAATCCATATAATTTTCATATCCGAGTTGCGCAATATGATTGCCCAATCGGCCTTCGATCAGGTGTCTTTTTTTTCGCAAATCAACACCATAATTGGAATGTATATAAGAGGTGATGGCTGTAAATTCATCTTCTTTTAACTTAATCATTTCTTAACACCTCTCCATCATTAATATCGTTCCAAAATACTGGGAATATCAACGATCAAACTAATGCTCCCGTTTCCCAGGATCGTGCACCCCGCAATGCCAGAATCTTTAACCGAATAACGATTTAAATATTTGGGTATTGGTTTAACAACAATCTGATGTTTTTGAATCAGGTCATCCATAAACAGGCACGCAAAAGTTTCTCCGGAATCCACCAGCATCAACGTTCCATCCTCAATAGTGGTTTCACATTTTCCAGCGTTAAAGATGTCGTGTAAACGAATCAGCGGATAACATACACCACGGATCATGACCATTTCATTTTTATCGGGATCTTTAATGAGCTGCTTTGATGTTATTTTAAAGGACTCACGGATATTACTGATCGGAATTTCATAAAGGCTGTCACCCACCTGAATCTCCATTCCCGAAATAATAGACAAGGTAAGGGGTATTTTTAAGAAAGTATTGGTACCAGATCCTTTTTCGCTTTCAATCGAAATGGAACCGCCAACCTTTTCAATATTTCGTTTAACCACATCCATTCCCACGCCACGGCCTGAGAGCTCGGTTACCACACTATTTGTCGAAAAACCCGGCGCCATGATTAGATTCAGAATTTCTTTTTCGGTGTATTCTTCTTCAGGTTTTGTCAGCAGATTTTTTTCTTTCGCTTTTTTCAGAAGCACCTCCGGATCCAAACCCTTGCCGTCATCACTGACAGAAATAACAATATCTCCGCCAACGCTTTGAGCAGACAGAATAACCTTGCCAATCGGGTTTTTTCCTGCGGCGATTCTTTCTTCCTTGCTTTCAATTCCATGGTCCATGGAATTTCTTACCAAATGCATGAGTGGATCAGTGATACCGTCAATAATTGTTTTATCAACTTCAGTGGTTTCACCCATGGTAATAAACTCAACATCTTTTGATAGCTTCTTACCCGTATCTCGAACGATCCGCTTCATTTTTTTGAACGTTCCGGCAATTGGGACCATTCGTATGGACATAACGATATCCTGCAGCTCATCCGTCAGTTTCTGCAGCTGAGTGGACGATTTTTCAAAACTTTCATCGCGTTCGCCATCAGGATGAACACTCCCGAAAACCATGGATTCGGTAATAACGATCTCCCCGATTAAATTCATCAGGGTATCCAGTTTATTTAAATCGACACTGATTAAATTCTGGACATTGTTGTTTTGTTTGACTTTGTTTTCTTCCTTGCTTTTTTCAGGAAGAGTCGTAGCCGTTTCATTTGAGGTTATCTGCTCTTCTTTATCATTCTTTTTCAGCTCTGAATCACCTTCTGGAAAAGAGTCGATAAATTCCAACGTTTTTACCGATAAAATACTCTTTGCCGTACTGATAACGGCCTCTTTGTCGGCATTGGTCAGAAATTTGCAGAAAAAGCCATTTCTTAAAATAATGCTTGCCGCCTCGGGGTTGTTGTTCAACACTTTGGGAATGGTTTCGATTACTTTCCCGATGGATTCCAATTTGTTCACCAGCATAAATGCCCGGATATTTTCCATCTGGCAATCTTCGGTAAAGCATGTGTGTAAATTATAAAGGGTTCCTTCTCCTGATGTCTCCAGCTCTGCTTCTGCTGGCAATTCTTCTTCCAGGTCAATCGAAACAGCATCATCTGTTTTCTGGTGATCCGCAATTGTTTTATCCTGAGGTGCTCCTTTGATGCGATTAAGGAATGCTTCCGTCTCTTCAATAAGCTCCTCGTTTTCATCAAGCAAATCTTCATTATTTTGAATTTTTTCAACTTCGCCTCTTAAAAAGCTTGAAAATTTCAAAACCAAATCCATTAAATCTTCAAAATCTTCTGTTTTTATGCCTTCATCTCTGATAACAAAAAACAAATCCTCTAATTTATGAGAGGAATGAGTCATTGCCTCAAATTCCATCATTGCTGAAGACCCTTTTATGGTATGCATAATACGAAAGATTTCATTAATATCTTCCGGTGTTAATTCCGCATTATCTTCAGATTGAAGTAATATTTCCTCTAATTGATCAAGCAGCGTTTCCGATTCAAAAATATACATTTCTAGAATCGAATCATTTCCAGAATCATAATTACTCATTGTAACCATCCTTTACCTATAATGAATTTTTCGTACCATTATTATTATATCGTCTTTTTGTGTTAAATCTACTTTTTTTTACAAATCCTGATTATTTATCATTCCATTACTTTATTCTCTTTTTATTATATCGTCAAATCAGTCAAAAAGGTTAGTCAATTTTATAAAATTGTCAAATCTATTAAATTAAATCGACTCCGACTTAAATGTTTGCTTAAATTTAAATGATAACGTATAATCTTAACTAACAAATAAGTTGAAGGGAGCCTCCATATGGACAGTATCAAAATTACCTCGACCGTTCAATCACCTAAAACGAACGATATAACCAGCAAACCAATCATCCCCGGTGATGCCATTTTTAATCTTAACAATACCGACATCAGCATTAAGACCCCTGAGACTTCCGACAACCTGCAACAGGAGAGTTTCAGAGATACCTTATTTCAGAATTTACAAAAGGAAATCTTAAAACCCTTATTGAACAGCACCTCTGCCGAGGCCGATTCGCTGCGAAAGTTTATCCTGATCGCACAGCTTTTTGATGGCTCAATCGACGCCATTCCTAAAGAAATGCTTGATGGCATCTTTATCAATTCTCAGGATTTGTTAAGCGCGCTGTTAACTCAGGATAAAACTGAAACAATCTTTAAAGGATCGTTTTTCGACAGTCTTCGATCTTTAGCCAAGCTGGAAGGCTATCCCCAGTTAAAGGAAGCCATAGTAGGCATCCTCAGGCATTACGATGCCTATGTAAACCGCAACCAAACCCTAAAGGGCATTTTTATCGAAATAAGCCATTTGCTGACGACCCTCCCGGCCAAAGAGAAAGCTTTATTGGCACAGGAATTGACTAAACTGGAATCGGCCTTAACCGGCAATAAAGCCCCAGAACAAAGCGACCAAAAGCTGGTCGATTTAAAAACCATTTTAGGCGGGAAAAATCAAACGAGTCCTGAACTTCAAAAACTGATCGATTTAAAAGCTGCCCAGTCCGGGAAGAACCTTACGAATCAATTGGAGAGAATAGAAACGGCTTTAGACGGAAAAAGCCAGGATTTTCAAGCGATTCAAAAGCTGCTGAAAAATGAAGTCATTCCGGCATTACGCCAAATTTTAAACTCCCAGTCGTTTAGCGACAAAACTTATCAGTCCATTTCCACCATTATTGATCATATTGTCCGGTACGATAAAGGCGATCCGGAGCAACTGGAAGCATCGGTCTTGAAATTCGCCCAGGCTTTGAAGCCTTTGTCCAATTTAACCGACACTGAAATAGTCGACATGAAAAAGCAACTTTTTTTTCATGCCAAAGAAGCTGAAATTCTGTCTGATCGAATCAATTCGACCACCCAGGATCCCCAGGACAGAGACAAGGTCGAGCTGGCTCATTTAATTGAAAAAGCCCTGGATGACTCCAACTCGACTAAAATCATCAATTCAGCTCAAAATCTTTTAGAAACCATTATCCGAAACGAAAGCCCAATATTCAGCCTGATGCATTTTCTGATCCCGCTTCGTTTCCTGGATGCCAATACCTATGGCGAGTTCTTTGTTGACAAAGACCCTGCTGAGAAAGATGGCAGCCAAACAAATTCAGAAACTGCAACAGATATCTTTTTTACCATTCAAACCGACAAATACGGAAATTTTGAAGTTGAACTTTCGGCAAGAGATAAAAGCATCAATTTGAACATCAATTGTCCGCCCACTTTGGTTGATACCATCAACAGCAGCAAAGACAAACTTAAATCGATTGTCGAGGAACAGGGTTATAAACTGGCTTCTTGTGGCATTGCAGAGTATGTGGAAAGCCAGAGCATTCTCCAGCGTTATCCCAAATTGGCTTTCAGAAAGGTAGGAATCGATGTCACCGTCTAAAAAGAAAAAAGCAGTCCCCAATAAGGAACTGCCGGAAAAAGAAAAAACATTAAGAGTATCGGCCTTAAAATATGATCCCAAAAAGAACAATGCCCCGGTGATCGTTGCCGCCGGCACTGGTTTCGTAGCCCAGAACATCTTAAATGTGGCCGAAAAAAGCGGTATTCCCGTCTACCATGATGACAGCGCCGCCACCCTGCTTTCCAAGCTGGAAATGGGTCAGGAAGTCCCCCCGGAACTGTTCCAGATTGTGGTGAATATATATATATCACTACTTAATTTGGCTGAGGGGAATGAGGTTAGTGATAAGGTATTTAAATAGCTAATTGCTCAATTAATCCACAAGCCTATTCATAATCACAATACAACAATTTCATTAATTTATAAGAGATACTTCCCAAGGTAACTACCAAATAAAACGTTACTCCCGTAACTAGACAAATTTCTTTAACCTATTACATCCAATAGTGATATTATTTCCATATTGGGGTTATACTTTGATACTTGGTTTTTTATTTCATCTATATATCCAAAACTAAATACCAATAGAACATCAACAGGCTTATCTTTAAGCATCCGTGGCGATACTATTTGAATATTTGATTTTGGCGTAAAATAGCCGTGAAAGCTCTCATTTTGATCGCACAAATATTTCATATGTTGCGCTTTACTAAGTGCCGCTAACGTCATAACACCTCTTCCTCCGGCGCCATAACCAGCAATTTTTTTTCCACAATTAACCATATTTTCAATAAACTTATCAATATCTTCAATTGCCTGCCCAATTTCTTTAGTGAGTGTCATTGTTTTTTGAATTTCATATTTATCAATTTTTATGCTAGACTTCACGTGTTTGCTTTTTACCGGTTTTGCTACAACTAGCAATGAATTTCCGCGTTTTTGACTATCTGAAAGCAAATCAAAAGTAACTGGCTCAAATGAGTGTATTTTCAAAAGATGTGATAACGTATTTTTCGTCATATATATGTAGTGTTCATGTTCAAAAAGACAAAATTCCTTTCGTTTAATAATTTTATCAAGATCATGAATTTCTAATACTAATATTCCTGTGTCTGGATCCAATATTTCTCTCGTTGAATCTAGAAAATCACTTGGCTCTGGTATGTGATCAAAAGTATATGTAGCTAAAACAATATTTGCTGGTTTTAGCGTTTCAGGCAAATACTGAATTGTTTCTTTTTCAAAAAAGCCCTGGTATACCGGTATGCCATTTTCTCGGCTTACATTACAGAGTATTTCTGAAGGTTCCACTCCATAAACATCAGCACCTAACAACTTGAAGAAGCTCAATTGAGCACCATCTCCACTGCCAACCTCAATGACTTTACAATTACTATCAAAACAGAACTTCGAATAGAGTTCATTGGCTAGACATTTCATAAAATCTTTAGCAAAATTTGAATTTGAAGATGTATAACAATAATCATTATAATAATTTGTCAGCTCTACTTCATCTAACGTTTGAGTCAAGCCACAGTCTTCACAAGTAAATACTTCGATATCATGAAAGAACTCTAAACCTTGGTTTTGTTGACTTCTCAAGTCATCAGTTAATGGCATATTCTCTAACTTTAAGCATTTTCTTAAATCTGTACCTTTACAGGCCCTACAATTTGCTCTTCGATTTATTGCAACTTCCATTATTTTACTCCTTACCTTCTTTTAAAAAAAACTTCAAAATTCTAGCTAGTAAATTATCACCTAAACTAACTTTCATCTATAACTATCTAAATCATAATCAGTAAATTTATTTTTTTGATTATCTGCTTTGATTTATAAAATAAGAGTAATATTTTTTTATTTCTGCAGTATCCTCTACAAATTTATATTTATTACTATTTTTTTTGCCATAATATATCTCATCAAAATACTTCATTACTGCATCATACGCTGATTTTAATAGTTTATCAGTATTAATATCTGTTTCTCTATAGTTTACACATATTGATAGATTAACTAAATAAATAGTTTTTCTACATAACGTTAGATACAATTGTCTAAAAGCATCAAAATTATTTTTACTTATTTCCATTTCTCTAATGATATCAAAAAAACCCTTATGTTGTTTAATTCTTCCCTCTAAAGTTGCATAATATGGAATAGTTTTATTCAACTTTTCTCCAATTTCAGCATATTCAACTTCTGTTTTTTCCGGTCTACCTTCATTGACTAAAACCATGTCTAAACCTAAAATGGATCCGTATTGACAAAGTATCAATTCCATCACTACATGAGGATAATAAAAGCAGGTTTCATTATTCAAATGCAATCTAATATAATCTAGCAAATCATATTTTTCTATTATCTCTTTTTTATAAATTATACCCGTCATATAGTTTGAAGTAAGCATAAATTTGTTTAAAGCGTCCATTCCTGGCTTAGCTATACCAATAAATGGTACTATTCCCATTCCATCAGTTTTAGTTCTAATTTCTGCAATATTATTATCTTTGATCCGATTCAACATGTTCACAATTTCTTTAAGCTTATTCAAGTCAACTAAATCTTCGTCACTAATCATCAACACATACTTTCCATGAGCTAAATCAATCACCTTGCAAATATTTAATGCAACACCTTGATTTTTATCAAATTCAAAATATGTAACCCTAGCATCTTCAATTAAGCTAATTTTTTCATATAAATCTTTAGTCTCATTTTGTGTCCCATTATTTGAAATAACCACTTCAATTTCCTCATCAAAATTTGATAACAAGGTGTGGATTACATTATTATACGCCCTTTTTCCTCTATTGAAACTAGGTATACCGATACTTAACAGTATATTATCACCACCTCTATTCTCTTTTTTCAACCTCAATTGATGGATTTTTTCAATATTTATTTTATATTTTGCTTTTTCTTCATCTATCCCAATAATTTTTCTTGGTAAATAATCACTATGATTTATGAAATATTTTTTCAAGTCCTCATTATTTTCAAATAATATAAATTTTGATAAATATAGTTCGCTAATAATACCTCCTTGAAGACAGGTTAATAATTCTTTTATGTTTGCTTCAACATAATATGTTTTTTTTCCCTTCATGCTTGAATTTTTTAAATATCCTTGAAATTCTGACCAAGAGTCGCACCCTATAATTAATTGGTCGCACGCACTTGAATCTAAAGTAATTTCTTCATTGCAAGAGAATTCTGAAAGATTCCATTCGAATTTTTCTTTTATCAAATTCGATTCCTTTTCGAATAAATAATACTCATTTTCATTTCCGCTTGTAAGTAACCAGTAGGGTAATTCACTAAACTCCAAAGATTCGTTTAAACACCCGTTAACAAACATATTTTTTCTGTTTATTTCATAGTTAGACATAAAATCACACAAATTAGGTTGAACAAATGCTTCAAAAATAAAATTTATTCTTTTTTCACATGAGTATCCATAATTTTGTGCCTTAATATACATTTCAAAGAACTGTTCATATTCTGATAAGGCAAATAAAAAATAGGCATAAGAAGCATAAAATTCAGCAACTTCCTCTCGATCGAATTGATTTTCTCCTGATATTGCTTCACTAATATTATCAATATAACTTTCTATCCGTTTATATTCTTTGCATGCGTCTTCTAGCTCCTCATTTTCAACTAAAACTTTGATTTCATTTAACTTTTTATTTAATTGTTGATTAGTTAATCTCATTGTAGCACTACTTTCATCCTCAAATTTAATAATCTTTCATCGTTATAAACTAGTAAATAATGCCTACTGAATAATTACCAATTTTTGATAAACACAGAACCCATTCAATTCCGGCATAAAAAACTGAAACTGTGCGTAAAGAACCTTGCGCAGGTTCAGAACAACAATCGACAGAGCAATGGCACAAAGGTCTGTATCAGGCAAACGTGTCCGGATCAGACCCAGGCCACATTTGAGTTTGGCAAGACTGAATTTTCGTTCGACTTCGACACGTTCGCAAATATCCACGTAGTCCTGTCTTTTATCAATCACTGCGGTTTTAGGTGGGCGACCTAGCACCGGACCTGACAATCGGATCCCTTTTTCTCTGCAGAACTTGAGGTTACCCCGGTTTCTGTAAATCTTATCGGCCAGGATCCGTGACGGATAAACACCGACCCGAGCTTTGTAACGCTCAATGACTTCGATAAGATAGCTTGCTTCGTTATATGCATCAAAGGATACTTTTTCAAGACGGGTATACCCGTCCACCGCGCTGATGTCCAGTTTTGCGCCGAACTCCACCGGCGCTTTGGTTTTCCCTCTGACAATGTGACTCAGATGCGGTTAAGACAGACTGACAATCCGATTTTCAACCTGATGGGTATGATTGTCGTACATGTATTTTTGCTGTTCATAAAGACAGCGGATGGTTTCCAGCCGAACCTGCCATTTTCTGGATAGTGTTTTTTATGACTCAACATGGTGTCGATAATCGCCAGGTCTCTGCGCAGATAACGCAGTTGTTTCCCAATTGCTTTGCGGATTGTTTTGGCTGTATTTTTCTTTTTACGGACCAGATTCAAATGATCTTTATGTGCCCGGCCGGCATAGGTACGGGGTTTTCTGCCATCAGCAGGATCATGCATTTCAGTAATCATTGCTTCAGCATTTTTTCTGTCTTCATTCAGGAGTTCAGTGTCCTGGGGATATCGGATATGCGATGGGGCACAGGTTGCATCAACGATCAGCGTTCCACTGTTTTGTGGTGTTTCATTTGACTATGAATCATCCGGATCATCAGAATCGTCTTTCACCGTTTCTGCTTCCGCCTTTTGAATAATCAGTTCGTTGATCTCTCCCAGAATCTCAGGGATCAGTCGTTTTCGGAAGTAAACCATCAGTGATGGATCAAATGGCGGTTCATCCCGGTATTCACGGAATCCGCAAAAGAACTGCAGATACGGACCTTCCTGAATCTGTAGGACCGTTTCCACATCGGAATACCCATACTCTGCTTGAATGATGCAGGCGCCCAAAGCAAGTCTCAACGATTTGGTCACATTTCCTTTTTTATTTAAAAACAGTTTGGCATACTTTTTTTCAATGGCTTTCCAGGGAATCGACTCGGCTTTTTTTACCCATCGATTGGTGGCATTCATTTTCATCCCAATGGGTTGTATGAAATCGCTGAAACTGATCTGATTATCGCTGAATTTATACATTTAAATCACCCATGTGCAAGGTTTTTTGAGTATTTTCGCACATTTCTCTTGCACTTATTATAGCATGAAACCCCTTTGAAGTCAGTGTTATTGGGGGGCGATTTGTTCAGCAAACATTATTCGGAAGATTTGACGGCATAGAATCGTCTGTCAATATCCAAAAATCAAATTTTCAATTATATACGCACGTCTTTGCCCATAATTGAAAATAAATAGGCAATTTGCCGAACCAACAAATTACAAACGCAATTTTGTTATTATTGTCCATCATTTAGCTCGATATGCCTTGATTTTATGGTGAAAAAACAACAATATGTGTGTATTATCTGTAGGCAACATCTTCCATTGTTTTCTTTATCCCCGCACTCAAGCTAATTGTCGTATTCCAACCAAGTTTCTTTAATTTTTCATTACTCAACTTTAGACCTGGTTTTTTTTCCTCTGTGTTTTCTGTCTTGAATAGCACTTTTACCGAATTTCCCTCATACTTATTATTGGCTACATCCGCAACCACCTTCGCAATTTCATCCACAGACGCATAATTATCTAAATCTCCATTAGAGGAAATATTGTAAGCCTCTCCTACTGCACCATCGCTTCCTACCAACAAAACCCCTTCCACAGCATCATCCACATAAATATTATCTCTTCTTGGTAAGCCGGACATATTCATGATTATATCTTCACCCGCAATTCCTTTCTTGATAAACTCAAAAAATGCTGTATCAGGAATAAATCTAGTACTTCCATATACAGTGGAAAATCTACTTATTACCGCATCTATCCCATACTGTCTAATGTATGCAAGTGTGATTACTTCTGACATTCTCTTTGACTGAGAATATGGAGCACTAATAGCATCAAGTGTTTCCGTTACTCTCGTATCACATTCACCAACTGTTATATCTTGATCTGTATTATTACCGTAAACTGTTACGGATGAAAACAAGATCATTCTACCCTTAATTCCTGATTTTTTTTCCTGATTCTTTAAAAACTCTAGACATTTGATTGTCCCCACGAGATTTGGATTAATAACATCCATTGGATAGTTTTTTATAATTTTCCCTTCCATAGGTCCTGCTGCATGGAATATATAATGAATAGGTTTCTCGATAGTCAATGGTTCACTAATGTTCTGCGCAATAATTTCAAAATTGGGGTTTTCCAAATATTCAAGAAATCCCTTTCTAAGCTTTTTATCGCAACGACTTAAAGCAACAACTCTCACATCTCCCTTTTTCATAAAAACATCAACGATACGTCCTCCTATGAGGCCTGTAGCTCCCGTTACAAGAACTGTTTTATTTGAATATACACTCATTACCTTTCTCCTATAACTCTGACAATTTTTTGAATAAGTCCCTGTCTATTTCAGGTGTCATATCCTGCATCTGTTTTCCTTTAGGGAGGCTTGGTTGAAGACCAATACTTTCATCAAAAAATCTTTCAATAATAATAGGTTTTTTAACAGCTTCAAGAATCTTATTTTTATCTGTTACATCATCAGTTAGCTGTAAATAGTCTATCCCATATCCCTGAGCAATTAAGTTAAATTTTGGTGTCATAAAACCACTATCTAAAGTGGTATGAACAAATTTTTCTCTTGACTTTTGTCTATCTTTTATCATCCCTGAAGAATGATTATTAACAACAAATATAGTGATTGGCAGCTTCTCTTGAGTCATCAACTGCAACTCTTGTATGTTTAACTGCAAGCCTTGATCCCCTACCACGCAGAGAATTGGCTTTTTTGTCTTATAATAGGCCCCTATAGCTTTACCAATTCCGCACCCCAATGCGCCAAATGACTTTGAATACAAAATACGATTTTTGATTCCCGAAATTTCATATGCCCTCGATAACCAAAATTCATTATTTCCAACATCCGCGACAACAATAGTTTCATCAGAAATTTTCCTAAAGATATCGGAAACAGTGTCAACTATGTCATTGCAATCGGTTCTACACAAATGTCTTTTTAGTTCTCTGCATACATTCAGCCATGATTCATAATTACTTGTTTTTATACTCTGTTCTTTGATTCCCTGAACAAAATTGCTAAGCTCCTCTTTGAAAACTATAGAATTAGGAATTGCTCTCTTTAATTCATTTTCATCACATTCGATACGAATTATTGTTTTATTTTGAATAGCTTTCTGAAAGCTTTCTGACTTAACAGGGAAGGCTAATCTGTTCCCCATCGAAATTACTAAATCAGCTTTTGCAAAAATGAAATTACTATACCGAATTCCATGACTGCCTATATAACCGTAATATTCCCTGCATGCTCTTCCGGTATCCTGTGCACCTCTGCTTGTTAGCACTGGTATTCCTATATCATTAATATAGTTTGATAACTTATAGCACACGTTGGCCTGACGTATACCATCGCCTAACAAAAAAACAGGTCTTTGAGCCTTTTCGATTATTTTCCAAATACTCTCACACGCTAGCGTTCCCACTACATTATGCTTAGCATTTGATTTGCTCTGGCTACAGTCATTTTCAACATCTTCATTCCAGAGACTTGTAGAAAAATCCAATAGCACAGGACCTTTTCTTCCTGTTAGAGCCTTTGAAATAGCCTCATCAATCTTTGCCTCAACTTGATCAATACATTCAACCGTTGAAGCAAACTTTGTGATGTATTTAACCATCTGAACAGTATCCATTTCCTGTTCCTGCTCAAATCTTTGCTCATGGCCAACAGCCAATCCACTATGTGCTGTTATAAACAATACTGGGAGGGAGTCAGCATATGCATCCGCAATTCCAGTGATTAAGTTTGTAAATCCGGGTCCACGTGTTGCATAAGCTACACCAAGTGAATGATTAACCTGAGCGTATCCACACGCCTCAAATGCAGCAGCCTGTTCATGGTAGCTCAAATGAGCATTAATACCGGGACACTTATCAAAAGCATAAATCAAGTCCAAAATAACTCCACCAGGAATACCGAACACATCGGTCACATGTTGATCTATAAGCTTTTTTGCAATGTATTCAGCAACTTTCATATTCTCTATCCTTCTACCTTTATTTCTTCAAAAAAACCTGTTCTTTCTAATAAGTTCACAGTATTTTCAGGAGTGTATCTCTGACGTAAATCTTCAGGCATTTCTGATAATACAACATCCATCTCGCTGTACCTTAAGCGATAATGATATCTCAACGCAATTCCGTACTTATAGGCAGTTTTATATATCGCTGGAAGAAGTCTTGTTACAGAATAGCCCCAGGATCCCTGTTCAGTATAGTTTTCTATAATCTCACAGGCTTCTAGCACTCTAGAATAAGAATATCTGATTTCTTGATTCTGTTTCAAATACCCGATAAACAGTTCTGTCTGCAGATTTCCTGCGCCTTGCCCCATTCCAAGCAAACATGAATCCACTATGATTTTTCTTTCTGTATTTATTTCAATAAATGAAAGAACATTGCTCAGAGCCAAATTTATATTGTTATGTGAATGGAATCCAATTCGGATGTTCTTATCTAATCCCTGATCATATACCTTGAATAATCTCATCACGTCCGAAGCTTGCATATATCCATAACTATCAACAAAATAAAGGGCATATGCACCCATCTTATTGGATTTTTGTATTAAGTCCTTAATTTCTTCATCACTATATCTCATCGTAAGCATTGGTTGCACAAATACTTTGTATCCTTTTGTAGATAGTGCTGCACAAAAATCAAGTGATTTCTGGAGTTCAGAATATCTTATAATCACTCGAACGGCCTCACATAATGACGGATTCCACTCAGGTATGTCTTCAATCGGTGTATCCGGCCCCCTGTATAAAGCAGCAAATAATTGATTCCCATTTTTCTTTTTAGGCATGACCTTTGAAATACTCTGAATATCCTGATATATACAAAACCCCCGCCGATCATCAGGTGTTATCTCAATTGAACCTAATTCAATAATATCTATTTCTGATAATGTAAGATTTTCTGCTACAGAACAAGCGTCCTTTTCTGTAAATCTGATAGAGGCAATCTTATTCTTTTCAGCATCTTCTAGACCAAGGCCCCCATCTCGTAATGTGCAATCCAAAATCTGTATATTTTTATTCAAATTCACTGCTCCTGTCCTAAAAAGTCATAAAGCAAAATTGCTTTACGATACTTCTTCTGCAATTTCTTAATGTTATAAATTCTAAAAGAGTTGTATATCATTTCTGCGAAGGCTATAACAAATGCTTTTGGCAGATAATCCACAAAGAATTGTGTCGCTTTCTTTATGGCATTCCTTCTATCCGGAAATGCTGGCTCATTCTTCCATGGGGTTAATAACTGATATCTCTTAAACTCCTCATTCTCCGGATTATTAGTAACTTCAAACCAAGCGCGGTTCGTAATCAGGAAAGTGCTTGTCAAATGAACAATTTCATGATTACTAACAGCATCTTCGATTTCTCTTTGGGTATAAAAACCCATTGGTTTTCTCAATTTAATGATTTTCTCATATGACAAATATTACATCAGAGTATAAGTGGTGTGTATTTGTATATTGGTGGCAATATTTTATCTGCCCTTGGAAAATCGCGTTATAAACGCTTTGTTCCATAAAAAAACTTATCCATCATTTTTTCTTACATATTCTCTAATTCGATCACCTACATTAATGTCTACTGAACAATTACCAATTTTTGATAAACACTGAACCCATTCAATGCTGGCATAAAAAATTTAAAATGGCGTAAAGAACCTTGCGCAGGTTCAAAATAACAATCGACTGAATATTCTTGTACGGCAGAGCCGCATCCTCTGGGTTGTTTGAAATCGCTGAAACTGATCTGATTACCACTGAATTTATATATGTAATTCACCCGATGTGCAAGGTTTTTGAGTGTTTTCACACATTTCTCTTGCACTTATTATTTCATGAAACCCCTTTAAAGTCAGTGTTATTGGGGAGTTCGGTTTGTTCAGTATCCATTATAATATGAAAATATTTTTTTTAATTTTTATTCAGATAAAAATATTCATCAATTTGTCTATCCATACATTCGTCCACATCATTATTATCTAAAAAGCACTTTGTCCATTCAATCGTCTTTTTCACTGCTGTTTTTATATTCCAATGTGGTTTCCAACCAAATGTATTTTTTAACTTTGAGCAATCCAATTTTAAAAAATTCGCTTCATGAGGACCACCTTTAAAGTGCTTTTCCCAACATAAACCGTTGTCCCAATTTTCGCAAAATAATGAAACCAATTCACCCGTTGTTATCCAATCCTGTTCATCTGGTCCCACATTATAACAGCCTGCGTACTTAGCATTATCCTGCTGCTTCTTTGCTATTAACAAATAAACAAATAATGGTTCCAATACATGTTGGTATGGGCGAATGGAGTACGGATTTCGTACGACAATTGATTCTTCACGCATGATTGCTCGTACACAGTCAGGAATAATCCGATCCTTAGCAAAATCTCCACCACCTATTACATTACCTGCTCTTGCTGTTGAAATTGCAACTCTAGTATCTCCAAAAAATGATTGCTTGTAACTTTGAGTTACCAGCTCACTGCATGATTTGCTATTAGAATATGGGTCAAAACCGCTCAGGCGATCATTTTCACGATAGCCCCAGCACCACTCTTTGTTTTCATAAACTTTATCCGTCGTCACATTTAAAAAAGACCTCACACTCTCACAATGTCGAATAGCTTCTAGAATATTGACAGTTCCCATAACATTTGTTTCATAAGTATATACGGGTTCCTTGTAAGAGTCGCTCACAATCGGTTGTGCTGCCAAATGAAAAACAAATTCGGGCTTTGTTTCATTTATCATTTTTTGTAAATATTCCAGATTTCGCACATCACCAACTATCGAATTTATGCCTTTTTCAATTCCTGCAATTGTAAATAGATTAAGTTCTTTTTTTTGTTCAAGGCTATATCCTGTTACCTCAGCACCTGCATTAATTAGAATTTTTGATAACCATGAGCCTTTAAAACCTGTATGACCAGTTATAAAGACCCTTTTGCCTTTATAATAATTAATATCGACTACCATACCTTCCACGGTGCCTTTCCAGTATTCCAAAATTCTTCCAACTTTTGTTTATCTCGTTGCGTATCCATGCATTGCCAAAAGCCAGAATGCTTATACGCCATTAATTCTCCATGATTAGCCATTGTTTCTAAAGGTTCCTCTTCAAAAACAACGGTATCTCCTTCAATAATATCAAATATTTCTGGATTCAAAACCATAAAGCCCCCATTAATCCATCCACTGTCTTCCTTGTTTTTTTCTCTAAAAGAATTAATACTATTGCTTTCAATATCTAAAACTCCGAAACGTCCCTCTGGCTGAATTGCTGTCATGGTAGCAATTTTTCCATGTGATTTGTGAAAGTTAACTAATGCTGATATATCCACATCACTCAAACCATCACCATAGGTTAACATAAATGATTCGTTTCCAATGTACTCTTGAATTCGCTTCACACGACCACCAGTCATCGTATTTAAACCTGTATCAACAAGTGTTACCTTCCAAGGTTCTGAATAATTATTATGGACGATCATTTTATTATTTGCTAAATCAAATGTAATATCCGATGTATGCAAAAAATAATCAGCAAAAAACTCTTTAATCACATAAGCTTTGTAACCTAAACAAATGATAAACTCATTATATCCAAAGCTTGAATAATATTTCATAATATGCCATAAAATCGGTTTTTCACCAATCTCAATCATCGGTTTTGGTATTAAATGTGATTCCTCAGATATTCGTGTACCCAAACCACCTGCTAATAATACTACCTTCATGAATTATTTCTCCTTAACTATACATTAAAAAAGCTCAATTTTTCTGTTTATTCTTACTTTGAAGGATATACTAGACTCGCAAAATTTCTAAAAGATTTAATCAACTTATAACTTGCAGATCTACAATTATCTTATCCAAACTAATACAAATCCAATAATTTACCTTTCCAGTGGCAAAAATAATTATATTTCCCTATTGTTTATTCTCTTTGTTAAAGTTTTATTTCTAAGATAAAACTCAGCTATCTCGAAATCATCTTTTGTATCTATATCAGTTGATGATATTCTATCCATAAAAAACGCCATTGTTGAATCCGTTTCAAAGCTTTTATATTTCATGAAAATTCCTACTTCTATTAAATAAATTGCACCATTTAATCGAAAAGTTTTTTCAAAATCTTGCCTTCTAAAAAGTTTATCTTTATCGTACTCAAGAAAACTATTTAATTCTTGCCGACTACCAATAACTCTATTCCAGTATACAGGATGTTCTAATTCAGTTACCGAAACAAGAGAATCAAACTGTTCTTTTTTCTCCAAAAGCATTTCAATTGCATTATCGATATGCTTTTCATCTCTTAGTGGTGAAGTGGGCTGAAGTAGTATAAGATACTCAAATTTTTCATTCGCATCATCAATTAATTTCTTCATTGTATAATAAATTGCTTCTGAACTTGGCGTATCATCTTTTGCCAACTCCTGTGGTCTTAAAAAAGGAACTTCTGCACCATAATCCAGCGAAACATTTTTAATTTCTTCATCATCAGTCGATACAATAATTCTATCAAGATATTTAGATTTTTTTGCAGCTTGAATTGACCATACAATTAGAGGTTTATCAATCAAATCTTTAATGTTTTTTTTTGGAATGCTCTTAGACCCACCTCTTGCGGGTATGATAGCCAAAAATCTCATTCCTTTATACATATAACTTTCCTTTCAAAACAGTTTAACATCATTGTTTTTTTAAATCTTGTTATATAATTCGGTTAATTCATTCATTATAAATTATATCATTAAATACTTTTTGTCTCGATATTTTCCAAACATTTTCATCTAACATAATTTTAATGAAATTTTCTCTGCTATTACCATCTCCAAAATGATTTGTCTTATTTAAATTTTTCATTTTTCTGGCTATTTCAATCGACCTTAAGATATCTTTGGATGAATCTGAACAGTTAATAATTGTCTCATGATTAAATCTATTTTTTTGTCTTGAACCAATATTTATACTTGGAATTCCAATTACAGGTGCCTCATGAATACCGGCACTGGAATTTCCAATCAAATATTTGGCATTCTTCAAAATTTGAAGAAAATATTCAAATCTTATTGATGGGAAACATTTTATTTGTTTAAAATCACTAAACCGATTGTATTCTTCAAGTATATCTTTATAACCAGAATCATTATTCGGATGTATCACGATGCAATTATCGCCACTTTCGATAATTGCGTCGACAACCTGTTTTACATTTTGTTTTAAATTTTCTAATTCTGTAGTGACAGGATGGTACATCAAAACAGAATATAAATCAAAAGGAATCTCATACCTTTTTTTTATAAACTCAAAATCCATACTGGGTTCTTTCATGATTAAATCAATATCAGGAGAACCAAGAACAAAAACCGATTGTTCACTTTCACCCAGTTGTAACAACCGTTTTTTTGAATCAACGTTTGAAACGAAATGCACATGTGCAAGTTTGGATATTGCATGCCTAATCGATTCATCAATCGTACCTGATAATTCTCCACCTTCGATATGAGCTACTAATACATTATTCAGTGCACCGGTGATTGCACCAGCTAGAGCTTCAACTCTATCACCGTGTAAAATAATCATGTCTGGCTCCAATTCTCTAATATAACGACTAAAACCATTGATAGTATTGGCCAAAACTAGGTCCATCGGTTCTTCAATAATCTGGTTCATATATACTTGAATATTTTTAAACCCATCTTTAATGATTTCATTTTTTGTATCACCAAACTCTTTTAATGTGTGCATACCGGTTACAAACACATGACATTCGAATTTATTATTTTCTTCTATTGCACTCATCAGCGGTTTCATTTTACCATAGTCAGCACGTGTGCCGGTAAGGAAAAGTACTTTTTTCTTCTTGTTCCCCATCCCTATTTCACATCATTCCATTTAAGTTGTTCATCCTCAGGAATATCTCTTATTGATCTTTTTCCAATTAGATTTTCATAATGCACAGCTTTAATTTCACCTGTACCAGGTCTTTTAACCCAAATATTTTCTTGCGTAAATAGATCCCCCTTATGGATCGGTTTAATGGAAACAACTGTTGCAAAAGCGAAATTGATTGACACTTGTTCCTCTTTAACAGCTTCTTTTTTACCGCCTCTCATTTTTGCAATTTCTACTGATCCAATTATCAAGTCGTGCAACTGATCTGGCGTCATTGAACATATAATATCCGGGCCAGGTCTATCTGAGCGATCGGTAAAATGTCTTTCCAACACTGAAGCACCCAATGCAACTGCCGCAAGACAAGCATTATTATTAATGGTGTGATCCGACAACCCGATAATTGCATTCGGAAATTCCCTTTCCAGTTCCTGCATTGCGCCCAATCTAACTAACTCCGGTGGGGTAGGATATAAGTTGGTTGTATGCAGCAAAGCATATTGAACTCCTCTTTTTTCCAATATCTCGACGGCTTTTCTCACGCTTCCAATATTATTCATACCGGTAGAAACAATCATTGGCTTACCGAATGAAGCAATATGATCCAACAATGGATAGTTGTTCATTTCACCCGATCCAACTTTGTATGCGACTACTCCCATTCTTTCCAACCGATCCGCGGCTGCTCTTGAAAATGGTGTACTTATAAAAATCATACCCTTGCTTTCAACATACTCCTTCAGTTTAATTTCATCTTCTTCTGATAAAGCACATCTGGCCATTACTTCGTAAATTGAAACATCAGTATTACCCGGAATAATTTTTTTAGCTTCTTTACACATCTCGTCTTCAACAACATGGGTTTGATGCTTAATTACTTCTGCTCCGGCACTATGTGCTGCATCCACCATCTCAAAAGCAGTTTTTAAACTTCCCTCATGATTTATACCAATCTCGGCAATAACCAATGGTCGGTAGTCTTTTCCTATTTTTCTGCCTGCAATATTCAAATTAGCCATATTAATTCCTCATCATTTTATTAACTTTTAATACATAAGAATCATTGTCTTTTATTGTATAGTAATTACAAAAGGCAATCCTATCCCATAATCAAATTATTTTGTTTCCACAAAATTGTTAATATTATTTGAAAGTACTTTCATTATATTTTGGTTTAAATTATTATTGTTATCAATATACAAAAGATCAAAAACTGGCTTTATGTGTTTAATTAACCGCTTTAAACGCTTTAATTCATTTTTCTCCCTTTTGATTCGTTGAACATCATTTGACAATATTTCATATTGTACACGGTTCATTGGCATAGCGATTACATTAAAAAAATCATTAGCTTCGAGCTTTACAATGTAACTGTCTAGCCTTTCGTACATGATACCAGCCTGTTTTGTATTTGAAATGTCGAGTAATTCTCTTACTTTTAAGATATGCTGCTTTATTTTTGATAATAACCCCACATAATCTGTAAATTCATCGTCCAATAAATTTATCTTTGACTGAAGATATTCTTTGTCATATAAATCTGATTGCATCAAACTTTTAAATTCATCCCCTTGAACAATTTTATGCTGCAGAATATCATTTATCACATTATCCATTGGGATGAATTTAGCCCCTTCAATCTGTGCACCACCAACGGTTGTATTAATAACTGAAATATTTAATGATTTAATGTAAAATTCCATCTGCTTTCTCATATCATTAAAAGAAACACTTGTTAGAATTTCATTGCCCAAAACATCTTTTATTTTTTGCTCCTTTATTTCCTCGATATCATTTTGATGATAATCTATACCTTTAGCATAGTTTTTTTCGTCTTTATAAGCAAGATTTTGACCGACAAGAATAATTGTTGAGAATTCAAGCTTACTCAATAATTCCAATGTTACCACTGCAATAGATGGTGCATCATTAACTTTATCAATTTCTTTACCATCTTTTTCTTTAAGAAAATAATTGGACACAGTATCTTGAGAAGTAATCATATGATATTGTGGACCTGTATAATCTTTTAATACTTCATAGCCAACACTGCTACCAAACAACATCGGTATTGTATTAATCTTCATCTCATTAACTTTTTTAAATACGGTTCTATTTTCTTCTTTAGGATCATAGGTACACATTGCATCTGGTAATATATCATTATAGAGTAATGTATTAATCGCCGATCCAACACTAAATATGTATGCTAATCCCTTTTCTTTAATAGTATGCAAGTTTTCAATTTCGTAATCTAGTGATGGTCCTGCAGAAACTAAAATAGCCGTTTTATTTTTAAAATTATTTTTATCCTGCATCAATATATTTGGTGTATTCAACACTTTATCAAAGTTATTGACACTGTTGAGGATCCATCTATTTTGAAAAGAATAGTTTGTGTTCAATAAACTTCTTTTACTTTTAATTGCTTCCATAAATCTGTTTGAAAACTGAGTGTACTGTTCTTCAAACGCATTTTGATAAATTGGCAAATCCATAATAATCGTTTTTTTATCTGTATTTATTAAAACTGTATTAAAGAAGTCATCCATTGCTTCAGTATTAACTTCGCATTGAACTGCAATCATTTTTTTTATTGGCAAATCTTTCAATTTTTTATAATTTAAAAAAATTTCAAATACTTCCTCTGAAGGCTCATAAAGTGAAAAGGTTGTATCTGGAAATCGCCTTACAAAAGCATCAATATGATAGCCCAACCCCAGGCCATAAAATATAACATGAGAATTTGTATCAATCTCTTCTCTTTCCTCTAATTTATCGATAATGGACTCTGCTTCCCGAATTGGGTCGTATTTACTGTGTAAATAAAGAGTTTTATCGCCTTTTGTCATTTTTAACGTCTTATAATTATTTTTCGTATCTTCCAACACAATTGAACTTTTCTTGATCTTATCTTCATCATTTTTTAATGCTTCATATAGTGTTGGATAATTTTTCTTCAAAAATACAATATTATCAGCTAACATGATTAGCCCCCATCTTTGGTAACAGGAATCCTAATTTATCCGACATACTTTCAAAAGCAGGTGTTATTTCATATAAAAGCATATCCCCGATCGAAATAACGTCTTTCCCAATAATGACAGCTTCAAGTTCTGGAATAATAACACTGAGTTTTGAGACTTCTTGAACGTATTCATTCCAAACTTCATAATTATTAACAATCTCATTTAAATTTTTGATTGAATCAATTTGGGTCAGTGATTCAATAAGCCATTGAATTCCCTCAAACAAATCATTTAATTTCAACCAGGTTTTATCATTGAATTGCTGATAGAATTCTTCTGCCAATTCAGTTATTAGTGGAATTGCATTATTTATATAGTTATCCGCTGTGATGATCGTTTCATTGACTAACTCAGTGATTGTTTGAAGAACAACTTCAACCTTTTCCATTTTGTTGATATTATCAGAAAAATAAGTAAAGATATTTTCATAAACTGAAATACCATCAATGATCAGATGCGAGAATTTCAATTCTCTTTTATTCAGGTATTCATTAATTGCATCAAATATTTGTTTCGTAATCTTTGGGTCGTTATCAAATTCTAAGACTTCATCCTGTATATAAATATTCATTTTCTACCTTCTTTCTTTAAACATAGTCCTTTATTATCAACATTTTGTTGATGTACTCATGATTAACAATATCAAATTAATGTTATTACTATTATCGACAAAAATTGACAATTATTTAGTTTTGTCTTAGTTTTCAAATTGAATTTTATATCCCCTGACATTTTGTCTTGACCAGAACTAAATTCTTCTCGTAGTATCATACAGACATTCTAACATAATAATACAAGATTTTCAAAACTTAAACATAAAAAAACCACCCGAAGGTGGCCTTTGATTGAAAAGTTTTAATGAATAAGAAATATTTAAATTAATTATTGTAATAATGAAAGAACATTCTGTGGTTGTTTGTTGGCTTGAGCCAGCATTGACTGGGCAGCTTGAGAAAGAATATTGTTCTTAGTGAATTCTGTCATTTCTTTTGCCATATCAACGTCACGGATACGAGATTCAGCCGATGTTGCATTTTCTGATGATGTACTTAAGTTGTTAATGGTATGTTCCAAACGATTCTGAACAGCACCAAGTTTAGCACGTTCTGAAGATACATTTGTAATAGCTGAGTCAATCGTTGTGATTGCAGCATCTGCACCACTTTGAGTTGTTAAATCTAATTTGTCGATTCCTAAATCTGTGGATCCCATTGCAGCAACTGACAAGGAAGTACTCTGACTCTGATTGGCACCAATCTGAAATTTCATCTGATTGCTTGAATCAACATCAACATTAAATGTATCTTTATCTACAGCTTTTTCATTTAACTTAAATGAAATGCCATCAACTGCGCTGTTGGTTACAGAATTTGTTAATTTAACTGACGAAACCGCTGCTTTTGTAATTGTAAATTGAGTTGAACTGGTACCTGTAATTGCACCTCCCGACAGTTTTACTCCTGCAAGATTTATTTTAGTGCCTGTAGCTACTGTACCGGTATATGTAATAGCTTTTCCTTGCGAATCTTTAATCGCATTTCCTTTTGAATCCTGAAGAGCAAGTGTGGCCGTCTTTGCAGTTTTATCATAATTCGTAACGGTCAATGAATAAGTTCCTGCCCCCAAATCAGCACCAGTTATATCCTCAGTAGGTTTTGTCGCTGAACCAACATCGACGCCAATTTTAAATGTATTGCCTATTTTTGCTGTACTTGATAAGCTAACTGTAACTTTATTAGCACTATCCGTTGCACCATTAGCAGTTACACTACCACCAGAATATTTATAGGCATTTGAAACCGTAAATGATGATTTGCCACTAAGCGTAGTCGCACCAGTAGCTGTTAATGTTCCACTAGTTGTACCAATTTTAAATTTAATTGATGATACAACACCACTAGCACTAGCAACACCACTACCAATTTTAGCCCCTGTAGAATCCTGCAATTCAAAGACAGCTATACCAGATCCAGCTGCACCTGTCTTTTTAGTTACGATTGTATAAGTGCCTGCCTCTAATTTAAGTCCAGAAGCCATCGTATCAACATTACCACTTGTAGCTGTCAAACTGTTTCCTACGACACCTGTATCTTTACGTACTACCGTACCTGTATGTGAACCAGATACTGCTCCTGCATCCATTTTAACACTACTTGCCGCTGTTCCAGAAATTACATGAGCTTTTTGCGTATAATCAGTTGATACCGAGCCCGTTGCAGCTTGAACACTAACAGTGGCTGTATAAGAACCTGTTGCCACACTGGCATCTACACTTATATCAGAAGTATTAGTAATTCCTGTATAGCCATTTGTATTAACTTTTGTTGCTTTATCGCCGTTCAAAAGTTTCTGGGTATTGAACTCGGTATCGGTGGAAATTCGGTCTACTTCCGATGTTAACTGGGAAATTTCCTTTTGAATTTCTTTACGATCGGATGTGGTATTGGTATCATTTGAAGACTGAACAGCTAATTCTCTCATTCTCTGTAAAATTGAATGGGTTTCGCTTAAAGCACCTTCAGCTGTCTGTATTAAAGAAATACCATCATTAGCATTATTGGAAGCTGTATCCAAGCCGCTGATCTGTCCACGCATTTTTTCTGAAATTGCTAAACCGGCTGCATCATCTCCAGCTTTGTTAATTTTCAAACCAGATGATAATTTTTCCAACGATTTAGATGTTGCGGCTGTATTCGCTGCCAATTTGTTATAAGTGTTTAACGCTGCGATGTTATGATTGATTCTCATTTTTTTGTTCCTCCATTTTTTTATTGGCCGATGACCCCCGACCTGGGGAATTGTTTAGGCCTTCCTTCGTACGCAAGGTCTGCCAAATGTTCAAGCTTTTTCGCTCATGCTATTTATATCGACCATCTTTCCGGATACTTTAGAAAAAAATAAGTTTTTTTCTATTGTTTTTTTCTTTTTGTCAATCCGTCAATTGCTCCGATACTGGATAACAATTTTGAACTTTCAAGCTGTGCAAAATCGGCCAACTCGTTTAACTCTTACGTTCTTGTTATTAATATCGTCCCGGGCATAAAATACTTTAGGGTTCTTTTTCAAAAAATAAAAAAATTCTCTAAATTGTTTTGGTGTTTTCCCAAGCATTTAAAGAATTTTATTTTACTTTTCAGAATAAAACATAATGGCAATTGAGTGAAGTTAGACTCTTTGATCAAGTTTTTGTCCTTCTTCATTTAAAACCTTTTCGGTACTCCCGGCCACCGGTTTGTAATCCGGAGCTGCGCTGAGCGGAACATATAACGGTCCAACGCCTTCTATTGGTTTGTAATCAGGATTGGAACTCGGCGGAACATAGATGGGTCCGCCAACATATTTAATAATCACATCCGGCCGCTGCGTGACGACCAACTCCAGATCCGGTGGATAAAACTGGGTACCGGTATTATCAGCCGTTGACGTGCTACTGGAAAGCCCACTCATGTTAAAGCTGATTTCCATATTGTTTTGTTCATCGTTCCCGCTTTGCACCGTTGTTGGTAACAAGCCGGCGATGGCATTGATGTCTCTGGTTGATTGTTCAAAACGGATTGCCTTTGCGTCGCCATCTTCCATTTGAATATTAAGGTTTAAATTTCCATCCTCACCATAATCCGCCGTTGCCGTATACGTTGAATGATCCCAATTATACGCTGAACTCGGCTTAAAAGAATCCTGGATGGGAATACGAATCGGATTAGACGTGATGCTTTTTTTTCCGTCTTCCTGAGCGACGCTGACCTGGGTTGAATTAACCGCTGATAACTTCAGCGGTTCTTTTTTTACAAATTTTATCTCTATTGGGACAGTTTCTATTGTAATTAAAGGTTCCATCTCTCCTCCTACAAGCATTAATCCTATAAAATTTTATATTATGACATGTAATCAAAAACGGATTGCTGAATGAGCTTGCTTCCCATTTGAAGGGCGGCTTTATATGCTACCTGTTGGGTTGAAAATTCAAGATAAGTGGAAGCGGCGTCGACCCCTTCTACAGCCGTTTGTTTTTTCTCTAAGTTATAATTCTGGTCTTCATACCGTGTCGTCATAAAACTTAAATAATTGGTTTTTTCACCTATTTTGGTAATGGAAAGACTGGGATTCTGAGTTGCTTGCTGAAATTTTCCGTAGAGCGTATTCAACGTGTCAAAAGAATAACTGGGGGACTCAAACTCACTAGCAATTTGCCCGAGCAGGTCGTAAACATTATTTGAAATAGTTTGTGCTTTTCCATCGATCGTAACCTTATCATCAGCATATATGATATTTCCATCGGTATCTTTTAGGACATTTCCAGACGCATCCGTTGTCGCTGTTTTTGAAACGCCATTTCCAACAAGATCAATACCCGGAGTCGAATAGTTGAACACTGAATTTTTATCGACTTCACCAGAAGGTTCTTTAAAAGATACGCCTAGCCCGATATCGACATAGAGAGAATCACTCTGCAGATTCGCTAATGCCGTACTTCCATCCGCCAAATCATCTACTTTTTGACCATTATAGACCAGTTTACCATCTGTCCCCAGACTAAACGGTTTTGTTTCGGTGTTGCTCCCACCAAAAATATATGTATCCGATGACTTGGTGTTGAGAGTATCCAGTAATTCGCTTTGCATGGTACGAAGCTGTGTTGCGATAATTTTACGTTCGTTCACACTTTGGGTGCCGTTCATCCCCTGAAGTGTTTTATCTGTTGCTTCTAAAAGCGAAGTCTGAATGCCACTGATGGATGATTCAGAGTTGTCCATAAAATCCTGAGCAGAAGCGATATTATTTTGATAGCCTTCCACCTTTGTCAAATCTCTTCTGACCTGATAGGCTTTTACGGCTGATGAAACATCCTCGGAAGTGCTTGAAAATTTTCGACCGGAGGCAACCTGGTTGTTTAGCTTGTCCAAATCTGTTGATAAATTATTTAAATTCGTAGTATAATTTCCGGTTGTCATTTTATATGTAATTCTCATTTTTATTTATTCCTTCCTAAGTTATTTTTTGCTTTGCTAAAATGGCACCGTAAAATCAAGTTCCCATCGTATTAATGATCTTATCCAGATTTTCATCTAAAATATTAAAATATTTGACAGCCGCATTATAGACCTTTTGATAAGCAGTCAGGTTAACACCCTCTTCATTAAGAGAAACCCCTGAAACTGATTCTCTGGAGGTATTAATTGTACCTAATACACTTTTAGCGGTCGTCTGAAAACTCGTGTTAAGTTTCACATCTGTGGAAAGTCCGGTCAATAAACTGGTCATATATTTATTGTAGCTTCCTTTAAAAGTTGTGTTTCCAGAATCATCTTTAAATGTCGTCTGGTCATCATTCATGGCTGAAACCATTCGCAGAATATTGTCGTCACTTCCAGACGTGGTACTCGTAGCAGTTGCTGTTGTGGTAATATAGGTAGCTTTTTTCAACCATGCTGATGATACCTGAATATTTGCTGCGGTAATGTTATTGGTTGATATCCCATCTGAACTGGTAAACAAAGGTTTAGCCGTTCCTGGGGCAACCGTTGTCGTGCCATCAGTGGCGGTTGTCGTAACATTCGCATTAATATTATTCAGTACGCTGGCAAATTTATTTGCAAAAACATCCATCATCTTTGAATAATAAGGAATTCCCTGAGCCGTGTTCTCAGTACCTGTCGCATAGCTTCCCTTGCCGTTAAGAATATCTAAATAGCCTTTAACCGTGCCATTTGAAAAATAATTATTAACATCCGTTTGCTCATCCCCATTGGCATCTGTTATTGAAAGTCTGATTGTATTAGTAGCCGTATCATCTTTATAACTTAACGTGCTGTACTTGTCATTATCAACAATTGCGATGCTCTTATTTGTTGCCGGATCAATAATGGAGATGCTTAAATTTGAAATGGTTAAATCATTCGATATCTTTTCCGGGGTACTGCTGACTTTAATGGCAGCAACGCTTGATAGTTTATCAATGAGGGTATTTCTCTGATCATACAAATCGTTGGGTGTATTTCCGTGTATTTCTTCTTCTCTAATTTGCTTATTTAAACTGGCAATGTTTTTAACATCCGTATTGAAATCACTGTTAACAGCAATATCTAAATTCTGAATTTGTTCCGTTTTAACTTCTGCAACGCGGTCGGCATACATATTAATGTACTGGGTTACCTTTTGAGCAGATGATAGAATGGTTCCGGCAATATCCGTGCTGGTCGGTGTCGTAGAAAAAGTCTGCAAATCCTTAGTAAAGCTGGACAATTCGCTTTGAAGTGCCTCTGTATCCGCTTCATCAAAAACACTCTGTAAATCCGTCAAACCAGAAACCTTAGTATCATAACTACTCGTTTCCGATTTTTGGTTACGGTAACGCGTATCAATATAGGTATCTCGTGTTTGAGTGGTTCGTACAGCTTCGGCGCCAAGACCAGTTTTTGCTTCATTGTTGGCATATTTCTCCGTCATCCCGCTGGAAGTGACGGCATTAACATCCACTCGTTGTCTGGTATACCCATCCGTATTGACGTTGGCGATATTGTTCCCAGTTACATTAATCGATGCCTGACTTGCTTCCAGTGCTCTACTAGCCACTTGAAATGATACAAATGATCCAGCCATATTATTTCTCCTTTATTTAAATACTTTTCTCAAAAGCTCTTGGAAAGTTGATACTCCCCACTTCTGTTCCATCTTCCTGATACGTTGTTTTATCACTCTTTAATTTAGATTGAGCGATATTTTTCTTGACCAGATGAAGTTTCATTTCAAGAAGAGTTTGACATTTTTCTTTGTAAAACTGGATCTCCCTGCTGGTTTTTTCAAATTGACTGAGCAGTTCATCAAACCGCATCTGTTCATCACTGGGAAGCTGTTTGATGACTTCAGATAAATTCTTTCCGTTCACATCAAGTTCATTCATATAGCCCGCAACATCCTCAGCGAAATTCTTTGTTTGATAAATAAACAGCTGCTGATGATTCAGGTTGATACTTAATTCATCGAGACTTCCGCTTTGTATCAGCATCAGCTCATCTTTCAGTTTAGGTATCATTTCTCGATGAAGCTTAATAACCCCGAAAAGATAGTCATAAAAGTTATCCAATATTTGTTTATAATTTTTATTTTCAGACATTTTAAGCCTCCTCAAAAAATCGTTTTACTATTTTTTTAAAATTGCTGCTGCAATTGAATCAGCTGAGACATTGTAGGTTCCGTTATTTACAGCTTCCTTTAATTCACTCAATCGATTCGACTCTTTCACGGTGACATCATACAAAATAGAAGACTTTGCGACATTAAGACGACTGTCTTCAAAAGATGTATTATGATTGCTTGAAATTTCAGTGCTGTCGGTTTTACTTTTTGCGACGTTTTTTTTGCTTTCTTGAGCGTCAACTTTACGTGTCGACTCTGTTGTTGCCTCTTGTCCAATCTTTGATTGAACTGTGGTGTTATTATTTGCTAATCCTATTTTCATGGCTAAACCTCCTCTTACTCATTTAAACCTTTATTTTTAATTTCTTAATTCTTTTATTTATAAAGTCATTTTTATCTTCTGTTATACATATCGTCATTATAATAAAAAACTTTAGAAAAAGATATAAAAAAAGTTTGTGGGCGTGCGGGCGATTGATAATCGCCCCTACGGGGTTAGCCAGATGCGTAGGGGCAGGTATTACCCGCCCGTCAACGTTTGTGTGGTATTTGCGTTTGCGGGCGATTGAGAATCGCCCCTACGGGGTTTGCCGGATGCGTAGGGGCGGGTATTACCCGCCCGCAAGCGATTGCGGGATATTATTATTTTGATAATACACGGACAATTTCGTCGGAAATCTTTTCCAGCGGCAATTGTTTTTCTACCCCGCCAATATTATAGGCAACCATGGGCATTCCGTAAACAATGGATGTCTTTTCATCCTGACCAATGGTATAGGCGCCCTTTTTTTTCATTTTTAACAAGCCCTCGGCGCCATCTTTTCCCATTCCGGTTAGAATGACTCCAATTGACTGTTTTCCCGCTGCTTCGGCAACCGAACTAAAAAGAACATCCACTGAAGGACAGTGGCCGCTGACTTTTTCTTCCTGGGTGCATTTTACAATATAGCCGGTTCCCCTTTTTACTATACGCATCTGATAACTCCCGGGGGCAATTAAAACCCGTCCGGGTTTTAAAACATCCCCGTCTTCGGCTTCTTTTACTTCCAGTTCACACGTATTATTAAGCCGATCCGCATATAGTTTGGTAAAGACCGGCGGCATATGCTGAACAATTACGATCGGTGGCATATCCCGGGGCAATCTGGATACCACCGCATAAATAGCATCGGTACCTCCGGTAGAGGCGCCAATCGCGATGATCATATTCATTGTATTGACACCACTATTGGCAATCGCCTTGATTGGGGCATAATCTTTTTTCAGATTGCCGACCTTCGCGGTGGAAGCAATTTTGATTTTGACAATGAGTTCATTAACAAAAGAATTCATCCCTCCGGCCCGGCTAAAATTAGGTTTTGTGACAAATTCTACGGCCCCGGCATCTAAAGCATCCAGGATATTTTTGGAAACTGAGCTCACGACAATCACCGGCAACGGGTATTGAGGCATCAGTTTTTTTAGAAATTCAATGCCATTCATTTTCGGCATTTCCACATCTAAGGTGACAACATCCGGTTTTAGTTTTATGATCATGTCCCTGGCCATATAAGGGTCGGTTGCAGTTCCAACCACTTCCACATCCGGGTCTTTTGATATTTCTCTGGATAATGTTTCTCGAAATAATAGTGAATCATCAACGATCAACACTTTAATTTTTTGTTTAAGCCTCATCTCTGATCCTCTTTCTATTTTTCTTCAAACAGCTCTTCTACTATTTCCATTTCATCGCTTTTTAGCAGTCTTTCACAGTCAAGCAGCAATTGCACCTTTCCCCCGGCTTTTCCAATCCCTTTCATAAAGCGATTTTCAAAGCCGGTCTTGTTCGATGGCGGTGGGGAAATCGCTTCGTCATCAATATTCAGAACTTCTTCAACATTATCGACAATTAAGCCAACGGAGACCGCATCAATATCGATGACAATGATACAGGTTCGATCATTATAATCCACTGGTTCTTTTCCAAACTGCAGGCGGACATCAATAACCGGGATGATTTTCCCTCGTAAATTGATGATCCCTTTAATATGAGGCGGCACCTCCGGCACCTTGGTGATTGATTGCATACCAATGATTTCAGTCACGTATTTAATCTCAATCCCGAATACTTCCTCCTCTAACGAAAAAGTCAAATATCTGCCATGCTGGGTATCTTCTTCCAGGTAGTCTTTTTCTAAACTATTCTCCGCCATTTTATTTCTCCTTTTATATTGAATTTTATTTTTTCATTTCACTGTTTTCCCTTTATAAAGGCGATTAAATTACTGTTCTTGTTACTTACATCGACATTTTCAATCAACTCTTGATCTTTTCACTTGAATTATAACATGTTTTCTGATTATCTTAGCATTTATTGCTTAATAAATTTCTAATCCCGTCATCATTTTACAAAAACCGCTGAACACAAAATGCTCACCGGTTAAAATATAGCGCATGATTTAATTAAAATTCCTCTATTCTTCTATTGAGCGATTGTATTTTCATAATACCTGTTTCCAAATCAAAATACTGGGTTCTTCCAAAATTCAATCCGGTATCTTCAGCAAGGATCGGAATTCTTAATTGACTTAATGCTTTTTTCACACAGTCAATATTTCTTTCCCCGATCGCGCCAAGCTTGCTGCCGGGCTGAACGGCGAACATTTGGGCGCCCCCGGCAATTTTTGCGACGACTCGATTATTTCTGACCCCGGCGTTTTTCATTTCTTGGACCAAATCAACGAGGGCCGTATCGGCAAATTTTTTGCGATTAATATCTTGGGCGGAAAAATTGGTACTATCCGGCAGCATGATATGTGAAAGCCCGCCAATTTTTGTAACTTTGTCGTATAAACAAACTCCAACACAAGACCCCAATGCATAGGTGACAATGACTTCCGGGCCTTTTGTGAATTTATAATCCGATATTCCAACAACGATTAATTGACTCATATTTCCAATCCTAGTTTTTGCATAATAATTTTTAATGTGTTGATTTCGGCAAACATAATCATATTGCTTTTTAAATCATTGGTTTCACCTTTAAAATTTTCTTCTATAAACATTAATTTATCACCAATTGCCCCAAATTCAATTATCGGGACACTCATTAATGCGCCAACCATATCAATAGCAATAAAGGGAACTGACACTTGTATGTTTAGCCCCGTTAATGCTGAAATGGCGTTAACATAAGATGAACTCAAGATATTTCCAATCTCTTTAATCCCGGATATCTTCATTTCACTGAGATCTTCACTGTCGTCTTCACCCACTAAAATATCCATAATACTTTTGGCATCCTTTATGTTCAGCAAAAACATAATCATGCCGTTGCCATCGCCGCTGAAATTCACCAGAACCGCCACCGTCATGGTTTCCGCACCGCCTAATGCCTGTACCGCTTCATCAAACCCCGTAATTCTGACACTCGGAACATTCATATCCACTTTTTCATCTAAAATAGTTGCTAAGGCTGTAGCCGCATTCCCGGCTCCGATATTGCCAATTTCTCGTAACACGTCAATTTGCATATCGCTCAGTTCCTCATAATTATTAAACAAATCCGCACCTCTTTTCTCCTAATTATCATGCAATGAAAGCTACAGCATCCCATTGATGATTTGATCGTCACTCCAGTAAATTTTACAGTGCTCCAGATTATCCAATTCATGTTGGAATATACTCTCGCCAAAACAAATTTTCACGCCGCGGTGGAGTTTTCTTTTAACCGACACCGAACCGAAATAGTCAATGTGCCCCTGTTTTTCTTCTTTTTCTATTTCCGCCTTTATTTCATTAATATTGTTTTGTAACGCGTTAATCTGTTTATCAATTTCTTTTTTTATGACCGTCAACTGTTTTAGGGCATCGTCGTCCTGACTGTTTTTTCTAATATCTTTTCTTTCCTGATCCAATATCAACGATTTTACTTGCGTTTTTTTCTCAAAGGTGGCTTTCATTTGAAGTTTTTTTTCTGCCATCTTCTTATTTAAATTCTCAATCACATCCATGTTGACGGTATTTTCTCCCAGAATCCGAATAATGGTCGGCAGTTCTCTTTCATTGCCAATTTCTTTTGCGGTCAGCTCGCCGGTTAATTGTATTTCTCCGCCAATAATGATTTCCCGGGATCCGGCCAGTTCAATATTTCCCATGCAGGTTATTTGACCGTCAATAATGAAATCGACCGTTATATCTCCCCCAACGCTGATATGAGCCTTTTCAATATAATTACAGCGCAGATCTTTGCCGATTTTGATTTGACCTGAGCGACCCCCATAAATGCCTTT
Source organism: Acetobacterium tundrae (assembly GCF_008086615.1). Taxonomy (GTDB): domain Bacteria; phylum Bacillota; class Clostridia; order Eubacteriales; family Eubacteriaceae; genus Acetobacterium; species Acetobacterium tundrae. The sequence goes on from NZ_RXYB01000017.1 coordinate 69,391, forward strand.
GGATATCAGCACATTTCCCGCAACTTCTATTTTAGCTTCTTCGACCACACCTTTTACAATCAGGTTTCCCCCTGATTTTACTGAAAACCCACTGCAGACATCGCCATCAATGGTCACATCCCCTGAAAAGGAGATGTTTCCTGTTGAAAAATCGACATTTGATGAGATATGCAGCATCTCGTTAATATGAATGGTATTACCGATAAACTTTACAATTCCATCACAGGTTGCGATTAATTTAGTATCGCCTTCGATCAATTCGGTATTTTTTCCGGTTGGAACCGCTGGCCCTCTGCCATTCTTTGCCGAAATAACTTCTCCATAGACATTGATCCCGTCGGTACCTTCTTTTTCTTTTGTTATTTCACACAGTATTTGATTTTTCGCCACCATCTGAAAATAGTTTAAATTTTTGTAGTCAATTTTCTGCTCTTCATCTTCGTTATATTCAGGATGATATTCCGAATCTTTTTTTATAAAATACTTAACCCCGCCATCTTTTCCATCAACGACTGCTTTCCCTTCAGCTACTTTTATCTTAATATTGTAAATTGGGCGATGAGCTAACTTGGTTAAGGCCACTTCATTAATCCCAAATTCAACTTTATTTTGCTTAAGATGATCAATTATTTGTTCTTTTGAAAAAGCAGGTGATTCCTCTGCCTGTTTTGAAAATTTGATAAAAGCCACCATTTGATCCTCGCTAACGATGACTTTTATTGCACTTTGATGATCTTCTTTTAAATCCTTCTCTTCATTCATAATCCATCCCCAATTGATTTCATTTACGTGTACTCAATCACAAATTAATCTCATTCCATTTTATCTCAGTTGATTAACGACTTTTTCCATATCATCTGTTGCTTGAAGTATTTTCGAGTTGAAAGAAAAAGCTTTGGAAGCTTCAATCATTTTTGTCATTTCTCCTGCCAGATCGGTTCCGGAAGATTCTAAATAACCGGTTTTAATCGTGCTTTGATTGTCGACAGTCGCCTGTCCGGATACATTTGTTGCTGAATATTGATTGCTTCCCATTAACTGCAGACCGTAAGGATTGGAAAAGCTAAAAAGTCCAATTGAATTAGCATCAAATCCATTCGTCATATTAATGGGGTTATTATCTTTCCCTAATACATAATTTCCTTCTGCGTTGACAAGATATTTCTGATCACCCTCAACACTGACACTAAAGGCCCCATCTCTGGTATAAGTAACCGCATTTGTACTCTTGTTTTGAACAGCAAAAAAGCCGTTCCCATCAATCGCACAATCTAATGGCATATCCGTTTTTTCTTGACCACTTTCGGTGAAATTAATTCCGTTTTTCTCAACTTTAGCACCGAGTCCGGTGCTGATGTTCGTGCCTGACCCACCATCGATATTTTCATACAATAAGGATGAAAACGCTGTTACTTGGGGTTTGAAAGCAGTTGTGTTAACATTGGCGATATTATTGGCAATGTTATTAAGGTAATTTTGCTGGCTGATTAAACCGGAACTTGCTGCATAAAAGCCTCTGATCATATTGGTATTTTCCCTTCTTTTCTAAATAATTATTTTGTAATTAACCAAGTTTTCCCACTTTATTCGCAGCGATCTCCGCGATTGAATCGAATATTTTCAGCATCTGGGTACAGGATGTAAAATGATTTTGTCTTGAGATAATCTCACTCATCTCTTTTGTCATATCAACATTAGATTTTTCAATGGACCCCTGGACAACACTGTAGGTTCCATTTTGAGCTGCCTGAAAACCATTCTGGCTCTGAAAATAGCCTTCGCCAACCTGGGTAAGGTCCGTTCCATTGGTCACGGTGGCAATATATAATTTTCCGCTCGCTACGCCGTTTTGCGTAATGGTCCCATCCGAACCGATGGTGAAATCACTGCCCTTTAAATTGATCGGCTGTCCGGCGCTGTTCAAAACATTTCCAACCCCCGGAAGCGTCAGGTTTCCCGTCTGGTCCAGTTCAAATTGTCCGTTTCTCGTCAGCACCTGGCCATAGGTCGCGTTTTGAACAACAAAAAACCCCTGGCCTTGAATGGCGGCATCCACACTTCTTCCGGTTTCTTCAAAACTTCCCTGGGTAAAATCCGTAAATTGACCAGCGTCAACTGTAATGTACGTTCCTGTCCCAATATCAGTTTTTGCAATATCCGGGTCGGTACTCATTCTTGAAATAAGATAGTCACCAAAACTCGATTGAATTGTCGATTGGCTTTTATAACCGGTTGTTGCAATATTAGCCACATTATTGGACATGACATTGATTGCTTTTTGTCCTGAGAGCATACCGGCGGCAGCTGAATAAGATCCTCTATCCATTTATTTTACCTCTTTTCTCATATTATTAATAGTTTTTTAATCTATTTTTCATTTTTATCATCGCCTGGGAATGTATTTGCGATACTCGGGATTCGGTGACCCCCAGTACTTCGGCAATTTCTTTTAATTTTAAATTTTCATAATAGTACAGCGATACAACCAATCTTTCTTTTTCTTTCAATTGATCGATGGCTTCCGCCAATTTTGACTTAAGTTCATTATATAAAATGTTTGATTCCGGCGAATCATCCGCTCTTTCTTCGGTAATCAGCGGGGACACTTCCATCATTTTTTCATTTATCGCTTCTTCATAAGACAGGACAATTGAATTATGCCTTTGCTGGAGTATCTTTTGCAAATTTGCTTCTGATATGCCCATTTTTTCTGAAATTTCTTTATCCGTCGGCTCTCGTTCAAGTTCTACATATAACACGCCATAAGTTTCTTCTAAAACTTTTGAAAGACTGCGCTGACTTCGCGGAACCCAATCCTGCTTGCGCATAAAGTCAATAATCGCACCTCTGATTTTCAACGTCGCAAATGTTTCAAATTTATTTCCCATTTGCGGATTAAATTTTTCTACCGCATCAATCAGCGCAATCATCCCCTGATTAACCATATCATCCATCTGGCCAAAATTGTTGTAACTGCCCCTAAATCTTAACACATTTTTTTTTACCAGACCAGTATATTGCAGGACAATCTCATTTCTGACTTCTGTACTTTTGGTTTCTTGATACAATTGCCATTGATCTATATTATTCTCTTCTGCCTGATTCATTTAGACACTCCTTAATTTCTAAAGGATTCCAGTAACTTATTTTTCCAGCTTAATCATCCCAATCACCTGAATTTGAATCGTCGTATCAATTTCGTTAAAGGACAGCACGGTTAAATCTGCCATGAATTGTTCAATTAACCGTTTGAAATAGATCCGCACAATCGGTGATGTGAGAATAATCGCATGATCAACGATCTCCTTGAGTTTTTCAATTTGTTCTGTCACTTTTTCGACAATCGATTGGACAACCTGAGGATCGATTGCCAGGTAGGTGCCATGTTCGTTTTTCTTGGCTGAATTTAGAATAATATTTTCAATTTCCTGATCCAACGCAATGACCTTGATGCTGTTGCCGTCGGTGTATTTTCTGGTAATGGTTCGCTTTAGCCTTTGTCTCACATATTCGGTGAGCATATCGGTGTCTTTAATGGTGGTTCCATGATCACCCAGTGTTTCTAAGATACTCTCTAAATCTCTGATGGGAATGCCTTCACGGAGAAGATTAACCAATATTTTTTGAAAATCGGCAATGGAGACGATGTTTGGAATCACATCGTCGACAATCGCGGGATTTGTTTTTGAAATATTTTCCAGTAAGGTGTTGATATCCTGCCGGCTTAACAGCTCATGCATATGTTGTTTAATCACTTCTGTCATGTGGGTAATAATGACTGAAAGGGCATCAATAACGGTATAGCCGAACACCTCTGCCATTTCTTTTTGATCTTCGGTAACCCATTTTCCCTTAATTCCATAAGCCGGTTCAATGGTTTCGATTCCGTCAATCGGTTCACTGTTGTTCCCCGGATCCAGGGCCAGAAAGTATCCTACCAATACTTCTCCTTTGGCAATTTCTTCCCCTTTTATCTTGATGATATATTGATTTGGGTTAATGAGACCGTTGTCTCGAAGCCTTACGGTTGGGATGACAACGCCCATATCCATGGCAAACTGTTTTCTAAAAATAACAATGCGATCGATAAAATTACCAGAGCTTTCCTCCGCTACCATTGGCAGCAGCGAATAGCCAAATTCCATTTCAATCGGTTCAACCCCAATAATATTATAGACATTATCAATATTGCGATAGAAATCAACTTCACTGGTTTCCTGTTCTGCCAGTTGCGTCATTTGATCGACTTCCACCACCTCTACCTTGACATTCGCTTTTCTAATCAGAGTAATACCCAATCCACCTAGGATGACTGCCAACAACAGGATTTGAAACTTCGGTGTTCCCGGTATTAATGACAGCGCGGCAATGGCACATCCAGCAATAATTAAAACCTTGGGTTGGGACAATAATTGTCTTTTTAGATCCTCATTAAGGTTGCTTTCTGAAGCGGCTCTGGTAACAACCATTGCCGTCGCCACGGAAATCATCAGTGCCGGCACCTGACTTACCAGACCATCTCCAACCGTTGCGATGGAATAAACGGACAGAACTTCGGTAATCGACATGCCACCTTGAACCATCCCAATAATGCTTCCCGCGATAAGATTAACAACGGCAATAATAATCGAAGCAACGGCATCGCCTTTAACCAATTTGGTTGCCCCATCCATTGCACCATAAAATTCAGCTTCGCTCTGGACATCTTTTCTTCGCTGTTTAGCATCTGCATCCGTTATGGACCCAGAATTTAAATCGGCATCAATAGCCATCTGTTTTCCCGGCATTGCATCTAATGTAAATCGTGCTGATACTTCCGCAATTCGTTCAGCACCTTTGGTGATAACAATAAATTGAACAATGATAATAATAATAAATACGATAAAACCAACAATTGGATTTCCGCCGAGAACAAAACTCCCGAAGGTGGCAATAACCTGACCTGCCTGACCACCGTTTGATAAAATAAGACGGGTGGAAGAGATGTTTAATGCCAGTCTCAGTAACGTCGTGATCAGCAGCATGGACGGGAATATTGAAAATTCCAAAGGTCCTTTAATGTACATGGTCGTCAGCAAAATAATCAAAGATAACGAAATATTAGTAATAAACATAAAATCAAGAAAGAATGGCGGTAATGGTATGATGATAAATGCGATTACCATTACTACAAATAGAGCTACAATATTTTCAATAATTTTCATGAGATTATTTTTCCTTCTTTTTATTGCTGTATACCCATGCCATTAGTTCTGCTACGGCTTTATAGAGCTCTGCCGGTACATAGTCATTGATTTCTGCTATTTCATATAAGCCTCTTGCCAAAGGTCGGTTTTCTTGAATTGGAACCCTGTTTTTTTCTCCGATTTCGATAATTCGAAAGGCAATATGGTCTTTTCCTTTTGCTATAATAATAGGCGCTACATCCTTATCCATATCATATTTCAAGGCAACTGCATAATGCGTTGGGTTTCTGACAATAACATCGGCTTCGGGCACCGCTGACATCATCCGATTCATACTCATTTCCCGCTGTTTATTTCTTCTTTGGCCTTTTACATGGGGATCGCCTTCGGTTTGTTTATATTCATCTTTTATTTCCTGTTTTTCCATTTTGAGCTTTTTATTATAATCATATTTTTGATAGGCAAAATCGAGAATCGCGACAACAACAAAAATCATACAGATTGTTTTAACCATCGACATGGTTTCATTCATCAAAAATGCTGCATTTTCAGCTAATTCCGTGGTCATCATATCTGGTGCCAGAGGAATCAAACTTTTTATCGTGGTGTAAATTGCGACTAAAATCAAGGTTACTTTCATGATGGATTTAGCCAATTCAACCAGAGACCTCAATGAAAACAATCGTTTTATCCCGGTAAAAGGATTAATTTTATTAAATTTTGGTTTTAGCAGTTCCCCTGAAACCAAAAAACCCGTTTGTGCTCCCACCATAATGATCATACTAAAGGCGATAATCAACATGATTGGCAGTGTTGATATAAAAAAAGTTTTCGCTACTTCCCGAAACATTTGATTGCAGGATATCACTGTCAATGTCTGAGTATCAGCGATCTTATCCATCTGGGCGAAAAAAAAGTTTTTAACTTGCAAATAAATAAACGGCACCAATTGACTGGTTAGGAAAAATCCCACAAACAGGATGACAACTGAGACGACATCCTTGCTTTGGAAAGCATTTCCTTTTTTGCGCTCATCTTTTACCTTTTTCGGGGTCGCTTTTTCAGTTTTTTCTCCAGCCATTTTATTCTCCGATAATTCGTTTGATTACATGAAAAATGAAAGTATTTGAGTGATTTTTTCCATCATAATCATGTTTATTTTAGTCATAAAGCCTGCCAGAGTTGGTATAATTGTAAGAATTACAATCAATCCAATGATTATTTTAAGTTGCAGGTTAATGACAAACACACTGATGTTCGGTACTAATCGCATCATGACTCCCACTGCAAATTCTGCGATAAGCTCAGTAACGATGATCGGTATAGCAACCTGTAAAGCATAGAGAAAAATATAACCGATGAGTTCTACAAAAAAAACTCCGACGCGCTGGTCGATATATCCAAAACCCACAGGGATAACCTGATAGGACTTAATAACAACATTTATCAGCGCCAGGTGACAGTTAGAAACAAAAAAAAGCAAAACATACATTGCCCCAAACATGTTTCCTGTTGCTGTAATATTGGCCTTTGAAGCGGGGTCATACATGGATGCCATGCTCAAACCGATTTGCATATCGATCAATTCTCCGCTGATTTGGAAAATGGCGAGAAATGATTGCATGATCAAGCCGATAACAAAGCCGATAACGAAGCCTTGAAGCATTGCGCCCATGAACTCAATGATGGTATAGTCGATGACTTGAGTACTTCCAATACTGTAAACCGAGAACATGGCGATAACCAAAGATAAACCTATTTTTAGTGTAGTAGGAACACTGCTTCTGCCAAAGATCGGATTAAAAAAGATTACTCCAGCGGCCCGGCAACTGGCTAACAGAAATATCAAATACTGATTCATATCAAACGTCACTAGCATCACCCATTTTTATTATCTTTTAAATCTGTGTGGCAATTAACTCGAAAATTCGCATCGTAAAATCCATCATTTGCTGAAGCATCCATCCGCCACACAAAACAAGTGCTATTGCCACAATAGCTAATTTAGGAACAAAGGTCATGGTTTGTTCGTTGATGGAGGTTGCTGCCTGAAAGATTGCGATAATGAGCCCCACTGCCATTGTCAGTAAAAGAATCGGGGCGGCTACTTTTAATCCAGTAATAACGGCATCTCTAAAAACCTCAATTAAAGCTGATGTATCCAATCTGATTCTCCTTTCTTAGTGATATGTCATAATCAACGTTTTGACAATCAGACCCCAACCATCCACGACCACAAATAACATCAGTTTAAAGGGTAATGAAATCATAACCGGCGGCAGCATAATCATCCCCATGGACATCAGCACGCTAGCGACGATCATGTCGATAAGTAAGAATGGGATATAAATTAAGAAACCAATAATGAAGGCTCTTTTAAGCTCACTAATTACAAACGCTGGAACAACAATGGTCAAGGGTAAATTCTGTGCGGTTAGGTTTTCCACCTCTGTTTGACCTGCCTGTACCGATAGATTTTTAAACAAATCAACAGAATCTGTTGTCGTCTGTTTTAACATCCATTCTTTTATCGGGGATGAAGCAAGATCAATAAACTGCGTTGTATTGATGGTTCCGGCATTATAAGGCTGCAGTGCCACCTCATTAATTTTCATCATTACCGGGGACATTACAAAGAAAGTAATGGCCAACGCCAAACCAACCAGAACCTGATTCGGTGGCGTTTGCTGCAAACCTAAGGCGTTTCTTAGAAACGAAAGGACAATAACAATTCGTCCAAAACAGGTCATCATGAGTAAAAGCGTTGGAATAATGGCGATCAGCGTCATTAACACAATAATTTTTACCGTATCCGAGCTTTCTCCAGCTAAAAGGCTTTCAATCGATAAATCTGCACAATACACTTTTGTCATGGTAAGAAAAAACAAAAAGGTGATGACCGGCATTATGACTAGGGCTTTTTTGATAAGCGCTTTTCCTTTGTAAATTGTTTTTTTTCTTATATTCATGCTATTTTTCCTTTTGAGAAAATGTTTTAAACATGCTCAAAAAGCTTTCTTTTGATATTTCTTGTTTTTGTGGGATGGTAATCGGTTCTTCAAGCTGTGTCAAAATCTGAATGTTTTGTTCACTGATGCCAACCATATACTGAATTCCCTGAACTTCAATAATTACAATCGATCCCGTTTTACCAACGATCAGTCTGTCAACCACTTTTATATGCTTTGCACCGGTCAGAGATCCATGTGTTTTAGCAAACCGGGTGGCATACCACCGGCTGCCATAATAGGTTAAAACAATCACGCCGACAGTTCCTAAAAGTGCCAAAACTACAGAAAAGATATCGCTGCTGCTCAACTTTGGACCTTCTTTCTTTTATTTCCCAAGCGCACTGTTAACTGTTTGAATTAATCGATCTGCTTTAAATGGTTTGACAATAAAGTCCAATGCTCCGCTTTTAATGGCTTCAACCACCATTCCTTCTTGTCCCATAGCTGAACACATAATAATTTTTGCTTGTGGTTCCAAAGCTTTTATGGCCTGAAGGGCCTGGATGCCATCCATTACCGGCATGGTGATATCAAGCAGCACCAAGTCCGGATGATTCTCTTTGTACTCAGCAAGGGCCACTTCCCCGTTTTCAGCTTCAATAAAATTCGAGTAGCCTCCTTTTTTAAGGCTATCTTTGATCATCATACGCATAAACGCGGCATCATCGACTATTAATATTTTGTCCATTTTTTTCTCCTTTTATCCATTTCATATCCTGGTTATTTTTTTTGATTCATTTCTTCTTTTACCTTTATTATTTCAGTGATTTTCACACTGTAATTATCGTCTACAACAACAACGTCTCCTTTGGCAATCAAACGACCATTAGCGATCACATCAACCTGATCCCCAGCCTGTCGATCCAATTCAATAATATTTCCCAGGGTTAGGTCGGCGATATCTTTTATTTTCTTTCTTGTTTTTCCCAATTCAACAG
>NZ_RXYB01000018.1 GCF_008086615.1 Acetobacterium tundrae
ATATTATCGATTTCGGCCAGATAATCGTTTTTGGCGGTTTCGAAGGCGTCAGGGACAGCATTTTTCAGTGCTGTCATTTTGGTTACGGTGTCATTTATTTGAACTTTGGCATCCTGCATAGCAGTGACACCATCAAGCATTTTCGCCTGGCTGGCTTTGCTGTCAGAAACCTGAGACGCTAAGGTGGCAATGGCAGCTTGTAGTTGCGCAATCTTACTGTCCAAATCATCAACGGTTTGAACATCGCTCAGTTCATCGAGAACACTTTGCGGCATCTGACTTTTGACAGCATCGGGAATCATATCAATTAAGCTTGCGGATGCTCCGGCTGGTCCGCTCATCGTTGCGGATGCGGGCATTGCAGATGCTGAGGCTGATGCTGCCATAGCGGCGGACGCGGAAGCCGGCATCTCAACCATCGTGGTTCTCAGGCTTTCCAGCTGATCCAGGGCCTCTTTCTGAGACGCAATCGCTGTTTCCATTCCGGTGATCCCTTGATCGATGCCGTCATAAGCACTTTGTAAATCGGCAATATTGCTATCAATTTCTGTTGATGCATTATTCATGGCATTGATTCCGGTTTGGACGCCGTTCTGAATCTCGGCGATGGTATCCGGGGTCATCGCGGCAAACATATTTTCAGCGAGGATTTTGCTGTTTTCAGTAATCGTCGTGACATCCGAGGTTTTCATCAGATCCAATAGTTCCGGAGGCATGGTATAACCGCTGGTGTCATTCATATTGATTTTCACCGTTCGTGGGGTTGATAAGTCGGGAATTTCAATACCGGCCATTTTTTCTTTCATCGCATCATTGGACAGAAGTGAATTTTCGGTATCGGTAATTTCCTGGGCATAGGGGAGAGCGGGGACATTAACTTCTGAGGGCAGGATGTTCATAACATTTGTCTGAACGGCAAGTCCGGCATGTGAAATAAATCCGATCATGATGGCGGGAGCGATTGCCGTACCAATTGAACGAATAAGCGAAACGGTGGCCAGGGCGGAATTTGACTCCGCGGCAGCAGTATTGTCAAGCATCATATAATTGATCGGAGTCCCCATGGTGAATCCAATTCCAATGCCGATGAGGATCAGACAGACGGCAACAGTGATGAAATTCGGGTATGCGGTGGTGACAAAAATAAGGAACAGTGAGCCGAGAATGGATGCTGAAAATCCGATGGCCAGTACAAATTTAGCGCCAAATTTGTCGATCAGCTGGCCTGAAAGCGGGGCCCCAATACCGGCAAACAAACCGAGGATAATGACAAAATAACCGCCGCTTCCGGATGGAATTTTGAGGGCGTTTTCAGCAAACTGCGGAACAAAGATCATCCCCATCATCACCACACCGGTAATAAAGGAAAGAAACAGCGTGATCAGAATTGGCGGGCTTTTAAAATAATTTAAATTGATGACCGGATCTTCGGCCTTCTTTTCGGCTAAGATAAAGACCGGAAGAAGAAATACGAATAACAGCAGAAACGGATAGACAGAAGGGCTGGTGATGGTTTGATTGAAAGCAAAGAAATCGATGCTTTTTAGTCCATACAATAATGAAAGCACCATGCTGGTCAGGATCAGAATCCCCAAACCATCAATTTTTTTAGTGCTTTGTTCTTTGGTGTTCGGCAGGGCCATCAAGCCGGCAATTATAATAAACAGGGTAATCGGAACATTGACATAAAAAATAAACTGCCAGTTGTTTATTCCGAAGATATTAAGAATAGCACTGCCGGCAGAGGCACCGAAAATATTGGCAATTCCATATACGCCTCCGACGAGACCAAGTGCCAACCCGCGTTTATCTTCGGGAAAGGTGGTACCGAATTCGGCGGTTGCCACAGGTAAAATGCCGCCACCGCCGATGGCCTGGATCACTCTGGCGACAAGCAAAAATGAAAAGCTGCCGAAATTCTGGGACAGTCCGCAAAACAGCGAACCCACACCAAACAGCATAATGCTGAACAGATAGATATACTTGCGGCCAAATTTGTCTGCCAATTTTCCCATGACGGGGATACTGGCAGCATAGGCAAGTGTATAAATGGTGATCATCCAGATTCCGGTTTTTTCATCGACCATCAGATTGTTCTGAATAATGGTTCTGGCCGGTGTTACGATGCCGGTATCCAGTGCGCCCATAAAAATTCCCAGCAGATAGACTGCAAGGATGAGTCCGAATTTCGCTTTTTCATTCTGCTTTTTCATTGATTTGTCTCCCGCTCAATAAGCTTGGCAGCATTTGCTACCATTTTTTCCGTGGTTCTTTTCATTACGATAATATCCTCTTCTGAAATTCCTTCGTAAAGGCCTTCGTTCCAGTCAATCAGAATTTCATTCATATGTTTTATGATATTTTGACCATCCTGAGTTAGAGACACGAGATATTCACGTTTATTATCCGGATTTTGGATCCGGGTAATAAAACCTTTTTTTTCAAGCTTTACGGATGTTTTGGCAATGGCGCCCTTGTCGATCATATAATTTCTGGCTATTTTTTCCTGATTAACTTCATCGTGAGCGGAAACATACATTAGCACCAGCTGTTCAGAAAAACCCAAGTCATATTTTTTCAGTCGGCGTTCAGAAAAAGTACGACAAGACCGTTCGATGATTGAAAATTGTTTCATATAATTTCACTTCTTTCTGTAAAATGTTGCCGTTGCAACAATGGCAGAGACGACTGTTGTAACGACAACTAATATAGCATGCGGGAATCAATCTGTCAAGAAAATAATGCTGAGTTTGATAAGACGAAAATTTCTTATTCAGAATATCTCCATAAGTTCTACAAAACTTACTGTTATTATATCCATACACAATAAGTGACAAGGAGGTTTTGAATGGAACAGAAGCTTATTACAAAAACGCTGTTGGTCAAGGGGATGACCTGCGTCAACTGTGAAAACCGAATTGAAAACAAACTCAAGCAGCTAAATGGCGTGATCAGTGCCACCGCAAGTTATTCGCGGGCTCAGGTGAAATTTACATATGATGCCAATCAAGTCAGTCTGACCGCCATTGTGGCAGCCATTGAGGAACTGGATTATCAGGTGCAGCGGGCCGGACAAAAACAAAAAAATAAAGAGATCGAAGAAAAGCAAAAAAAAGCAAAAATGACGGAAATCTTGGTGCTTGTCCTGATTGTATTTGCCGCGAGCACCGTCATCAATCATTTTGGTGGTTTTAATATCTTTAACTCATTTCCAGTAGCAAAACAGGGTCTCGGTTATGGGGCCTTATTTCTGATCGGATTGCTGACCTCCATTCATTGCGTTGCCATGTGCGGCGGAATTAACCTGTCCCAATGTGTGCCACAGTCAAATAGTGGCGCAAACAGTGGTAAAAGCCATGCGAACTTCAAATCGAGTATTCTTTATAACCTGGGAAGAGTGGTTTCTTACACGATTGTCGGCGGTATTGTTGGGGCATTAGGGTCGGTCGTGAGTTTTTCGGGTGCTGCGAAGGGAATTGTGGCAATTATGGCAGGAATCTTCATGGTGATCATGGCGCTTAATATGCTCAATCTTTTTCCCTGGCTGCGCCGGTTTAATCCGAGAATGCCAAAGATTTTTGCCCAAAAGATTAATGCTAAAAAAGGAAGCAACAGTCCGCTTTTTGTGGGACTTTTAAATGGCCTGATGCCATGCGGGCCACTCCAGGCGATGCAGCTCTATGCGCTTTCCACCGGTGATCCTGTCAAAGGGGCATTGGCGATGCTGCTGTTCAGCTTAGGAACCGTCCCGCTGATGTTTGGGTTGGGGGCGCTCAGTTCACTGCTGAGCAAAAAGTTTGCCGCTAAAATGATGACGGCCAGTGGCGTATTGGTTCTTCTGCTTGGCGGGTTCATGTTCAGCAACGGCATGAGTTTGTCGGGGATTGCCCTGCCATTTGCAATCGGCGGCGGTTCGGTAGCGGCAGCCGCCTCTCAAAGTAATACGGCATCAGTCGACAGCGAAGGGGTTCAGACGATAACCACGAAACTAAGTCCCAACAGCTATGAACCGATAACCGTCAAGGTTGGGGTACCAGTTAAATGGATCATCCAGGCGGAGGCAAAAGACATAAATGGCTGCAATAATCAAATCCTCGTTCCCAAATACAATATTCAGCAAAAACTGGTACCCGGTGACAACGTGATTGAGTTTACGCCGACCGAAACCGGCACCGTTCCCTTCAGCTGCTGGATGGGGATGATAAAAAGCAAAATAACGGTTGTTGCTGATATCAACAATGTCACCAGTCAGGATATCAGCGGTGATTCCGGTGGTACAGGAATGGCAGCAGGTAGCGGCTGCAGCATGTGCAATAACATCAGTAACCAGTAAACGCGACGAACAAATGGATTGGGAAAGAAGGACGACAGATGATATGATCTTAGTCAAGACGGGGGGAATTCCCGTTGATGGTATGGTCATTGAAGGAAACACTGGCATCGACGAATCGGTGATCACCAACGCCCTTCGACTCAAGGAATTTAAAGCAAAATAAATAAAGAGGAGAATAAAATGAAACAGGAAGAATTTGGAGTTGTTGTTGAAGTGGATGGAAGTCTGGCAAAAGTTAAAGCGGCCCGACACGGAGATTGCGAAAACTGCGGGGCCTGCCCAGGAGATAATGCCATTCTCATGAATGTTCAAAATCCGATTTCGGCCAAGCCGGGGCAACGAGTCACGTTTGAGATGCAGGAAGCGAGTATGGTTTTGGCGGCATTTGTGGTATATTTTGTACCATTACTGGCAGCGGCGGCCGGCGCTGTTTTGGGAGGATTTGTTGGAAATCAGTTAACACAGGCGCTGGTGCCGTTTCAAATAGTCGGAGGAATCATCGGCTTTGGATTATCGTTAATCATTGTAAAAGCTTATGATAAAGCCATGAAAAATGATATCAAATCATTGCCGGTGATTGTAAAAATATTGAGTTAAAGTAAAATTTAGAGGAGAATAAAATGGAAAAAATAACATTGAATGTCAAAGGCATGTCCTGCTCCCACTGTGAAAGAGCGGTTAAAAATGGCGTTGGCGAACTGGCGGGCGTTGAAAACGTGACGGTTGATCTGCCGGGAAAAACTGTTATAATAGAGTATAATGCCAATCAGGCAACGATAGAAAGTTTTAAATCGGCAATTACAGAAGAGGGCTTTGAAGTAATCGACTGAACCAGCTAAAGCAAACGGCTTGATGCCAAGGGGCGTAACATGAATAATCATTTAAAAAAAGTGCTTGTGGTTGATGATGAAATTAAAATACTCGAGGTGGTGAAGTCTTTTCTGGAAAGCAAAGGCTTCACCGTCTTTGTTGCGGAAAATGGCCGACAGGCATTGGCGATCTTTGAAAGGGAGAACTTATCCCTCGTCTTGTTGGATTTAATGCTCCCAGACTTGTCAGGAGAAGAAATCTGTGTCGAGATTCGTAAAAAATCCCGGGTGCCGATTATCATGCTGACCGCCAAAATTGAGGAGTCGGATCTGTTGACGGGGTTAAACATCGGAGCTGATGATTACATCACAAAGCCGTTTAGCTTAAAAGAACTCTATGCAAGAATTGAAGCTGTCCTGCGCAGATCAAGCGACGATCTGGTGCCGCTTTATAATAAAACATCATTCAATCATGGCGATTTGGAAGTCGATTTTGAAAGCCACACGGTAAAAAAAAACCGGGTCGAGATCAACCTCACTCCTCATGAGTTTAAACTGTTGGCCGCTTTGATAAAGTATCCGAACAGAGTTTTTACTCGGGAGGACTTGATTAAAGTCGCTTTTGGGGATGAGTTCGAAGGATATGACCGTGCCGTGGACAGTCATATCAAAAATCTCAGACAAAAGATTGAAAGCGACCCCAGAAATCCGGTTTATATCCTGACGATCTTTGGTGTCGGTTATAAATTTGGGGGTGCTCAGAATGAAGCATAGTCTGCGAACAAAGTTAACGTTGACGATCGCTCTGGTCATGCTTATTACCATTGCCCTCATCAGCATTTTGGCGAATTTCCTGATTGAAAAGCAATTCACCACTTACCTGGCAAGTCAGCAACAGAACCAGACTCAGGAGATTGCCAACAGCCTCAGTCAACACTACAATGCAGCGACAAAAACATGGGATACAAACTTTGTCCAGACGATTGGTATGGACGCCCTTTATGACGGCTATATCATCACGGTTTACGATCTGGACAAGCAGACCATTTGGGATGCCCAAACCTGTGACATGAATCAGTGTTCCCAGGTAATGAATGATATTACTCAAAGTATGGCAATGAAGTACCCCCAATTAAATGGCGAGTTTACATCGAAAATTGTTGATATTACAGCTAACAATGAAAAAATTGGGACCGTCAGCATCGGTTATTATGGACCGTATTTCCTAAACGAAAATGATTTTCAGTTTTTACAGGCACTGAATGAAATTTTAATTGGTATTGCCATTTTTTCACTCTTCTTTTCGGTCGTGGTGGGTACAATTTTGGCTAAACGCTTTAGCCGTCCCATTTTAAAAACCGTCAATGCCACCAGACAGATATCCGATGGGGATTATGCCGTTCGTATTGAAGGAAACTCGAATACCCGGGAATTGGATGAACTGATCGGTTCAATCAACCATTTAGCTGATTCACTGGGCAAACAGGAAGCGTTGAGAAAACAATTGACGGCGGATGTCGCCCATGAATTACGAACCCCCATTACCTCAATCGGCACCCATATCGAGGCCATGATAGAGGGGGTATGGGAACCGACCATCGAGCGACTGCAAAGTTGCTATGATGAGATCTTGCGGATCGGCAAGATTACAGCTGATTTGGAAAGCCTTGCAAAAGTTGAAAGTGAAAATCTGAAACTGGATAAAACAAAAATCAATCTTACCGAGCTTGCCCAAAAGGCGGTTGGAAATTTTGAAGCGGACATCAATAAAAAACATCTGAAAATTTCAATGGACGGGAACGGTTCAGATGTTTGGGCTGATCGGGACAGAATCAGCCAGGTCTTGATTAATCTGCTGTCCAATGCCGTGAAATACACGCCGGATGGCGGTGCGATTCAAATCGTATGCTCGGAAACGGATCAGTGGGCGAAGATCACTATCAAAGACACCGGCATCGGGATTCCGGAAGATGAGCTGCCATTTGTCTTTGAACGTTTCTACCGTGCCGATAAATGTCGAAACCGTAAGACCGGAGGATCGGGAATTGGTCTCGCCATTGTTAAATCCATTGTGACGGCACACGGCGGTTCAGTTGAGGCCGAAAGCCGTCTAAACGAAGGCAGCTGCTTTACGGTGATGTTGCCAAAATGACATCAAAGGCTACCACTTTTCGTATCGGATTGGATCTGTGAAGAAGCATAAAGCCGATTAGAAAATTTTTTCTGATCGGCTTTTTTTTCTTTTTAAATCCCCAATAACTCAGCGATGTTTTCGCCGAGAACGGCGTCGGCAACAGTGGATGACTTTGAAACTTTCAGAATGGCTTCCCTGGACAGTTGGAGATCGCCGAAGGGCCGGTCAACGCCGAAAAGGCACTTTTCAGGCAGTTCATTAATCACCGTACTCAGAACAAAAGTGGAAAAATAAGCGGAGGTGTCCAGATATAGATTGGGAATTTCTTTTACCAGATCCATCGTTTCCAGCCAGTTATTCCCCCCCAGATGCCCCAGAATGACTGGGGTGCCGGGATATGCTTCGGCAAAAGCGGCAATCTCCTGGATATCCGCTAAAGTCAGGGGGAAAAAGGCATGCACCCAGATTGGCAGATTACCGTATTCACGGGAAGCTATGAAAATGTTTTTAAGAAGAGCTATTTGGCCGCTTCCGATTGTAAATTCGCCCATGCCGGCCAGTTGGTTGCGAAAAATATTCTCTTCCACATAGGCCATTGTTGCATCTTCATCCAAGCCCGGAGGAACAGCGCCGAAGCCGACGTAACGGTCCGGATAGCACTGGATGGCGTTCATGAGTTCGGCAATTGATTTTTTGCGTACTTGAATCATCGACCCCATTTTACCGGCGAGTAAATTGTTGAGATAGGTCATGGCTTGTTTTACTTCACTGGCGTTCTCAGCTGCTTCGGGATGGAAAGAGGTTGAAAACAGGACGGTTTTATCGATACCGACGCGGTTCATTTCTTTTATGTGTTCGTCAATTGGCAGGGTTACATGTGAATGTCCATCAATTATCATAATTATTTTTTCCTTTTCATTATAAAGTTGAATTTTTCTTGCTCTTTTATTATAATGAGTTTATGAAAATAAGAATAGTACGCACTATTTTGTGTGATACATACAAAAAGGAAAGTGATAGATATGCCGGAAAAAATTTGTTTTGTAAATAACAAGGAACCCTTTGAATATACGCTGTCTATCGTTACTGGGAAGTGGAAATTGAAAATCATTTATCTTCTTGCCTGTATGGGAACGGTGAGGTATGGGGTTTTAAAAAAGAATATTGAGAAAATCACGCACAAAATGCTGAGTTCTCAGCTCAAGGAACTGGAGGGTGAAAACATCATTCTTCGAAAAGAATACCCTCAGGTACCCCCGAAGGTGGAATATTCCCTGACGGAAAAGGGACAGAGTCTGATTCCCCTGGTGAACGATATGTGCAGTTGGGGAAGAGAACATCGTTAAGTTATGGTATGAAATAATCCAATGGTATCGAATAAATAGAGTGACGTGAGTTTACAATCGCTTTTCTATGAAAAAAATGTTTGTGGAAACGATTCGTAAAGCAATAAAAATTTCGGCATGGGAAAGCATGATGAAAAATTATATAAGTTTAATAAATTGAAAATTAAAAAACAAATAGGATAAGAAGGAAATATAGGAATTCATAACGAAAATAGTTTTATTAGAATTAATAGTGGCAAAATAAGCGGATTTTTTCATTCTTTGAAAACGTTATATTGTAAATAAAAATATTTTTACTAATCTCTTGACAAAGCTTAGACTGAATATTAAACTTATTTATAATTCAAACAATAAAGGAGAAAAGCATGACAGCACATTTAACTCAGAAAGAAAACTTTTTACGCGTGGCTCGTGGTGAAATGCCGGAATATGTACCGGTATCGACATTTTTCAGTATCGAAGAAGCGCCACTTTATTCAATGGCAGACCCCAGTATTCTGGGAAGCTTTAGAGGCCCAGGCGGCGGAAAAGATCCTTGGGGCGTTACCTATGTCACTGGTGAAGAGATCAAATTTGCCGCACTTCCGAAACCCAACGACTTTATTCTGACCGATGTTACAAAATGGCGTGATGCGATCAAAGCGCCGGACTACAGCGGATTTGACTGGGAAGCGGCTGCCAAAGCAGACCGGAAAAAATATGTGCAGGATCCAGATAAGACAGCCTTTGTGCTCGGTGGTTTTGCGGATTTATTTCAACAGTTTATCGGCTTTATGGGATTTACAGAAGGGCTTTGTGCCATCTATGAAGAACAGGAAGAAGTCGAAGAACTGCTGGATTATATGCTTGAACATTCACTCTATATCACCAAGAACTTACTTCATTACTATAAGCCTGAAGGCTACTATCTACTTGACGATACCGCGTCAAAACTTAATCCCTTTATTTCTCCAAAACTATTTAATGAAATCTTCGTCCCGCGGTATAAAAAATGTCTGGACCTTGTCCGCGATGAAAACGTTCCGATCTTTTATCACAATTGCGGCAGATGCGAGGATTTGATGCCGTCAATGATTGATATTGGTGTAAACGTTTGGGATCCGGCGCAGGCGCAGAATGATCTCGTCGGTATGAAAAAAAATTATGGCCGAAAACTTGCAATCAACGGCGGCTTCGAGTACACCATGCCGAGCACCTGGCCGGTTGTGGATGAAGAGGAAGTCCGTGAAACGGTACGGGATACCTACCAGAAGCTGGCCCCTGACGGCGGTTTTATTTTCAATGGAATGCTGACATCCCTCGACTTTGAAAATCCTAAAGTTCAGGAAGTCAACGGCTGGATTTTAGATGAAGCGAAAAAACTCAGTAAAACGGTGTATCAGTAAAACAACTTTGAACGACAAATATAGAAAAATCAGGGGCATAAAATATGAAGATACTAATTCTAGGGGGATTTTTAGGATCCGGAAAAACAAGTGTTGTCATCCAGCTGGCAAAATATATTCTGGGGAGCAACCCTGAAAACAAAACAAAAGTTGTTATCCTGGAAAATGAGATCGGGGAAGTCAGCATTGATGACAAATTGCTGCGCGGCAGCGGCTACGAAGTGGCGAACATGTTTTCCGGCTGTGTCTGTTGCACGATGGCCGGGGAACTCGTCATCGGGCTGCATAACATCATCCGGGACTTCAATCCCGAACTCATTATCATGGAAGCAACCGGAGTGGCTTATCCGGATAATATTAGGGAAACCATCGAACAGTCACTGCCAGATGCGGATTGTAGTATTACCTGCATCACCGATGCAAAGCGGTGGAAAAGATTGTTTCGGCCGATGGAAATGCTGCTCAAAGGACAGCTCGATGCCGCCGATGTCATTCTCATAAACAAAACGGATTTGGTTGATGGAGATACGTTAGACGAAGTGGAAGCATCGATCAGAACATTTAATGACATGGCACAATATTTCCGGATCAGTGCGGCCGAGCCGATCGACACTGTCGTATTCGAGGCTGTGCTCGGCATTGAACAAAGGAGTTTTAAATGATGAAAAGCGATCAGATCAAGCAGCACGAACATGATGAAAGCTGCGCGTGCGGATGCCACGATGAGCATCATGATGAACACCAACACCACGAATCAGAACCTCATCACCACGAACACCAACCGATTACCATCACCACCCATGATATGAGTATTGTTGGTTCGTATACATTCAATATTGAAAAAAACTACAAGGAATCAGAAACAATCCTTGACGATTTATTAAAGCAGGCTGCAAAGGAAGTCACTGATTTGGGGGGAATCATTGGTCATATCAAAGCCTTTCTAAAATCCGAAGGGGAAAGCTGTATGATTTCAATTACCGATGATGAATCAAATAAGCGTTATGTAAAAGAATCCCGATGCACCGTTGAAGGCGTGGCGATTGTCTTTTGTATTGAACCGGAGCAACTGCAGGATATTCTTGAAAATGTGTTTAAAGAATATATCAGTGAATAACGAAAAATTACGCCCCAAAAGTATATTGTTTTGATAAGCGAGTTGATTGATAATCAACTCGCTTATCACTGTCGGCAAATCAGCGCACCGCTCAATTGTTAGGCTGTTGTCTGGTCCGATCTTACCGACGTACTTCGTTGACACGATTTATTATAAGAAAAAATCCGAGTTGTGAATAGTTATTGTTTACAAATCACTGATATTGTAGTAAATTGATAGTAGAATAATTTTATAGGAGGCAATGTAATAATGGATACAACTGCAATGTTTAGTTTGACCTATGGTCTTTTCGTGGCCGGAGTAGCAGAAGGCGGAAAGAAGAATGCCTGTATTATCAATACCGCCGTTCAGGCAACCGCTGAGCCGGTACGTATGCATGTAACAATGCTGAAAGAAAACCTCACCACTCAACTGATCAGAAAAAAAGGAAGCCTAACCATTTCCGTTCTGTCCCTTGACTGCCCGTTGGAGCTGATTGGTTCTTTTGGCATGAGAAGCGGACGTGAGGTTAATAAATTCGATGGAATCGACTACCAAACCGACGGCAACGGAAATCCTTATCTGGATAAAAATACGGTCGCCTATATGAGTCTCAATGTCGCTTCAGTCATTGATTTGGAATCTCATTACCTGTTCATCTGCGATGTTGTCGAAGCCGAAAAAACGCAAAAAGGTCAGCCGATGAGCTATGGCGATTACCGAACGCTTAAATCTGGCGGCACCGTTGGAAAAGAAGGGGCCAAGGCGGGTAAGAAACATTGGGTATGTTCAGTTTGCCACTATGTTTATGACGGCAAAATACCGTTTGAAGAATTACCGGATGATTGGACTTGTCCGGTGTGCCAGAAACCAAAATCCGTATTTATTCTTGAAGACTAATGAAGACTAATATCGAAGAAAAAAATCGCTGAGAAAAATGTAAAAAAGCAACGAACCCCGGATGGGCGCGTTGCTTTTTTTACATGAGATTGGGAATGAAAAGAAAAAGAAAAGGGAGATTTTCATCTCGCAGGTTTATAATAACGCTGAAAACTTTAATGAAACTTGAAATTCAGCAACGCTTAAGACTACTGGCCCAAACGGAGTGCTTTCCGAATGAGGAGTAGAATTTTACAAATTATACCCCAGCGCAAGTATTTTCTTGACGCTTTCAATTATTGCATCCACACCGGGAAAAAGGCTTGGGTACTTGCTCTCAGAGTTTGGATTTTCAACAAAAATAAATCCGTCTGCTTTTAACTGATCAATATTTCGCTGGACACTTGGTTTGCTGTACATGGTCGGGTTGATGTGGGTAGCAACCAGAAGCGGCGATTTTGCCGACAAAATACTCGTTGAAAGCAAATTATCAGCGATCCCATTGGCTGCCTTTCCTAATGTATCGGCAGATGCTGGCGCAATTAACATTAAATCGGATTTGACTGCGATCGCTTGGTGATTTAAATCAAAAGCTTTTGGCAACTCAAATTGTTCAATTTGAATTGGTGTTCCGGCTTCTCTTTGAACCATCAAAGGGGTGACAAAGTTTACAGAATTAGGGGTCATAATAACATGCACTTCAGCGCCTAAATGCCTTAGTTCTTTAATCAGATCCAGGGCTTTGACGGCAGGACTGCAGGCGGTAATGCCTAAAGTAATCGTTTTTCCATTTAACATGGTTAATACCTCCAGAATATAGTCTAGATTATTATTATAGCACAGGCAGAATATTATAAGTCCTAACGCTATTTATTTTTAAGGGTGAAAAAATTAAATATAAAAAAAGAAGGATAATCAAAAAACATGATATGATAGTAAAAATTACAAAAAATAAAAAATGAATTAAGTAGAAAGGACCGAAAAAAGATGAAAACAGCTGTTATTTATTATTCTCTGGAAGGAAATATGGAATTTGTTGCTAAAAAAATTGGGGGCAATCATGCTGCTGATTTGATTAGGCTGATTCCGAAAAAAGAGTATCCAACTGGAAAGGTCAGCAAATATGTTTGGGGTGGAAAAAGCGCCACCTTTGGTGAAAGACCGAAACTGGCAAATGAAACCATCGATCTGGAAAAATACGATACCCTGATCATCGGCAGCCCTGTTTGGGCAGGAACGTTTACCCCCCCGGTTCACACCTTTCTGCATGACTACAGCATCAGCGGAAAAAATATCATTCTGGTGGCAACGAGCATGAGCGGCGAAGCGCAAAAATGCTTGGCAAAGATGAAAGACTATTTACAAGACAATAATATTATCGAAGCTTTTCAATTTGTTGAGCCGCTGCATCAGAAGGATGCCGGCTTGGATGAAAAGATCAGACAAATCCGAAAACGGATTGGCGCCGAAGCCTAAATTTTCCAGGATAAAAAAAGATATCTTCGAGTCGATACTGACGGTGATTGAAACAGAATATCTGTCATTGGAAGCAACAAAACGGATACGAGGAAACAAGCATAGAGAGCAATGAATATTTAATCAAGATGCGGGGTATAAGAAGACCAATGGATACCGGTACAGCCAGCCATCGGTTACCACTTTTGGGCGCAGTCCGATTGCCATCAGAAGGCTGACGTATATATATGAAAATAATCAGGAGGAACAGATATGAATTGTAAAAAATGCGGGGCCCCAATCACCGCGGATACCGAATTCTGCAGGCAATGCGGGACAGCAACGCGAGAAGACGCGGCGCCGCCATTGGGCGGCACGAATAGTCTGGTGGGTTGGTCAACGCACTGGCAAGATCCCGAAATCATGGCGGCGGTAAAAAAGAAAAATGCCACCGCCGTTGGATTCGCATGGGCCCTGGCGCTGGTATTTCCGATTGGCTTTCTCATTGCCGGGCTGTTGATCAAAACGATGCCCCTGGCCGGAGGGCTTATCATTGGTATTGTCTTAGGCATAGTAATGCTTGGCATTAATATGTTTTATATCAAGACCCGGAAGAATCAGATCTGGGAAGGTGTGATCACCGAAAAATATGAGCTTAATAAACATGCCGATGATGATTCGGATGATGACGATGATATCGAATATGTGCTGGTTGTTCAGAAAACAAACGGTCAAAAACACAAGATGATCTATAATAATCGGCGGGAAATGTACGACTATTTTGAAATAGGCGATCGCATACGTTATCATTCCGGTCTGTCAACCTACGAAAAATATGATAAATCCCGAGACCACATTATCTACTGCAATGTCTGCTCAGCAGAGAATCTGATTTCAAACGACCGCTGTGACTGCTGCAACAGCCCTTTGTTCAAATAAAAACAAAAAATCAAGCTTTGCCTGCTCACCATAAGGAAGAAAAATGGATGTAATGATCATCGTCCGGACTTTTTTTCAACTTTCACTGCACTTTATGATCACAAAAATGATATAATTATCTTTTAAGTGACGAAATTGGAGGTTTATATGATTAGAAAAGTGAGTAAATGGCTTTCAGCGAATCGGCATGCGTATGCAATGCTGTTTTTTATTTTTTATCTGGCGGCCTTTATTACATTGGAGCATTGGAACCGGCCGGTACATTTAATCCATTTTTTCCTGGATGATTACATACCGTTTAATGAATATTTTATCATTCCATATTTCATGTGGTTTTTTTGCATAGTAGCTTCATTAGTCGGATTCATGGTTTATGAAAAAGAGACTTTCCTAAATTTATGTCTGATGATGTTTGGCGGGATGACCTTCTGTCTGATCATTTACGCAGTCATTCCCAACGGACTTGATATCAGAGGGGAAATAGTAGGGAACAATCTCTGTTGTCTGCTGACAAAATGGCTCTATTCAATTGATACCCCAACGAATGTTTGTCCATCGATTCACGTAGCTAGTTCGATTTCGATTGCCTTTGCGGTGTGGAAATCGAAAAAATTGAAATCCTATTCGAAGTTTCAATTTGGAACGATAGCCCTGTTGATCTTAATTTGTATTTCAACCGTATTTATCAAACAGCATTCCCTGATTGATGTGTTCTGCGGAATCCTGTTAAGTACCTTTTTATACTATGTGGCATATTATACAAATTGGAAGAATATTACGGTTTGGACCAAGCATCAATTGGTTCTGAGGCACCGGAGATTACACTCGAACAGTTATCGAAGATGGAAATTCTAGACGAGAATGGCTGCTGAAAATAAGAATGGAATAAAAAAATTCAGTACAACGTCACAAAAATTGTACTGAATTGAAGGGGGATATATATGAACTGGCTTTTAAAGAATCACCAGAGAGACTTTGAATCAGTGCGGAGCGATGATAAAAACTGCAAAAGACTTCCCCAGATAGCAGGCAATAAAAAACCTGCAGAATTAAAAAAATCAATCCGACAGGAGTCATTAGCTCATCAGCAATTTAGGTGAACTCCATCACCTTTTTTAAAGTGATTTCAGGATAGCACGGGGGAAGAAATGCGTCAAGAGGATAATCAATTGAAATCGTAATCAAAAAAATGTAACCAAAATAAATTTAGCTACATTTAAGATATGCATTCGTTTGATTAAATATTTTGGGAAAAATCAATCGAACCTCGGTTATTAGTTCGCTTTTCTCATTGATATTCTGCTTCAGATCAAGTACAATGGATAAAAAGGTGATGAAGTTCACCGTGGCAAATGCCTAAATGCTCATGAGCTGATGACTTCTGCAAATAAATTTGTGGATGCATCAGTTTTTTTATGCCCTAAAAAAGCTAATGAGTGGTGCCTTAACAGTGCCCTAGGCAATATTAGAAGGATGAAAGGGAAACTTTATGAATAGGACAATCCAGAATACCCTCAAAGAAGCGGCTGAACTGCTAAAACGTTCAGGCATCTGTGAAGACGATATTATAACCGTTCAAAATTTTATGAAAAAGCTGGATAACCGAGAGCTGATCATTTCAGTCATCGGACAATTCAAGCGGGGTAAAACATCCTTTATCAATGCTATTTTAATGGAAGATCTTTTGCCGGTGGGGATCATCCCGGTGACGTCGGTCGTGACAAAAATCCAGTATGGCAGGGGTTATGCCACCGTATCATTCAAATCGGGTAATGAAGAAACGGTTTCCCTGGATACATTGGGAGAGTTCATCAGCGAACAGAACAATCCCGAAAATAAAAAAGGCGTCTCTTATGTCAATCTTTATCTGCCGCACGATTTTCTGAAAAACGGTCTTACGCTTGTCGATACACCAGGGGTCGGTTCCATTCATCAGCACAACACCGATGATGCCTATTCTTTTTTGACCGAGAGCGATGCCATTATTTTCATGATCTCGGTGGACAGTCCAATTAACGAAATTGAAAGAGCATTTCTGGCTGCGGCTAAAAATCATGCCACGAAATTCTATTTTGCTGTTAATAAAATTGACACCATCACGTTGTCGGATCTAAATGCCTACCTGGGCTATTGCCGTAATATTCTGAGTGACCTCATGGATGGAGAAGGCGTTGATCTTTTTCCCATCAGTGCCCGAAAAAACATTGGCATCGATACGCTATTTTCTACAATTCAGGAGGATCTTAAGACATCGGTGGATGAGATTCTTAGGGATTCTGTTCGGATTAAACTGAAGGAGGTTTTAATATCGGCATTGTCGCACATCGAATTGTACAATATCGCTTTACATCTGCCGCTTGATAATCTTGAAGCGAAAAAAGCGCTGCTCATTGTGAAACTTGAAAATCTTGACCGGATCATCAAGAATGCATCTTATTTTCTTAGTCAGAAGATTGATGAAGTTCTTGAACGAATTCAAGGGGCGTTACATACAGAAGCGATAGTCATCAGCGATGATCTTACAGCAACACTGAAGACTGTCTATGAAATAAATCGTGGCAAAAAAACGAGGCAGTTTGAAGAAGCATTGAAAGATGTTCTGAAAATGGATTTAAACGGCCATCTGACGGAACTGAGCGACCGGGGCTTGTTAATCCTTGAAACGGGATATGAGGAGGCGGCAGACTTGCTCAGCCAGAAGATCGATGACTTGAAAGATTTTCTGAAACAAGTCATCGATGAACTTTTTGGCATTGCGTATCAGTATAAAACGACGAATCAAGGCTTATCCGAACGGGAAGATTTTTATGTAAGTGTTAATAACGATAGCGGATCGCTGTTGCTGGATATAAACGATTTTGTTTATTTGCTGCCCAGGTCTTATGCCAATCAGAAAATTTTTAGCCGTTTTGTGAAAAAAATGCAGGACGATGTGGAATACAACATCAACAATATGATTTACAATTATCAATATAAACTGCGTGAGAGTGTGCGCACCTTCAATTCGACATTGGACACGGAGTCCACGGTGCTGAAAGAAGAAATTGCCGATATCGTCAATCGCGTGATTGCCGATAAAGAAAACACCAGCCTGGAACTGGACGAAAAAATGAATGACCTCAACCAAATTTGCAAAGCTTTGAGATTACGTATCAATGAATTGTGAAAGATTTTGCGGTCGCAGCGCTATGCTTCTTTTCCTTTTAAATTAAATAGGATGATGTTTGCGATGATAATAATTCCGCCGATGAAAGTGCCCATATTGGGAATTTCATTCAACAGCATAAAGCCCATCACCGTTGACAGCAGTGGTGTGACAAACATAAAATTGGTCACGTCGTTTGTCTTATCGGCCAAGGAAAGTGCTTTTCCCCAGAAAAAGTAAGCCATTGCACTGGGAAATGCACCAAGATAAATAACTAACAGCAGGTATTTGGGTTGTGCAGTCATTAACTGTACAACGCCCTGTGGTGCGAAAATCGCCAGCAGAATGGCACCGCAGCACATGCTGTAAGTTACGATTTCCAAAGCGGTGTAGCCTATGCTGGAAAGCTTGCGGTTTAAAAAATTGTAACCGCAGAAAACAGTGGCAACGCAAAGGGTCCAAATCAGGCCGATATTGACGGAGAACATACCTTCCCACAGCAGTAGAATCAAAACGCCGACAAAGGCCAGTAGGATGGTGAACCAGCCAAGCCGGTTTATTTTTTCGCGAAAGAAAATGGAGGCAACCACCGCAGTCATAATTGGGGTCGTGGCGATAATAATGCTGGCGGTTGCAGAGGTCAGCTTCTGCATTTCATAGAATTTAATATTATCATAAAATTGCTTGTTGATGAAATAAAAAAATAAAAGGCGGCCATCGCGGGGATGGCCGCCTTTTACTGAAAATCCGTCTTTGCCTATTAAATATATGCAGCCGCTTTGAAAGCGGATGAAACAGCTGAAGCGAGACTGGTTGTCACTTCGTAGGCATCGCCGACGACAAAAACTTCCGTATTGGGGGCACTCCCGCGTAAAGAGTCGGCGATGGTATGGTTTGGAGAAACGCCAAGAGCCAAGAGCACCGTATCCGCCGGAAATTCGATTTTTCCCGGTTCTTCCAGGTTGGTGCAGATGACGCTGGTATCCGTGATTTCCTCTAGCCGGGAGTTGAAATGGATGGGGATATTCAGCTTTTGTATTTCCGTCATGATATCGCCAAAGACCGCATGGTTGGATGCCATGAGCGAAGACAATCCCGCTGCCATCTCGATGACGGCAACATCCCGGCCTTCACGGGCGAGCTCAATCGCACATTCAAGACCAACCGCACCGGCGCCGATGATTAGGGTCTTGTTGCCGACTGACACCTTGCCGCTGTCAGCTTCCGGGGCCCAGTGGACATGGGGTTTCTCGACCCCGGGAACTTTCGGAATGATAGGACCGGCACCGACGGCAATGACGATCGCGTCATAACCTTCCGTATCAAGCAACGCTTTTGTCGCCTCGGTATTCAAAAGGATTTGTCCCGGTGCTTTGTTTGCCTGTCGTACCATGTAGTCGAGATAGTCCTTCAGATCCTGTTTGAATGAAGGGGCCGCAGCATAATCGATCACGCCGCCGAGATGATCGCTTTGCTCATAAAGCGTCACGTCATGACCGCGGTCGCAAAGTGTCAACAGGGCCTGGATCCCGGCCGGTCCGCCACCGATGACGGCAACTTTTTTCCTGACCATTGCGGGTTTTACCCGGCCATCAGGAAACTCGGTTTCATTGCCCACGAAAGGATTAACAGCGCAGATCAGGACAGCGGGATTGATCAGGCGGGCGCAGCATTGCTGGCAGCGGATGCATGGACGGTGATCCGCTTCGTTGCCCAATGCAAATTTCCGCGGCATTTCGGGATCGGCGAGATAGGGACGGCCCATTGCCGCAAAATCAGCCTGGCCGGCGGCGATGATCGCGTCCGCATTTTCAACATTCATAATCGAGCCGACGGTGCAGACCAGCAGCTCAGGGAAGGCTTTTTTGATATCGGCGGCGTAATGCACATTGAACATTCGGTCCATCAGGTAGTTCTGCCACCAGTTTCGGAAGTATTCAAAGTCGCTGTGGAGACCTGCGGAAACATGGAGAATGTCGACCTGGTCCTGGATCAAGGCAATGAACTGGAGTGTTTCTTCAAAATGCATGCCTTTCGGATGGATCTCATCTGCAGAAATACGGTATTCAATCACGAAATTCTCCCCGCATCTTTCGCGAACGGCATTAAGGACCTCAAGGGCAAAACGGGCTCGGTTTTCGATGGAGCCGCCGTATTCATCCGTCCGTTTGTTGTACAGGGGGCTGGCAAATTGGCCAAGGAGATTGCCATGGGCACCATGAAGCATGCACATTTTACAGCCCGCTCTTTTTGTCCGGAAGGCGGCGGCAGCGTATTTTTCAACGGTATCCCTGATTTTTGCATGATTCATTTCAATTGTGGTCACCGGTTCGCGGCCTTGCTGTGCTGCTGCCATTACCTCACCGGAGGTAATAATGGCGGAAGGCCCATAGATCTTTTTACCATCTGAATAGGGGACACTGACGCCGCTGTGGTTAACTTCCAACGAGAGTTGTACGCCGAATCCCTGGGCCATTTCGACGAGTCGGGTGAGGGGGAGGATGCATTCATCGGTTGAAAGATCCGGCTGACGCGGCTCATCCCGGGATTCCGGGTCGATGACGGCATTGCCTACGGTAATGATGCCGGCGCCGCCGCGGGCAAAGGGGCGGCAGAAATTGACAAACTCAGGCGAGATGGTGCCATCTTGGTTCACGAGGTTGGGGGACATTGGCGCGACTTCCAGGCGGTTCTTGAATGCAACGCCTCTGATTCGGATCGGTTCAAATACATGTTCATACTTTGTTTTCATAGTATCTTCCTTTTTTTTACACTGGTTGAATTAACCTAATTTACTAATACATTCGCAGCGGTTTGTGTAAACGATATAAATCAAGTTCAGTTCAGTATAAGCCCTGCTGTTATCTTTGTAAATCATACTCTTTTATTGAAAACCGCCCCCCCGTCTTATATCATGTGGATAAGGTGGGGGCCAGCGAATCGAATACCGAGTCAGAAAGCAATGGCGACACCGGGGGTCAACGCATGGCATGACGACGGTTTCCCGACACTTGTCTTTTTTACAAATCATTGTATAATGTATTTATAAATGAACTGCCAGAAGAAAATGAAATATAGATGCGCGGTTATATTTTGTGATAAAATAGAGATGCGAAAACGAAAATTAGGAATTCAAGGAGAAAAAATATTGAAAAGTTTGAAAAAGGTAACCGCTTTACTTCTCGCTGGTGCCGTGGTACTGGTATTGGCAGGCTGTTCATCAGGAACAACGCAATCGGCAACAACGGGAGAAATTAATGGCGGCGGGTCAACATCGGTCCAAAAGATCATCGATGCGGTCGGATCGGAGTATACGGCATTAAATCCGGATATTAAATTTACTTACAGCGGCACCGGTTCTTCAGACGGAATCAAGGGGGCAATATCGGGCACCTATTCATTTGGTTGTTCATCTCGAGATTTAAAGACCGAAGAAAAAACGAATTTAACCGAAATGATATTTGCCTATGACGGCATTGCAATAATCGTCAATCCTGAAAATACGGTATCCGGTCTCACCAAGATACAATTGGCAGAAATTTATACCGGGGAAATTACAAATTGGAGTGAAGTCGGCGGAAAAGATGCGCCGATTGTCGTTGTATCCCGGGAAGACGGCTCAGGTACCAGAACGGCAACTGAAGAATTAGTGGGATTCACGGAACAATTAAAAGGCAGTGCGACCATTAAAGAAGGAAATGGCAATGTTCAGACAACGGTTGCCGTCAATCCCAATGCCATTGGGTATGTATCCCTGACTTTTGTTAATAAAACCGTCAAGGCCATTGATGTGGATGGCGTCAAAGCAACTGTTGATAACGTGCTAAATAAAACGTATGCGCTATCTCGACCATTCGTGGCTGTTTATGATGCCACCAAGGTTGACGATGTCACGCTGGCTTTTCTTGATTTCCTGATGAGCAAAGATGGTCAGAAGATTGTGACCAAAAATGGTGGCATAACGGTGCTGTAAAAAAATCGGCAGTCAAAATATTTTTTAATCAATTTTATCTGGATAGGTATAAATAAGAGACTGGGGTGAATTGGCCATGACAAAAAATGATGTTGCAATGAATAATGAAATTTTTATCGAAAATGAGGATAAGGCGAATCAATATGCTGCCAAATGTTTAATCTTTGTTGCCGCTATTGTTGGAATGGTATGGATCTTAAATGCCATCGATTTTTTCATCATTCCCAAAATACTGATGAATATCGCGATGCCGATCAGTATGGGTTTGCTTTTATTGCCGACACTGCTGAATAAAGTAATTGGCGGCCATAAGTGGTACCTAAAATATCTCATTATGTCATGCACGATCCTGGGAATAACCATTCTTTCCATGATGATGACGTTGCATACGGTACTGGCGTGGCTGTGTCCTTTGCTGATTTCCTGCCATTATTATTCGCGAAAATTCACAGGATGGACATTGGCCGGCAGCGTCATTTTTATGACCATTGCCATTTTTGGCGGACTTTATGTGGGCTTATGGGATTCGAATATGATGCTTAGTGTGGACGTGGGGCAAGAACGGATCATCACTGCGAGTATTCTGATCAGAACACTAAAATTTTATTATCTGCCGCGGGTATTTACCTTAGTGGCGCTGTCGCCAATTTGTTTCACTTTGGCGAACCGCACCCGAAATCTTCTGAAAAAACAGGAACAGGATAATGAAGAAAAACAACGTATTTCAGCTGAATTAAATGTGGCCACCCAGATCCAGGTTTCCATGCTTCCAAGCATCTTTCCGGCCTACGCTGACCGAGCAGAATTTGACATTTATGCGACGATGCTGCCGGCTAAAGAAGTGGGCGGCGATTTCTATGACTTCTTCTCAATTGATGACGATCATCTGGCCGTGGTTATTGCCGATGTGTCCGGCAAGGGTGTTCCGGCGGCGTTGTTTATGGTGATTGCTAAAACATTGATTAAAAATCATATGCAGGCCGGCATGACCCCGGCAGAAGTTTTTGCTTTAGTGAATAACCAGCTTTGCGAAAATAATGAAGTGGGTATGTTTGTCACAGCTTGGATGGGGGTGCTGGAAATTTCGACCCATCATTTTATCTCTGTGAACGCAGGACATAATCCACCGCTGCTAAAAAAAGCTAACGGCAGTTTTGAATATTTGAATTTAAATTCCGGCTTTGTCCTGGGAGGAATGGAAAATACTAAGTATCAACAGGTAGCAATGCAGCTGACTAATGGTGATGAACTGGTTCTCTATACCGATGGGGTGACTGAGGCAACGAATGTCAACAATGATTTATATGGCGAGCAACGATTGCGGTCTGTTCTCAACGACAGTATCGGATTAACTCCGGATGCCCTGCTGTCAATGATAAAAAAAGATATTGACAACTTTGTTAATGGAGCACCTCAATTTGATGATATTACCATGGTTGCCTTGAAAATCAGTGAAGGATAGCAATCACTGATAAGAAAAACGAAACGCTTTCCGGTTAAAAACAAGACTGGCAACTGATTTATTCCAGTCTGAAAAAAGTGATTAATAAACGAACAAATGCTCAATAAATGAACGTCTTTTTATAACGAAAAACGTTTAAAAAACGAACATAAGCAATGATAATATGAAAAAAGCCTATTATCTGGTCTTCTTTTTATTGGCATGAAAATTGCTTTTTAAATAGATGTGCTGATTAAACGAACATAAATTTGCATGTTAATTTGGACT
The DNA here is from genome assembly GCF_008086615.1 of Acetobacterium tundrae. Lineage (GTDB taxonomy): Bacteria > Bacillota > Clostridia > Eubacteriales > Eubacteriaceae > Acetobacterium > Acetobacterium tundrae. Next base: position 23,224 of record NZ_RXYB01000018.1, read on the forward strand.
TGATTGTGGTATAAACAGATAAGTTGGACTTGGTTGTAGTATCAAGAGATAAATTGAGATGAAAAAAAATTTTTAAAAAAAGTGGAGGACAAAATGACAACTACCGGTAAATTATTAGATATGGCAAAAAAAATGGCTGAAGCGGCTGCAGTAAAAGCAATCGAAATTGATGTGCCAATGGTGATCGTTATATGTGATGCAAATGGAAATATGGTATTATATAACCGTATGGAAGATTCTTTATTAGCCAGCATGAGCATTGCGACGAATAAAGCCTATACCGCAGTTGCACTTAAAATGAGCACCGACACCTTAACCGACCTTGCCAAAGAATCAGGTCAACTCTTTGGCATCACTTCATGTGATAATGGAAGAATGGTTGCCTTTGGCGGTGGCTTCCCCATTATTGAAAACGGCAAAATTATCGCTGGCATTGGTGTCAGTGGTGGCAGTGTCGCAGAAGACATGAGCGTGGCTCAGGCTGGTCTGGATGCACTTAAATAAGCTGTAAACACTTATTAATTGGCCAGCTGATACGAAAATAATTAAAAAAATAACGGAACTTTACATAGATAAAATTAATCAAGTCCAAATCATCATGCAAATTTAGAACCGTTTAGTCAGTTGGCCAAAATCCCTAAGCGGATTATTCTAACAACTGAGGCAAAAATGTCAGATAAAGTGACATTTTTGCCTCTTAACTTTAAATGAACAGAAACAGCTATAACAAATAAGCGTTTGCGGGCTTCAGATAGAAAATCCACGGTGTTAAATGATTGCAGAAAAAAAGCACAGCAAATCTCTGAGAATTGATGGGCTGCTTTAATAGAGAAAAAAGGGATAACGATTCTAATTTCGAAGGTAATTTGTAAAAAAAACAATACGGTAAAACAGGAGAAAAGAATGAAACAGATTGAAACAACCGATGCAGTCGGCAGCGTGCTTTGTCACGACATCACCCAGATTATCAAAGGTGTGAAAAAAGAACCGGTGTTCTCAAAAGGGCATATTGTCAGGGCGGAAGACATCCCGGTACTGCTGTCGGTGGGGAAGGAACATCTTTATGTCTGGGAAAAGGAAGAAGGTATGCTGCATGAAAACGATGCGGCTAAAATTCTCTATGATCTGTGCAAAGGCGAAAACATGAAACCTTCCGAAATAAAGGAAGGGAAGATCGAACTGATCGCGGCCTGCGACGGGGTTCTGAAAATTGACAAAGAGAAAGTTAATCAGGTCAATGCCCTGGGCGAGATGATGATCGCCAGTCGTCACGGCAATTTTCCGGTAAAAGCCGGCGACGTCCTGGCTGGTACCCGGGTGATTCCCCTGGTGATTGAAGAAAGCAAAATGGATCAGGCCAAAGCCTTATGCGGCGCCGCGCCGCTTTTTGAGATCAGAAAATACGTCCATAAGAAAGTCGGCATCGTCACAACCGGCAGTGAAGTGTATTACGGACGGATTGAAGATACCTTCACCCCCGTGATTGAAGAAAAACTGGCGGAATTCGACGTCGAGATCGTCGGACACATCCTGTCTAACGACGAGCATGAGATGATTACTGAATCGATCATGCAGCTGCTGAAAAAAGGCGCGGATATGATTATCTGCACCGGTGGCATGAGCGTGGATCCCGATGACCGGACCCCTCTGGCGATCAAGAATACCGGCGCCAAAATGATTACCTATGGGGCCCCAGTCCTGCCCGGCGCGATGTTTCTGTTGGCCTACTATCAAGGGAAAATCCCCATTATCGGACTGCCCGGCTGCGTGATGTATGCCAAACGAACCATCTTCGATCTGGTCCTGCCCCGGATCATGACCGACGAACGCCTGAGAATCGGCGATTTCACCCGCTTGGGACAGGGCGGCCTCTGCCTTTCCTGTGATGTCTGTACCTTCCCGAACTGCGGCTTCGGAAAAGGCGCATGAATCAAGTGAAAGCGAATCAGCAGAAAGCGAAGGACAAAAAATATGAACAAACTATATGAAATTATCCGGGCCAGCAGTCCCAATCATAAGAATTCTGTGGCAACCGTCGTGGCCGGTGAGCATCTCGGCGAAAAGGCCTTTTTTGACGGAGATGACTGCCGCTTTGAAACCGAACCGAACGGCTTTTTATGCCGCCACCGCGAAATTATTTTAAACGATACCAAAAACGGGAGCCAGTCCATTGACGGCAATCAGGTATTCTGCGAACGCGTCGGCACGGAAAAGAAACTCGTGATCTGCGGCGCCGGACACATCTCAATCCCGATCATCAAAATCGCTCTGATGGCGGATTTTTATGTGACGGTCATCGAAGACCGCTACGACTTCGCCCAAAACGCCCAGGCCGCCGGGGCCCACCGGGTTATCTGCGAACCCTTTGAAGACGGGCTGACAAAAATCGACGGGGACATGAACACTTATTTTGTCATCGTGACTCGGGGCCACCGTTACGATCAGGTCTGTCTGGAAACCATTATTGAGAAACCCAATGCCTACATTGGCATGATCGGAAGTAAGCTGCGGGTGAAGAAGGTCATGGAGCAGCTGGAAGGCAATGGCGTGGATGCCGGTCAGCTGGAAAAAGTCTATACCCCCATCGGGCTGAAGATCAAGGCGGAAACCCCCACGGAAATCGCCGTATCCATTATGGCCGAGATCATCGCGGTCAAAAACCAGAAAAAGGAAAGCTGCGGTTATTCAAAAGAACTGCTCAAAGCCATAGAAAAATATAACCTTGTACAACAGAAGATTGTGCTGGCGACGATTGTCAGCCGCAAAGGCTCGGCCCCCCGAGAAACCGGATCGAAAATGCTGATCTTCCCGGACGGAAAAACCGTGGAGACCCTCGGGGGCGGCTGTGCGGAAGCCGCCATTAAACTGAAGGCCATCGACATGTTAAGGGCCGAGAAACCCGCTCCGGAACTGCATGTGGTGGATATGACCGGGTGGGAAGCCGAAGAAGAAGGCATGGTTTGCGGCGGTGTGATCGAGGTATTTCTTGAGGTCGTTGAGTAAAGCGCATAAACCGATGGGACATCATTTCGGAGAAAAATTTTCATCCTCAAGAAAAATGCAAATGATCGGCGGCTGATTTTATGGTATACTTTCTACATTGATAATTGTGGGATAAACTGACCGTGGCAGAAAAAACGGTAAAAATTTAAATTTGGAAAAAATTGAGGAGTAAAAATGGCTAAAGTAATTGCAGTGAATATCAGCGACCGAAAAGGCGTGATCAAACATCCGGTTGAAGTCGGAGAATGTCTGGTCGATTTTGGCATAAAAGGGGATGCCCACGGCGGAAACTGGCATCGGCAGATCAGCCTGCTGGGGCAGGAAAGTATTGATAAAATGACAGCAATGGGCGTTGCCGGACTGGATCCTGGTAAATTTGCGGAAAATTTAACCACCGCAGGGATTGAACTGTTCACGCTGCCGATTGGAACCCTGCTGGAGATCAATGGCGTTCTGCTTGAAGTCACTCAGATCGGCAAGGAATGCCATAAAGGGTGTGCCATTAAACAGCAGGTCGGCGATTGCATCATGCCCAGAGAAGGAATCTTTGTCAAGGTGCTGAAGAATGGTGAAATCAGACCAGGAGACGAAATCATCATAAAATAAACAGAATGCTATTGATGCAACACATAATAACTAAGGGTAAGTTTGAGATGATCATCGGGGTTGATATGAAAATCGACCTCTTTTTAGGTTGGTCAGGCTGTTCGCAAACGATTGCCGACAGGACCGGCAATTTCGTAAAATCGATCAACTGTAAAAAAATATTAACGGCAGAAAACAATTAGCAATTGATTTCTGCCAGACAGAATAGTATAATACAATTGTTGTTGCCTTAGGGTTAACAATAGATAAAAAAATTATCGCTCAGATCGACTGCCGGGTTTACAAAGAAACATTATGGAGTCGGATTTTTCAAGTGATCGGATCGTGTATCGGAACAAACATCAGTAAGACGTACTTTGAAAATTAGAGTTAATTTTTTATAAGCAATCGGCTTCAAAACAAAATTATAATGGTAAGAGATGCCAAAAAGTTTTAACTGGTTGACAGAAAGAACGGATTACGAGCCTTATTCACTGGCGGTACTCCGTTCTTTTTTTATGGAGAATCAGAGACCGCGATTTCAGAAGGAAGATTACTCGTTTTTTAAGCGAATTTCTTAGAGGAGACAAAATGACACTGCAAAACCTGATTTCAATAATCCTTTACATTTCATTTGTCACCTATGCCCTGATTGGAGCGTATAGTTTTACGCTCAATAAAGAGGCTCGGCTCAATCGATTGTTTATGTCTCTTTGTCTTTGCTTTTCGCTGTGGAGTTTTGCATTTGCTGTGGGTAATTCGGCAGGTACCTATGCTGAAGCGCTGTTCTGGCGAAGAATTGCCGTATTGGGGTGGGGTGTTGCCTATTGTGTTATCCTCCATTTTATCATTGTTTTAACAGGAGCGAACTGGAGCAGGAAGGAGAAAAAGCCCCTGCTATTAATGGTGCTTTATGTGCCGGCAGTCCTGAATGTTATTATTATTATGCTTTACAGCCAAACCACCAATGCCCAGATGCAACTGATTCATACAGTTGCCGGCTGGGCCATAAAACCGGCCAATGATTTTTGGAATACGCTGTTTTATCTCTATTCTCTAGGCTTTTCACTGACCGCTATTGTTTTGCTGCTGCGATGGTTTCGCAGTACGAAAAATTTTATCAACAAGAAGAAAGCATTGTATCTGTTGATTTCATTCAGTGTGGCGCTATTTTTGGGAATGTTTGCAGATATTTTAGCGAATCATTTTCTAAATTGTCAACTGCCTTATCTTACTCCACTGGTCATTATGATTCTGATGGGAACGATTTATCACATCATTCATAAATATGGATTAATATCTGCCAATTGGCAAAATAATGAAAGCTCCAAAGGCATCATACTGAATGCTGATAGCCGGGCTAAGCTTTTTCAGTATATTGGCATCGTCCTGGCAACAGGAAGTATCATTAATTTTTATTTGCAGGTTATACTTTCAAGAGAAAGAGAAACCGGCATTTTATTCAGTTTTGTTTTAGTCTTGATGAGCGTGGTACTGATGGTCATTCCCTATCTGATTAAGCAGGTTAAATATCAGCAGCTGATCCTGACTCTGCTGATCCTTGCGATTTTACCAATTGTGATGCTCGCATATTATGACGGACCTTTCAGTAATATCATCTGGCCGGTGCCGATACTTATCATCATGATCACCGTTATATCGAATGACAGACGACTGTTTTTTTTCGCGGCAGTTCTCAGTTTGCTTCTGGGGGTGCTTTTTTGGGTAAGAATGCCGAGCTTTAATCTAATCATTAACGGGGAGACGTATGCTTTGCGGTTGTTATTCTATGCGATTGGAATCAGCCTCACGGCCCTGATTACGAATATTTATGTTTCTCGGCTGATGGAAAATAGAAAACAGCGGGATTTTCAAAAACTGATCGCAGAAATATCTACAGATTTTGTGACCATGACCCGCTTTGATTTTGATGACAAGGTTAAAAATTTACTAAAAAAAAGCGGGCTCTTCATCAATGCCGATCGAGCGGCTGTCGCGCTATTTTCTGATGATTCTCAGAGCGCTGCTTTTACCCATGAGTGGGTGAGGGAAGCCATGGAATTCATAGATAAAGAAACTGAAAAATGCCTGGTACAGGTGTTGGATTGGAGCAGAAAACAACTGCTTGACAATGCCATTGTTTATATACCATCGATTGATAGGCTGGCTCCTGAGGCCGATGAAGACAGAAGGATACTGAAAGAAGCAAAAATTCAGTCTCTAATTTGTATTCCGATTCATAGTAAAGACAGCGTGATCGGATTTATCGGGTTTGATCAGATCAGCAAAGACAAAGTATGGAAAATACTTGACTTTGAATTGCTGCGAGTGCTGACCAACATAGTGGCGGATGCCATTGCAAAGGTCGAAACCGAAAAGGAAATCAATGATCTGGCTTATTACGATGCCCTCACCAATTTGCCCAATCGGGTACTGTTTAATGACCGTCTGGAACAGGCGCTGGCCCTGGCAAAACGCAGCGGAAAACTGCTGGGGGTGATTTTCCTTGATCTCGATGGCTTTAAGGAAGTCAATGATACCCTTGGCCACGATTGGGGGGATCATCTGCTGAATAAGATTGGCAAGCGTCTGTCAGCTTGTGTGCGAAAATACGATACGGTGGCCCGGTTTGGCGGGGATGAGTTTCTGATTATGGTGCCCCAACTCGCCCAGAAAAAAGATCTGGATGAAGTCGCTAAGAAAATCATGGGAATTTTTCAGCAACCGGTGATGACCGATGAACAAGAATTTTTCATGAATGCCAGCAGCGGGATTGCCGTTTTTCCCGAAGATGGGGAGGATGTTATAACCCTCTTGAGAAATGCCGATATGGCCATGTATGTGGCCAAGAAAAACGGCAAAGGACAGGCTGTCTTTTGTTCAGGGAAAATGAAGAATGATGTGCTGGAAAAAGTGACTTTGACCAACAGCCTTTATCAGGCCTTGGAAAAAAACGAACTGATGCTCCATTACCAGCCCCAGGTCAGTGCCGCCAGCAGGGAGATTATCGGTTTCGAAGCCTTGCTGCGGTGGGAACATCAAAAGCTGGGAACCATTCCGCCAGCGGTATTTATTCCCATTGCGGAGGAGACCGGTCTCATCAACAGCATTGGCGAATGGGTGCTGATGACAGCCTGCGCCCAGAATAAGGAATGGCAGGACAAAGGCTTCAAACCGGTGCAGATGGCCGTTAATCTGTCGCTGGAACAGTTTAAAAGCGAAAATCTGGAAGCCATTGTCAAAAAATGCCTGGTGGAAACAGGCCTTGATCCACGGTATCTGGAGCTGGAAATCACGGAAAGCATTGCGATGAAGGAGTCCGGAGATGTGACCGCATGCCTCCACCGTTTAAAAGCGATCGGAGTGACCATCAGCATCGATGATTTCGGCACCGAGTTTTCATCGCTGGGCCGGTTAAAAGACCTGCCGGTAGATCGACTCAAAATCGATATGGAATTTATTCATGGAATCAGTCAGAATCTCAAGGATGAATCCATCATTGTAGTGATGATCCATTTGGCCAAAATGCTGGGACTTCAGATCATTGCCGAAGGAGTTGAGACCGAAATTCAACTGGGCTTTCTAAAAGACGAAGCCTGTGATGCGATCCAGGGGTTTTACTATTATAAACCGCTTTCAAAAAATGAAATAGAAGGCGATATATATAAAACTTCACCGGCGTAATAAAAAAATCCCGAAAGAAATAATTAGTTTATATTCAGTACCGAAATTTGTTGGGAAGGAGGATAAAGGATGCTGCAAAACATACTATCAATCATATTCTATGCCATCTTTATCTTTGATGCCCTTCTGGGCGTAGTGGGTTTGATGCTCAATAGAAAAGCCCGCTTAAATCAATCTTTTTTCGGCATTTGTCTGAGTATTTCAAGCTTGAATTATGTTTTTGCAATCGTCAATTCACTGAATGTTGTTGATGATGGGCTGATTTGGGGCTGGGTTGCGATTTTTGCGCCAATGATGATACTCTTACCAGTTATCACATTCGCCTATAATTTAGAGAAATTCAGAATCTTAGGACCAAAAGAAGTCAACCAAAAACAGAATTTCAGCGACATCTTAAGTACCGACACCCATTCAACCTTTATTCGCTACATTGCCCTGGTTTATTTCAGTATCAGCGTTTTAATTCTCTTCAAGAGCTTCTTTTTTTCCACGGTAATCTGGGAAGATATGATCTTCAGCACGGTATTGGTGATTATCGGACTGATCATGTTCGGTCTGAGCCTATCCGACTTAGCCATCATTGTTCAGGACCGGATATTAACGGTGATGATGGCATTCTCCATTCCGTTTACCTTGTTTTGGTTTATGAATGATCGGATGGGCAATATTATCTGGATCACGCCACTGACCTGTTTGATGATGACGATTATCTTCAAACGCAAAAAAATGTTTTGGGCGGTTTCAGCGGTGACGCTAGTAGCCGGGATGGCTTTATGGTTAATGGTCCCGGAGCAGACTGTTTATGTCGGGACCCTGGATTATTTGGGCAGACTGATTCTTTACGCCATTGCCATTGTTTTGGCCGCCTTTATCAATAAAACCTATATTGCCCGGCTGAAACAAAATGAGCAGCAGGTCGGGTTTCAGAAAATGATTGCCAGCATTACCACCAATTTTGTTTCCGTGACCAGGGCTAATTTTAATGACAAAGTATGGGATTTGCTCAGAACAAGCGGCGGCCTCATCAATGCCGACCGGGCCTTTATCGGCATATTTTCTGAAGATATGAAAAATATTCGCTATACGCATGAGTGGCTGGGCGAAACCATTGGAACGGATTGGTCGAAAATTGGAAAAAATGAAAAATACCGGTTGCTAACGATACCGTGGTATGTAAAAAAGCTTCTTGACAATGATATTGTTTTGATACCATCAGGAGATATCCTGACGGCGGAAGAGCTAGCGGAAAAAGAAATAATGAATAAGCTAAAAATTAAAGCGGTGTCCGGCATTCCCATTCAAGGGCGGGACCACATTATCGGGTTCATTCGGTATGATCAGATCAGACCCGGCGGAGCATGGCGAAAAGATGATCTCGAATTACTGAGAGTGCTGGCTAACATCCTGGCAGATGCCTTTGAAAAGATCGAAACGGAAAGAAAAATCAATCAATTGGCTTATTATGATCCGCTCACCAACCTTCCCAATCGGGTGCTGTTTAAAGATCGTCTGGAACAGGTGCTTGCCTTGGCAAAACGCCGCGGGAAACTGATTGGGGTGATTTTTCTTGATCTCGACGGCTTCAAGGAAGTCAATGATACCCTGGGCCACAACTGGGGGGATCAGCTGCTGAATCAGATCGGAAAGCGCCTGTCAGCTTGTGTGCGAAAATATGATACTGTGGCCCGGTTTGGTGGGGATGAGTTTCTGATTATGGTTCCCCAACTTTCTCAGCTGGAAGATCTGGTGGAAATCGCCGAAAAAATCATGGCCGTATTTAAACAGCCGGTCCTCATTGAAGAACAGGAAGTTTATGTGAATGCCAGCAGTGGGATTGCGGTTTTCCCGGAAGATGGGGAAAATGGAAATATGCTGATAAAAAATGCCGATCTGGCGATGTACGCCGCCAAAAAAAGCGGCAAAGGCCAGGTTGCCTTTTGTTCAGAGGATATGAAGAACAGGGTTCTGGAAAAAATGAGCATGACCAACAGCCTGTATCGAGCTCAGGAACGAAACGAACTGCATCTTCATTATCAGCCCCAGATCAGCACCGTCGCTAAGGAGATTATCGGTTTTGAAGCGCTGCTGCGGTGGAACCACCCGACTTTGGGAGCTGTTTCCCCAACTGTATTCATCCCCATTGCCGAACGGACCGGCCTCATCAACAGTATTGGCGAATGGGTGTTGTTGACTGCCTGTGCTCAGAACAAGGCCTGGCAGGATGCGGGGTTCAAACCAGTACCGATGGGGGTTAATCTCTCACTGGAGCAGTTTCGAAACGCCAATCTGGACAACGTCATCAAAAAATGCCTGGCGGAAACCGGGCTGGAACCAAAGTATCTGGAACTGGAAATTACCGAAGGGATTGCCATGAAGGAGTCCGGGGATGTGACCCGATGTCTCCGTGAATTAAAAGCGCTTGGAGTGAGCATCAGTATTGATGATTTCGGCACCGAGTTTTCGTCCCTGAGCCGCTTGAAAGACCTGCCGGTGGACCGGCTCAAAATCGATATGCAGTTTATCCAGGGAATTGCCGTCAATGCCAAGGACGAATCCATCATCACGGTGATGATCAATCTGGCCAAAAGGCTGGGGCTCAAGGTGATTGCCGAAGGGGTGGAAACAGCTGTTCAGCTGGGCTTTCTCAGAGCTGAGAACTGTGATGAAATTCAGGGATATTACTATTTCAAGCCCTTATCCTCAGATGAGATCGAAAAGAACAACTTTGAATTGTTCACGAAAAAATAACGTAACGGGATAACGTTTTAAGAAACAAAAAAATCACCTACTGAATTTTCAGTGAGGTGATTTTTTTATTGGGGCCTGAGGGTCAGCTTGCTTTCTCGCCATTAACATAAAGAGAATGGCCATTTAGCTGGACGTTGCTCATACTGCCGTTAAACGCAGTCACATAGCTGTCGGCCGTCAGGGACCAGGTGCTGGTTGCATCGAGAGTAACTTTCAGGGCAGCCGCAGCGGTGCCATCGGAATTGATGGCTCCGGTGAACGCGGAAGCATCTTTGATCGTCAGATCCAAGGTGGAGATGGCATCCGCTTTGATGTCTCCGGCAAGGGCTTGTTGTGCGGCTGTAAAGGTACAGTTGCCGCCGTTTGAGCCGGCAGTTCCCCAGCCATTCGAGGCATCATTGCCAGCTACCAGCAACAGATAGGTATTGGCAGCAGGGGTCAGGGTTACACCGCTGAGTTGGATATTGGCGGTGGTATTGGTGACATAGAACATATCGCCATTATTGGCGGTCAGTGAGCCGCCGTTCATAGTAAAGGTGCTGTTGCCGGTGGCGGCATCGCCAGACATACTTTGATACAGCATGACATTATGGATGTTTTCACCGCTTGATCCGTAGGTTCCGCTCATATTGCCGGCGACTGTACAGTTGTTAAGAGCAACGGAGTTGAACCCTTCCACCACGATGGCTTCGGAGGTATTGGCGGTCAGAGCGGCATTACTCACCGTGATGTCAGCCGTGCTGTATACCGCCGGCGCGCCGGAACTGCCGCTGGTTGAGTAGGTTCCGCCATCAACCACCATAGTTCCGCCGCCGCGGTCACTGCGAATTGCTGCTTTGACGGTAGATTTGACGGTCAGATTGGTGGCATTCAGGATGCCCCCGCCGGCGACTTCGATGCCACCGGAATTGCCCCCCGAGACATTAATCGTGGTATCGTTGATGTTGATGGTCCCACCGTCATAGGCAAAGACCCCGTTTGATCCATCAGCGGTGGCAGTAATATTGCCTCCGGTAATATTCAAAATGGCATCGCTGAGAGCCAGAACGGCGGCATTCAAACCGTAGAAACTGCTGGCATCATTGTTGCTGGCGGCACCGGCGGTTTTGCTGACAGTGACATTGTTAAGCGCAGCCGTAATGCCGTTTTCGGCCCGAATGGCATTTTCATCGGCATTGGTGGAGGTGTAAGTTCCGCCGGTCAGGGTTTCACTGGCAGTGAGATTGTAGGCGCTGGTGCCGGTGTCTGCGGCAGCGCTGCCACCGGTTTGCCCGCCGCCGGTGATGATCTCGAGCGAAGCAATTTTCTGGGAATTGGATTTGTAGGTAATCTTCAACACCGTTCCGGTAGTGATGTCGGAAACTGAGGCCGCCGTACCGCTGGCTGAATCAGTGCTGGTAGAGTTTGCTCCGCTCCCAGGCTGTGATGCGCTTTGTTTGGTGATGGAAACCGCATCGGACAGAGTGATCGTTCTGGTTTCTCCTGTCAGCGTCAGTAGTTCCGGCATGCTGCCTTGGGCTGTGCCTGAAGGAGCCGTACCTGAGGGAGCCGTACCAGAAGGGGCTGTGCCGGAAGGCGGCGTCTGGGCATCCGTGCCGGTTGTTGTCGGCGGGGTTGGCGGGGTCGTCGTGCTGCTGTCAGTGGCAGTGGCTGGCTGGGTCGTCGTGCTGTTGTCAGTGGCATTGGCTGGCTGGGTCGTCGTGCTGTTGTCAGTGGCATTGGCTGGTTGAGTCGTCGTTTGACTGTCTCCGCTGCCTTCATTCAAGGTTCCCACCGCAATGGTTAAGTCAGATCCGTTAATTGCGGTGACCTTGCCATAAATGACGGTTCCGCTGCTAGCTGTGGTGCAGGCACTCAAACTCAAACTGCTCAATGCCATGATCAGCAGGGTAACCAATAAGAATCGCTTTTTATTCATATAATCAATTCACTCCTTTTAATGTAGTTATAAGATTGTTTATAGAATACCAGCTTCATGTGACGGTTATGTGTCGGTTAGGTTATTTATTTCTGATGAGACAGCATCTATTCTATCTGAAAGTAGGGCTTGTATTCAAAGTGAACTTCTTCTAGTACTTGCTTACTCTCAGCCAGGATGGCATCGATGCGGTTTTTGTCAACATGCATCAGAACAAAATTCAGGCGGGTGATATAATCCAGGCAATCTTCTTCAGAACATTTGAAATCGCCCCGATCGTAGGCCCAGAGGATCGAGAAAGTGGAGGCCCGGGCGGCATTGGCAAGCATGGAAATTTCATCCGAATCATGATTGATTTTCAGATGGTACCGGCGATCATGCATTTGATAAAGACGATTTCCCTCCTGACTGAATAGATCCTCATACTTATCGTCGGCCAGCTCTTTGATAAAACGCATGGCGTTGGCATCGGAAAGAAACAATTGATTGTACAGACGAATTTCTACCGCGGCACTGACCTGAAGATCGGTTTTTCGTCCTTTAAAATAATCGGTATAAAGTTTCATGGCAATTTTGTTTTTATAAGCAAAGAGGCAGGCGTCGCTCACGGCCCGGCCCAATTTTGACTTGGATTTAAAATGGTAGGATATCAGGGGTTTGGTAATCTCGCAAAGCTCGGCAATTTGTTCCAGATAGGTGTTTTTGTAGCCCTGTTCGTAAAATAGCCGGATGGCGGTTTCGAGAATATTATCTTTCTGGTTTTTCATCGGCATCTCTTTCTTTCGAGGTAATTTTTGTCTTAGTTTATTTTAGACCTTTCTGGTTATGGAAGCAAGTTTATTTTGCTGAACCGGTTAATATTAAACTGATATAAAAAGTATTGACATTTCGTAAAAAAACGATTACAATACAAATATTGAACCGGTTAAATAATTTGAATGCAAATAATCACTCGGCTCAAATCCTCGGATATATCGGATATATGCTTATTTAATGCGCTTAAAAACATTAAATATAAAATCGATAAACACTGTGGGAAAGCAACCAGCTAGTCAAAATTCGTAAGAAAATTGAATTCGTTTAAAAGGAGGAGAAAGCATGTCAAAAATCGAAGAAGTAAAAGCGAAGGTTGAAGCCGGAAAATCGAAGCTTGTTCCGGGACTGGTACAGGAAGCATTGGACGCCGGAATTGCCCCGGCCGAGATTCTGCAGGCCATGGTGGATTCTATGAGTGTGGTGGGAGATAAGTTCTCTGCTGGAGAGATCTTTGTCCCAGAAATGCTCATTGCCGCCAAAGCCATGTCAAAAGGCGTGGAGGTCTTAAAACCATTGATGGCAGGAGACAGCTCGTCCTCGCTGGGCACCTGTGTAATTGGCACCGTCGCAGGGGATTTGCATGATATCGGAAAAAATCTGGTTTCGATGATGATCGAAAGCACCGGCTTTGAGATGGTGGATCTGGGGGTTGATGTTTCAGCCGATGCCTTTGTGGAAGCTGTGAAAAACAATGCCAATGTCAAATTAGTTGCCTGTTCCGGACTGTTGACCACCACAATGCCAGCAATGAAAGAAGCCGTCCAGACCATTAAAGCTGCATTCCCGGATTTGAAAGTGATCGTGGGCGGAGCGCCGGTAACACCGGAATATGCTGCCGAAATTGGCGCCGACGGATACGCACCGGATGCCGGTAGTGCCTCTGTTAAAGCCAAAGCACTGGTTACGGTATAACAATAAAATCATAAGGAGGTAGAAGGATGTTAACAAAACGACAGAACCTGCTGGAAACAATTCATGGGGGTAAACCGGACCGTTTCGTCAATCAGTATGAATTCCTGAACATTATTATGGAAACGCCTACAGGTATTGAGTTTCGTTATGGCGAAACCTGGAAAGATCACTGGGGAATCACCTGGCAATGGCCAGAAGGTCAACTGGGAATGTTTCCGGTTCACCATGATGGTTTAGCGGTCATTCAGGATATTACCGAATGGCAGAAATTTGTGAAAAAACCAGAGATTGTAACATCTGATGAAGCATGGGCGCCAGCCGTTGCGCATGCAAATGCCGTTGACCGCAATGAAGAGTATGTCGCCGGATTCTTTGCTCCGGGAATTTTTGAAATGACCCATCATCTCATGGGCATGGAAAATGCCCTAATGGCACTTTATGAAGAACCGGAAGCGATGCAGGAATTGATCGACTTTCTGCTTAGCTACGAATTGGAATTCGCTCAGGTGATGATCGATAAAATCCATCCGGATTGTATTTTCCATCATGATGACTGGGGTAGTCAGCTTTCATCTTTTGTTTCCCCGGAAATGTTTGCGGAATTCTTCCTACCGGCCTACAAAAAAATCTACGGTTTCTATAAAGCCAATGGCGTGGAACTGGTTGTTCACCACAGCGACAGCTATGCGGCCAATCTGGTCCCCGATATGATCGATATGGGCATCGATATCTGGCAGGGAGTCATGAACACGAATAACATTCCCGAACTCATTAAAGAATATGGGGGGGGAATTTCCTTCATGGGCGGTATCCATAGTGGACTCGTTGATTTCCCGGCATGGACTCCGGAAATTGTGGCGGAATATGTGGAAAAAACCTGTCGTGATAACGGCAAGCAGTATTTTATTCCCTGTCAGACCTCTGGTCTTCCGATTGATAACTTTCAGGGTGTGTATGAAACGATCAACAAAGAAATTGACCGCATGAGTAAAGAACTTTTCTAGATTTTTCGCTAACATCAATTATATAATTTATATTTTAAGGAGAAAGAAATGAATCAATCAGTAAAACCCCTCTCAATATTTACCATAATGGCGTTGGCGTTTTTTGGAATGGGAGTTGGGACCATTACCCCAGCCCTAAATGCAATTTTTGTTCAGTTTAATACTTTACCGATCACCACGCTTCTGCTGGTGTCGACCCTGCCATCATTACTCGTTATTCCGGCCACTATTGTTGCCGGATCCGTTGCCGGAAGCAAAGTCAAATACAAGACCCTGGCTATCCTGGGAATGACGCTCTTTGTACTGGGCGGCGTGGCTCCATATTTTGCAACTGACTTCACCGTTATTCTAATTGAACGGGCCGTCTTTGGTATCGGTCTGGGGATTATGTCACCACTGGCTAATTCACTGGTTATGGGTCTTTATGAAGGCGATAAACTGGCAACCATGACCGGAATAGTTACCCTGGCGATGAATATTGGTGGGATGATCCTGCAATACATGGGTGGTTATTTTGCCTCAATCGGCTGGAATTATAGTTTCTTGCCTCATGGTCTTGGTATTATTTCTCTCATTATGGTTATCTTTTTCCTGCCGGAACCAGCACAAGCACCGGTAACGGTTCAAACCGAGCTCGTTCCCAAAGAAAAACTGCCTTTAAAAGTATGGATCACGGTACTCGTTTACGGGATCTTTACCCTGACGATTTATCCCATGTTAGTTAACATGTCGACCCTGATCGTGAATCGCGGCCTGGGTACGACAGCAACAGCCGGGATTGTCCTCGCAATTTTTACTATCGGTGGGATGCTTGCAGGTTCCGTCTTTGGTAAGCTCTTCAAAATTTCCAACCGCTTTGTTCTCGCTTTAGGATTTGCCATCGCTGTTGCGGGTTCGCTAGTAGTTGTTTATGCCGGAAATGTTTACATATTATCTGTTGGCGCATTTCTTGGAGGGTTTGCTATGTCAACCCTGATTCCAGGCTGTATGATGATTATCGGAATGACGGCTAAACCCGCCCAGATGGCATTTGCGGTATCCTTATTCTTTGCCGGCATGAATCTTTTCGGATTCCTGTCAACTTACTGGATCGGCGCTATTGCCGGCATCACTGGTGATGCCGTTACCGCACCTATCCTAGTGAGTGGGGGAGTCCAGGCAGTCTTCTGTTTACTGTATCTGGTTGTGAATCCGTTAAAACCAAGTCCGGTAAGAGAACAGTAGTCAGAAACATTAACAACGCAGCATTCTTATAATTAAAAAGAAAACCGAAGATTCCCAGTGTTTTGACTGGGAATCTTCGGTTTTTCTTGTGTGCCCGGAATATATTTAAAATGAAGAAAAGAGGGCGACAAAATAATCACCGACTTGTTGCATGATCCTGTAACTGATTAATGTAGGGGCGATTACTAATCGCCCGTGAACGTAGGGCTGGCGACTGACGCGCGGGCGGGTAATACCCGCCGCTTACAGTATCCATTTGGGTTGCCACAGGTAACTTGTTGCATAATCCTGTAGGGGCGATTAGTAATCGCCCGTGAACGTGGGGTTTGCAACTGACGCGTGGGCGCGTAAATACCAGCGCCGACACGATCCTTTTAACTTCTTTGTTATCGGGAAGACGTCAGGTCACAATCGCTACAGGTCCGTCATAAATCAGTTTACTTCCTTAAACAATCCTTAATTAGTGTCGCTTTTTCCTGATTGCTGACGGTTCAGAACAAAAAAATAATCGGGACATGCGGTCGGAATATAACAATAATATGGATGAAAAAGGGCACGTAATGGTATCTGCCAGGCGTGATTTTCACTCGTCCGGAAAAGGCGGCCGGCAATTGCGGGGAAGATCTTTCTATCTTTTGGGGGAGTGCCGGTTTGGGTTCTGAGGCACAGAAAAAAGCAGAATGCCCCGGCAAATCATAAAATGTATTTTTAAGAATTGTTTTGACGCCGAAAAATTAAAAATGTTTTTAAATGAGACTAAAATATCAGAATCAGGTATTCAAAATAACAATTTGAGTGGTCATTAAATATTAAGGTTACACTTTATATTGCGGCTAAAGCGACGCTTGAGACAGAAAGATAATTTGTTAAATAACAAACGAAATATTACTTGCCTTGACGATCGTTTGAGAAATAACAAACAAGAACCTATAATATATTGCTGTTAAAAGAAAAAATATTGACATATCTTGGAAATAATGTTACTCTTATGAAAAATTAGAACACAACAGAGAATAAATGGATTGATTGATCTGCAGGTTTCGAAAATAAAAAAAAGGAAAAGTAGTGAGAAAGTGGTGAGAGAGAAGGGTTGATTATAAACTCAAATTTTAATAAGGTTACCTGAATAAATTGAAATCGATAACAAATGTCGGTACGCATTAGGTCGCTATCTTTAGTCTAGCTCATAGCGGGCAGTTTAGAAAACTCGGATCATTTATAAAAGCATGAGGAGGTCATGAAAATGGAATTTAAATTAAGAGACTGGAAACTGAGTGATGCAGAAGGCATCGTACCATTGGCAAACAATCAGAAGATCGCAGGAAATCTGAGAAACACGTTTCCTTATCCCTATACTCTGGATGATGCCCATCTTTTTATCACCAAAAGCATTCATTCCCATAAACGGAATCATCTTAACAAAGCGATCGAAATTGACGGCTCACCGTCGGGGTCCATCAGCCTGCTGATGCAGGAAGATGTCAGCTGTAAAAGCGGCGAGCTGGGTTTCTGGCTGGGCGAACCGTTCTGGGGCAAAGGCATTATGGCCGATGCGATCACACAGATATGCGAAACGGGCTTTGAAGATCTGGCACTGGAGCGAATCTATGCGCGGCCCTTTGCTGAAAACACGGCCGCTCGCAAAACCCTGGAAAAAGCCGGCTTCCAGCTGGAAGGCATTTTCAAGAAGAGTATTTTTAAAAATGGCAAAGTCATGGATTCATGCATGTATGCACTGACGCGATAAAGAACAACGAACCCTTTTGATGGTGATAATCATTCAAAAAAGGGTTCGTTTTTTGAGCTGCTTTTTTTGATGAACGCTTCGACACTACATTTTTGTCATGCAGACGAGTTTGACGCCGGCGCTGATGGCCAGCTGGGCCAGCACGGCGGCCACCAGGGTATAGAAGACGACGATGTTGAAATAGCCGGCAATGATGGCGGCGATAATCATCAACACGGATGTGATTGACAGCAGCGGTTGTCCCGCTTTACTGCGGATGGTTTTTAACCGTTCATCATGCTCTTTGTTGTATAAAACTTTGAGTTTGATCTCATCATTAAGAGCCCGCCGCAACTTGACGACCGATACCATTGATAAAATGCCGATGCTCATGATGAGTCCGAACTGAAATCCCGAAATAAAGCCCGCAGACATCGTGGCATCATCGGGAACGTTCTGCAGTGAAAAGACAGCATAAATACCCAGGGCCACGGCCACCAGCGTCAAGCCTGAAGCAAGGATGATTCTTCGATTGACTTTTGTTCTAAATTCTTCCATAGTATTCCTCCTAAAATTCATTTGCATTTGAAAAATCAAATACTTCTTCAATCGTCAGCCCGAAATAGTGGGCGATTTTGTAGGCCAGCACCAGCGATGCCGTATATTTTCCAACCTCAATCGAGGTGATGGTCTGGCGGGTGGTGCCGACTTCTAGGGCCAGTTCTTCCTGAGACAATTTTCGTTTTTTTCGCAATTCTTTAATGCGTGTTTTCATATTGACACCTTCTGTTGATTTGCATAGTATACTTAGCATTTTTAGTATAGCTCGCTTTGCAATAAATGTCAAGCGGACTTTGCAAATAAAATCCGGATCCGCTTTTTTGACATTGTTTGGATAATAAATAATCTAAAACGATCTGACCAGCACAACTTGCAAACATTAGAAATATATGATATTATATTTAATATATGATTAAAATTAAAAGGTAGTTTCGAATGATTTTTTAGTGATAAAAAAATTTGGAGCATTTTGAAACAAATAGTATAAAAACTGGATCTTTTCAAAATGTAATGCTAAGGATTACATGGAAAACAACAATTATTAATAAAATGAGGACTATTAATGTTAAACGAAGAAGCAAAAGCCCTGATGAATTATTTTAAAGCCCTTTTAAATGATGAGAAAACAGAAAGCGAACTATCGGAGAAATTTACCGAAGATGATGATTTTGTGGAACTGAATGACCTGATCAGAAAGATCCGTCAGGTATCGAAAGCCCTGAGAGATGGGGATCTGTCTTATGACGTTCACGGTAGTGGTTTTGTTTTAGAAGCGATGGAAACGTTTAAGAATTCCTTCAAAAGTTTTACATTAAATGCAGCTGAAGTTGTTCCACAGAATTTTCCAACCAGTGAGAAACCTTCTTTTAAGTTTTCTGATATTTTCAACAGGATGACGAAACAATTTTGTTTTTCTGTCAGCAAATTAAAAGAATCCAATAAGAATTTTGAAATGATTTTTCACAATATCCCCGATGCTACGGTACTCATCAGTATGGAAGAGTGGACGGTTATGGCCGCCAATCAAACATTTTTGGAGTTAACCAACTACACAGAACAGGAAGTGCTGCATAAACATCTGGCAAGCTTTAATCTGGGTATCACCCCTGAGCAATTGACGACGAGCCATGAAGACCTTAAAAAAAATGGCTTCTACAAAAATATGGAGGTGACCTTTCGAAATAATAAAAATGAATGTTATTTTGGAAGCATTTCATCAAAAATAATTAAGATAAAAGGTAAAGACTGCATACTGAGTGTCATCACCGATGTAACTGACATCAAGAAACTCGAAATTAAATTCAGAGAAAGTGAAGAAAGACACCGGCTTTTAGCTGACCACGCAGATGACATCATTTCCACCGTTAATCTGATGGGTGATTTTACCTATATCAGTCCATCGGTTGAACGAATAACCGGCTATACGGTTGATGAAGTGATGTACCACTATCTGGAAATCAATTACTTTACACCCGCGATACTCAAAACGATGCAGCACATCTTGAAGCTTATTAACAGACTGGTGAAAAACGGAGAGTATTTTGAACCGGTGCGGTTTGAACAATTACAAATTCGTAAGGACGGCAGTGCCTTCTGGTCGGATACGATCCTGTCCGGAATTTACGATGATGAAAATCAGTTCAAAGAATTACTAGGGGTGACCCGGGACAACACTGAAAATGTGAAACTACGGGACGAAATTAAAAAACTATCGGAAACGGATAAACTGACGCAACTATACAATCGGCTCAAGCTGGATGACGCTCTGAAAAAAGAATCCAAAAATGCTAAGAAAACGGGTGGGTCTTTTGCTTTGATTATGCTGGATATTGATCATTTTAAATGGGTCAACGATGATTTTGGACACCAGGCTGGTGATA
The DNA here is from genome assembly GCF_008086615.1 of Acetobacterium tundrae. Lineage (GTDB taxonomy): Bacteria > Bacillota > Clostridia > Eubacteriales > Eubacteriaceae > Acetobacterium > Acetobacterium tundrae. The sequence continues at coordinate 43,285 of NZ_RXYB01000018.1, forward strand.
TGATGTTGATTGAACTGGCAACGATCTTTAAAGACTGTATCCGGTCTCGAGATATCGTCGGGCGCTGGGGGGGCGAAGAATTTCTTTTTATCCTCCCGGAAACGGATGCAAATGGCGCCATAATGTTAGCGGAAAAAATAAGAAACTGTATCCATGAAAAGCGTTTTTCGCTACCGAAAAGGATTACGGTAAGTCTTGGCGTTACTGTTTATCGTGGGGACAACATCATTGAAACCATTGTTTCACGGGCCGACGAAGCGATGTATGTGGCGAAGAACAACGGCAGAAACCAGGTGCAGTTCCTCTGATTGCCGGTATGACGTAGTCTGATAAATTCGTCCCAAAAGGACTTGCTTGATGTTTTTTGCACGCGAATAAGCCCGGCATTTGGTTGCCGGGCTTATTCGCGTTTACGGAAAGAAAGCAGCTTATTTTTCCCACTTGACAAATTAAAAAAAAGTGGTATTATAGTTCAGTATTGAACAGTTCAGAAAAGAACAGTTCAATACTGAACCAAAACTAAGGAGTTAAAAAAATGACGAATGACTTTGAGACATTAATCAGCGGGCAGCAATTTAAAAAGATCTATGAAAAAAAGTACAATCGCATCACCGAAAAATACGGACTGCATAAAATCGAAATTGAGATCCTGCTGTTTTTAGAAAGCACGAATTATGACAAGGCCAGGGATATTGCCGAAATCCGTTTTTTTTCCAAGGCGCATATTTCCAAAGCCACGGAAAATTTAATCCGCAGAGGCTACCTGTCCGGAACCGATGACGAAGGTGACCGCCGCATCGTTCATCTGGAACTGACTGATGAATCCCGGCCGATCCTGAGTGAAATCAAAAAATTGCGAACCAATTTGTCAGAGACGCTGTTTTCCGGCGTCACCGCCGAAGAAAAGAAAACGATGCTGATCGTCGCCAAGAAAATCGTCCACAACATCAACAACGAACTGTAATAATTAAGATGAACGCGGTAGTGAATGTGGTATTATAGTGAGGAATTTTTCATTTGGAAAAATAAATCTTGAACCTATTTTAAAACGATGCTAAAAACTGTTTTATAAGCATCCATCATTGTGAAAGGGTTGTACTTTTTGCAAAGGCCAATAAAGAAAAATAAGTTAGGAGAAGTTTAATGGAAAATAAAATGAACGAGCAACATACAGCGAACTTTAAGCAATACGGTGAAACGTGTCGGCAGAATTCAACCATTGAAAGTCAATTATTCGAAAAATACGACGTCAAGAGAGGCCTCCGGGATAAAGATGGCAAAGGGGTTTTATGCGGCCTGACCAATATCTCGATGATTAAATCCTCGGAAGTCATTGATGGCAAAAGTGTGCCATGCGATGGGGTTCTATCCTATCGGGGTTACAACATCATCGATCTGATTAAGGGCTTCGTGAAAAACAAACGGTTTGGCTACGAAGAAGTCGCCTATCTGTTATTGTTCGGCAGACTTCCTAACAGCAATGAGTTAGCAATATTTAAGGGTGATCTGGCATTCAGCCTGAATTTGCCGACAAACTTCGCCCGCGATGTAATCATGAAAGCGCCAACGAAGGATATCATGAATTCGATGACCAAGAGCGTTCTGACCTTGGCTTCATACGACGCGGAAGTTTCAAATTTGGAAATCGAAAATGTTTTACGACAATGCATGAAGCTGATCAGTGTTTTTCCGATGCTTTCAGTCTACGGCTATCATGCCTATAATCATTATGATTGCGGAGATAGTTTATATATTCATCAGCCGGATCCGAATTTATCAACAGCTGAAAATATTCTCACCATGCTGAGACCGGATAAACAGTATACTGAGGTCGAAGCGCGGGTTCTCGATGTTGCTCTAGTGTTGCATATGGAGCATGGTGGCGGAAATAATTCAACCTTTACCACCCGCGTCGTCACCTCATCCGGGTCCGATACGTATTCGGTTATCGCGGCAGCACTGACGTCCCTGAAAGGACCCAAACACGGTGGTGCAAACATTAAAGTCGTTGAAATGATGACAGACATCAAGAATCATGTCAGCGATATTACCGATCAGGATGCGGTGCGGCAGTATCTGGAAAAAATCGTTGATAAAGAAGCCTTTGACAGGCGGGGCCTTATTTACGGAATGGGCCATGCAGTTTATTCAATCTCAGATCCAAGAGCGGAAGTGTTTAAGGAATTTGTTGAGAAACTGGCCATTGAAAAGGATCGCCGGGATGATTTCCTGCTGTATTCGATGATTGAAAATTTGGCGCCGGAAGTGATCGCCGAAAAAAGACATATCTACAAAGGCGTTAGTGCCAATGTGGATTTCTACAGCGGGTTTGTTTACAGTATGCTGGATATTCCCCTTGAACTGTTTACACCGATGTTTGCGGTTGCCCGAATTGTCGGCTGGAGTGCTCATCGGATAGAAGAATTAATCAATATGGATAAGATCATTCGACCAGCCTATATGAATGTTTCAACTGAACAGGATTATATCGGTCTGCTTGAACGGGAATAATGCCTGTTGAGATTTCTTCTGCATCGATCCAAAAAAATATTGTCAAATATTTGACAAAAAAAACAGAATATGCTATCTTGTAAACATTGATTGCAATCAACGTTTATAAATATTTTAGTTTTGGGATGAACCCAAAGGGATGCTACTGTAGTAGGTCCTTTTGGGTTATTTTTTTGCGAAGATAGGTGTTAAAAGAAATTGTATCAAGAAAAAATGGAGGAAATAGGGTGAATCATTCTAAAATAAAAAATCTTGTCGATACCGATGAATTGTATATTCTTTCTGGGAAAAAGATATAAGATTCCAATTGACAAAGAGTATTTATTATGAGAAACTACAAATAAATACATGTATATACAAAGTCATGAAGGCTTAATTCGGTCAGAAGATCGTTTTATTTCTTTGTGGCTTTTTTTAATTTAATAAATTAGGGGAAAAAGATCAATATGGAAAATATTCTGAAAGAAGTAGAAAATTATTGGGATGGCCGATCAGAGGGATATTCCGAGGTCAATGTGGCGGAACTCAACAGTTATAAAATGGATGTGTGGAAAGAGCTGATTAACCGCTATAAACCCAATGTGATCGGCAGAAAATTAAAAGTTTTAGACATTGGAACGGGCCCGGGATTTTTTGCTATTGCCATGGCATCCTGTGGCTATGATGTAACAGCTGTGGATTATACCGATGCTATGCTGCACCGGGCAAAAAAGAATGCCGGCTCTTTAAAGAACTGTATTAACTTTATCCAGATGGATGCCCATGCGTTGAATTTTAAAGAGAATACCTTTGATTTGATTGTCACAAGAAATTTGACCTGGAATTTGGAAAAACCGGATCAGGCTTACAAAGAATGGCACCGTGTGCTGGTCACTGGCGGCAGACTATTGAATTTTGATGCAAATTGGTATCTCCATCTTTTCGATGAAACAAAAAAATCTGAATATGAAGAAGATCGTATGAATTCTCAAAAACAGGGCGTGAAAGATCACTATGTCCATACCGATACGGCAGCGATGGAAGAAATTGCGAAAAATCTTCCGTTAAGCCGAACCATGCGACCTCAATGGGATGCCGCTGTTCTGATTAATACCGGCTTTAAAAAAGTAATGGTTGAGCAGGATATTGGAGAACAGGTTTGGGATAATGAAGAACAGATAAATTATGCATCAACACCAATGTTTATGATTTTTGCGGAAAAATAGGTTAGTAAAAGCATAAGTTTGTGTTCTATATAGGCAATGAAGTTAAAATGATAGATCAATATAGATTTAAATAATAAGCCAGCGAGGTAGTTATTCTTTGATGAGAATTTTACTTCGCTTTTTTTAATTTAAAATCTGAGATTATTATAGCACTTTAATTGAATTTAGGAACCAATTGGTTTGTAACTGCATATTTTGGGGATGATGGTGATCAAACACAGCGTTTTATTGTGGCGATAAGAAAAATAGCAAGCGGAATAATCAAAAAAATATTTTTAAAGAGAAATTTGTGCAGTAAGCATAATTATAGGAGAAATCAGATGCTTTTAGAAAAAATAGACGAGCCGATTGAAGAAACACAGGCAAAGAAACCAAATCATGATCATACCCAGACGAAAGCGGTGTTGAACCGTTTGTCCAAAGCCACCGGTCATTTAGAATCGATTCGAAAAATGGTGGAATCAGGGAGAGACTGTTCAGAGGTATTAATCCAGTTAGCAGCTGTGAAAGCAGCGATTAATAATACCGGGAAGATTATTCTAAAAGACCATATTGACCATTGTATTGTAGCTGCGGTTGAAAAAGGAGATCAAAAAGCGCTTAATGATTTGCATAAAGCTATTGATCAATTCATGAAATAAAGAAAAAAATGCGGTTGAAAACAGCGATTATAGTTGCAGATTCAACAGAAAAATTTGGAAAAAATGACGGTGGTGTTTTTATGACAGAAGAAAGCGATGGAAAAAAAAGAATGAGTGATAAAAGACCGAAGCAGGTTCGAGAGATGATTGAACTAAAACAATTGCAGTATTTTGTTGTGAGTGCGGATGTTGGATCATTCAGTAAGGCTGCAGAAATATTATATACCACACAACCGAATGTAAGCAAAGCCATAAAAGCCCTGGAAGAACAGTTGGGGTTTGATCTGTTTGAACGAAAAAGCAGAGGCATTCTGCTGACCGCAAAAGGCGACCATGTTTATGAATATGCCTGTAAAGCCATCGAAAATGTTGAAACCTTGTCCTCTTTTTCACAGACCGAAAAAGTTGAACAGTTGAAGATATCAAGTAATCCAAGTCAATGGATGGCGCAATGTTTTGCAGAATTCTACAACCAATATCATTTGGAAAAGCTACAGTTCCGTTTATATACGGCAAGTGTGGAAGAAATAATGAAACGCCTGATACAATTGATCCCGATTATTTTGGGAATTACACTATTGTCTTTTACGCTGATGCACACGGCAACAGGTGATGCGGTTGATGCCCTATACGATAATTCGGGAGGCGGTGCGACCGAACAGGTCAAGGCCGAGAAACGGGCAGAGTTGGGATTGGATCAACCCTTCCTGGTTCAGTATACCAACTGGCTGGTTGGAATTGCGACGGGTAATATGGGAACATCATATATTTCGAACCAGCCGGTGTTTGAAACATTTGTTTCAAAGCTGCCGGCAACGATTTATCTGACCCTGACATCCATACTGGTAACCGTCGTGATTTCCATCCCCCTTGGGATACTGGCAGCAGTCAAACAAAATCGCGTGACGGACTATCTCATCCGGGGAATGAGTTTTATTGGAAATTCGATGCCGGGATTTTTTGTATCGCTCCTGTTGATTTATTTTTTTGCCCTGAAATTAAGGCTATTCCCAGTCATGGGTAATGAAGGGTGGCAGAGTATTTGTCTGCCGACCCTGACTCTGGCAATTGCAATGGCTGCCAAGTATACACGCCAGGTTCGGGCAACGGTGCTGGAAGAACTGAATAAGGATTACGTCATGGGAGCCAGAGCCCGTGGGGTGAGAGAAACGGTGATCCTCTGGTCCAGTGTGCTGAAATCAGCCATGCTCACCATTGTGACTCTGCTGGCATTGTCGATCGGATCGTTGCTTGGCGGAACGGCGATCATTGAGTCGATTTTCATGTGGGACGGGGTGGGCAAACTGGCGGTGGATTCCATCATGGCCAGGGATTATCCGATGATTCAGGCTTATGTTATCTGGATGGCCCTGATTTATGTGCTGGTCAATCTGGTTACGGATATTCTGTATCATTATCTCGATCCCCGGATTCGCCTGGAAAAGGAGGGCTAAGGATTGGAAATAGGATTAGAAAAATCAGTGACCGTTCGAAAATCAAAAACGCGAAAAGACCAGACAAAGTTAAAGCTTTATGTATTTTCAGCACTTGTGGTTGTGCTACTTGTAATTGCTGCTTTTGCATCCCAGCTGGTGCCCTATGATCCCTACCAGCAGGATTTAGGAAAGGCTTTGCAGGCGCCAAATTCAAATTACTTGCTTGGTACCGACCGTTACGGCCGGGATCTGTTATCCCGGGTGATTATGGGAGCCCAAGCCACGATCTTTTCGTCATTGCTGCTGGTTTGCATCATTTCGGTGATCGGAACAGGTGTTGGATTATTTTGCGGTTACAAAGGCGGAAAAATTGACTCGCTGATCATGCGCATTTCCGATGTCTTTCTCGCATTTCCGGGTATGGTCTTTGCGATTGCTGTAGCCGGGGTTTTAGGCGGCGGCATCATGAATGCCGTTCTTGCGCTGGCCTGCATTTCATGGCCAAAATTTGCCAGACTTGCCAGAGGCCAGGTATTATCCGTCAAAAACATGCCCTATATTTCGGCGTCAAAATTGAGCGGATCACGACCGGCAAAAATTATTTTCAAACATATTCTGCCGAACATCATGGGTCCGATTTTGGTAACGGCAACCCTGGATATCGGGACGATGATGATGGAGCTTGCCGGCTTGTCATTTCTGGGATTGGGTGCCATGCCTCCCATTGCCGAATGGGGCTCAATGATGAGTAATGGGCGGAGTATGCTGCAAACATCACCATGGGTAATTTTAGCACCGGGCGGGGCTATTTTTATAACCGTCATGGTGTTTAATTTACTGGGAGATACGGTGCGAGATGTACTGGATCCAAAATTCAAAAAATAAAAAACGGGAGGAAAACATGAAAAGGAAAGGAAAATTGTTGGCTTTGGTGCTGACAGGGGCATTGGCAGTTGGCATGCTAACAGGATGCGGCAATGCTGGCAGTACCAAAAGTGAGGTGGAAAAAGAGTTTAATTATGGGACGGTGGCCTACAGTGTCAGTAATTCAAATACAGGACTGAATCCGCACGACTCTTACAGCGGCTGGTCGACGGTGCGTTACGGTGTCGGCGAAACCCTGTTCAAATTCAATGCGAAGATGGAACTGGAACCCTGGCTGGCAAAAGATTATGAACAGATTGATGATAACACGGTTAAAATCAATTTAAGAGATGACGTTAAATTCTCCAATGGGAAGAAAATGACCGGGGAAGCGGTTAAAGCCTGTTTTGAAGATCTGATTGCCAAACATGACCGGGCACCCAAGGATTTGCAGATCAAATCCATTACAGCAGATGGTCAGAGTGTCACGATTGTATCAGAAAACAAGGTGCCGGCTTTAATCAACTACTTGTGTGATCCCTATGGTGCCATCGTCGATGTAGAAGCAGGGGTAACCGCTGACAAAAATGTGGTGGGTACTGGTCCCTATGTGGCAACTGCTGTGTCGGATACAGAAATCAATCTGGAAGCGAATAAGGATTATTGGGGCGGCACACCGAAGGTAGGCAAGGTCAATGTTAAGAGCATCACCGACGGCGATACATTAACAATGGCATTGCAAAGCGGAGAAATTGATGCCAGCCAGGGTCTTCCCTATGCCAGTCTGAAGCTATTTCAGGATAACAACGATTATACGATCAGTTCCTGCAATACGTCTCGCGTGTACCAGGCGGCTTTGAATTACAATTCGCCAGTTATTCAGGATGCTGCCGTACGCCAAGCCATGGCCATGAGCATGGACAAAGACGGATTTGCTTCGACTCTACTTCAAGGTAACGGGACGCCTGCTATTGGTCCATTCCCGGCTAATCTGATATTTGGTGGAGACAAGGTTAATGCCTCTAAATATGATATTGAAGGAGCTAAGAAAGTGCTCGAAGCGGCTGGATGGGTGGATATCGATGGCGATGGTATTCGCGAAAAAGATGGTCAGAAATTGTCGGTCAAATGGTTAACGTATACCTCACGACAGGAATTGCCGTTACTGGCAGAATCGGTTCAGGCGAGCTACAAGCTGGCTGGGATAGACGTTCATGTTAATGCCACCGATAGCTATAAAGATTTTCTGAAAGCGGGCGATTATGATGTCTTTGCCAATGCCTTTGTCACCACTCCAACTGGTGATCCGCAATATTATTTCACAACTCATGTTGTTGATGGATCAGATTACAACCAGGGTCATTATCACTGCGAAAAGGTTGAACAATTGGTAGCTCAGCTTCGAACTGAATTTGATAAAGATAAGAGAAATGATCTGGCAGTAAAGATTGCCCAGCAGGTTGTCGATGACAACGCCTATATTTATGCATCGTATTTAAAAATGTCTTTTGTCATGAAAAAAGGTGTCACCGGCTTTACCTCCCATCCCTCCGATTATTATGAAATTACTGCCGACCTGGACATGAATTAAAGCAAGCAAAGGAAAAATATTATGCAACAGCCATTATTAGAAATGCAGCATGTGGAAATATGTTATGACGGCAAACCGACGGTATTTGATTTTAATCTGAAGATGGAGTTGGGTGAAATACTTGGCATTGTCGGCGAATCTGGCAGCGGAAAAAGTACCCTGATTAAAGCGGCCATGGGTCTTTTGGGCACAGCCGGCGCGGTGACCCGAGGTGATATTTATGTTAAAGGCAAAAACGTGCTGGATATTCAGAATGATGAATTGCGTCAGATGCGGGGACCGGAAATGGGAATGATTTTTCAAAACTGCGGCAGTGCTCTCTGTTCGATAAGGACCATCGGCGATCAATTATATGAGAGCATGGAACAGCATCACGCCATAAAAAGAGCAGCAGTGGATCAGTTGGCAATGCAGCTGTTTGAAAAAATCAATCTGCCGGATAGTGAGCGGATTCTAAAAAGCTATCCCTTTGAATTATCCGGTGGGATGAATCAGCGGGTGGGGATTGTCATGGCGATGATTCAAAAACCGGAGCTGCTGTTTGCCGATGAACCGACATCAGCACTGGATGTAACGGTACAGGCCCAGGTGATCCGGGAAATGATGGCCCTGAGAAACGAATTCGGCACCGGTATTGCAATCGTGACCCACAATATTGGGGTAGTATCCTATATGGCGGATAAAGTCGCCGTCATGCACAAAGGGCATTTAGTTGAATACGGTAAGACTCGGGATGTCATCAACAATTCTCAGGAAGCCTATACCAGAAAATTGATTCAGGCGGTACCAAGAATCAGAAAGCGGTAATCTCATGAGTGCATTGCTGGAGGTAAGAAATTTAAAGAAAGCCTATCAAAAAGGAAAAACGGAAATAATGGCTGTGGATGGCATCAGTTTTCAGATTAACAAAGGGGAGTGTTTGGGCCTTGTTGGGGAAAGCGGCTGTGGAAAAAGCACCACGGCCAAAATGATCACCCGTTTGGAAGCAGCGGATGAAGGCGGAATTTTTCTGAATGGAAAAGAGATTACGCAGGCCGGCAATAAAGAACTGAGAGCGATCTATCGAGATATTCAGATGATCTTCCAGATGCCGGTGGATTCCTTTAATCCAAGAATTAGACTGGGTGAAAGTATTATGGAAAGCATGATCAATCAGGGCATGAAACGGCACCGGGCGAAAGCGCGAGCGCAGGAATGTCTGGCGGTTTGCGGACTGCCAAAAGAATTTGCCGACCGTTATCCCCATCAGGTTAGCGGCGGCGAATGCCAGCGGGCATCGATTGCCAGAGCGATTGCCAATCAACCGAGTCTGCTGATCTGTGATGAAGCAACCAGTGCGTTGGATGTAACCATTCAGGCACAGATTCTAAAATTGATCCGGCAGTTTCAGAATGAAATGGGCATGACCTGTCTGCTGATTTGCCACGACCTGGCACTGGTTCAGGAAGTCTGTGACCGCGTCCTCGTGATGTCCAACGGCAGGATTGTGGAAGAGGGCACACCGGATGAGATCATCATGAATCCCCGGGAGGAGTATACAAAGAGATTGATTGATTCTGTGCTTTAAAATCCAAAGCTGATCAATGACGCTTAAACCGCTCTTTAAGCAGAGAAAAAAGGCCGGATTGGGATTACATCTTTCTCAATGAAATTAGTATAAAATTATACTTGAGAAAGGTGGTACAGATTAGGCGTTGTTTTAACGTCTGCTGATCGTGATGGTATCAAATTATATTAAGCCGAAGGCCAAGTGAGTGCACCACTTGACGCAATCCTATTTTATCGTTAAAATCAATAAAAGAGGAGGCTCTCATGAAACAGATTTTCTCAGTTTATTTAAAACCATTCTATCATCGCATGCTATTCGGGGTATTCTTTAAATTTACCGGTTCGATCATGGACCTTTTTTTGCCCTATATTCTGGCTTACATTATTGATAATGTCATTCCGCAAAACAACAAAACGGAAATTTATTACTGGGGCGTCGTGATGTTGGTCTGCTCGATTATCGGGGTGGCTTTTAATATTATCGCCAACCGCATGGCGGCCCGGGTCGGCAGTGATGCCACCGAGGTCATTCGCCATGATCTGTTTACCCGGGTGATGTATCTGTCCAGTCAACAAATGGACAGGATTACCAAGCCGTCGGTGATTTCCCGCTTAACAACCGATACCTACAATATCCATCAGATGATCATCCGGATTCAGCGGCTGGGAATCCGGGCGCCGATTATGCTGATCGGCGGGATTGTTGTCACCATGACCCTGGATCCGGTGCTGGCCGCGGTCTTGATCGGGATGATGCCGATTATGGTCATCATCATTACGTTGGTTTCCAAAAAAAGTATTCCCCTGTTTGGGGCCCTGCAGCAGACCATTGATCGTTTTGTCAGGCTGGTCAGAGAAGATATCAGCGGCATTCGGGTGATCAAAGCATTATCTAAAACAGACTATGAAAAAGCACGATTTGAAGTCATCAATGGCGAAGTGGTTAACCGGGAAAAAACAGCGCGAATGACCATCGCGGTTATTCAGCCGGCGATGAACGTGTGCCTGAATCTTGGTTTGGTCTGCGTTGTCTTAGTAGGCGCTTACGGTGTCAATAATGGCACAACCGAAGTGGGGAAAATTCTGGCCTTCATGACCTATTTTGCGATTATTCTTCAGGCGGTGCTGTCGGTTTCCAGTATCTTTGAGACCTGGACGAAGGCGACTGCTTCCGCTGATCGGATCAACTGGGTGCTAGCGCTTGAAGAGGAATTGACGATCCCGGCAGGGGAGCAAAAAGCAAGCGATTATTATTTGGAAGTTGCGGATGTCTCTTTTTCCTACAACAAAAAAGAACCGAATCTTGCCAATATTTCATTTGCCCTCAAAAGAGGCGAAACCCTGGGGATTATCGGGGAAACCGGGGCCGGTAAATCGACGCTCTTAAAATTACTGATGCGTCTGTATGATGTCGACGACGGCGCCATCTACATTGATGGTCAGAATGTTAAGTCGATTCCCCCGGGGAAACTGCATCAGCACTTTGGCGTGGTCTTTCAAAATGATATTATTTTTGAAGCCAGCATTGAAGAAAATATTGGACTGGAAAGAAATCTGTCGCCAGCAGAAATCGAAAAGGCTATTCTTTATGCCGGCGCCAAAGCATTTGTGGATGAAAAAGCAGACCGATCCGGGGAAGCCCTGACCATTAAGGGGGCCAATCTCAGCGGCGGGCAGAAGCAGCGCATTCTGATTGCCCGGGCCCTGGCGGCACAGCCGGATATTCTCATTTTGGATGATGCCTCCAGCGCTTTGGACTATAAAACTGATGCCGCTTTCCGGAAAGTGATAAAAGAACACTTTGGCGAGACTACGATCATCATTGTCGCCCAGCGGGTGAGTTCGATTCTGCATGCGGATCATATTTTGGTGCTGGAAAATGGCGCCGCCATCGGCTATGGCAAGCACGCACACTTGATGGCCACCTGTGACGTCTATCGGGAAATCAGCTGTTCGCAAATGGGGGAGGTCTGAGATGAGACATTCACAAAAATTCGAAAAACCGAAAAACAGAAAAGGAACCCTGATGCAACTCGGCGGCTATCTGATGCGCTTTAAGTGGCGGCTGCTGGTAGCGATTTTGCTGACCATCGGCAGTAATCTGCTGGCCCTGGTGGGTCCACTGTTATCCGGATATGCGATTGATGCCATTGAATTGGGTGTCGGACAGGTCAATTTTAGTCGGGTTTTTTATTTTGCTTTCTGGATGGTCGGCTTTTATCTTGCGTCGGCCGGACTTTCATATATTTTGGAAGTACTGATGATTACGATCAGCCGTAAGGTGACCTACGCCATGCGCAAGGATGTCTTCAACAAGCTGCTGGATTTACCGATCGGGTATTTTGATGTCCATCAGACCGGCGACGTGATCAGCCGGATTAGCTACGATATTGATACGGTAAACAGCTCGCTTTCCGATGATCTGGTCCAGGTTTCATCGGCGGTGATTACCGTGTTGGGATCATTTCTGATGATGCTGGCCATCTCCCCCAAGCTGGTATTGATTTTTGTTGTCACCGTGCCGCTGTCATTATTAATGTCGAAATATCTGGTTAAAAAGACCCGGCCACTGTTTAGCCGCCGTTCCGGGAAACTCGGAAAACTCAACGGTTTTGTCGAAGAAATGGTATCGGGTCAACGAACCCTCAAGGTTTATGACCAGGAAGAAAGTACCATCAAAAGATTTGACATCAAGAACAAAGAAGCGGTCGAGGCCTATTACAATGCGGAATACTACGGCAGTATGATTTTTCCAATGGTCAACTTTATCAATAACATTTCGCTGTCTTTCATCAGCGTGTTCGGGGCGCTTTTGTATCTGGCTGGCGAAATGACCATCGGGAAGATCTCATCCTTCGTCCTGTATTCCAGAAAATTCGCCGGACCGATCAATGAAATGGCCAATATCATGAGTGATCTGCAATCGGCTTTGGCGGCCGCCGAACGGGTTTTCGACCTGTTAAATGAATTGTCGGAAGCCCCCGATGCCAAGGAAGCGGTGCCGTTGGCAGATGTCAAGGGTGATATTGAGCTTTGCAATGTTAAATTCGGTTATAATCCCCAGCAGCTGATTATCAATGATCTCAGTCTAAAAGTGACGGCCGGCGAACTGATCGCCATTGTCGGCGAAACCGGCGCCGGCAAAACAACGATCATCAATCTGCTGATGCGCTTTTATGATGCGGATGCCGGACAGATTTATATCGACGGCACGGAAGTGCACGACGTGACCCGGGATAGCCTGAGAAAAGCCTACGCCATGGTGCTTCAGGATACCTGGATTTTTTACGGCAATATTTTTGAAAACCTGACCTATGGCAAAGAAAATGCCACTATGGAAGAAGTCGTAGCCGCCGCCAAGGCTGCCAGAATTCATTCCTTCATCACCCATCTGCCGGATGGCTACGAAACAATTTTAAGTGATGAAGGGGCCAATATTTCCAAGGGCCAGAAACAGCTTTTAAGCATTGCCCGGGCGATGCTTTTGGAGGCAAAAATACTGATTCTGGATGAGGCAACGTCCAATGTCGATACTAGAACAGAGAAGAAGATTCAGGAGGCGATGCGCAATCTGATGAAAGATAAAACGTGCTTTGTGATTGCACATCGCCTTTCAACGATCCAGAATGCCGATCATATTCTGGTTGTGGATCGGGGCGAGATCGTCGAAACCGGCACGCATCAGGAACTGATGCGCATGACCGGCCGCTATTGGCAGTTGTATCAAGCGCAGTTTGAGTAGGATAGAACTGCCCAATCGTAGTTTTAAAATTGAAAGATTAAGATCAGTTCGTCACTGATAAAACTTTTAAAAATAGGATTGGATGAGTTTTGAAAATAGTTATTGACATATGCTTTCTATGGATTATAATAATTAATTAATAGCATATGTCGATAACGGATGGTTTTCAATAGCTAATCCAATAGTGCAACAATGCTTTCGGTAATGGGTGTAAACCTTGTAAAAAATAGTTAGAAAAGAGGGATAAAATGAATAGCGAAGATGAAAAAAGTCAATTGGTCAAAGATTATGCCATTGAAAATTTTAAAAGTGGTTTAAATTGTGCAGAAAGCGTCTATGATGCGTTGTTGCGTGCCGATGTTTTGGATGTGCCCAAGGAAACGATCGCGATGTGTACCGGTTTTGGCGGCGGCATCGGACTTTGCGGGGAAACCTGTGGGGCACTGTCAGCCGCTGTGATGGCAAACAGTGCGGTTTATGGCAGAAAGGATCCCTGGAGCATCGATGCTGATGTGCGGGGACCTGAAGTCGGTCAAAAATATTACCGCCGTTATAATAATCTGGTCACAGAATTCGGCGAAACCAATGGCTCCACAACTTGTCGCGCCATCTGTGAGCCGTTTGAAGATTGGAATGGAAAAGATCGACGCGTGCACTGTATGAAAATGGTGGGGACAACGGCCCAATTAGCTTATAAATATCTGAAAATCTCTCAAGATGAAGCGTTCGAGCTGCCATATGGCGAAAAAATGAGTGATAACAAAAAGAAGTAGTCAAAAGAGTTACCTTATCCAGGTGTTGAAAATTTAGTTGATCCGAAGGTGACCAGCGTATCAATGTTGCGTTAACCTGGTTATGGATACAGATAAAAAAAGCGTGACAAAAAAAGAATTAGTTGGGAAGGCAGGAGGTAATAAGGAGCAGCGGATGAAAAAATATGCAAAAGAGGCGATTATCGCATCATTCAAAGAACTAGTCAGCCGAAAATCCATCGACCGGGTGACGGTGAAGGAAGTCTGTGACCACTGCGGCGTCAACAGACAGACTTTTTACAATCACTTTTCTGATCTGATGGCTGTTTTCAAATATATTTTCCATGAAGAATTAGCCCGGGAAATTGCTCAGAACCGCACCTTTGAAACCTGGGGCGGCGGGTTTCTGGCGACCATGAATTATACCAGGCGGCATGCGAAAATGATCCTGCACATCTACCATTCCTCCTACTGGCCAGAAGCCAACATCTATTTGACGCATCTGTCCAACCGCTTGCTGGATTGTGTGGTGGCGGAATGTGTCAAAGAACTGGATGTGGAGTTAAAGGAAGTCGATCAGAAATTCATTGTCAATTTTTATCGCCATGTCTTTAATGGGCTGCTGATCGACTGGGTCGACGACGGTATGACCGAAGAACCCGAAATCATCCTCAAAAAGCTGCTGATCATGATCCGCGGCAGCATTCCCCGCTCCGTGGAAGCCTTTGTTGACACGGATATCAAATAGCACAGAAGCAATCGCAAAAACCGAGATCATTGTCCGAGGCTGCTAATTATCCTGTGATGCGCGTTGAGGCGAACACTCGTTAGAGTGTCCGATCTCATGCGTGTCACGGATAATAGCAGCAGCGGACAATCCACAGTTAATAGTTATCACATAAAAGGAAGTGTCGAAGTCGACACTTCCTTTTATGTGTCTATTGAAGAAACTTTAACAATGGTTATATAATGCAGGCAATTAAATCATTCAAGGAGGATACATTATGTTTGTTTTCAACTATGCTGCGGGGGCATCCGCATTCAGCGTCTGGGGCGTCTGGGTAATCGTCTTCATTGCTCTCTTTGTTTTCAATGAAATTGCCCGAAGATGGAAATGGGTGGGCTTTTTCAGCTTTGTCATTTTACCTATTTTCCTGTCGACACTGTGGTTCACGGTCTTGCGGGACACCACCTATACCGACTGGTTTCATCTGGCCAAGGTCTATTCTGCCACGGCCGGCTGTATCGGCTTCTGGTGCATCCGTCATGTCAAATGGCAGAACAAAGCCACCGGAAAAGAACGGCGGCTGGCGGATATCAAATGGGTGCTCGGGTTTCCGGCCCTGATTCTAGCCATCAACATTCTGGAGGCCGTGTCCCGGGATTTCCAGATTGGGACGCAGTATGCCGGCGGCGGAATGCTGGCCGACGAAGCGATGTTTGTCCTGGGCGGGGCCTGGAATTTCATGAATGGCATTGCGGGGATCCTGAACATCATCACGATTACCGGCTTCCTGGGCATCTGCATTAAAAAGCGGACGGCTAAAGACGGCAGCCGGGATATGCTGTGGCCGGATATGCTGTGGTTCTGGATCATCGCCTATGATCTGTGGAATTTTGCCTACACCTACAACTGTCTGCCGGGTCATGCTTGGTACTGCGGTTTGGCACTGCTGCTGGCCCCAACGCTGTGTGCTTTCACGGTGGGAAAAGGCGCCTGGCTTCAGCATCGGGCCCAGACGCTGGCGATCTGGTGCATGTTCGCCCAGACCTTTCCGGCGTTCATCGATCAGGGGACGTTTGCCGTGGCATCCAGCTACAATACGCTGCCGCTCATGGCCTTCAGTTTGATGTCGTTAGCCGCCAATATCGGCGTCTTTGGCTACATGATCTTTAAAATTGTCAAAACCAGAAGAAATCCTTATCTGGGCGAATTATATACCGATCTGAAACCATACCAGGAAGTCAAGGCACTGGCCGAATAAGCCGATGATTGCCATGATTGTTGCGGCGCTTAGTTAAGGCGGCAGGAACAGCAAGGCCCGGATGGAGCGGTCGGAAGTTGACCAAATATAAGATAGGGTAAAGTAAGTTATGAAAGACCGAGACAAAAAAAGATTCAAAAGAAGCGAAAAGCGAGCTTGGCTGACGCTTAAATTAAATATAATCAAAGGGAGAAATAAAGGATGAACGCGTATAAAGTGCTTGAGATCAAGCAAAGTGTTTTTGACGATAATGATCGCCAGGCGGATCTGCTCCGAATTGAACTCAAGAAAGAGCAGACGTTTTTACTGAATCTGATGTCGTCCCCGGGGTCCGGGAAAACCACCACGGTGTTAAGAACCATTGAGGCGTTAAGAGATGAAATGACGATCGGCATTCTTGAGGCGGATATCGACTCCGATGTGGATGCCCGGACCGTTTCCGGGACCGGCACCAAAGTCATCCAGCTGCACACCGGGGGAATGTGTCATCTCGATGCCGAGATGACCCGCCAGGGACTGCTGGGGCTCGGGACCGCCGGCATCGATTTGGCCATTCTGGAAAATGTCGGCAATCTGGTCTGTCCGGCGGAGTTTGACACCGGCGCCGTAAAAAACGCAATGATTTTAAGTGTACCGGAGGGGGACGACAAGCCCCTCAAATACCCACTGATGTTTTCCATTGTCGACGTCTTGCTGATCAACAAAATCGATGCCGGGGATTATTTTGACTTTGATTTTGAAGCGGTGAAAGAACGAGTGACCAAACTCAACCCGGGGATTCGGGTGATTCCGATCTCCGCCAAAACCGGGGCCGGCATCGGCGAATGGGCAGACTGGCTCCGAACCGAAGTCAGAAACTGGAACGGGAATTAGCCGCTTTAAGGGATTGACAATGAAGGGGCTAGTTGCGAGACGGCCGTGAGCTTCGCTGCCAATTTACACGAAACACCAGAAGAAATCGCTACGCGAATTTCTTCGAGGTCGCGGTCAGTCGCCAACTACAAGCAAGCTTATGATTGGCTCGTTGCCTTCGCGAAATTTTTGCACTGCACGGCGGACAGTTCTCCGAACTGTTTGCCGGCACGTTACAAAAGCGTTTGTGAAACTGACATCAAAGCAATATTGGTTCGATTCTTTTAAATTTAGAAATCACTTGATATAATATAATAGGAGGAAATAAAATGGTTAAGAAAAAGGTGCTCGAACTGGCCAATAAAATAGCTGCCGGGATTACCGGCGGTATTGTCAAAGTGAAACCAACGGATCCGGAATATCGGATTCTGGAGCCCGTCACCTCGGACGAAGAGGCGGAAGTCGCCCTGAAGCTGGAAATCCGCCAATACAAAACCGTCGGGGAAGTCGCCAGGCTGTGCGGCAAGCCGGTCGATTACGTTGAGAAAATGCTATATAAAATGGCTGTCGACGGATCCGTCAAGGTTGAAAAAATAGACGGAGTTGATCAATACTGTCTGGAACTGTATGTTCCCGGGATCATGGAATACATGGTGGTCAACAAGGAAAACGTCGCGAAATATCCGGATATCGCCGCCTGTTTTGAAGAATACACAAGAAAACTTGGGGTGGTGATGGCCGGAAACATTCCGGTGGGGTCCGGGGTCATGCGAGTAATCCCGATCGAAAGCGCCATAGACGGGGACACGAAACGCGCCAGTTATGAGGAAATTTCCCACATTTTGAACAATCATGATGTTTTCTCTTCAGCGGATTGCGCCTGCCGAACCTCGATGCGGTCGATCGGGGAAGGCTGCGGCCACACCATCGAAGACATGTGCATCCAGGTGGGGCCGGCGGCGGAATACTATATCCGCACCGGCAAAGGCCGAAAAATCACCCGGGAACAGGCCTTTGCGATTTGCGATCAGGCCGAAAAGGAAGGGCTGGTGCATTCCATCCCCAATCTGTCGGGACCGGGAAAAGCTCTGGCCATCTGTAACTGCTGCGGCTGTTCCTGCTTCGGACTGCGCAATACCACCTTTTACAAAAATCCTGACTGGTCACGGTCGAACTACGTGGCCCAGGTGGACAAGGACAAATGCGTCGCCTGTGGCGAATGCGTGGAAAACTGTCAGGCCGGTGCGGCGACGCTGGGACAGAATTTATGCACGATCAACCCGCTGCCGGTTCCCGAGAAAAAGGATACCCCTTATGATACGAAGTGGGGCCAGGACAAATGGAATTACGACTACCGCCATCGCATCTTTGTCGAGGACAGCGGAACCAGCCCCTGTAAATCCGAATGCCCGGCGCACATCGCGGTGCAGGGCTACATCAAGATGGCCGCCCAGGGACGGTATCGGGAAGCACTGGAGCTGATCAAGCAGGAAAATCCCTTCCCGGCTGTCTGCGGCCGCATCTGTCCGCGAAAGTGCGAATCCGCCTGTACCCGGGGCAGTCTGGACGAAGCCCTGGCTGTTGATGAGGTTAAGAAATTCATCGCTGAACAGGATCTGCAGGCCGAGCACCGCTTTGTGCCGGAACAGCGCGCCCCGCGGTCCGAAAAAATTGCTGTTATCGGTGCCGGTCCCGCCGGACTGTCCTGCGCCTATTATCTGGCGGTTGACGGCTACCCGGTTACCGTCTTTGAAAAGCAGCCGAAGCTTGGCGGCATGCTGATGCTCGGCATTCCCGCCTTTCGTTTGGGCAAGGAGATCGTCAATGCTGAAATCGACGTCCTGAAAGAACTGGGCGTGGTATTTGAAACCGGCGTTGAGGTCGGTCGGGATATCACCCTGGCGGAGCTTCGCGAAAAAGGCTATCAGGCCTTTTATCTGGCCATCGGCGCCCAGACCGGTAAAAATTTGGGTCTGGCAGGTGAAGAGGCCCAGGGCGTGATGACCGGCGTTGATTTTCTGCGCCAAGTCAGCCTCGGTGACGAGCTAAAACTTACCGGCCGGACTATCGTCATCGGCGGCGGCAATGTGGCCATCGATGTGGCCAGAACGGCCGAGCGCATCGGTGCCACCACCATCGAGATGTTTAGCTTGGAAAGCCGGGCCGGCATGCCGGCGCTGGATGAAGAAATCGCCGAAGCTTTGTCCGAAGGGATCGCGATCAGCAATTCCTGGGGGCCTAAACGCATCCTTCAGGAGCACGGTCAGGTCGTCGGGGTGGAATTCAAAAAATGTTTGTCCGTCAGCGATGATAGCGGCCGGTTCAACCCGCAGTTTGATGAACAGGAGACCCGGATTGTGGCCACGGACCATGTCCTGATTTCAGTCGGCCAGGGGCTGGACTGGGGCGGATTACTGGATGACACCACGATTGAATTGAACCCCAACCGGACTGCCAAAGCCGATCCGCTGACCTACCAGACCGGCGAAGCCGATGTATTTGTCGGTGGGGATGCCCTGACTGGTCCCAAATTTGCCATTGACGCCATCGCGCTGGGTAAACAGGGAGCGGTTTCGATTCATCGCTATGTTCACGGCGACAATCTGGCGCTGGCCCGGGAGCGGGAATACCACGCGCTGGATACGGCCAACCTGAACATGGCGGGCTATGACCGGCTGCTCCGCCAGCGGGCGATTCATGTCGACGGCAGCCGCTCGAAGGAGACTTTTGACGATCTCCGCGTCACCTTTACCAAAGAACAGATTCAGCAGGAAACCGAACGCTGCCTCGGCTGCGGCGCCACTTTTGTCGATCAGTATCAGTGCGTCGGCTGCGGCGTCTGCACCACCAAATGCAAGTTTGACGCCATTTCCCTGGTCCGCAAATACGACCAGCCGGGACTGGAGCTGAAGGCCATGAAACCGGCGGTGATCAAGCATGCGATCAAGCGCCAGGGCCGAATTGCCGTCAAGAACACGAAAAAATCCCTGCATTCGGTTTTCTCAAAAGAATAAGCTCGGATAGCACTTAAGCCATCAGAAGCAGCGGTTTTTGCACGACGACGCGATGTGATTGTCCGTTGTTGTTATTATCCGTGACACACATGAGCTCGGATAGCATCAGAATCGAACAATGGTTGCTTGGATGTCAGTTTCACAAACAATTTTGTAACGTGTAGGCGAACAGTTCGGAGAACTGTCCGCCGTACAGTGTAAAAGGTGTTTCGTGAAACTGGCAGCGAAGCCTATGGCCGTTTTTATTATCATTAAACAAGAGAGGTGAAGGCCCATGCATGAATTGGGAATTTTAATGGGAGTCGTTGAGACGGTGGAGAAGTTTGCGAAAAAAAATGGCGTGACGAAAATTCAAACGCTGGTGCTGCAGATTGGCGAGCTCTCGTCGACGATTCCGAAGTACATCGAAGACTGTTATCCCGCCGCCGTGGCCGGAACGCTGCTCCAGGAGACGGAATTAAAAATCGAGATCCTGCCCGGCAATGCGATCTGCCAAAGCTGCGGCAAAGTATTCAATCTGATTGCGAATCATGACGCCTGCCCTGGCTGCGGCAGCGGCGACTGGGAAATCTTATGCGGCAAAGAGTTCATGATCAAAGAAATCGTCGCCTGCTGAGCGCGCGGGAATGATGAATGACCAGGCTGAATGCGCGGTTGTCATTATCATGGCGGGTACGCCTAAAAACGTTTACGAACAATTGAAATGCTATGTGAAGTAAGTAGTCTTATATGCAGTCTCAGAGCCCCCTTTTGTGGGGTTCTTTTTTTGTTTGGTGGAATTTTTTCGGCCAATCCATTTTAAACAACATCGCTTTTAAAGATAGACACCGCAATGCCAATCATGGTATGATATCGTCAATTAATTTCAGCCTATTTTATAGAAATCGGAGAACCATTGATGAAAAACAAGCTGCTGATTTGGGGTGTATTTGCGACACTCCTGCTCTTTTGTGTGCCGGTGACGGCATTGGCCAACGACGCCACCCCGGGGGTGGCCTACCGGGGGCATATTCAGGATATTGGAAACTATCCCACGGATGAAAACACATGGATTCAGGGCCCGGAAGAACTGGGTACGGAAGGGCATAGCCTGCGCCTGGAAGGCGTCCAGATTAAACTCACCGGGGCGATCCCGGCTGGCGCCCACATCAAATACAACGTCCATGTCCAGGATATCGGCTGGCTGTACAGCGAAACGGATACTAGCAGCTGGGCCCAGGACGGCGCCTTTGCCGGAACCACTGCCCGCAGCCTGCGCATTGAAGCCGTCAGAATCATCCTCACCGATGCCGACGGCAACGCTCTGCCCGGCTACAGTGTGGCATACCGAGGCCATATCCAGGATATTGGAAACTTTCCCACCGATGAAAACACTTGGCTTAAAGACGGCGACCGGCTGGGAACCGTGGGCGAGAGCCTGCGTTTGGAAGCGCTCGAGGTAAAAATCGTCAGCAATCCAACCGATCTGACCGTCTACAATGCGCTGCTGGAAACGATCAGCAAGTCGGTGGAAACGGATTATACCGCCACGTCCTGGACGGCGCTGCAAAAAGCACTGATCGCCAACGCGGTGACGGCGGACACGGACCAGCTTGATGTGAACCAAGCCACCGCTGCCATTCAGACGGCGTTCGACGGGCTGGTGAAAAAAGCGACAGCGGTGGTTTATGACACCGCCGGCACCTACGGGCCGGAAACGGGCACTCAGGTGATCGATGGTGACGTGATCGTTAAGGCGGATGGGATAACGCTCCGGAATCTTCAGATCAATGGCAATCTCTACATCGGCGCAGAACAGGTCGCTGAAAAGGCTGAAGCAAGCTCAGCCGCTACGACTAATGTTGACCAAATTACACAAGAAACAACAGGTTCCATAACGACTGAACTCGAAAAGATTTATATCGCGTATTTTACCAGAATGTCAGCGGGGACGGGTGTCGGTATTTCAGGAAGTCCGTCACAAGCGTTCTCATTTTCCTTGCCAGGCGGCACCCAGTTCACGGTAACCACTCCGGGTGGCGGAGTCGGAACGGGTGCACCGATGCAAATCACGGCCGGTGGCAGTGGCGGATCTTCCAGTGGTAGCAGTGGCGGTTCTGCCGGTGGCGTTAGTGTTGGCGGCGCCATTGGCAGCCTTAGCTTACTGACACCAGGTACGCAACTCTCCTTAGCACCAGGCTGCCAAGTGCAACAGCTCTCGGTTCTCATGGAGGCACCTAATTGCGGCGTCATAACGTCACCGACGGCCGTGATCCAAAAAGCGGTTATTCAAGGAACGGGAGCTGCTTTCTCGGGTCCGGGAGCGATCCAACATGCTGATATTCAAGCCAATGGGGCCAGCTTTGCAACCCGACCGGGTGCGTTTACAGTGGCACCGGGAGTTACGACTCCGCCGAGCATGCCAGCCCCGCCGGATTCTGGCGGGGGTTATACGCCGCCGGAGCCGGTGTCTGTTGAATCCGTCACCCTGAATACTAATGCCTTGGATGTGGGGATGACCAAAACGGCTCAGCTGATTGCCACGATAGCACCTGACAATGCCACTGATCAAACAGTGACCTGGTCATCCAGTAATGATGCTATCGCCACGGTGGATAATACCGGGAAGGTTACCGGCATCAAAGAAGGCGGGCCGGTCATTATCACGGCCACATCTGCCAATGACAAAACGGCCAGCTGTGCGGTGACGGTTAAAGATTTGAATCTGGCCATTACTGGATTGACTGTTCCCTTTCATGGGGACAAGCCGGATGCGGCCATTGATGCGACTTATCAGTATACCGGTGCGGTGACCTGGCGGGAACAAGGGGCCAGTGCGGATCTGCAAACCACGGATACATTCGATGGCGCTAAAACCTATGTCGCCACGATTACTCTGAGTCTGCTTGCGCCCTATACCGTCGCAGATATTCCTGCCAACTGCTTTACGGTGGCTGGGGCCACCACCACCAATGATGCAAATACCGCGGTGGTCACCGCCGTGTTTGCACCGTATGACCAATACCGATTTGATAATGCCGGCGTGATCACGGCCTATTCCGGCCCGGGTGGGGAATTGGTGATACCGGATATATTTAAATTCACCAGCGACAGCGACGCAATTACGGTGACCGGGATTGGGGATAATGCGTTTAACAACAGGGGTTTAACCCGGGTTACCCTGCCTGGCGGCATCCAGGTCGGAGATCATGCTTTTGCAAAAGATCTGATCACCAGCATCACGATTGGTAACAACGCAACCATCAGTAATGTCGCAGATACAATGGGGGTTTATGGCTCAGCGTTTTACGCCTATTACGTGAATGCTGATACTAGCAAACCGGCCAAAATCGCCGGCCACTACTTTTATGAATCTGGTGCTTGGCAGATCGATAATGGCCTGAGCTTTGTCGGGGCGACCATCACTGCTTTTGACAAAACCAAAGGGCCTTATGTCTTTATCCCCAAAACAGGGGCGGGAACGGACATTACCGCAATCGCCGATGGCAATGAGAATAAATTAACCGGGGTATTTAGTGACGGCGGCCTAAAAACCCTGATCTTTGCCAGCGACAGTCAAGTTAAGACCATCGGTAGCCTGGCCTTTACCAAAAACATGCTGGTCAGCATCAGCTTGCCCGATACCGTGGAAACCATAGGTTTTGCTGCCTTCTATAATAATCAGCAACTAAAAAACGTGACCCTTTCCAGTGGTCTCAAAACCATCGATGATAGTGCTTTTCAAAGCTGCAGTCTGGATACTCTGACCCTGCCGAATAACTTAGAAACCATCGGGGTGTCGGCGTTTGCGGAGAATAAGCTGGCCGGTACGCTGACCATACCGGCATCGGTTACGTGTATTAATGACGATGCATTCAGGAATAATACCATCACCAGCCTGGTGATTGAAAAACCCGCCGACACCCTGACGATTCAAGCCAGCGCTTTTAAAGCCGGAAGTGATGAAAGAAATCTGATTACCCGCATTACCATTCCGGCCGAGGTGACGATCAGTGATGATGTCGCTACCATGGGATTTTATGGGGCTAATTTTAAAGCCGCCTACACCGCCGGTGGGGCCGGGATTTACAATTATGACAGCGGCACGGCGACCTGGGTCAAAGAAACCATCCCGGTAGGGGTGACATGCCCTTCTGTTGGGGTGACACCAGTGACGACGATTGCTGTCGATGACCGGTTTGAAGGAAATGTGGTTTGGACGGAAACAGCCAGTAAGGCATCTGTTGCAGAAACGTTTGTCGGCGGAAAAGCCTATACCGCCACGATTACCCTGACCCCAAAAGGCGGTTATAGTTTTCCGGCCGGGATTGCTTTTAGCGTTGACGGAGCGACCATTAACTTACCGATTATATTTGCTGATGGCAAGGCCACCATTGTCGCTGACTTTCCCCTGCTTGAGTATGACATCACTGCTGCCGGGGTGATTACCCGCTACTATGGATTAGGTGGTGATGTGACCATTCCGGATAAGGTCATCGGCACTGTGGTGACAGGCATTGGAAAAGAATTGTTTATTTATAAGAGTTTGACCGGGATCTCCATCCCGGCAACGGTGACAATCATTGAGGAAGGAGCGTTTCATGATTGCAGCAAGCTATCAACAGTGACCTATAGAGGGACATCGCAATTAAAAACGCTTGAAAAAGATGCTTTTGCTAACTGTGCGCTGACAAGCATAACACTGCCAGATCAACTACAAGTTATTGGCGAGTACGCCTTCAATGGCAACAAATCAAATTCCCTTACGATTCCCGGATCAGTGACATTGATTGGCGATTCAGCATTTAGCGATATCGGCCTCAGTAATCTATTAATTATGGACGGGAATTCATTGTCAATTGTAGAGCATGCTTTTTATAATAATCCACTAACATCCATCACCCTGCCTGATAACGTGGCAATTGATACTAATTCCAATACCATGGGGAAAAATGATGCCGGGTTTATAACTGCCTATACAGTCGGTGGTACCGGTACTTACACTTACAATGCCAATACGTCCCCCAACTGGATAAAATAATAACAAAAAAGGAGAAATATTTATGATAGTTAAAGTTATTTCAGCAGGCAACTTTTGGGACGGACTGACCGATGCGCCAGTCGGTCCCCGGGAAATTTTGGTACAAGACGGCGTGATTCAGGAAATCGGCACCACTGTAGCGGCACCGGCAGGGGCTGTGCGGATCGATCTGTCGGACAAGCTGGTGATGCCCGGGCTGATTGACGCCCACGTCCACATTACCTCCCGGTCCGAACTGCCCGGCGGGTTCTGGAGCTATTCCTCGGCGGCCAAGGCGCTTTACGGTGCCGAGGCCCTTAAAATCCACCTGAACAACGGCTTTACCACCGTCCGGGATTGCGGCGATATGGATGTGACCGGCTACACCATTCAGGATATCAAACACGCGGTTGATTCCGGCCTGATTGAAGGCGCCCGGCTGATCACATCGGGCCATATGATTTCCCCTCGCGGCGGTCATATGGATCTGACCACGCTGCTCAATCCGGTTTGCAATGCCACTCAGAACTGCCTGGCGGACGGGCCGGACGAGATCCGCAGCACCGTCAGAAACGAAATCAAGTGGGAGGCCGACTGGATTAAGTTTGCCGCTTCCGGCGGGTTTTCCAGTCCCTCGGATGATCCGGTTTATGTGGCCTATACTCAGGCAGAAATGAATGTCCTGGTGGAAACTGCGTCCCAGCAGGATCGCCCGGTGGCCGCTCATGTGATGGGCGATGAAGCCGTGAAAATGGCCGTAACGGCCGGGGTGCGATCGATTGAGCATGGCAGTCTGGCATCCCAGGCGACCATCGACCTCATTGAAGCAAAAGGCGTCTTTGTGATCCTCACCCACTATGCGGTGGTTCGCGGAGCCCGGTTTGCCGATGATGATCAGTACTGGATTACCTGCGGCGCGACTCCCGCGGCGAAACGAAAGGTCCGCAAATATAAGGATACGCTGCTGGAAACCGCCGCTAATTTTGCCAAAAGTCAGGTCAAACTGGTGTTTGGCACCGATCTGGGACTCCACGACTACCGTGTCACCGGCGCTAAGGAGTTTGGGGAAATGGTTGAAAACGGCGTAGCCCCGGTGCGGGCTTTGAAAGCAGCCACAAGTGTGGCCGCCGAAATGCTGAGCCGGGACGATCTCGGGGTGTTGGCCCCGGGCAAAACAGCGGATATCATTGCTGTTGCCGGCAATCCCTTTGACGATATCACCGCCGTGGAAACCGTCGCCTTTGTCATGAAGGCCGGGAAGGTTTATAAAGAAATCTAGAACGTCATGTAAAAAAGTAGCGACCATTGGGTCGCTACTTTTTTTGATTGCTGTTCTGCTAAAATTACGTTCATTTAAAAGATAGACACCTCAATGCGGTTATCAAATCATTAAAAAAAGAATTTAGCAGGATATTTTACTGATCTTTTATCAGCGGCACTGAAGCCAATAGAAAGGCTTGTTTTATTTTATTTAGTTTCATGTAAATAATTACCATATTGCATCTATACAAAAGTTTAAAATTGCTTTATAATAAATAAAAAGCATTTGTTTCAACTGACACGAATGATAGCAAAGAGGGGTAATTTTAAATGAAAAAAATGACATCGGGAACACTGACCATCAGCATGGTGACAATACTGATGCTGCTTGCATTGTTCTGCTCCACCAGCGTTTTAGCTGCGGATAAGACCGCCATCGGTTTTGGCGTCGCCTACCGGGGCCATATTCAGGACATCGGTAACTTTCCCACGGATGAAAACACCTGGATTCAGGGCCCGGAAGAACTGGGTACGGAAGGGCACAGCCTGCGTCTGGAGGGCGTCCAGATTAAACTCACCGGGGCGATCCCGGCTGGCGCCCACATCAAATACAACGTCCATGTCCAGGATATCGGCTGGCTGTACAGCGAAACGGATACTAGCAGCTGGGCCCAGGACGGCGCCTTTGCCGGAACCACTGCCCGCAGCCTGCGCATTGAAGCCGTTAAAATCATCCTCACCGATGCCGACGGCAACGCGCTGCCCGGCTACAGTGTGGAATACCGGGGCCATATTCAGGATATCGGAAACTTTCCCACCGAAGAAAATACCTGGATCAATGACGGCGACCGTCTGGGAACCGTGGGTGAGAGTCTGCGTCTGGAAGCCCTTGACGTGAAAATCGTCAGCGTTCCAACGGATTTAACCGCCTATAAGGCGCTGTTGGCAAGCATCGGTAAGTCTGTGGAAAAGGATTATACGGCCATATCCTGGACGATCCTGCAGAAAGTAATGACCGACAATGTGGTGTCGGCGGATAATAGTCAGATTGACGTGAACCAAGCTACGGCCGCTATTCAGACAGCTTTCAACGATCTGGTGAAAAAACAGGCAGTGGTAATCTATGACAAGGCCGGCACCTATGGTCCGGCAACCGGCACCGAAACGGTGGCTGGGGATGTCATCATCAAGGCCGACGGGGTCGTCCTCCAGAATCTGACGATTCAGGGGGATCTGACGGTTGCTGCAGAAGTAGGCAATGGCACCGTCACCCTGAACAATGTCAATGTGGCGGGGGATACCTTTGTCCGCGGCGGCGGGGTCAACAGCATCCACATTAACGGCGGTACTTATCATAACGTGACGGTGGAAAAAACCGCCACCGACCAGGTGCGGATTGTCGCTACGGATGCCCAGGGGCTGGCAG
>NZ_RXYB01000019.1 GCF_008086615.1 Acetobacterium tundrae
CGGTGGGGTTGATAAAGGCATCATGTTTTTCAGCTGTGATGCCGGTCATTGGCTGGAACCAATGGGTAAAATGGGTGGCACCCAATTCCAGGGCCCAATCTTTCATGGCGTTGGCGACAACTTCAGCCACATTTTCTTCCAGCGGTAGATCTTCTTTCATTGTTTTAAGAAGAGAAGCGTAAATGTGCTTTGGCAGGCGCTTTCGCATGACACCTGAATTAAAAACTTTAGATCCAAAAATATCGGCTATATTTTCATGTGTAACATCTGGCACGTGAGTGTCCTCCTAAATTTGTATTTTGAATTATAAATCCCATGTATCATAATAGACAAACAGGGTATAAAAACCAGTGTGAAGTAAAAAAGGTGCCTTCAGAAGCGTATACGAACACTCCAAAAGCACCATTGCTATTTTTTTTGTGTGGCAATCGCCACTTTTTAAATTGTGTTTATTATAGATCATGAAAAATATTTTGTAAAGAGAAATTTTTATGAATTCAGATGTAAAGGTTATCAAGATACAGAAAAATAAAGGTTAATATAGCTTTTCTGATTCCTTAATTATCCCAATTATATAGTGTAGATAAGGTTAAAAGATGAAATCCTTATCAGGCAGAATCATAAAAATAAAAATTGAATATCACGTAGAAATGTGTTTTAATATAGAAAAAGTATAGTGTATACAAAAAATTAAATAAGAATATTTATAAAGAACAATGGCGTTTGGTCCTCCTGAAAAATTTTAATTTCAGAGGGATTGATTTAGTTTGTTCTTTTTTATTTTTCTTTTAAAGCTTATGTTATAATTGAAAAATATATAAGAGCTGGAATCGATACTGATCCCATCGGAATAAGAATAATTAGGTACATAATTTAAAAAATGGAGGTATGAAATGAGCTTAGCGAAAAGAACCATTGATGCGATGGAATTTATTGAGGATAATGATGTCAAATTTATTAGACTTCAATTTTGCGATCTTTTTGGTCAGAATCGAAATATTGCAATTACACCGATGCAAATTGAACGTGCATTGAGCAGTGGAATTCCCTTTGATGCATCATTGGTAGTAGGATTTTCCGAATCCAATTATTCGGATTTGCTATTATGTCCAGATATCAGTACGATTCAAATTTTGCCCTGGAGGCCACAACAGGGAAAGGTTGCACGAATTATTTGTGATATCCGATATCCTAATGGAGATATTTTTGAATCGGATAGTCGTCGGATATTAAAAGAAACACTGGAACGTGCAGCGGTAAAGGGTTTTCAGTTTAATACCAGTGCTGAATGCGAATTTTATCTTTTTAAACAGGATGAAAATGGAGATCCCACAACCATACCAACCGATAAAGCTGGGTATTTTGATTTGGCCCCCTATGATCGTGGAGAAAATACCCGAAGGGAGATTTGTCTGACCTTGGAAGATATGGGCTTTGAAATTGAGAGTTCACGGCATGAAGCAGGGCGGGGTCAGCATGAAATAGATTTTAAATATGATGATGCGCTTTCTTCTGCGGATAATATTATGACCTTCAAAACGGTGGTAAAAACTGTCGCACAACGAAATGGGATTCATGCGTCATTCTTGCCTAAACCACTTGTGGATGAACCAGGAAGTGGGATGCATATACATATTTCATTGGAAAAAGACGGAATGAGTGTTTTTGAAAACAAAAACAATATCCTTTCCGACGAAGCCAAGTATTTTATTGCTGGTGTTTTAGCTCACATTAAGGGGATAACTGCAGTAGCAAATCCACTGGTCAACAGTTATAAACGTCTGACGGGAGGTCAGGAAGCTCCTCAACTTATTAGTTGGGGAATTGGAAATCGCTCATCGCTCATTCGTATACCGGAATTGATAGATAATTATTTTAGGTTTGAACTTAGAAGCCCTGATCCCACGTGCAATCCCTATCTAACCTTTGCCCTGATTTTAGAAGCAGGACTTGAAGGCATTGAAAAAAAATTGTCACTTATGGATGAGTTGGCAACGGGCGAAAATGAAATCATAAAAAATACCAAAATTAATGAAAGCATTGAAGAACTGCCAATTACTTTAATAGAAGCTATTGCCGCCATGAAAGCAGATCCCCTAATTAAAACGATTTTAGGAGAAAATTTGGCTAAAAACTATATTGAGCTTAAAACTGTTGAATGGATGGATTATATAAAGACCGTTCATCCATGGGAAATTGATCGCTACCTGTCGACTTATTAAGCCAGATAATTAAAATGAAAAGGGCAGGAGGTAGAAGCCTTGAGCAGTGTATTATTGGTATGCAAACAAGATGACGTAATTCGAGTGCTTGCTGATGTTTTACGCCCAATGAATTTTCAATTAATTGATTCAGCAACATCTGCTGGAGAAGGGCGCCGACGGCTTCAGGAAATAGAGTATGATCTAGTAATCGTGAACACCCCCTTAGGTGATGAATTTGGCACCGATTTTGCTATCGATATTTCAGAAAAATTCATGGTTGGGGTTATACTCATTGTGAAAAGTGATTTAGTAGATAGTATCGAAGAAAAACTCATCGATACCACGGCTTTTGTTATACCGAAGCCATTTAACCGTCAATTGCTTGTTCAAAATGTGCGTTTTGTTTGTCAGTCGCGGGAAAAGTTCCAACGCTTGCAAAATCAGAACAGAGAACTAAAAGCAAAATTAGATGATCTTAGCATCGTTTTTCGAGGAAAACTATTTCTGATGGAATATTTGAATTTGACAGAGGATGAAGCACATCGTTATATTCAAAAAAAGGCAATGGATATGAGAACGTCGCCGAGAAAAGTTGCGGAACAGATTATTAAAACCTATGGTAAAAAAGCATAAATCATGTTCCAATAAAAGAATGTCCAAATTGATTTTTTTATGTCAGTTTGAATTTTGTTGATAAAATAGAAAAACAGCACCCTCTATGGAATTGAATGAAGCCATAGGGGGTGCTGTTTTCTATTCTGGTAGGTAGGTCTGGTAATTTCTGAGGGAGAGGTGCTGAAAAGTATTGTACATATTGATAAAATGCCAACAATAATTTTCTATGCAAAAACTGAATTTTTAAATGTAAATCTTTTCGTTAATGATTTCAGTATTTAGAACAATGCTTAAATTTCCGTTCCGGCATCGTAATTTATCAATGAATTCTTTTTGATTAATATCTTCCTTTAAACACAAAGTGTAAACAATTTCAAATAATGCCCCAAAATCACTGGTTTTAACCCGTTGAATTTTGTAACTTTGGGTATAGTGCTGCAAAATATCGTCAAAGCAATCCTGGTAATCCAGATCTTCAGGGATGGTAATTTTAAGCTGCATGTTGCGAATTTTGGGTTTAGCATATTTTGTTATACTAAGAATGACCATAACGACACAAAGCATGATGGCAAAGATTATACCATAAGCGATGTAACCCATGCCGCAGGCAAGGCCAACAGCCAGGGTGAAAAAGACGTAGGATATATCAATCGGATTGCCAGGTGCGCTTCGAAAACGTATCAGACTGAATGCGCCGGCTAAGCTAAATGCTTGGGCAATATTGTTGCCGACCAGCAAGATAATGATGGCAATGATAGCTGGCAGCATGATCAGTGTTATGGTGAAGCCGGGTGAATAACCGTCTCTCCCCTGGGTTTTAATGTAAACAATGCTGATGAATAAGCCCATGATTAAGGAAGTAAAGATGACATTTAAAGTGGTACTTAAAGTTAGGGTATCGGTAAGCGTTGATGCAAAAAGTGTTTCTAACATTAGATTCTCCTTTAGTTGCTGATGCAATATTTTAATTCGGTATTGTCGGAAATGGGCATGTTGATGATTTTGGCCATGCTTTGTCTGCGGTATTCTGTATACGCGTTGCCGTATTTTGAAAAGCTGGAGCTGTAAATTTTTAAGCTTGACAGCGCATGGGTGAGCCATACGGGAATCGCACCCAAAATCTTTATTTCCATAAGATAACCGTCTTTAGGCAAAAGTTGATTTCCAAAGTCTCCCTTTTCTAAAGAAAGATTATTTTGACGGCTTTTGATATTATGGTCAAAAGTTACCCGGAATTCCGGATCGTTTTTCCCAAAGTAGGCACTGCGTTCATAGCTGATATAGGCTTTGGGCACAATGATGTGATGGTCTAAAAAATTATCAATTTCTTCAAGAACCAGGCGATTAATAGCGTTAGCTTCCAACGGGTATTCTCTTTTTGAGATGAAACGGTTGGCTTCATTCAGGGTCATGGTGGCCCGACGTTTGCTGACAATGCCGCCTATTTTCTTTTTTAATTCCAAAAAGACCTTGTCATCAGATGAAATTGGAATGGCGTAGCTTCGAAGACGAAGTTTTTCCTTGTAATAAGGTTTCGAAAGGGAATGCCTTATAATATCGTAATTTTCAGTGTCAAAATAGATATTATAGATCGAATAGCTGTCATTTTTTGATGTATAACTATCCGGTACCATTTCGGTTAAAAGAATGGGCAGTAATTGTTCAAACTGAGATTCATTTAATTGAAATTTGTTTTCATAGCGTTTAAATGTTTTTGTAATCATCATAAGCCTCCAAATATTTTATTTTTACAAAGGCAAAAATCCAAACGAGCACTTGTACTAACTTGGTAACTACCTGTGAAGCACAGAAAAAATCGGGTTATGAGTTTTCCGGTGGCTTTCTTAGGTATTAGTATACAAGAGCAATTTGTTAAGTGTTTGTTAAATTTGTGTTTTTTTTGTGAATATTGTATAATAATTGCACGAATAAGTTTACATCACAGATATTAGACAAATTCACAGAGTTAAATCAAAATCTGTGGAGTCAGGGAAAATCAAGACGGATCAGAAGAATACAACGGTCACTATCAGAGGAAAGGAGAAAATACAAAGCTTATCTTTTATGACAAAAAGATAATGATTTAATTCTCATTTGGTTGAGCTAAGGTAAGAATATAGCTGATCTCAGTGTTAAAAAATGATGAAATAAATTTTAAGGTATTATCTGAAAATAGTGAAGTAATAAATTGATCATATTTATTGAAGTTATCTAGATTTTGAATAAGTGAAGTATTTCAAGCTGTTTCGCTTTTTATTGTAGAATGTAAAATTTTATTATTTACTTAAAAGACTTAAATATTTGGAGGATCATAATGATTACAACAACATTTAAACGTTATGAAAAAAAATATCAGATACATGAATTTCAGCTTAAAGAACTGATGCCAATACTTTTAGCAGAAATGATGCCAGATGATTTCACATTAAAGAATAATGGCTACTCGATTTATAATATCTATTTTGACACTGAAAATTACGATATTATACGGCACTCTCTTTCGAAGCCCTACTATAAAGAAAAGCTCCGTCTTCGAAGCTATGCCATTCCAATTTCATCTGATGACAAGGTCTTTTTGGAATTAAAAAAGAAAATAGGCGGCATTGTCAGCAAACGTCGGGCCACCATGACCCTGAATGAAGCCAACCGTTTCATCTCAAAAAGAGAATACCCGTTGGAAGCTAACGCTATTAATCGCCTGGTTCTTGAAGAAATTGATAATTTTTTAGACCATCACGTCATTGAGCCCAAAGCCTATATCAGCTATGATCGCATTGCTTTTGTTGGAAAAAATGATCCGGAATTCCGGGTAACTTTCGATTGCAACATCAAAAACCGTCAAAACAATCTTTCTTTAGAAGAGGGAGACTTTGGAAATCAACTTTTGCCTAAAGACGGTTATATTATGGAAATAAAGATTTTGGGTGCGATTCCCGTATGGCTCACCCATGCGTTATCAAGCTTAAAAATTTACAGCTCCAGCTTTTCAAAATACGGCAACGCGTATACAGAATATCGCAGACAAGGCATGGCCAAAATCATTAACATGCCCATTTCCGACAATACCGAATTAAAATACTACTTCAGCAATTAAAGGAGAATATTTATGTCAAAAATACTTTTTGCATCAGCGCTTACCGATACTCTGAGCGTAGGATCAACTTTGAAAATTATCTTTACGTCCTTAATTATGGGTTTATTTATCAGTATCGTTTATATTAAAACCCAGGGGAAAGACGGTTATTCACCCGGCTTCACCATAACACTGATTATGCTCCCGGCTATCATTGCCATTATTATCTTGCTGGTCGGCAACAATATTGCCCGTGCTTTTAGTTTAGCCGGAGCATTCAGTCTGATTCGTTTTCGAAGCGCACCCGGCGATCCCATCGATATTTCCTATGTCTTTTTTACCCTAGCTGTTGGGCTTGCCTGTGGCATGGGTTACATCGCTTATGGTGTACTCTTTGCCATTATACTTTGTATCGTCATGGTTATTCTCAGCACAACAAAATATGCTAAACCCAAAACTCGCAACATGCAGCTTAAAATTACCATCCCTGAAGATCTGGACTATCAGGATTGCTTTGATGATATCTTGCTGCAATATACCCAGAGCTACAAAGTTCAACGGGTAAAAACTTGTGATTTCGGTGCGCTATTTGAAATTGTTTATACTTTGTGTTTAAAGGAAGATATTAATCAAAAAGAATTCATTGATAAATTACGATGCCGAAACGGAAATTTAAGTATTGTATTAAACACTGAAATTAATAACGAAAAAGTATATAGTTAAGGCCACTAAATCTATATAGAGAACTTCATAACATAAATTGTGCAAAGATTAAGAAAGTCTTTGGTTGCTTATAAACATTCGCATAATAACAGATAAGCTTAAGTAAGCGCGCTTAAAAAATTAAAAAGCTAATATTTATCCAGTGACGCACGTTGAGGCGGATACCCAAATTGGGTATCCGCCTCAACGCATAATAAGGATATTGGCAAGTTAAAAAAAGAAGGTTTTAAATTCTAAAGGAAAACCAAAAAACTGAGCCTTCATTTATTTTTGAGGTAGCACCATAATCGCCGCCATGCATGTCGATGATAGATTTTACAATGGACAAGCCCAGACCGGTTCCTGTGACTGCTCGTTTATGGGTTTTATCTACCTTATAATAACGTTCCCAAATGTAGGGCAGATCTTCAGAGCTAATGCCTTCTCCGGTATCGGCAACTTCTATTCTAACCCACTCATTTAAAGTATCTTCAGGATTCTTATAAGTACTTTGGGTGACAATAACTTTTTTATTGGAACCGGTATAGTTAATGGCATTTATCAATAGATTATAAAACACCTGGGAAATCCGTGTTTCATCAGCATTAACGGTTAATTCATGATCTGGTTCAAAGCTAATGTTGTAACCGTCCTTTTCCATCAACTTATTCATACGGTTGACAGTTTCCTGGATGCTGGAGGTGAAATTGTAATGTTGCGGACGAATCGTGTTATTGCCAGATTGAAGCTTCGAAATATCCATGACATCATTAACAAGTGTCGTGAGTCGTTGCGTTTCATCGACGATGATTTGAGCATTCTCGGAATTATTTTCATCAGGCAAATCCCGCATGGCTTCTGCATAACCACTAATTAGGGTTAAAGGTGTTCGGAGATCATGTGAGATGTTTGCAATCAATTCCTGGCGCAAATTTTCAACCTTGGAGAGCTCTTTGGCAGTATAGTTAAGTGTAGTTGAGAGTTCAGTAATTTCTTTGTAGCCTCCTCCTTCAAAACGGGTGTTGTAGTCTCCCGTTGCCAGCATTTTTGCACTATTATTAATCGCTTCAATGGGTTTTGATATCCATTTTGCAATAATAAGTGCCAAAATAACCGAAAATAGAATCATAACAGCGGTGATGTAATACAGCTGTACGCGAAGGGTATTAACCGTAGCCTTAACGGGAGAAATAAGCGAAGTGAGAACAAGGGTTAAATCATTATTGTTTCCATCTTTAATGATTTTAGAATAAACAATGGTTTCTTGTTCGCCATGAGATTTATTTGGAACCGGTGTTAACGCATCAAGTTCTGGAGTGGAATCAATCGTATTAGGAACATTATCTGCAGTGCTGGAAGTATCATCTGTAGTCACATTGTGCTTATAATACTGAAAAAGCTCACCACTATTATTATCGACTTCTGAAGAAACTGAATTTTCATCAAAAGTTGAAGAATTATCACGCAGAACGTGGGATGAATAAAGAATCTCTCCGGTGCTTGACAAAACTTCAATATTGATATCATTGCTGATGGTAATATTGGAGATAATGGTTTCAATATTGTCGTTATTAATGTTTTTTTCGATGGTTTTTGCTGAAGTCTTTATTTCATTAACTTTAATGTTCTTATAAAAACTATCTAAGAAAACAACCTGAAAAAGCCAAAGCAAAATTAGAAGAACGCCGCAGAAACCCAACAGGAAAAGAAAAATTTTCCATTTTATGCTGATATGATTCAGTCTATTTTTTGCTTTATTGGATGTAGATTTATTGTTCTTTTTCAATGGATTCAACCTTCAAATCGATAGCCAACCCCGCGAAGAGTTGTAATTAGCCCAGCATATTCGCCCAGACTTTTTCTCAGCAGTTTAATATGTGTATCCAAGGTACGATCATCGCCATAAAAATCATAGCCCCAAACTTCTGTAATCAGTTTTTCTCGAGTGAGGGCAATATTTTTATTTTGTATAAAATAAAAGATCAGATCGAACTCTTTAGGTGACATATCGATATTTTCATTATTAATAATGATTCGTCTTGCTGTGAAATCAGCTAAAAAACCGTCTTTTTGAAAGAGCTCATGTTCAAGGGACTTTTTCTTAGTCGTTCTTTTCATGATGGCATCAATACGCATCATCAATTCTTTTGGTGAAAAAGGCTTAACAACATAATCATCAATGCCTAATTCAAACCCATGGATTTTATCATATTCTTCACCTCTGGCTGAAAGCATTAATACTGGAGTATCCTGGCTTTTCCGGATTTCTCTGACGGCGGAAAAACCGTCTAACTCAGGCATCATAACATCCATTATAATAATATCGAAATTCTCTTTGCGACATAATTCAACAGCTTCCATACCGGTTGAGGCCTCGACTGCGTTATGACCCTCGAAAATTACATATTTCTTTATTAAAGTTCTAATCTTATCTTCATCGTCGGTAATTAAAATTTTATACATTCATTTCACCTCTTTGTACTATTATAATATAAATAGAGTAATATTACTAAGTGTTTATTAAGTGAACAGGTTATGATTAATGGCTGAAAATTATTATTATTAATGAAGATAACAGGAAAAATTAATGTCTGAGGTTGCCTGACGATTTTCTGGAAACCACGAGAAGTTCGGATTAAATAATTCTTATAGTTGATATTAATTCAAAAATAATTCGTATAAGTACAGAATAATATATACAAGTAATGTTTTATTATGTTAAACTTACTATCATGAAATTTTTAATTAAGAATAATTCTTTAAGCGGTAAAAATAATTGTATTCAGATAAATCGCTGAGCTACTGGATACATGATAAGAAATAAAATTATACAGAGGAGGTATTTATGGAAAAACTTAGAGAAAAAGCCCTAACCAAAAAGATTTTTCTAAAACTTTCGCCGCCAGGGGATGGAGATATTATTGGAGATAAAGAGCGAATTATTAAAGCTTTGAGCCAGGAATTTGGAAAAGTCAAATTCTCCTATCAGATGTTAAGAACGATCTATCCTTTCTGTCGAGAAGCAAATTGGGAAATGACACTAACACTTATAGAAAATGAGAAAGTTTGGGAGATCATCAGACTGGAAGCTGGTGATCGTACCAATTATCATTATGGTATCGCGGTAGACTTGGGGAGCACAACGGTTGCGATGGAAATGGTTGACCTAAATACCGGAGCTATTCTTGACCAAACGAGCGTTTTTAATCATCAAATTAAGTTTGGTGATGATATTTTAAGTCGTATTTTTTATACTAAAAAAAAATGCAGCCATTTAAAGGAAATTCAGAAAAGCACCATTGAAACGTTCAGTGAATTATTGAATAGTTTAAAAGAAAAAACGGGTATTGATCCTAAAGAATCTTATATTATGGTTATTTCGGGAAATACAACAATGATTCACTTTTTATTGGGGATTGATCCCTGGCCTATTTTTCAGTATCCTTTCGCACCAGTTTTTAATCATACTGGTTTCATGAATGCCAGGGACTTGGGGTTACCCATAGAAGGAGTCGTTTTTTGCATGCCATCCGTCGCCAACTATTTAGGTGGCGATACCGTGAGTGGGTTATTGGTTGCAGGGCTTCATGAAAAGGAAGAGTTGGGTTTGTTTATCGACATTGGCACCAATGGAGAAATGGTTCTAGGAAATAAAAGCTTCCTTTTAGCAGGAGCTGGTGCAGCTGGACCGGCCCTGGAAGGCGCGATCAGTAAAAATGGGATGAAAGCGAGTAGCGGTGCTGTTGACAGCGTTATAATAGAAGAGAACCAGTTAAAACTGACAACGATAGCCGATAGTAAACCCCTGGGTATTTGTGGATCAGGGATTGTGGATCTTTTAGCTCAGATGCTGTTAAATGGATGGATTGATTTTTCGGGAAGGTTTAACCCTGAGATTTCAGAGCGGATTATCAAAAAAGATCGAGAATATGGGGTTGTTTATGCTTGGAAGGGAGAATCTGGAAGCGGAGAGGAACTGGTCTTTACGCAAACGGATATCGGCCAGTTCATTGATGCCAAAGCGGCTGCAAATACCATGGTTGCTTATCTCCTGGAACGATTGGGAGTGGAAGCATCCGAAGTTCAACGCCTATATATTTCTGGCGCATTCGGCACTTACCTCAATTTGGAATCAGCGATCACCATTGGACTTTATCCCGACTTGCCAAGAGATAGATTTGTTTCATTGGGTAATAGTTCGCTAAAGGGGGCATATGCACTTTTGATAAGTGCTGAAAAAATGGACAAGGTTCAAATGCTTCAGGAAAAGATTGAATATTTAGAGTTTGGGGCAGCAACGGATTTTTTAACGCGCATGTTTGCGGCTCGCTTTTTACCGCATACGGATTTTGATTCTTATCCTACCGTTAAAGCGGAACTAATAAAACGGGGGAGATTGCGTGACATAAGAAGAGACAGCAAATAAAACCATCCTGGAGACAACTGATGTTACTCGTGTCTCCAGGACTTCATTTTGAACTTTTCCAATAAGCTTAACTTTTTTATTAATATGGGTGGGTTAAAATGATCGTTTTTATTTTTTTTGTTCGATTTTGGGAAGGCTGTCAAATCCCTTTTGTAAATCTTCATCTGTGGGAATATAGTCAGTCATGGTTCCGGCATTGTAGCTGGCATATGCAGTCATGTCAAAATAACCGGTTCCGGTCAATCCGAAAATAATGGTTTTTTTCTCGCCGGATTCTTTGCAGGCTAAAGCTTCATCGATGGCGGCCTTAATGGCGTGGGAAGATTCAGGGGCTGGTAGGATGCCTTCAATGCGGGCAAATTTAACGGCAGCTTCAAAAACGTCATTTTGCACATATGATTTTGCGCGAATGTATCCTTCATGATAAAGCTGAGAAATAATGGGGTTCATCCCGTGGTAGCGCAATCCCCCGGCATGGTTGGGAGAAGGCATAAATCCGCTGCCCAGGGTATACATTTTAATCAGAGGAGTTGTTTTTCCGGTATCACCAAAATCCAATGCATATTTTCCACGCGTAAGGGAAGGGCAGGAAGCCGGTTCGACGGCAACAAAGTCGATGTCATTATTCCCTTGAATTCTATCTGCCATAAACGGTGCGATGAGACCCAATAAATTGGAACCGCCACCGGCGCAGCCAATGATGATGTCAGGTTTAATGCCATATTTGTCACAGGCGATTTTTGTTTCCATACCGATGATGGACTGGTGAAGTCCGACATGGTTCAATACACTTCCTAAAACATATTTGCAGTTATCGGTTGTCACGGCAACCTCGATGGCTTCGCTGATGGCACAACCCAGGGAACCATTGGTATCAGGGGTTTCTGCAAGAATTTTTCTTCCGGCCGCGGTGGTATTGGATGGTGAAGCAATAACTTTAGCGCCATAAGTTTCCATGACTGCTCGACGATGAGGTTTTTGTTCAGCCGATACTTTAACCATATAAACAGTTAAATCCAGGTTATAGTAAGCACAAGCCATGGATAGAGCCGTTCCCCACTGTCCGGCACCGGTTTCGGTAGTTAAACAAGTTAAACCCTGTTTTTTGGCATAATAAGCTTGAGCGGCAGCAGAATTTAGCTTATGTGAACCAGATGTGTTTGTTCCTTCATATTTATAATATATTTCCGCAGGGGTAGCTAATGCTTTTTCTAAACAATAGGCTCGAACAAGAGGAGAGGGACGGTACATTTTATAGAAATCACGAATTTCTTCCGGTATTTCAATGTATTCATCGGTTACATTGAGTTCCTGATCCACAAGTTCTTCGCAAAACACCGGGAGAAGATCTTCTTTGGTGCAATATTCGCCGGTTGCCGGATTAACAAAAGGTTCAGGCAGTGTTTTCATTTTTGAACGGAGATTGAACCAGTATCTGGGCATCTCATCTTCACTTAAATAAATCTTGTAGGGTATCGTTGCCATAATAATACTTCCTTTCTATTTCCTTATTATATTTAAACAGAAACCTGTTTATGGGAAAACAAAAAACTCATCCTCAACAAAAATGTAAAGGACGAGTTTGATTACTCGTGGTGCCACCTTTTTTTACAGGAATAAAACCTGTCTCTGCAGAATACGACTATATTCCTCAACACTTACGTAGTTGTCACGTCATGAAATACTCAGTTAACACCTTTGATCATGCCCTCAGCGGTCCATTTGATGAATTGCGTACTGTGAGGTTCTCACCAATCCTCATTCTCTGGAAGTGCATTTTTCACCGTTATCTCCGCATCAACGGTTTGAAACTATCTATAATGAATTTCAGTTTAAAGTAAAATTTAAGAAATGTCAATCAAAAAAATCTAATCTTGACAAATATTTAGAAATGAAGTACAATCAATTTGTAAATAAATTGTAACGAAAATTAATATTAATGTAATCATTGAAATGAAAATGGAGGTTTTATGGAAGGAAAGCAGACAAAAGGCCTTACAAAAGGAAAAAAATCAGTTCTTAAACTAGGAATGACCGGTATTATCGTAACATGCATAATTGGAACAACATGTTCTTTTGCTTTTGCTAAAGAAGTGACCGTGAAGATTGGTGATACTCAAAAAGTAATGAGTGGCAGAATTTATGAAAATGTGGGGGATGTTCTTAAAGATAATGGAATTGAACTCGGAGATGATTATTCAGTTAGTGTCGATACCAATACCGCATTATATGCAGTTGACAACATTGAAATAAAAGCCAAAGTCAGTGGAAATCTTTTAGTTGATGGAGAAACGATTGCTTATCAGACGGATGCAGAAACCGTGGGAGACTTACTGGAAGAGAATAATATTGAACTGGGAGATCTTGATCGCGTTGAGCCAGCTAAGTCAACAGCATTGGAAGATGTGAGTCAGGTTAAGGTGGTTCGTGTTAAAGTATCAGAATTGCCAAGTTTGCAGACAATTGCTTATACAACTGAGAAAAAAGATAATCCTGATTTAGAAGTTGGAAAAACAAAAGTTGTTCAGGTAGGCGTTAATGGAACAACCAGTCAGGTTGAACGAGTTCTTTATGAAGATAGCGTTGAAAAAAAGCGAGAAGTTGTTTCTCAAGCAATTGTGACAGAACCAATTAAGGAAATAATCGAAGTTGGTACAAAAGAAACTGCTGTTGATGCGACACCGGCAGTAACGACAACGCCGGCAGCGACGACAACACCGGCAGCAACGACAACACCAACAGCAGCGACGACACCAGCAGCAACGACAACACCAGCAGTTGAAACTCCAGCAGTCGTTGAAACACCAGCAGTAGAAACGCCAGTAGCAGAAACACCGCCAGTAGATACAACGACAACCATTCCTGCAGGCGCAGTTCAGACAGTCTTAAATTGCACAGCTTATACTGCAACAGGAAATGCAACCGCATCAGGTGTGATGCCAACAGCAAATCATACAGTAGCGGCATGGAGCGGATTACCACTTGGTACTAAGATCTATATTCCATCAACGGGGATAACATATACAGTTGAAGATCGTGGTGGTGCTGTTACCGAGGGGATTGTTGATATTTACATGAATACCTATAATGAATGTATTCAGTTTGGCCGCCAGAATCTGGAAGCTTATATTATTTATCAATAAGTAAATTAAAAAAGAAGATACTTGAGAAGATACTTTTGTATCTTCTTTTTTAACGAGAAATAACGAAAGCATCGCAACGATAGTTTATATAACAATAAATAGAAAGAAAGCCATCAGACCGACGCCAAGGCTGATCAAATGCCTGTTTTTAAAACAATGGTCGAATAAATAATAACTGCTTCATAAATAATGAAAAAGCCCTTCAAAAGTTTTAACTCTTGAAGGGCTTTTTTCATTATTTATAATAAACAGTCAGGTAGGTCTTTCAGCTATTAAGATGTCGTAAACCCAGAGCCCTGTAATCAAAGGGATTGGTTATATCTCGAGAATAAGGAACAGGTGCAATAATAAGTTCAACATGTTCATCAATGGCATCGTATTCTAAAATCAAGTTATTAAAAGCTTCGGTAATGCCTTGATTAATGAGCAATTGATTTTTTACGGAGGTGTTTTCCATAATGATACTAAAAATACTTCCGTCCAGAATATAAATAAGATGGGTATTATAACAATGCATCTTAATTATTTTCATAGTCTTGAAAAGAATTTCATCCCAAAGACGGGAACCGTTAATTGATTCAAGCGTTTTTAAATGGGAAATAGAAATCATTTCAAGGGTAAGAATGGTCTCACCTTTAGCAGCTCGCTCCATGGCATACTTTAAATCTTTGTAATGTGCTTTTTCAATGGTCAGTCCCGGGCTTTCTTCCAGATTATCATAAGCAGCGAGCTGACGCTCCAGAGATTTTTTGAATTCAAAAAGCTCACGTATCTTTTTGATCAAAAAGGTACTGCTCAATAAAAGCAGGGGAATAACAACAATCCAACCGATTTGATAGAGCTCAAAGGGGACTTCAAGATAAAAAACAGAAATGAGTGATATCACGATATAGCTGAACAAAAGAAGGATCATAAAAAAGATACTGGCACCAACCGGCATGGCAATTGTGAAAATCAAACAGGTGAATAGTATAAACAACACCGAGTAATCCACAAAATTAAAAGTGTAGGCGGCCAGTGTTAAAAAAACACCAAAGAAAGCGAGCCCAATAATAAAGAATATCAGCGGCATAAGCATGTCAATTAAGTTTGGTTTTTGAATAGGAGTCTTAACAGGACTGGCTTTTTTCTCTTTTGAAACTGGGGATTTAGAAGCTTTTGTTGCGGCTTTGTTTTTGGTTTGGAAATCTTCTTTTGTTTCAGGCGCTAACGAATCTTCATTTAATATGAACGCATCAGAAGAGCCTTTTTCACTTTCAGATGGATCAGGACGAGTCGAAGTCTGAATTAATTCTTCAGGCTTTTCTTGTATATTTGAAAGGGCATCTGGCGCAATCAAGTCATTTGGCACTAGGGTTTCTTCGGCATAGTTATCGCTAAAAGAAGAAGGTCGGCCGAGAATTTTTGAAAGTGTCGGAAGTTCTTCATCGTCATCTTCTTCACCAGCTGTGGTATTGGCATCAAAAATACTGCTGCTTTTCGATGCTTTATTAAGTAATAGATCATCTCCAGAAAAAGCTAACTGATTGCCCTTATTATCAAATGGTCGGGAATTAAGAACAGCCTGATCCAAAGCATCGTCATCAGAAATATCAATACCTGAAAGAAAATGGTCATCTGATTGAGTTAAATCCTGAAAATTTGTTTCAAAAATATTGGGATTCATTTCTTTAGAAATGATACCTTCTTCAACCAAGGATGCGAGTTTTTTATCAATACGTATCTCGCACTCTTTGATGGTATCGTCTAAATTTTTCTTTTTTTTAAGAATAATATCCAATTTACTGGGCTGGATTTTTTCATTATCCATCATATATCCATCGCTTTCGCATTTATATTTCATTGCAATTTATATTTCATGATTGACTTTATCATCATAATCGAGGATGATAAAGAAAGTTTTAAAGAGGGATGCTTAAGAAAGCTAACATGGAGTAGTCCTCTGTGACTTACCATTATAGCA
The DNA here is from genome assembly GCF_008086615.1 of Acetobacterium tundrae. Taxonomy (GTDB): domain Bacteria; phylum Bacillota; class Clostridia; order Eubacteriales; family Eubacteriaceae; genus Acetobacterium; species Acetobacterium tundrae. The sequence continues at coordinate 16,127 of NZ_RXYB01000019.1, forward strand.
AAGAATTCTTATATATTAAAGGGAAAAACTAAAAAATGCCAGCTTCCAAGGGATTTCTTTTTTATCAACAGGGTTTAGATTGTTTTCTTTTGTAAGAAAAGTTTCAAATGGCTGTTTTAAAGGAATTAAATTAACTGATGTAATTTGTTAACATTTTTTTGTGCATATGTGGATAAGATAGCAAAAAACAATCAACAGTCTATGAATAAATAGGATATTCTTGAAATCCCATGTTATCGGATGTTTCTGAGGATAATATGCTAGTGAATAACATTTTATCCACAATTAGTGGATAAAAATCAATGTTTTGTGGACAAAGATTGTGAATAAACCCAAAATATCATGAAATAGTGCACAATGGAGGAGTTAAATGTGGATAACTTATTAAAAAAAGGAGAGAGAATCGAGGATCTAGGACTTGAAAATCTCAAAATTATACAAAATCCGGAGTATTTTTGTTTTGGAATGGATGCGGTTTTGTTATCCTGGTTTGTTTCAAAACGGACGAAAGGATCAATCCATATTATCGATTTGGGAACGGGAACAGGTATTATTCCTTTATTGCTATATGGAAAAACACAGGCTCAATCCATTACCGGGTTGGAAATTCAGGAGCCTTTGGTGGAAATGGCCAGGCGAAGTATAGCACTTAACAGACTTTCATCTCAAATAAAAATTATTCATGGAGATATTACAAAACCGGGAGAAGAAATTATACCGAATTTTTATGATGTGGTGGTGAGTAATCCTCCCTATATGCGCGCTCAGGCGGGATTAAAAAATAAGCAGGACACCAAAACAATTTCTCGTCATGAAATTTTATGTAATATCGAAGATATCCTTATTTTCAGCAAGCGGATGCTTAAAGATCGAGGTCGGTTATTTCTCGTTCATCGTCCTGAACGCCTTGGAGATATTATTTCGCTCATGCGAACTTATAAAATTGAGGTCAAGCATCTTCAGTTTGTTTATCCTTCAATTAAAAAAGAGGCGAATCTTGTCTTGATTGAAGGGCGAAAAAGCGGACGACCAGGGTTGAAAACAGATGCGCCCCTCATTGTTTACAATGAGGAAGGGCAGTATACACAGGAAATTTATGATATCTATGGAATGACAAAACCGGAATAAAAATTTATTCCGGTTTAAGTTCGAAAAATTTTGAAAATTAAAGCCAATTATTTATTGTAGTTCAACCGTTAACTGGGTGAAGAATTAGCTTTTAGAAATGGACGATGAAATTGTTATCGGGATTTTTTTACTTTTAAGATGCGGATATCTTCTCCGTGAAAAGCGATGGTTTTAAAATTTCCGCATATTCGCGATGAAAGACGTTCATCGTAGATTTCCTGTATCTTTATAACGGTCAAATTGCTCGAAATAATCATTTTTTTATCGGCATTGAGACGACTGTCGATTACTTCATAAAGCTGTTTCTGGCTGTACTCAGAAGAAAATTCAGCCCCCAGGTCATCGATGATCAGAAGGTCGCAAAGAATCAGCGGCTTGAAAATCTCTTCGGATGTTTTGCCTTCCTTGAAAAGCTGGTCCTGAATGCTGGAGACCAAATGGGCAGCGGTAACATAAACAATGCCGTAACCTTTTTCTGCCAGCTTGTTGACAATACAGTTGGACATAAAGGTTTTGCCGACACCCGGAGGTCCTGTAAACAGGAGCTGATCTTGTAATGAATCAAAATTTTGACAATATATTTGCATCAATTTTTTGTTGGTCTGAGCATTTGATCTGGGGCTGGGGACGCCTTCGATCATGGGAATATCCGAATAATAATCAAAATTGAAAGTCTCAAAGGTTTCTTTCTGGGCTCTTGACTTTAAATCGTAGGTTGAAAAACTGACTTCCGACAGGCATTGGTTAAGGCATTGGCAAATATCTGAACCAATCATTCCGGTATCTTTACAGTGGGGACAAAAATAGGAATGGGACAGGAGATCCTCATGGCCCAAACATATTTCTTTCTTTCTTGCTTCCAATGTACTCATTTTGTTTCGAATGGCATCGGCTTTTCCCACGTCACGCGCAATGGTTGCCCGGGTCAGGGCAATGCCCTGATGATTGATGCTACTGTCAAGGGTAGAAAGTTCAGGTTTGTTTTTATAGAGGGTCTCTTTTCTCTGGCGCTGCCTAAACTGATAGGCGTTTTGCTTCTCAAGCAGCAATGCGTACGCAGCTTTATAGGTTTTCATCATCTACCTCCAGTTCCGGCCATAAATCTTCGGTAAATGCGACTTCCATATCCAGATAAGCCTGTTTACGGGAATCACTCATGGGTTCGACAGTCTCTTTTACCGCTTTTCGCGGCTTGGGTTTATCATTCTTAATATCTTCAAGGGTCTTGAAGCCCTGTTCATGCCAATTCTTTAAGATGCCATCGATGTATTTCAGATTCGGTTTATTGGTTCGGGACAAGGCTTGAACAATGATTTCCATGGAGAAGCCATAGTCGAAAAACCAGATATCCATCATTTTACGTTCTGAAACCATGGGATTGCGCTGAATGCCAAGGTATTTGAAAATCTGATAGTAAGATTTTCTTTTTTGAGCAGACTCTTTAATATAGGCTTCCGCTTCCAGGTGGTCCCGAACTTCGGCAGTGTAGAAACTTTTGGCAACAGTTTCTAAATAGCTGATTACCTGAGCGGGTGTAAAGGTTCGGTCTTTTTTATTGATCATATTGAGGGAATATTCCACAATGAGAATCACCGCTTCAGGGGTAAAATTATACTCGCTCAGCCAATGTTTAAAAAGCTGAGTTTCCTTACGGGAAATCGTTCGGCTTTCATACATATCCTGAATGGTTTCATACATCCGGCCAATCCGGTCTTCCAGGGTATCGGTGGAATTTTGATGTCGAGGCACCGTTGTTTTGGGAACCTCCTCATTTTTATAGAGCATTGTGCCGGTGATGTTAAAAAACCGTACAAGAGCATCCCGGGTCCCGGTGTATTCGATAGAGATGATTTTTTCAGAAGCCCAGTAATCCCAGGCTTTTTTTACATCGGTTTCGAGTAAGTTTAAATCTTTCGCAATATCTTCGTTGCTAATAGGGGTCAACCCCTGGTTGAAGCAACGTTTCAGTCCATAGAGGTAGACTTTGACATAATCCCCTTGAGCCATCGGCATATAGTGGTTTATAAAAATATTTTCAATAGGCGTTACCCCCAAGTCATCATGGCTGGAAACTAATTCAAAACGGTTCATTTTTTACCTCATGTAATATAAATATTAAAACTCTTCAGTTCATCTAAAGATGATGTTGCTATTATATCACATTGAATATAATTTGTGAGGAATTGATTTTTTCCTTAAGAACAGAAAAATAAAAAAAATGCCTGAAAAATTTATGGTGATGATAATAACAGAGCCTTGAAGGGGTAACAACATTATATTGGGTGAAATCAATCATTATGATTGACAAATTCCATTAAAACATATATAGTGTTCCCAATAGGAACTACTAATTATAAAAATAAAAAAGTGAAGCCAGCAAGGAGACGAATGATATGAATAAAAAACCGTTTGTGACAAAAAAACAATTGGCAGAAATTATAAAAAAATATCCAACCCCTTTTCATATTTACGATGAAAAGGGAATCAGGGAAAATGCAAAAGCAGTAAGAGAAGCCTTTGCGTGGAACAAAGGATTTAAAGAATATTTTGCGGTAAAAGCGACACCCAACCCGTTTTTGATTGACATATTAAGAGATTATGGATGCGGCTGCGACTGCTCGTCTTTAACAGAATTGATGCTTTCCAATGCGATGGGGTTAAATGGCGAGGACATCATGTTTTCATCGAATGAAACACCAGCCGGTGAATATGAGTATGCCAACCAAATTGGGGCGATCATCAATCTAGATGATTTTACACATATTGATTTTTTGGAAAAAACACTTGGAAAATTACCGGAAACGTTAAGTTGTCGATATAATCCCGGGGGAGTGTTTACTGTCAGCAATGGTATCATGGATAACCCCGGAGATGCAAAATATGGGTTTACAACGGAACAACTTTTTGAAGGATTTAAAATCATGAAAGAAAAAGGCGTTAAAAACTTTGGAATTCATGCATTCCTGGCCAGTAATACCGTCACAAATGATTATTATCCAATGCTTGCCAAACAACTTTTTAAAGTAGCGGTTAAGTTAAAAGACGAAACCGGTGCGGCTATCAAGTTTATTAACCTTTCCGGAGGGGTTGGTATTCCTTATACACCAGATCAAACACCGAATGATATTCGGGTGATTGGTGCCGGGGTAAAAAAGGTGTTTGAAGAAGTACTGGTACCGGCGGGAATGGGAGATATTTCGCTCTATACAGAAATGGGGCGCTTTATGATGGGACCCTACGGGCACCTGGTGACGACTGCTATTCATGCAAAACATACCCATAAGGAGTACATTGGATGTGATGCATGCGCCGTTAACTTAATGCGGCCGGCAATGTATGGTGCCTATCATCATATTACCGTTATGGGAAAAGAAAATGCACCATGTGATCATAAATATGATGTTGTTGGTTCTTTATGTGAAAACAATGATAAATTTGCCATTGATCGAATGCTTCCGGAAATTGAAAATGGGGATTTGTTAGTCATTCATGATACCGGCGCCCATGGGTCTTCAATGGGATATAATTATAATGGCAAGTTGAAATCAGCGGAACTTTTATTAAAAGAAGATGGTAGTGTTGAACTTATTCGCAGGGCGGAAACACCCGCGGATTACTTTGCCACATTGGATTGTTTTGATATTTACAAGAAGATGGGATTTTAATAAAAATCAATCAGCAGTATTTTTAATTGTGATTGTGCGGATAAACGAGAATATAAGCGCTTCAAACCCAAAACAAAAAGGGAATGAAGAGCTTTTTTTATTTTGTTTTTCAGATAATCTTTAGATTATCTGAAAATTATGTTATTATATAGTTTCACAGTGAATATAGCTTGTGAAAAATAAAAATAATTACTGCAAAAAATTGCGATAAATACGAAGAGATTTCTTGATAATCTTTGAACTTATGATATAATTACCAATTGGATATTGCATATATGCATGCGTTGAAAGGAAAGTAATATGGATGTTTTTATTATAGAAGGAGGTAACCAGCTGCAAGGCGAGGTTACAATCTCCGGGGCGAAAAATGCTGTATTGGGAATTATTCCAGCTGCAGTACTCTGTGCTTGTTCAAGTAAAATAGAAAATGTTCCAGATATTAAAGATGTTAATAAAATGATTGACATTCTTGAAAAGCTTGGAGCTGAAATATATAGAGAAAATGATACCGTTATAATTAATACAGAAAAACCAATTTCATATGATGTTTCGGATTATGAAGAAGAAACAGGGCAAATGAGGGCGTCATATTATCTTTTGGGGGCGTTGTTGGGACGTTATAGAAAAGCGATTGTGCCATTGCCAGGAGGCTGCAATATTGGGGATCGGCCCATTGATCAGCATATAAAAGGCTTTCAAGCCTTAGGAGCAACGGTTGTGATTGAACATGGACAAGTGAAAATGGAGGCACCTGAGCTTAAAGGTGCACATATTTTTATGGATGTGGTGAGTGTTGGCGCAACGATTAATATCATGTTGGCGGCTGTTCGAGCGGATGGAAAAACGGTCATTGAAAATGCTGCTAAAGAACCGCACATTGTCGATGTGGCCAATTTTCTAAATCTGATGGGTGCAAATATCAAAGGTGCCGGGACGGATGTTATCAAAATTACCGGTGTAGACGAAATGCACGGTTGTGAGTATTCAGTGATTCCTGATCAGATTGCTACGGGAACCTATATGATGGCAGCAGCGGCCACCGAAGGCGATGTGCTAATCAAGAACGTTATTCCCAAACATATGGAAGCAATCACCGCGAAGTTGACCGAAATGGGAGTGACTGTTCGTGAAGAGGATGATGGTATCCGGGTTATTGGAAAGCGGCCGCTTAAGGCGGTGAATGTGAAGACTATGCCTTATCCAGGATTCCCAACCGATTTACAGCAGCCGATGGCGGTTTTAATGACGATTGCGGAAGGCACCAGCACCATTACTGAAAGCATTTTTGAAAGTCGTTTTAAATATGTGGATGAATTAAGAAGAATGGGAGCAAATATTTCCATTAATAGCCGAACCGCCAGTATTACTGGTGTTAAGGCTTTATCGGCGACAAAGATTCGGACAACGGACCTCCGAGCAGGGGCAGCCATGGTCTTGGCAGGACTGATTGCTGATGGAGAAACAAAAGTTACTGATATCATACATATTGATCGAGGTTACGAAAACCTCCAAGAAAATTTACGTAATTTAGGAGCAGATATTCGGCGTATTTCTGAAAAAGACAATCCGGGTATTTAACAATGATATTGCAAGGGTTTAACCTTAAAAAAATAAAGCTGAGTTAAGTCAACTTTAAGCAAAATTCGATAGGATAAATCCAGCAATCGGAGCTCTGGAAGATTCGGAATGGAATAATCTAAACTAATGAAATAATGAATATAGGGAGCGAAGATTGAAATTTTGTAGTTTATACAGTGGAAGTTCTGGAAACAGTCTATTTGTCTCAAATAAGAATACAAAACTACTTGTTGATGCCGGTCTCAGCGGTATCCGAATTCAAAGAGCTTTAACTGATATTGGGGAAAAATCAGATGAAGTTTGTGGAATTCTAGTAACTCATGAACATCGAGACCATATTCATGGACTTGGGGTACTGTCTCGTCGCTTCGACCTTCCGATTTACGCGAATGAAAAGACCTGGGAGGCGATGGTTGATGATTTAGGAAAGATTGCTCCTCACAATATTAAAACCTTTGAATTTGATAAGCCATTTTCAGTAGAGGACTTAGAAATTGAGGCGTTTAGAACATCACATGATGCTGCTGATTCAGCAGGGTTTATTATTAATGATGGTAAAAAACGTTTGGGAATTGCTACCGACTCTGGAATTATAACACCTGAAATGACAAAAGCCTTATTTGGCTGTGATTTGGCACTCCTTGAATCCAACCATGATGTATCGATGCTTGAGGCTGGAAGTTATCCTTTTTATCTAAAACAGCGGATAAAAAGCGATTATGGTCACTTATCCAATGAAATTGCGGGAAATTTAGCTTTGTCATTAGTCAAAAAAGGGACCAAACATTTAATATTAGCTCATTTAAGTGAGGAAAACAATTATCCGTTACTTGCATATGAAACGACTGCGAGAATTCTTGCAGGAGCAGGTGTTATTCTAAAAGAAGATGTCAATCTTTTTGTTGCCAAAAGATCGAGTGTGAGTGAGATAATAGAACTGTAAGAACTTTAACGAAAGTTGAGGTGAACCAATGAATGATGATCTAAAAGCTGATCTTGAGAAAGCTGATCTTGAGAAAGTTGATCTGAACAAAGAAAAGAAACACTTCCCCCTGAAATTTTTACCCTTATTGATTGGTCTGATTGGAGCGGTAATTGGCGGTTTGATTGTTGGTGGAGTATTCTTAGGAATTAATTATTTTAGTGGCAATACCGTTGTTCAGGGTGGAACGAAAGAAGTTATTGTTAATCAAGGCAGTGCCGATACGGTTGTAGAAGCGATTGCTCAGGTTGTGCCGCCGTCAGTTGTTGGGATTGAAACCACCGAGACAGCCAAGACTACTTTTGGTCAAACACAAGAAGAGACTGGCGTTGGTTCAGGATTTATTCTAACAAGCGATGGTTATATCGCAACCAATCAGCATGTTGCTTCAAATAGTGTCTCATCGATGAAGGTATCATTGGCCGATGGGAATACGTATGACGGTAAGCTAATTTGGTCTGATTCGACTCTTGATCTGGCAATTATTAAAATTGATGCCAAAGGTTTGCCAACACTTCAGCTGGGAGACTCCGATAATGTAGTGGTCGGAGCATTAGCCGTGGCGGTTGGAAATCCGATGGGACTGAATTTTGAGCGTACCGTTACTTCTGGGATTGTTTCTGCGCTCAATCGCAGTATTCCTTTGGATAATGGTATTGCTGAAGATTTGATTCAAACAGATGCTTCTATTAATTCAGGAAATAGCGGCGGTCCTCTTGTTAATAAAGATGGAGCGGTAATTGGTATTAATTCCTACAAGCTGACAACCGGTGAAGGAATGGGATTTGCAATTCCAATTAACATTCTTAAGCCAATTCTCAACGAAATCGTTGCGACGGGAAAATTCAATTCAACAGTCATGGGAATTACCGGATATGATCGTGCAATTGCAAATTACTATTTATCAGATAGTGCGGTTAATTTTTCAAAAGGTATTTATATTGCATCGGTACAATCAGGTGGCGGTGCCGCTAATGCGGGATTGGCAGTTGGTGACATTATTTTGGATATCGACGGAACAGAAACAAATACCATGTTAAAAATGAAGGAAATTTTGTATGCTAAAAACGCTGGAGATAAAGTTTCGGTGACCTATCAACGAAATGGTCAAACACTAACAACCAATGTGACAGTTTCGGCAGGAGAATAAAATCTGTTGAAACATGATTTTAAGACCTACGAAGTTCACTCATGGTGATAACAGGAAATCCTGTTATCACTTTTTTGTTATTCAAAAAAAGCGGTTAAACGAATTTATCAATGAGGAGAAGCAGTCTAGACGGCAATCATTTTAACGCAAAGAAGATGGTATGAAAAAAATAAGATGATCTAAAACAATAGTGAATTTTATATTGATAGATGAGGCTATTGATGCTATAATAAATAATATTTGAAAAATCGTTCGGTAAATATCAATGAAGATATTCATCGAGTTTGCGATTAAATTTGAGAAGTTTGTAAAGGTAATAACGGGTTTTCCTGTTATCACCCGTTTTTTTTTGCAAAAATAATAATTGGATTCATTTATCAAAGGCGATAACAGTCAAGACTAGGCGTGAATAGTCTTGCTTGTTATTGCCTTTTTTTAGTTAATAGTGAAACAATTAGATGGTTAAAAAAAGAAAGGGGGAGCTGTTAAAAAAAATGAAATTGTCATACGATTGATAAATATAATGTCCATAACTGCTGGTTATTCATTAATGAAGGTTGATGCGAAGGGTAAAAAACGTTTGCATTATTTGCCAAAAAGAAATTAGAGAAGAGGAAATTATTATGTTTAATTCTGGGGATATTGCATTTATTGCTATATGTTCAATGCTTGTGTTCTTTATGACGCCAGGTCTCGGACTGTTCTATGCTGGAATGGTTCGCAGAAAAAATGCCATCAATACGATCATGTCGGTTATGTTTTGCTGTGGTCTGGCTACGGTTATGTGGTTTGTCTTTGGTTATTCCTTATCATTCGGTCCAGATGCTGGAGGATTCGGTGTGATCGGAAATTTAAGCAATGTATTTTTTCATGGTGTCAGTGCTACAGAACCCGGTCCCTATGCCAGCACCATACCTGGCGCACTGTACGCCGTATTTCAGCTCGTTTTTTGTATTGTTACACCGGCCATTGTTGTCGGTTCATTGTCCGGAAGAATGAAATTCTCAGCATTGTTTGTTTTTGTAACTGCATGGCTGATTCTCGTCTACTATCCCATGGCTCATATGGTTTGGAGTCATGGCGGTCTGATTGCTGGTCTCGGTGCGGTGGATTTTGCCGGTGGATACGTTATTGAAATCAGCTCAGGAATTTCAGGTCTGGTAGCCTGTATTATTCTCGGTACCCGAAAAGGTTACGGAATTCAATCCTATCATCCCCATAATATTCCTTTATTCGTTATTGGCGGAGGAATTCTATGGGTCGGTTGGTTTGCATTTAATGGCGGGTCTGCTTTGGGAGCTAATGAATTGGCCGTCCAGGCAATTGTCAATACAATGATTGCTTCGGCTGCCGCCATGTTAAGCTGGATGCTGATTGAAACGGTTCTTTACAAAAAAGTCACGGTTATGGGGGCCATTACCGGGTCAATTGTCGGGTTGGTTGCTATTACACCTGGTGCCGGTTTTGTCCCATTTGAGGCTGCTTTGTTCATTGGCGGAATTGTCAGTCCGATTTGCTTCTTCTTTTTGTCAAAAGTCAAAGAAAAATTTGCCTATGATGATGCATTGGATGCTTTTGGATGTCACGGCATTAGTGGAATATGGGGAGTCATTGCGACTGGCTTATTTGCTCAAACGGCCATTAATCCGGTTGCTCAGTGGAATGGTTTGTTTTTCGGAGATACAAAATTGTTTAATGCCCAGATGATGGCATTAGGTATTTCAGTGATTTATTCGGCGGTCATGACAGGAGCAATCATGCTAATACTCAAAAAGGTGATGACGATTCGAGTATCGCCAGAAGAAGAAGCACTCGGTCTGGATATCAGTGAACACAGTGAATCGGCTTATCCGGCATTTTCTGGAATTGACCAATAGCGCATTATCGATTAGAATATAGTTATTAGGAAAGTATTTTAATTTTTAATGAGTCAGGAAAGGAAAATAATATGAAATTAATCGAAGCAATCATTCGTCCGGAAAAATTGGAACCATTAAAGGATGCATTTCTGAAAGTTCAAATAAAAGGAATGAATGTTCGCCAGATTTTGGGGTGTGGCAATCAGCATGGCTGGATCGCTCATAACAGAGGATCATCCGTCATGATGAATATGCTTCCCAAAATAGAAGTTAAAATTGTTGTCGCTGATGATAAAGTGGAAGATACGGTTAAACTCATCATTGATACAGTACGAACCGGTGAAATTGGTGATGGAAAGATTTTTGTTAAACCAGTTGAAGAATGTATTCGCATAAGAACCGGTGAAAGAGGCGATCAGGCTCTTTAAATGCCGATTATTTATTCTGAATTTATAAAGAGGCTTTGCGGACGAACAGTTGTTGCGCAAATCCTTTTTTCTTATTTGAACCATAGGAAAAAAAAAGAAAATCGTTTTCATAGCTGCTATTACAAAAAAAGTTAAAAATCTGTATTGACAGAGCCGTTTTAGGATGTTATAATCAAAAACATCTTAAGAAATTGTTCAAAGAGTATCGATGGCGATAGTTTTGTTAAAGCATGATTCTTAGTACTAAGTTATTTATCAAAGGCGATAACAGGTTTTTCCTGTTATCGCCTTTTTATTCAAAAAAAGAATAAGAACAAACAAATTTATCAATGGGGATAACAGGTTTTACCTGTTATCCCTGATTTTTTTTGCAAAAAAATAAAATAGTAAGTAGTTCAATTCATTTATCAATGACGATAATAGCCATGACTGTTATCATCTTTTTTTAGAAATGAATAAAGAAAGGAAAAAAGGGAAATAAAAAAAAGAATCAGCAATTCAATTGGTTATTTGAGATAAGATATTTGTTTGGTCAAACATCTTGTTTTATATAAAAATGATCAGAAAATCTGATCGAAATAATTAAGAAAAGAGGGATTTATCATGATTAATTCTGGTGATGTTGCATTTGTTCTCATTAGTTCAATGCTTGTATTCTTTATGACTCCAGGTCTTGGATTGTTCTATGCTGGAATGGTTCGCAGAAAAAATGCAATCAATACATTAATGTCTGTTTTATTTTGCTGTGGGTTGGCTACTGTTATGTGGTTTGCCTTTGGTTATTCAATGTCATTTGGTGAAGATGCCGGGGGACTTGGAGTAATTGGAAATTTAAGTAATGCATTTTTCAATGGCGTCAGTGCTACTGATGCTGGTCCATATTCCACTAGTATCCCCGCCGCATTGTTTGCAATTTTTCAATTGATGTTCTGTATTATTACACCGGCGATTCTTGTTGGAGCTTTATCAGGAAGAATGAAATTTAAAGCAATATTTATTTTTGTAGCTGTTTGGCTGATTCTTGTCTATTACCCACTGGCTCATATGGTTTGGGGTGTAGGTGGATTTATAGCTGGATTGGGAGCAGTCGATTTTGCCGGTGGTAATGTTATTCATATTAGCTCTGGTGTATCCGGTCTGGTAGCCTGTATTATTCTTGGCTCTAGAAAAGGGTTTGGAATACAAGCTTACCATCCACATAACATTCCAATGTTTTTCACCGGCGGCTTAATTTTATGGGTAGGCTGGTTTGCATTCAATGGCGGGTCTGCTTTGGCAGCCAATGGATTAGCTGTTCAAGCAGTTGGAAATACTGTGATTGCATCATCGGCTGCGATGTTAAGTTGGATGCTGATTGAATCAATTCTTTATAAAAAAGTTACTCTTATGGGTGCAATGACAGGTGCAATTATTGGTTTGGTTGCGATCACTCCAGGTTCAGGTTATGTACCGTTTGGAGCAGCTTTAGTAATAGGTGCTCTGGTTAGCCCGATTTGTTTCTTCTTTATAACAAAAGTTAAACAAAAATTTGGATATGATGATGCTTTGGATGCTTTTGGATGTCATGGTATTGGCGGAATATGGGGCGGTATTGCTACTGGACTCTTTGCCCAATCTTCCATCAATCCAGTTGCTCAATGGAATGGTTTATTTTTCGGAGACACAAAACTATTTGTAGCACAAATTATGGCAGTTTGTATTTCAGTGGTCTATTCTGCAGTGATGACCGGAATAATTATGTTAGTACTTAAGAAGGTTATGGCAATTCGCGTATCTCCAGAAGAAGAAGCTCTTGGTCTGGATATCAGTGAACACAGTGAATCGGCTTATCCTGCATTTTCAGGAATTGACCAATAGAATTTTAGAAATTAAAGTATTGAAGTATAGCAGTATATTTTAATTTTAAATGATTCAGGAAAGGAAAATGATATGAAATTAATCGAAGCGATTATACGTCCAGAAAAACTAGAACCCCTAAAGGATGCATTCCTGAAAGCTCAAATAAAAGGCATGAATGTTCGGCAGATTTTGGGGTGTGGCAATCAGCATGGCTGGGTAGCCCATAACAGAGGCTCAGAAGTCATGATGAATATGCTTCCCAAAATAGAAATCAAGATTGTTGTAACTGACGATAAAGTAGAAGATACTGTTAAACTTATTATTGATACAGTACGAACCGGAGAAATCGGTGATGGAAAAATATTTATTAAATCAGTCGAAGACTGTATTCGAATAAGAACCGGTGAAAGAGGCGAAGGCGCTGTTTAAATGTTGAAAAAATCTTCTTTTTAGTTTTTCTCAATCAAGCTCAATGTATTTGCTGAAGCAAATACATTGAGCTTTTATAATTCTGAATAAAAAAAATATTCCGATAAAAGAATTGACATTATTATTAAATACAATATAATGAATAAAAATAATAACAAATTTTCTGAAAATATTTATCATTAAGATGCTGTTTACGCTTGAAATCATTTGCGAAGGTGTTTATTCTGAAAATAAATGGGAACAAATAAAGTGTAAAGGGCGATTGCAAAATAGAATTCAGAATCAATGAATGATCAGGTAAATGAACACGTATGCGGAAGTCGGAGATGAATTTAACTTTCATCCCGGCCGGAAGAAAAAGGAAAGGAATGAGAAATTCATTATAATGGTGTGAATTATGCGTTCTAAAAAAGTAACGATTATTAATCCAACTGGCTTGCATGCAAGACCGGCAGCTGAGTTTAACAAAACAGCATCTCAATTCAGATCCGTAATCACGGTCAGAAAATTAGGCGGCGATCCCCAGGAGGGCAATGGAAAATCGATGATTAACATTATGGCGATGTGTTTGGCTCAGGGAACAGACATTGAAATTGTAGCTGAAGGAGAGGATGAGATGAATGCAGTAGAAACATTGATAGCACTTATCAAAAGTGGATTTGGAGAAGTATGACAACTCCTTGAATTTATCGGTTACACTTGATACCCTGCATTATGCAGGGTATTTTTTAAATATTGAGAAAATTATTATCAAAGGGAGAAATAAATGATTTTACAAAGAGAGCGGGAAGAGATTGTTGACTATTGCCGAAAAATGATTACGTCAGGATTAACCAAGGGAACTGGTGGAAATATCAGTATTTATAATCGGGAACAGAAACTCATTGCCATCAGCCCCAGTGGCATTGATTATTTTGAAACAGAACCGGAAGATATTGTTGTCATGGATCTTGACGGAAAGATCGTTGAGGGAAAAAGAAAGCCTTCCAGTGAATATGCGTTACATCGAATTTTCTATGTAAAACGGGATGATATTGATGCAGTGGTCCATACCCATTCGGTTTATGCCACTGTCCTGGCTACCTTGAGACAGCCACTTCCAGCATCCAGCTACCTGGTTGCTTATGCGGGATTAGATGTGCAGTGTGCTGAATATGCATCTTTTGGAACGCTGGAATTGGCTAATTTTACGTTTGCGGCGATGAGTGATCGTTACGCCGTTTTGATGGCAAACCATGGCTTGTTAACCGGGGGAAAAGATGTTCTGAACGCTTTTAATATTGCAGAACAGATTGAATATTGTGCAGAAGTGTATGTAAAGGCAAGGGCGATTGGAAAACCGGTCATTCTGGATGAAGAAGAAATGAAGAAGAACATTCAAGTATTCAACAATTCCTATGGACAACACGCCGCAAAAGAAGATTTACATCAGTAGAAAATTTATAATTGTTGAATGTGCAACAAGATCGAACAGGCTGAGCCTGCTCGACAAAAAGATGCCCACATGATAGGAATGAAATTTGACCAATAAAGGTGTAATATCAGATGCTTAAGCGATAGATATTATTGGGATGAGTTTTAAAAATGATAGGCCTTAATCTTTCCTGCCGCCATTGGAGCTCATCCAGGCAGATGCCAAAATCCATTTGCCCAATAGTGGCAATAAGCAGATGCTCAAGATTGCAGTTGCCGGCCCGTTCGCCAATGCCAAAGAGGGTGGAATCAACGTATTTTGCTCCAGACCGAAGCCCTTGAATGGAGTTTGCAACCGCCATCCCCAAATCGTTATGCATGTGAACTTCAATGTCAATATTGGACGAAATATTGCTGATGTAGTTTTTGCAAATGCTGGGAGTCATAATGCCGACTGTGTCTGAGAAACGAAGGGTGGTGGCGCCGAGTCGTATGGCCGTATCAATAAGCAGGGTAATGAAATCCCAGTCGGCCCGGGAGGCGTCTTCCAGGCCGATGGTCAGTTCTTTGTGAGCGGAATGAATGGAGTCGGCACATTCTTCCAGTTTTTCCAATACTTCAGTTCGGCTTTTTCGGAGCTTTTCGCGGATTAGCAGATCAGAAGAAGGGACGCAAACATGGATGATATCCGCTCCGCAATTGATGGAGCTTTGGATATCACTTAAATTCATGCGATTCCAGCCAATGATTTTGGCGTTTTGACAAACCGCCTTAATTTTTTCGAAGGCGAGACATTCTTCCTTGCCCATAGCCGGTGTGCCGGCCTCAATCCGCTGAATACCCATTGCATCCAAAGCTTTGGCAATAGTAACTTTTTCTTTCAAAGTAAAGGCAACGCCGGGACTCTGTTCGCCGTCTCTCAAGGTAGTATCAACAATATATTTTTGTTCCATAGTCGTTTTTCACCTCTCTGACAAGGGACTGTAATTCCAAATCGGAAACATTGCGTCCTAATTGGGTGCAGCCCTCTTTTATTTGCTTGAGTATGGACTTAGCAGCGGTTTCAGATAAATTCTGTTCTCGTAATTTATAGAGAACACTTTGCTGACCGGAGTGTTTCCCCAGGACAATTTCTCGTTGACTGCCGACGGTTTTCGGGTTAAACGGCTCATAGGTGGCTGGGTTTTTTATAACACCGTCCACATGAATGCCGGATTCCACCTTGAAGATATCTTCACCGATGATGGCTTTCGTTTTTGAAATTGGAAGGCTGGTTATTTTTTCATAAAGAACTTTAAGCTGCCTAAGAACAGATAAATCGCCTTTAAACGAAGAAGGATCCCGTAATTTGAGACCCATCAATACTTCCTCTAATCGGGGAAAGTCATGATAGTTGGCAAAAGCACAGCTGACACTGGTGCCGCCGGCCAGGATCCATTCAAGAGCGATGGCTGTGGCGCAATGCATTTTATTACTTGGACATAAATCCAGAGTGTCAGCACTGTTGCTCAAAAGTTCCTGAAAAATGGTGAAGTAGTCCCGAGTGATTAAATCCTCCCAACCCACGATTCTTATTTTTTTATTTCGAAGGTTTTTTATTTGACTCGGGAGGATGGCTTTTTCCACAAATTCATTGGACTCGAGTTTCCAGATCGGCATTTGACGGTGATCATCATTTTGTTTCAGAAAGCAGGTATCGGTATCAATCCGTTTGCCAGCGTCTTCAGTAATAAACAATGGCTTCAGACGGGAGGCCAACGCATAAGGCAATTCAATTTTTGTGACCCCGCAGGTGAAAAGAAGGGTACAAAAATGGTTGAGATCCTGAGTGTCAATCCGATCCGTATCGAGTGTTGTCAGTGTTCGATCAATAATGGTAACCATTTTTGTACCTCGCTTTCAGTAATAGTATCAATGAAATCATTTTTCAGGGTAATAAAAAAGTGAAGCAATAACGAAAATTGTAACATTGTGTTGTGTGAAACAGAACGAACCGGAGATAGTCGGTTCATTCTGTCTACAAGCAACAAATTAGCAATTGATCGTACGGTAGTTTGGAAGATAACTTGTTAAATTAAAAGATCTTCTACGACCTGGCCACCTTCAATGTGCTCATCCATAATTCGTTCAACATCATTCACGGTCACATTTCCATACCAGACTCCTTCTGGATAAACGACCACAATGGGGCCTTTTTCGCAAATACCAAAGCAGCCGGTATTGTTTATCATCACGTCTCCGGATAATTCCCGGTCGTCAATTTCTTCAAGAAAGGTCTGCAGGACCTTTACTGAATCCTGTTGAAAGCAAAAACCTTTCTGAGTGCCGTTGATCCGGCAACTGGTGCAGATGAAAATATGGTGTTTGGGATTAACCATGTCAAATTCCTCCTGATACATTCAATAAATTTTGAGCTTCAATTAATTCTTGAGCGGCTTTTTTCACCGCTTCTTCAATGCGGTCATAGGTTGAAAAGATTTTGATCCCTTTCTTTTCCAAGCGCCGAGTTGGAGCATCTCCGATACGCATGGCGATGACTCCGTCGCAGTCATGCAGTTGATTCAAAATCCGGGTGAACTTATCTTCTTTTTCATCGCATTCTTCGACGCCGAGACAGTATTGGTTAATGACGCGTTTTTCTTTGAACTGCACCTCATTATCCAGATAGTCGTAAATATATAAATCGGTAGCCAGTCCAAAATGTTGATCCACAAGCATACCGCCCTTGGAAACCGCTGCAAAACGGAGTCTTTTCGGGCTGGTAAAGACGGGTTCTTTCACCGGCTCAGTTTTGGACCTAAAATCCAGGGAAACATCGCTGTCCAATTTGCCAATGGCATCAGCCCGGCATTGCTTGCAGTGATACATTTGCTTCAGATGCAGTCCGCATTTATCACGGATCGCATTGATTTCCTGATTTGTCGCAATGGTGAGATTTTCAAAGGCACTGCTTTTAACAGGAATCAAAGGCATGATGTTGGAGATGAAACAGCCCAGATCCTTCATGGCTTTTACTACTTCTTCAATATGAGCATCGTTGATACCCATCAGAGTCACAGTGTTGATTTTCACAATGATGCCTTCATCAATGAGTAGTTTAATGCCGGCAAGCTGATTGGCCAGCAGGAGGGATGCAGCAGCCTCCCCATGGTAGCGGTGGCCCATGAAATCAACATGCTTATAGATTTTGGCCCCGATGACGGGATCGACGGCATTGACAGTCACGGTGACATGGGAAACATTGAGCCTAATCAGATCTTTTGCGTGGTAGGGAAGCATTAACCCATTAGTGGATACACAAAAGGTCACATTTGGGTCATAATCATGAATCAAGGTCAGTGCTTTTTTTGTTTCTTCAAAGTTTGCCAAAGCATCGCCGGGACCGGCAATCCCCACTACGGTAAGATTTGGAACTTTTTCTTTAACCAGTTTGTATTTTTCGAAGGCTGCTTCCGGAGAAAGAATTTCAGTCGTTACGCCCGGGCGGCTTTCATTGGGGCAGTCAAATTTACGAACACAATAATTACACTGGATATTGCATTTGGGAGCGATGGGGAGGTGCATCCTGGCGTTTTCATGAGCAGCACCACAGCTGTAGCAGGGATGACTGGCAGTTTTTTCCGCAATCGTCATGATTGGTTTTGTTGGCGTTTTTGGAGGATATGACTTTTCCAGCACACTTAAGGTTTCAGTTGACTTTTTTTCCAGCCCATATTTATATTTGGGTCCTTCATTATAGTAAGTATTATAAAGCTCTTCTCTGAATCCACCTTCCACAGTTTTTAAAATCGTATTGGTGATTTGGTCCAGTAGCATCTGCGATCCTTCATAGCCCAGGGTCCGAATTCGTTGGCCGCCAACTTGATCATGAATGGGAAAAGCACATCTGATCAGTGGAATGTGGTGTTTTTCTTCAATGCGTCGGCCATCAGAATTGCCAATCATGATATTGGCACCTAATCGAAGCGCTTCTTCTTCGATGGTTTCAAAATCCACATCATTTAAAATGACATAATCATCGATGAAAAAGATTTCTGCTAATTTTTGGATTTCTTTTTCGATTTTCGCTTTTAATTCGGGACAGTTTGAACCGGTGGCGGCTATAACCGGCATGACACCATTTTCACAACAGAGTCGGACAACGGATACCACAAAGTCTGGTTCTCCGAAAATGGCAATCCGGCCTTCCGCATTATATTTATGGGAATCGACCATGCCATCAAGGTAACGTCCTCTTTCATTTTCGATTTTTTCGGGAATGGGTTTTTTAGAAATATCGGATAAAAGATCCATTAAAGCATCAGTGTCGCGAAGGCCCATGGGTAAATTCAAACGTTTGTAAGGGACACCGTAGTTTTCGTTGAGGTAGAACCCGGGCGATTCTTCCGGTTTAATCGTGTCGGACAGCTCAATGGTAAGTTTGGCACCGGCCATTTTCTGGATTTCGGAGATCGGGGTGCCGTTCATTGGCAGCCGATTGTAACTGCTTTGATGGACGCCGTCCAGATTTTCCGAAAGGTCCGGTAACAGGATATAATCAATCCCGAACTGATCAAGAAGGTCTTTAAGATACCGGGTGTCCGCTGGTGAAATCATCGAGGTGATAATATTGATCTTATCGTTTTTAGTGGAATCCATGTCCACATGGGAAACAATCGATCGCAGCGCCCGGATAAAGCCTTCAAATTGTGTGCCACTGTATCCTGCCGATTTAACCGGGATAATTTTAACGTTGGTGTCCGGGTGAGATTCATAAAATTTATTGACAATGTATTCAATATCTTCTCCAATGGTTTCAGCGAGACAAGTTGTGGAGACACCAATGACTTCAGGCTCATACAGTTTAATCAGATTTTCAAGTCCGATGATGAGATTCTTTTCACCACCGTAGACGGTGCCCTCTTCGGTTAGGGAAGAGGAGGCAATATCCACCGGTTCGTTATAATGAGTGGCCATGTGGCGGCGGATATAGGTGCTGCATCCCTGGGAACCGTGGAGAATACTCATACACTTCTGAATACCATAGAAGGCATTTGCTGTTCCCATGGGCATGCACATTTTACATGGATTAACATTTAAGTTGACTAAATTTTTAGACATATTTCATACCTCCTTGGGATATGGTTTCCCAGACAGGACTGTTCATGGAAAGATTGATTTCAGATGCGAAATTAAGGGTGCCTTCGTAGCCAGCTAATGGGCGCTTCCGTTCATGATTATGATCACAGAAGGCGATGCCTAGTTTGTAAGCAAGGGGTCGCTCTTTCACACCGCCTACTAAAATATCGGCACCCATTTTTTTCATAAATGATTCCAGTTCCGCAGGGTTGGCATCGTCCAGAATGATGGCATCATCATCAACGAGATGTTGGATCATTTCGTAATCTTCTTTACTTCCCGTTTGCGTGCCCACCATCACAGTTTTCATGCCGAATTCGCTAAACTGCCGGATCAGGGATATTGCTTTAAAACCGCCACCAACATAGATGGCTGCTTTTTTTCCTTCAAGATTTTTTTTGTATTTATTTAAAAGAGGTGTCACTCTGTTTTTTTCTTCTTCAATAAAGGCTTTTGCTTTCTGGATGGTGTCGGTATTTCCCACTGCATAGGCAATCCGCAAAAGAGATTCGGAGGTATCAAGGACACCGAAAAAGCTAACTTTGATAAAGGGAATGTCAAAGACCTCTTCCATTTGTTTGGCCAAATAGGTCATCGAGCCGGCACATTGAACCAAGTTCAATTGAGCGGTAGGTGCATTTTTCAAATCGTCGACTTGGGCATCGCCGGTAATATTGGCAACGACCGTGACACCGATTTTTCGCAGATAGTTTTTAATAATCCACATTTCCCCGGCCAGGTTGAAGTCACCCAGAATATTGACGCCGACTGTCTTTTCAGGCAGTTCCACGGGGGTGATTAAATTCATAATCGCATTACAGGCCATTTTATAGCCGGTTTTTTTGGTTCCTGAGAAACCTGGAGATTTAACGGGTATCACCCGTATCCCATATTTTTCTTCAGCATTTCGGCAGATTGCATCGATGTCATCACCGATGATACCAACAATGCAGGTGGCATAGATAAAGATAACTTTGGGTGAATGGATGGCCATGACCTCATCAATGGCTGCAGCCAGCTTTTTTTCGCCGCCAAAGATAACATCTTTTTCTCTCAGATCAGTGGAGTAACTATTCCGATATCCATCCTCACCGCTGGAGAGGCTCCCTCTGATATCCCAGGTATAACTGGCACATCCGATGGGACCGTGAACGATATGGAATGCGTCGGTTATAGGGTTTAAGACAACTCTGGCACCGCAAAAGACACATGCCCGTTGGCTGACTGCTCCTGATACGCTTTCGGATTCGCACTTAATACCGCTACCGTCTCCGCTGCATTCCGAAAAACGAATGGATTGGGTTCTTTCTGGTAAAATAGCATGTTCATTTTTCATGTTACAGCCTCCTTTTAAATAACGGGGAGGAAAGCCTCCCCATTTTTACTACATAACCATTTCCATATCTTCATCTTCGCAATCACGATCCTGTCGATCCATGAGTGCATTTAGAATTAATTCAGCCAAGCGGATAGCGCCTTTGTAGCCGACGATGGGCAGGTATGAATGGACATAACGGTCGATGATTGGAAAACCGACACGAACAAGCGGAATATCTTCAGCTCGGGCAACGTATTTACCGTGGGTGCCACCAATGAGTAAATCAACGGAATCGTTTTTAATCCATTGATGAAGCTCAAATAAATCAGCGGCTGATTTTGCAACACAGCCTTCAATGCCGAATTTATCAAAAAGTATTTTAGCCTTTTCCTCAAAGATTTTGCCGGGGGTGCCAGTTACCAGGTATTTTGGGATCATCCCCATTTCCATCGTAATTTCAGCCATCCCGAGGACAGTATCAGGATCGCCGTAAATGGCGACTGATTTATTATAAGTATACTGATGTGAATCAAGTAAAATATCCATTAATTGACCACGTTCTTCTTCTATTTCATAAGGGACTTCATTTTTAGAAAAATGATTCAGGGCCATCACGAACGCATCCGTATTTTCAACGCCGATGGGCAGCGGAAGTGTTTTATAAGGGACTTTGCATTTCTTTTCCAGAAAATTCGCTGGAAATTCAGAAGTCAGTTCACCAAGTGCTAAAGTCAATTCGCAGTTGCCCAGGTCTTTGATGTCGGAAACGGTGGTACCGCCTTTGGGATACATGTTGTAGCTCCCGGTCATTGGGGCATCCATCACGCCGCTGGTGTCAGGAAGCATGATATACTCAACCCCCATGATTGTCATCAGACGTTTCATTTCCCGCATGTCGCCAGGATTGACAAAACCAGGGAAGAGCGCAAGTTTGTTATTTTTTTCGCCAGTTGCTTCAGCCAGGTATTTAATAAATCCGGTGATCATGTTATAATAACCAGTAATATGTGAACCAACATAGCTTGGCGTATTGGTATGAACGACAATTTTGCCTTCAGGAATTTTAGCATCATTGATATAACCGACCAGGTCATCACCAATGGTTTCGCTAAGACAGGTGGTATGAACAGCAATGATTTCTGGATCGTAAATGTCAAAAATGTTTTTAATCGCTGTTTTCAAGTTGGCGCCGCCGCCGAAAACGGAAGCGCCTTCGGTAAACGAACTGGAAGATGCAATAGCCGGATCTTTAAAATGCCTTGTTAAAAACATTCGATGAAATGAACAGCATCCTTGGGAACCATGGCTATGCGGCATACAGGCATGAACACCCAGGGCAGCATACATTGCTCCAACTGGTTGACATGTTTTAATCGGATTGATTCGTAGGGCGGATCTTTCCGATTGTTCTTTCGGGGTTAAATCTAACATTATTCTGTACCTCCTAAGCTGCCTTCTAATGTGGGCGTATTTTTCCATGGTGCTTCAACTAAGTTCCAGGCCGGTGTATAAATGGCCATCGTTATATCTTTGGCGAAATTCAAGGCACCTCTGAACCCGGCATACGGACCGGCATAATCATAAGAATGCAATTGTCGTGAGGGAACACCAGATTTTTGAATGAGGAACTTGTCCTTAATTCCCGAGAAGAAAATATCCGGTTTTAACAGCTTCAAGAATTCCTCCGTTTCAAAATGATTGTAGTCATCGGTAACAACCGTATTATCATTGATATCTGACCACAAGCCATTGTATTCTTCAAGGTGAACGCCGGCATTGTTAAGTTCTTCAAGACGTTCGGGAGTAAGAATTGATTTAAAGTTTTCAGGATCTTTTTCGACGGTGATGCTTTCAACGTTTTTAGAATCAGCATCGCGTTTTATGGAAGGGAGAACATCTCGGCCTTCATAATCATCCCGATGGCCAAATTCATAGCCTGCCAAAACGACTTCCACACCAAGTGTTTTTAAGAGATTAATATAGTGATGTGTTCGTGATCCGCCGACATAAATTGCAGCCGTTTTTCCTTCCAGTCTGGTCTTATAATGAGCCATGCCTTCGGCAATTTCTTCTTCTTCGTCGGCGATGACTGCTTCAGTTCTGGCTATTAAATCAGGATCATTGAAGAACAGTGCCATGTCCCGAAGCGATTTTTTAATACCATCAAGTCCAATAAAATTAACTTTTATCCAATCGATGCCATACTTGGTTTTCATCATTTCGGCAATGTAATTAATAGATCGATGACATTGCACCAAATTAAGATCGGCAGTATGGGCATTTTTCAATTCAGCATAACTGCCGTCACCAGTCATAACTGAAACCACGTTATATCCGATTCGTTTTAAAACACGTTCGGTTTCCCAGCCGTCACCGCCGATGTTATATTCACCTAAAAGGTTAACGGAATACTTCATCGGTTCGGCATCTCCGGTGCCAATGACAGACCGCATTAAACCATTGTTGGCAATATGATGGCCGCCGGACTGGCTGACGCCTTTATAACCTTCGCAACTAAAAGCTAATATCTTGATGCCGTATAATTCTTCAGCTTCAGCCGCGACAGCATGAATATCATCACCGATAAGACCGACTGGGCAAGTTGAGCAAATCATGATACAATTAGGTTTGAAAATTTCAACCACTTCTTTAATGGCTTTTTTTAATTTTTTTTCTCCGCCGAACACGATATCTGTTTCCTGCATATCAGTTGAGAAACAATATTCACCAAAGGACTGCGTATTTTCGTCGCCTTTTGCTTTATGTCTTCTTGTTCCCCAGGTGTAGTAACCGCAGCCAATTGGACCGTGGGTAATGATTGCAACATCTTTAAGGGGAGAGAGAACAACCCCTTTACATCCAGCATAACAGCAGCCGCGATTTGTCATAATTCCAGGTATGGCTCTTGTATCAGCCTGAATGACATTAGGTTCCCCTTCTTCAATTGTAATGACATGTTCTTTTCTGTTTTTATAAACTTTTGAACTATATTTATCGAGTATTTTTTCTCTTGAATCCAATAAACTCACCTCTTTCTAAAATGCATCAGCATTTTTCTCGCCGCTACGTACACGAATGGAGTCCTCTATCGGGAGGATGAAAATTTTTCCATCGCCTGGGTTACCGGTGGAATTGCTGTCAATTAAAATGGAAACAACCTTGTCCACATCTTCATCTTCAACAATTAATGTAAAAAATCGCTTTGAAATTAAACGGGATGGTTCAGTCAAAGCTTCGCCAATGTTTGAAATTGGCATTTCTCCAGATTCGACAATGTCTTGAATGATCGAGAAATCAACGCTTTTCTTTCCTCTACCGAGAACCTTCAAACAGGTAAAAGCAGGAAAGCCTTCTTTTACCAGGGCTTCTTTAGTTGGGTTAACTTTATTCTGTCGAATAATAGCCATAACTTCTTTCATATCTAATTCCTCCTTTTACAGGCCAGATTTTCCAGTACTGATTGTGTAAGCTTCCTCTACAGGAGAAATGAAAATACGACCGTCTCCAAAAGCACCTTCATTACCTGTTTTTGCATTTCTTAAGACAATTCTGATCACATCATCTTTATCTTCGTCGTTAACTATTAAAAGAAGCATCACTTTTGGAAGTTCATCATAATAAACATCGCCAACTTTGATTCCCTTTTGTTTTCCACGGCCATAAACATCTAATTTAGTAACAGCTGAAAATCCCCCGGATAGTAATTCGGATAAAACAATGCCAGTTTTTTCAGGTCTTACAATTGCGCGTACCATTAACATATTCATATTTCCTTTCACGTTTAAAATTTAATTAAATATCCATTAGTCCATGTTCCATCAGGATTTCTTCCAATCGATCTTGTTTCATCGGTTTTGGAATGACAAACATTTTATTGTTATTGATGGCAGTAGCTAAATTACGGTATTCCTGAGCTTGACCGGCAGTATCATCAAATTCTAAAACGGTCTTTTTATTAATTTCAGCCCGTTGGACCATGTTGTCACGAGGAACAAAATAGATCATCTGACTGCCAAGTTCTTCAGCAAAAGCTTGAACCAGTTCTTTTTCACCATCCACATTACGACTGTTGCAAATAATTCCGCCTAAACGTATACCGCCGGTGGTTGCATATTTTTTAACACCTTTGGCAATATTGTTGGCAGCATATAAAGCCATCATTTCACCGGAAGCAACAATATAGA
Source organism: Acetobacterium tundrae (assembly GCF_008086615.1). GTDB lineage: Bacteria > Bacillota > Clostridia > Eubacteriales > Eubacteriaceae > Acetobacterium > Acetobacterium tundrae. Next base: position 41,218 of record NZ_RXYB01000019.1, read on the forward strand.
TTTCCTGAGCTTTACCTTCACGCATTGGCATTGCAAAACCACCACAGACAACATCACCAAGGACATCATAAAAAACATAATCAAGATCGGGGGTATAAGCACCTAATTGTTCAAGCATCCCGATAGCGGTGATAATACCACGTCCTGCACATCCAACCCCTGGTTCTGGTCCACCGGATTCAACACACATGATGTCACGAAATCCTGGTTTTAGAATGGCATCCAGTTCAATTTCTTCACCTTCTTCACGAAGCGTATCGAGAACTGTTTTTTGTGCCAGACCACCCAGTAACAATCGTGTTGAATCTGCCTTTGGATCACAGCCAACAACTAAAATTTTCTTTCCCATTAGACCAAGTCCGGCAGTTAAGTTCTGAGTTGTGGTAGACTTACCAATACCACCTTTACCGTAAATTGCGATTTGTCTCATAATCTTTCCTCCAAATAAATTTTAGAATTCAATGTATTTCCAAACAAAATAAAATGAGAAGAGGTCTCAGGTAACTACATCAATTTGTAGTTAGCTAAGACCTCTTCGTCTTGGGGGTATAAGTTTGGTCTAAACAAAAGAAGTCTTAATCAGCCACACAAATTGCGGTTAACTAAGACTTCTTTGTCTAAGTCGGATCGTTATAACCAGAAAATAAAGAAGTCTCGATTAGATACATCATAGTATCCGATCGAGACTTCATCGTCTAAGTAATAAATCCGTTTGTCATTGTTTCTATGAGCTAATTATCCACGGATTGCATAGAAAAGTCAAGCGGTATTGAATGTAAACCCTTTTCATATTTTATTAACGATGAAAATACAGTCAATTTTTTGTAACGGGTTTGGTAATTTAACAGTGACTGTATTTTATTTTCAACGATGATATTACGACTATCACACTGGATGAAATCAATTTCACAAAATCAATAAGTGCTTTGTATTAAAACAGAACATTTGATTGCTTAAATAATTCTTGTGATTGCTTAAATAATTCTTAATAGAGAGAAAGATTAACCGCAATGTGAGCACTCTGAACAATTGCCGCAGGCTTTCTCCGTAGGGTCGTGAACTAAAATTGATCGGACTTCACTCAGGTTAAGATCGACAACGATAATGTCATCATGAATGATTTCGAGTTTGTCTTTGTGAAAAATGATGGACATGGGTTCGGGTATCATAATCTCCGGATCAATTTCGCCTGGTTTCATCTGTGGCTGAATCAAATTTTTTTCCGCTGCGGTTGAAATCAGGAGGCCGCTGTTTGAGGTGAGCAGTGATCTTAATTGACCATGAGGATCATAGGTCACCGAGTTCTCATCGCTATTGATGCCATGGGCCTTACAGTTATAGGCGATAATGACCCCAACCGGTGTGGATATGGGTTCCGGTAGAGCCGGTTCAAAGCTTTTTAAAGTACCATTTTCATAAAGTGAAAAACCGTAGCGTACTTTTACTAAACCATCCGGACTGGCAATTTCGATGATCTCCTGAGGCCATAAGGTTAAGCTTTTTAAAGCGCCGCTTTCATAAAAACATAAACTGACTGCTTTGGCAGAAAAAGAACCGATGGGTAAATCAAAGGCCATGGGTTTGGCAAGACTGTATTCATTTTCTTCCGTCCAGTATCCGTTGATGCGTCCGTTAAGTGGAAACAGTCGATGGATACTGCCGTTTTCATAAAAACTGATCCGCTCTGCCGATACGAGACCAAGGGGGGTAATGACCTCCGTCGCTGCTTCCAAATCGATGCTTTTTATTTCGCCGCTCTTAAAGAATTCCAGCGACAGGCCTTCGCGATTTCTGATATTGGCGGGGCCATAACTTGGCACTAAAATTCCGATGGGGGTGGTAATATTGTTCTTTTCGTCAAAAGCGCAACCTTTTAAAACACCGTTGTCATAAGTTTCGGAAAAGATCACATCTGTTAAAGTGCCATATTTTTCGGTCTGTACTTTATTCATTTCAAGCTCCTATTCTTTGCATAAGACATGGGTAATGACCACATGTTTGCCGGAATCATCTTCATTTTGGATGGAGTAGGTGAGCTCCATTTCCGCTAGTTTATTATCAAACCAAGGAGGAATATGGCTGCATACCACTTCCAGGGAATAAAAGGTGGTGTTTTCCAGGAAAGGAAGAAGCACCTTTTTCGAGCTCAATTCGGGATATCGTTTCTGTACTTTGTTTAAATCGAGAAAATAGTGACCGGTTTCATCCAGTTTCACCGGGGTTTTGGATACCGGTGAATCATCATTATTCGCTTCATCTTCAATACGGATTAGATCAGCATCGATGGCATCCAGTAAATCCAGATCAAAATCTTCGGATTCACAGATAATAAAGCCGGACTGATCAAATACCTGGTAGGGAATACCGGTTATCGATTTAGTAATGATGATCTTGCAGGTATTGAAGCAGACAAGCATTCGGTTGATATTCTCCCGGACTGATGTTAATCCGCCGGACAGGTCAGGATGAAAGGGAACCGGTTCAGATTGACGCCAGACAGAATCGTCTTTTGTGTAGAAGACAAAATAGGTCATTTCATCAAAACGGGAAATCCGGTTGGTCTCGTTGCAAAAAACTGCCATTACATTGGTGTTTTCTTTCATTTCTTCACCTCATTTGATTGAATCAATTTTAAATAGGATCGCGTGAAAATTAGTTGTAGTATAGCATAGAAATAAAAAAGTGCACTGATTTAAAATTAAAACGCGCAGAAAAACGATTGCAGAAATGATTGGTTTAAAGAAATTAGTTTGACTTTGGATAGGGAAGTCGAAGAAAAAGTGACTACCAAAAAGAAAACCTCCTGTAAAAACAGGGGGCTGGTTGTTGGTATTATGTCAGGACTGAGTCTTGAGACATTATTTGGCAGAATCATCATTGAATTCATCTTCCAGTTTTTTTTGTCGCTTTTTCACCAGGGTACCGCAGATTAAAAGGGCAACAAAGATGAGGGCAAAAAGAAAGGCGAATATGATGAGGGTCAGAAGCAAAAGAATGCCCAGATCATTTTTGAGAAAATCATTTTTCATATACAAGGAGATCGCGTAAATAATTGCAAAGAGACCGGAACCAACGAGACTGAAAATCAAATAGTTTTTTGTGGTGGGTTTGCTGTAATAATCCCATTGACCTTTACGGTAATAACCGATAAAACTGCCGACACAACAAATCATAAAAATAAACCATTCAAAAGCCCATTGGCTAAATGGGGCACTTAAGAATATCGACTGAATGATGATGCTTCCCAAAAGGAGCCAGAAAACGATCCAGAAACAGATATGCTCAACTTTGTACATTTCCATTTCCTGGCGCTCATCAATTACTTTTTTAAATTTTTTCATTACTATTTTCCTCCCAAAATAAATCATTTAACGTTTTTCCCAGAGCTTTACAGATGGCAATACACAATTGTAAAGAAGGGTTGAACTTTCCAGCTTCAATCATACCGATGGTCTGTCGGGTCACGCCGACCCGTTTGGCCAGCTCGTCCTGGGAGATATCATACTCGGCCCGGGCGACTTTTAATTTCAAGTTTTTCATCTGATCACTCCTTTGTGCATATAGTATAATATACAAGATAAAATATCAAGTATATATTACATAAAGAAATATATAATAAGCAGAAGCTCGCCGGTATGGGCCGATGACTGCTGCTATTATTAGGGAATAATATCGCCAAATAAAAATGATAATTGCTGGCTGCCGTGTTCCAGCTTATAACGGGAGACGATGTCCGGCATTTTGTAGAGAAGACCATGCCGCTGGCATTCCCGGGCGAAGACAGCCCAGAGGCTTTTGGCATTGGGGCTGGCGCAGCTGTAGGCATTGCCAAAGTGTTTCAGGTATTCTTTTTTGATGCCGGGAAAATGTTTATCCAATTGGTCATAAAAGTAGAGGCGTTGCTGATCCCGAAGGGTGACCCCAAAAGCTGGATAAATAAAATCGGCGCCGCTCTTGGCAGCAAGTTCTACAATTTTTCTAATATTGTCAGTAGTGTCATTGATAAAGGGCAGGATAGGCATCAGCAGAACGCCGGCGAAGATACCGCTTTGGGACAGCTCTTTAATGGCAGCAAAACGCTCGCTGCTGGGTGCAGCTCGGGGTTCAATTATTTTTGCCAGGGCGTCGTCAGCAGCGGTAATGGTGATTTTTACAATTACTGGAGAACGTTTTTGAATGGCTGAGAGTAGATCTTTATCCCGGGTAACAAGGGGACTTTTTGTGGCAATGGCCACCCCGAAACCATGTGTTTTGATGAGTTCCAGAGCCTGACGGGTTAGGGCCTCTTTTTTTTCAAAGGGGTTGTAAGGATCGCTCATGGCGCCGGTGCCCACAACCCCTTTTAGGGTTTTTCGTCGTAGATTATCTTCAAGTATAGCCAGAGCATTTTCCTTTGCCCGAACCTGATCAAAATGGTCAATTTCATAGCATTCGCTTCGGCTGTCACAATAGATACAGCCGTGACTGCAGCCCCGGTAGATATTCATATTATAATCGGTGCCAAACCAGAAATTATTTTTAGTCCGGGTCAGCATGTTTTTAGCGGGAATGGTTTCCATCGCGTCACCCTTCTTCTTTTATTATATTATTGCACAATCAGACCTAATAATTTGGCCAGCTCGGCAGCCTGATAAGTGGAGACAACGGCACCACTTAAGGCTTCAATGGAGACAATCAGCCCATCGATCTGGCTGGTGGTAAAGTCCAAGCCTTTTAGCGGGGTTTTGAAAAAGCTGGCGCCACAAAAATTGACGCGATCAAGGTCAATTTGGGTCAGTTTGCACTCGCTAATGGTGGTATCACTGAGGTCGCATTCAGAAATTTCGATCCCCTTCAGTTTGGCTTTGCCGAAATTTCCATACTGCAAATTGCAGTCAGTCAATCGAATGTTCTGTAGCTGGGCCTGGTAAAAATCGACGCCAATCAGTTTGCAGGATTTGAATTCGCAGCGGTTGAAGTATCCCTCGCCAAAGTTACTGTTGGAGAGGTTGCAGGACTGAAAGCGCACGTCACGACAGTCGATTTTTTCAAAATCACAGTGTGTAAACTCGCAGTTTTCGAAAAGCGATTCCCGGAAGGACAGCTTGGAAAAATCAATTTCTACCATGGCTAGATCTTTAAAATGTTTTGCTTCTATTTCCAGTTCTTCTTCTTGAGCCCACTCAATTAGATGTATTAAATCGTCTGTAAATTCTAGCTCAGCAGCTAGATTTGGTTTTGATATTTTCATAAAGGACCTCTCACGATATGTTGATGGATTAGGAAATACTTTAATTTTACCATTATTCATTAGAACTGTACAACGAAATAAAATGTTGAAGTTTGCATTTTAACATAATAAAGTTTATAATTTTCTATGTTAAAGTAAGAGTGAAGATTAGAAAACAGGAGAAAAAATGGAAACATCGCAGCGTATAAAAAAAATGAGGGAACCAGCCCTTCTCAAATATTATCCCATTGTCAATGAAGCCCAGAAGAAAGGGAAGAAAGTTTACTTTTTAAATATTGGCCAGCCGGATATTAAAACACCGGAAGGCTTTTTAAATAGTGTGAATGGTATCGACCAAAAAGTACTGTCTTATCAGGCGCCGGAAGGAATCACTGAGCTTCGGGAAGCGGCCTGCGGTTACTATGAACGATTGGGTCTGGATTATGATATCAATGATTTATTTGTCACTAACGGCGGAAGCGAGGCACTGCTTTTTACCTTTATCGGGATTTGCAACGCCGGTGATGAAATCTTAACCGCTGAACCCCTTTACAGCATTTATAAAGAAATGGCCGCAGCAACGGATGTAAATCTGGTGGGATTTAAAACTTATGCCGAGGATGGCTTTGCCTTACCGGATGCAAGCTTGATAGAAGCCGCCATTACCCCGAGAACTAAAGCGATTTTAATGACGAATCCGGGAAATCCCACGGGAAAAGTTTTTACCAAAAAAGAAATTGAAGTCATGGTGAAATTGGCTTTAAAACATAATTTGTATCTTATTTCCGACGAGGTTTATCGGGAATTTGTGTATGATAAGCAAGGCTATTTAAGCCCGGCTCAGTACCAGGAACTGTCCCAAAATTTTATTTTGATTGACAGTATTTCCAAACGCTACAGTGCCTGTGGAGCAAGAATCGGTTTTATCGTCTCAAAGAATAAGGTGCTGATGGGGCAGCTAAAAAAATTATGTCAGATGCGGTTAGCCGTATCCACCGTCGATCAGATCGGAGCCATTTCCCTCCTGAATTTGGATGAACATTTTTTTGATGGCATTTTGAAAGAGTATACCCAACGGCGAAAGATTGTTTATGAGGCTTTACAAAAAATTTCCGGGGTCATCTGCAAAGAACCCCGGGGCGCCTTTTATTTCATGGCAAAGCTGCCAATAAAAGATGCCAGCCATTTTATTGAGTGGATGATCAATGATTTTGACTATCAGGGAGAAACGGTACTGCTATCGCCTGCCAACGATTTTTATTTAAATCCCGAGGATGGCGCCGATGAAGTGCGAATCGCTTATGTTCTTAATGGTGAGGATATGCGCAAGGGAATGACGATTCTGAAATACGGATTGGAAGCCTATCGTTTGGCTTTTCCAGAAGTATGCAAATAAATAAATAAGGAGAATAATTTGGAAATTAAATCAGTAGAAAAAGGTCAGGATTATGTTGGCTTTTTGTTTATAAAGTCACAGATGACAAAAACGGCTACAAACGGGAGCCGATATTTCAATATGGTTTTAAATGATGCGAATTTTGACGAAATTGATGCCAAAAAATGGGACGTAAAGCCAGAAGATGAAGCGATTTTTATCAATGGAAAGCTGGTGAAAATCAAAGGAAAAGTTCAGGAATTCAATAATCGGCTTCAGCTGATTGTGAATAAAATGCGTTTGGTGAATGAAAATGATGAGGTGTCCATTGATGATTACATCGAAACGGTTCCGGTTGATACGGATGAAATGATTGGTTATGTCAATGATGCCATTGATGATTTTACGAATAAGGATATCAAAGACATCACGCAAAGAATTTTCAACGATCATGTTGGATTTTTGTCATATTTCCCAGCTGCAAAAAAACACCATCATGCCATCAAAGGCGGATTGCTGTATCATACTTATTCGATGCTAAGAATCGGCAAGAGTTTAGCCGGAATCTATACGTTTATTAATAAGGATTTGCTTTATGCCGGAATCATCCTCCATGACATTGGAAAAATAAATGAAATGGTATCCGATGAAAATGGATCAGTTTCAGATTATACACCAGAGGGAAAACTGCTGGGACATATTACTCAGGAAATTGTTGATCTTGAAATTGTCGGCAAGGAATTGGGAACCGATCCGGAATGTCTAATGCTCTTAAAGCATATGATCCTCTCTCATCATTACCAGCCTGAGTATGGAAGTCCTAAAAAACCGATGTTTCCAGAGGCGGAACTGCTGCATCACATCGATATGATTGATGCTCGCATGTACACAATGGATCAGGCTCTTGGACGAATTGAACCAGGAACTTTTACAGAGCCAAATTGGAGTCTTGATGGAATCAGTTTATACCGTAGAAGTTTTGAATAGGAGACAGAATAATGAGCACCATTGCGTCAGAACAAAGAAAAATTACATGCTATGAATCGGATTATGCTGGAAAGATGCTGCCAACGACGGCAATGAATTATTTCCAGGAGGTATCAACAAACCAGGGCGATGATTTGAAAATCGGAAGTGAATTTTTAAAAGAAAATCATCTGGCGTGGTTTTTAGTAAAATATGTCATTCGGTTTAATAAGTATCCTCGTTATAAAGACGAAATCATCGCCACGACGAGGGCCATCGGTATGGATAAATACTGTGCCATTCGACGTTTTACCCTTGAAGACGAAAAGGGCGAGGTGATGGTGATCGCCGATACCCAATGGCTGTTGGTCAATCGTGAAACGGATAAAATGGAACGCATGGATGAGTATCCGCAATTTGATGTTTATGATTGTCATGAAAAAGGTGAGCCGGTATTTAAGAAGATTGCTAAAATAAAAAAGGTAGACTATGCAAAAACCTTCAATGTGCGTTTCTTGGATATTGATTTCAATAAACATGTTAACCATGTTAAATATCTGGCCTGGGCCATCGAAGTTTTGCCCATGGAAATGGCAGCAACAATGGATTTAGCGGAAGCAAAGATCGCTTATAAAGCCCAGTGCTTTTATGGCGATACCATTGAAGCCTTATGCGAAAAACTAAACGAAAAACTGTATCGTGTCGATATTGTTAACCAGGAGAATATATTGCTTTGTCAGCTGGAATTGAAACTGAATTAGAATAGAAAAGGACGATTGCAAAATTTCTTTTGTAATCGTCCTTTTTATATATTTTAAAACAGTTTCTCTTTTATAATCCCCTTACGATAGGCGGAAATCAGCATTTCAAGATCTTCAACCTGAGACATCAGCGCTTTGCCATTATCAGTGTCCCGAACTCTTTTTCGCTCGGTTGATTTTTCAACAACCGATAAAGTTGAATTGATGTCAACACCATCGGCGATCGCTTTTTCCACCGATTCAAAGGGATCATGGCTGATCAAAATCAGACCATATGAGTTGTAAACAAGGGTGTAACCCGCAATTCCAGTTGTTTTCTGATAAGCCCGGGCAAAACCACCATCAATGACAAGCTGTTTGCCTTTTGCCCGAATTGGGCTTTCTCCTGAAATTATTTTAACGGGAATATGTCCGTTAATCAAATGTCCTTCCTCGGGGTCAACGCCAAACTCGATGAGTATTTTTTTAGCCAGGATATCATCATCATCAATTAAAATATAAAAGGGCGCATAGTATTCTTTATGGGGCGTTTTATCATCAATAAAATATCGTTCGAAAGTTGCCATTTTGTCTTTTCCAAAAAGCGGAGAGTCTTCGTTGCACCATAGAAACCAGAGAATGTCTGATTCAGTATGATCAGAGTTAGTGCTGCCAAAATATGCTTCTCTTGCCATTTGATCAAATTTGTCCATCAGAAGTTTTCCTGAATAATCATTTCCGCAGAGTCGGATGGTTTTAAAACTGCCATCATTATTAAGCAAAACACAGGCATGAAACAGCAAATTGTCATTAAAAACCTTATACATACTGCCTTTGGCATACATAAAGTGAATGTGCTTTTGAAGCCTTTCACTGTGGAGAAAGGCGTAAACGAGGCGATCCACCACTTGGGCTTCCTCTTCAGTTAATTCACAGGGATTGTTCGGATCCAGAGTGGGGAAATTGCTGTCATTTAAGGGATAAACGACGCCTTCAACGGTAACTGTGCCATTTTCAAAGTCGATGCACCTTAGTAGTTGGCGCTTTTCCATATGGTATTCAGGATGTTTATCAATCAATGCTTCTTCCAATTTAAATTGAATGATGGAAATGGCTTTATGCATTTTTGCCATGAGTGCGATTTCCTGATCAGAAGTATGCTGCTCTTCAGTAATTTTTGGAATGAAATCAAGACAGGGATCATCTCTGTAAACCCGGTTTGAAAAAGAGGCAAGCGGAACCAGATTAATGCCATAGCCATCCTCGATGACGTCCATATTTGCATAGCGCAGCGCAATCCGGACGGTGCTGGCGATACAGGAGGGATTGCCGGCGGCAGCTCCCATCCAGAGGATATCATGATTACCCCATTGAATATCAAGAGAATGGTGCTGCATCAACGTATCCATGACCACATCCGGACCGGGACCACGATCATAGACATCCCCGATGATATGAAGATGATCAATGGTTAATCGCTTGATAACACCAGAGATTTCCACAATAAAATGCTGCGCCCGGTCCAATTTCACAAGGCTTGCAATGATTTCATTGTAGTATTCCTTTTTGTTAAAACGGTGTTCATCTTCTTGGAGAAGTTCTTCCATAATATAGGCAAAATCTTTAGGAAGAGCCTTTCTAACCTTAGAACGCGTATATTTTGAAGCAGCCGCACGGCAGACGGTGACTAACCGATAAATGGTAAGTTTATACCAGTTATCCATCGATTCCTGATTGCGTTCACGCTTAATTAAATCAATTTTTTCTTCGGGATAATAAATAAGAGTTGATAATTCTTCGAGTTCTTCAAAAGCAATGGTATTTCCAAGTTCCTGGTGTACCTTGCGTTTGATGGTACCGGAAGCATTTTGCATCACATGATTAAAGGCTTCATGTTCGCCATGAATATCAGTTAAGAAATGTTCAGTGCCTTTGGGCAAATTTAGGATTGCTTTAAGATTAACCACTTCTCCGACAGCCGTGGTAATATTGGGAAAGCTTTGGGATAAAAGTTCTAAATATTTTTGATTTTCTTGAAGTTGTATTTTGGTATAACCATTCATAAAATGACCTCTAAACTTAAATTTAAAATTAAAAAACTGTAAATGTTTACGACCCAATTATACACTTGAAAAGGTTAAAAAGCCATAAAAAAATAAGTCGCGTTAATAAAGACAAATATATTATTCCATGGTAAAATAAATTATAATAATAAACTTGCAGTTTAGTGATTGAGACAAATTATAATTTTGCATTTAAACAGTTGAAACAAGTGAAACAGGTGAAAAATGATGGAAACAAAAATTATTTCTGCAATAGAAGCCATTGACGAAAAACGTGCAATGAAACTGGTTGCCAAAGCGCTTGAATTAGGAAAAGACAAAAAAGAAATTTCTAATCAATTGAATTATGCGTTGCAACGCGTTGCAGTTCGATACGAAGAGGGGGAGTACTATATCGCCGATCTTATCATGGCCGGTGAACTGGTATCAAATCTCCTTAAAATGATGAGAATGGATAATCCCCAATTGATCAATGGACATAGTTTGGGTAAAATTGTGGTTGGAACTGTTTTTGACGATATTCACGATGTGGGTAAAAACATTTTTGTCAGTATGCTAAGAGCAGAGAGCATTGAAGTGGTGGATCTGGGGACAGATGTGCCGACCGCAAAATTTATTGAAGTTATCAAAAAAGAACAACCGGCGATTCTTGGAATCAGCGGTATATTGACTTCAGTGGTCGAAAATATTAAAGAAGTCATTGATGAGATCAATGCCCAGGGGCTGCGTCAGGATTTAAAAATTATTTTGGGCGGCGCTTTAGCAGGAACGGATTATGCAAAATATGTTGGAGCTGATGGTTATTCCAGTGACGCCATTGAAGGTGTCAATATATGCAAAAAATGGCTGGAACAATGCATAGGTGATCAGTGATGAAAAAAATTTTATATCTTGATATCGTTAATGATATTAAAGGAAAAATTGAAAAAGGAATGCTGCGGCCTGGGGATCTGTTACCTTCAGAAAATGAAATGTCTGACCAATATGATGTTAGTCGGACAACACTGCGAAAAAGCCTGGCATTATTAGTCAACGAGAAATATATTTATACGATTCCCGGAAAAGGAAATTATGTGTGCGAACCGTCATCAAATCAATATCAGTTTTATTTTGATGAAATTGACAGTTTAAAAGGAGAAATTGAAGAAGTAAAATTAGTCAGCGTTGGCGTTATTACCCCAGGAAGAAAGCTTATGCGGGAGCTGAAAATAGGCTCTTTTGAAAAGGTTATAAAGATTCAAAAGGCGGTGCAGATAAAAGATGAGGTCATTCAATATTCAACGATTTATCTGCCTTACCAAAAGGGAAACCCCATTGTCGAAGATGTTATTAATTTTGCGAATTTTCACGGCATCATGGAAAAGGGAAAACTTCAATTTCAGCTTAAAAAAATCTTGAACATTGATATTGTCCATCCGCCACTGGAAGTCCGCGAAAGTTTGAAAATCGATCATGATGAAAGTTGCTTCTTGGTATCTCAAAATATTATTTCAATGGAAGACGGCATGCCAATCAGTTACAATGAGTTTTATATAAAAAGAAATTACTTCACGCTCTTTGCGGAAACAACATTCTAAAAAAGACTTTACTTTTTGAAAAGAATCATGTAAAATTAGCAAGCAGTAAAAGTGATCTCGTAGCTCAGCTGGCAGAGCACTACCTTGACATGGTAGGGGTCGTTGGTTCAAGTCCAATCGGGATCACCACTTTTAGCATATGAACGCCGATACGAGGCGTTTTTTTTATGCCCTAAAATATTTTTAACATAAATTTGTAATGCAAGAACTGCTGTGTTTGGCTTGTAGTCGGGCATCAAGGCATCGGTCGTATACGGCTGTTGCATCCAGCAAGCTCTATAGAATATGCCCCAATTGTTGGCTTTTTATTTCTCTTGATTTTTTAAGACTTGAAGACTATAATTTACACATAAAGGAAAACCAACAAACGGGGCCTAAATTAAAAAGGCCCCGTTTGTTGGGAATGCTAAATTGGAGATGAAATAAAATGAACGATAAATTAAAAATTGATGAAGTGAGAAAATCCTTTGGAAATAGGCCGTTTACAAGCGATGAACTCTATCGATTCTATTTGGAAGAAGAACCAACTTTGAAAAAAACGACTTTTAGATGGCGAGTTTCTAATTTGAAAAAAGAAAATGTCATTTGTAGTTTAAAAAGAGGTTTGTATACCGTAGAAAGAAAAAATAACTTTACCCCTCCTATAGACAGGCAACTGAAGAATTTATACAAGAAGATCAAGGCTCAATTTCCTTATAGTGAAATAAGCATATGGGATACAAGCTGGTTGAATGATTACATGGTGCATCAACCACTCACCCGAAATATTATTATTGAAGTCGATAAAGATGCGGTGCCGTCGGTATTTTCATTTTTACAGGAATCCATGAAAAATGTATTCTTGAATCCTGGTAAACACGAAATAAAAACCTATATGACCACAGGACAAGCCAATATCATTGTTAAGAACTTGGTTGCCGAATCACAAGTTGAAATGAGAGAAGATATCAGCATACCCAGGATTGAAAAAATAATGGTCGACCTGTTTGTGGAGGATCAATTGTATGTTACCTATCAGGGTGGGGAATTAAAAAATATTTACGAAGCTTTTTTTGAGACCTTTAGCATTAATCAGTCCACGCTGAACAGATATGCAACGAAAAGAAAAGTAAAAGAGCGGTTTTTAATATTTCTAAAAGATGAGACGGAAATCGATCAGAATGAAATATATATTTGAGGTGACTAAATGATACAGAACAATACCTTTACCAAAGAATGGATTCAGAAAATAAGCAATCAATACAAACACGGAAAGAGAAAGGCGGATCCCGCATTAATTGAAAAAGTAACAAAAGCACTGCACCTTCTTGAAAATTTAACGCAAACTGATTTATCGTTTATCTTTAAAGGCGGCACAGCTTTATTGCTCCTATTGGATGAAATGCATCGATTTTCAATTGATATTGATATCATCATAGAGAACAACAAAAATGAGGAAGACCTGTTTACAATTCTGTCGCAGATCGTTGAACGAAGCACTATATTTAATCGATTTGAAGAAAATACCAGAAAAGGAAGTAACGATGTGCCAAAGGCTCATTATAAGTTTTTTTATACGTCAGCATTAGATGAGACTGAGAGTTATGTTCTACTGGATGTGCTGTTTGAAAAGAGTCATTATGTTGATATTATTGAGAAAGACATTAACTGTAAATTCATTGATTATCAAGAACCACTCAGATTGGTCAATATACCCAGCATTGATTGTATTCTGGGGGATAAGTTAACTGCTTATGCTCCCAACACAATGGGAATTCCTTACGGGAAAGATAAGGAATTAGAAATTATTAAACAGCTGTTTGATGTGGCCAACTTATTTGACAAAATGGAAAATATAAAAGTAGTGAGAGATACATTTATATTGATGGTCCAGCAAGAATTAATTTACCGAGAAATGGATGGCAAATGCACCTATCAGGACGTTCTTGATGATGTTTTTCAGACTTCAAGAATCATTGGTGAGCGTGGTCGCATTGAGAAACCAACCTTTGCTTTATTGCAGACAGGTGTCAACAGGATAAAAGACTATATTTTCTCAAAGAATTATATTGTGGAAAGTGCTGTGAACAGTGCTTCCAAAGCTGCATACCTGTCACTGCTGATCAAATATGACATATTTGTAGTTGAACGGTTTGATGAGACGATCGATTTGAGGACACTGGAAATTAAGAATCCTGAATATAAAAAATTCAGAACCATAATGAAGTTTGATCCGGAAGCATATTTTTATTGGTACAAAAGCATTGAAATTCTCGAAAAGAATGTTTCAGAGATAACGGCTAATAAAAATTTGGAAATACATAGAATTAAATGATTAAGCCTCATAATTGCTGGTTGCCTTTATGCCGTTTAACATAAAATTACTAATCATTTGTTTTGCAAACGCACGCCATTCTTCTTTTGAATTATAAACTTTCTGTGGCTTGACAAAGGCTGGGTGTTCAGCAAAAGAAATAATGCCTCCATTGATGACTCGACAGAGCATCATTGCCGATTCAAAATCCAAATTATCAATATAAATCATCACGAGTTTTGCAAGCATTAATTCTGCTTTATTATAGACAACCTGAGAAATAGGACCAAGAGAACCTGGGAAGGAAAAGGGTTCCCAGTATAATAGTTTCATAATATCAGGAGTTGGCAAATCAATGGCTGCATGCATTTGTAGCTCGATAAGTTTACAGATTTTGTCCAATACATTATCTTTGTTTTGGCTGTTGGCACTGTTAATAAAATCTTGCAATTCGTTGTAAAGTGGATCATAAAATAAAGAAACCTGCATGGCGGCATAATCTAAAACACTGTGATAGAAGGTTTCCTTATTTCCAAAATGAAAATGTATCGTTGCCAGATTAACATCGGCAGAAGATGCGAGCATCCGCGTCGTAGTTCCATGATAACCATATATTGCGAAGACGGACATTCCGGTCTGCAATAATTTTTCCTTTGTTGATATATCTTCAATTATATCGTTAGTGCTCATCGTGACTCCTTGAACTTTAAGTAATTATTTAATAACCAAATAAGTATAGCATACAGAAATCAATTTAGTAAAGGAATGGACATTAAATAAGTGAGCACTACACTTTATCGCCGTTTAATCGATCCAGAAGATATTCAGTGTAAAGTATGCGGTGTTAGTTTTATCCCAAATAGCACCTTTATCTTTCCAGACGGATAAGTTTTTTTATTATTTAATATAAAACATTCTTAATCCGTGTTTTGCCGTTTGTAAATTTCTTTGGTAATTGACACGAATCCTTTTATCTCAGAACGTGGATTGTTTTTATGCCAGACAATGCCATATGAAATGATATCCGTGATTTCAGTGGAAACAATGACAAGCTCCGAATCCTCTGGACAGACAAAGTCAGGCATAACGGCAATCCCTAGTTGTCCTTTGATCATGGTATAACTGATGAGCGGATGATCCACAAAATAAATGGTGGAAGTCGGACATTTTATTTGAATATCTTTTTGGATTCGGGCCATTTCAGTCGGGCATTTCATTGGGTCCAGGAGAATCAGAGAATAATCTTTCAGATCATCAATTTTTATCATGGCTTTGCTGGCTAATGGATGGTCTTTCGGCAAAACACAGACGAAGCTTCCGGTAAAGAGCTCTGCATAAACTGCATCCGAAAGATCATCAATACTTTCCTTTACTGCGAAAATCAAATCAAAATTATTATTGGTAAACAGATTTCTTTTCTCTTTGTGATCAGCTATTTTTAAGTAGATATGGGCATGAGAAAACTTAGCTCTAAAGGCTCTTAGAATGGCGGGAAGATACTTAACTTCTACATTTCCCTCATAGCCAATGGATATGTTCGATTCAAATGTGTGTGCGAATTGCTTCGCTTTGGCAATGGCGATGTTTGTTTTTGTAAGCACTTCTTTCATATCATTATAAAAAGAAATACCAGCCGGAGTCAGTTCGACTTTTCGTTTGGTTCGGACGAATAATTTTAATCCGAGTTCATCTTCCAGGCTATTTATCTGATGGGTAACTGTGGGTTGGGTGATAAACAAAAATTCAGCAGTTCTGGAAAAATTAAGGGTTTCAGCCAAATGAACAAAACATTCGATTTGTTTAATATGCATGAATCGTTACCTCCTGAATTTATAAGCATTTTTTATTAATGATAACATATTTCAATTTCAGTTCCAATAAAAACCATGTTATGCTGTCACCAATGAAGACATTAATTAAAGGAATGGTTCAAATTGGGATTGCAACTCGAGTTCATTATTTGATTAATCTCTTAAATCACCACTAATGGAGGTAAAACATGCGTTATATTGTTACAGGAGCAGATGGACAATTAGGTGGAAGAGTAGCTTCCAATATGTTAAAAGAAGTATCTGGAGATCAACTTATTTTTACATGTCCGGATTTAAATCGTTTACGACCAGAAAGAACGAAAGACTGGGAAGAAAAAGACGTTATCATAAAAGAGGCAAATTATGATGATAAGGCACAAATGACTGAAGCTTTTAAAGGCGGAGACCGAATTTACATTGTGTCAGGGGTTATCATCGGACCAGAACGTGTACAACAACATAAAAATGTAATCGACGCGGCGATTGAAGCGGGGGTCAAACATATTACTTACACCTCATTCTTTGGTGCAAACCGCCCGGAATACAAACAATATGTATTGCCGGATCACACCGCAACCGAAGAATATTTAATCAGCACAGGTGTCGATTACAATATTATGAGAAACAGTCTTTATCTGGAAAACTATTTGCTTAATTCTGTTATGATGGCGAACTTGGACAACAATCGTTGGGTGACCACTGCCGGTGATGGGAAAGCGACATTTATTGCAAAAGATGATAGTGGTCGGGTGGCAACAGCTTTGCTGTTGGGCAAAGGTGAGAACAACAAAGGGTATGATGTAACCGGTCAATTAGTCAGTGAACATGAAATTTGCGAGTTGATCAATGCGATATCCGGTAAGAATTATGAATACATCACCATGAATGAAGAAGAATATTACGATTATTTGGATTCAATCTATATTCCTCGTACCTCCCACGGTAATTATTCGAAGTCGCCGGTGCCATGGTGTGCCAATGATATGGTGACCAATGAATCCGGTATTCGGGATGGTTTAATGGCACTGGAGACAGATACAGTTGAGATTCTCACTGGGAATAAACCCATGAATCCGAAAGAATTATTAGAAAAATATTCTTTTGTATGGAAAGAAAATATTACGACTTATTGGGATTTAGGAAAAGTTCAATAAGTGAAAGCTTAACAATACTACGTGAGCACAGAAAAATTTAGTTAAAAAAACACAGACCTGGTTATAAAAGTAAGGTCTGTGTTTTTTTATGAGAAATTTTAGAATGATGCTACAAATACCGCTTTTTCAGTTGGATAATTAGCGATAGCATTAAGAACAAAATCCCTAGTGCTATCTTTGATAAATGATTTAGAAAGGGAGTGGGAAACCGGGGATGTGGATAAAAAAGTAGCATGGTCACCATAAGAAACCAGGGCACCATTAATTAATCGCGACAGGACGATGGCTTTTTCAATGGGTAGGGTGTCATAGTAATGGGTCAATAAAAAAGTCAGGCTATTTTCAGCCTTTTCAAAAATGATTTGGGTCAGTGGCAGTTCATCGAAGTCGTAAAGTTGTTCCCTTGAAAGGAGTAAAAAAATGTCAGACTCAGTCTCGTCAAAGGTAATATCCAATTGCAAATCAATAAATTCACAAATTAATTGCCAAATCAAATCTTTGGCAAGTACCGGTTCTGATTTTAAATCATCTATTTTTTGTGTGAAATTAGAATATCTAGATTTAATTTGATCTTCTACATGGGCAATCACATTTTTATAAAAGTTTTCCTTGTTTTTGAAATGAAAGTGCATGGTTGCAATATTCAAGTTGGTGGTTTCGGCAATCATCCGGGTGGATGTACCTTTATAGCCAAATCGTGCAAAAAGATAAACGCCTGCGGTCAATAATTTTTCACGGGATGTTTGTTCCTCGTTGAGTTCAAATGATTCCATTTAAAATTCCTTATCAATATATTTTGTTGTATTGTATCATTAAATTTTAAAAAGATCTATAAAATTTGGATAACATGATTTTATGAAAGTCTTTAAATTGTTTAAAATAAAGGCTTGACAAAAATTAATCAAACGATTAGAATTCAATTAATCAAACGATTGATTAATTGAATAAGTGGAGGAACTGAATGGATACCAAAGATGTAACAATTGATGTAAACGGTTTTGAATATTCTTTTTCCGTTGGCACAAAATTCGGACAGGTTTCTGCGAGTGAGACGTTATCAGAAACACTCAGAAACAGACTCAGATTAACAGGTTCAAAGGAAGCTTGCAGTGAAGGCGCTTGCGGCTGTTGTACGGTGATTATTAATGGAAATGCGGTCACCTCATGCATGACCTTAACGGTGGACTGTGATGGCAAAAAAATTACAACTATCGAAGGGCTGGCCGATCCAAAAACCGGCGAACTAGATCCGTTGCAACAGGCTTTTCTTGATCGCTATGCATTTCAATGCGGGTACTGTACACCGGGGATTATTATGGCTTCCAAGGCATTATTAGACAAAAATCCCACACCGACAGATGACGAAATTAAACAAGCACTTTCTGGAAACTTCTGTCGTTGCATCAGCCAATATCATGTATTGGAAGCAGTTGCTGACATTGCGAAAGGGGTAAAACAATAATGAATCCAAAAGATTATAAATTTATCGGAAAAAACGTCCAACGTAAAGACGCGAAGGATATTGTCACAGGTAAGGCGGTATTTTTAGATGATTTCACACTGCCAAAAATGATTTTCGGTCGGTCATTAAAAAGTCCTCATCCTCATGCTCTTATTAAAGAAATTGATGTGGAAGCCGCTAGAAATTTAAAAGGAGTCCATGCGGTTTTAACCTATAAAGACGTCAGCCAGGATTATAAAATGGGCTGGCCCCCACAAAAACCAGTATTAGGTCAAAAGATGATGTATGTTGGTGATACCGTCGCGCTGGTTGCGGCCGAAACAACTGAAATCGCTAATGAAGCCATTGACTTAATCAAGGTGGAGTATGAAGTCCTTCCCTATGTGTTGGATGGCCTGGAAGCTTTGAAAGACGGAGCGCCCCAATTATATGAAGAATTTGACCACAATATTGTGAGTCCAGGTTATCCGCCTTTCCAAAAAGACGGTGATTTCTGGCATTTGGAAAGAGGCGATTTAGAGCAAGGCTTTAAAGACTGTGTTTTTATTGCAGAAGATACGGTAGCTTTTGATAAAAAGCCAGCCCCGCTTGCACCAGAACCGCCAGGAGCCATTGCCAGATATGAAGGGGCAGAAAACTATACGGTTTGGGCGACATCACAAAGTGGTTATATTCTAAAAATATTAAACTCATCCGTTATCCCGGATTCTGATTTAACGGTCAAAACATTTAATGTTGGGGGCAGCTATGGTAATAAACAGAGCTTGACGGTACCGGTTATGTCCGCAGTGTTATTATCAAAAGTGACGGACCGACCAGTCCGGTTTTTCCAGACAAAAGTTGAACAGATGACAGCCTACGAAACCCGCTTAGGAAGCCAGGTTAAAGCCAAAATTGGAATGGATAAAGACGGGATTGTTCGGGCAGTTAAAGCAGACTGGACGGTAGATACCGGAGCATTCTGTAATGCAACGCAAGGTCAGGTCGGGGTTGGTATTGGGGAAGCTCAGCTGACGATGGCAAAATGCCAGAACTGGGATTTGGACACTAATATAGTGGTTACAAACAAGCAGCCAGCCGGGATCGTTCGCGGATATGGCGGACAGGAGCTAAACAGTTGTTTATCATTACTAATTGGACGGACAATGAGGGCCGGGAATTTTGATCCAGTCGAGGTATACAAGAAAAATTACGTTTCCGACGGAGATGAATATATCTGGCGAGACGGACGTAAATGGAAAGCTCATTCCATCGACTATACCAAAGCGATTGAAGCTTCAGCGGAAAAATTTAAATGGACTGAAAAATGGAAAGGCTGGGGGACACCAACCTGGACATCGGAAGACGGCAATATTGTTCGCGGGGTTGGTTGCGGGATCATCGGAAATGCAGATGTCGGGGAAGATAATACGGAAGCTTATGTACGCGTATCTCCTGATTTATTCGGATCAAAAGCTCATGTGATCATGCAAGTAAATGTGACCGAATCGGGTATGGGTCAACGGAGCAACTTAGCTAAAATGGTTGCCGAAGTTATGAATGTTCCTTATGAACAAGTTCAGATTACTGATCCGGATACCATGCAAAATCCAACCGGGTTTGGCCTTTGCGGTTCCCGGGGTACGATCACTTATGGACGTGCTGTGAGTAATGCAGCAGCGGATGCCAGAAGACAGTTGTTTGAACTGGCTGAACCTTATTTAGAAGTTCCGCCGGAAGCCATGCAATTAGAAAATTACGGAGTTGTTACCAAAGCGAGACCAGGAAAATTTGTTTCATGGAAACAATTGATTCCATCGGATTTAACCATTACCGGTTACGGAAGACACATCGAAAACTTCTCTACTCCTAACTTTTTCATGATATTTCTGGAGGTTGAAGTTAACAAACAAACCGGTCAAGTAAAAGTCATTCATATGTTAGGGGGCACCGATGCCGGACAAGTCATCGATCCAGCTACCTTGGAAATGCAATGTCATGGGGGAATTGGTTCAGCCAGTTTGGATACCGCCCTGTTTGAAGAACACATTGTAGATCCGGCTACCGGACGACCGCTCACCTATAACATGCTTGAATATAAATGGCGAACATTTAATGAATTCCCAACATATGATACAGTGATGTTGAGTTCTCAATTCGATACCTTTATGTTTAAAGCACTTGGTGTCGGAGAAATCTCCGGGGCGGCCGCAGCCAGTGCAACCATGCAGGCCATTTCCAATGCGATTGGGGTAGAAGTTGCAGAATACCCGGCAACGCCAAATGTAATATTCAAAGCTTTAGGAAAAATGTAAGGAGGCGGGAAGATGAAAAATTTTACACATACACGAGCAGAAAGCTTTGATCAGGCCAGTGAGTTGTTAAAAGAAGCCACTAAAAGCGTTGTCATTGCAGGCGGAACTGATTTATTAGGACAACTGAAAGATGATATTTTAACAGCGTATCCCGAAAGAGTGGTTGATTTAAAAAGCATTCCAAATGCAGATGGGATTAAAGTAGCAGGGCAAACCTTAACCATTGGGGCCTTGACAAAACTGATTGACATTATCGAATCGGATGTGGTCAAGGAAAAAGCACCCATTTTAGTGGAAGCCGCAAAATCAGTGGCAACCCCACTGATTCGAAATATGGGAACCATTGGCGGAAATATCTGCCAGGATGTGAGATGCTGGTTTTATCGCTATCCTCATGAAGCCGGCGGACGTCTGGTTTGTTCCCGAAAAGGCGGCGACACTTGTTACGCCTTGCAAGGTGATAACCGTTACCACTCAATTTTCGGCGGGATGAAGGCGCATCGTTCACCATGTACCGGTGAATGTCCGGCGGGCACCGATATTCCGGCTTATATGGAGCAAATCAGAAAAGGAAACACCGCCGGGGCGGCCCAGATTATTATGGAAGTCAATCCGATGCCGGCACTTACCAGCCGTGTCTGTGCTCATTTCTGCCAGGATGGCTGTAACAGAGGCTGTCAGGACGAAGATGTGGCCATCGGAAACGTCGAACGATATGTCGGTGATTACATTCTGGAAAACAGTGATTTGTATTTTAAAGCACCAGCGACTTCAACCGGGAAATCTGTAGCCATTATCGGCGCCGGTCCTTCCGGATTATCCGCAGCCTATTATCTGCGTCGGGCTGGAAATGACGTCACGATTTACGATACCAAAAAAGAAGCAGGTGGCATGTTGATGTACGCCATTCCAGCTTATCGACTACCCAAAGACATTGTCAGGAAGTTCGTCAGCAACCTGGGGAAAATGGGAATCAATATTATTACCAATACAACCATTGGTAAAGATATTCAAGTATCAAAAATAGAAGAAAAATATGACAGTGTATTTTATGCAACCGGGGCCTGGAAACGACCGGTTATTGGAATCGCCGGAGAAGAACTCACTGAGTTCGGTTTGGATTTCCTGATCCAGGTTAATGAATGGATGAAGGGTAAGGTCGGCTCGGAAGTGCTGGTAACCGGCGGTGGAAACGTCGCGATGGATGTTGCCATCACCGCTAAGCGACTGGGTGCTAAAAAAGTCACCATGGCATGCTTAGAATGTGAAAGTGATATGCCTGCCAGTCGGGAAGAAATTGCAAGAGCCAGAGAAGAAGGCGTCATTATTATGCCTTCCTGGGGTTTGAGCAAAGTCATTGAAGAAAATGGTGTTCTTAAAGGAATGGAACTCAAACGATGTACATCCACCCGGGATGAAAAAGGTGCCTTTAGTCCTCAATACGACCATTGTGAAACCCAGATTGTCAATGCTGAAAACATTTTAATGGCAGTGGGTCAGCAGGTTGATTTATCCTTTCTGGATGAAAAGTATCAGGTACAGTTAAATCAACGCGGTTTAATCGATGTTTCCGAAGAAACACAAATGACCTCACGAG
>NZ_RXYB01000001.1 GCF_008086615.1 Acetobacterium tundrae
AAGAAATCCGGCACACAATCGGACGCAAAGAAGAATACCAACTGCGTAAAGAAACCATCGAACGAGTCTTTGGCACGGCCAAGGAACATCACGGGATGCGCTATACACAGTATGTCGGGAAGGCCCGAGTTGCCATGCAGATCGGGCTAACTTTGGCATGTCTGAATATGAAAAAACTGGCAAATCTGCTGTACCGGAAACGAATCCGTTTTGTAGTACCTTCACGTTTTTTCCTATTTTTTCATTTTCCGGCAGCAATATAAAAACCCGATCACAGCTTTGTTTACTTGTAATCGGGTTTGTCTTCGCTCTGAGGAACCCCACAGGGGTTCCTTTTAGTTTGTTTATTTATTATATTTGGGGATGAGAGCCTTTCCACAGGTTTTCAGCAACCGGAGCCCAATTATCGGCTGCTTTTTTACATTTTGATGATAGTTCAACGACATTTTCAGGATTTTGAAAATCGGTTGATTTTGCTTTGGAAGATTCTATCATTTTTGTCAATTCACCGGGATTATCCAGCAGCGGGCAAGGACGCAAATGGTTTTCATTAAAAGGCTGATGTTGATGATATTCCATAAATAGAGGTGATTGATAAGCTTCTAATAGGGTTTTATCATAAATGCTGGAATCAGAGTAATGAATAAAAGCACAAGGTTCAATATCACCATTGGCATTGATATGAAGGTAGTTTCTTCCACCGGCGATACAGCCTTTTACATATTCTCCGTCATTCCAGAAGTCCATGGTGAAAATTTCTTTTGTTTCCCTGAATTTTCGAATTTGATGATACATAAATTCCCGTTGTGATGAAGATGCCATTAGTTCTGGAACGGCATCCAAACCAACTGGCATATAGGTGAAGAACCAGGCAAATTTTGCGCCTTTTTCAATCATGTCATCGATGTATTCTTCACTACCAATAATTTCTGCATTTTTATTGGTGTAACAGCAGGAAATACCGAATGGTAGTTTTTTCCTTTTTAATATTTCCATTGCCTGAATGATTTTTTGATAGGTGCCTTTTCCTCTTCTAAAATCAGTTTCTTCTTCAAAACCTTCAATACTAATTGCTGGTACAAAATTTTTTACGCGAAGCATTTCATCGGCAAAATCTTCATCAATGAGGGTTGCATTGGTAAAAGAAAGAAATTCACAGTCTGGATGAGCTTCACAGAGTCTGATAATATCCTTTTTTCGTACGAGTGGTTCACCGCCGGAATAAATATACATATAAGTTCCTACTTTTTTACCCTGATTTATGATATCATCAAGAATTTCGTAACTCATATTTAATTTATTACCATATTCAGCTGCCCAGCAACCGATACAGGAAAGATTACAGGCAGAAGTTGGATCCATTAAGATTGCCCATGGTATATTGCAATGGTATTTTTCTTTAGCTTTTTCCTGCCGTCCACATCCAATTAATGCAGTATTTACAATAAAATTATTAAAAAATGTTTTACGGACTTCAACATCAATATCAGTCCAGAGACTTTTTATTAATTGGTACCAATTACCAGCAGGATCATCTAAAATATTACGAAATACCCTTCTTTGAGAAACAAATAGATCATTGACATCAAATCGGTCTACCCAGTCCATCAGTTTGGGAAGATTTTTATCAGGATCTTCTCCGAGATAATCGAATACTTTTTTTCCAGCGAAAGACTTTACATTTTCCTTTATCGTTTTGTCAGCCATTTTTGCGAATCCTTTCAAAGTTTTATTTAAGTTTATAAGCTTAGCTTCATTTTAATAATGAGTTTGATTTTTGTCATTGGACAAAAGGAAAAATTTGAGTAAATTTGTTACAATATAATAAAATGTTACCTTTTGGGACATTAATAAAAAATTGTCCCTATTACAAAAAAATGAAAAGATATATAGTTGAAACAGAAAAAGATCAAGGAGGACTATTTTTGGAAAAGGCAGATATTACCAAAACAATCGTTGAATTAACCGTTGATAAAGTGCTAATTGACATGGAGACAGATGTAGAACGTAGTATCCGGAACATAGTTGATCTAGGGCAAAATTTTTCAAATGGTCGGTTCCAAAAATATTTTTTTGAGATTGCTCAGAAAATGCTTGAAAATGAAGAAAGTCCATATTATCAACATGCAAAAAATATTATTACTAAAGTAAATCATGAGACATTAAAAACATTTGGTATCAATCTTGGTTATAATGGTTGTACGAATGGTGCTAAACAAATTAGAGAAAATGAGAAGAAATATCGCTTTAATATACCTTGGACAATTGCTTTTTCAATGAAGAGTCCGCAAAATAAAATAACAGAATATGAGATTGAAAAAGTAATTTCACAAGGTGAAAAATTAGGGATTTATGTGTATCTGATTTTCTGTCCAACCAGTAAAATACAACAGGCAGTCTATTTACTGAAAAAATTTCCAGATTGTGCATTTGTGATTTTTTTAGAAGGGGAGTTTATAAAAACACAAATTGTTGAAGAATTATATAAATATCATAATTTTATGATTTCAATATTATCTGAATCCAAAGAATTTTTAAAAATGGCAGGCTTCCTAACAGAAAATGGTTTTTTGTATGCCGTTCATTCCTTTTATAATGATAATAAATTTGCAGAGATTATAACGGGAGACTGGATTAAACGTGCGTTACGGACATCGAGCACCTTTGCATTTTTAATTAAAGAAAAGTTATGTAGTTTTGAGGTAAAAAAAGAAGTCAGAAATTATGTATTGAGGGTCCGTGAAAAACAGCAATATCCTATTTTCTTAATGGAGTTTACTTCCGATATAAGTTATATCAATCAGATTATTTCAGAAGATAGCCATTCCATTGGATTCAATTCAAATGGACAGCTTTACACATCAGCGGGAGAAATAGATGGAAAAAATAATAATCTGCTTAAAAGCAGCTTACGGGAAATTTTAAAGAAAAATATGCCAATTAATGTATCTGGGAAATCGCTTTTATAGGTTTAAAGCGGTTCCCTGGATTTTATATGGTGGTTAGATTATCTTCATTCATATCATATACAATTTTTTTGGCTAGGCCTCCGAGAGATGTTTTTAATAAATTAATAAAATCATCTGGCGGACGACAAGGGGTTTC
This sequence comes from Acetobacterium tundrae, assembly GCF_008086615.1. Lineage (GTDB taxonomy): Bacteria > Bacillota > Clostridia > Eubacteriales > Eubacteriaceae > Acetobacterium > Acetobacterium tundrae. The sequence continues at coordinate 3,106 of NZ_RXYB01000001.1, forward strand.
TTTTAGCCATCTTTCAATGGCAACAATAAAAGCGTCAGTGAAAAATATTGTGAAAAACTCTGGATTTTCATCGGTGGTCAGTATTTCTTTTAAATAATTAAGAACAAATGGATGTAAAATATCTCTAAAGTAGTCCTGAAAAGAATTTTGACCACTTACCTGGAATGCATTGATATAAAAAACTCGATTTTTATAAAAGTATCGGCAAATATCATCCAGAAAAGCCCAACCATCCTTATAGAACTGAGTTTGTATGGTTTCAATAAATTCGGTATAATAAATCCAGTTAACCAAATCATATTTATCTTTAAAATGATAGTAAAAACTTTTTCGGTTCAGATCACACATATCGCAAATATGACCGACATTGATTTTATTGAAGGGCATTTTTTCCATCAACGCTTTCATTGCCATCGCTAGAGCTTTTTTGGTAATAATTGAATCTGACACTCTTCACATCTCCTTGCATTTACAGATAAAAGCGAGTATTGAATAATCTGATGGGAATTGCAACATTGTTTGGATGCTTTTTTTTCAATTATAATACATTTTATTATAATATACAATAAAAGTTAATTTAAAAAAATTAAAGTCGAATGAAAGTAATAATAATATTTTTTTAGAACTATTAGATGTCAGGGTCTGGTGAGCGGATGGTAAACGTGTTACAATATAAAAGTTAGTTAGATCTTAAAAAGGAGTTCAAATGAAAGTATTAGTATGCGGAGGTGCTGGTTATATTGGCTCTCATATTGTCAGGGAACTTTTGAATAAAAATTATGAAGTGGTTGTTTTAGATAATTTTTCAACTGGACATATCGAGTCAGTTCCCAAAGCGGTGATAATTGAAACAGGAGACATTCGGGATAAAAATTTTTTAAAAGAAGTGTTTCAAAAGCATCAGTTTGATTGCGTCATGCATTTTTGTGCCAATTCCCAGGTCGGCGAATCCATGGAACGGCCCATAAAATATTATAACAATAATGTCTACGGAACACTGTGTCTTTTAGAAACTATGGTAGAATTCAAAGTGAAAAATTTTATTTTTTCTTCTACAGCGGCAGTATATGGGGAACCGGAGGAGTTGCCAATTACCGAAGCAACAACAAAAAAACCCACAAATACCTATGGTGAGACAAAATTAGCAGTTGAAAAAATGTTGAAATGGATTGGCGAAGCACATGGATTGAGTTATATGATTTTTCGATATTTTAATGCTTCTGGTGCTTACCCCTCTGGTGAAATTGGAGAGGATCACACGCCTGAGAGTCATTTGATTCCATTGATATTACAGACGGCCTTGGGACAGCGGGAAAAAATATCTATCTTTGGTGATAATTACAAAACATTCGACGGAACGTGCGTTCGAGATTACATTCATGTGACGGACATCGCAACTGCCCATATTTTGGGAATGGAAAAATTGTTTCGGGGTGGTCAAAGTGATGTGTTTAATTTGGGCAATGGCAATGGCTTTTCGGTGAAAGAAGTGATTGAACGGGCAAAAAGTATTACCGGAAAAGAATTTGAAGTAGAAATGGCTGGTCGGCGACCTGGTGATCCGGCGGTGCTCATTGCGTCTTCACAAAAAGCTCAAAGTCAGTTAGGGTGGACGCCCACATATTCTGATCTAGATACCATCATAAAAACGGCATGGGAATGGCATCGAATCCATCCTCAGGGTTATGAAAAATAAAGAATTAAAAGGAGAATTGAAATGAGTAAAGTAGAAATATTTGAACCAGCAATGTGTTGTTCAACGGGAGTCTGTGGACCGGGTGTGGATCCGGAATTATTGCGAATCGCGACGTTTATCAGCGAGCTGGAAGGAATGGGCAAAAAAATTGTGAGATATAATCTTTCAAGTGCGCCGGAGGTTTTTGTTCAAAATATAAAAGTAAATGATGCTTTAATCAACGTCGGGATGGGAGCGCTTCCGATCACTGTGGTGGATGATGAAATAAAAAAAATGGGAGACTATCCAGCAAATTCAGATCTTGCCACTTGGGCCGGAATGACCAGAGAAGATATTATTGAGATGATTAAGAAATCACAAAGTTCATCAGGATGTGAAGGCTGTGGCGGCGGGAATTGCTGCTGATTTAACAAGAAATTAATTTAGTCAGTTCAGACTCCTGACAAATTTAATTTGGTTTTGGCTACTTTTAGTTCAACAGGGGCGATCATCGATCGCCCCTGTTTTATGTGCTGAAATATACTAAATGTAAATCCTGCTTTATTGAGGTGATTTATAGAAATTTACCGACAAACTCAAACGGCTGTGATGCCGGTCGCTTTTATTCAGATTCATTTAAATCCTGTTTGGATTGTTTTCTTATTGAAAGTCTTCTTCGAATCATTATCTTTCGAGTCAGCGTGACCAAAGAGGAAACCAGGATAATGCCCACTGCCATGGCACCTGAGATAAGAAGGGTATGGATGCCGGTTGAAACGCCAAGGTCCGTTTCGCCATTGATAAAATACAACATGGTATAGTACATGCCACCGCCTGGAACGAGGGGAATCAAGGCGACAGCCAGATAAATTGTGGTGGGTGAACTGGTCGCCCGGGCCATGATTTCGGCGTAGAGAGAGATGGCGATAGCAGCAAGCATATATAGGATAACATCATTGCCGATGATTAATTGAAAGAGTGCAAAGGTTAATTGACCGACAAAACCGCCAAGTGCGGAAAAAAGAAGTTTGTTCTTTTTGATGTTGAATACAACGGCAAAAGCAAAAGATGCACCAAAAGCGTAAAGACACGGTAAAAAATAAGTCATTGGATCATCCTCCCCAGAAAGGTCTTAGCAGACTAAGCGGTACAGCAACGCCTGCGGCAATAGAGGCGGCAATAAGCAGTGCTTCGATACCTTTTGTCAAGCCGGCCAGATAATCTCCGGCAATAATATCCCGGATTGCATTGGTGATGACAAGTCCGGGAACAAGCGTCATGATCGATCCGATGATGATGGTATTCATATGAGTGGTCAATCCCAGACCGGCCGCAGTGACTGCAACGGTGGCGGCAATAAAGCCACCAACCATATTAATAAAAAAGTTGTTTGTCTCCAGTCGACTCATAATATCCATCAACAGTTTGGTGCCGATTCCGATAATAAAACCGATGCAGCTGTCTTTAAAACTCCCGCCAAAAAACAAAGTGAACATTTGTGAAATAAAGGCAAAAGCTAAAACTTGCAGAAGGTAAGGATAAGAAGGCGCGTTGTTAATATGCTTAATTTCCAGGAGCAGTTCATCATAAGAAATGGCCTCGTAACAAATTTGCCGTGATAAATGATTCATTTCATCAACCTTTGTTAAATCCGTTACGCGGGTATGAATACGTCGGGTTAGGGTAAGGGTTTCAATATCATCCATCGTGATTGAGATAATAATCGTTGTCGGAACACAAAAAATTTCAGCTTCTCGTGCGCCTAAAGCAATGCAGATACGGTGCATCGACTCCTCAACTCGGTAGGTTTCGGCACCGTTTGAAAGTAAAATAACACCCATTTCCATGGCAATATGACTGAGTTGTGAAATGGTCATTACAGTTCATCTATAATCGCATCAAGAACGCGATGAGCCACATCATCTTTTGATAAGAGCGGAAGTTCTTCTGCTCTATCCGGGGTTATAATCGTGACCCGGTTGGTGGATGTATTAAAACCGGCGCCTTTTTCTTTGAGGTTATTGGCAACCATCATATTGACATTCTTATGTTCAAGCTTTTCCGTGGTGTTTTCAATCATATTTTCGGTTTCCATTGAAAAACCGCAGATAAATTGATCAGACCGTTTTTTTTCACCGATCGTTTTTAAAATATCAATGGTGGAAGTTAACTGTATTTCGGGAAGACCAGCTCGCTTTTTCAGTTTTTCGTCAGAATAGGTTTTGGGCTTGAAATCAGCGACGGCAGCAGATTTAATGACGATGTCGGTTGCTTCAAAATGATCCATCACTTCTGCACACATTTCACTGGCGGAAAATACGGAGACGAGATTAACGAAAGCAGGTGGAACAAGAGCTGTTTTTCCACTTATCAAGGTTACCGCCGCGCCGCGAAGCATAGCCGCGGTTGCCAAAGCATAACCCATTTTACCACTGGAGTGGTTGGTGATATACCGAACCGGATCAATCGCTTCGCAGGTGGGTCCAGCGGTAATCAATATATTTTTACCCGAAAGATCTTTACGATAGGCAATTTCACGGAGAATATGAGCAACCAGCAAATCTTCTTTGGGAAGTTTTCCAGTCCCAAAATCTTTACAGGCAAGAATGCCAACGGCGGGATCAATGATTTGATAACCAAATTCCTTTAGTTGTGATAAATTATTCTGGAGAATGGGGTTTTCGTACATGGCCGTGTTCATGGCCGGAGCAATAAGTTTTGGACACCGACAAGCCATAATGGTGGTCGTCAGCATATCATCGGCGATACCATTGGCGATTTTACCGATGATATTGGCAGTGGCAGGTGCGACCATAAAGAGATCGGCCTTTTTTGCCAAACTAACATGGGCAATATCATAACTTATATTGCGGTCAAATGTATCGACAATGCATTTGTTCCCGGTCAAACTTTCAAAAACAAGAGGTGAAATGAATTCTTGTGCATTTTTTGTCATAATGACTTGCACATCACAGTCCATTTTTGCAAGACTGCTGGCGACATTAGCCATTTTATAGGCAGCAATACTTCCAGTAATACCAAGTACCACCGTTTTATTCTTCAATAGTTTTTTCATCTGGATTCCTTTTTGAACTTTATTTGCGACAGTCCCGTTTTTATTTGAATTTTACTCATCTATTATATCAAAGATAAGGGATAAGAGTAAACACAAGTTTTCCTTGAATTTTAATTAAAAAGAAGTTAAAATATAGTTGCATTGTATCCGGCATGACTGGAACGATAGCGGGAGGTAATCAAATGAAAAACGTAAAGACCAACGATTTGGTCAAAGTATCCTTTTTTGTAGCGATCATTGTTCTTTTGGCCGCAACACCGTTTCTGGGGTATATCCCCCTGGGGTTCACGCGGGCGACCATTATCCACATCCCGGTTATTATCGGTAGTATTCTTCTGGGACCATTTTATGGTGCTTTTCTGGGATTTGTCTTTGGCTTGACGAGTTTAATTAATAATACGTTTAATCCGACGGTCACATCTTTCGTATTTACTCCATTTTATTCCATTGGAACCAGTTCCGGAAATTTCTGGAGTTTAGTTATTTGTTTCGTACCCAGAATATTAGTGGGGGTTGTTCCTTATTATCTTTACAAAGGGATGAAAAAAATTAAAAATAATGATGTGTTGGCACTGAGTGTTGCCGGAGTGGGCGGATCACTCACGAATACCCTATTAGTTATGAATGGCATCTATTTGTTTTTTGGCCAAAGCTATGCCCAGGCTAAGAATGTAGGCTTTTCAACGCTCTATGGAGTAATCTTAACAGTCATTGGAATCAATGGAGTTCCGGAAGCGATCGTGGCAGGTATTTTAACCACCGCTATCGGTAAGGTTTTATTAAAATACACAAATCGGGCGGTATTGTCATAAACTGAAAATAATTAGGTTCGAAAAAATATTTGCTCAAAATATAGTACGAAAATTTAAAACAAACTGTCTTCTGGTTAAAATCGGGAGGCAGTTTTTTATTTGATTTAAGGTTGGTTGACAAGCGGAATCCCAAAGGGTATTTCTGATACTTAAAGCTTTTCAAAAAGTCGAAAAAAATATATAATGAACATCAAGATATGAGAATGTAAAAAATGAAACATCAAGGAGAGAAGATGAGAAATTGCAAACAGGTTTTTAGTCTATTGCTGATGATTTTAACGGTTTTCGGACTGTGGGGATCAACCGTTTTCGGAGCGACTGTAAATAATGATGAAACGATTACGCTAAAGATCATCCATACCAATGATACCCATGCCCGGTATGATTACAGCGCCGATAAAACCATTGGGTATGCCAAGCTTAAAACCATCATCAATCAGGAGAGTCCGGATTTGACCGTGGATGCCGGAGATACCTTTCATGGACTATCCTTTGCGACGATTGAAAAAGGGGGAAGCATTGCGGAAATCATGGCGGCTGTCGGATTTGACGCCATGGCGCCGGGAAATCACGACTTCAATTATGGAAGCGCCAGGCTTTTAGAACTTGGAGCAATGGCAAATACAAAAATATTAGGCGCCAATGTGCGTTATACCGATTCCGGAGAGCCGTTTTTCAATGATTCATATCTGATAAAAGAAATAAATGTCAACGGAGAAATCATAAAAATCGGGGTATTCGGCTTGATCAGTCCTGATATTTATTCTGATACGGCTCCCAGTAATGTTGAAGGCCTAACCTTCGGAACTGAGGAATCGATTATTGAAACGGCCAAGACTTCCGTTGTGGCTCTGAAGGCTCAGGGTTGTGATGTGATTGTGGCACTGACCCATATGGGCGATTCTAATAATGGCGAATTGATGCGAAGTGAAGTTGTTGCTCAGGAAGTCCCCGGAATTGATGTCATTGTGGATGGACATACTCACGATGTTGAGAATTCGGAAGTCAACGGAACCTTAATCGTTCAAACCGGTTGCTATTCCAGTGCGGTTGGTGAAGTTGAGATCACCTTAAAAGAGCATGATCTTGAAGAAGCAGCGGTTAGTGGAGCTGAAGGTGATAAGGACCAGATTTCAGGACAAGCGGAAATTCCAGCGAATGACACTGAAGGCATAGCGACACAGGTGGATGAACCGTCATATACGGTCGAAAATAAAACCGAATCGCTGATTACGGCAAGCCAGGCAACGGATGAGCTCATTCCCGCAGATCCAACAGTAGCCAATCTGATTGCGACAATCGAAGCCCGGGAAGATCCGATAAAAAATGAAGTCATTGGAAATTCGCCGGTAAAACTTGGCGGAAACAACGGGAATATCTGGGAAGATGTCCGTTTGGGAGAAGTGAACTTGGGACGCGCCCTTGCTGATAGTTATCTTTTTGGAACCGGCGCTGATGTTGCCATTGAAAATGCCGGCGGAATAAGAGCTGAAATAGCGGCAGGCGATATTACCAAAGGCCAGGTCATTGATGTCCTTCCTTTTGGCAACTATTTAGTGACTAAAAAAGTTTCCGGCGCCGATATCTTAAATATGATGGAGACCAGTATCGAAATTGGTGTCAACAATCAAATTGCGATGGATAAAAATGACAACTCTTGGCCGGGTAATAGTGGCAGTTATTTGCAATGGGGGGGCATTAAAGCCCAATATGATCTTAGTAAATCAAAAGGAAATCGCGTTTTTTCAGCAAAAATCGGCGGCGTGGATTTAGATCCCAATCAAATGTATTCCATCGCCTGCAATAACTATTTAGCAACCAGCAGCGATTATCCAGAATTAGCAACAGCCAGCATCCTTAATGAATATTCGGCATGTGATGAAGTATTTACGACATATTTACAGGAAGCCGGAAGCGAACGCTTTTTAGCAGCAGTTAACAATTTAAACATTACCGCTGGAACAATGCCAGAATCGGTATCAGATCCTCAGCCGATTGCAACTGCCCAGAAACAGTCTTCAAATAATCCTAAAACAGGTTATGGTGAAGGGGATTGGTTTAGAGCATTATTGGGAGTGCTTTGTTTTTCAAGTTGAAGATGATTGGCAAATTGAGTCAATGCGTTTGACCGATCATACAAATGATAGAGGAGGTGCTAAAATCTCTAAACATAAAACATTTCAGGATTATATGGCGATGGCAATCGAGATTGCTCAGACCGGGGCAGAAAAAGGAGAGGTGCCCATCGGTGCAGTTTTAGTATACAAAGGAAAAATTATTGCAAAGGCCCATAACCAAAAAGAAACGCGGCCAGATCCAACTGCCCATGCAGAAATGCTGGTTATCCGGGCCGGGGCAGAAAAACTAAAACGCTGGCGTTTAAATGACTGTCAATTGTATGTAACAGCGGAGCCCTGTGTCATGTGCATGGGTGCGATTATACAAGCAAGAATACCAATGCTTGTGTATGGCGCCACTGAAAAAAAATTCGGCGGGGTTGAGTCCACAGCACGTTTAGGACAACATCCCATGCTGCCAGGAAAAATGGAAATATATGCCGGTATTTGTGAAAAACAGTGCGAAGATTTATTAAAAGATTTTTTCAAAAAAAAACGATAAGAGGAGGAACACACATGAATCAAAAATCAAAAGTTTACTTTACAACATTTCGAACGACTGGGGCAAACAATATTTTGCAAAAACTGAAAAACCTTGTATCGGAGGCAGGATTAGCAACGATTGATTTCGAAAATAAATTTGCCGCCATTAAAATCCATTTGGGCGAACCGGGAAATCTCGCTTACTTAAGACCAAATTACGCCAAGGTAATTGTTGATATGATTAAAGAAGCCGGCGGAAACCCATTTTTAACCGATTGTAATACCCTCTATGTCGGTCGTCGAAAGAACGCTTTGGAACACCTGGACGCCGCCTATGAAAACGGCTATAATCCGTTTGTGACCGGTTGCCATGTGATAATTGCAGATGGGTTAAAGGGAACAGATGATATCGAGGTACCGGTAGAGGACGGAGATTATGTTGAAAATGCGAAAATCGGTCGGGCCATTATGGATGCGGATATCATCATTTCCATGACTCACTTTAAGGGGCATGAAGATACCGGTTTTGGAGGAACTCTGAAAAATATTGGAATGGGTTCGGGATCTCGTCGTGGAAAGATGGAAATGCATTCGTCCAGCAAACCTTATGTTAAAGAAAAAAAATGTCGCAGTTGCGAGATGTGTTCAAAAATCTGTGCAATGAAGGCAATATCATATGGCGGTGATGAAGGTAAAGCAAGTATCAATCCTGATCTTTGTGTTGGCTGTGGACGTTGTGTGGGTATTTGTCCCTTTGATGCAATTTCACCGAAATTCGATGAAAGCAGGGAGATACTCACTAAAAAAATCGCCGAATACACCAAGGCCGTTGTCGCTGGCCGCCCGCAGTTTCATATTAGTTTTGTAATGGACGTTTCACCTAACTGTGATTGTCATGTTGAAAATGATTTGCCAATTATTCAGGATGTTGGTATTTTTGCATCCATTGATCCTGTTGCGCTGGATGTTGCATGTGCTGATGCCTGTAATAAAGCTCCGATTATCAGTGGCAGCTATTTAGATGAGCAGATTCATCAACAGCATGTGAGTGATTCGAGGGAAGAAGACTGTTTTGCCTTGACCCATCCGGGAACTGACTGGAAAATATGCATCGACCATGCAGTTAAATTAGGATTGGGAAGCAAAGAATACGAAATTATAGAAGTTTAAAACTAGAAATCGATATCATGATTTCTTTCCTATTTAGTGATTGACAAAGATAATAGAAATAGATATAATGACAAAAAGATAAGCAAAGTAAACAAATAAAACAACGGCGATGACCAAGAGAAAGATACCAAATATTGTTTTTAAGAGAGTTGGAGACTGGTGTAATTCCAATAATTCAATGGTATGTAATACTCGCTTGCGAGCTGCCAACCTGAAAATTTACCAAATTAGTAGGGAAGGCCGTAATCCGTTTTGGAAAGTCAGCGTTAAATGACTATGGTTAGGTTCGCGCTATGCGTTCAGACCAGAAGAGGGAATAGTTGTGAGGCTATTTCATACTTAGAGTGGTACCGTGGATAATATATCCGCCTCTGTTATAACAGAGGTGGATTTTTTGACGTTTCATCCAAATCTTTGATTTGGCAAATGAAACTAATGCATGAGGTTGTGGCCCCCTTAAAGGCCACAACTTTCGTAGACGTTTCATCCAAATCTATGTACTATTTTTAAGCCAATCATGGTATCCGTTGTATATAATAATCACTTAAAAAGTGGATTTATATAAATTAAGAAAGATTAAAAATTTAGGAGGAAATTAACAAATGGCAAAAATGTTTTATGATGTGGATTGTAATCTTGGATTATTAGATGGAAAAACTGTTGCGATAATTGGATATGGAAGTCAGGGACATGCACATGCGCAGAATTTAAAAGATTCTGGGGTAAATGTCGTGGTCGGTCTTTACAAAGGTAGCAAGTCCTGGCCAAAAGCAGAAGCTGATGGGTTAAAAGTCCTGACATCAGAAGAAGCTGCTAAAGTTGCAGATATCATTATGATTCTTCTTCCCGATGAAAAACAAGCCAGTATTTACAAAGAGAGTATTTTACCAAACCTTGAAGCAGGAAATTATCTTGCCTTTGCTCATGGTTTCAACATTCATTATGGACAAATCAAACCACCAGCAGATGTCAATGTATTTATGATTGCACCAAAAGGACCAGGTCATACAGTAAGAAGTCAATATCAAGAAGGCAAAGGGGTGCCAAACCTAATTGCGGTGCAGCAAGATCCCGATGGAAATACCCATGATATCGGTTTAGCTTATGCTTCAGGAATCGGCGGAGGCCGTGCCGGTATCCTGGAAACAACCTTTAAAGAAGAAACAGAAACTGATCTATTCGGGGAACAAGCCGTTCTTTGCGGTGGGGTAACGGCCTTAATGAAAGCTGGCTTTGATACATTAGTTGAAGCTGGATACCAACCTGAAAGTGCTTACTTTGAATGTGTTCACGAAATGAAATTAATCGTTGATTTAATCAATAGCGGCGGATTTAGCTTCATGCGTTATTCGATCAGTGATACGGCTGAATATGGCGACTATATCACTGGAGATAAGATCATTACAGCTGAAACTAAAAAAGCGATGAAGGGTGTTTTAAACGATATTCAAGATGGTACATTTGCCCGCAACTGGCTGCTTGAAAACCAGGTCGGTCGCCCTTATTTCAATGCAAAACGTCGAATCGGAAGCGAAACTCAGGTCGAAAAAGTTGGCGCAGATTTAAGAACGATGATGTCCTGGATCAAAAAATAACTCAGACCGATTAAATTTATAATTTTTCACATGATCAGGGCAGAAGACCTTCTGCCCTTTTTTAAAACATAAAATAAATCATTATTTTTAAATAATAGGAGGAGATGCAATGAGCAGAACAATTAAAATATTTGATACCACCCTTCGGGATGGGGAACAATCGCCAGGCTGTAGCATGAACTTAAAAGAAAAATTAGAGATGGCAAAACAACTCGAACGTCTTAATGTTGATATCATAGAAGCGGGTTTTGCCATTGCTTCTCCCGGTGATTTTGAATCCGTAAAACTGGTTGCCAAAGAAATAAGAGATGTCACAATTGCAAGTTTAGCAAGAAGCACAGAAAAAGACATTATGACAGCTCACGAAGCACTAAAAGGAGCTGCCAACCCGAGACTTCATTATTTCCTGGCAACGTCAGATATACACATGAAGTATAAGCTGCGAATGTCTCCAGAGGAAGTATTAGCACAGGCCATCGCAATGGCACGGTTTGCCAGAAATATTTTTGGTGAGATTGAATTTTCAGCAGAGGATGCCTCCCGGACTCGTCCGGATTTTTTGTATCGAATACTGGAAGGCGTAATTAATGAAGGCGTGACAATTGTTAATGTCCCTGATACAGTGGGTTATGCAACTCCTGAGGAACATTTTAAGTTTATTGAAGGTATTCGAAACAATGTGCCGAACATCGATAAAGCGACAATTTCAGTCCATGTCCATAATGACTTGGGTTTGGGTGTCGCAAATACGTTAGCGGCAGTCCAGGCAGGCGCCGGACAGGCTGAATGTACGGTGAATGGGATTGGCGAACGGGCAGGAAACGCAGCGTTGGAAGAAATCGTCATGGCTTTAAAAACGCGTAAAGATATTTACCAGGTCGAAACAAACATTAAAACGACTGAGATTTATCGCTCCAGTCGATTGTTAACCAAATTAACTGGAGTAAAAGTTCAACCCAATAAAGCGATTGTCGGAGAAAATGCTTTTGCTCATGAAGCCGGAATTCATCAACATGGTATGATGGCCAATAAGGAAACTTATGAAATTATGACGCCAGAATCGATTGGATTAAAAGAAACAAAAATGGTCTTAGGCAAGCATTCCGGAAAGCATGCTTTTGTCGAAAAACTGGATTCTTTGGGATACAGCAATTTTACATCTGAAGAAGTGATCGAGCTTTTTGAACAGTTTAAAGTTTTAGCGGATAAGAAAAAAGATATTTCGGATAAAGATATCTTAGCCTTAGTGGAACAAAAACAGTTGGCTATTCCAGAAGTCTATTCCCTTGATCGTTTCATTATCAGTACCGGAAATACTATTTCAACAGCTGCAACCATTCGATTAAGAAAAAATGGCAACTTAATAGAAGGGGTGTCTTTGGCAGATGGCCCCATCAGTGCTGGATTTAAAGCCATCAGCGAATTGGTGGAGTATGAGCTAACATTAATTGATTATGGTGTTGAGGCGGTTACCGATGGTACCGATGCTCAGGGCGAAGCGCATGTAAAAATATCTGACGGTACCCATGTTTATCATGGCCGGGGTTTAAGCACGGATATTATTGATGCCAGTTTAAAAGCTTATGTCGATGCAGTCAATCAAATGCTGTATATTAAAGAAACCGAAGATCAAAATCGTTCAAATGCCTGATAAAGGAGGATTGGAATGTCTGAAAAAATAATAATCTTCGACTCAACACTGAGAGATGGCGCCCAGGCAGAAGGAATTTCTTTTTCTGTTGAAGACAAAATTCGAGTTATGGAAACCCTGGATAAAATTGGGGTAGATTATATTGAAGCCGGCAATCCCGGTTCCAATCCAAAAGATATAGAATTTTTCAATCGTATCAAAGGGATGCAATTGAAACATGCCAAACTGGTTGCTTTCGGCAGCACCCGTCGCGGTGGCATTGCGGTTGAAGAAGATGCAAATCTAAAGGCGATACTGGAAACCCAAACTCCGGCAGTGGCAATTTTTGGGAAGAGCTGGACGTTTCACATTACCGATATTATTAAAACAACACTAGAAGAAAATCTGCGGATGATCGAAGAAACAATGGCTTATCTTAAGGCAAAGGGCAAAGATGTGACCTTTGATGCCGAGCATTTCTTTGATGGATACAAAAACGATCCCGTTTATGCGATTGAATCACTATTGGCGGCGCAGGCAGGTGGAGCCGATTGTCTGGCCTTGTGTGATACCAATGGCGGAACTCTTCCCGTTGAGATTCAGGAGATTGTTACCGATGTGCGAAAGAAACTGGATATTCCATTAGGCATTCATTGCCATAATGATAGTGGGGTGGCGGTGGCCAACTCCCTTATGGCGGTTCAAGCCGGTGCGAGACAGGTCCAGGGGACTTTCCTTGGGTATGGCGAACGTTGCGGTAATGCGAACTTATCCTCCATTATTCCGAATCTTCAATTGAAGCTGGGATACAATTGCTTGGCCGAAGATGAACTTTTAAAGCTGACATCATCAGCGATCCGGATTGCCGAAATTTCAAATTATATTTTGAGTGGAAGAGAACCTTTTGTTGGAAAATCCGCCTTTGCCCATAAGGGTGGAATGCACATTGATGCCGTCATGAAAAATCCGGCATCTTTTGAGCATGTTCCCCCGGAATCAGTTGGCAATGAACGGCGGATATTAATGTCTGAAGTTTCCGGCCGGAGCACCATTATTCAGCTAATTAACGAAGTGGATCCCAGCTTAACCAAAAAGTCTGAGGAAACAACTCGGGTGATGGATCGAATTAAGGAATTGGAATACCAGGGCTATCAATTTGAAGGAGCCGAAAGCAGTGTAAAACTCTTGATTCGCAAGGAACTTGGTAAATACAAACCGTTTTTCACACTGGAAGACTTCAAAACGATTGGCGAACAGCCACATACGAAAGAAGGCCTTAGTTCTTCGGCCGTGGTTAAAATCAATGTTGATGGACAATCCGAAATCAATGCAGCTGAAGGTGATGGACCGGTGAATGCCTTGGACAAGGCATTGAGAAAAGCTCTGGAAGTGTTTTTTCCCAAAATAAGCGAGGTTCGGTTGACCGACTTTAAAGTTCGGGTCATCGATTCGAAAGCGGCCACTGCTTCAAAAGTACGGGTCCTTATCGAAAGTTCCGATGGCGTCGATATCTGGACAAATGTCGGTGTTTCTACGGACGTTATTGAGGCTAGTCTGATCGCCCTTATTGATTCCATTGAGTATAAACTTTTAAACGATATGGAACGCAAGCTGAAAGAATATAAATTAATGTAAATTGAAACAATTTTTTCGAAATTAGAAGGAGATGAGTGACATTGGGAATGACGATGACTCAGAAAATATTAGCAGCCCATGCCGGGTTGAACGAGGTAAAACCAGGAGATTTAATCATGGCAGATTTGGACCTGGTGTTGGGAAATGATATTACAGCACCAGTAGCGATTGATGTATTTGAAGGTATCAATGCTGAAACGGTATTTGATAAAGATAAGATAGTGCTGGTTCCAGATCATTTTGCTCCAAATAAAGATATTAAAGCAGCAGAACAATGTAAAAAGATGAGACTATTTGCGAAAAAACATGACATCACAAACTATTTTGAAATTGGCCAAATGGGCGTGGAACATGCACTTCTTCCTGAAAAAGGACTGGTGGTTGCCGGCGATTTGGTTATCGGTGCAGATTCCCATACTTGTACTTACGGTGCCTTGGGAGCTTTTTCAACCGGTGTCGGCAGCACCGATATGGCGGCTGGCATGGCAACGGGAAAAGCTTGGTTTAAAGTTCCCGCAGCAATAAAATTTGTGCTCAAAGGAAAATTTAATAAGTACGTTTCAGGTAAAGATTTAATTCTTCATATCATTGGCATGATTGGCGTGGACGGCGCTCTTTACAAATCCATGGAATTTGTTGGCGAAGGAATTGCAAATCTTAGGATGGATGATCGTTTCACCATTGCAAACATGGCGATTGAAGCTGGTGCGAAGAATGGCATCTTTATTGTGGATGAGCAAACCATTGAGTATATAACCGCGCATTCTCAGAAAGAATACACGGTTTATGCAGCCGATGACGATGCCGAATACGATAAGATCATCGAAATTGATTTATCAACGATTAAACCCACTGTTGCTTTTCCTCATTTGCCTGAAAACACCAGGACAACAGATGAAATCACTGAACCTGTTTATATTGATCAAGTGGTTATCGGATCTTGTACGAATGGCCGATTGTCAGATTTTGCGAAAGCAGCAAAGATTTTTGAGGGACATAAGGTTGCTAAAGGCATTCGCACAATCATTATTCCCGCAACCCAGAAAATTTATTTACAGTGTATGGAACTTGGCTATTTTAAAACTTTTGTCGAAGCAGGAGCCACGGTGAGTGCACCAACTTGTGGACCTTGTTTAGGCGGTCATATGGGTATCCTTGCTAGTGGTGAACGTTGTGTTTCCACTACGAACCGAAATTTTGTTGGACGGATGGGTCATGTGGACTCAGAAGTATATTTGGCAAATCCTGAGGTAGCAGCAGCTTCTGCTATTTTAGGCCGGATTGCAGATCCAACGGAATTATCGAAAAAGGAGAAATTATGAAAGCTAAAGGAAAAGTATTCAGATACGGAAATAATGTTGATACCGACGTCATTATTCCAGCACGTTACCTTAATACCAGTGACCCCAAAGAATTAGCGGAACATTGCATGGAAGATATCGATGCCGATTTTGTCAAGAATGTTAAAAAAGGGGACATCATTGTCGCAGATAAGAATTTTGGATGCGGTTCTTCCCGAGAACACGCCCCCCTTGCCATTAAAACGGCCGGGATTGCTTGTGTCATTGCCGCCGATTTTGCCCGCATCTTTTATCGAAATTCAATTAATATTGGGTTACCCATTTTGGAATGTCCTGAAGCAGTGGCCAATATTGAAGCGGGTGATGAAGTGGCAGTGGATTTCGCTACGGGTATCATTACCAATGTTACGAAAAGCAAAACCTTCCAGGGGCAGGCATTCCCTGAGTTTATGCAAAACCTGATTGCCGTCGGCGGTCTGGTTAACAGCATTAACAAAAAATTATAAAAATAAAGACGAAAAAAATCAATCAAAAACGAAAATAGGAGAATTATACATGAATTATAAAATAGCTGTTATTCCAGGTGATGGAATCGGCCCTGAAATTGTAGGGGCCAGTACCAAAGTACTTGACAAAATTGGCGAAAAATTTAACCATTCCTTTGATTATACTAAAGTTCTTGCCGGTGGGGTTGCCATTGATACTTGTGATACGCCATTACCGCAGGAAACTATTGATATCTGTAAAGCAAGCGATGCGGTTTTACTTGGTGCACTTGGCGGTCCTAAATGGGACAATCTTCCTGGCGACAAACGTCCTGAAGCCGGATTATTAGGAATAAGAAAAGCCCTGGGTCTTTATGCAAACCTGCGCCCCGCCATTCTGTATGAAGAATTAAAGGCATCCTGTCCGTTAAAACCGGAAATTGTTGGCGATGAATTGGACCTGATGGTTGTTCGTGAATTGACGGGAGGTATTTATTTTGGCGAAAAAGGCCAGGACGGTGACAATGCCGCCTGGGATGTTATGAAATATACCAGACCGGAAGTGCTGCGGATTGCCCGAAAAGCTTTTGAAATTGCCATGAAACGGAATAAAAAAGTAACTAATGTTGACAAAGCCAATGTTCTTGGCGTCTCTCGTTTCTGGAGAAGTATTGTTTTAGAAGTTGCCAAAGATTTTCCGAAAGTCGAATTGAATCATTTATATGTAGATAACGCTGCGATGCAATTAGTCATCAATCCCAAGCAATTTGATGTTATTGTGACAAGCAATCTGTTTGGAGACATTCTGTCCGATGAAGCCAGCATGATTACCGGTTCCATCGGAATGCTGCCATCAGCCAGTTTGTCAGATGGAAAATTTGGTATGTATGAACCGATCCACGGTTCAGCTCCCGATATTGCCGGTCAGGATATTGCCAATCCAATCGCGACAATTATTTCCGTGGCGATGATGCTGCGTTTCTCTTTGGATTTAACTGAAGAAGCAGATCTCATTGAAGCGGCTGTAAAGAAAACATTGTCTCAAGGATATCGTACTGCTGATATTTATTCCGAAGGAATGAAAAAGGTCGGAACGGTTGAAATGGGTCAACGCATTATTGAAAATCTCTAAGACGATATAAATAATTCTTTAATTGATAATTGAGTTAACCGGTAAGGTGAAAGAGGCTTTAATGTAAGCCGCGTTATTTTTAACATTGTGAAAGGATATCAAATGAAAAGTGATCAAGTAAAAAAAGGAGTAGAAACGACTCCGCAACGTTCATTATTTAAGGCCATGGGTTATATTGATGAAGAGCTTGAACAACCACTGATTGGGGTTGTTAATTCATTCAATGAAATCGTTCCAGGACATATCCATCTGAATACGATCACCAAAGCGGTTAAAGAAGGAGTGCGAATGGGTGGCGGAACGCCCATTGAATTTCCTTCAATAGCGGTTTGTGACGGGATTGCCATGGGACATAGCGGAATGAAGTATTCTCTGGCTTCCCGAGAACTCATTGCGGATTCCATCGAAGTCATGGCGACTGCCCATGCTTTAGATGCATTAGTGCTGATTCCTAATTGCGATAAAATAATTCCTGGCATGCTCATGGCCGCCGCACGGTTAAATATTCCTGCCGTTGTTGTCAGTGGCGGAGCCATGTTAACCGGTAAGGCATTTGGACAGAAAGACCAGGATTTGAATACAGCGTTTGAAGCGGTTGGTGCATTTAATGCCGGAAAAATTGATGAATCCGGATTAAAGTCGTTTGAAGATTCGGTTTGTCCCGGATGTGGTTCCTGTTCCGGCATGTTTACTGCCAACAGCATGAACTGCCTTACGGAAGTATTGGGAATGGGACTGCCAGGAAATGGGACGATCCCAGCTGTTTTTGCGGAACGAATTCGGCTGGCAAAAAAAGCCGGAATTCAGGTTATGGAGCTGTTGAAACGAGATATTAAACCGCGAGATATTTTAACGGAAGCCAATTTTAAAAACGCTTTGACCTGCGATATGGCGATGGGCGGTTCGACTAACAGTATTCTCCATTTACCAGCCATTGCAAATGAAGCTGGAGTCATTATCGATTTACAGGAAGTGAATGAAATTTCTGCAAAAACGCCTCATTTATGCAAATTGGCGCCTTCTGGAGATCATCATATTGAAGATCTTTATTATGCTGGGGGAATTCAGGGGATGATGAAGACCCTGGCTGATGGGAATCTCATTGATGACACACTTCTGACTGTGACCGGTAAAACCATCGCCGAAAATCTTGTTGGGGTGACGGTTAAGAATCCTAATGTTATTCACCCTTTGGATAATCCTTACAGCAAAACAGGTGGATTAGCCGTGTTATTTGGTAATATGGCACCTGATGGCTGCGTGGTGAAACAGGCAGCGGTTGCACCGGAAATGCTTACCCACGAAGGTCCGGCAAGAGTTTATAATTCAGAAGAGGATGCAACGACCGCGATTCGCGGCGGAAAAATCAAGAAGGGCGACGTCATCGTCATCCGTTATGAAGGTCCTAAGGGCGGTCCGGGAATGCGCGAAATGTTATTTCCGACATCCGCCATTGCCGGAATGGGTTTAGATAAAGATGTGGCATTGATTACCGATGGTCGATTCTCTGGTGCTACCCGCGGGGCCAGTATTGGACATGTCTCTCCAGAAGCCGCCGCCGGTGGGGTCATCGGTCTTATTGAAGAAGGCGATCGCATCAGTATTGATATACCGGGCCGCTCGATTAAACTGAATGTGAGTGATGAAGTCCTGGCTAAACGTAAAGCCGCCTGGATACCGCTTGAACCTAAGATTAAAACTGGTTATCTGGCACGTTACGGGAAACTGGTAACCTCTGCATCAACGGGCGCGGTATTTGAAAAATAAATAAGACCAAATTATAAATGAATGTTATTAGGAAGGAAGTGAAAAT
The DNA here is from genome assembly GCF_008086615.1 of Acetobacterium tundrae. Lineage (GTDB taxonomy): Bacteria > Bacillota > Clostridia > Eubacteriales > Eubacteriaceae > Acetobacterium > Acetobacterium tundrae. Next base: position 22,030 of record NZ_RXYB01000001.1, read on the forward strand.
TTGGAAGAGAAAAATTTGTTAATGGGATCAGAAATAACCGTTCGTTGTTTGGAAGAACAAGGGATAAAGCATGTTTTTTCATTTCCTGGTGGGGTTGTTATTCCCTTGTTTGATGCCTTTTACCGAATGGATCATAATATTACTGAAATTGGCCCCTGTCATGAACAAAATGGGGTCCATGCAGCGGATGGTTATGCCAGAACCAGTGACACGGTGGGGGTTGCGATTACAACCTCCGGACCGGGGGCAACAAATGCTGTGACCGGTATTGCCAATGCCTATATGGATTCCGTGCCTTTGGTTGTTATAACCGGACAGGTTGCTACGCCGCTTCTGGGTAAGGACTCTTTTCAGGAAATTGATATTACCAGTGTCACCATGCAGATTACCAAGCATAATTATTTGGTCACCAATGTTGCAGATTTAGCGGAAACCATTCGGGAAGCATTTGTGATTGCCCAATCCGGACGGCCAGGTCCGGTTGTTATTGATATCCCCAAAGATATATTCACGTCAAAAACCGAATATGAATGGAAAGATATTCCGAAACTGAAACCGGCGTATCCAGAAATTGATCAGTCCAAAATTGTAGAAGCAATTGCCGCCATCAATGCGGCTAAAAACCCTATGATCTATACGGGTGGGGGTGTTTTAAAATCAAAAGCACATCAGGAGCTGTTGGCTTTTGCTGAAAAATCCGGGATCCCGGTTGCAAATTCACTGATGGGGTTAGGCGGCATTCCCAGAGATCATCATCTGTCCATGGGGATGGTTGGCATGCATGGCTTTCAGGAAACCAATATGGCGGTAATCAATTCGGATTTGCTGATTGGTATTGGTGCGCGGTTTAGTGATCGTGTAACTGGAAACTGCGAGGCTTTTGTAAGAAATAAAAAATTGATCCACATTGATGTGGATCCAACGGAATTTGCAAAAAATGTGAAAACAGACATTGCCATTCATGGAAATATTAAAGATGTTCTGCCATTGATTACCAAAGGAATAGCGGAAAAGACCTATCCGGAATGGTATGAAAAAATTAAGAGTTGGGCGATCCCGTATTGTCCAAAGGACAATTATAATCCTAAAAGTATTATTAATGCCATTAATGCTGCTTATCCGGAGGCCTTTGTGGTTACTGAAGTTGGTCAACATCAAATGTGGGTGGGCCAATATTGGAACGTCAAACGTCCGGCTCAGCTTGTTACCTCTGGTGGTCTAGGCACCATGGGTTTTGGTCTGGGGGCTTCCATCGGCGTTCAGCTGGCAAATCATGACAGCGATGTCATTCTGATTGCCGGAGATGGCAGTTTTCGCATGAACTGTCAGGAATTGATCACCGTGAGCAAGTATCAAATCCCCTTAAAAATCTTCCTTTTTGACAATGAAGCTTTGGGGATGGTTCGCCAGTGGCAAAAGTTGTTTAATGAAAAACGCTATGCACAAACGGATATTGTTCAATGTACCGATTATTTGATGTTAGCGGCTGCCAGTGGCATACCTGGATATAAGGTAACCAACTTGGAAGAACTGAAAAATGTTCTGACAATAATTAAAGATAAAGAAGGCCCATTATTGGTTCATATTAAAATTTCCAATGAAGAAGGCGTTTATCCGATTGTTCCGGCCGGATGTGCCATTGATGAAATATATTACGAATAGTTAAATTAAAAAGACAAACCTGAATTTTGGGGTTTGTCTTTTATTTTTGCGGCAGTCCGGGGAGGCTTTTATTAAAGCATCCTTAAACCATTACATTGATTATAATAAATAGAAAAGATATAATATATTTAATACTAAAAACGGGAGGTTGCGGTGGGGATTAAACTAAAAAAGATATTAATTATGAGTTTCTTTGTAGCCTTATTGGGCGGCGTTGTCGGCGGGGTTACATGGATATTGCTGTATATTATGGATCTAGGTATTGGCTTTGTCTGGGAGTTTGTACCAACTCATGTAAATTTTACCCTTTATCCGGTTGTTATTTGTGCCCTCGGCGGGGCGCTCATCGGCATCTGGTCAAAGCGATTTGGACCGTATCCTCATGAAATGAGTGAAATTATGGTTGAGGTTAAAAAAGGCAATAAAGTACCATATAATAATATTCCGGTTGTGGCAGTTGCCGCCTTATTGCCTTTGATTTTTGGCGGAAGTATTGGACCCGAAGCCGGGCTGACCGGTGTGATTGTGGGTTTGTGTTTTTGGTTTTCAGATCGCTTTGAATTTATCTTTTCTGAGGTTGAAGAGCTGGCTCAAATTGGGATGGCGGCTACCGTTGGTGTCATATTTGGTTCCCCTTTATTTGCTTTTGCGAATCAGATTGAGGATGAAACCAAGCCCACTGTGATTCCTAAAAACACAAAAATATTCATGTATTTTGTTGGAATTCTTGGGGGCTTTGGCGCTTTAAACCTGTTAACCAGTATCTTTGGAGGAGGCATGGGCTTAGGGCGCTTTCCGGCCATTGAGAGCGTATCTGGAGGTGAGTGGCTGGCAGCCATTCCTTTGGCATTGATTGGTGTGATTGCCGGAATGATTTATTTTGTTTTCCAACGTGTTATGAAAGTAATTGTGAGGCCTTTAAATAAATATATCATCCTAAAAACCATCCTGGGAGGAATGATTCTTGGCGGAGTGGGGATATTTCTGCCATATACCATGTTTGCCGGTGAACAGCAAATGACCGTTGTGATGAACTCATGGCAGAGTATCGGTTTTGGCGTGCTGCTCCTGACTGGCGCAGTGAAATTACTGATGGGAAACATTTGTGTTGAAATGGGCTGGCGCGGTGGTAATATCTTTCCAACAATTTTTTCAGGGGTTGCCATAGGTTATGCCTGTGCCCTTGTGATTCCAATTGATCCTGTTTTTTGTGTGGCAGTCGTGACAGCCGCGTTAACAGCTACAATTATGCGAAAGCCGATGGCAGTTATCTTCCTGCTGCTTATTTGTTTCCCGATTAACGGAATTATTCCAATGACGATCGGTGCTGTTATCGGTGCTGCTATTCCATTGCCAAAATGGAGAAAAATGGGAAAAGCGTAAAATTCAGTTTACCGATTCTTTTCGGTTGCCAGCGACTTGTTTTTAATAATTGAAAAACTGCATAAAGTCATCAGAATTCCGGTAATGATGAGCAAAAATTCAATGGGAATATAATCAGCCATTGGGCCGAAGATAAGCATACCCAGAGGGAGTGCGGTGGTCCCAATAAGCTGTAAAATGCTGAAAATACGTCCTTGAATATCAGCCTCAACCTGTTCCTGCAACAGTACGGTAGTTGGTACTGAAAAAAACGGAATTGCTAAACCGGATGCAAAAATAAATAGTAAATAGAGAATAAAATTTGGAGCTAATCCCATGGCCGCAATTGCGAGACCGAAGGCGAAAGATCCGACTGAAACAGTTTTGATTCGACGGTTATAACCGCCCCAGATTGTGATGATGATTCCGCCAAACATTGTGCCGCCACTGAAAAAAATTTCATTGAATGTTAATCGCCATATCTCACCTCCGTAAAGGCGGGTAATGAGAAGCGGTGTTAAAAAAGCCGCCGGAGTGATAAAAAACATGATCAGGGCATAGTAAATAAAAAGAGTCTTGATAAACTGGTCATGATGAATGACTTTCAGCCCTTCTTTTAAATCAGATAAGACAGAGGCTGCTTTTTTTTCCAGAGCTTTGGAATGAATCGGAATGGGAATGAGAAATAGAATTCCCACAGCAATCATCGCAGTGACGATATCAATAAGAAAAGTATATTCAAGGGGAAAAACAGTAAGTAAACCGCCACTGATGGCAGGAGCGACAATAAAGGTTAGGGATTGAATGCTGCCATTGATCCCATTGATTTTCATCAATTTATTTTCTGGAACGAGTTGAGGAATCAGCGCATTAACGGCTGGGGATTGGATTCCGGCCCCAAATGAGCGAATGCCCGAAACTAAAAAAAGCAGCCAGAGCTCCTGATAACCCATAAAAAAAAGAATTGCCAGAACGAGTGTTGCCAGTGAAATGAGGGCATCGGCCAGGATTATCAAGTATTTTCGATGATAGCGGTCAGCCCAGACGCCGGCAAAAAGAGATACTAAAATTTGGGGGAGAAAGCTGCACAAGGTAGAAATAGTCATCATAAAACCGGAAGCAGTCGTTAGAGTTACATACCAAATAATGGCATAGGCTACAATAGAAGAGCCAAACAGGGAAATGGTTTGACTGGTAAGAAAAAGGATGATTTGACGAAGGCTATATGAATTATTACGATTAATACGGGGATCATTATTGAGTACTGTCATCATAACTCCTTTTTTGAGATGGTATGATTATGTTTCCGAAGATTCTATCGTAATTTAAAAGAATGTAAAATAAAAAAACCCAAGTTCTACCTAGGGTTATTGAAGCAATTTAGTGTTTTTTCTATAGTTCAATCACTTTGGTGATGGTCACATTAAGAAACTGTTTATCTGCTAAATTTATATCATACATTTTAACATCTTGATTTCCATTCTTATAAATCCTGATTTTAGGTCTCATACAGTAGTTTTCATAATTTTCAGTGACAATACCGGATAAACCATTGCTCAATTCCACACAAGTTCCGGTCGGATAGGGGGCGATTTTTTTAATGAAAATATTGACCAGCTCAGGATCAAAAAGAATTTCGGAATTTCCCATAATGTATTCGATCACTTCCGAAGGTATAATTGCTTTTCGGTAGGATCGGTCGGAAGTCATCGCATCATAAACATCTGCAATGGCGATGATGCGGCCAAACAATGAAATATTTTCGCCCATTTTACTGTTTGGATAGCCTCCGCCTTCATATTTTTCATGATGTTCAAGAATTCCCAGTTTGGAAGACTGATTCATATTGAATTCTTTTTTTATATAGTCATAACCATACTGACTGTGCTTTTTAATTTCACCAAACTCATTATTGGTTAGTGCACCGTTTTTGAGTAGAATATCTTTATCAACAAATATTTTTCCGATATCGTGTAATATGGCACCAATACCAAGATCACTCAATACTTGTTTTTTTAAACCCATGGATACGCCCAGCACAATTGATAAAACGGCAACGTTGACAGAATGAAAATAAGTATAGTCATCAAAGACTTTTAAATCGATCATGTTAACCATGGTACTTTTATTATTCAAAATTTCGTCAACAATGGTTTCAATTTGATTCTGCATTTCGGTGAAGCTCTGCTTTGTTATTGTATTTGTATTTTCAGCGCAAATGAATACATCTTTAACACAACTAACAGTATGAGCCTTAATACGATCATCGATAATATTTGCAATTTCTAAATCTCTTGATACAGCATCCTCCACATAGATACCATTATAATTAAGATTTCCGATTCTACGGATATATTCTTGTGTCAGGACAACGTCTTGTGCCAGTACCAGTTCTCCGTTTTTACCCCAAAGGTTATTACCTAGGGTCATTCCTTCTCGCAAGCAAGATGTCGGTACAAATCTCATAAAGTGGGCCTCTCTTTCAATTTACAATAGTATAGGTATAATGAAGTCTATGTTTACATTTCAGGGCAAAATATAGTTAGTGTGATAACTAATGAACTGCTTCAGTGGCATTAAAATCTGTTCTTAATATGACAATATCAACTCTTCTGTTTTTAGATCGTCCGTCTTCGGTATCATTTGTTGCCACCGGTCGATATTCCCCGTAGCCGATGGCACTGATCTTTTCTGAAGGGAAACCGGAATTTGTTACAATTAGATCTAGAACTTTTGAAGCACGCATGACAGAAAGATCCCAATTATTGCTGTAGATGCTATTTTGTATAGGTACATTATCAGTATAACCTTCGATTCGGACATAATTATCCACCGTTTTTAAAATTCCTCCGAGATCGGTTAAAATATTCACCGTTTCAGGTTTTATCGCTGTGCTTCCGGAATCAAACAGGACATAATCTTTAAAGGTAATCCAGACACCGATATCACCCATGTTTACGGTAACCTGATTTTGAAGACCTTTTTCGGTGATTAATGTGTTTACTAAATTAACAATATTTTGAAGATCTTCTTCTACTGTATTTCCTTGATCAGCAGTTGCATTGTTCGCAGTTGTCGTAATACCGGCAAGCATTTCCTCAGGACTGCCTTGTTGTGCGCCGGCAATGCTCTGCTGATCACCAGCCAGGGCAGAATTGAGTGATTTTGCCAATGCTTCATATTTTTGTTGGTCAACATTACTCATGGAATACAGAAGTACAAAAAAAACAAAGAGTAATGTAATAAAATCTAGGTAAGAGAGCATCCATCGCTCGCTGTTGTCTTTTTCCGGTTCTTCTTGGTGTTTCATTGATTAGCTCAAACTCCTTCTATTTATCTTTTTTCTTTGATTTACCTGAAGATTTTTTCGCGTCTTTAGAGTCTCCGCCGCCGGCTTTTGCTAAATCTTCTTTGGATAGATAGCCCTTAAGTTTGTCTTCAATAAAATTAGGATTTGCGCCTTCTTGGAGAAGAATTAAACCTTCGATGATCATTGAATTACGAACGATTTCTTCTTTGCTTTTCATTTTAAGAGTACTTGCGATGGGAAGCCAAATAAGGTTTGCAGTTGCAATACCATATAGAGTGCAAATAAAGGCGACTGCAATGGATTCGCCTAACCCATCCGGGTTTGAAGACATTTGACCCAATACATTGATCAGACCCATAACCGTTCCGATAATACCCATGGTAGGTGCATAACCGCCGGCGGCTTCAAAAACCGCTGCCCCTGATTTGTGCCGGTGCGACATCATCTCAAGATCTGATTCCAGCGCTTCCCTTGTTTTCACCGGATCGAGACCGTCTAGAATGAATTCTAGTCCGCGTTTGGTAAAAGGGTCAATATCGGTTTGATCAACAATTTCCTTTTCAAGACTTAAAATCCCTTTTGTTCTCGCTGTTTTTGACATGGCCTTAATTTGTTCAATTAAAGACAGTAGATCATTCTTATCATTTTTAATAAGAACTTTAAATAGTTTGGGGACGTGTTTTATGTCGGACAAGGGGAAAGACATAACAGTAGCACCAAGCGTTCCGAGGATTACAATCATAAACCCGGTTGGTGATAATAAGGATACGATGCTGCCACCTTCAATAAGGAATGCGGCGATAATGGATATCCAGGAAAATACAAAAGCAATGATATAACCAATGTTCAAAAACTGATCCTCCTTTAAATTTAACAAAGACAATTCATTATGGTCTGTAAAAGATTAAGACCAGTTAAATTAGTTGTTATTAACATATTAATCTTCGTCAAATTTGTTTTTTTCTTTAGTGGAAAGTAAATAATATTCAGATGAAAAAGGAACAGTCAATTAATTAAATACGATAAAAAAACAGTAATTCCATTGGTTCAAAATCGCTATTAAATATGCGCAAAAGGGACAGTGGAAAAGTAAAATAACTGCTTAAAGCATTCTGAAATTTTATCAATACTATCAGTTCTCATAATAATCAAAAGCATGGACATTTTCAACGAACATTTACTGGCAAAAAAATAAAAAGCACTGAAAGGATTGGTTTTTATTTTGTCAATAAATTAATATTCAATTAGTATGATTTTAGCAAATAATATGCCTAACGTCAAGGAAGAAGAGAATTTAGGAACAAATTAAGGAATAGCTTATATTCATGCTTGTAAGGAGGATAAAAATATTGTTTAAGTAAAAAATTACAGGGTAAATAAAAGTGCATATAAGTAGTCATAGATTGAAAGCGGTTAAATATAATAAGTGATAAATTATCTGAATTTGAAAAAGCAACTAAGTTAATTTATTTATCATAACATTTTTATTGAAACATTGACAGTCAATTTTTCTGATGATAATATGAAGTAATTAGATTTTTGGAAGAGGAACGTGAGATGAAAACAATAAGAGTTTGTGTTGGCAGTGCTTGTCATGTAAATGGATCTTATAAGGTGGTGCAGGCATTCAATCGACTGATTGACGAGCAGGGCCTAAAAGAAGAAATTGAATTGGTTGGTTCCTTTTGTATGGGACATTGTGCTGAAGGTGTTTCGGTTGAATATAATGATGTTATTTATGCTGTTTCAATGAAGAATGTTGAAAAAATTTTTAATCAGATAATAGGAGAGAATTAATTGGGTATTATTAATTTTTCTAAAGAAAAATGTCGAAATTGTTATAAGTGTATTCGAAATTGTCCCATCAAGGCCATAAAACTGAAAGACAAACATGCGCAGATCATAGAAACGATGTGTATCGGATGTGGAAACTGTATTAAAATTTGTCCCCATAATGCAAAGGAAATTCAAAGCGATGTTTCAGTTGTCAAACAATGGTTAAAAAATGAAAAAGTGGTATTGAGTTTAGAAGGCGTTTTTCCGTCAACTTATTATATGGATCATCCCAGACAATATATTGGAGCGCTTAGAGAACTCGGGTTTAGCATTATCGAAGAAACATCGATTGGGGGAGATGCCGTCGCTAATTCCTATATAAAAGATTATTATAGTAATAATCAGTTTGTCATTGCGTCTTCATGTGCTGCTATCAAAAATCTGATCGAAATATATTATCCTCAATTTGTTTCCTCTTTGAGTAAACAAGTTTCACCCATGATTGCCCACGGAAAAATTTTAAAAGAAAAATATCCTGATGCAAAGATCGTATATGCGGGAGCCTGCCTTGCAAAAAAAATGGAGGTTCTTGAAGAAGAAGTAAGTGGAATCATTGATGCCGTGCTGACGTTTGATGAAATTGATGTTTGGATGAAGGAAAAAAATATCGATGCCACTAAATCAGATGTGGAAGCATTCGATGCCATCGGAACAAACATTGGAAGATTATATTCTCAAATTGGAGGACTTTCAAAAAGTTGTGTTGAAGATTTAGACGGCAGTCGAAAGATTTTACAAATCGATGGAGTAGCAGACTGTATTCTATTTATGGATGAAATACAAAATTTGGACAAAAAATATTGGATCGAAATGAATGCCTGTGAGGAAGGATGTATTAATGGCCCGGGGAATATCCATAGCCGGTTATCCAAATATGAAAAGGTGGAAATGCTGCAAACTTATATTGACATGAACAAAAACAAATTATCAGTGGAAAAGATTCCTGAAATCGATACGAAAAGAAGTTTTCATAAGCGTCCGGTTCATCATCTTGGGAAAGTGCCGGAAGAGGAACTTGAGAAAATTCTGAGACAAATGTCAAAATTCAATAAGCGGGATGAATTGAATTGTGGAACTTGCGGATATGACACCTGTCGAGACAAGGCTAGGGCGGTATATTGGAATATGGCAGAAATCGAAATGTGTTTGCCGCTGATATCGAGTCAAAACGAAGCCATTTCGAATATCATTGTCACAACAACCCCAAATGCAATTGCGATTCTTGACAAAACTTATCGTATTATTGAATTTAATGGTGCAGCGGAGAAACTGTTTAAAGTTAAAAAGGAAGATGTTTTCCATTATAATTTTATGGAAGTTCTGGATTATGATCCATTTAGAAAACTGAATTATGAAAAAAACTGCCTCTATACAGGAAAAGGGATTTATGAACGTGAAAACCTGGTCTTTATGGAAATACTGACCTATATACCGAAAGAAGAATTGTATATGGGAATTTTTATTGACATTACCAAACAGGAGCAACGGGAACAGGATTTTCTAAAAATGCAGGAAGAAACCCTTAGTATGGCACAGCGAGTCATCGACAAACAGATGCGGGTTGCTCACGAGATTGCCGGATTACTGGGGGAAACAACGGCTGAAACCAAGGTAACCTTGACAAAACTGCAAAAAATTGTGGGAAATCGGGAGGATGAATTTTAATGTCTTTATTTATGGATATTGCCCATGACAGCGTCAATAAAGTTCATGAAGAACTTTGCGGAGACAATGTCGAAATTCGGATTAATGATGAAAGTATCATCGTGGTATTGGCGGATGGTTTAGGGAGCGGGGTTAAAGCCAATATATTGGCAACAATGACTTCGACCATTACCGCAACGATGCTGGAAGAAAAAATGGGAATTATGGATGTCCTTGAGACATTGGAAGAGACCTTGCCAAAATGCAAGGTTCGTAATCTTGCTTATTCTACTTTTACTATTGTACAGGTTTTTCGCAATCGGACAGCCTATATTCTTGAGTTTGACAATCCGCCACTGATATTCATTCGTGATGGAGAAATTATTGAATTGGATAGAAAACCCATACAATTTCAAGAAAAATCCGTTTTTGAAACGACGATAAAAATTGAAAAAGACGATATTTTGGCTTTCTTTAGTGATGGTGTCATTCATGCCGGAATAGGGAATCTTTTAAACTTTGGATGGCAATGGGAGGAAGCGTCAGATTATATATTGGCACGAACTTATGAAAACAAAAACGCAAAGGAAATTTCCATGGCGCTGATTGATACCTGTTACAACCTTTACGGAGAGGAACCGGGAGATGATACCACAGCAGTTGTTATTAGAGCTGAAGAGAGAAGTTATCTGACAATATTCTCAGGGCCTCCTCTTGACAAGTCAAAGGATGCTGAAGTCAAGCGATTGCTGGATAAGGCTCGGGGGAAAAAAATTATCTGCGGAGGAACGGCTGGAAATATTGTGTCGCGGGAATATGGGGAAGAAATTGAAATTGATCTTTCCACCATTTCTGACAGAGTTCCACCGGTTGGGTATATGAAAGGTGTGGATTTGGTAACGGAAGGAGTTTTGACGATTAGAGAAACGGTTCACTTACTTAAAGAATATCTGAATAACCGATGTGGCCATGAAATATTCGAAGCAAAAAACGGGGCTTCTATGCTGGCAAATTATCTAATTAACAAATGTACGACGATTGATATCATCATGGGAAATTCGATTAACCCGGATCATCAAAATCCGGATTTTCCCGAAGAATTGACTACAAAATGGCGGATTACCCAAGAGTTGATTGATTTACTTCGCTGCTTTAACAAAGAGGTCAACATCGTATATGTGTAAATCAGTCAGGTTATAAATAGAAAGAGGCCATCCCTAATAAAGGGATGGCCATCTTTCTATTGTATATGCTTTGAGGAGAAAAGCTATATTAACTATATACCCTAATATTTATAATCTAACATAAAATAAAAATTTATTTTATTTGTATTTTCTTTTTTAAAACGCCAAAGCGGTAGTAAGCGTAGCCGGATCCAAAGGCAATCAGGCAAATGCTAAGATATAATCCGAATAGTGGGTTTTGAAGACCGCCAGAGAAAATAATCAAGGAACCAATAGATGCGAAAATCGGACAGATAAGTCCTCTAAATAAGCTTTTTATTTCTTTCTTTTTCCATAAAATAAAAACTTTATAATATAAGCCCAGATACAATAGATAGCTGGTAACAATGGCGATTTCAGAAATATCAGAATTTGGGAACAATGCGAATTTTTGAGTGAAATAGTGAACGACCAACCAAAAGGCAATGAGGACGAGGGAAAAGAGTGCTGAATTCACTGGAAAATCGACTTTGGGAGAAATGCGTGCAAGGATAGTTGCTTTTGGAATCATGTTATCCAAACCCAAAGCATACGGCAGGCGGATCATACCCATGATCAATCCGTTTAAGGTGCCCAAAACAGAAATAAAAACAAACAACATGACGATCTTTGCTCCGCTGGGACCAAAAATCATATTCGCGGCAAAATCCAGATGAGCATCACCCATTTTCATAATGGTGGTGGGTCCGACTAAATTGGAAATGCCAACAAAGTAAATGAGATAGAGGACCAGAATGATGAGTGGACTAATTGAAAGAGCTAAAGGAAGGTTGCGCTTGCTGTTCTTTATTTCATAGGCTACTGTTGTGGAGATAATCCATCCGTCAAAAGAAAAGGCAATTGGAGCGATGGCGCCGAGCCAGCCTGTGGATGATACTTGGGAAAGGGCATCATTAGCAAAGGTGGTGTTTGTTCCGCCAAATATTAGACCGACAATCCCAATGACAATGAGGGGGAGAAGTTTAATAATCATGGCAATACTTTGAAACCCTCCGCCGATTTTAGCTGAAAGGATGTTTATGATATAAAAAACAAAAAAACAGCAAATTCCCAACAGAATTTGAATTTCCAGAGTTTGGTTCACATTAAACAGAATACAAAAATAGATGCCGGATACCCAGATTAAAATGGCTGTGATAGTTGGCAGATAAATAAAAGTCTGGAACCAACCATAGGCACAGCCCATACTCGGGCTGATAAATTCTTTAGCATAGGTAAGGATCCCTCCGGGAAGATCTGTTCTCGCTGCCAGTTCGGCAATGGTCAAACACCCAAATACGATACTGATCGCAGCGACAACAAAGATGAGAATTCCCAAAAAAACATTTCCATTGGTGGCAATAAGAATATTATCACTTTTAAAAAAGATACCTGATCCAACGACGATCCCAACGATAAGAGCTATTGCAGTGAATAAGTTATATCCTGATCGTTTCATGGTAGCCTCCAATTTAATAAATTGAGTGTTATTTTGTTCCGAAAAGCCGATCTCCGGCATCACCTAAACCAGGAACAATATAGGAATGTTCATTGAGGTGATCATCGATGGCAGCGCAGAAAATCGGTATCTCCGGATAAGCGGTTGTTACGGCTTTAATTCCCTCGGGACAGGCAAGAATATGAACAACTTTGATATTCTTACAATTGGCTTCTTTTAAAAGTCGAATGGTGTGGATGACAGAGACACCGGTAGCAAGCATGGGATCGACGATAATCGCTTCTCTCTCCGCAATATCAGACGGGAGTTTCTTATAGTACTCAACCGCCTGTAGGGTTTCAGGGTCTCGATAAAGCCCGATATGGCCAATTTTTGCTTTGGGAATAATATTAGTGAATCCTTCGACCATCCCCAGTCCCGCCCGCAAAATGGGAACAATAACGACATCCTTTTCAGCTAGAACTTTTTGTGTTGTTTGGCATATGGGGGTTTCAATGTCAATATCTTTCAATGGAAAGTTTTTAGTCACTTCCCAAGCCATGAGGCTGGATAGTTCTTTGACTAATTCCCTGAATTCTCGGGAAGAGGTTTCTATCTTTCGAAGGTGGGTTAATTTGTGTGTGATGAGTGGATGATCCACGACAGTTACATTTTGCATCATTATCTCCTTTTATTTGTTGTTAGAATAATAATACGATAAATAACTCAATAATTCTACAAAATTTTAAGAATTATTTGTTGACAGTTAGAAAATAAGCGTTAAAATGAATGAATGTAGAGAAAAACGAACTAAGAACAAACTATGAGAGTTGGAAAGGATGACCGATGAAAAAGGAAATTAAGTTATACACTTGGGCACACTGTCCGTATTGCAATGGGGCAAAAAAACTTCTGGATGATAAGGGGCTAAAATATACCGATACTGATATTTATAATGATGACAAAACCCGGCGACAATTACAGGAACAAACGAATCATTATACGGTACCTTTTATCTTTATTGGCGAGACTTTTATCGGAGGTTTTTCAGAACTTAAAGAAATTGATTTTAGTGGAAAACTAGATGAATTATTACAGTAAAAAGTGAGGACGAGATGGCAGCAGCAATTACTTTTAAAGTTGTAGAAGAAATAGGTGTTTTAAGCGAATTGCCGAATGGGTGGCAAAAAGAATTAAACTTGGTTAGTTGGAACGAACGTGATCCAAAATACGATCTGAGAGATTGGAATGCGGATCATGAGAAAATGCGAAAAGGGATCACATTGACAGCGGATGAGCTGGTACAATTACGTGATATTCTTAATGGGCTAGAGCTTTAAAAATAAAAAAAAACGTACCTCGGTTTAGTGAGATGCGTTTTTTTTATACAGATTATTTGATCGGTTCACCGCAATCAGCGGAACCGGAACTCAACAGCATTTCCAAGCCATGGTCAAGTGCAGGTAAAATGGCTTCGAGGTTTTCTTTAACAGCTTTCGGGCTGCCAGGAAGATTGATAATGAGTGTTCTTTTCCGGATCCCAGCGGTTGCTCTGCTTAACATCGCCTTTGGTGTTATTTGTAGGCTATAATATCGCATTGCTTCTGGAATGCCTGGGGCCATTCGATCACATACGGCTGCTGTAGCTTCCGGTGTCCAGTCTCGTTGGGAAAATCCCGTACCGCCGGTGGTTAGAATTAAATCCAGATTATCCGCATCAACCCAGGCAATCAGAGATTCTTTGATGGTGTCGACATCATCAGGGAGTATCGTCGTTTTTACGACATCATAATTCCCCACTGATTCCAGCATCGTTTGAATTAAAGGGCCGCTTTTATCTTCTCGTTGACCTTGGGAGCCTTTATCGCTTAAGGTCATTATTCCTGTTCGATACATTATTTTCTCCTTAAATATTAAATGTGAAAAATTCACACTTTAAAAGATTTTCTCCTACAGTATAACAATTTTTAATGAATAATTAAAGAGCGTAATTCAGGTTGTTTTTTTAAAGAAAAATCGTTAGAATAGAAACAACAGAAAAATATGTTGAAAAACTAAGAATCAGGGTTATGTTATTGAAAAGCTAAGAGACAGAAAAACCCTTAGAAGACACAGGGGAGAAAGCAGGAAACTGATGAAGGATCATTACGGTAGAAAAATTAATTACATGCGTCTCTCCATAACAGATTTGTGTAATTTGCGATGTGTGTACTGTATGCCGGAAGAGGGGGTTGAGAAACACGCTCATACTAAGAACCTATCTTTTGAAGAAATGCTCGACCTAATAAAAGCTGGCGTTGCGTTAGGCATTGACAAGGTTCGGTTGACTGGCGGGGAACCATTGGTTCGGCATGGTATTGTGGACCTGGTCCGAGAGATTGGCATGATTCCAGAAATAAAAGATTTAACGATGACAACGAATGGTATTTTATTGCCAAAATATGCAAAAGAATTAAAAAAAGCGGGATTAACACGAGTGAATATCAGTTTAGATACCTTTGATCCGGATAAATATCATCAAATAACGCGCTGGGGGCATATTGAAGATGTACTGGCAGGAATTGAAGCGGCAAAGGAAGTGGGAATGCATCCCATAAAAATCAACACCGTTCTTATTAAGGGCTTTAATGATGATGAAATCGGTTCCTTTGTTAACTTTACAAAAGATCATGAAGTGGATATTCGCTTCATTGAGCTGATGCCGTTGGGAGAATCAATCGGTTTTGCTGAAAATAAATACCTGTCAAATGATGAGGTTTTAAGACAAGTGCCAGAACTGCAGTCAGTTATTGAACTGGACAAATCAGGGCCAGCCATATATTATCGGCTGCCTGGGGCAAAAGGAAAAGTCGGTCTGATTAATCCAATTAGCAAACATTTCTGTAAAGAATGCAATCGCATTCGGGTTACCTCCGACGGCAAAATTAAACCCTGTCTTCATTCGGACTTCGAAATTGATATCGTAGCCCTTCGAAAAGAAGGCAAGAGCTATGAAGAGATAGTGAAACAGGCCGTTGGCGAAAAACCGGAACAACATCATATTGATGAAAATGAAAAACAATTATTGAGAAATATGAATGAAATTGGAGGTTGAATATGGAAAAAGAGAATTTAGAGTTTACCCATTTTAATGAAGCTGGAAGAGGCCGAATGGTGGATGTTACAGAAAAACACACAACCGAACGGGTTGCCATAGCCAAGGGCTCAATTGCTATGAAAAAAGAGACTCTGCAAAAAATAATTGATGGACAAATGAAAAAGGGGGATGTCCTGGGAGTCGCGCAAATTGCTGGAATTATGGGCGTTAAGCACACCGCTGATCTCATCCCCATGTGTCATAATATTTTTATTTCAGGAAGCGATATTGCTTTTGAAATTGATCAGGATCGTTCAAAAATTTTGATTGAGGCGACTGTTAAAAATACCGGACAGACCGGTGTGGAAATGGAAGCGCTAATGGCGGTATCCATAGCAGCCCTTACAATTTATGATATGTGTAAAGCAGTTGATCGGGAAATGACGATTGAAAAAATATATTTAGCAAAAAAATCAGGCGGAAAATCAGGCGTATTTATTAATCCGAAGGAGAGTCAAAAATAAACACACTAAAGTAATTACCGTTAATATATTAGTGAGTAAGTTGAATGAACAGTAATTTGCTCAAATCACACGAATAAATAAGAAAATATCCTATAATGTATTGCAATGTCAAAATAAAGTGTTACAATAGTAAATGTTATTGCCGTACAAGTGTCGCCTGTAGGAGGACAGTTTGCCTGTTGGAGGACAATATGAATGAATTTGTTAATAGTATGGCTGGTGTGGCATGGAATATTATCCCGATACTGCTTATCTTTTTTTTAATGTCAGGCATAATGTTTGTATTTTATTTTAAGAAAAAGACTGAAGAATTATCGAGCTATATGAAAAGTATTGCCGCATCCTTAGAGAGGCTATCAAATCGGTAAATGACAATAGAAAGAGTTTTTATGGAGGATAAGTATGTTTTTTGAAGAAGTGAAGGTTGCAGATCCAGAGATTTACGAACTCATGGAAAAGGAATTACATCGGCAACAAAGTCATTTAGAGTTAATAGCCTCTGAAAACTTTGTGTCAGAAGCGGTTATGAGTACCATGGGAAGTCATTTAACCAATAAATATGCAGAAGGTACCCCGGGACATCGATTTTATGGAGGATGTGTTCATGTGGATAAGATTGAACAGGTTGCCATTGATCGAGCAAAAGCTCTTTTTGGTGCCGAACATGCCAATGTGCAACCGCATTCCGGTGCTCAAGCAAATACAGCTGTTTATATGGCTATTTTGGAACCAGGTGATACGGTTTTAGGTATGCGTCTGGATCAGGGTGGGCATTTAACTCACGGAAGTCCAGCTAATCTTTCTGGAAAATATTATCATTTCGTTTCTTACGGTGTTGATCAGGATACGGAAATGATCAATTACGATGAAATAGAAAAACTTATAAAGGAACACCATCCTAAATTAGTGGTTGTTGGCGCAAGTTCATATCCAAGAGCTATTGATTTTGAGCGCATATCCAAAATGACGAAAGCGGCAGGTTGCTATTTAATGGTGGATATGGCACATATTGCAGGACTTGTTGCAGCAGGACAGCATCAAAGCCCGGTGCCTTACGCAGATTTTGTAACTACGACGACGCATAAAACATTGAGAGGCCCAAGAGGCGGCATTATTTTATGCAAAAAGGAGTATGCTAAACTCATCGACAAAGGGGTTTTTCCCGGAACACAGGGTGGTCCTTTAGAGCATATGATCGCAGCAAAAGCGGTTGCATTTAAAGAAGCGGCAACTCCAGAGTTTAGGGCTTATCAGGAACAGGTTGTCAAAAATGCCAAAGTCCTGGCAGCGGCTCTCGAAAAGCGTGGATTTAGAATTATATCTGGGGGGACAGATAACCATCTGATGCTGCTGGATGTCAGCAAAGTGGGATTAACCGGAAAAGAAGCTGATGAAACATTGAGTAAAGTTAATATTACAGCCAATAAAAACGCCATTCCTTATGATAAAGAAAGTCCTTTTGTAACCAGTGGAATTCGAGTGGGAACACCTGCAATAACTACCAGAGGTTTAAATGAGAATGATATGGAAATAGTTGCTGATGCGATTGAAGCGGCTTTAATTAAGAAGGATTTAGATTTAGCTCGTGAAAAAGTTGCTTATCTAACTGAAAAATATCCTCTCTATCCAGGATTAATGGAAAGATAAAGAGAAAGCTATAGTCTGTTTTTAAGGCTGATTATTTATTATTGGATATAATTGTCTCACAATAGATAAAATAATTGGCCTTAAAGAAGTTGGCGATGATCTTTTTTTAACTGCTATGGATCACAGATTAAAACGCAAAATAAATTTAGAAAGATAATATCATGAAAATTTTTATTCTTTACTTAACTTTATATCTTATAGCAATCAATCTCGTCACCTTTATTTTGTTCTGGAAAGACAAAAGACGGTCAAAACGTGATGCCTGGCGAATACCAGAAAAAACCTTGCTGATTTTCAGTGTAGTGGGGGGAAGCGTTGGCGGAATAATAGGTATGAAGGTTTTTCATCATAAGACAAAGCACTTGCAATTTTCGCTGGGATTACCGGTAATACTGCTTTTTCAGGTGGGGATTGCCGCCGTTGCTTTTTTTAAGTTTGGCTGAGTTTTTGTTAGGCGGCATTAGAATAACTGTTGAATTGTGATTAAGTTGATTATTATGCGAGAAAAAACAAGGAAGAACTTGACAATTTATAAAAAAAAAGGTAATCTATAACGGTACTTGAAAATGAATGTCATGCGAGAGTGTTGGAACTGGCAGACAAGCACGTTTCAGAGGCGTGTGCCGAAAGGCGTACGGGTTCGATTCCCGTTTCTCGCACCAATAAGGAATTAAAAGCTGTGAAAATTTTAAATTTTCACAGCTTTTTTTTGTCAAACTATAAACCCTCAAATCTTTATTCTTTTTATCATAAAAATGTTATAATAAAACCAAAAGCCAAACAAACATTCTAATCGAAAGAGGTAATTATGAATCTCCAATGCATTGCAGATAAAATGTCTATTTTTTTCAATCAATACAATTATCTTACCCACACGAGAGGTAATACACTTTTTTTATTGAAGTGTATTTTTTTAAAGTATCTTGTTAACAATCATCATATTGATTTTATTCAATATGAAAAAGAATTAAAAAAGAATTTCACTTTCGATTATTTTATCGATTTATGGCAGGGGAAAGCCATTGAAAAGATATTCTGGGAAGAGGAAGATCAGGATTTAGAACCCCTTGGAAACATGATCTGGGAGTGGATCTGTGATTTTGTGACGACGGCTCCTTCATTTGAAGGAGAAAATCCCAGAATTATTGGCGACCTCTATGAAGAGAGTATGATGTTAAACCATAAAAAAAACCATGGTGTTTTTTATACACCAGAAAATTTAGCGGATTATATGGCATCAAAAGCACTGGAAAAGTACGAAGTGGATGAAAAATATAAAACCATCCGCATATTTGATCCGGCATGTGGGAGTGGATCCCTTTTAAATGCCGTATACGAGCGAATATTTGAAATGTATGGAGAGAACATGTGCGGCGAAGAAAAAGAAATACTTCATCGATTACTGCTGGAAAAAATTCTGGTTGGGGTTGACCGGGATTCCGTCGCTTGTCTGGTAACTCGACTTATTCTTGTTTTAAAGGGAAATACTTATGTCAGACCATTGGGGATTCAATGTGGTGATATTCTCACCGAAGAGCTGATTATTGAGAAATCAGTGGATATCATTATTGGGAATCCCCCCTATGTGGGTCACAAAGAAATAGACAGTGCCTATATGAAAAAGCTGAAGAATCGATATCCTTTAGTCTATCAGGATAAGGGAGATCTGTCCTATTGCTTTATCAATCGGGGCTGGGAATTATTGAAACAGGATGGACTATTAATTCACATCACTTCCCGCTATTTTTTAGAAGCCTATTATGGGAAACCCCTTCGCAGTTTTATCAAAAGTGCTTTTGAAATTGAAGAAATTGTTGATTTCAATGGTATCCGTATTATTCCGGGAGTGGGGATCGACCCGGCGATTATCAGGCTGAGAAAAAATAAAAAGACAGAAAAAAACGGCGAGATCAGGATAAAACGCTTTTTTATAAAAAATCATAAACCTGACTCCTATTCCCATTTAATCAATTCATTGGATGGGGGAAATAAGTTAGAAGAGAAACCTTTTGAATCTTATTTTGTTTCCCAGAATTCTTTGAGTGATGATCTCTGGCGGCTATATTCTCCGATTACAAAAGCGATCATCGAAAAAATTGAAAAAAAGACACCGTTTACTTTGGATAATATCGTTCATAGTTTTCAGGGGATTATCACCGGAAATGACAAAGCATTCATTTTTGATAATAATGATGAAAACCTGAAAAATTTTGAAGAAAGTCATCTGAAACCGTGGATAAAAAATAAAGATGTCAGAACTTTTACCATTGCCGAGCCGCAGAAAAAAATTCTTTACACCAACGAGATTGATGCCATAGAATCCGATTCTGTGGTTCTGAAGCATTTACGAAAATATCGGGAAAAACTGGAAAAACGCAGGGAATGCCAGAACGGAAAGCTGCCTTGGTATTTTCTTCAATGGGGCCGGAATCCCAGCCATTTCGAAAGAAAAAAAATTATCTATCCTTATAAGGCGACAAAAAACCGCTTTGCCATTGATGATAAAAAAAGTTATTTCAGTGCGGATGTGTATGGATTGATTCTGAAGCCCCGGCTTTATCATAAGGTCACAGAAGAACTTTTAGTGGTGCTGTTAAATAGTCACCTTTATAACTATTATTTTAAATCCTTTGCTAAAAAATTGGGGGACAAGCTTTATGAATACTACCCCAATACCTTATTAAAACTCAGAATACCGGATCTGGATGAAGAAAGCACTAGGCTATTCAATGGATTCTATGATAAAATCATAAAGATTAGCTTGCTTGAGAATGAAATGAATCGTTTGGAAATTCTCAATACGGTTGATCAATGGTTGTATCAATATTTTGAACTAACAGAAACTGAAATTGAAGAAATAGAGAAGGAAGGGTGAGGGAAACATGCAGGAAAGTTTTTTTGGAATCAATTATCAGGAAAAAATGGCTGATAATGCGCCATTAGCGGTTCGAATGCGCCCTCGAACTCTTGAAGAATTTGTTGGACAAAAACATATTATTGCAAAGGGCAAGCTGCTGTATCGACTCATTGAAGCGGATAAACTGTCGTCAGTCATCTTTTACGGCCCCCCGGGAACCGGAAAGACTTCCCTAGCAAAAATTGTTGCAAACCGCACGAATTCATCCTTTTATGAATTGAATGCGGTAACCTCCGGGAAAAAGGAAATTACCGATGTTTTAGAAAAAGCAAAAAACAATCTGGGCGTTTACAATAAAAAATCCATTTTGTTTATCGATGAAATTCATCGTTTTAACAAGGCTCAGCAGGACGCTTTGTTACCCAGTGTGGAAAGAGGCTTGGTGACGCTGATTGGGGCAACAACTGAAAACCCCTATTTTGAGATTAACTCGCCACTGCTTTCCCGGTCAACCATATTTGAATTTAAAAAACTCACCCCAGAAGATATTCGGAGCGTTATTTCTAGAGCAATTACCGACAAAGATAACGGCTATGGCGTTATGAAAGTAAAATGTGACGAAGCGGCCATCAGCTATTTGTCGGAAGTGTCCAATGGAGATGTGCGCAGGGCTTTAAATGCCTTGGAACTTGGCATTCTTACCGTTGATAAAGATGAAGATGGTGTGATTCATATTGATCTGGAAACAGCCCAGGAATGCATTCAGCAAAAAGCCGTTCAATATGATAAAGACGGAGACAACCATTATGATACGATTTCCGCATTTATCAAAAGCATTCGGGGTTCTGATCCCGATGCAGCGTTGTATTGGATGGCCAAAATGATAACGGCGGGGGAAGATCCTAAATTTATTGCCCGCCGGATTGTTATTTCGGCTTCAGAAGATATCGGCAATGCAGAACCCATGGCGCTGCCGGTGGCAATGGCGGCAGCAGATGCCGTTTCATTTATCGGCATGCCGGAAGCACGAATCAATCTGGCGCAGGCAGTTGTTTTTCTGGCCTGTGCCCCTAAGAGCAATGCTTCGTATGTGGCAATCGATGCGGCACTTTCAGCCGTTCAGCATGCATCCAACAGCAATGTCCCGGCTCACTTACAGGACACACATTATTCTGGAAGTGAAAAACTGGGGAGAGGACTGACCTACAAGTACCCTCACAGTTATCCAGGGCACTATGTGCTTCAGCAATATCTTCCCGATGATTTGGTGGGCACTCATTTTTATGAACCGACCGAAATGGGTCACGAACGAAAAATGAAAGAATATCTTAAGAAAAATGGAATAATAGAATAAAAATAGATAAAAAAAGGAGAGGCATTTGAAAGAAGAATTAATGAAACAACAAGAAAAAATGTTTAAATTAGAAGAGAATGTTCATGGGTTTATTCTGAAAAAAGAAGAATTTGTGGAAGAAATTGATGGGTTTGCACGGATGTTTATCCATGAAAAAACCGGTGCCCAATGTTTATATGTTTCAGCAGAAGACGACAATAAAGTCTTTTCCATTAGTTTTAGAACACCATCAACAGATAGTACTGGAGTGCCGCATATTATTGAACATTCAACTTTATGTGGATCCAGAAAATATCCGGTTAAAGAACCTTTTGTAGAACTGGCCAAGGGCTCGCTCAACACGTTTTTAAATGCCATGACTTATCCGGATAAAACAATGTATCCGATTGCCAGCACAAACGCCAAAGATTTTATGAACCTCATGGATGTCTATATGGATGCGGTATTCTATCCCAATATTTATGAAAATCCTTATACCTTTTATCAGGAAGGCTGGCACTATCATATTGAAAACAGTGAGGACCCCATTATTTATAACGGCGTTGTTTATAATGAAATGAAAGGGGCTTTTTCAAATCCAGAAGAGGTTCTTCAGAATAAAGTTTTTGAATCCCTTTATCCCCAGTCCTGTTATCGATTTGAATCCGGTGGGGATCCAGAAGTTATTCCGGAACTGTCTTATGAAGCCTTTCTGGCATTTCATAAAAAATATTACCATCCATCCAACAGCTACATCTACCTGTATGGAGATGGCGATGTCAGAGATCATTTAAAATATCTCAATGATGAATATTTATCTGATTTTGAAAAACAAACGGTGGATAGTGATATAAAAGAACAAGCACCATTTAAAAAGCAGCAAAATCTTGTGGCTTCTTATGGTGTTTCAAAAGAAGAACCCCTGGAAAACAGGGCTTATCTGGCATTCAATGTGGTTCTGGGAAATACACTGCCTTATGAAGAAGCATTGGCCTTCGATATCCTATCGCATATTTTATTAAGCAATAATTCATCACCATTAAAGGAAGCCCTATTGGCGCTTCAAATTGCTGAAGACGTGAGTTATCAATACAGTAATTCATTAAAACAGCCTTGCTTTTCAATTACCCTTAAAAATACAGAAGCAAAAGATGGAGAACTTTTTGTAAAAACGATTGAAGATGTTTTAAAAAAACTTGTCAAAGATGGTCTGGATCCCCTGAGTGTGGAAGCGGGGATAAATATTTATGAATTTTCCCATATTGAGGGAGAATACGGTTCGTATCCAAAAGGTTTGATCTATGGCATCGATATTATGGATAACTGGCTCTATGGAAATGATCCAACGGATTATTTAAAATATAAGGCAGCTTTTAAAAAGTTTAAATCCAGCTGGAAAGACGGTTACTTTGAGAAATTGATCCAACATTTACTGATCGACAACACCTTTAAATCATTGGTGACCATTGTTCCAGATAATAACCTTCAAGAACAGGCAGATAGAAAACTGGAAGAAAAGCTTGCCGCCTACAAGGCGGGATTATCTCAGGAAGAACTGCTGAATCTGGTTAACGAAACCCAAATATTGATGAAAAGACAAAACGAAGAAGATAGTCCTGAGAATTTAGAAAAGATTCCGAAACTTTCTTTAGAGGATATAAACAAAGAAGGACGAAAGTACCCCTTGGAGATTGAAGAGACTCTGGATACCACATTACTTTTTCATCCCGGATTTACAGGCGATATTTCATATTTAAAACTCTATTTTGATTATAGTGATATTCCCCAGGAAGACTTAAAATATCTGTCGCTTATGTGTAAAATGTTAGGTGGATTGAGTACCAAGAATATGGATTATCATCGATTGAGTCAAGAAATTGAAATCAATACAGGCGGACTTTCCTTCGGTATTGAGTCTTACGATGATGTTCATCATTTAGGCGATTTTCGATCCAATTGTTATATCAAAGGAAAAGCTATTACTGAAAAAATACCAACCTTGATCAATCTGATGACAGACGTGTTGACGCAAACTCAGTATAATGAAAAAAACCTGATCTATGATATGATTAGAGAGATTAAAACCCAAAAGGAAACGCAGTTTTTAACCGCCGGACATGTGGTAGGCGTTCAGCGGCTGCAGTCTTATTATTCACAATCGGCGCGCCTTTTTGAAGAGTTCGGTGGGATTGAATTCTATCGTTTTATTGCTGATCTGGAAGCTAATTTTGATGAAAAATTCGCTGCACTGGCAGAAAAGATGACGCGAATTTCAAAGCGGATATTTACCACTCAAAAACCGATTATCAGTATCACCGGGACAAAAGAAATAAAAGAGAAAACCCTGAGTGCGTTAGAAACGTATCTATCACAGCTTCAACAGCGAGAAGATAAAATAAATCCCTTTAATTTCGAAATAAGGATTGGTAATGAGGGCTTTTTAACGGCGGCAAAAATTCAGTATGTCTCTCAGGGATATAATATTCGGGAGTTGGGTTTTGAGTATTCAGGAGCGCAACTTGTTTTAAAAGGTATTTTATCAATGGATTATTTATGGAACAAAGTGAGAGTTCAAGGGGGTGCCTATGGTGCGTTCTTTAGCATTGGCCGAGGCGGTGATTTGTATTTTGGCTCCTATCGGGATCCAAAGTTAAAAAAGACTTTGGATGCTTATGCGGGCACGATTGACTATATTAAAAATCTTGATCTTTCAAAGCGAGAATTGGAAAAATATATTATTGGTACCATCAGCAGTAAAGATGTACCGTTGAGTGCTTCGGTAAAGGGTGAAATTTCGGATAATTTCTATTTTAGCGGAGTAACGGTTGAAGATCTGCAAAAAGAACGAAAAGAAATTTTAGAAACGTCTGTTGAACAATTAAGAAGCTTTTGCGATATGATTTCAAGCGTCCTTAAGAAAAATGTCTTGTGTGTCCTGGGGAGCGAAGAAGCAATTAAAGAAAACAAGGAATTGTTTAAGGAAACGCGCTATATTAAATAGAAGATTTGGGAGGGGATATGAGACGAAAAATAGGACTGTTAGTAATTCTTAGTCTTGTCTTTTTTACACCCAACATTTTTGCAGCTGGTCTTCCGACCTTTGGTACAAATGAAGGGGTAATAATTTTAGAAAAGAATAGTGGAGATATTCTTTATCAACAAAAACAGGATCAAAAATTTTATCCGGCAAGTACCACTAAACTCATGACCGCTTTAGTGGCGGTTGAAAACGGAAATCTTGATGACACCATTACGGTGGGCGATGAAATAGAAAATATTGATGCAGACAGCAGTGTGGCGGGTCTGGAAGTTGGAGAAACCATTACCTTAAGGGAACTTCTCTATGGTTTGCTTTTACCATCAGGTAATGATGCGGCAGAAACCATTGCTGTTAACATTGGCCGGAAAATAGCCGGGGATACAACGCTTGATTCGTCAAAAGCATATGACCGGTTTATTAAGGCCATGAATGACAAAGCAAAAGAACTGGGAATGACAGGGACTAATTATGTGAATCCTCATGGTTTGCAGGATGCCAATCATTATACAACTCCGGCCGATATGCTGAAGTTGGCTGAAGTAGCATTTAGCGATGATCCAGTAAGAATGGTAACCCGGGCCAAGGTCCATGAGATCCAAACAAATATGGTCAAACATAAATGGAACAATACAAACCTTTTGCTGTACAGCAGTTTTGATGAGTTATCAGACGATTATCGTGTGTCGAATGATCTTTCAGCAGGAACTAATCCACTTTTCAA
This sequence comes from Acetobacterium tundrae, assembly GCF_008086615.1. Classification (GTDB taxonomy): domain Bacteria; phylum Bacillota; class Clostridia; order Eubacteriales; family Eubacteriaceae; genus Acetobacterium; species Acetobacterium tundrae. The sequence continues at coordinate 47,682 of NZ_RXYB01000001.1, forward strand.
TGGTTACGCCACAAGCGGCAAAACCGGTTCTACAGATGAAGCAGGAAAATGTTTTGTTTTTGAAGGTGAAGGGAACGGAGAAAATATCATCGGCGTTATACTGGATGGTGATGAAACAACCGTTTTCAAAGAAGCCAGTGCGACGATCAATGCCTTAATCAAAGAATACGATTTTATTGATTGGACCAGTGATGATAATTATTATGGTGAGGTTAAGATAGAAAACTATCATGTGTTTGATGGGAATACATTAAAGTTAAAGACAAATGAACCTCTAATCAGCCTCGTTCCGGAAGCAAGCATGGATGGTTACACTTCTAAAATAAAATGGGATGGAAACCGCTTGATTGGAGATAAAACCATTGCCAGTCTTAAAGGCGATGTGAACGAAGGGGATGAAATTGGTGAAGTCGATGTTTATAATGGAGATAAACTCGTAGAGTCCACACCCATTTATGCGGCTAATACCATGCAGACTCGAAAATGGGTAGACTATCTCATCATGTACTGGTATATCACAATTGTGGTGTTAATAATCATTGCCGCAATTCTGAGAATAATGTATGTCGATTTTATGCGTAAAAATAAAACTAAGTATAAAAAAATCAAAATTAAAAACGGCAACAGTAATGAAGGCAGATCAGGAAATAGTAATAGTAATGAGAAGAGAAACAGAAATGAAAATACCAGAAATAGACGATGACCTGAAAAAAACCTTTGCAGCCTAAAATAATTTTACTCTTGACAGCAGTGACAAAGATTGTTTATAATTAAACAAAGATCTTCAGAAGATCTTAAATATGAGAAATTTAATAAAATTAACGATGCCATGAAGGTATTTTCTTTGCAGAAGCAAGGTTTATTACTTCATGGTATTTTTTTGTACGAAGACAGGCAGCTAAATGGATACGTCACTCACTGACAGTTGCCAAGGAAACTCATGAAGCGCATTTCTTGTAGTTTGAAAATAAGGAGGACTATATTATGCACATGGCAGACGCGCTGGTTTCACCAGCAGTAGGAGGAATCATGCTTGCGGCAAGTGCTGGAGCAATCGCTTATTCAGCTTATAAATGCAAGGACGATTTAGATGAAAAGAAAATACCCCTGATGGGTGTTATGGGAGCGGTGATCTTTGCCGGTCAAATGATTAACTTTACAATTCCCGGTACCGGTTCCAGTGGACACATTGGCGGCGGTATTCTATTGGCGGCGCTGCTGGGACCGTTCCCGGCTTTTTTAACAATAACGGCAGTATTACTGATTCAGGCCTTGTTTTTTGCTGACGGAGGTTTGCTGGCATTAGGCTGTAATTTATGGAATATGGGATTTTATTCATGTTTGGTGATCTATCCTCTTATTTTTAGGCCGATTGTCAAGAAAGGATTGACGCCCACTCGTATTACGACCGCATCAATTATTTCAGTCGTGATTGCTTTATCACTTGGTGCCTTTTCAGTTGTGGTTGAAACCCTTTCATCTGGGATCACAGAACTACCTTTCGTTACGTTCCTGGGATTAATGATACCAATCCATTTGGCTATTGGTCTTGTGGAAGGGATTGTTACCGGAGGAATACTAGTTTTCGTTTATAAAATGCGACCGGAATTACTGGAAACGTCAGTGGCAAACAAGAAGTTGGCCAAGACGGTATCGATTAAGAAAGTTGTGGGAATTTTACTGGTGTTTGCCGTAGTTATCGGTGGCGGAGTTTCCGTCTTTGCTTCTACAAATCCAGATGGTTTGGAATGGGCAATGAAAAATGTAACCGGTACAACTGAATTGGCAGCTGATGGCAGCGTTTATGAAACGGCGGCGGACATTCAGAAAGCAACCGCCTTTTTACCGGGGTATAGCTTCAAATCCACGAGTGAAAAGAGTTCAGCTGCTGGTACCAGTCTCTCTGGGATTATCGGCGGAGGGATTACCTTGCTATTGGCAGGTGGAACCGGATTGTTGATTTATGCCATTAAGAATAAAAAGAAAAATCAGCCGGATGCTTAAAAAAGCAAAAATTTATTTATCTTTTATAGTTACTTGTGATAAACTAATAAAAGATTCTGCTGGTAACCTCTGCTGAAAAGCAGAGGTTATTCTTTAGTTAGACTATAAATTACGGGAAGGAATTACTTATGGCAAATATTTCGGATTCCATGAATACCATCAACTCGCTAGAAGAAATGGCCGAAGGAAAAACGATTATTCATCAGTTGCATCCAATGGTTAAATTGGTGATCACGCTTTTATATATTGTTCTTGTTGTGTCGTTTGACCCTTATAATATTACAGGATTGGTGGTTTTAGCATTTTATCCGGTTATTTTAATGGCCTTGGCTGAAATTCCCTATAAGCCATTGCTGACTCGAATGCTGGTTGCCTTGCCTTTTTCTTTTTTTGCAGGGATTTCAAACATCATATTTAATCAGAATTTGGCATTAATGATTGGCGGAATCCCGATTACATACGGTGTGATCTCCTTCTTTTCCATTACAATCAAAACGGTCTTCACCGTGATGGCGGTTCTTATTTTAATAGCAACAACTTCCTTGCCTCAGATTTCCTATCAGTTATTATCCATCAAGGTTCCCAAACTGATTGTTGAACAGATTATGCTGACCTATCGATATATATCAGTACTGCTTGAGCAGGTTTCAAATATGTACACCGCTTATATGCTAAGGTCGCCGGGAGGCAAAGGTATAAAAATGAAAGATATGGGTATTTTTGTAGGTCAATTACTGTTGAAAAGTTTTGATCGTGCCGAAAACATTTATTACGCCATGAAGTGCCGGGGTTATGATGGACATTACTTATATGCAAAACCAGATCCGATTAAGTCGGCGGATTGGATATTTTTGCTGGGAACCGCTTTTTTATTGATAATGATGCGATTTTTTGATTTAAGCCAGATTATTGGCAGCTTTTTATAGAGAGGTAAACTGTGTTAGAAATAGAAAAATTAAGCTATGCTTATCCCGATGGACATATTGCCATTCGAGAAATTGATTTAAAAATAAATGATGGCGAAAGCGTTGCTCTGGTGGGAGCCAACGGAGCCGGAAAATCCAGCCTTTTTAAGCTGATTATTGGAATATCCCAAATAAAGGAAGGTTCCATAAAAATAGGGGATTTACCGGTAGAAAAGAAAACCCTGAAAGATGTTCGAAAAAAGGTTGGGATGGTATTTCAGAATCCCGATGATCAACTGTTTATGACTAAAGTTTATGATGACATTGCTTTCGGTCCCAGAAATGAGCTTTTATCTGATGAAGAAGTGGAAGAACGGGTCAACAATGCTTTGGAAATGCTGGGCGTAACCCATCTTCGGGATCGAATGCCTCATCGTCTTTCGGGAGGTGAAAAACGGGTTATTGCCATTGCCTCGGTGTTATCCATGAATCCTCAGATTATATTATTTGATGAACCTACCTCGTTTTTAGATCCCAGCGCAAGACGCAACGTCATCAATACGCTGGAAAAATTGGAAATGACAAAAATTATCGCAACCCATGATTTGGATATGGCTCTTGATATCTGTGATCGTGTCATTATTTTACATCATGGCAGTGTTTTTGCAGATGGCAAAACAGATGATATTCTTCTTAATGAGGAACTATTGTTGGGATGTCATTTAGAATTGCCGTTTTGTATGCAAAAACGGAAGGATAAGAAACAAAAGGCTGACAAATAATTTGCAAATATAATTCAAATTTTTCGACAATCCTAAGCTTGATTGAATCAGGCTTTTTTGTTGTGGGTACAAATACCTACAATTTGAGAAGTTATCTTAAGATTAAGCATAAAGGCGTGTATTGATAATTGTATTTTGATATTTAATAAGATATAATTAATAGCATAGCTGGAGGTTACGCGATGGGAAAAAAGGAATACTCGAATATAGGGGATGATATCAAAGGTATCATCCAGGATGCCCTAAGTTCAACTGACTTCAAAAAATTGAATCAGAATATCACAGAAACAGTGAATCGAGCATTGGAAGAAGTCAAAAAAAGCACTCGTAATTGGAATGAAAGCAAAGATTATTCAAAGCAATATAAGAACATTAATAATAAAAGCAAAACGTATGATCGACCGATGGAGTTTTCAGATTACGAAACCGTAGAAACTAAGGAGTTAAAACAGAATAAAACAGTGGAAAAACAAAACAATTATCGGAGTATTGCCAACAAAAAGACAAACCTTATCACAAAATCACCTCATGGCCGAATCTCTGGAATGCTGCTGATCGTTTTTGGAAGCATCGGAATGGGCTTGGCGATTGTTTTTTCGCTTGCGGTTCTTATTTTGTCCAACGTGATTCATGCCTCAATGGGATCAATGGAAGTATCATTGGGGACGCTTTTGTTTATTTTGGTATTATGCATTGGCATGGTGGCAAAAGGATCGAGTTTAAGAGGAAGAGTCAAGCGTTTCCGACAATATGTTCAACGCCTTAAAGGCCATCCGTTTTGTGAAATTAAAGAATTGGCCGAGCCTTTGGGACGCAATTCAAAATATGTCGTTAAGGATTTGAAAAAAATGATTCAAGTGGGGATGTTTCCTCAGGGACACATTGATGAGGACAGACTTTACCTGTTGATCAGCGATGAAGCTTATGAAGCCAACCGGAAAATGAAAGAAGGAAAGCGCCTTCAGGACGAAGAACAGAAACGCAAAGAAGACGTACAACGACAAAGAGTGATTGATCGGAGTAACCCTGATATGAAAGCGGTACAGGATGTTATCGACGAGGGACAACAGACCATCAGACAGATCAGAAAGGCCAATGACGACATCCCCGGAGAAGCTATTTCCAACAAGCTTGACCGATTGGAAATTATAATTACAAAAATATTTGTTTACATTGAAGAAAATCCCAAGGAAGTTCCGGAAATCCGAAAATTTATGAACTATTATCTGCCAACAACCCTTAAGCTGGTTAAGGTTTACCAGGACATGGATGCAGAGCCGATTCAGGGAGCCAATATTATGGCCACCAAAAAAGAAATTGAAGAGACAATGGATACTATTAATCACGCGTTTGAAAATCTCTTAGATGGTTTTTACGAAGATACAGCATTAGATGTTTCAACGGACATTTCAGTATTAAATACCATGTTGGCCCAAGAGGGACTGACAAAAAAAGATTTTGAATAAGGAGACAAATATGGATGATGGACTGAAAGATTTTGACCAGGTAACCCCGACCCTGACTTTTGACCCTTTTGACGAGGGAAAATCACCAGTGGTCAATCAAAAAAATCAGATGGCAACCGAAGATAAAATTTTCGATGAAGCTCGCCTATCCCCGGAAGAACAGAAAATGGTCAATGAATTTGCAGAAAAAATTGATCTCAGCAACTCGGCGCTGATTATGCAGTACGGTGTGGGTGCTCAGAAAAAAATTGCGGAATTTTCTGAGACCGCTCTGAGCAACGTCAGAACCAAGGATTTAGGAGAAGTCGGTAAAATGCTTGGGGACATGGTTTCAGAGCTGCGAAACTTTGAATCCGCAGAAGAAGAAAAAGGCTTTTTTGGTTTCTTTAAAAAAAATGCTAATAAAATCAGCTCGATGCAGGTTAAATATGCCGCCGCAGAAACCAATATCAACCGGATCTGTGAATCTTTGGAAAAACATCAGGTTCAGCTGATGAAAGATGTGGCTATGATGGATAAACTTTATGAAGTCAACAAAACTTATTTCAAAGAGTTATCGATGTATATTTTGGCGGGAAAGAAAAAGATCCAACTGATTCAAAGCACCGATTTACCGGCCCTTATACAGAAATCCCAAATGAGTGGATTGCCCGAAGATGCCCAGGCAGTGAATGATTTTTCGGCAATGGCCAACCGCTTTGAGAAGAAGCTTCATGATCTCGAATTGACCCGATTGATTTCAATTCAGATGGCACCGCAAATCCGACTGGTTCAGAATAATGACACCTTGATGGCGGAAAAAATTCAGTCCTCCATTGTTAATACCATTCCCTTATGGAAAAGTCAGATGGTGCTGGCTCTGGGCGTAGCTCATTCCGGTGAGGCCGCCAGAGCCCAGCGGCAAGTAACGGATATGACCAATCAGCTGTTACGAAAAAATGCCGAAACTTTAAAAATGGAAACCATTAATACAGCCAAAGAATCCGAACGGGGAATTGTGGATATCGAAACCCTAAAGATAACCAACGAATCGTTAATTACAACCTTTGATGAGGTGTTAAAGATTCAGGATGAAGGCCGACAGAAACGAAAGTCAGCCGAAGCCGAACTCCAGAAACTTGAAAATGATTTAAAACTGAAAATGCTGGAAATTAGACGATAATATGAATATTATTGAGCAAGAGGTTTTGCAGTACGTTATTTTCATCTTGAGTTTAGTCGTTGGGATCCTGTCAATCGTTTATTATGGTAAATATCAGAAACAATTGATAAATGGTGCATTAGAAGGGCCGGTAGCAGGAGAGTACAAAAGAAATTTTAACCTTTATGGCGCTCTTTATGTCGTCGCGGCATTTCTGGTTATCTTGGAGTCCTATGCCCGGATGAGCGAAATTGTGATCATCATCATGGTCATTGTTATCGGCGGGGGTATTTACAATCTGATATTAATCAATAAAAAAGAAATGTTTGATTTATCCGATATAAAGTTGCTGAGATGGAATGCCATTATTTTGCTTACCATAGCCCTGGTTTATATTCTGACAATCCTAAATATTTAATTTGACAATTATGTTTAAATCCGTTATTATAGAATTAATAGAATATATTTGAAGATTTGTGGTGCCTTGTAAGAGGAGAATAGGGAATCAGGTGTAAGTCCTGTACGAACCCATCACTGTGAATGGTTTTGTTTTTGTATATGTCACTGGTAAAACGGGAAGGCGCAAAAACTGATAAACCTGAGTCAGGAGACCTGCCAGAAATTGATTTTGAGAAACGAAGGTAAAGTTTCGACTATTTATAGTCGAAGCTTTTTTTTTGTATAGAAGGGGATTATTAACTGAATGAAACCAATTATAAGCATTGATTTAGAAGCATTGGTCTTTCCAGAGGAGAAAGAGGCGGCTTTAAAGAATATAAAACTGGACATCAATCAAGGTGATTTTATTGCGGTAACAGGGGGAACGGCTTCCGGAAAATCCTTATTGCTTCATGCTATTACTTCGGCTGCACCCAAATTTTATCCCTGTACAATTGACGGGACAGTCAGAGTGGCCGATCGGAATGTGGAAGAAATTCCGCTTTGTGAAATGGCGGATTATGTGGGATATATGATGCAGGAGCCACAAAATCAGATGATCAGCAGAGTCGTTTATGATGAGCTGGGGTTTGGGGTGGCCAATATGAATTTGAGCAGCGAGGAAATACAATCCCGCGTCGGAGAAATCATGTCATTTCTCTCCATCCAGGACTTTGCACACCGGTATACCGATGCTTTGTCCGGGGGCCAGGCTCAAAAAGTTGTTTTGGGCAGCATCCTGACATTAAAAGCGCCTATTTTACTGCTGGATCAGCCAGCGGCAGAGCTTGATCCCAAAACCAGTGCGGAACTCTACAAGTATCTTTCATGGCTTAACAAGAATGAAAAAATTACGACAATGGTTGTTATGGACAAATCAAGAGAGGTTTTAAAATATGCCGATCGGGTTGTTGTTATGGAAAACGGCACCGTAAAGGATTATATGAATACCGAAGAATACAAAAATAAATACCAGCAAAAAGAAAAAAAACGGAGACCAATAGAATTAATGGTTGATCATGAAACAGATATCGTCAAATTGATGGGGGCCTCCCATATTTATAAGGGCGGCATCGTCGGATGCAAAGCCATTGATTTTACGTTAAAAAAAGGGGACTTTACCGCGGTGATCGGACAGAATGGATCGGGCAAATCGACGATGCTTAAACTGATCGAGGGGTTGTTAAAGCCGACCGAAGGCTCCATCGAATTGTTTGGATCGCCCGTAACAAAGAAAAATATCGGCGAACTCCGGAGACGAATCGGTTTTCTTTTTCAGAATCCGGATGATCAGATTTTCTGCAGCACCATAAAAGAGGAAATTGGATATGTTTTAAAGCGTAAGGACGATTCGGAAGCGGAAAAAAACAAAAAAATTCAGGATGTTCTGGCGTTTATCGGTCTTGAAGGCTCAGAGGAGGTGCATCCACAACGGCTTAGCCGAGGTCAGCGTCAACTTTTGGCATTGGGGTCCGTCATCATCAGCGAACCGGAGCTTATCATCGCCGACGAACCGACATCCGGATTGGATGAAAGTCAAAGCAGGCTGGTGATGGAAAAACTTTTGTTGCTTGCCCAGCAGGGGAAAACGGTCCTTTTAGTTACCCACGACTTAAGTGATGCCAAATATTTTGCTAATCGGATCGTGGTCATGAATCGACACGAACTGGTGCTAGATTTCAACGCAGACCAGATGGACTGCTTTACCGATGATTTAATAAAAATGGAACTTATGTAGGGAGGAAGGTTTAGCGATGATAAATGTAAAAAATTGGGATCCGCGTCTAAAGCTGACCTGGTGCTTGTTTCTTGTTCTAACAGCATTAATTTCGAGGAATATGATGCTGGATCTGGTGCTATTGCTAACCATTCTGATAACCGAAATTATTACTGAAAAAAGTCTTAAACGTTTTAAAGTGATTGCAATCCTGCTGTTGATTGCCGGTTCTCAGGTATTGATTATTAATTTATTATTTGGGAGAGTCGGTGAGCCGGTTTGGTCCTGGTGGATTTTAACTGTTTACAACGGTTCACTCATTGCCTCACTGTTAGGATTTTTAAGAATTTGTGTGATTACCATCAGTGCCATCCAATTTGCTTATAACACCGATGCCACGGATATTGCGCAGATGCTGATTAAATGGCATATCCCCTATCGTTATGCCATGCTGGTGCCCATTACGGCGCGTTTTTTTCCGGTAATGGTCAATGAATATCATTCGATTTGTGACAGCAATTCGGCCCGAGGGGTTCCCTGTGACACGGTGATGGAACATATCAGAAATTTGCCAGCCGCCGTGATGCCGCTGATTTACCGGGCCCTGAGAATATCCAACGACGCATCACTTTCGGTTGAGCTGCGAGGCTTTGGCAGATATGAGACAAGAAACTTTCAAAAGACAATTGGACTAAGACCTTTTGAAGGGATCATGATCTTGTTTATTATCATGATGTATATCTCAATTATGTTATGCATCATGTTTTTATAAATATAAAATACTAAGGAGATTAAAATGGAAAATGAACTAGCTTTGAAGAGAAAAAAGATTTTTAAAACGGACACAAAATCGCTAATCGGCGCAGTTGTAATGGGGATTGTTTTTGTAATTGCCTGCCAAATTACCGGTCAAATTGATAATATGTTACCATGGGGAAAAGCCGGTATGTACCTGATAAATGGTAGCTGCTGGGCATTTTTTACAGCCTTTATTACGCTTATCTACAAACAGCCCGGTGGAATCATTGCGGCAGAGATAGAAGCCTTAACATCAGTGATGTATTCGCCTTTGTGGGTAGCTTTTATATTTGCTAATGCCGTTGGCACAATTTGGGTTTCGTTTGTCGCTTCAAAATACGATATGACAAAATGGTCCCATCATATTCTGGCTCAGGCAGGCGTTTGTATTTTAGGTAACTGTATCGTTACGGTTGGCATGATCTTTATTTTGGAAATACCTCTTGATGTCGCCATTATCGAAACCCTAATTCTTATTGCCGTCAACTGGATTGTGGCTACTGTTATTACAAAATTAGCCTATGATGCTGTTTTAAAATCAGGACTGGTTAAATAAAAGTTTTATACTGATGTTTCTGCTATAATTTAATTAATTTTTATTAACGACAATTGTTTTTGCCTTTTTCTCATTGAGAGTCAGGCTTAAGCAATTGTCGTTTAGATCGTTATACCGTAATTAAAAATATTAAAAAGGTGAGGTAAGTAATGAGTCAGGATCTACGCGTATTTTTAGAGCAGCTGGAAAAGGATGGAGAAATAAAACACGTTACCGAAGAAGTTAAAAGAGAGTACGAAATCAGCACATTAATGATGGCACTCGAGAAGGAACACCGCTACCCGGTGATGTGGTTTGATAAAGTGGAAGGCAGTCAGTTCCCGGTTGTGACAAATATTTTAGGATCAAGAGAGCGCTTTGCGAAGGCCATGGGCGTGAAAACAGAAAATATATCCCAGGAATTCGGAGAACGGGTCAAAAACAGGTTTGATAATTTAAAGGTTGTCGAAAATCCTCCCGCCAATGCAAATCTCATCACTGGAAATGATGTGGATTTAACTAAATTCCCGATTCTCAAACATTTTCCCATTGATGCCGGTCCCTATATTACATCCGGGCTTTGTGTGGCCAAGGATCCGGAAACCGGATCCGACACCTGTGGCTTTCATCGCCTTCAGTTAAAAGGGAAAAACAAACTGGGAATCTCTTTCCATTCCAGAGGGAGAATGTGGGAATATTTTAGAAGAAGCGAAGAGCGCGGCGAAAATATGAAGATGGCCATTTGTATTGGCGTGCATCCCAATATTTCCCTGGGTTCCCAGGCATCCGTGCCCTACAGTCTGGGTAAATTCGGTGCCATTGGCGGTCTTTTCGGAGAACCCTTAGAGGTAGCTCAATGTGCAACCATTGATCTGCAGGTGCCGGCCTATGCAGAAATTATCCTGGAAGGCGAGGTTCTGGCAAATGTTCGGGAGCCGGAAAGCCCGTTTGCCGAATACACTAACTATGCATGCTTCCGGAGTACCGAAAATGTTTTTCAGGTCAATGCCATCCGCTATCGTGAAAACCCCATTTTTCATGATATTACACCGGCCATGAGCAGCGAGCACATCACCATGGTCTCGATCCAGAGAGAAGGGGATATTTTAAAAACGCTCAATCAGAACCTGCCGAATATCAAAGCGGTGCATTCGCCGTTATCCTCCTGCGGTATTTTCCACTGCTATATTTCCATGAAAAAAATTGCTGAAGGCCAGCCGCAACAGGCGCTTTTGACAGTGTTGGGGATGGACCATCATATTAAGATGGCCGTTGTGGTGGATGAGGACGTCGATGTCTTTAATGAGCAGGAGGTTCTGTGGGCCATGGCAACACGGCTCCAGGCCAGCAAAGGGGTCATGATTCTACCGAATTGTATGGGCGAAACCCTGGACCCTTCTTCTGATGAGCTGAGCCGATCGGACAAAATGGGAATTGATGCCACTAAACCGCTCAGCGGTTTTTCACCCAAGATCGAGATCGATAAAGAGGCCCAGGAAGCAGTCAAGCGTTTATATAAATACACAAAGTAAGAAGGCCGAAAGATGATAAAAATAGCAATTGATACCGGTGGTACCTTCACTGATTATACCTCGGTGGGCAGGTTTAAAGACCAGGCATATCACAGAATATTCGTCAAGAATCCGACAAATCATCAACATCCTGCGGATGGAATCCTGGCTGGTTTGAAAAAGTTAGCTGAGGAATGGGATGCGGATTTAGAGACGTTTTTAAAAGAAACGGAAAAGATAACGCTGGGAACGACCCTGGCACTCAATGCTCTGTTGGAAAAGAAGGGCGTAAAAACCGCCCTGTTCACAACAGCAGGCTTTCGTGATGCTCTCGAAATCCGCCGCGCTCAATTGAAAAACCAGTGGGATCTGGCCGCGGAAAAACCGATGGTTCTGGTTCCTCGCCGATTACGTTTAGGGATTGAGGGACGAATGGATTATCAAGGGGATCTCGTAACCCCCCTGAATGAAGACAAAGTCCGGGAAGCCTGCCGAAAATGCCGGGAGTTGGGGGTCAGGTCCATTGCAGTCTGTTATCTGTTCTCGTTTCTTAATCCTGAGCATGAACGGCGAACAGCGGAAATCATAAAGGAGGAGTTGCCGGATGTGTTCGTTTCCCTATCCGCGGATGTGGCCCCCCGCATCCGAGAATATGAACGGACCACCACAACAGTGATCAATGCCTATCTGACACCGGTTCTGGCAGATTATTTAAACGATATAAAAAAGGAACTGGCCCTTTATGGCTGGCAGAAACCAATCCATATTATGCTGAACAACGGCGGGCTCAGCGATACCGAAGCGATGGCAGCATTTGCGGTTAAAACCCTGTTATCCGGTCCGGCCGGGGGAGCGGTGGGGAATGAAACCATTGGAAAATTACTGGGTAAAACTCATACGGTGCTGGCGGACATGGGCGGCACCAGCTTTGATATTCATGTTATCAGTGGCAGCAGCAATCAGCTGGTGCCGCAAACCGAGCTTGCCGGCTATCCCTTGAGCATTCCCATGATTGATATCAGCTCCATCGGTGCCGGAGGCGGCAGCATTGCCCATGTGGAAATCGGCGGACGGGTCTTTATCGGCCCGGATTCCGCCGGCTCGGTGCCGGGCCCGGCCTGCTACGATTTAGGCGGAGCGGAACCTACGGTTACGGATGCTTTACTGATCCTCGGACTCATTAATGAGGATAATTTTCTGGGCGGAAAGTTTGCTTTATCCAGAGAGCGGGCCGAGCAGGCGATAAAGGAAAAGGTGGCTGATCCACTTAATCTGTCGGTGCAAGAGGCGGCAAGGATTATTTACGGCATTGCTGCCGAAATGATGGCGGATGCGGTTCGTTTGGTGACCACCCAGAAAGGAAATGACCCCAGAATATACAGCCTAATCAGTGCCGGCGGGGCCTTCCCTCTTTTTGCGGCGAAAATTATAGAGTCCCTTCATATGCCGGAGGTCCTCATTCCCGTACAGGGACCGGTATTCTGTTCCTGGGGGATGCTGGGAGCCTCCAGCCGCTATGATGCAACCCGAAGCTTTTTTATGGAAAAAAAGCAATGGAATGCAAAAAAAATCAATCAGACTTTGGCACTGATGATGCAGGAAGGTGAAAGTGAGCTGGAGCGGCTTAGCGTTGATAAAGACCAGCGCCGGTTTGATCTGATTTTAGAAATGCGTTATGTCAGTCAGCATCACGAGATAAGCGTCCCATGGAAACAGGGAACATTTTCACAGGATAGCTGGGAGACGGTGGAAAAAGAATTTTATGATACCCATGAAGCAATTTATGAATATGCCGAAAGAGATAAAGACTGGGAAATCATCGATTTACATCTTGCCTGTTATGAAGAAAACGGGGAAAATGTACTTTTCCCAATGGCTTCCCAAAAATCTAATGGACGGACAAAAAAAGTGTCCGGGTATGCCTTTAACCAGGAGGACGAAATCGTGGTTCCAATTTACAATGAGGGCGATTTAAATGAAGTCATCACCGGGCCGGCACTCATTGATTTTGATTACACCACATTGGTTATTCCGGAACACTTCTTTTGTGCGCCGGCAGATGAAGGAATACTTGTACTTAAAAAGGAGGTGTTGTAGTATGAATCAGCGAACTGAAGATATTATCAACCGTGCGGTTATTATCAACCGTCTCGACAGCATCACCGGTGAAATGGGAATCGCTCTGGAGCATTCCGCTCATTCACCGATTTTTGCCGAGGCCTGCGATTTTGCCTGCTGTATCTGCGACAAAGATGGAGAACTGGTGTCCCAAATCAGCGGGATTCCGATTCTGGCAACCGCAGGGGCCTTCAGCGTCAAGGCCCTGCTGAGAAAATACGGCCATCATATTGACGACGGCGATGTTTTCATCATCAACGATCCTTATGACGGCGGCAATCATCTTCCAGATATCGGCATCATCACCCCGGTTTTTTATGACGGCGAACTGCTCTTCTTCAGCGTCAGCCGGGCCCATCACGGGGATATTGGTGGTTCCACCGCCGGCAGCTACAATCCCAAGGCGACTGAGATTTTCCAGGAAGGAATTCGCATTCCGCCGACAAAATTAATGAAAAACAATGAAATGATCGACGATGTGCTGACGTTAATCGCTTTGAATACCCGGAATCCGGAGATGCTCACCAGTGATTTTCTAGCGCAGATCGGTTCCAACCGGGTGGCCGCTAAACGGATCCGGGAAATGCTGGAAACCTATTCGGTGGCAACGGTCAAAAAAGCGGTACAGGATACCATGGAGCAGACAGAAGCCCTCACGAGACAACGCATTGCTGCGGTGCCGGATGGAAGCTATGCGGCAGTTGATTATATTGATGATGACGGCTTTCAGGAAGAACCGGTTAAAATAGCGGTTTCCGTCACGATAAAAGGCGATCGGCTGCTGGTGGACTTTGAAGGAACAGATGCTCAGGTAAAAGGCTTCATCAACACCTCAGTGGTCACCGCAACCTGTGCTTCTGGTATCGCGGTATTGTGGTTTTTGGGCAAAGATATTCCTCGAAACGGCGGGGCATTCCGCTGCATCGATGTCAATCTGCCAAAAGGTTCACTGGTCAATCCTAATGAACCGGCACCGATGACACTCTGCACCTTAACGCCAGCCAGTGAAATCATCGGAACAATTTTTCAGGCGCTGGATCAGGCCGTGTCAGGACGGGTTTCTGCAGGTTATCATCGTTATCTGGGACCATCCTATTATGGGGTGGATGCCAGAACAGACCGTTATTACGTGGGCTTTTCTTTCTGCTCTCTGGGCAGCGGCGGAGCCATGGAAGGGAATGACGGCAAGCCTTATATGGCAACCTTGTCGAATTTCGGAGGGGTTAAGGCACCGAATATTGAATCCAATGAAGTGCAGTATCCCCATCTCACCCTTTATCATGAAATGGATACGGATACCGCCGGTGCCGGAGAGTATCGCGGTGGCTGCGGCATGAAATATGCTTTTGAGCTCTATGCCGAACAAAGCGATATCGTCAATTTCGGAGACGGCGTCAAATTCGCCCCGTATGGACTCAGAGGCGGACATCAAGGAAGTCTCAACCGAAGTGTTTTTGTTCATGATGGCAAAGAAACCGTGATGGAAAGCAAGGAAGCGCCCCGACACGCAACTAAGGGTGATCAGGTTTGCTTGAACACCAGCGGCGGCGGCGGTTGGGGCGATCCGCTGAAACGACCGGCCGGGAAGGTCTATGATGATGTCCAAGACGAGATCATATCGCTGGAAACCGCCGAAAAAATTTATGGCGTGGCCATCACCAAAAACGGTATTGATTTAGAAAAAACGAAAAAATTGCGAGGAATCCGATGAAAATTGCGGTTGGAATAACAGGAGCCTCCGGAGTAATCTATGGCATTCGGCTTTTGGAAGCATTAAGGGGAACGGACAACCAGGTGTCTCTCATTCTCAGTGACTGGGGGTGTAAAACCATCGCCCTGGAAACAGATTACAGTGAAGAATATGTGCGCTCTCTGGCAGACATCGTCTATGACAGCCATGATATGGCGGCGGCTGTTTCCAGCGGCTCCTATGGGACCGAGGCCACCGTGATCGCTCCCTGCAGCATGAAAACTCTAGCCGGCGTTGCCAATGGCTTCAGTGATAATCTGATCGTCCGAATTGCGGATGTGGCTTTAAAAGAGCGCCGGCCTTTGGTTCTGATGGTCCGGGAAACCCCGCTGACGCTGATTCACCTGCGAAACATGACCGCCGTCACCGAAGCCGGCGGCATCATCCTGCCGCCGATGCCTGGCTTTTACCACAAGCCCCAGACCATCGATGACGTCATCAACCAAAGCGTCGGTAAGGTTTTCGATTTGCTGCGCATTCCCAACCATCTTTTCAGACGCTGGGGAGAGAGCGAATGAAACTAACAGTGGGCAGCGGGCCGACCGCGCTTAAATATCAGATCACGATGGCCGGAGCTGATGTGCTGATTCTGGTGACTGGAGGAGCAGCCCACATCGGCTGCACAGCCGTGGGCGATGATGGCCGGCTCAGCGTCTATACCGCCCAGGAGCACCGGGATGACGCCCTGGCCATTCCCCTGGCTAGAAGGGTGTCCGAGGCATTTCACTGCGTCTGCACCGTCTGCGCCGGCTTCCATCTGGATGATATTGAAAGAGCGGACATCGGGCAGGTGCTGGTCAATGGGGAAGAGGGTATCAGTCAGGTGATTAAGATGATAGAGCAGGCAAAAAAATGATGCTGTCATCATTTTGATGGCGATTTCAGAGCAAATCAGGCGATGAGTTTGTTCTGGAAATATTGGATTCAATAATCATTTCCAGATTTCTGATGACATCATCAGAAGTAACCAGCTCATACAAGAGCTTGGATGCGATTTTTTCATACATGTGCATCACCTCGTCTTTATTATAAATAGATTGCATATAATATTTAAGTTATTATAACGTTTATGTATAAATTTGTGACATTTCCATTTTAAATACAGATTCAATTAAGTTTTATCGTTTGCAGAGGTGTAGGACTAGATTTACAGTATTGTCTCACATAATGAAAAGAAAAATATTTTTTAAAAAATTTGTTTATTTTCATTTTAAATCATGTTACATTTCTTATAGACCGGTCGAATCGTTGATTGAAAGGAATAAATTAAGATGAAAATGAATATTGAAGTGATGCCAGAATGTGAAATTGCATACATCAGGCAGATTGGGCCATACGGCAGGCGCAATATCCAAACGATGGAACGATTAAAAGCGTGGGCAACGATGAATCATTTATTGAACGAAGACTCAATCATTCTGGGAATCCCGCAGGATAATCCGGAAACAACTAACCCTGAAAACTGCCGGTATGACGTCTGCCTGATTACAGCGGCGGATCAGTCGATCCGGGATGATGATGTCAGCAAAGGCAAAATCAGCGAAAGCAACTATGCGGTTTTTGAGATTGACCATTCGGCAGAAGCAGTTCAGCAGGCTTGGCATGAAATATTTCAGGAACTGAGCAGCCATGGTTATGAGATGGACGGCTCGAAACCGATAGTGGAAAGATATGCGACCAAAATGGTTAAAAACCATCGGTGTGAAATTTGCGTGCCAATCGTTAATCGATGACGCCATTCGGATTGAGCTTGGAAAGCAGATACCGCTTCTTATACTTAATCCGGGCGTATTTGCCGGTTTTATTGACCATCAAGGGATTGACCACGCCACCGATGACGCCCACGATAGGCAGCCCCTGGATAAATTTGGCAGTCAGCAGGGTATTGGACAAAAGGTCGGAGGTTTCTTTCATAACCGCTTTCAGATCAATGTCCATCGGCGTATCGGCATCAATATGCTTGCCTAAACGCTCGATTTTCTGATCATATACTTTTCGCAGATCTTCTTTCGTCATGGCAGCACAGATCAGATAAAGGATGTACGCTTTTTCCTCATTGGAGGTGTACTGGTAGCCGTAGGACAATGCAATTTCATTGATGGTTTTGATGATGACGCCAAGAAACAGCGGGATATCCGGAAGCCCAATCCCCAGCAAGCCCAGAACGCCGCCTTCTATTGCCGCAATGGATTCATTGATGGCTTTGGACTGTTTTGACGATTTATCCAGCGTTTTCATATGTTTTTTACTCATATATTTTTCAAGTGCGTAATTATTTAAATCGTATTCCACATCGATATTTTCTTTGTTGTAAGTTTTTTCGATGAGACTGTTTCCTTTTTCAAACACAAAATGAAAGCCCATGTAGAAAGCTGTGTCGAGGGTGGCTTGCAGTTTTTCCGGTATTTTAGCCTGGATTTTATTGACCACAGGAGTGAAGTTTGATTTGATAAACGGGCTGTTTTTCTGATTCAAAAACTTCTGCTCCTGTTTTTCAAGAATCGCCAGCTGTTTGGTCAGGATAAGGTCTTTCTTCATTTTTGTAACTCCAATCGGTAGATTTGATGAACGTATTGTATCATTTTTTGATTTATTTTGCATAACAAGAATGCAAATGTTTTGTCAGAATCGAATTCGATCAGCAAGTAGACAGTAAGCTATATCCTGGCAGTAACACATGAGAGAGGAAAAGGAAAGTGAACTTGAGGAGTTCATCGATAATGCTAAGATCGTTGTGGGTGAATGATGAAGGAAGATCACTAAAGGATATTGAAAACAGTATCTGATGGAGTCAGGTACAATTTAATCATCAATTGAAAGTCTGTCAGTTACGGAATAACTAGCCAGAAATAGCGAACAAATGCAGTATCTCAGATAGGGAACATAGATTTGTATCGACAAAATATCAAAGCGATAACTGAACGAAAAAGGGAGAATTGATCATGTCATTATTTACGCAAAGAATTGAAGAACCAACTCTCCGGCTGATTCTCCACTATTAGCGGGGTGACGAAACCATCTTTAAACATCTGGCTATTAACGAAGTCAATATCATCAATGCCTTTGAAGAGTTTTTTGAGAGCCTGCCAATCAGCGACTATATCCTCAGCAAAGCCCATGTCATTGATGCAAACGGGATGGCAACAGAAGTTATTACCTTCGAGCCGGTGACCATCTTGCCGGATTATCAGAAGCAGAGACTGGCCGGAAACTGATTCGTCACGCCATTCAGGTTGCCACCGAAATGGGCTTTAAGGCGATTCTTATTTACGGAGATCCCCGATTTCATGGACGGCTGGGTTTCCGGGCAGCGGAAAAGTATGATATCATAACCAGCGAGGGCTACTTTGCCATCGGCCTGCTGGCTTATGAACTCCAACCCGGAGCACTTGAAAATATCAGTGGCGATTCTAAGAGTCATCAGCCTATCAGATCGACGAAGCTGCGTTGGAAGCGTTTGAGCGATCCTTTGAAAAGAAGGAAAAATACGAAACTGATTTTCATAAAGAGTTTCAGATTCTACTGAGTTTAATTTATAAAGCGGAGCAAGAAAAATAGCGTTCAGGCTAGAAGAATATTATTTTGAAGGGATCGAGAATAAAATGAAGAACATTAATACCAGAAACCTGTTATTAAGACCATTAACCATGGAAGACACAGCCGACGTTTTTGCCTATTCTAAAAGCAAAAATGTTGGTCCTCGGGCGGGCTGGAAGCCTCATGAAACAATCGAGGAAACAGCAGAGATCATGAAGACAATCTTTGTTGGGCAGGAAAATATCTGGGGGATTGAAAAAGAGAAACAGATTATCGGATCAATCGGATTGATTGAAGATCCCCATCGGCAGAATGATCAGGCACGGATGCTCGGTTACGCACTGAGCGAGGATCATTGGGGGCAGGGCATGATGACGGAAGCTGCCAGAGCCGTTCTGGCATATGGTTTTGATACCCTTGGTCTTAGTCTGATCTCGGTCGTGCATTATCCATCCAACCTGGGATCCCAGCGGGTGATTGAAAAATGCGGTTTTCTTTACGAAGGAACAATCCGGCAGGCCGAAAAGATCTATACCGGTGAAATCCGGGATATCAAAGCTTATTCTATATCCAGCGAAGAATTCCGGTGCAGAAAAGAGCAAGAATGTGAGACCAGGAAAGCTTAGTAGAATATTGACTTGCGTAAAAATGAGGAAAAATGGGATCAGATGAATTCTATCAATTTAATGCCAAGGACTTTGAGAAATTTCTGAAATGTGAAAATCCCGTTTATCGATACCACGGCTGAAGGTTCAGTTCGAATGCCAATATCAAGAAAGGGGACACGAGCGTGATGGTTTTGTTGTGGGAAACCCCATCGTAAGCATACAAAAGAACCGTCTCCTCGATCCGTGAGGGTGAATGAAATGTGTGGACGTTATATTCTGTTTTCAAATAAAGAGGAAAGAGTAATCAAGGCAATTGTTGAAAAAGTCAATAAAAAGTATCACATGGTGATAAAAAAAGGCGATATTTACCCAACCGATCTGGCACCGGTTTACGCACCGCGGCCGGATCAGCGGGGAATGGATCTGGAGTTGAAGAGATGGGGGTATAATCGGCAGATTGGAAAAAAAAAGACCCTACTGATTAATGCCCGGTCCGAAACGGTGCTGGAAAAAGCTGCTTTTCGGGATGACTTTCTGTATCGGCGATGCCTGATTCCGGCTGTCGGCTTTTATGAATGGAATGAGAAAAAAGAGAAATTCCGGTTTGTCGGTATGGATGATCTGATTTATCTCGGGGGCTTCTATCATGGACAGACAGAGGGATCGGATGCGTTTCTGATTATGACAAAACCGCCGGTGGAAACGGTGGCACAAGTCCACAACCGGATGCCGGTGGTGATTCCGGCCGATCAGGCAATGGACTTTCTTTATTCCACTGAAACAGCGCTAAAAATCATGTCGGAAAACCGGGTTATCCTCAAAAGGAAATTGATTGAGGGTGAAAAACAAGGCAGTTTCATCGGTTTAACAGAGGATTGATCCACCGCGTAATAACATTCAAGGGTTCATGCATACACTTGAAAGAAAACCAAAAAGATTGCAGATCGTTTCATCCAGCAATTGGGGTGCGTTTTCCATATGCCAAGCCAGACCTCTGTCATTTCTGAACATGGCAAAGGCGGCCGTTACACCACAATCATAGATTTTTTCATACCCTTCTTCCAGAGCGCCGGAAATTACGATGACCGGAATATGCTGTTTCTTTCCGTGCTTGCCAACCCCTGAAATCACTTTTCCCATCACGCTTTGAGCATCGGTTTTTCCCTCTCCGGTGATGATCAGATCGGCATCTTTTATGGCTGATTCAAAGCCGGTTTCGTCGAAGACAATATCCAGTCCGGATTTTAATTCGGCGTTGAAGAAGGCAACCAGCGGCAATGCCATGCCACCAGCGGCCCCAATTCCCTTCAAATCCATCAGCTTCTTTCCGGACTGCTGCTCCAGGAGCTGCCCAAAAACATGCAGGCCCTGATCCAGAAAAGCCACCATTTTCTTGTCGGCACCTTTCTGAGGACCGTACACCGCCGCTGAACCCAGATGTCCGCAAAGTACATTTTCAACATCGCATGCGATGGTTATTTCCACGCCAGTGAATCGAGCATCCACCTGACGGGTATCAATGGTCATCACACGGCTCAGATTTTCACCACTCGGTGTCAGCCGCTGCTTGTCCCGGTCGTAAAAACGGATGCCCATGGCACTGGCTACTCCCAATCCGCCATCGATGGTTGCGCTGCCGCCGATCCCCAGAATTATTTTCCGACATCCTCGATTGATCACTGCGTCAACTATCATCTCGCCGGTGCCGTAAGTACTGGTAATCAGTGGATTGCGTTCACCCGGGTTGAGAAGCGGCAAACCGGAAGCTGTTGCCATCTCAATAACTGCTATCTCTCCGTACAAAATGCCATACTCTACCATAATTTCCCTGAACAACGGGTCTTTTGCTTTGATTTTTACAATTTCGCCGGATTGGTGTTTAACCAGTACGTCCACCAGACCTTCGCCTCCATCTGAGATAGGAATTTTAATGATTTCGGTAGTAGGCATGATCTTAAGAATCGCATTTTCTGCGATATTACAAACCTCGGCAGCTGATAAGGATCCCTTGAAAGAATCCGGGGCAATCACTATTCTCATTTTGTGGTCTCCTTTAAATTATCTTCGGGCTTTTAAAAAAACAATAACATGGGTAACAACAAAGGCCTATGCTATTATTGATGATTTTTTCGCTATTCGAAAATATAAATATAAACCGATACCAAAGTATGATGATTCAGTTTCATAATCGCAGCAAAATACCATTAATTATAATTATACCCAAAATGAAATAGTTTTCAATGGCGATTTTGCCAATTAATTCTATCGATATTGGACAATTATACAATAATCGTAATTTATATTCAGGTGACACAAGAGGGAAGGTTTTGTTATTCTGATTCCCGGCGTTCGAACATGAAGGGGACTGCTCCCACAATCAGTGCGAAAGGCTATAGCCGTCGGGAAAAAAAACACATGCTATTCTTAAGGTTTGATTTGTATAATACATTCAATAATTGCAATTAATCAATATATATTCTTGGATGACTCGTAAAATTTCGTTAACTGAAGTTAATAAAAAGGGTGCGTGAAATTTAGAAATTAGGTATTTTCCAGAAAGAAGGTAGGTGAATATAATGATGCATTTAGGTGGGTATGGTATGTATTTTGGACTTAGTATGATAGGAAGAATAGGTGGTATGATTATGATGTGTTTATTGTTAATAGCATTTGTAGTATTTGCGATTGTTTGGATGTCTAAAAATTCAAATCTAAGAAAAAGCATAGATGAGTCTCAACAGCAACAATCAACCAATCGGGCAATGGAAATTTTGAACGAACGTTATGCTTCGGGAGAAATAACAGACGAAGAGTATGCTAAAAAGAAAGTGGAACTTAAAAAAGTGTGATCTTTATGGTATTGATGCCCCAGGCTTGACGTCTGGGGCTTTTTTCGTGCCGGCAATTACAATTGATAGATACGGCACTTTCATTTTGTCGAGATTCTCCAAAATGCGGCTAGGGTGTTTTGCATAAAATACTTAAATTACATACCGAAAAAAAGTCGGAGGTTTCCCTGACACCGTCAGGTCAATTGCCCCAAATTCTTATTGAAAAGCAAAAAATATGGGGAGGAGAAAGGCTACCATTCCAAACCATAGGGCATAAACATAGATGTAGGAAGTTTGAAACACTTCAATCTTTTTAAAATCAAATTTCTTTAAAAAAAAGCGGATGTACAGCCAGGCCAGACCGCCAAGATTAACCAGAAGTACCAGATTCTCGCCCAGCGCCGCAACTTTATTTGGTGTGAGCCCATAGGCAGATAAACGGAAAACGATAGCGGATAAAGCGATGCCGTCGATGATCAGGGCGGTGAGAATCAGGGCGAGATTGATATAATCGAATACCGTGTTTTTTTCATGGGGATTTCGGGCTGAAATCACATAAATCACCAGACCAAGAACCAGAGCAAGCATGAAATCAAAAGCGATCAGGTAATCCCGCTCAATAAACGGACTTTTACTGCTGCCAATCATCACACCAAGAAAAACAAGCATCACCAATAAGAAAAGCGGGCTGAATATTTTTGCTAGAATCGGTGCGAAATTCTCCACAACACTTTTCTTGGTCTCCACCAGGTAAATGGTAATCATAGCAGCTGAACTGGAACCGTAGACAATCAAATAGTTCTGGATGAACCAACTGGCATTTATTTGAATGGCAAAGAACATTGCCTGAATAAACATGGCCAAAACGATGATTCCGCAGAAGATCAGGGTACCATAAATCACCGATTCTCCGGTAAACCGAATGAAATTCATCCGGCCTTTGGTGGCTTTCCAGTCCATGCCCATATAGGCGATGCCGGTGATCAACCATAAAAATAACGGAAGATGCAAGGCGGTCAGGAATTCCGTATCATTGGGGGAGTAGGTGGGGTACAGGTTGATCAGTACCCAGGCCAATGCAAAAATACCCCCGATCACAGCCGGTATTTTCCAGGTTGACTGGTGTTTAATCAGGAAAAAAGCAGCAACAAACGGCAAAATAAAAAAGCTGATGTTCTTAAAAAACAGGACTCCATTTTCCGAATCAAGCAGATTTAAACCGAATAGCTCGGGAAGTTTGAAGAGGGTACCTGAGATTAGGGAAAAAATAATCACCATGGCAATATATTTTCGATTCTGGCCGGAATCAAGTGCACCATCTGGATTGATCATTAGATGTTTCCAAAGATTTTCGGTACTGACTTTGGAATACTCTTTAGAAATCGCATGTACATTTCCCATCCGCTTTACGCTGATCAAAAACGCTTCTTCCGTTGAAAGTCCGATCGTTACCAGATCGTCAATTTCATCCTTCAAATGATTTTCCAATTCGATTATGTCCGGCTCGCTCAAGTCACCTTTTGCGCGGAGTAGATCACTCCAGGTCCGAATATTAGATATTAAATCAAACATATTGAAATTCCTCCTTTTTATTAATTAAATTCAGCCAGGTTTTTGAAAGTGCGGAGTGGACTATATCCCACTGTTTTTTTTGCATGTCCAGCTCGGTCAGGCCTTCTTCTTTGATTCGATAATATTTTCGCTGACGACCTTTTTCAGAACCCTGCCAGTAAGATTCGATAAAGTTTTTCTCTTCAAGACGATGGAGTACCGGATACAGCATGCCCTCTGACCAGACAAGTTCATCTTCGGTTAATTCCTTCACTTTTTTAATAATTGCATAACCATAACTGTCCTCCTGTTTTAAAATGGCAAGAATAAAAGGAATCGCCGAGGCTGCAATTAAATCCTTGGATACATTCATAAAACCTCCTATATACCAAGATGTTCTAGGTATAATGGTATTATACATAGAAGTTCTAGGTAAGACAAGGGGTAGTTGAAAAATATTTTGCGAAGCTCGCATGCTGCCAAAATGAAGGCGGACATTGAAGTCAAGGATTTTATCACGAAACATAAGATTTCCATCATTAGAACAGAGAACCGACCTCTCGATCTTTAACTTAGTATTTCCTTAATTAATAAGACTGTTGACGTGATTTACAGACGATCTTAAGCTTAAATAGCTACTATATATATGTGAAAAGTAATGGACATACTTCTCACTTTACTATTTCTGAGCAACGAATCCTTCAAGGGTTCGTTGCTTTTTTAGTGACCATCCATTGCAATATTTTGTGGTTTGAAGAAGAATCTGTGACTTGAAATATTGGTTGGGGGCTGGTTCTGATAATTGCGGAAAATAAAAAGCACCTCGGTGAGATGCTTGTCAAAACGGTATATTTATTTGCTTCATCAGCTTTTTTGAATCTTTCTTATTTCGCTTCTTTGGATAGTTTCTGAACGCCCCGGGTAATGAGGCCGATGCCATCTACGTGTTCAGGTTCAAAACTAGAACAACCGCATAAAGGACAGGTCTTTTTCTTAAAGGCAAAATAATAAACGATATAGACAATACCCCCTACTAACCAGAGACAATTAATTAAAAACCAAACGAAGCTAAATTTTTTTGTCGGGATAACGTTCTGACCACAATCACTACAATGTTTCATATGAGAACCCCCTTCATTTATTAATTGCAGTATATCATGTTCTAATTTAATTTAATACAACTATTGTGAAATATTTTTAGTATTTAACTGGCCTTATCCTTGTTTTTGTTTTTTATGGTATCCATAACGATCATGTCCAAGCAAATATGAAAAAATCAGCTAAGCTTCTTAACCGGAAACTGGATTTCGGTCAGCCAGTCCGCCTCTGAATCTTTATTCCAGACCCCATCAATGTAGGATTCACGGGGATTATCGATGATTTCATAACCGTTGTTTTCCACCCACTTCAGCACAGCATTGTAGGCTCGGGGGAATCCCATATAGGAGCCTTTGTGAAGTGCACAGGCCGCATTTTCCACCCGGTCAATGACCTTGAAGGTCAGCATGTCCGAGTCCACTTTTTTTTCGGTGACCGCCTCGCAGATTTCAACATCCACATCGGTTTCCCGGTATTCACCGTCATGATAGATATTAAAGCAGTATTCAGGAACGGCACAGACACAGCCGAGTCGTTCCATTTCGGCACCCATCGGGGGGAGAATATGAAACAGGGAGTCGTACCCGGGGACGATGGTACGCATGGATGCCACAATCACCTGAGGGAGCTCCTTGAGGATAACGTGGTATTCCCCGGTATCCCCATCATTTTTTGCCAGATAGGATTCTACCTGGGACAGCCGCATGGTGTCCTCGGCAATTTTATGCATGAGCTCCAATTTTTTTTGCTGAAGCAGATTTCTTTCTGGGATGCCGCCCTGAACCTGCTTAATTTCGTCCAGCGTAAACCCCATTTCCCGCAGCGCCAGAATTTGGTGCAGGATGGGGAGTTGTTCGGATGTATAATACCGGTATCCGGTGAATTTTTCGATGAAAGCCGGAGCCAGAAGACCGATTTCGTCATAGTGCCGAAGGGCCTTGATGGTGACCCGGTTCATTTTTGAAAACAGCCCGATTTTATAATATACGGTATTTTCTTTTCGTTCGCAATGATAGGTTTCGTTCATTTGCTTTCCTTTCTTATTCCCAGCGGAAGAATCGTATCGATAGAATAATTCCGATTACCAGAGATCCAAACAAAACAATCAGGGGAAACAGCAGACTTGTTTCAAGTCCCAGACTTGTAGATTTTAAAAGCTTAATGCCCTGGGTAAGGGGGAGAAAGCCAGCTACTGCCTGGAGTGGTTTGGGAAAAATCTCAAAGGGAATGGTGGCACCGGATAAAAACAACATCGGGAAGTAAACAATACTACAGACCACGTTGGCGGTTTTGACCGTTTGGCACAGGCTGGCAATGAGCAGTCCCAGGCTGTACATGGAAACCATGACCAGCAGATAAGACCCCATAAACGTCAGCTTGGAGCCTATCATTTCATAACTGAAGAAGGTCTTGGCCACGGCGTAAATCAGCAGGGCTGAAACTACTGACAGCAACATATTGATGACGGAATGTACCCATAATAGCATAGTTGGACTCACCGGTGTCACAAAAAATTGCTTGAGAATTTTCTTGTCCCGATAATCCGCGATGGTCAGGGGGATGCTCATAAACGCAGTGGCACAGATTCCCACAGTGGCCAGGGCTCCGAATGAACTCTGAATCAGGGTAGTGCCGGCATCGCTAGTGGTCGGGTTTTGTCCGGAAATAAGTCCGATTAAGATCATAATGCCTACCGGCATGCAGACACCGAAAAAGATGCTGTCAATGCATCTCAAGGAAAGTTTGCCTTTGATTTTTAGTAAGGTCAAAAATTTTTTCATACCGCGATTTCCTCCTTCATTACCCAGAGATAAGCGTCTTCCAGTCGTTGGTAGGGACTTCTTTTAATCAGCTCAGGAACGGTGTCTGTCACCAGCGCATGTCCCCGGTTGATGATGCAGATTCGGTCACAAAGAACCTCCACTTCATCCATGTAATGAGAGGTGAGAAAAAGTGTCAGCCCCTTTTCTTTCAGATCGATTAAAACATCCCATACCGCCCGTCTGGCCTCGGTGTCCAGCCCAGTTGTGAGCTCGTCCAGGAAGAGGACCTCGGGCTGAGGGATCAGCGCCAGCAGCACTGACAACTTTTGTTTTTCGCCTCCGGACAGTTTTGCCACGGGCTGCTTTTGGTACTGATCCAGTTTAAACTGGGCCAGCAGGTCATCGTAATTAGCTGGTGAGCGGTAAAGGGCAGCCATTTCCTCACAGATTTCGCCTATCCGGATATTGCCCTGATAACTGGAGGACTGCAGCTGGACACCCACCCGCTCAAAAAGTCGCTTTCTTTCCTTTGTCGGATCCATGCCCAGAATCCGAACCGATCCGTTATCAAAGGATTTAAGACCCAGGATACAATCGATGGTGGTTGATTTCCCGGCCCCGTTGGGACCCAGAAGACCAAACACCTCTCCTTTTTTAACGGTGAGATTTAAGTTGTTCACCACAATCCGATTGCCGTAATGCTTGTTTAAGTTTTTCACTTCAATACTGATTTCCATTTTTCCCTCCAATCATTTCTTGCTACAGTTTGAAGTATAAATCCTCCTCCACGGGGAGAGTCAAGGGTGAGTTTTTATAATTTTAACAGGAAAAAAGAGCAAACTGTTTCGGAATTACACCTGCCTGGTTTCGCTTAATCAGAGGTAATTAATACAACGAGGCGGTCTGTATCGACCAGCAGGCTCCAAAAAATAGTACCGACCATTGCTGAAGGTGCAGCAATGGTCGGTATAGCTTTTTACTTTTATGACATGATCAAATCAACGGTCTGATTGAATGATTTTACATAAATATTTATTTTTTCAGTCGTCATTTCATCATTGTCAAATTCATTCAATAAGCCGGCAAAGGAGTACGCCAGCAACTTATTGATTTGATCGTATTTTTCAGTGATCACAGGATCTTTTTTAAAACTCAGTTCCCAGGAATCTTTCATATAAGTGAAAATATGGTTAGTCATATCCCGCATCATTCCGGCCATAGCGGCAACCTTTGGATTCAGGTAATCGGTATCGGCTTCGTAGGTGGAGTGATCAGAAATATTGAGTCGTCCCTGTTCCTTAAGGGCTTTGTAGGAGGAGCTTCCCTGAAGAATGATCATATGATGATAGAGAACATTGACGCTTATTTCCAGTTTCTCCAGAAGATCATTTCGTTTAAGAAAATCGTAATTTACTTTCAGATCTTCAAGGGTGGAGTCCGGTTCGAACATAATAAAGCCGACGCTGGGTTCAATACCGTATTTTCTCAAAATCTTCAGAGCTTTTTCATTATCGGCAACGGTGGTCAGTTTGTTCAGCCGTTTTAACGCCTCATCCCGGCCGCTTTCTAAACCGATGAGAATATGACAAAGGCCGGCATCGGTTAGAGCCGTGATGGTTTCTTCCTCAATATCGTTGGCTCTGGCTTCAATGCCGAAGCGGATGTTTCGATCTTTCAAGAGTACGGCAAGTTTTAGCACCCGGTCTTTTCCGGCCCGACCGGGACCATAAAAGTTGGGATCCACAAAATAGAAATAGCGGATATCGGTTTCCTTCATAATAGCGTCAATTTCGGCAATGATATTTTCAGGGCTTCGCCCCCGCCATTTTCGTTTGGCATCCCCGTAATAGGGGTTGATGTAGCAGAAGGTGCAGCCGCCGTAGCAGCCGCGACTGCCGGAGATGTTGATTTCTCCAAAAGAATAGGATCCTTTACTGCGCAGCGGAAAAGGGAGTGAATCCACATCGGTGGTGATCTCCCCCTGAGTGGCGATGATTTTCCCGTCCTGTCGGTAGGCAATTCCCTGCAAATGGTCATCCGGGAAATGATCCACAAGTTTTGAGAACGTCAGCTCGTTTTCGCCTAAAAGTGCCGAGTCGATGGCTGGGCAGCGGTTGAGAATTTCTGCATAGGCAAAAGTGGGATAGAAACCATAAACAGTGACGTAGTCAATGGCATAGGCCGCTTTGACCTGTTCAATAAACTGGTAGAGGGTTTGATTGTTTTCCCAGTGATACACCAGGTGAATACCTAAAATGGTGGGGCGGATTCTGGCAATCTCTGCTTCAATGGCGGGATAATCCAGCTTTTCCAGATAGCCGTCGACGATGGTGACATCAATACTTTTGGAAGCAAGCATTCCCCCGATATAGCCGGTATTTAAACAGGCGGATAAGGGAGCATTGGCGATATCGTTGCAGCGATCTTCCCCATAGGAGCGGGGATGTTCTAATAAAAGTACTTTCATAGTGCGACCTCCTGCCACATAAATATATTTTTCTTGGTATGATAGATTTCCAAATCATAACGCAACCGATCAAAAGGGGCGGGATTGTAATAGGTAGGGTAGAGCAAATCGGTTTCTGGTGTAATCACATGATTTTCAAGCGCTTGTTTTTCAACCTTGGTTCCCGGCAAAATACGAATATTGTTTAAAACAATAGTGCCCAGGGTTTTCGATGCATAGTGAATGTTATAAATTGCGTCGATCAGCTCTTTGGCCTCTTTAATGGTTTCTTCGGTGTCTCCCGGGGTATTAACCAGGAAATGATAAACGGTCACGACACCGCTGTTGGCCAGCACCTGGGCGGTGTTGAGGATATCTTTGACAGCCATGTGTTTATCCATGGCATCCAGTGCGGTTTGACTGAGCCCGTCAGGTGAAAGCGAAAAACACTCACAGCCGGACTTTGAGTAAAGGGCCACATTTTCTTCGGTTAGAAGGTTTTCTCTGAAAAAACCGCTCCAGTTGATCTTGAGACCGCGTTTTAGTATTTCCTTACAGATGTTATCCAGGTGATCAACGGGAAGATTTACCACCGAATCGGTGAAATGAATCCGGGTGACACCATAGGTATCGTAAAGAAATTCAATTTCATCCACAACAGATTCCGGGGTGCGGCAACGCATGTTGTTTCCCTGGAGCAGTGGATAGGAACAGTAGCCGCAGGTAAAACTGCATCCCCGTTTGGTTTCCACACCGATACTTTCCACATAGTTATTGACGGTTAGATAGGGCCGGGGGTCCAGCAAATCCCGATTGGGCATCTGGTATTCCAACATATTGTAATCCCCAACGGGAGGGACAATTGAAACGTTCCCGTTTTCTCTGAAACATAAACCGGGCAGGCGGGGCGGGTTCGCTAAATTTGCCAAAAGCGGAACGATGATTTTTTCTGCTTCGCCGGTGACCCCGAAATCAATTTCTGGATATTCTATCATTAAACGTTCTGGAAATAAAGAAAAACCGGTGCCGCCGACTAAAATCGTTGCTTCCGGAGCGTATTTGTCAATGAAAGCTAAAGTTACCGCAAAATTAGGAATGAGGGACGATGTTTTGTTTCCGAGGGGATCGATATTTCGCAGCGAAACGCAGATAACATCTGGCTGATGAGCATCCAGCTGATGTCTCAGATCCCCATAGGGATCCGAGGACATATTCATATCAAAAAGATGGAGATCGTAATTGGTTTGACGTTCGACCTGGGAAGCAAGAACAACGATCCCAATGGGATAAACCCGTTCGATGTCA
The DNA here is from genome assembly GCF_008086615.1 of Acetobacterium tundrae. Classification (GTDB taxonomy): domain Bacteria; phylum Bacillota; class Clostridia; order Eubacteriales; family Eubacteriaceae; genus Acetobacterium; species Acetobacterium tundrae. The sequence goes on from NZ_RXYB01000001.1 coordinate 77,986, forward strand.
ATGCCCTCCATGGAGAGCGCTTGAACGAATAATATTTTCATGATGGCTCCTTGATTGTATTTTTTAGTAATGTGATGAATCAATCGTCATAAGTATGATAAAAGTGCGGGTTACTCCAGTAGCAACAGTCCGTAATATTTGACGATCTGATCTTTGGCGGAGCGGGTTTCCAGAGTTTCGCCGTTTCCGCGAACAGTTTCAAAAACATCAATTCCGGAGCCTTCCATAGAAGGTCGTCGATTTTTCGTGTTTTTGCAGGGCTTGTCAAGATCGCATTTAGGACAGATGGCACAGGGACCGGCCCAAAAGGAGAAAGCTTTATGAAAGCCAGCAGTGAACGCCAATTTTTCAGCAGCCAGTATTTTATGCTGAAAATCTCCGGTTGGGGGTTCGCCTTTCAAAAGAAGGGCTTTTGAATAGGATGAGATCAGACTCCGGGTCTCATCCAGACTGATGTCGTTTGATTCACAATGCTTTTTATCATACGACGAACATCCGAAACGGCACTTGTTTTTGGCAAAGTCTGTAATCACCACTGAATCAGGAGAAATTTCGAAGACATCATGAAATCCCATTTCCCGGATCGGATGAATCAGTTTCTGAATGGGTGTGATGGCTAAATTTTCAATCAGAGATGATGACTTGGTACCAAAAATAAGGGCTGTATCGGTTTCCAATGGGATAAGGGGAGTGGTGGATAAACCGCTTTTTCTTAATGTATCAATCACCCATGCTCCCGAAAACACTTTGCCATTATAAGTATTCAGCAGCATGTTGACATCGGAAAGGTGTGCTTTAACGGGGCAATGCTCGTTAAAAAAATCATGAATGAGAAGGATGCCGTCATCCGTTAAATGTTTTGTAGCGGTACTTAACACTAACTCATTTTCGGCTTCAGCATAAGCATGGACGATGTTGGATAGAATAATTAGTTGGTATTTTTTAGTCAGTCCCCATTCCGGTTCTAAAATATTGCCAGGATGATAGTCAACCCGATCTGAAAAAGGTGTTTTTTCGATTATTTTTTTTGTCTGGGGAAGAACCTGACGGATGTCCAACAGAGTAGCCCTGGTATCCGGAAACTTGTCTAAAAAAGCTAGCGCCATAGCTCCGGAACCGGTGCCAACATCGAGGATTTCGCCGGAAAGAGAGCTAAAAAAAGTGACACACTCACTGGCTTTAAGTTTAGCGATGTTATCCATGGCTTTGATATATTTCTCCCGGCGGTTATCCAACTCATCTTCGCTGGTATCTTCAGACAGAAAATTAACCCGGCCTCCGGATTGCAAAGAAGCTTTCAGGGTGTTCCAATCCGCAATAAGATTTTTTCGCCACAGAATGGAGTCCCCCTGGTAGAGGGGACTTTCCTTCAGTAAATAGTCTTGAGTGAGCAGAGAATTGGTATAAAACTCCTGATATCGTTCTAAAAGGCCCAAACTTCTTAGCAGTTCAAGATAACGGCCGACTGCGGCTTCGTTGGAACATAAGGTCTGGGAGAGCTCACCAGAGGTTGCCCCCTGGCTGCCAAAAACATGAATTGTTTCAAAAATGTCCATTTCAAGTGCCGTAAACAAAGCATCGGACAACCAATAGGCGGTTGAAAGATCTTCTAAATATTGGCCGCCATTAGTGTGTGGATCATAAGCTTTCAATAGTACCTGCTCCTTTGGTAACACCGGCATCTTCATAGGTAAACATATCGCACATAATCCGGGCGGATGATTCCACGATATGCATGGCAACTGCCGCTCCGGTTCCTTCTCCAAGTCTGAAATTTAAGTTAAGGAGAGGATGCAGGCCCAAGTTCTGCCACATGAGCTGATGACCGGGTTCTTCGGATTGATGGGCGGGAATCATATAATCCAGAGATTGAGGACAAAGTCCTTTGGCAATAAGCGCTCCGGCAGTGGAAATAAAGCCATCCACCAAAACCGGTACCTGATGATAAGCCGCTCCGAGAATTACTCCGGCAATGCCGGCGATTTCAAAGCCGCCAATTTTGGCCAGGACATCAATCGGATCATTTTTATCTGGTTGAAGGCGATTGATGGATTCCCGAATCACCTTGATTTTTTTGATCAGGGCGGCGTTGTCGATGCCGGTGCCTCTTCCGGTGACGGATGAAACCGGATATTCCGCCATGACGGCTAAAATTGCGGCGCTTGGGGTGGTGTTTCCGATGCCCATGTCGCCGGTAGCTAATAAGTTGATCCCTTGTTCTTCAATTACTTTAGAAGCGACATTGATGCCTGCCTCCAAAGCCTGAATGGCCTGTGCCCGGGTCATTGCCGGTTCATGGTAGAAGTTTTTAGTACCATAGGCAACTTTGCAGTCAATCAGTTGGCCGTTTTTGACAAGCTCCGGCAGGTCAACGGCAATGCCCATATCCACGACAATGACTTCGGCGCCGGCGGCTTTAGCCAGAATATTGATTCCCGCTCCGCCGTTAACGAAATTTTCAACCATTTGGGGTGTGACTTCCTGGGGACAGGCCGAAATTCCCTCGGCAACCACGCCATGATCTCCAGCCATGGTAATGACCATTTTCTTGTCAACATTGGGGCGAATAGTTCGTTGAATCCCGGACAGCTGTTCCCCTAAAGTCAAAAGCTGTCCCAGGCTCCAGGGCGGGATTGCCAGTTTTTCAATGTGATCTCTTGCCGCCTGCCGCCACTTCGGGTCAGCCGGTGCGATGTTTTCGATAACTTGTTTAAGTGTATATTTTGTTGCGATCATGTCGTATCCTTTCATGTGAAATTGCTATATCAGTTAAATTTTTAGGGGCAGGTACCACAGTTAATATCATGTCAAGATTCGTAGGGGCAGGTACCGCTGTTAATACCATGTCCAGATTCGTAGGGACAGGTACTGTTGTTAATACCATATCTGGATTCGTAGGGGCGGGTATTACCCGCCCGTCCAGAACATGCCGTAACCGACTCAAACGTTTTACGGGCTTGCGATACAAGCCCCTATGGAATAAGCCTGTAAGCCGGTCATACAGAACCAGCTGATCCTGATAATACTTTCTCTAGTTTAGCAGTAAATTTTGTTTCAGGCAAGGCCGAAGAATTCAGCCGCCACATCAGCAGGACAACGGGTATCCCGGCAGACGGCGCAGCCGTGAGATGGACTGGCAGCGAAGGCGGCAGTCAGGTTGGCCTGATTGATCGCCAGTTTGATTTGATCCTCTTGATTTCGAGCGACTCGCGCTTTTGCCATGGCTAGATCTTTGTTCCAGGCGGTTCCCCGTTTTAAAACATTGGCTGCCTGAGCAGCGATTTTGGTGGTTCGAACCCCGATACGGACATCCTCTTCATTGGGAAGACCCAAATGTTCTGCAGGAGTCAGGTAGCAGAGAAAATCTGCGCCGTGCATGCCTGCAAAAGCACCGCCGATGGCACCGGAAATATTATCATAACCGGGAGCCACATCGGTGGCCAGGAAGCCCAGAATATAATAGGGAACATTGTAGCAAAGACGTTTTTGTAGGAGCATGGCGGTTGGAATGTGGTTCAGTGGTACGTGCCCGGGTCCTTCAACCATCACCTGGACTCCGGCTGCCAGGGCGCGTTTGGTCAATTCTCCGGCAATCATCAGGCCGCGAAGGTGTGATTGATCGAGTGAATCGGCATTAGAGCCGGGACGGATGGCATCTCCGATGCTGAGAACCGTATCGGTTGCTTTAAGAATCTTCAGAAGACGGTCAAACTCCGCATATAAAGGATTTTCTTTGTCGTTATGGAACATCCATCCCGTCATCAAAGAACCGCCGCGACTGACAATGTCGGTCACCCGGCCGGTTTTTTTGAGGATTTTCAGCAAATCCATATTCAAGGCGCTGTGAACCGCCATAAAATCCATGCCTTCTTCACATTGTTGTTCAATGACTGAAAAAAGATCGTCAGAGGTCATATTGACCATTAGGTCTCTTTTTTCAACGGCTTCCACGCTGGCCTGGTAAACCGGCACACAACCAACGGCAATGTTTGACTGAAGGCTTAGCTTACGCATTTCATTGATATGCTCGCCCATGCTCAAATCCATAAAGGCACTGGCACCTTCTTCTTCCATCGCCTGTATTTTTTTGACTTCCATTTCCATGTCGTCCCGATCGCTGGAGGTTCCCATCAAACCGTTGATCTTTATATCCAGTCCGCCGCCGATGCCGCAGATTTGGGAATGATCGCGATTTTTGTTTTTAGGAATGACGATGCGGCCATTGGCAACACCATTGCGGATGAATTCTGGGGTTACGCCTTCTTGAAGCGCAACCATTTCCATTTCTTCGGTTATTTTTCCGGCCCGGGCTTTTATCATTTGTGTCATTATTAGTTCCTCGCTTCCTTGTTTTCTTCTCTTAAGTAATGGCCAACAACTTTCATTGCACAGAAATCTCCGCACATGGTGCATTCAGAGGAAAAATCGGTACTTCGGGCCTTCCACGTTTTAGTGGCGGTTTCGGGATCAATGGCTAATTCCATCTGTCTGTTCCAGTCGAGCTTGCGACGGGCGACGGACATTTCTTCATCCCAGGCGATGGCGTTAGGATGACCTTTCCCGATATCTCCGGCATGGGCGGCAATACGGCTGGCCATAACCCCCATGTAGACATCTTCAACGTTTGGCATGCCGATATGTTCGGCAGGAGTGACATAACAGAGAAAGTCAGCTCCATAATAGGAAGCAATGGCGCCGCCGATGGCGCCGGTGACATGATCCATACCAACTCCGGAATCGGTGGGAAGACAACCGAAGACAAAATAGGGAGCACCGCCGCAAAGACTTTTCTGTAATTCAACGGTGGTTTGAATCCGATCCAATGGCACATGTCCGGGACCTTTAACCATGACTTGAACACCGGCTTTTCGGGCTTTCTTAACCAGTCCGCCAAGGATCACCAGTTCCTGAACCTGAGCACCGTCCAGGGAATCAGCGATGCTGCCAGGTCGCATCCCATCGGCGAAGCTGAGAACCACATCGTATTTCCGGCAGATTTCCAAAACACGGTCATACTGGGTAAAAAGTGGATTTTCACATTGGTTGTGAACCATCCAGCCGATCAGATGGGATCCGCCATAACTGACGAGCGGATCAATTCGACCTTCTTCTTTGGCGCGATTGACGACATCCATGGTGGTGCCGCAGTGTAGAGCCAAAAAACTCACGCCTTCAGCGGCCTGCTTTTCCATGATTTCAAACATGTCGTCGGCGGTCATATCCAGAGCGGTGCCATATTTTTCCTGGGCCACGGCAAGGGTCTGGTAGAGGGGCAGGGTTCCCACGGGTCGGTCGACAGTTGATAAAACTTTCTCCCGCATTGCATCAATCGGACCTCGGACACTTAAATCCATTAGAGTATCCGTTTTGGCTTTTACAGCGGCCGCGATCTTAGCCAGTTCACCGTCAATGGTGTCGGACTCTTCGTACATGCCGACGCTGGCGGATACTTTGGTGTAAAGGCCTTTTCCAACAGCTACCGGTTTAATATTTGGGCGGGTGCTTTTTAGAATAATGATTTCACCGGCGGCAACTCCCTGACGAATGAGTTCAGGGCTGATCCCTTCTTTTTCTGCGACAACAATCATTTCAGCGGTGACTTCACCGGCTCTGGCTTTTTCTAGAATGGTCATATTCTCCTCCTGAATTTTAATTAATCTTTAGGAAAATAAAAAAAGTCCACAGTTATTAAATAATAATAACCATGAACTTTACCGTCATTCATACAAACCGAATCATAGGCAGGTCTCCTGACTTGGGGATCATCGCATGCCACACCTTCCCATTAAAAAAACAGTGGTTATTGTGGTTTGCTCCGCCCTTACAGTGATGGGTTCGTTCAGGATTTTCACCTGATTCCCTATTCTCCTTGCATTCAAGGCACCATATGTTCGCTTCTTTTATTTACTTAATTTTGATTATACACATAAAAAATTAGATGTGCAAGAAAAAAATATAAAAACAACTCTGTATATTTTAGAGCATTTAAATTTCAGAAAACGGAGACTATTGTTGTAATTGATTTTTAAGTTCGAAATATTTCTTGAAATAAGGCGCGAATTCCACTCCAAATATTAAAATTGTGGTATAATCATTTCTCATAAAAAGGAGGTGATTGTGACGAAAATTAGCATAAATATTATTGAAAAAGTTTTAAGCAATCATATTGTGCAGAAAAATATCCGCGACGATGCGGATATGGCGATTGATACATATGAAATTTACAATCCCGACCATTTCGACTTTAGAGAAAACTGTCTTTATCTGATGAAATCCGAAGATTTGCCTGACCCGGATGCAGTTCCGGTTAGTTTGAATGTGGTCTGCTGGGGAATACCGGAAGGATTTGAAATAAAAAAATATCAGACCATCAATCTTCTGATGGTTGAAGGGATTACGCCGGAAAAAAACATAAATTTTATTATCAGTATTTTCCATCGTTACAATTCTCTTGAAGAGCGGCTGAATTCGCTGATTCTCGAAAATGCCTCGTTGCAGGAAATCATTGATCTGGCGACAGAAATGGTGGAAATGCCGGTCAATATTCTGGATCTGAATCATAAGGTTCTGGCCATCAGTACAGAAATGGATGCGCCGGATGATCCGATATGGAAATCACTGAAATTGGGGTATATGACTGAATATTACGAGAATATTTTGAACACTTCACCGATGATGAGGGATATCATCAAGGCGAAAGGCAGCTCGATTGAGATCACTTCGAGCATCAGCGGACATCATGTTCAGGTTTCGCTGTTGCGTAGCGGTGGCCGACCGATCGCCTATTTCGGCATGCATAAATTCTATGAAACGAGGAAACCTTTTGACAAGCACACTCTTCAGCTGTATGAGTACCTTTTCAGGAAAATAAACAGGAATTCAGGTCAGTACTTTGAGATGAAAGCGGACCGAGGTCTGATCTATGAGGAGTTTTTGCACAATCTTTTCAACCGGAAATTCAAAGATTCAGATGAAATTAATGCGCTTTTAGTGAAACTTGGATTCGATGTGGACTCCAGCTATCAAATGGCACTGATTTCATTCAGAAACAGTGACATCAGGATGGATTTATATTTTACGATTATGGATTATCTGGAAAAAGTGATGCCGAATTCAAAATGCATTGCGATGGACCTGTATATTTATATCATCATTCCGATTGGCGGGGACGACTATCTGGCCGATGAGACCCAGAAAATTATGACGGAATTCCTCGATCTTCATCATTGTCTGTGCATATTAAGTCCTCCTTTTGAATCATTTTTGAAACTGCACAAATTTAATCCCATGTTTGAGACGGTTCTGGGTTTCATAAAAAAGCAGGGTAGAGAGGACCGGATCTATCATTTTTATGAATTTGCGGACCTTTATGGCATGAAACTCCTCTTTGATGAGATGCCGGCTGATCGGATGGTTCATCCGATGATTCAGAAGTTGCTTGATTATGATGTGGAACACAAATCAGATTATTTTGAAACTTTTAAAGTATATCTTAGGAATGAAAGCAGTATTTCGACGACTTCAAATTTGCTGCACATGCATAGAAATTCATTACAGTATCGGATCAATCGTATCGAACAGCTTCTGGGTGATCAATTTGATGATTGGAAACTGCGAGAACTGCTTTTGTTTCAGATGAAGTATTTAGAATATCTGGATATTTTTTAAAATAATAATTCGGAATGATCAAAAATAGAAACAGAAACAGATTAATATTAAAAGTTTGTATGGGATGGTGCCAATTCATACAGACTTTTTTATTTGCCTAAAAATCGCCTAGTTGTTTTGGAAAAATAATATTTAGTCTTATTTAAAACCGAGAATTGGTTATCGACGAACCAGGAAGTGCATAGAGCTAAAAGTTTATGAATTGAAAAAGTAAAATAGAAGTCGTTTTATTTTTCTTTTTCAATGATGAATAGGCAGCATGAAACAGTTAGAATAACGGATAAAGGCATTTAAATAATTCAGGGCGTAAGTTTCCATCTCTGCGGATCCGTTTAGGTGCTGTGCATTTTGAACAGCACCCGCATATTATTTTGTGCAATTATACGTTGCTATAATAATCGTAAAACCTTAAGATATACAAATAAATAAAAGTTGTACGCATATAATAATTGCCACATTAAGAGTTCGAAAATTTCCTGAATCAGATGTTTCGCACCAAAGATAAAGTACTTGGGAAATGAATTGAAAACGATTAATGAAAACGGTTTCTAATATGCGCGGAGAGGCAGCTGAGAATAACATATCACAGGCTGTCGAGTGTATCAAATTTGTATAAATGTAGGGGAAGTGAAAGATTTTAATTGAGTAACCCTTGTATTAAAGCAGTATGAAAGGATGTGTCAATAAATTAGTTTGCAGTAAAACTGATGTTAATAAGCATTGGTTATGGAATTTTAATAATTACTAATAATTTTGGAGGAAAAAATGAAAAACAGTAAATTTCTAAAAATAGCCGTTCTTTCCGTTTTCTTTGTTCAAATGGGAGTTGGAACAATTACTCCGGCAATTGCAAATATTGCTGCAGCATTTCCAACTGTACCATTTACAACCCTATTGCTTGTTTCAACGCTGGCAGTGCTCATGTCAGTACCGGCAACATTAATTTCCGGTCGCCTTGCCGGAAGTGTTGTTACGTATAAAACACTCTTAATCATTGGTATGATTCTCTTTATCGGTGGTGGCGTGGCTCCCTATTTCATGGCCACTTCGTCTTTTACTGCAATCCTGATCGTTCGTGCCATCTTCGGTATCGGTCTTGGGATTACCGTACCACTCGGCGCCGCTTTAATTATTGCCTTCTTTGATGGTGAAGAGCGTGCTAAGATGATGGGTTTCAGTAACGTTGTTGCAAATGTTGGCGGCATTCTTTTTCAAATGCTGGGTGGTATAGCCGCTACTGCATCATGGGAATATGCGTTCCTTATTCATGGTCTTGGTATTATTACCCTTATTCTTATCCTATTTTTACCTGAACCGGCAAAAGTACCGGCCCAAGCCGCTGGTGAAGCAAAACCAAAATTACCGGGTTCTGTTTTTGGATTTGCCCTTGCTATCTTTTTTATAATGGCTCTTATCTATCCTATGTTGGTTAATATGTCAACCATCATCGCTACCACAGGTATGGGTGGTGCGGCAGAAGCCGCTTTGGTTTTAACGATGTTTACGGTGGGCGGAATGCTTGGCGGCTTAATTTTCGCTAAAGTATTCGCTATTTTCAAGAAAAATTCTCTGGCTCTAGGTCTTGCACTTTTGGCGGTTGCCATGACTAGTATCGGCTTAGGCAATTCAATTATATTTATGTATATCGGGACAACCCTTGCGGGAATTGGTTTTGCTTTCATCATACCGACTGTCTTTATGGATTTAGGTGCTGCTGTTCACCCCAGTCAAATGCCAACCGCGTCCGGTATCGTTATGGCAGCTCTGAACATTGGTGGATTCTGCTCGGCTTATATGTTTGCTTTCCTTGCCGGAATCATGGGTATGACAGAAAACATCAAATTCCCATTTTATGTTTCATTGATTGTGTTTGCATTGGCTGCAGTCGCTTATTTAATAATCAAACCCCAAAAAGATGGCGTGCCACAGCCTGAATAATTTTCTTGTCTGATTTTGAAAAAAAACTTTTGACAAATATACGACCTTGTATAGAATGAATTTGAATTTATTCTTTCAAGGTCGTTTTTGTATGCAAAAAAACTATGGTATAATCTAGAGGCAATATAAAAATAGGAAAGGAAAAGAAAATTTGGAAAAACAACACAAGAATACTTATTTAATCAAGCGCTTTTTACCCTATTACAAAAAATACCGATGGATTCTGGCACTGGATCTTTTTTGTGCCATGCTGACAACGGTTTGTGATTTGGTATTGCCACTCATCATTCGATATCTTACCAATATGGGGATGAATGATCTTCAAGGGCTGACCATTAAAATCATTTTGTCCCTGGGTCTGTTTTATATGACACTGCTGATCATTGATGCAGTCGCCAATTATTTTACGGCGTACATTGGTCATGTGATGGGAACAAGAATTGAAACGGATATGCGACGGGATCTGTTTAGTCATTTCCAGAAGCTTTCCTATTCATTTTACAGCAATACAAAAGTCGGACAGTTGATTTCTCGTATTACCACTGACCTTTTTGATATCACAGAATTTGCTCATCATTGTCCGGAAGAATTTTTCATAGCAGGATTGAAGATCACGGTTGCGTTTATAATTTTAGGCAATATCAATATCTGGCTGACGGTGATTATTTTTATTGGATTTCCGTTGATGTTGATATCAACGAGCTATTTTAGAAAAAAAATGCGGGAAGCGTTTAAACGCGCCCGGGTACAAACCGGTGAAATTAATGCTCAGGTTGAAGATAATCTTTTGGGAATCCGGGTTGTTAAATCGTTTGCCAATGAAAAATTAGAAGAAGAAAAATTTGGCGTTGGCAACCGATTGTTTTTAAAAATAAAAAAGGAATCCTATCGCTATATGGCTGGATTCCAGGCGACCACACGCATATTTGATGGACTGATGAGTATTTTAGTGGTCGTAGGCGGATCCTTATTTATGATTAATGGAGCCATTAATCCGGGTGATTTTATCGCCTATTTACTGTATGTTACAACGTTGCTGGCATCGATTCGAAGAATTGTCGAATTTGCTGAACAGTTTCAAAGAGGAATGACCGGAATTGAACGTTTTATTGAGGTGATGGATGAACCGCCGGAAATTACCGATGCTGAAAATGCCAAGGAACTGACTGAGGTCGTAGGCGATATAGCCTTTGAAAAAGTGAGCTTTAAATACTCAGACGGAATCGATGAGGTGCTTTCCAATATCGATCTTAATGTCATCCACGGACAGAATATCGCCATCGTTGGACCATCAGGAAGTGGTAAAAGCACCCTGTGTCATCTTATTCCGCGGTTTTATGATGTGACTGCCGGTCGTATTTGCATTGACGGACAGGACATCAAGGAGTTGAAACTTCACTCCCTGCGGTCTCAGATTGGGATGGTTCAGCAGGATGTTTATTTATTCTCCGGAACAATTCGGGAAAATATCATGTACGGACGGCCTGATGCCGTCGATGAGGATGTGGAGCTTGCGGCGAAACAGGCGGGAGCTCATGATTTTATCATGAAACTGCCGGAACAGTATGATACCTATGTAGGGGAACGGGGAGTCAAACTGTCCGGCGGGCAAAAACAGCGCATCAGTATCGCCCGGGTCTTCTTAAAGAATCCCCCGATCTTGATTTTGGATGAAGCCACTTCGGCATTGGATAATGAAAGCGAACGAATCGTACAGGAATCACTTCAAAAACTGACAAAAGGGAGAACCACCTTCACCATTGCTCACCGGCTGACCACGATTCGGAATGCAGACATTATTCTGGTATTAACGGATGAAGGCATTGTGGAACAGGGATCGCATGAGTCACTCATCAAAAGCGAAGGCATCTATTATGATCTGTACCAAATGTACCGAGATCTGGATGAAATTAACGAGGAGTTTTAGCCGTTCATATTTCCGCAGCCATACCCAGCCAGGTCCAGAGTGACCGTCTTAATACCCAGGTTTTTAAGGGTAGCTACCAATGTTTGGCGGTTTTCAATAATGGCATTGAAATCTTCGGGGGCACATTCGATTTTTGCCGTATCGCCCAGTAAACGCAGACGGTATTGGCTGAGTCCGATTGATTTGAGATAATCCTCACCGGCTTCCACCGCCTTAAGCGCCTCGGGTGTAATTCGGGTGCTGGTTGGAATGCGAGTCGCCAGGCAAGCCATGGCCGGTTTGGCAGCGGTGGGCAGACCGTAGTAAGCCGAAAGATCACGAATGTCCTGCTTTTTCAGGCCGGATTCCTTCAACGGACTGTAGATACCCAGTTCCCCAAGAGCGCGGATCCCAGGGCGATAGTCTTTCATGTCATCAAGATTGGATCCATCGAGAATGACGTTATATCCATTTTCAATGGCCGCTTTTTTTATTTGGGTGAAAATAAATTTTTTACAGTGATAGCAGCGATCAGAAGAATTTTTGACGAAATTTTCCAATGCGAAGACATCTGCTTCGATCACAAGCGGAGAGACACCGATTTCATTAGCAAGTGCCTGAGCCTCGGCGAATTCAGAACGGGGAAGCATGGCGCCGTTAACGGTAATGGGCAATACTTTTTTACCGAGAACTTCGACGGCGGTTTTTAGCAATAGAGTACTGTCCACTCCGCCAGAAAAAGCGATGCAGACATTTGAAAAATCATTCAGGCATTCCTTTAAATGGGTGAGTTTAGCTTTAAGAACAGGGGATAAAGTTGTTTGATTAGCCATAGAATCTCCTTTAAAATGACGACTGATATTTAGCTTTTAGGGGCAGTCGATCTGTGAGTATATTATAACTCCTTAAATGGGTTTCCCGCCAGTTAATCTTTTGATATAATAGGTACTAAATAAAGAACAGGAGGACTAATGAATGAGCAAAAGAAAATTGATTTTATTGTTTGCCGGCATTGGGGCATTAATCCTCATTGCTTGTTTAATTTATGGTTGCACTAATTTGTATAATAACGACAATGGAAAAAACCATTATGTAAGAGGTGTCGATTTATCGGCTTATCAGGGGGTGATTGACTGGAAGACCCTCGCTGCACAAAATATTGATTTTGCCTATATCAAAGCGACAGAAGGTAATGATTATGTGGATACCCAATTTAAAACAAATTGGGATGCAAGTCAGAAAACAGACTTAAAAGTAGGGGCTTATCATTTCCTGGATTATGATACCACGGGAAAAGATCAGGCAAATAATTTCATTGCAAATGTACCGGTATCAAAAGATAATTTGCCACCGGTCGTTGATCTCGAATTGTACGGTCAATATGACGAAAATCCGCTGCCAAAGGAACAAGCTAAGGTTATATTGGATGAGTTCCTAAAAGCACTTGAAGATCATTATGGCGTTAAACCGATTATTTATACTTCGCAACGAGTTTTCAACCTATATATCGGGACAGATTATACGGACTATAAAATTTGGATCGTCGATTTGGACAACAGCTGGCCGAAAACGCTTCCCAATGGAGGATCTTTTACATTCTGGCAGTATACCCAACGGGGCATTTTAGATGGATACGACGGGAATGAAACCTTTATTGATTTGGATCTTTACAAAGGCACTTACGCCGAGTTCCTGGACGAGTTTTTTTAGAAAATATTAAAAAAGAAGCGGCCTGAAAAGGCTGCTTCTTTCAAAGTCGAAAAGTATTTAAATTATAGACTTGCTTTCCATAAACCATGAAGGTTACAATATTCATAAGCGGCAATTACTTTATCACCAGGGGTTAGAGCGAATTCGATATGTGGTTTACCATCAACTGGTAAACATTTGCGCTGGCCGCCTTGGGATGTTTCCAGATATACCCAGGCAATGTGATGTTCAGGTGTCATTGGATGGGGAACACTTCCGATATCAACACTAACCTTGTTACCATCAACAGTAATGACTGGAACATGTTTTTCCTGAGCTGCATCAGTTGTATTGGGAATAACTTCCGTCATAGGATCGCCGCAGCAAATCATTTGAGCACCAGATTCATGGATCATACCAACAAAATTACCACAATGTTTACAGACATAAAACTTTGGTTCTTTACACATAATAGACCTCCTGAGTCATAATTGATATTTTGATATTATATTCCCCAAAAATGGGAATTTAAACATCAATAGTTTAGATTTGTTCTAATTTACATTATAGCATAATATAAAAAAAAGAGAAGTCTCTTTTTAAAAAAATTGAAAGGTGAGAAGCAACGCTTCAATTAGAAAAATGGAAAAACAATGGATCGTATGGGCAAGAGAGTTACAATCGATATCTCAATCTGGGTTAACATATTGTAAAAATGATTATGATTTGGATCGTTACAGAGAAATAGAAAAATTATCTCGGGAAATTATTGAAAAACACACCGAGGTCCCAAAAGAAGTAATTGAATCCTATTATCAAAGTGAAGTCGGTTATTTAACACCAAAGGTTGATGTTCGTGGGGGTGTCATCGTTGATGATAAAATTCTTTTAGTTAAAGAAAAAATAGACGGTTGCTGGTCGTTGCCAGGCGGTTGGGCAGATGTGAATAGAACGCCTCAAGAAAATGTGATCAAGGAAGCTTTTGAGGAAGCAGGCGTGTTGGTAAAACCCACCCGGCTTGTGGGTTTGCTGGATCGCAGTAAATGGGTAGAGGATGCGTGCCCCTTTACTATTTATAAAATTTTAATGCTATGTGATTTACTGGAGGGCGATTTTAAAAAGAATACGGAAACCATTGAAAGTGGATTTTTCGCTTTAGACAATCTGCCGCCGCTTTCGTTAGGACGCACGACCGAAGAACAATTGTTATTGTTCTTTAAAGCACATCAAAATTCCGAGTTTTATCCGGTATACGATTAAAAACCGGAAAAAAAGCACTCATGTCTAACAGACTTTTTAGATCTGATAGACGGGGTGCTTTTTATTAACGATATTATCAGCTTAATCTTAAATCGTTGTTTCTATTTTGATGCTAAGTTTAAATCGCATAGATGAATTGAATTTCTTTACAACTAATTGGTGTTGTAAGTAAATTGGTAACAGCATCGAAGCCTTGGCTTTGCAGTGTTGTCTCTGTCGTTTTATTAATTGGAAGTGAACCGGAAACCATAGTGCCATCAGCATTAGCCGGGAAGAAATTTCCGGTACCTCCTGAAAAAGCTGCATAGACACGATAAACGATATTGCCCGAAGCATCAGTGAAGGTATAAACACCGGTTTGACCTGTTGGCGTGTAGAAGCTGAAAGGTAATTCACCTTGATAATTTTCAGGAGTTCCTGTTCCTGGATTAACTTTAGCGAGGGGAGAATTGCCTTCCTTTAATGATACAGAAATATTTTGACCATCTTTTACGAAATTTATTGGATAAAAACCCTCTTCCTGCAGGTGGGTTTGATCATTTAAAACTGATTTCTTTTCACCATAGGCATAGTATTCAATTTCCCCTTGTGTATTTGTGAAACCAAATATTGCAAATTGTGCGGTCGCAGGGGTTTCAGGGGCATTGGGATTGGCATTGGTGATGCTTAAGATGCAATCAAGATGCAGTCCGTTTGGTACTGTGGCTTCCATAGGAACTGACATTAAAGTGATATAAGTCTTCGAACCATCATCTTTAACACATCCGGTAAAAAGTAATACAACAAAAGTGATAATTGTGATAACTAAAAATGTTTTTTTTGACATGCTTTATCTCCCGCTTTCTATGAGTTACATTTTATAATACTTTTTAGAGAATAGCAATCACGCTTTGGTCACAATTATGTCTAAGATTCTAACTTTCCTTGTGATTATGATGCTTTTCGTTTAAAATAATACGTATGGTATTTCAATGACAAAAGCAAGTGGAACTACTTATTAATTAAACATAGAAATATGGAAGGAAATAGAATGAATCAGTGCAAAAAACCATTAATCGGGGTTTTACCTCTATATGACAGCAACAAGAAATGTATCTGGATGTACCCTGGTTATACCAACGGAATTACTGCAGCAGGAGGCATACCGGTGATTCTTTCACTTTTAAAAGAGCAAGATGACATTGAAGAAATCGCTGATCGATTAGACGGATTTCTTTTCAGTGGGGGGAAGGATGTTGATCCAAAATATTACGGAGAACCAGTATTGAAATATTGCAATGAAATAAACGCTCGATTGGACAGTTTTGAAATAAAGCTACTGAATGCAGTCATTGCAAAAAACAAGCCCATATTTGGAATCTGTCGAGGACTACAATTAATAAATGTTGTTTTGGGCGGGAGTCTTTATCAAGACATCAATATCCAAATGAACCGTGATCTGCCAATCCTTCATGAACAAGAAAATAATTTTGAGCATCCGGTTCATGATGTCAGCGTTCTAAAAAACACCCAACTAAACGATATTATCGGTGCTGAAAGAATTCGGGTTAATAGCATGCATCACCAGGGTATTTCCATTTTATCGCCTCGTGTACTAGCAACAGCCTATAGTGATGATGGACTGGTGGAAGCCATTGAAATTCCGGAGATTGACTTTGGCATGGCAGTGCAATGGCATCCCGAGTTTCTTTGGCGTGAAGACGAAAATACATTGAATCTATTTAAAGCATTCATTGATGCATCACGGTAAAAGAGTTAGTTCAGTAACTCTTTAGTATGTAAATGCAATCAACTAAAGTTTATTATTATCGAAAGTATTATTCGTCAAATAATACTTTGAGTGGTGATACATGTGAATAATTATTTTGTTTTGTAAAAAAAAGATGATTAATGTTATAATGCAATAAATATATTAGAAGTGAAAGTGATATTTAATGAATAATAAGAAAAAAAATAAAACAAATTGGATTAAGCAGTTTACTAAAGATTTTAAGAAAGAAGTCAAAGAGAATAAAATTAAGACTTTTGTTTATATTGCATTGCGAATTCTCGTAGTGATTGTCCTGATTGAAGAGGCTCACGATGACAATTATAATAACGTTTTTCTTTGTGTTTTAACGCTTATATTGTTTATGATTCCCTCAGTTTTAAATAAACGACTGCATATCGTGTTGCCAAATACACTCGAGATTATTGTACTCTTATTTATTTTTGGTGCTGATATTTTAGGAGAAATTAACTCGTATTATCTTATTTTTCATCAATGGGATGACATGCTCCATGTCATTAATGGTTTTCTATGTGCGGCCATTGGATTTTCCATGATTGATATTTTGAACCGAAATGAGAAAGTTAAGTTTTCTCTTTCTCCTGTTTTTGTTGCATTTGTAGCTTTCTGCTTTTCAATGACAGTTGGTGTAATGTGGGAGTTTTTTGAATTTAGTATGGATATATTGTTTCATACAGATATGCAGAAAGATACGATTCTTCCTGCCATCAGTTCAGTTATTCTAAATCCTACCGGAGCAAATGTGGCGGTTACTTTGCCGATACATGATATAGTTGTAAATGGAGTAACCTGGAATTATGGCGGATACATCGACATTGGTTTGTATGACACCATGAAGGACTTGTTTGTAAATTTTATTGGAGCAGTGGTCTTTTCAATTATTGGTTATTTTTATATTACGAAGCGAAGCAAAGGGAATTTTGTGAAAAGATTTATACCGCGACGCAAAACAGAAGAGGAAATTCTGGAAGAACGTGAACACACCGAACAACATCATCATTCAAAAAATAAATAAAAAAAGCTTTTCAAAAAAATTTCACTGTGCTATAATATAACTCGTGGCCAACGGAAGTATCCCTGGCCACGATATTATTAGGCGCCCGTAGCTCAGCTGGATAGAGTGTTCGGCTACGAACCGAGAGGCCGTGGGTTCGAATCCCGCCGGGCGCACCATTTTTCGCATAGCAAAGCCATTTATAAGGTAACTTATAAATGGCTTTTTTATTATTTAACCGAATTTTAACCGATAGACAGAGCATTTTGTTTTTGAGCTGGATGATAGTGTTCATCATTATTTGAGGATGTTTTAATTTTAGGCTTTTCTAATTCATGGGCAGGTACCCAGCATAAAGCCAATATTGTAATGATTTAGCAGTCTTGATTTAGTTTGGATTAAACACAAGTAAATGTGCAGACTATAAAATCTTTAAATAAGGCTTTTCATCGCTTTCAATCAAATTGCAATCAGTCACTGTTTCAACGGGTACTGGTTCATCATCGTAGAGAGAGTCAATAAGGGATGCCGTTTTTGTTTTTTGTTTTTCTAATACATGGGTATAGGTTCCCAGCGTTATGTTTATATTGCTCCCGTCCTATCTTTAGTGCTTTTCTTGGACATAAAGGCATCTAGAATACCAAAAAATACCTTCGGCTGCTGTACTTTAAATAAGACGAGATTGCTTTGTCAGGCAGAGTATTGACCGAAGGGATGATTCCAGACTTTCCTTAATCTAGTTTTCATACATCTGATTCTTTTTTGCCGGCAGATAATACCCACTGGTACGATTGACATCCAGAAGGTCGCTCTGTTTCTGTGGCGATTTCGCTGGTGGCTTTTTCCGCACGAAGCATTTCCATCACAACTTTAGCTTTAAACTCGGAGTGAATTGTCGTCGTTTCATATCTGTTTGAACTTCTTGTTTTCCTGGCAGGATTAACTGCCTTTAGTATAGCAGATTCACTTAGATTTAAAAAAAGTGTCTTGTTCTATGGGTACATTATACAATGGAGCTGTTGGAAAACTCTGATTTAATGAGAAACAGAGACACCAGATCAAAAAAAGAATTCTTTTTATTTTTTGATTGATTTATTATTAATTGACTGTTATAATGCGAGTAATAAATAGTTATCATAAAGTTGTAAAAGTTTATCACTATGATTGACAAACTTTATTGGTAATACTTATAGATAGTGATGTCATGCATACTTTGAATTAGAAATTGGTTGCAGCAATGTAATCGTTAGGCATGAATGGAAATCGGAATTGACAAACAAGGTAAATTCATTGGATTTAAACAACAATTTAAAAGGAGAGTAAAAAAAATGGGAAAGAAAATTATTAACACTGAAAAAGCACCGGCAGCAATCGGTCCTTATGTACAAGCGATTGCAGCCAATGGAACACTTTATGTATCCGGTCAGTTGGGAATTAACATGGAAACAGGCGAAATTCCAGTTGGTGTTGCTGATCAGGCGCGTTGTTCACTAAAAAACATGTCGGCAATACTGTCAGAAGCAGGAATTGATTACAAAAGCGTTATTAAAACCACTATTTTTCTAACCGACATGGGTGATTTTGGAACGGTTAATGAAGTTTATGGGGAATTTTTCCAGGGCGAAAATCCGGCCCGTTCATGTGTTGCCGTAAAAGCATTACCGAAAGATGGTAAGGTTGAAATCGAATGTATTGCGGATCTTAATCAATAATTAAGGCTATGGAAGTTAGGGTTTCTCGAACTTCCGTGTGTTTTTGATTTTTAGTTGAAAGGAAAAAAACATGATATTGCTTGGAGAAGGAACAGTCTTTACCCGAGATGCGAAACGCCCGATGATCGAACACGGTGCGGTTGTCATGGAAGATACAAAGATTATCGAAGTCGGTGATTTTGAAATGCTTCGTAAAAAATATCCGGAAGCAGACTATGTTGACGCTCATGGCGGCATCATTCATCCGGGTCTGATCAATGTCCATCATCATATTTACTCGGCTCTGGCCAGAGGATTAAGCCTGACTGATTTTGCACCAAAAGATTTTCTCGAGGTGCTTGAAGGTCAATGGTTTCGAATTGATAAAGGATTAATGAATCCGAATACAAAAGCTTCGGCGGTGGCAACTTACCTGTCCTGTATTCAATATGGCGTGACAACGATTTTTGATCACCATGCCAGTTATGGTGAAATCGACGGAAGTCTTTCAGTGATTGCAGAGGAAGCCAAACGGTTTGGGGTACGTTCCTGTTTATGTTATGAAGTCAGTGACCGAAACGGTCGGGAAGAAATGGAGAAAGCCGTAGCTGAAAATCTCCGTTTTGCACAGGAAGCAAAAAAAGATCCGGATCATCTTACCGCAATGATGGGACTGCACGCATCCTTTACATTAAGCTCTGAAACCCTTGATTATGTTGTAAACGAAAATGCCGAAAATTTAGGCTACCATATTCATGTCGCTGAAGGCATCGCTGATTTGGAAGACAGCCTGAACAAGTATGGGCTGCGCACGGTTGAACGATTGTATCAAAAAGGTATTTTGGGTAAAAAAACCCTTGCGGGACATTGCATTCATGTAAATGATGACGAAGTCAAACGTCTGGCCGAAACGGATACAATGGTCGTGCACAATCCGGAAAGCAATATGGGGAATGCCGTCGGTGCACCGGATATATTAAAACTTTATAATGAGGGCATTTTATTGGGACTTGGAACAGACGGCTATACCAGCGATATGTTTGAATCCTATAAAGCGGCAAATTGTCTGGTTAAGCATCGCGCACAGAACCCCGGAGTAGGGTGGACGGAAGTCCCGGAGATGCTGTTTAATAATAATCGCATGATGGCAGAGCGTCATTTTAGCCAAACACTGGGTGTTTTAAAACCAGGAGCTGTGGCAGATGTTATTGTTATTGATTACGATGCGCCAACCGCAATGAATGAATCAAATATCAATTCACATCTTTTATTTGGAGTCAATGGTTCTGATGTTGTCACAACCATTTCGGACGGTATCGTAAGAATGAAAGACCGGGAACTTCAGGGGATGAATAAAAAAGCTCTTCTAACTGAAGTCAGAGCAGAGGCCGATTCTCTTTGGAAACGGCTGAATGGTTAATAATTAGGAGAAAAAATATGAGCGATGTAATGAATGCAATCCCTTTTGGTCGGTTGATGAACCACATTTTAGAAGAATACCGGCTTCATCATACCATTTTCAATGTTTCAAAAATAATTGACTGTACCGCCAATCAGCAGCTTTCCATAATGGGAAGTCAAATCGAGAACCCCATTGGACCTGCAGCCGGACCGCATACCCAGCTGGCGCAGAACATTGTCGCCTGTTATGCGGCCGGGGGACGATTCTTTGAGTTGAAAACGATACAACAGATATATGGCGAAGATCTGGGCATTCCTCGTCCCTGCATTAACTCCAGAGACGAGGCCTATAATGTCGAATGGTCGGCTGAATATTCTGCTGATAAGGCAATGGAAGAATACATCAAAGCCTGGTATGCACTAAAATTGATCAGCAGGGAATTTGGATTAGGCGATCCGGACGCATTTGTTTTCAACATGAGTGTTGGATACAATCTTGAAGGAATTAAGTCTAAAACGGTGGATGACTTTATCGAAGGCTTGAAAAATGCCGGGAATACGTCGATCTGGGCAGAATGCGAAGCATGGTCTTTAAATAACCTGGCCAGATTCAAAAATATTGACGCCGCTTATGTCGGCCAAATCCCAAGCCAGGTATCCCAATCGGTAACCCTTTCAACGATGCACGGGTGCCCGGCGGACGAAATAGAAGCGATTACCAGTTATTTAATTGAAGAAAAGCGCTTATATACCTGTGTGAAATGCAATCCGACTTTGCTGGGTTATGAGCTGGTACGAAAAACACTGGACAAAATGGGTTATGACTATATTGCGGTGGATGATCAACAGTTCAAGGTTGATCTTCAGTTTAACCAGGCGGTATCGATGCTGTCACGCCTTCAGAATAAGGCCAAAGCAATCGGTCTGGATTTTGGGGTCAAGCTATCCAATACCTTGCCGGTGAAAGTAAACAACAATGAGCTGCCAGGGGAACAGATGTATATGTCAGGTAAATCCCTGTACCCCTTAACCATTATGGTGGCAGAAAAAATTTCGGAAGCCTTTGACGGAAAAATGCTGATTTCCTACAGCGGCGGTGTTGACAAAGATAATGTTGCGGAAATCTTTCAATGCGGTATCTGGCCGATTACGGTATGCACTGTTCTTTTAAAAGGGCTGGGTCTGGATCAGATGGCAGTGATTTCTGAAAAACTGTCCGGCTTTTCATCGAGCGAAGAACGGCTTACGGATATAAAAAGCGTCAAAGACATCGTTGGCAATGTGACCACAGATAAACATTACATCAAAAGTGAGGCGGCCCGTAAAAAATACAATGAATCCCCTGGTTTCACCAATCAGCGCGATGACAGTATTTACTGTAAAGCCTTATGCAAAAACTGCGTTCGTGCCTGTCCCAACAGAGCAAACGAAATCGTCGAGCTTGTGGATACCAAACTCATTGTTCACATTGATGGAAGCTGTAATGAATGCGGCAATTGTGCCTGCAACTGCGTTGAGCCTTGTCAACCCTATCTGGATCGACTGACTTTCTTCGACAGTGGAGCTGATTTCCATCAAAGCAAAAACCAGGGATTCTGTCAGCTGGGCGATCAATGGCTGGTTCGCTGGGAAAACACAGAAAGTCAGATGGAATTTGACAGCCTTCCGGAAACGCTAAAAGGAGTTGTGGGTGCATTTAATGAACAGCATCCATACTATTTAATATGATTATCATTAAAAATGGGGATCTTGTCTCAGACGCGGTCACCCAGGGAGATATTGCGGTAGACGGGAATAAGATCGTTCGCATTGCTTCGCATATTGAACCAACAGAAGACGATCGGGTTGTGGATGCATCAGGCTGTTATGTTTTTCCGGGGTTTATTGATGCCCACACCCATTTCGCAATGAAAAACGCCATGACAACAACCGCGGATGATTTTCAATCCGGCACGAAGGCGGCGGTTCTCGGCGGAACGACAACCATCATTAATTTTGCTTCACCCTCTGAAACCGGCTCACTGGTTGAAGGATTCAATGAATCCCTAGCGAAGGCTCAGGGCGTTTCCAGCTGCAACTACCGTTTTCATATGGAAATCACCCATTTTGATAAAAAGGTGGAAACCGAAATAAAAGCGATGAAACAGCTTGGAGTGACTTCCTTTAAAGTCTATCTGGCCTATGGGTTTCGTTTAATGGATGATGATATTTACCGCAGTCTGGAAGCCGTGAAGGCGGTTGGCGGCGTACTGGGCGCGCATTGTGAGAATGGTTATCTCATTGATGTGCTTACCGAAAAATGCCGGATCCGGGGTGAATTGTCACCTGCCTCTCACCCTCTGTGCCATACGGCTGAAATTGAGGCAGAGGCCATCAACCGGCTGGCGACGATTGGAAAAATGGTGGATTATCCGGTCCATGTGGTTCATTTGAGTTCTCAAGCAGGGCTTGAAGAAATCAGACAAGCAAGAGCATCCGGCATACAGATAACGGTTGAAACCTGTCCGCAATATCTGCTGCTGGACGATTCCTGTTATCACTTGCCGGGGTTTGAGTCGGCAAAATTCATGTTTTCACCACCAGCTCGGAGTCGGGCAGATCAGATTGCTTTACGTCAGGCCGTTGTGAATGGCGAAATTCAGACGATTGCAACGGATCATTGCAGTTATAATTTTGACGGACAGAAGACACTGGGACGCGATGATTTTACCAAGGTCCCCAATGGCATTCCCGGTGTGCAACAGCGTGTGTCTTTGATGTATACTCTGTTTCATGAAACCGAAGGCCTGGGTCCGGTTCAGCTGGTACGACTGTTAAGTGAAAATCCGGCCAGGCTCTATGGCCTGTATCCTCAAAAGGGGGTACTGGCAGTGGGCAGCGATGCCGACTTGGTGATCTACAAAAAAGACGGTGAATCGGTCATTAAAGCAGAGAACCAGGCTGAGAATGTGGACTACACCCCTTATGAGGGCTTTAAGGTAAATGGTTGTGTCAAGGATGTCTTCCTGAATGGTGACCAGGTTGTTGTAAACGATAAGCTTATTGTGAAAAACAACGGTGTTTATGCGAAATAAGGAGAAAAACAATGTATCAGATTAAAGTTAATGGAAAGATGTACGAATCTGAAAAAGATACGGTACTTCTGGATTTTCTGAGAGATGAACTGCATCTGACCGGTACAAAAGATGGCTGCAGCGAAGGCGCCTGTGGGGCTTGCACCGTTATCATTGACGGCCGGAAAACAAAAATCTGTGTTGGTAAGTTATCCAAATATGAAGGCAAGACGGTGGTAACAATTGAAGGTTTGTCCCAGTATGAAAAGGATGTTTATGTGTATGCCTTCGGTGAAGCCGGAGCCGTTCAATGCGGTTTCTGTATCCCGGGGATGGTCATGAGTGCAAAATCCTTGCTGGATGAAAACCTGAATCCGACTCCTGATGAAGTGAAAGCTGCAATCCACGGCAATATCTGCCGATGCACCGGTTATGTCAAGATCGAAGAGGCAATCATGCTTGCCGCCAAGTTGTTCAGAGAAGATCTGCCGATTCCTAAAAAAATTGAAGCGGCCGGTATCGGAAAACGGGTTCACCGGGTTGATGCAAAAGAAAAGGTTCTTGGAACCGGCCAGTATGTGGATGACGTTGTGGTAGCAGGTATGATTTATGCAAAAGCCCTCCGAACAAAATATCCCCGGGCCCGGGTGGAAAAAATTGATATTTCAAAGGCCAAGGCTCACCCGGATTGTGTTGAGGTTTTACTGGCTGAGGATGTGCCTTATAATAAAACCGGCCATATTGTTCCAGACTGGGATGTGCTGATTCCCAAGGGCGACATCACCCGATATATCGGCGATGCCCTGGCCCTTGTTGCAACCAGGCATAAAGAAACCCTTGATGAGGTTTTGAGTTTGATTGAAGTGGCATATACCGAGCTGGTACCAATGTTGTCGCCAGAAGAGGCGTTAAAACCGGATGCACCGAAGATTCATGAAAAAGGAAATATTCTTGATGTAGAGGAAGTAAATCGCGGGAATGTGGATGCGGCGATTGCCAATTCAAAATATGTGGTAACCCGGCATTATTCCACTCCACAAACGGACCATGCCTTTATGGAACCGGAATGTGCCATTGCGATTCCCGAAGGGGACGATCATTATATGCTGTTAACCGGATCCCAGGGAATCTATGACGAACAGCATGAGGTTTCCCGGATGCTGAAACTGCCGGCTGAAAATATCCGCAGTCAAAGCAAACTCGTCGGGGGCGGATTTGGCGGAAAAGAGGATATGAGTGTTCAGCATCATGCGGCGTTAATGGCCTGGAAAACAGGTAAGCCGGTGAAAGTGCAGTTCTCGCGACAGGAAAGTCTGAATATCCATGTGAAACGTCATGCCATGGAAATGGATATCACAACCGCCTGTGATGAGGAAGGGAATCTCACTGCCAGCAAGGTTGTCATCGTCTCGGACTGTGGTGCTTATGCTTCGTTAGGCGGACCGGTTCTGCAACGAGCATGCACCCACTCCGGCGGACCCTATCATTACGATAATTTCGCCGTTAAAGGGACCTGCGTCTATACCAATAACGTTCCTGGTGGTGCCTTCCGTGGCTTTGGAGTAACCCAAAGCGCCTTTGCACAGGAAGTAAACATTGATCTGCTTGCGGAAATGGCGGGAATGGATCCCTGGGCATTCCGTTATAAAAATGCCATCCGTTCCGGGGAATCATTGCCAAACGGTCAGATCGCCGGTGACGAAACGGCCATGGTTGAGTGCCTAGAGGCGGTTAAGGATGCTTATTACAGCAGCCCCCGGACGGGTTTGGGTGTTTGCATGAAAAACAGTGGCATCGGTGTTGGTTTGCCGGATATCGGTAGAATGAAGCTGGTGGTCATTGATGGCATCGTTCATATCCGCACATCGGCGGCCTGCATCGGTCAGGGAATCGGCACGGTGGTGCTGCAGATTCTCTGTGAAACAACCGGACTGAAATACGATCAGGTATTTGTTGAAGCACCCGATACATTATTGACACCGGATTCTGGCACAACCACTGCATCGCGTCAGACCCTGTTTACCGGTGAGGCAACCCGTCTGGCAGGTCTGAAATTAAACGAAGCTTTAAAGGAAGATTCACTTGAAGAACTCAATGGCCAGGAATTCTATGCCGAATATTTTGGACAGACAGATCCCATGGGTTCGGATAAACCCCATCCCGTCAGCCATATCGCTTACGGATATGCGGCAGGGGTGGCGAAAATTGGGGACGACATGAAGATCAGCAAATTTACTGCGGCCTATGATGTCGGTCAGATCATCAATCCTCAGGCTTGTGAAGGTCAGGGTGAAGGCGGAATTCTAATGGGTATGGGCTTTGCTGTAACAGAAGATTTTATCATGGATAAAGGTTATGTAAAAAGCAAGTATGGAACATTGGGTCTGCTTCGTGCAAAACAACGCCCGGAACTCCAGGTGAAGCTGGTTGAAAAGGCAAACAAGCAGGGTCTGGCGTATGGTGCAAAAGGGGTTGGCGAAATCAGCAGTATTCCCGCTGCACCGGCCATTGCAAATGCCTACCGTCGTATCGATGGTGAAGAAAGACTGTCACTGCCGATTCAGCATACCGCTTATAAAAAGTAAGCGGTTAGAGAAACGTTTAATAAAGCATTTCAAAAATAACTACTTTCTAAGGAGAAAAAATTATGAACCAGGAAATTAAGGATAAAAGACAATTGATTTATGAGCTTGATGGAAAACCGCCTCTGGGAACAGCAATTCCCTTAGGGCTGCAGCACGTGCTCGCCATGTTTGTCGGTAACGTAACTCCGGTCATTATTATATCGGGTGCTTTGCATCTCCCGTTGGAGCAGACAGCATTTCTGATACAGTGCGCCATGTTTGTTGCAGGTATCGCTTCATTGATCCAGGCTTATCCAATCGGACCTGTCGGAGCAAGATTGCCAATTATTATGGGTACCAGTTTTGGATTCCTGGCAGTGTGTCTGTCAATAGCCGAAAGATACGGGCTGCCTGGCGTTTTAGGTGCTGCCTTGGTAGGTGGTGTATTTCAGATATTTCTGGGTTTTAGTCTTAAATACATCAGAAAATTTTTCCCGTCGATCGTCACCGGAGTTGTGCTGATCACAATAGGTGTGTCACTTATCGGAACAGGAATGAAATACTTCGCCGGTGGTGTTGGTGCCAATGACTTCGGATCATGGCAGAACATTCTGCTTGGAACCATAGTCATTATAACCATCATAGGGGTGCAGTATTTTACTAAGGGACTTGCAAGCAAATCATCAATTCTGATCGGTCTTATTGTTGGCTATATCGTTGCGATACCGCTCGGAAAAATAAGCTTTGATTCAATCGCTGCAGCAAGCTGGGTATCATTACCAATACCGATGCAGTTTGGATTTGAATTCCATCTGGATGCCATCATAGCAATTTGTGTCATCTACATTGTTTCCACTATCGAAACGGTTGGGAATGTCTGCGGTATCACTGCCGGGGGAATCGGAAGACCTGCTACCGAAAAGGAAATTTCCGGATCTGTCATGGCTGACGGTATTGCTTCCATCTTCGCGGCATTCTTCAATGTTCTGCCAAGCACATCATACGGACAGAATGTTGGCATAATTACGATGACTAAGGTTGTCAACAGATTCACGATTGCTACCGGAGCCATATTCCTGATCATCTGCGGACTGTTCCCTAAAATCGGATCAGTGATCGCGTTAATGCCACCCAGTGTTTTAGGAGGCGCCGCTGTTATGATGTTCACCATGTTGATCGTAAGCGGAGTAAACCAGGTTACAGAACAGCCGCTGAAGGGCAGAAATGCAACAATTCTGGCAGCATCGCTTGGTTTAGGCGTAGGATTTGCACTTGTTCCAACGGCAGCACAGTACTTCGATCCAACCGTAAAGATGTTATTTGAAGGTTCTGGCGTTGCAATAGCAGCTGCAGTTGCGGTATTCCTTAACATAATCCTGCCTCAAGACAAACCGGATGTTAAGAAAGAAGAATTGCAATCTGCAGAACCTGTTGATGCACGGTAGCGTACACTAATTCTTCAGGATGTTTCTGTAAAAGATAGAAATGAAGGAGGTGATGGTGGTGAGATTCTTAAGAGTGATTATCATGGCCTCGGGTTTGAGCAGACGCTTTGGCACAAATAAGCTTTTTGCTCCAGTGAATGGGCAGCCGATGTATTGTTCTGTTTTGAATAATGTCAGTACTTTCTTCAAAAATCATCCCGATGCGGGCATCGGCATTGTTGTTTCAGCTTATGAAGAAATTCTTCGGGAAGCCGATCAACTGGGTCTGACAGCTATTGACAATGCTAATCCTGAAGAAGGCCAAGCCAATTCAATCAAAATCGGATTGGCTTGGCCTTTAAAAGATGATTTTGTGAAGCATGAAGCGGCTGTTTTCTTGACAGCCGATCAGCCATGGTTAAGACCTGAAACATTATCCGATTTTATGTTGGCGGCAAGATCAACACCGGCTGGTTTTCTGTGTGCATCTGCTAAAGAGGTATCAGGCAGTCCGGTAAGTTTCGATCAGAAATATTATCCTGAACTCTTTGATTTAACAGGAGACGGCGGTGGAAAAGCCGTTATGAAAAGGCATCTTGAGGATGTTGACTATTTTGATATCAATAGCAACGAATTAAGGGATGTTGATGTTCCCCAGGATATCGTTTAACCGAAAAAAATAGTAAACGTTAAACATCCCGGTATGAATGGAGAATTGGGTCATAACGATCAGGTCATTATGATACTTAATTTAAAAAAAAGTTTGCAAAATTCTCTTGACTTTATTGAGCAATGAGAGTATATTATTGGTAAGTGATAAATATCTATCACTTACCAATAATTAGTTATCACATTTTAAGTTTTGTGTTAAAGCTAACCTCACAGTTGCCAGATGAGTTCAGAAAAAAAATATAATATTTATATTAAAGGAGAAAACACAATGGATTTCAAAGATTATTTAGAGGAGCTGGGAAAGCTCGAATGCAAGGATTTATTTCAGAATGATTTTTTTCTCACATGGGATAAGTCAGATGATGAATTAAAAGCGATCTTCACTGTTGCTGATGCTCTTAGAGAACTGCGGGTAAACAATAAGAGTGCGAAAATTTTTGATTCAGGCTTAGGAATTTCATTATTCCGCGATAATTCCACACGTACGCGTTTCTCATTTACTTCAGCTTGTAATCTTCTTGGTCTTGAAGTTCAGGATCTTGACGAAGCAAAATCACAACAAGCCCATGGCGAAACCGTTAAGGAAACAGCCAATATGATTTCTTTCATGGCTGATGTTGTGGGAATTCGTGATGACATGTACATCGGCAAAGGCCATACCTATCAGAAAGACTTTGCTGATTATGTCAAAGAAGGCCACGAGGACGGCGTTCTTGAACAACGACCAACCATTGTCAATCTTCAATGCGATATTGATCATCCCACACAGAGTATGTCCGATGCCTTACATATCATCCATGAAATGGGCGGCCTCGAAAACATCAAGGGCAAAAAAATTGCAATGACTTGGGCATACTCACCATCTTACGGAAAACCGCTTTCAGTGCCCCAGGGAATTATTGGGTTATTAACCCGTTTAGGAGCAGAAGTAGTACTGGCGCATCCAGAAGGCTATGAAGTCATGGGAGAAGTTGAAGAAATCGCCAACAAAAATGCACAAGCATCAGGCGGATCGTTCAAGAGAACAAACGATATGGCCGAAGCGTTTAAGAATGCCGACATCGTTTACCCAAAAAGCTGGGCACCATTTGCTGCTATGGAAAAAAGAACCGAATTTTACGGAGACGGCAAATTTGATGAAATAGACAAATTGGAAAAAGAATTGCTGGCCCAGAATGCACAACATAAAGACTGGACATGCACCGAAGAATTAATGGCCACTACCAAAGCGGGAAAAGCGCTTTACATGCATTGTCTGCCAGCTGATATCACCGGCGTAAGCTGTGATGAAGGCGAAGTTGAAGCAAGCGTATTTGATCGATACAGAGTGCCTTTGTACAAGGAAGCAAGTTACAAACCTTATGTTATTGCGGCAATGATCTTCATGCAGAAAATCAAAAATCCAAAAGATAAATTACAGGAACTTTGGGATAAAGATCAAAGCAGAATCAACGAATAGTTAACACTCAGTGTGTAAAACAATAATCGGTTGATGCTTCGAAGTTTCGAAAATACCTGAATATTATAATAAATGGAGGATAAAAGAATGACAAAAACAAAGATAGATTTTGATGAAGTAAAAAAAGCAGCTGAAGGTTACCGTGCTGATATGACCAAGTTCCTTCGGGATCTGGTAAAACTTTACGGTGAAAGCTGTAACGAAAAGGATAAAGTTTACCGGATTAAAGAAGAAATGGAAAAACTGGGTTTTGATAAAACAATGGTTGATCCATTGGGAAATATCCTTGGTTTTATGGGCACCGGAAAAGAACTCATTGCTTACGATGCCCATATCGATACGGTTGGTATCGGCGAACTTTCAAACTGGGATTTCGATCCCTGTGAAGGTTTTGAAGATGATGTGAATATCGGCGGACGTGGTACTTCCGATCAACTTGGCGGTATCGTCAGTGCTGTCTATGGCGCTAAGATCATGAAAGATCGGGGACTTCTTAATGATAAATATCAGGTATTGGTTACCGGTACCGTTCAGGAAGAAGACTGCGATGGCATGTGCTGGTTATACATCATTGAAAAAGACGGTATCAAACCAAAATTTGTTATTTCAACTGAACCAACCGACGGCCGGATCCATCGGGGCCAGCGTGGCCGGATGGAAATCCGTGTTGAAGTTAAAGGGGTTTCCTGTCATGGTTCGGCTCCAGAACGTGGCGACAATGCTATTTATAAGATGGCTGATATCCTTCAGGAAGTCAGAGACCTTAACAACGACCTTGCCGATGATGCGTTTTTAGGAAAAGGAACCCTGGCTGTTTCTGAAATATTCTATACCTCTCCTTCCAGATGTGCTGTGGCAGATGGCTGTGCCATTTCTATTGACCGTCGTATGACGGTTGGTGAAAGCTACGAAAGCTGTATCAAAGAAATTGCTGATCTTCCAAGCTGTAAGAAATACAACGCAGAAGTGACAATGTACAAATATAATCGTCCATCCTGGACCGGTGAAGTTTATGAACAGGATTGCTTCTTCCCAACCTGGGTACTTCCCGAAGAAGCTCCTGAAACGCAAGCATTGGCAGAAGCATTCAGAAGTCTCTATGAAGAACCGGTTATTGACAAATGGACTTTCTCAACTAATGGGGTTGCCATTATGGGACGTCACAATATCCCAGTCGTAGGTCTTGGACCGGGTAAAGAAGCTCAGGCTCATGCTCCAAACGAAATCACATGGAAAGATGATCTTGTGAAATGTGCGGCCATTTACAGTGTGCTGCCAACCATTTACACCGAAAATGAATAGTCAGAACTAAGAAAATTAATAGTAGGACAAAATTTGCAAGGCTGATTTTTCATAGAGTTTGTGCATAAGTTCGGGCAAGTACAGCCGGTTCGACTTGATGCAGACAGTGATCATATCGGCCTTGAAATTTTGGCACGACTATCCTCTTGAGAAACTCATAAGGCCTGATTGTAATGGCTTATGAGTTGCTCGATAAATTAAAAAGGAGTTCAATAATGGGAAAACGTATTTTAATCTCACTCGGTGGCAACGCCCTGGGTACTGATTTTAACGGACTTATCGAAACCGTCGGCATTGTTGCTAAGCCAATTGCCGATCTGATCGAAAAGGGTTATGAAATTGTTATTTGTCATGGAAATGGCCCACAGGTCGGGATGCTGAAAACATCAATTGATTATGGAAACAGGGAAAGCCGTCAGAAAATAATGCCGCTTTCTGAATGTGTGGCAATGAGCCAAAGTTATATTGGGTATCACCTGCAGAATGCGATTCAGAATCAACTGCGTAAAAACGGGATTGATAAACCGGTTGTAACCGTCATCACACGGGCTCTGGTAGATAAAAACGATCCACGTTTCCAAAACCCGACAAAACCGGTTGGGGCTTTCTTTACCAGAGCAGAAGCCGATGAATTGGAAAAAACGGGCAAAGTGATGATCGAAGATTCCGGTCGCGGCTACCGTGAAGTGGTTCCTTCACCGATGCCGAAAGCGATTTTAGAAAAAGATTCAATCAACGCATTAATTGCTTCCGGATCCGTTGTTATTGCCGGCGGTGGCGGTGGAATTCCCATCTATGAAGAAGATAAATGGTATCGTGCCGTCGATGCGGTTATCGATAAGGATTGGGTCTCGGTGATGATTGCGGCCGATGCTTCCTGTGACAGTCTGGTTATCTTGACCGGCGTTGAAAAAGTTGCGGTTCATTTCAATCAGCCTGATGAAAAATGGCTGGATCAGCTAACAGTAAGCCAGGCAGAAAAATTTGCCAACGAAGGCGAATTTCCCGAAGGCTCGATGCTTCCTAAAATAAAGGCAGCGATCGAATTCACAACTTCTGCACCAGGTAGAAAAACATTGATTACATCTCTTTATAAATTGGAAGAGGGACTTGAAGGAAAAACAGGAACCTGGCTTATTAACGACTAACGATGGTTTTCATGATAGCTGAATAGTGGTTTCTATTGGTAATCCGTTGATTTTATGAAAGCGGTAGTGTATATTTATACGATAGACGTTTAAAATAGAAATTAATTATTTAGTAAAACGAATGAAATAACGAGGTAGACCATGACAAAAGTTGCAAAAGAATTAAAAAAATATATTCCTTTTGTGGATTTTTTAGGAAAAACCCTGGGCGAAAACTATGAGGTTTTTCTTTACGATCTCACCGGTCCGGAACATCCAATTATCGCCATTGCCAACGGCCATTTAAGCGGGCGTAAAGTTGGCTTTCTGATGAAGGATGTCATGATTAAAATGTTGCAAAAAGAAAAAGAAAATAACGAAGATAATGATGATTTCCTGATTCGGCATGATGCGATTGGTAGGGACGGCAGACGTTTCAAATCTTCAACCGTACTGATCCGAAATGATTACGGGGAACCGATCGGAGCTTTGTGTGTTAATTTTAATATGGAACCAATGATCGCCACGCAAGAATTTTTTGAAAGCATTGGCGCGGAAACAACGAACTTGCGAAATTTAGATATCAACAAGGTCATTTTTGCCGGCGAAGTTTTTTCAGATGGCAATTCAGGTTCAATGGAATCGATGTATGAACATTTTATTGATAAGAACCCTGATGTCGTTTTAAGCAGACCTCAGGATCGTCAGAAAATCGTTTCAGAAATGTATAAAGATGGCTTCTTCCAGTTAAGAGGCGCCGTTTCATTTTGTGCTGAAAAATTTGAGATCAGTGAACCGAGCGTATACCGTTATGTAGCCCGGGCTAAAAGTGAAAGCGAAGAACAGGAAAATATCTCATGAAATTAAAATAAAGATAAAGGAAATGATAAATTATGAAAGATGGATTTTATATCACTGATATTCCAAAGGCCAAAGAAAGTTCAGACGTTAAAGCGTTTTTAAGCGTGGATCATGGCAAAAATGTTATCGACTACCATCGGAGCTTCCCAGCTTATCAGGAAACACCACTGGCCGATCTTAAAGAACTGGCAAAGAAACTGGGTCTGGCAGGAATGTATGTTAAGGATGAATCTTATCGTTTTGGATTAAATGCCTTTAAAGTGCTTGGTGGAAGCTATAGCATCGGTCAGTGGATGGCTCAGAAGCTGGGCATCAAAGAAAATGAACTGACTTATGAAAAACTGACGGATCCGGAAACAAAGAAGAAACTCGGCGATTTAACCTTTGTAACAGCAACTGACGGAAATCATGGCCGAGGGGTTGCCTGGACCGCACGGGAATTGGGACAGAAATCAGTTGTTTATATGCCAAAGGGCAGTGCTGAGGAACGTCTGAATAACATTCGTGCCGAAGGTGCAGAAGCATCCATTACGGATATGAACTATGATGAAGCAGTTCGTCTGGCCAATAAAATGGGCGATGAAAAAGGTTGGATCATGGTTCAGGATACGGCATGGGAAGGTTATGAAGAAATTCCCCGATGGATCATGCAGGGATATGCAACAATGGCTTTTGAAGCGACTGAACAGCTTGGCGATGACGTTCCGACCCATGTATTTCTTCAGGCTGGGGTGGGCAGCTTAGCCGGCGCGGTTTCAGGTCTGCTGACAAACTACTATGGCGATCAAAAACCGATCATTACCATCGTCGAACCGAATAAAGCCGATTGCATTTATAAAACAGCGGAAGCCAAAGACAATAAACTGCACTTTGTTACTGGCGATATGGACACAATCATGGCCGGCCTGGCTTGCGGCGAACCCAACCAGATTGGTTGGGACGTTATTACCGAATGCGACGAATACGCTGTTTCATGTCCGGACTGGGTAGCAGCAGAAGGTATGCGTGTATTAGGAAATACGGTTGGAACTGATCCAAAAGTTATTTCAGGAGAAAGCGGCGCGGTTACAGCCGGTCTTGTTGCTACAGTGATGACACGACCTGATTTAAAATGGCTTAAAGATGAACTGAAGTTAGATAAAAATTCAAAAGTACTATGTTTCAGCACTGAAGGTGATACCGATCGACAGAATTACCGGAGAATTGTTTGGGATGGTTATTGCTCAAGCGATGCGCAAGCAACCGGTACTTACGAAAAATAAGCATTTCTAAGTAAAAAAACTCCCTTCAAGAAGCCTCTTCTTTTCGGGAGTTTTTTATTAATTTATCGGATCAGCTCAAGGGTGCCGGTTGTTCCCGGTGCTTCCCTAAGCCCGTCGGCCAGTGCTCCGGAAAGAAGTTCCTCTGCTTTAGCAGCAGTCAGAAAAGATCCGGATAAGCCAACCCTGATGGTGCAGTTCTCAGCCATGACATTGACACTGTCACCGCCATTTATGGAATTAAACGTTACATTGCCCTGCGCAATTGCCGGCATTTGTGCTTTGATAAACCGGATGGTTTCGGCAGCGGCAATGATTGAATCGGCTCCCAGCCAGGGCGTGGAACCGTGGACTCGGATTCCCTGGATGGTCATTTCATAGGTGTAGCGTTTGATGGCTTTATTCATGATCGTTCCTCGTTTTCTGTCCAAGTACCATTTGTCTGGCAAGATGCCGGGAGACGGCGCACACTTCCAGAACGGAAGCACAGTCGACCCATTCATTGGCAATATGAAGGGTACTGCCTTTGGGGCCATAAGACATGGTGTTTCGGTTGCCTGTTACCGCGGCCACAACAGCCGTATCGGTATACCCGGTAAAAACTTCGGTATCCGGCAGCTTTCCAGTTAGGTCAAAAACAACCTCTTTCAGGGCATGCAATAACAGTGAATCAGGATTCATTTCGACAAAGGGTTTTTGAGTGATGATATGGTAGCGGCTCTCAATACCTGGCATTTTTTCCTTTATTTTCGAAAAGATATGTTCAATGCATTCAATCGCCTTTTCAGGGGTCAGGGGCGGGGACAGCCGCATATCCAATGTGACGGTACAGGTTTTTAAGGTTCCGCCGGCTTTCTCATCGTTTCTTATTTTTCCGAAGCAGACGGTGCTTGGTCCGAAAGTCGGGTTCACCGGCAGTGATTTGAGTTCACAGCGGATTTGGTGGATGGTTTCGGCCATGCCATAAATGACATCTGAAACACCGCTTGAACTGATCAGTTCAAGATCAAAAAATATTTTGCCCTTGTGTGCCTGCCAGATGACACCACCGGAAGGTTCGTGGTCAAGAACATAACTGTTGGCTGTAATATAGCCGCTGTTAACGGCCTGAAGGCTGCCTTGCATATTGTTGCCTTCCTCATCGGCGGAGGCAATAAAGATGTAATTGCGTACCGGCGGAATGTCTTTTTCCTGGGCATATCTAACAGTATCCCGAAAAGCGATCATTCCAGCAGCCAGGCCTGATTTCATATCCGCAGAACCCCGGCCGTAAAGCCGGCTGTTTTTGAAAACCGGCATAAAGGGATCGGTGTCCCAACCTTCGCCGCTTTGTACGACATCCATGTGATTGATGTTGACGTAGGCAGGGTCTTTGATAACTCCTTCAAGGATACAGACAACGTTGAACCGGCCGGGAGCGATGGCATCCTTTATTACCGGAAGTCCGGTTTCAAAAGTCAGCCAGTCGGCAATAAAGTCACCTGTTTGCTTTTCGAATTTACCGGGGTTGGTACTGTCGATTGAAATAAGCTGGGCAGTCAGTTTTAGAGTTTCATCATTATCATTGAGCAACATAGTTAAACCTTCTTTTTCATATATTAATAAAAGTTTATCATAGTTTGTCTATTCCTGCATCATTATTGAAAAAGAAATGCGGGCATCAAAGGTTGTGAGATTAAAAACCAGAAAGGATGCGTTACGATGGATAATCAAAAAAAGCCTCTTGTTATTGTACGAGGAGCCGGAGATATTGCTACCGGCGTGATTCAAAAACTGCTTCGGGCAGGTATCGACGTTATTGCCTGTGAAACCGTCAAGCCCTCTGCGATACGCCGATATGTCGCTTTATGTGAGGCGGTTTATGAAGGACGATGGCAGGTGGAAGATATCATCGGTATCAAAGCAATGAATTTAGATCACTGCAAACAGATTATGGCGTTGAATCATCAGCAAAATAAACCAGAGAAAACATATCAGATTCCCATAATGATCGATCCTCAGCTGGATCTCCTGAAACAGATAAAGCCGGATGTACTGATCGACGCCATTTTAGCTAAAAAGAATCTGGGCACCCGGATGGATATGGCTTCCGGTACGATTGCTTTGGGACCCGGTTTCTCAGCCGGAGAAGATGTTCAGATTGTTATTGAAACCATGCGGGGACATGATCTTGGCCGTCTTGTTTTCGACGGACCGACGATTCCAAACACAGGGGATCCCGGTATTATCGGCGGATATGGAAAAGAACGGGTTATTCGTGCCCCGGCAGCAGGCGCTTTTTATGGCATTCATAAAATTACAGATGTAGTCGATCAAGGTGAGATCGTTGGCAAAATCGGCGATGTATACGTAACGGCCGGTATCACTGGTGCTATCCGGGGGATGATACGAGACGGATACATGGTGACGAAAGGCTTCAAAATTGCGGATATCGATCCGCGTCGGGATCAGCAGAAAAACTGCTTTCTGATTTCTGACAAAGCTCGGACAATTGGTGGTGCTGCCCTGGAAGCGGTGATGATGCTTCTTGCTGCAGCAAAGTAATAAAGCC
Source organism: Acetobacterium tundrae (assembly GCF_008086615.1). Lineage (GTDB taxonomy): Bacteria > Bacillota > Clostridia > Eubacteriales > Eubacteriaceae > Acetobacterium > Acetobacterium tundrae. The sequence continues at coordinate 114,594 of NZ_RXYB01000001.1, forward strand.
AAAAACGGCCTGTGAGAATATAAAAATGAAACGTGGTGCAGAAGGGATAGAGTCAAGCGGTGTACGCCCTGAGTTCTATGGTGTCGCCTCTATGATTGCTGGATGTCCTATTCGATATCACAGATAGAAAAAATTCAGAAGAATCAATTCATTATTTAAGCTTTTACGACCAACTTACCGGAATCCATAATCGTTGCCGTACTTTCGAGAGCTGCCTCTAGGGATCTGTACCACCTTTGAATATTAACAATTTGATTGCAAACTTGGATCTGGATAAAAATTAATCTTTATTTACAAAACTCTTTACAGATTCATTAACACGGCTTAATGCCCGGGGCTTTTTTGTTACCCAGTTTTACTGCTTACAGATTCTGCGCATGCCTCCGCTGTCGTTTCTCTATCGCTGCGTCCGGGCTAAATTTATTGCAGGCGTGGCGTTTTCGTCCTGACCTGCTACTAGAGCGAGCGGCTTAGGTACGATACAGGCTTCGGGCCGCCTGGTCTCCGCCGTCTAAACCAAGACGATCCGTACTGCATAGTCGAAAACCGTTCGCTCATAGAGCAGTACAGTACAAGTACTCTACACTCGCCCCAATTTGTGTTGTATACGAGCTTGAAGTTGTAAAATAAAAATGGGTTCTATGTTATAAAAATAAGACCAATATCAAATTTGACTATAAGGTTTGACCTCTACCTCCTCGCCCGGCTTAACTCCCGGGGCGGGTCTTTGACAGTTGAATAAAGGAAAAATCCCCAGAAACTGCATTAATGTTCTCAGGGCTTTTTTCTTGACGATATTTACTTCATGCAGGACCGTCGGCGTTGTACCGCGCTTCTGAATTGTTAAATAAAACAGAACAGAAGTTTTTAATCGAAAAAAATCGGTACCAACACAGGGGTCCTAAACAGAAAAGGCCCCATTTATTGGTTGTTAATTTTTCTTGGCTTTTAAGGAATAAAGGGCTATTTTCCCAGACGTAAAGATCGAATGCTTAGTCGGTAATTTGTGACATCATTGCTGACACAAATTGCGTGCTATGATATGTATATATTGACCTCATCCCACACCTTCGGCTTAACGCCAGGTTTTTTTTCTTACCTGGGCCTTACTGTCTGCTGGTCTTGCGCTATGGACTTCGCTGACGCTTTGCCTAAGACTAACGTTATACTTGTCGTCTGCGACTTCGTTCTGCCGGGCTGGCAGGTCGTTAGGCGTTGGCAGTTACAGTTAAGCGGTCGCCGTGGCCAGAAGCGTTAAGCGTGGCTAGGGCGCGATGTCTTGCGGTTGGTAGAGCTGGGCACGTAAGTAAGAAGCTGGTCGTTTATTGGCATGGTGGGGTTTCTTCAACGGTGCCGAGATTTGCAGGCAGTATGGTAATTAACGAACAAAGCCTCTGTCAACTTTTGATAAAAAGCTGACGGAGGCGAGGTAAAAAGATACTCTAAATTAGCCAAATATTAGCCAAATGGCAACGCAAAACTAACGGCTTTTGATCGTTTGATGGTATGCGAAAATGGTATAGGCAAGCCATTCTATAAGAGCCTGAAACATTATTTTAAACCCGAGAGGCCGTGGGCTCGAATCCCGCCGGGCACACCATTTTTCGCATAGCAAAGCCATTTATAAGGCAACTTATAAATGGCTTTTTTTAATATTTAACCGAATTTTAACCGATAGGCAGAGCATTTCGTTTTTGAACTGGATGATAGTATTCATCATTATTTGAGGATGTTTTAATTTTAGACTTTTCTAATTCATGGGCAGGCTCCCAGCATAAAGCCAATATTGTAATGATTTAGCAGTCTTGATTTAGTGTAGATTAAATACAAGTAAAAGTGCAGGATTTTTTGAATGCGTCAATACAAAGGTCAGCCCGAATGTTGTCGGTCATCTTGAATTCAGGAATAGTATCGTCATAATAATCCGCCAGATAAAGCTTTCTTTCTTTACAGGGAATTTCAGTTATATCGGTTAGCCATTTTTGATTGGGGGCTCTCGTTGTAAAATCCTATTTAATCAGATTTTCCGACTTTTGTGCTTCAGCGTCGGCTTTCGTAATGCCATTCGGCTTGCTTTGCATGTAGATCATCCTTAAACTCCCGTGATAGTTTTGGTATAGTCGAAGATAATTATTAGATGCACCGAACACCGTAATTCGCATTTTTCTCAGCTTCCTGTATTAATTATTTAAAAACAATAAAAAGGGTTACAGTTGCTGCTGTAGCCTTTTTTTATTGTTTTATAAGCGCATACAATATATTCTTTGCAAAATAAAGATAATAAAATTTAAATTATAAAATTAATTGCTGAAAACATGTCAAGCAAGATAATACATGAATAATTTAATAAATAATTCATGTAGACAAAACGCGACAATACCTGTATCATTTAGCAAAACAGATGAAAAGCATATAAAGCATATATGAATTATATAAAATATGATGAACAAAAAGAGGGAGAATAGATGGCAGAAAAAGATTTAATGACTCCATTAGAACGTGGACAGGCATTGGCAAAAGGACAAGCGGTTGACAGAAACCCGATTATCCTGGCTTATGGCTGCAGTGCAGGAGATTTGCTGAATTTAAAATACAGTGAATGGAGAGAAGACCCAGAGCTTCGGACCAAAGTAATTGTAAATGCTTATCAGGAATTGAGATATGACGGGGTATCCACACAATATGATACAGATGCTTTAGTAGGATTATTCGGAGGGAAGCTCTTTTATAGCGAAATTGGTCCAAATTCGGTAGCGGTAACACCAGTGCAGGATTTAAAGGATTTGAGTATGTTGGATTTGGATTTGGTATGCTCTGAAAAAGATTATACCTTTCAACATACCTATGAAGTATTTCATCGTCTTCAGGATGGATTATCTGACGAAGTAGGTGCAATTGGCATTGGTATTGAAGGTCCCTTTACACTGGCGGCAAGACTGGCAGGAGCAGAGAGATTATTAAGAGGAATATTTAAAACACCGGAGCAGGTGCATAAACTTGTTAAATTTTCAGCAGATGTTTTGGTAAAAGTTCATTCTAAATTCTTAAAAGAAGGAAGTAGTGTAGCCATGATGGATCCGGTAGCCTCAGGAACCATTTTAAGTACGAAAGCTTTTCAAAAATTCTCACTTCCCTATACAAAATATGTGTTTGATGAGGTGAAAAAAATATCTTCAAATGGTATTTCTTACCATGTTTGTGGTGATACAACCCTGAATTTAGAGGTAATGGCAGAGACCGGTGCTAATGCAATCAGTATAGACAATGCCGTAGATTTATCAGTAGCTAAAGCAAGAATTGGGGATAAAGTCGTTCTTGTTGGCAATCTGCCTCCTGTAGAAGTGCTTTATAATGGAACTAAAGAGAGCATTGATCAAGGAATTCGCGAGTGCTTCAAAAAAGGGTATAACAGCTCAAATGGGTTCTTAATTAACACGGGGTGTGCCGTTCCGATTGGAACATCTCGGGAAAATCTGTATCAGTATATGGAAACAGCAAGAGATTGTGCTGCCATTCATGCCAATACATCACTCAATCAGCTTACCCCAGAATCGTTTGACAAACGTTATTAAAAGGTATCAATTTCGCCTTAGATTTGCTGATCGAGGGCTAAAAATAAATGACAAGAAAATAAAAAAGAAAAGGGAAGAAAATGAAAGAAAAGAAAATTAGAAAAAGAACAGTAAGAACAGTGGCAGCATTGGCTCTCACGGCAGTAATCGCGATTAGCACCGTTGCTTGTAGTAGCACCAATGCTGCGACAAAGTCTGATGGAAACTTAAAACCCGTAACCATTGCGTTGGCACCTAGCTCTCCCCGTCCAGCGTTAACAATTTTAGCTGACAAACTTGGTTATTATAAAGATGAGGGAGTGGAAGTAAATCTCGTCTATCTTGATCAGGTTGGTGATATTATCAGTTCTATGGAAACCGGAAAAGTGGATCAATCAGCATTGGCGATAACACCCTATCTGACATCCATCGCTAATGGCTCAGATTTTACTATTTATGGCGGAACAGCTTATGAGGGAGAAAGCTTACTGACTAAAGCAGAAAATGTAGACTACTATAAAGATTTATCTCATTTGGCAGGAAAAAAGATTGCAACCGTTCGAAGCAGTACGGGTGAAATTTTAACGAGAGCTCATCTTAAAGCAGCAGGAGTGGATATTGAGAATGGTTATGAATTAGTAGAATTTACTTCTTATCCGGCTATTGTTGAGGCCATTGCAAGCGGGAATGTTGATGCAGGTTATGTTATTAATGAACTATTGGATAGTGCTCAATCGAGAGGATTAGGTCAAGTTTATAATATTGGACAATTGGAACCCCAATATGTCTGCTGCCGACAAACAGTCAAAACGTCTTCACTGACAGAAAATAGAGAGGCGTATGTACGTGTTCTCAAAGCTAATCTTCGAGCATATAAATTCTGGAAAGAGAATCAGGATGAGACCGTTAAAATTCTAGCTGAATACACTGGTCAAACAGAAGATTATATTCGCAACATAGTTTATAACATTAATGCGACCTTTACGGTAGATCCTAATAAAAATTCAGTTGTTAAATATTATAACTTATTAAAAGAATATAAGTATATCAATTCTGATGTAAAAATTGAAGATCACATTGATACGACAGTGTACAAAGACGCTTTAACACAAACAATAGAAGAAAATCCAAATGATGAAATTTACAAACAGCTTTGGACAGATTATGAAAAAAACGATTTATAATTAGAATCCTATTATTAAGGCGGTTGTAGGCATTTGTCAAACAACCGTCTTATTTATTAAAATGAAGGAGTAGTATGAGCAAAATAGAAATTAAAGATTTATCTTTAGAGTATGGACAAGAGGATAAGACTTTTTTAGCCTTGGATCATATCAATCTAAATATTGAAGAAGGCGAGTTTGTATGTATTCTTGGGCCAAGCGGATGCGGAAAATCAACACTTTTAAGCACCTTGTCAGGATTAAGCGATCCACCCAAAACAGGCGGGGTCTACATTGATGGACAAAAGGTGGAAGGACCCGGAAAATCACGTTCGGTTGTATTTCAGAACTATTCATTACTGCCCTGGAAAACTGCGGCAAATAATATTGTTTTTGCTTTGAATCAGGTGGATAAGAAAGGAAAGAAAGAGGCTAAAAGAGCGTTGGCATTACAGTATCTGAAGAAGGTCGGATTGGAAGGCTTTGAAGATAAGCTCCCTGATGAATTATCAGGTGGAATGAAACAGAGGGTAGCAATTGCCAGAGCGCTAGCAGTTGATCCTGAAATTATCCTTATGGATGAACCATTTGGAGCCATTGATCCCAAAAACAGACTGCAACTCCAGGAATTATTACTAAAATTATGGCAGTCAGAAAAAAAAGCAAAAACGATTGTTTTTATTACCCATGACATTGATGAGGCCGTTTTATTGGCAGACCGGATTGTCTTTATGACACCCAAGAATGTAAGAGCAGATTTAAAGGTGGAATTTCCAAGACCACGGATAAAAGAAGATTTATATAAGAATCAGGATTTTATTTTCTTTCGTAATCACTTAGTTGGATTGTTCTATGCTAATATCGGAGAACAAATTGGTGGAGAGGAAGTAGTGATATGAAAAAGAAACTATTATCCCTTCCCAATTTCCTGTTTATCTTCCTTATATTTGCGTTGCTTACACCGAATGTTCGGGAGACGGATAGCCCAATTGTGTTGATTCTTGTAATTATTGGTATTGAAGTCATCTACATTGCTTATATGATTAAAAATGATGTTTTCCGACAGGGAAAAAATATTGTAACTGTATTATTTGTACTTTTTTTAATCTGGCAGTTGGCAACGAGTAAGTTTAATCTGGTCAATCAAGTTTTATTTCCAGCTCCGGAAAATGTCTTTTATGTATTTGTTACACAGTGGAAATTAATATTAACCGGTATTCTTTCTTCTTTGAGATTATTGGCACTTGGTTTTTTTTATTCTCTTGTTTTTGGAATTAGTCTGGGCTTAATTGTTGGGTGGATCCCTGTTTTAAGAGAAACAATTTATCCAATAGCAAAAGTGTTAAGTCCCATTCCGCCAATTGTCTACACCCCATATGTTATTGCATTGATGCCGACTTTTTCCAGTGCATCGATTCTGGTTATCTTTTTAGGGATATTTTGGCCTACATTTATGAATATGATTAATGGAGTGAGTGCAATTGATAAAAATATTATCGATTCAGCCCGTTCAATGAATGTATCGACACCGACGATGTTATTTAAAATAATATTACCCTATTCATTGCCGGGGATCATGGACGGTTTAACCATCTCGGTTTCCTTCTCATTTATGATTTTGACGGCGGCAGAAATGATTGGGGCGACCTCTGGGCTTGGATATTTTGTACAGAAATTTGCCGCATATAGCGATTATACAAAGGAATTAACTGGAATTATTGTCATCGGTGTTGTCGTAGCAGCGATTAATTACTTATTAAGGGTTGTCCGAAAATTAGTTATAAAATGGAAACCTCTGGTGTAAAGCCAATTTGCAAAATACCTATTGATTTAATTCGAGACAAAAGTTATAATCATATAAAACATATATACATTATATGAATTAATGGGGGGCGGATATGTATCGACTAATCATTGTTGAAGAGAAAGCCGAACTTCTTGAGAAGATATTAAATCTGCAAATATGGAACAAACATTCAGAATTTATCATTCAAGATACGGTACAAGATGGCGAAACGGCCATGGAACTGATCAGGCAGAACCAATATGACTTGGTGATTGCCGAAATTCTGACACCTTTTTATGATGGACTTCAAATTTTAAGCCAAACAAGACAGGAGAATCTCTCACCCTGCGTTGTATTAATGAGTGAATTTGAGAATTTCGCCCATGCGAGACAGGGTATTATTTTTGGCGCATTTGATTATCTCGTACCACCATTTTCGGATGTTTCGATGGGAAGAATCTTAGTACGGGCCAGCGAATTTTTAAGTAATCAGCCAATACGATGTCTCGAATATAGCAGTATGGACAAGGAAAATGATGTCATTGTTATGTTTTTTGAACAGGGAGAAGACAGCGCTTTAAATCTCTTAGAGAAGTTTATCAATCAAATATATGACAATGACAAAAATGATGTGATTCATGCAGAAATTTTGGTAAAGTCGTTATATAACAGTATTATCGAGGAGTGGTACAGAGAATTCCCATGGCTTCATAATTTCATCGCCAAAAAAGCACTTGAAGTGATTGATGATATCCATGATAAAGAGCATGATACTTTGCGAAAGTGCTGTTTCAAAAACATGAAACACTTATTCAAGTATATGACCCAGCTTTACAACAAAACCGATGATGAACTCATTCATAATATGATGGTTTACATTTTAAGCAGTATAACCGATGGCACCTTGAATCAAAAGTGCATCGCCAAGAAATTTTCGGTCAGCAATGCCTATATCAGCAATTTATTTATAGCAAAAACCAATCGCTATTTCAGCGAATATTTCAGCACGGTTAAATTAATCCGAGCTAAATACTTATTGCTAAACAGTGATTTGAAAATATATGAAGTCAGTGCGAGCATCGGATATAAAGACATTAATTATTTTTCAAAAATTTTCAAAACAATGTTTGGAAAACCACCATCAGAATTAAAAAAAGAATATTGCATGTATTAAGAATTAAAGGGGTGTGAGTATCAATGTATGAAATCAGGAAAAGTCATTGCAGTATTTGCTTGAGAAAATGCGGAATCGATGCAACTGTAGAAGATGGAATATTAATAAAGGTTGAAGGGTCCCAGGGTGACGGACCCAGCGGCGGAAATCTTTGTGTTAAGGCATTTGCAAGTAAAGAATATGTTTATCGGGAAGACCGGATTCAGACGCCGCTGAAGCGAGTGGGACCGCGCGGCGAAGGAAAGTTCATCCCCATTTCTTGGGAAGCAGCATATACAGAAATTGCAGATAATTTATTGAAAATCAAGGGCGATGAGGGAGCCGATACGGTTGCCTTTTATACCGGATATTCCAAATGGTATCGGCCCTATCTGCATCGATTAGTTCATTCCTTTGGCACGTTGAATTATGGTTCGGAATCAAGCTCATGCTTCCAGTCCTTTCGGATGGCCCATTTAATCAATGCGGGGACCTTGTCGGAACCGGATATTGGCAATACGGAATTGTTCATGGGTTGGGGATATAACCCCTTTCACAATGGTAACTGTACAAATGTCAAAATTGAGGAGTGGCAGGAAAAGGGCATTCATATCATGGTGATCGATCCGAGAGTGACGCCGGCAGCTTCCTATGCGGATGTGCATCTCAGACCAAGGGTCGGGACCGATGGAGCACTGGCCAATTTCTTCGCACATTACTTAATCGAAAATAAAAAAACAGATGAAGTCTATATTGCAAACTATGTGCATGGCTATGAGGAATACAAAGCGTATGTGTCCCAGTTCACACTGACGGCGACGGCAAAAATAACCGGAATCTCACCGGAAGATTTACTGGAAGCAGCGAAATACGTTGGCCGCCATCATAAAATTGCGTCGCAACTATCCGTGGCTGCGATACCGCATCATATCAATGGGATGCAAAGTTGCCGAGCCATTCTGGCATTATCGGCCATTACCGGTAACTTTGACAGAGAGGGCGGCAATATTCCATCGGTTCATCCGGATTATGACACGGAAACTTATAGTAAGCCCAGGCTGCTGTTTGAAGAATTTATCAACGAAACCCGACCGGTTGATTCAAAACCAAAAATCGGAAGTGAACGGTTTCCCTTATGGTCCGAGCTGATTGAAGAATTTCAGGCAATGGATCTGACCCGAAATATTGAAGAAGGCACACCCTATCCGATCAAAGCATTGGTCGCCTTCGGGTTAAACAGTCGCATGTTTCCAGAGAATTCCAAACTGCTGGAAGCAATCAAGAAGCTGGATTTTTATGTGGATGTCGATTTGTTTTATACCGAAGCGGCAAAATATGCAGACATTGTGCTTCCCGTCTGTACGTCTTTTGAAAGAAGTGAACTGCAGATGGTGGGACCGTGTGTCCGATATACAGAACCGGTTATTGCGTCTTTATTCGAATCGAAATCAGATATCGACATTATCTGTGATTTGGCCAATTATCTGAATTTAGATGATCCTGTTTTGAGAAAAGGTGAAGAGTACTGCGCAAAATACATTTTGCACGATGTGGGAATAACATTAAATAATTTGAAATTATCGCCAGTTCCACTTAAAATACCCGGGAAAAAACCTTATGTTCCCGGTACTTTGTTGGCACGCGGTTTAAAAACACCGACCCATAGGTATGAATTGTACTCGGAAATAATAAAAAAATATGAGCAGGATTATCATTTGAATCCATTGCCGGTTTACTATGAAGCGTTGGATCCTGCAAAGGCAAAGAAATACCCTCTTATCTTGACATCAGGCGGCAGGATCCCCCAGGAATTTCATTCGCGCTTTCAGAAAATGAAATGGACAAAATTACTCAGACCTTACCCGGCACTTGATATTAATCCCAAGGATGCAAAACAGTTAAAGATTAAACAGGATGAAGATATTGAACTAACGACGTCCATTGGAACCATCAAAATAAAAGCTAATCTAACTTACATGGTGCCCGAAAACAATGTGTTTATGTATCAGGATTATGAAGACGCTGATGTGAATAATATTATTAAAAATGATCATTTGGATGCATATTCGGGTTTTCCCGGATATAGAACGGTGAGATGTAAGGTGCAAAAGATAAAAAAGACGGCGAAGCCGGTAGAAAAAAGCAGTAAGATCGGGTGATGCCGAATGAGGAGGTCAAATAATTGGAGATACACTTTAATTTTCATCAGAAATATTGTGTGGGGTGTAACAGCTGCGTGATTGCCTGTATTAATGAAAAAGAATTGGATATTGATGAAGTACTTCCCTTCAGAAAGACGTTTAAAACAGAAAGCAATCGCAAAAACAAGGTGAGAATCAAATATTATTCAACCGGTTGCATGCACTGTCAGGACCCGATTTGTGTGAAAGTTTGCCCGAAAAAGTGTTTTACAATCGACGCGCATACAAAGTTAGTGCAGCTGGACAGTGAAAACTGTGTGGGGTGCAAAAAGTGCTCCGCAAGCTGTGAATTTAAAGCCATCCAGTTTATCGCAGCCGATAAAGCCGCAAAGTGCGATGGCTGTCTGGAAAGAATATTGCTTGGGCAGCTTCCGGCATGTGTAAAAGCCTGCCCAAGGAAAGCCATTACGATCAACGAAAAAAATGAGGTTTTAAAAAATGGATGTGAAAGTTTAAGAAAAGTCGTGCGGAAGCAAAAGAATATTTAGTGAATGATGGAGGAAATAACGTGTTGAAAACAGTCAAAAGTTTATCGGATTGGAGAGGAGTTAAAAATGAGTGAGCTAAAAAAAGCCATTTGCGGCATCTGCCCCGGAGGCTGTGAAATTCAGGCTGAATTACAGGATGGCGTGCTGCTTTCGGTCAAGGCAGCAGAAGACGCACCTTTTGGCAGCCTCTGTGTACGTGGAAAAGCGGCACCTGAAATCATCTATTCACCGGATCGGGTAAAAAAGCCGTTGATCAGAACCGGAAAAAGAGGCGAGGGACGTTTTCGTGAAGCCAGCTGGGATGAGGCGCTGGATTTTGTGGCCGATAAAATCAAGGAAATAAGTGAAGCGTTTGGCCCTCAGGCCATTGCCAGCCACTCCGGAAGAGGTGCATTTGAACAGTCAATGGGAGATTTCTACAATGGTACAGATATGGTGTCCCTGAATCTTCTGCGGGCTTTTGGTTCGCCCAACTCTTCCAGTGTCGGCTCGTTATGTTATGTTTCTTACGGATTACTGGCACCGATCACAACTTTTGGAATTCCGGCTACCGGCTTACTTCCAGATTTTGAGAATAGTAATCTGATTGTTGTATGGGGGGCCAATCCAGTTACCGATTCTCCGCCATTCATGTTTAAACGCATTGTGAAGGCACAGAAAAACGGCAAAAAAATTATTGCGATCGATTCAATGAAAAGCGATATTGCCAACCGGGCGGATCAGTGGGTTGCCGTACGATCCGGAACGGACGGTGCCCTAGCACTGGGCTTAATCAATGTTGTGATCACAGAAGAAATCTACGACCGCGATTTTGTTGAAAACTGGACCGTCGGTTTTGATGACTTAAAAGAGTATGTAAAACAATTTACTCCGGAAGAAGTGGAAAAAATTACTGGCGTATCAAAAGAACAGATCGTGTCTCTCGCCCGTGAAATCGCGACATCAAAACCGGTTACTCTGCGCACTTATACAGGTCTTGAATATAGCAACAGCGGGGTCCAGAATATTCGGGCCGTCTTCATTCTCTGGGCTTTAACCGGAAACCTGGATATCCCAGGCGGTTTGACCATCGCCCTGCCACCTAAACTGCCGATGGAAAAAGTTGATATTCCGCGTCCTTTAATGCAGCCATTCGGCGCTGAAAAATATCCTCTTTTCTATGATATTATCGGGAGTGCGCATTTTCTGGAGTTCCCGAAAGCGGTACTTCAGGCAGATCCATACCCGGTCAAAGCACTGCTCATCAATGGTTCGTCAACTTTAACCTCCTATCCGGAACCGGATATTTACGAAGAGGCCTATAAAAAACTGGATTTACTGGTGGTGATCGACCGCTTTAAAACAAAGGATGCTCTTTTTGCTGATGTCATTCTGCCGGCAACAACCTATTTTGAAAATAATTCGTATCAGCGTTATCCGGGCGGTTATATCCGGCTGCGAAGACGGGTTGTTGAACCGGTGGGCGAAGCGAGGAATGATATCCTGATTTTAGGAGAACTTGCAAAACGATTGGGATTAGGTCATCTTTATCCTCAAAGCGAAGAAGAATTATTGGAAAAAGCTTTTGCGAAAAATCCGGAACTTCTTGAACGTCTGAAAGCGAGCGAGGAAGGGATCCGGCTTCCCGGGCAACCAGCAGAATACCAGAAATACGCAGGTAGATCACTCCGCTCCGACGGTGAGGTTGGCTTCCCAACGCCATCTGGAAAGGTGGAATTGCGGTCTTCACTGTTGGAAAAATATGGTTATGAAGGTTTGCCGATTTATACCGATCCCATTGAAGGACCAAAAGGAGATCAATCGGTTTATCAAGAATACCCCTTGATATTAAGCACCGGAACCAGAATTCAATCCACTTTCCGATCCCAGCATTTAAATATTCCCGGTCTTTTGAAAATTCAGGATAAGCCCCAAGTTTTAATCAATCCGAAAGATGCTGAGAACCGGGGAATAAAACAGGGCGACAAAGTGCTGGTCAGGACCCAAAGAGGTGAAGTGCATTTCTGGGCAAAAGTCACCGAAAAAGTCCTTCCAAACTCCGTGGAAGTCAATCAGGGCGGTGGTACTCCCATTCAGGTGGAAGAATGGCGAAATAGTAATGTCAATCAACTTACTGATTTCAACAACCGGGATTCAATTTCGGGATTTCCTATTTTCAAAGCCCTGCTTTGTCAGATAGAAAAATCCTGAGTGAGGTTGTCTAAATGTGAGATTGCTTAAAAATTACAAAAACCCAATTAGGCATATTGGCCTGGTATATGAAAACAAATGAGGAGAAAAATTATGGAAAGAAAAGTTTCAAAAACGTCAATTATAACGGGAGTTAGTTTTATTATTTATGCATTGGCCTTAACAGTCGGCCCTAATACATTGTATCCGGGTTGTGCTGCAGAAAAGATGATGAAGTGTACGCAGTCACTAAATGTTCTTTTCTGGATTGGCATTGTTTTAGGTATCATTGGAATTGTGAATTTCTTTATCAAGGCTGATATCTATCGGATTGTGGCCAGTGTTGTGGGAATTATCGCAGGCGTTTTTGCTTTTTTAATTCCCACTGTCATAATTGGCGCCTGCTCAATGGCAACGATGCCTTGCCGTGCATTAACCTTACCAGTGATCTATGTATTATCCGGAATTTTTATTGCCGTGACTGTGGTCAATGGCATTTTATTGTTAAGAGCAAGAAAGACGCAAAAGGATAGTGAATAAGCAAAGTTTATTTAGGATTGCACTAAAGAATCTCAGATATAGAATTTACCGGACCGCAACAATGATATTTTTTGTGACACTGCTTGCCTTTACGATGTTTTCGGTATCGATCATTTCCAGAAGCACTGAGAACGGGTTGTCCAGTGTGGTCAATCGACTTGGAGCCGATATCATGGTTGTGCCGGAAGAAGGCGGAGATTCGGTACAGAGTCTGTTATTTCAAGGAATTCCCTGCACTACCTATTTTGACGCCGGAATTGAAGAGAAGATCAAAAATGTGGAGGGCGTCGAGAAGACCTCTCCGCAACTCTATCTGGCAACATTATCCGCCTCCTGCTGCGACAGTCAACTGCAACTGATTGCATTTGATCCAAAGACGGACTTCGTGATTCAGCCATGGTTGAAAAGCAGTCTCCATAACAATTTATCGGCAGGCTCTGTCGTCGTGGGAAGTTCTGTTAATAAAAAGGCGGGAGACACCATTACCTTTTATGGTATTGAATTTAAGGTGGCAGGTCGGATGGAGCGAACGGGAATGGGATATGATAGTTCCGTCTTTTTAAACTTTGAAGATGCCCAAAAGATACTGGAATCGCCAAATATCGAAAAGAATAAAGATTTGAAACAGGTCGACAATATTATCTCGACTGTCGTTGTGGATATCGGAACGAATAGTATTTCAAAAGTTTCCGACCAGATCAAAAAAGAATTGAGTGGAAACTCGGTTGGTGTTTATACATCCGAAACACTGACGCACTCGATCGCAGGTAGTATCGCGAACTTTAAAGACCTAGAAAAGTTCACTGAAGCTATTTCATTTCTTTCGGCTGCAGTGGCATTGCTCAGTTTGTTCGCAATTACGATTAATGAAAGAAAAAAGGAATTTGGAATCCTGCTTTCAATCGGAACCAGACATAAACAGATTTTTCAAATCATTGTCACAGAAGCGACGACGATTACCATATTTGGTGCAATACTGGGTATTGTGATTGGCGCAATTACAGTCTTTCCATTTAGTATCGTGATTAGTCAAAAACTGGCATTGCCTTATTTGCTGCCGGAACTAACAGAGATTGCCGGGCTGGTCATTAAAATACTGGTTATTTCGGTATCAACCGGAATCTGTTCGGCTATATTTGCAACGAAAAGACTCTTGGCATGTGATGCCAGTGAGTTAGTAAAGGAGACGGAGTAATGCTACTTGAAACACAGGATCTTTCTAAAAAGTTCAGGCGTAATGGTCATGAATTTTTTCCGGTCAAGGATATCAATCTTAGTGTAAAAGAGGGGCAGTTGGTTAGTATTTCAGGATCTTCAGGCTGTGGAAAAAGCACCTTACTTAATTTAATAACCGGTATGCTGACGCCGGATTATGGCGCAGTTTATTTTAACAAAGAAAACGTTTTTGAAATGACTGCTGATCGGCATGCAGAATATTTGAACCAGAATATTGCCTATATTATGCAGGGTGATGGACTGCTGCACAATCTTACCCTCTCAGAAAACATTGCCTTGATTCATTGGCTGCATAACAGGGAAAATGTTTCTCCTGAAAAAATTATAAAATTGGCACAGTCTGTTGGAATTGAGCATGTCCTGGATTCTTACCCGGCCCAATTATCGGGAGGCGAGGCAAAACGTGGGGCAATCGTCCGGGCACTGGTAAATCATCCGCAATTAGTTATTGCAGATGAACCCACCAGCAATCTTGATACCGGCAATGCCGAAAAAATTGTGAAAATTCTAAAGAATTTATCCCGTGATGGGACCGCCGTGATTGTCAGTACCCATGATCAGCGATTTTCTGAGATTGTCGATGCGGAATATATCCTGGGAGATTGTTAATATTGACTATTGATATTAAATAACAGCATAAAAAGCTAATAAAAAAACACAGAAATATATCAATTAGAAACGTTGAGTGATGATGATAGTGGCGAGTAAAGCCACAAACAAAGCCCCTGACAGCTGTATAAGAAGCGGTCAGGGGCTTTCTGAAGTTATTTCTAAAGCTTTATGTGAAAATAAAACTAATATCCATTCAACAATGTTTAGAACAGGGGGCTTTTAGATTACTTAAGGCCACTCTGAGTTTTCATTGATAGTACCCCGTTTTGAAAACTCAAAATTACATTGGATCCGTTATCGCCAGATCCTTCAAAGGTATACGCTTGAATATAACGGGTTTCGTTCCCCATGTCTTCTTCATACCCATATGATAAAGTCCCAGGACTACCAACGATCGCTACGATTTCGTCATAGGTCATGCCTTTTTTTATGGTATCAAATTCAGCCAAAGTTATTTGAGGAGTGTTGTCCGGGACAACAATTGCTGGTTGTTGTTCAGTTACTGCTTGTTTAGCAGCTGTTGCCGCAAGTTGCGTGGTCGTTTTTGAATCGGTCATGTAACCGAATAATATCACTATCCAATATCCGAAAACAATGGTTAATATGATTTTGACGGCAAGATTGAACCGTTTGTTTAACCATAAAAATAAAATTCCAATCGGTGGAATAAATACCAAAAATAACATTACAAACCAAATTCTTTGGTAAAATGGTACTTTTATAGTTTCTTCCAAAAATAAGCGCCTTCCTTTTTTGATAATTTCATGTGAATGCCGTTTCGTTTAACGGACCCACTAACTTGATTATAGAACCTTTGCCGGATAAGTCAAGAAAAATATATCAAAAGATGGCATGGATATAACCCGATCAGAGCTTTGCCGTGGACTATTGCGTTTTTTCAGATACGGGGTTCAGATCTTTTTTTTCAGTTGACTGCTGCCGACCGATTAAGACAAAGCAGATAGTGCCAACAATAATAAACCCTATCCCGCCGATGATTCCTGTGGCCACAGGTCCGATAAACGGACTTGTCTCGCCAATGGTGAAAAAAGCGGTAATACCGACGAAGCCATTGAGGGAGCCATGGGCCATAGCCGACGGCAAAACACTTTTTGTTCTGATGGCGAGGTAGGAGAAAAAAGAACCGATAAACAGGCAAAAAACGATCATGGCTAATATCCCACCCCAGGGAAAAAATGAATAACCGGTTCCGTAATTATGGCCCATCGCGATAATCGGGGCATGCCATAAACCCCAGATCGCACCGGAAATCAGAATCGAAGTGCGGGCCGAGAATCGTTCCATCAATTTCGGCAGGAGATAGCCTCGCCAGCCGATTTCTTCGCCCAGTGTCGTGATAATGTTGAGAACAGGGCTTAAAAGCATCCCGGCGGCAAACTGGGCAATAAAAATAGTGGTCATCATGGAGGCGGTGGCATCGACCCCTTTGGCTTTGTAGAGCTCAGTCAAATTGCTCATGGTCGGATCAAAATTGGCCGGAAAAATCAGATAATAGCATATTGCGCCAAGTATTATGAGCAGGGAGGGACCAAACCAACCCATCAAATAAAACCGAATATGACCCTTAAAATGAGGCTTTAATCCAAACTCTTTAAATCCCTCTTTGGTAATGAGTCGGGTGAGGATAACGGAAATAGCGGGAATAAGCATCACACCGGCCAGGATAAGGGTCAGATAAGGATTGGAATACCCGCCATTGGCCATTAAGGTGAACTCTACACCCCATGTTAGTATGAATACAATTCCCAGAAAAACACCTAATCGTTTCATTGATTGCCTCCTAAATTTTCTGTTAATTTGTTTACAATATTTTTATATTTGGGATCGTCAGCCAAACTGGCAAACACCGGATTTGAAAGGACACTTTGGATCATACTTTCCTTGATGACTTTTTCACTACGTGGAGCGGAAACGCCCAATTCAAAATCTTCAAACCAATTTTCAATGGCATCAAAGTAGTCATCGCCGTGCAGGGAATAGGGGAAAAAGTCAGATACGCATACATCGGCGTAACGCTGGAGCATAGCGAGCGCTTTTTTTGTTTGATTATTCAGACAGTAGACATGAGCTGCAACATAATAGACTTGCGCCATGGTATTGGGATGAAGGGAATCCAGGTTATAGAGCTCAGCAGTTCCCAGGGTGCGGCGCAGCGTTTCGTCCACTTTTTCCAGATGATCGGTATTCAACATCATATCGGACTGTGCCTCTGAGACAAGGAATAGCAAATGCTGATACATGCTGATCTGCACGACTTCTTTGGCTTTTTTTGTATTTCCCATCATCTGATAAGATTGGGCGATCATCTCGGTATCCTGTGGAATTGGACGGAGCTCTTCTCCAAAAAGATCCAGTACCAGCTGAGGTTTTTGCGTCATGAGATAACAGGTGGCTTCAATGGTAACAGCTTCTTTGTTGATCCATACATCATCGCTTTCCTTTTTCACTCGTTGGCAGAGATCAAGTAATTCCTGAATGATCGCTTCCTGTAATTTTTTGTCAGGAGTCAGCATATGATGATTGAGAAGTAGTATTGCCATCTGAAGAAGCAGCGGAAAGCAGGAGTAGTATTTTTTGATAATAAATCGGCATTCCGCAATCACTTCAGCAAAGGGCTGTTCGGCAAATTTTGAAGCAAGCTCGTGATAAAGGGTTTTGATGTCTTCTTTGGTCATTTGTGGCGAATAGCCAAGGAGGTCGTCAACGCTGATGTTAAAATAAGCGGCAAGCTGTGGCAGATAGGTAATATCTGGATAGCTTTGGCCGGTTTCCCATTTTGAAACCGATGCTTTGGTCACGCCGATATAGGCGGCCAGTTCTTCCTGGGTAATCCCTTTAGCTCTTCGCTTTGCAATTAGTGTTTTGGCAATATTAATTTCATTCATTTCATCACCTCTAGCATCATTATACGGAGTTGTGAATAAAATGGCAATGGACGCATAGTTGATTTTAGTTGAATAAATCAACCATTAGGATACAACTGCTTTTCTATATGATGTTTTTTTTAATTGGTAACTTAATATGGTAGACGTGAATTAGGCAGTTTTGAACACAAATAAAGCCCCCGGCTGCTGGATAAAAGCTGCCGGAGGCGATGAAAAATTGCGCGAGAAATGATATCGATGACGTGGTGGGTTTAGAATTACAATAATTATCTTTAGTGTTAAGATCGAATCGTATAATAATTTATCTTCGTCTGAATAATTTTGTCACGAGTATGCCAACAATCAGAAGCAGTAAAGATCCTCCCAGCAGAATAATCGATGACAGATTGCTACTGATTTTCTCCGTTAAGCTATTGGCGTTTGACAGCCCTTTTCCGCCGCCGTTCATAGTGGGTGCTTGATTGGGGGCACCAATTGTATCAGTTGTTCCGGTGTCGGCAGTTTCATTTGCAGGTGTAGTGCCGGTTGAGGCAGCGGCTGTTTCGTTTGTGGATACGTCTGGCTTTGCTGAATTTTCGCCAGTACCATTAGTCGATGGATTCCCACCAACGCCATTAGTTGGTGGATTCTCATCAGCACCATTGGATGGTGGATTCGCTCCAGCACCATTAGTTGCGGTTCCGGTTGTTTTGCTACTTGCAGTTTCTGCAGTTTTGGTATTTTCGGCAGTTGTTGCAGTTGCTGAGGTATCACCGCTAGCGGTTTTTTGCATATTCATACCGCCACCCACAGTATTGGTCCCCATTGCTGAAATATCAATTGAACTGGCATCAATCAGGGTAGTCGGCTGTTCAGTTTGTCCTGTTGTTGTGGAAGGAATGGTTCCGTCCAGCTGACCACTGATGCTTTCTGCACGAAGGGCACAGAATTCTTTTAATACCGCAACCCCATCCTGGTACTCTTGATAGGTACAAAAAGCGGTGGGATCTGTTTCTACTGAGGATGATATAAGCGATGCGGCTTTATCAATAACCTCGGTATAATGACCACTGTCAAAATAGCCTGTTATGAATTCATTATAGTATTGATGATATAAATTCAGATATTCTTCATTTGAAAGTAGCTCATTGAGCAGTGGTCTGTCCGCCATGGTGGTACCGGATACCGGGGTGTCAATGGGATAATTCACTAAAGTTGTTGCTTCAGCAACCGTACTGGCAGTTGTGGTTGCTGTGTTACCACCCTGGCCACCACCACCGCCACCGCCACTGAAATTCATGAAGGCAAGGTTGTAATCCCAGGGAATAATCGATAGTTGGCCATTTACTTCGCGAAGATAATAATTATGCATCAAGCTGCCGGTATAGCTGTCGAAATTATCAACAAAACTGTGGACGACAAAGTATTTCAGCACTTCGTCCACATCCACCACATCGGCCAGGTTTGCTCCTTCATTTAGCTGCTTAATGGAATTAATTAGTGTCTTCTTATCAGCTGTAGTGACATCAAAAACCGCGCCGTTAAAAATATTTTCATAACTTGATAGCTGATCATCTGAATAGACTAAGGCAACGTCAGTTTTGCTCATCATGCCGCCCACACCAGCCATCTGACTCATATCCGGCAGCGTAGCGATCTGAGTTTTATCAGCGGTCTGTGTTGTAGCGGTAGCCTGTGTCATTGCATCCGGCATTTGGACCATATCTGCTGCCACTCCGCCCATATCTCCAGCAGCATTATCGTTATTTTCCATGCTGTCCGGTTTATAGATATTGCCAGAGTCGGAACCATAATTTCTCGCCGCAAAGGCCTCATCAACACCTTCAACAGCCAGATAAAGTCCAAAATATTCACCGTTGATGGAAATACGGGTGAAGCTGGTAAGGGGCGCAGCTATCCCCATATAATTCATCATATCGTAGGTGAGGTAATCTTTTAGATAAGTGTTGTCGGATATGACATTGTTTAGATTAAGCTTATCCAGACCATGATAGTTTTCGCCGTCGTTATATTGGTCGAAATCGACTTTTAAACTGTAGCGTTCTGAATCCAAGGATGTAACGCCGGAAAGCGATGAATTTCCTTTTGCTCGGATACCAACATTTTGAAGGGTTTCACCATCAATCGTTATTGCACACTGTTGATAGTCTTTGTCAGCAGCATTCGCCTGAAGATCATTCCAATCGCTATCACTGATTTCAATATTAATCGTATGTACCGTGCTGTCATCAAAAAGTTTTGTAGTATAGCTCAAATCTGCCATTTTTGCGGTGATACCAAGTGCTTGGCCAAAAAAGATATAGATTATTGCAATAAGAATCGTCACGACACTAATGATAATGCAAATCCTATTGATATTTTTGTGATTTGCCAATTGTGTCACCTCTTTCAATTCATAAATTCGCCATTGTAGCTGACAAGCACGGCATGATTAACGTCTTCTAAGTCGACAACATTATTGATAAAGTCGGTGTTATCATCTTTAAGACGAACTTCAATGTTGAGTTCAATGCCTTCTTTAGAAACGGTTTTGTTTTTAATAATACTTTTGGTGACATTTGCATCAATAAAGCTTTTTACCTTGGCTTCAGCTTCTCGGTTATTGCAATTCACAACAATGATATAAGGCATATCCGTGGGTTTTTTATTAACAAAGATAAGAAGAATGAGGCCAATCATCACACTGCCGAAGACCGCAAGTGGAATCATTCCGGCAGCAATGACGATGCCGGAGGCAATGGACCAGAATAAAAAAGCAATATCAAGGGGTTCTTTGATGGCTGTTCTGAAGCGAACAATTGAAAGCGCACCAACCATTCCTAGGGAGAGCACCACATTACTTGTGACTGCGAGGATAACAAAGGTGGCAATCATCGTTAAAGCAATAAGGGTAATCCCAAAACCAGATGAGTACATAACACCCTTATAGGTTTTTTTATAGACAAGGTAGATAAAAACGCCGATTCCAAAAGCAAGTACCATTGCGATGACCATATCAATAACTGATACGGAAGTTACATTTTCTAAAAAATTTGATTTTAAAAGATCACTTATATTCATTCTTGAATTTCTCCTGTTTTTTTATTTCTTTATTGCACTTAGCCATATATTCTACTGGCTGCATATTTTGAAAAAGCAGTTTGGCGTCTGCTTTCCAATTGAACAATGTTTGAAATGATTTCCGGCAAAAAATTATCATATTTCACCTCCAGTAAGATCTGAGAATCTCCGGCGGTAATCATTGGTAGATTAGGGTTGAACATATCAGTACTGAGAAGTCCGGTTCGAATATTTCGATCGATCGTGACTCGAACATTTCCCGTCTTAAAGACATAGGCCTCGCGGCTATAGTCAACAATAGATTTGGGTCTGAGTCCCTGCGATTTCATCTTCGTGTACAGTTCGACAATTAAGGGATAATTACTGGCTGCCATCCATTCCGTATTGCAGTCAAGAATTGCTTCAGCCTCTTCTTGTGTAATGGGGGCCAATATCTTTGAACAGAGTGAGTTGATCTTGGTCTTTTTTTCAAGATTGACAAATGAAAAATCATTGTTGTAACATCGTATCCTAAATTTTTCCCGATGATTGATGCCATCAATTTTTTCATTTAAGACAGTATCTCTGAAATTATCAAAATACAAGCTGCGAATCTGATAGGCGCCATCTGCGTCGGTATGGTCGTCTTGTTTCATAATGGCTTTGAGCTTGCTTCGCAGCACAACATAATCCATATAATTGATGTAATGTTTATGTTCATGTCTGAATTTCAAGTTTTCACCTCCTAAGTTCTTAACATATATTTAACATGCTCTTTACATAGCCATAATAGTTTAGTAACCTTGAAAATATGTTGAAACTAAATAATTTAAGATAAATTTCAAGATTCATTCAATTTAAAATGATACAATTAAAAATAAGTAATGGTGAAATAATGTTGGCTTGAGATTGTAAAGTTCGGAATAAAGGATAATAATGCAGGGGAGGTGCTTTCAATATGAAAATACTACTGGTTGAAGATGAATGCGGATTGGTGGAGGCACTTAAAGCGATATTTATAAAAGAAAATTATTCGGTCGATGCCGTGATGGACGGGGTCAGTGGTTTGGATAATGCCCTTACGGGTATTTATGATCTGATCATTCTGGATATTATGTTGCCGAAGAAAAATGGAATTGAAGTTTTAAAAGAGCTGCGAACATCCAAGTTGGAAACTCCGGTTTTAATGCTTACAGCGAAGGCCGAGCTGGAGGATAAAATTGAAGGGCTTGACTGCGGCGCAGATGATTATCTCACAAAACCTTTTCAAACAGGTGAACTATTGGCAAGGATCCGTGCCATGACGAGACGAAAAGGGGAAATTACTGAGGATGACCTGTCTTTCGGAGATTTGATTTTAAAAAGAAAGACCCGAGAACTTTACTGCGGTGGTGCTTCTGTGAAATTGGGCTTAAAAGAGTTCCTGTTAATTGAAACCTTGATGTTTAATACAAACCAAATTGTCACAAAGGAACGGCTAACCGAAAAAGTCTGGGGCTTTGATACCGAATCAGAATACAACAATGTTGAGGTCTATATTTCCTTTGTTCGAAAAAAAATAAATTTTGTTGATTCTAAGGTTCAAATAAAAGTAAATAGGGGAATTGGATACTATTTGGAAATGGTGTAGAAATGATATGATAAAAAAGCTCAAATTTAAATTTGTCGCCTCGATGATGGGCATATTGGCGGTGGTTTTCATATTGATTATTGGTTCTATTAATTATGTCAACTATAAATCAAACGATATGCAAAACATGGCGTTACTAAGATCACTGGTTGAAAATGATGGTGTCATGCCAAAAGATATTCCGATTACGCCAGGTTCAGCGAACCCGCAACCACCCAATCAGGATGAAACCCAAAAAACATTTACTGTCAAAATTAACAGTAATGCCAGTGTGTTTGAACTTAATGGAAGTACCGACCTTTCAACAGTGTCGGAAGAAATATCGGGTCTTGTGGGGGACGTTTTGGAAAGCGGCGAAAAAATGGGATCAGTGAACGGCTATCGGTATCTGGTCATGGGAAAAAGCTATGGGAAAATCATCGGTTTTCTGGATCAGCGGATTTCTAATGGTATGACGGAGCGGTTGTTAATAACTTCCGTCACAATTGGCAGTATCAGCCTATTGGTTTTTTTCTTTATCTCGCTGTTTCTGGTGAACATTATGATCAAGCCGGTCGGAGAAGCTTTTGAAAAGCAGAAACGATTTATTTCTGATGCTAGTCATGAGCTTAAAACACCTCTTTCGGTAATCGGTGTGAATGCTGATGTTCTTGAAAATGAGGTTGGAGAAAATAGATATCTCTCCTATATTCAATCCGAATCGATACGTATGAATACATTGGTAAATGATCTCCTGACACTTGCAAGACTGGATGCTACGAAAAACAAGGGCGTTTTTGCAGAATTTAATTTGAGTAAAGCCGTTTTAAGCATCGCACTGACTTTTGAAAGCACTGTCTTTGAAGCAGGTAAAGACTATCAGTTAAACATTGATGAAGGTATTAAGTATATTGGAGAAGCTGAAAAAATAAAACAAGTCATTGCCATACTGATTGACAATGCGATTAAGCATGCCAACGATGGGGGTCTAGTGAAAATTTCCGTAAAAAAACATGCCAATAAAATTCGTATGGAGGTATTCAACACCGGTCAGGGAATACCGGAAGACGAGAAAGAAAAAATATTTGAACGATTTTACCGAAGTGATGAATCCCGTTCAAAACAGACGGGCGGATACGGCCTTGGTCTGGCCATCGCCAAATCCATCGTTGCGGAACATAAAGGAAAAATATGGACTGAGAGTGCTAATAATGGAGTAAAATTTATTGTTTCTTTGTAATTGTTTGATGTCGTTCGATAAAAAATGGAAAGTATATTGTTTGCATCAAGGCAAACAAAAAATGGATCTCAACTTGAGGTCCATTTTTGTTAGAGTCAATCAGTTATTTATATTTTTCCACCATTTCCATTACTTCCCAGAGAGATTTGCCGGATTCTTGAGCAATTTTCTTTATGTCCTCGTATTCAGGCGTTTCACGGTGAATGTCACCATGCTCAGCTATTTTCATTGTTACCTCGCCTAAAGGGGTGCTGATGTTCTTAAAATAGCGATGCATACAGATGCGTTCCACCGGATATTTGCGGAGACCAAGGGTTGAGGTTTCCCGGAGAATGATGTCCTCAATTCCGGAAAGCTTTGATTCTTCGCATAATACGGTCAGATGAATGCCAGGACGGTTTTTCTTCATGTAAACCGGTGTATAGAAAGCATCTAATGCTTGGCTTTTCAGTAGTCTTTCAAGGACATATCCAGCCATTTCCCCAGTCATGTCATCGACATTGGTTTCCACCACCATAATTTGATTAGGCTCGCTTTTTCGGCCTTGAATAATACGCAAGGCGTTTAGAATACCAAAATCTTTTCCGCCAAATCCATAGCCGGTTTTTTCCGGAATAAAACTGGGGGTCGTGGGGGTATAGGTTCCCAATTCGGCCAAAATAGCAACACCGGTTGGAGTTGCGGATTCACCATCGATGCATTTTGAATAGATTTCAAAATTAGCATCACAGAGAATTTCGGCGGTGGCCGGAGCGGGTACCGGTAGAAGTCCATGAGCGCATCGTACCCATCCGGATCCGACATTTATTTTTGAACCATAGATGATATCTGGTTTTAGAGCATGAAAGCAGATTGAGGCTCCCACAATGTCGATAATTGAATCCAGAGCACCAACTTCATGAAAATGAACCCGTTCCACAGGAACGTTATGTACTTTTGCCTCGGCAACAGCGACCCGCATAAAAATTGCCAGCGCTGTTTTTTTTATTTCATCTGAAAGAGATGAGTTTGAAATGATCTGTTTGATATCTTCAAAATGGCGGTGGTGATGACCGTCTTCATTTAAAATAACATGACAGCGTGTGCCTGAAATACCTTTTTTCATGGTGGCTTCAGCGGCGATTTTAAAGCCGTCGATATTAAGCTTCTTTAGTTCATTTTCCAAGAAAACCGGGTCGATTCCCAAGTCAATGAAAGCGCCTAAAACCATATCACCACTGATGCCGGAAAAACAATCAAAATATAAAACCTTCATTGGACAAAATCTCCTTTATTGGGCCGTGCCCTGATGCATACAATTATAACTTATTGATTTTTGATGCCATACAGGCGGCACCGAAACCATTATCAATATTAACCACGCCAATACCGCTGGCGCAGGAGGTCAGCATTCCCAGCAATGCTGCGATACCGCCGAAGTTGGCACCGTAACCGATACTGGTGGGAACAGCGACAATCGGTTTGTCACAGAGTCCGCCGACAACGGACGCTAAAGCACCTTCCATTCCGGCAACGACAATAATTGTTTTGGCATGATTTATAATGGAGACATTATCTAAAAGCCGATGGATACCGGCAACACCCACATCATAAAGGCGTTTAACCTGATTTCCCATAACGGTAGCGGTGATCGCAGCTTCTTCGGCAACGGGAATATCAGCTGTACCAGCAGTGACAACGAGAATGTAGCCTTCAGTCGTTTTGTATTCCTCCCGCTTGACGACGACAGAGCGGGCTTCTTCATAATAGATGGCATCGGAAGTGACTGATTTTATGGCATCGAAAACATCGCGATCTGCTCTTGAAGCGAGGATATTTCCGGTGGAGCGCTTCAGTATATTTTCGACAATCCCCTTGATCTGCTCCAAGGTCTTCCCCGGACTGTAAATTACTTCAGGATAGCCATTCCTAAGTTCACGGTGATGATCTACTTTGGCATAGGATAAATCTTCATAAGGGAGCGTCTTAAGTAATTCGAGTGCGGTGTTTATATCGCAATTCTGGTTTTTAACATCTTCCAATAATTTCGTTAATTGATCTACATTCATAATTATCTCCATAACTGCTGTTGATTCAGCTCAATATTTTAATCACAAAAATTTTAAATACTAACTGATTGAATATAATCTGCCATTTCTTTTAGGGTTAAGTGACTGCGTAGGATTTCCGGATTAATAGTTTTTCCATTGATCCTTTCTAACTGGCTAACCAAATCAATCAGCCCTAAAGAATCTCCGCCAAGATCAAAGATAAAATGACTGTCTAGGGAAATATTTGAAAGCGATACTTTTAATATTCTCGACCAATATTCTGCCATTTCTCGATAGTCTCCTTCTAATGTAGTGGTTGATGGTTGCATCAGAGGAATGGACCGTTCCTGATATTCACCGTTTTCCCATGCGACTGACAGGGAAAGGCGATCGATCTTGCCGGATGGGGTTTGAGGAATAGTATCAATAAGGACTCCCCACTGAATAGGAATATTCCAGGAAGCCGCTATGGACCGACTGGCTGAGACCAGAGCATCTGGAATTATAGTATCACTAAAAAGAATCAGGCAATTCGTTTGATTATCCTTATCCTTTCCTTGAATCAGGATGAGATTGATCTCTTCAGATAGTGTCTGTTTTCCGGTCTTTTCGAGGTCGGAAACAAGATAATTTTCTCCGTTCACGATGAGGATATCTTTGTATCGTCCGAAAACCGTCAGCCAGCCATTCCGGAAGAATCCCAGATCACCAGTATTAAACCAGCCTTTTTCATCGATTGAAGAGATCCTTTCATTGTTTTTGGCATAATAACCTTTCATGACATTGGTTCCTCGGATATGAATAAGACCGAGATATTCATCATCAAGGATATTTTCCGAAAGATCCTTGATGACGACCTCATTGCATTCATCTAAAATGCCGACCGCGACCCGGTTGATGGTATCCTCATCGGGATCACAGAAGAATAGTTTTTCGCCAATGGCAATCCCGCTGCCAAGAAAATGATCCACTCGAAATTCAGAGTCATAAGGGGTATAGGCAACACCCATGGTGGTTTCGCTGAGTCCGTAAGCGGGCTTTAAGGTATTCTTTGTCCATCCCAACGGGGTAGCCTGGGATTCAAAGGTTGTGAGAGAAAGGGGATTGACATCTTCACCACCGCAAAAACAGATATAAACAGAGGATAGATCAACAGCTGTATTCGTTTTTATCCCGACTTTTAATAAGTGCTCAATTCCAAAAAGTGCAGCGCCGGTAACCGTGGCGGAAAAATTGGAAAGTTTTTCCAGCCAGAGGTTTGGGTTTTGGACAAACTGGACCGGACTCATTAGGTATTGCGAAAAGTTATTGACGATGGGAACCAGGTGATAGCCGACAAAACCAAAGCAATGGGAAAGAGGAAGCCAGCTTAAATAACGCTCCGGAATGTTTTCGCGGACGATAATACTGCTTGCAATTCCGCCTTCGTAAAGATTTTTATAGGTCAGTATGGCACCTTTCGGATTGGATGAAGTGCCGGAAGTTAATTGTATCATACCTGGGTCATTATTCTTAACTGAAGTGATAACCCCGGGGTGTGATTCGATCAAGGCCCGGTACATATGCATCGTATTCTCAAAGAGAGTCGTGATTCCCTCCAAGTCGGTGACCAGAAAAGGCGATTCTAGAGATTTCAGGATACGATGAAGAGCTTGCCTGGATTTTTCGTCCTGGGCAATGGGCAGAATGGACGGAACCATACCGCCCAGAATACCGGCCCAAAAGGATGTAATTTGTGCTCGGATGCTTTTTAGCTGGAAGACCAGAAGATCTCCCTTTTTAAGCCCTTGAGCCTGATATCCGCCAAGCACTTTCAGAGCATTTTCAAAAAGAGCGGCATAGGTTTCGGTTAATTCCCGACCGTCGGCTTCAAGATAGGTGATGGTTTCATTACTGGTCTTTAGTTGAATAAAAGCGTCTTGAATATTCATCGAAGCCTCTCCTTATTAAGATACTGGTGATCGAGCAATTTGTTGCAATTCAAGCTTTGGCTAGATCATGGTGTAACCGCCATCAACAGAGATGGTCTGACCAATAATATAGTCACTGCCCGGTGAGCAAAGGAAGGAGATGATGCCGAATAAATCTGCTTCAGTTCCCAATCGACCGGCAGGGGTGTTTTTGGTCGCTTCAGTTAAAGCATATTGAGGAAAATTCGATTTAGCCATGTCCGTTTCAACGATCCCCGGGGCAATGGCGTTTACCTGGATGTTAAGTCGGGCAGCCTCTCTTGCCAGTGCCTTTGTAAAGGCGATGACACCGCCTTTGGCAGCTGAATAATGGGTGAAGCCCAAGCCGCCGATTCGTCCGGCGACGGAAGCAATATTAATAATCTTGCCATGTTTCTGTTTTTCCAAAACTTTATAGACGGCATGGGTTGCAATGAATGTGCCATCGAGATCGATGGTCATGACAGACCGCCAGTCCTCGAAGGTCATGGCACTAAAGGTTTTAACCGGAAAAACGCCGGCATTGTTAATCAGAACATCAATCTTGCCATATTTTTCCATAACTGTTTCAACCATTGTTTTCACATCTTCTTCACGGGAAATATCGCATTGAACAGCAAGGGAGTCGGTTGGAAGTGTGTCTGCCGCCGCTTGTGCGGTTTCGATGTACCGGCCGATAATAACGATCTTGGCACCTTCATTGCTGAGGTATTCGGCAATTGAATAACCGATTCCTCGGGAGGAGCCAGTGATGATAACCACTTTATCTTGATGTATTGCAGACATAATCTTAACCTTCAATTTCGCCGATGATTTGACCAACCAGAATGCGGTCGCCCTCTTCGGCTAGAAATACGGTGATTTTCCCATCGGCAGGAGATTCCACATAGATGGAAATCTTATCTGTGGCTGCTTCGGCAATATTGTCACCCTTTTTCACAAGTTCTCCCACTGCAACTAACCACTGTCTTAAATTAATTTCTTCAGCGCCTTCAGCAAATTCGGGCATAATAATTTCGTATTTCATTTTAATTCTCCTTAAAATTCATTAATTTTGTCAATTGTTTGTTTGCTTGTCTGAGTTCCAAACATGGCATCAAAGGCCAAAATAAACTGATCCCGTACTTCTGCCAGCGGTGGTGGCGTTAATCCGCATGCTTTCATCGAGGTCACACCCTTATCTTCAATACCGCAGGGAATAATGGTTGAAAAATGTTTGAGATTGGGATTAACGTTAATCGATATGCCATGAAGGGTAACACCATGAGAGATGGCTATTCCGAGTGCAGATATTTTGCAATCGTCTCCGGTATTCGGATCGTTCACCCAGACGCCGCTGCGCCCTTTTATTCGTTTGCCCGGTAAACCGTAGTTCCCCAAAAGGTTAATGACCACCTGTTCCAGGCAGCGGACATAATGATGGGCACCCTTGATGTATCGTTCAAAATGCAGAATCGGGGATACAATCAATTGTCCATTGCCGTGATAGGAGATATCTCCGCCACGGCTTACGGAAGTAAGCTTGATTCCCATAGCTGCTAATTCTTTCGGGGTGCACAAAAGGTTTTTTTCATGACTGCCGCGTCCCAGTGTGATGATGGGATTATTTTCCTGAAAGAGCAGGGTATCCGTCCAGTTAGCTTCTACACATTTTTGATGAATCTTTTCCTGGAGATTAAAGGCCTTTTCATAAGAAATCAAGCCAAGATCAATCCAACTCAAGTCCTTTTTCATTTACGAATCCTCCAGATGATACTGTTTTAATTTGCGATAAAGGGTACTTCGTGAGATACCCAGATAATCGGCTGCTTTTTTTCGCTCAGGAAAAAGCAGCAATGCTTTTTTTATGGTGCTAAGTTCAAGATCTTTTAAATCTACATTGGTATCATCAATCGTGGGTGATACACGGTTGACTTCTGTCAATTCTTCATTGATATTTGGCAGATAATTGGAAATAAAGTAGTCATCGATTCGATTGGTTTCGGTAAAATTTACCGCCTGTTCAATGGCATTTTTAAATTGCCTTACATTGCCCGGCCACTCATACTCTTGCATCGTTGCAATGGTTGAAGGGTGCAGAGGCTTAATGAATTTTCCACAGATCGCAGTGATTTCATTAAGAAAGAAGTTTACCAAAACAGGGATATCTTTTTTTCGCTTGCGAAGCGGGGGAATATCGATTTGTAAAACGTTGAGTCGATAGTAAAGATCTTGTCGAAACTTTCCCTTTTTTACTTCTTCAGCAAGATTTTTATTAGTGGCAGCAATGATGCGCACATCAATCGGAATATCCTTTGATCCGCCGATTCGTTGAATATAACGTTCCTGTAAAACACGGAGAAGAACGGTTTGGGTGCCAAGTGGCATTTCTCCAATTTCATCTAAAAAGATGGTTCCATCTTTTGCCAATTCAAATTTGCCTATTTTACCATGCTTGCTGGCACCGGTAAAGGAACCCTCTTCATAGCCAAAAAGAACACTTTCAATCAGAGATTCAGGAATTCCGGCGCAATTAATGGCGATGAAAGGTTTGTCCGACTGATTGGCATTATGAATTGCCTGGGCAAACATTTCTTTTCCGGTACCGCTTTCGCCTTGTAATAATACCGTGGAGGTACCTTTGGCGGCTATTTGAGAAAGATGAATGGATCGCAGGAGTTCAGAGCTTTCACCGATAATATCATCAAATGTAAACCGGGTTCCCTTTCTTTTGCTTTTTTCCGGAACTATCGATTTTATTTCGCCATCTTTGAGAGTTGCAACGGCTCCAACGACGGTACCGTTATCGCGTAGTATTAATTTACTATTGACAAGGCAATTAATTTTTTTGCTTTTAGTTACGATATGCTTTTCTTTTTCTTCAAATTGAGAAGACTGATGACCATTGCGTTCGAGAATAGTTTCGCCATCCATAATATCCAAAATATTTTTTCCATAAGACTCGAAAGTAGTTGTCTTAAGAATTTTAGCGCCATGAGAATTGATGCCGATAATCTTTCCTTTTACATCCACCGCAACAACACCATCTGACATGGAGTCGATCAGAGTACTGAGGTAATGATTCGTTAAATCAACTTGACGATTAGATTCCGCAACACAAAGTTGTCGGGATATTGCCTTGGCACTTGCCACAACCATACCCAGGGTGTGGGGATAGGCCATTTCTTTAGGACCAGACATATCAAGAATACCGAGTAATTTCCCTTCTTCATCTAGAATCGGAGCAGCTGAACAGGTTAAATCATGGTAGCATTCATAATAATGCTCTGCGCCGATAACCTGGATTGGCTGAAGAAGATTAATGGCCAAACCGGTTGCATTGGTCCCGGCCATGGCTTCATTCCAGATACTGCCTCGAACCAGATTTTTAGTGAAGGCTTCTTCAATAATCGATTGATCACAAATAAGTTCAAGGATGACTCCGTTCGGATCATTCAGAGTGGTTGAAAAGCCGGACTTGTTGACAAATTCCTGTAATTCTACCATAAAAGGAATACTGACATCTAAAAGTATCTTATTCTGTTCCAGGCGCTTTCGAAAATTCGCTTCACTTACAGTCGGGGTTCGATTTAATGACCGAGGATCAATTCCTGCTTTTTGACAGCGTATCCAGGAATCCACAATGGGTTTTCGAATAAAGTTTCCGATGATTCCATCATTTACAAAATCGTTCCAGGTTTTTTTTATCATATCAGCATCTGAATGAATTTTCAAAGCGTTCACACTCCTTTAATTTTGATGAATAAGCTTTTTTTCAAGAAGATGATTGCATGAATTCAAACAGACATTGTATATACCAGGGGATGTTCCCCTAGCATATACAAATGAAATTTATTTCCCAGCGGCCAGTTTTTGAAGATCATTATTAAGCTGAGCAAAGATGTAAACTGGAGCACAGCCTGGATAATAGGTTACTGTTTTAGCAAGTGCTGCACCTTCTCGTACTTTATCAGCTGATGGGAAAAGTTCCCAGCAGTCACCGCAGATAAATACGTTTTTATCGATACAGAATTCCGGCTCGAAATTGGGAACCCCACCGGCGATAACAACGACTTCGCCATGTTTTTCCAGAAATTTTTTCATGTCAATACCACTGATTGCAAAAGAATCCAAAGCACCACGAACATTTACATGACAACCAGGACAAGTTTGCTGCATGGCACAGGTTAAACCGGCATACATGCCAATAGGATCGCCGCCGGGACGTTTGAAATGTTTCATAACGGATTCAATGGAGTTGCCAACAACTTCAATTTTATTTAAATCTATTTCGCCCTGGCCTTCAGTACCGGCACACCGAATGGCAGGAATTTCCATCGGGTCAAAACCCATAATCGAACAGGCTACAGAATCT
This sequence comes from Acetobacterium tundrae, assembly GCF_008086615.1. Taxonomy (GTDB): domain Bacteria; phylum Bacillota; class Clostridia; order Eubacteriales; family Eubacteriaceae; genus Acetobacterium; species Acetobacterium tundrae. Next base: position 146,620 of record NZ_RXYB01000001.1, read on the forward strand.
ACAGCAACGGTATCGGCTCCGGCAACAATCAGGTTCATTTCAATCGGTGTGCCAGCATGTGGTCCCTGGCCTTCCATACCAATTACAGCATCGACGATGACAAGATCGGCATGTCGAACGCGATACAAGTCAGCCATTTTCTGTCCTAATTCGATACGATGAGCACCTTGTTGCTGAGCATCGGGATGACAGTTCGGGATAATTCCATTCCAGTTTTTAAGTCCCAGGGTGACGGTTCCGGCTAAATGTACTTTCATTTTGGGAAGGTTAATGACAACATCAGCATCCAGAAAAGGTTTAAAAACAGTAGCATGTTTAAATACTTTAGCGTCTTTAATTTCCACCGGAACGACATCTGTTTCGTCAAAATAAATGACTTCATCAGCGCCACCCAATTTAGCCGCTTCTTCCATTTTAGAATCTTTAAAGGCTGGTTTAGCACGACCAACATGCATTCCCAGTGAAGGATTATCGCCAACAATGACTTTTCCGGCTTTGGAGTTTTCTTTCACATAAGAAACAACCGCTTCGATGGTTCTCGGATCAACGACAGCAAAGCTTTCAGGTGGAGCCTGAAAGGCGAGATTCGGTTTGATCAATACGGTATTGCCTTCTTTAATGATGGTATCAAGGGAACCAATGGATAATTTAATTGCTTCAGCAACAGCAGCTTTTATTTTTTTGATGTCCTCTTCATAACGAACAAATTTTCCGCCCATGAATTCGGCATTGCCTTTAGGTTGTTCAACCTTTACAACGGATACGACTGGTTTACTCATGATAATCTCCTTTTTGGTACATTTACCATATATTTATCCAAATGCATGGATATATATAAAGAAAAGCAATTATCATGCCAAAAAAAGAAAACAGTAAAACGGCATTAAAACACCACTTTTAATAGTGAAAATGCTAAACAGACTACGCTATGTGTCAAAAAGAGACGTGGTTGTGTGTTATTATAAGACATGACACACTATATGTGTTTCAAAATGAGATTATTCTTGATTACATTATAATCGAATTATGGGGTATTCTACCAGAGTTATTTTTGATATAATACTTCAAAAGAGATTGAAAAAATATTGTTAAGAAAAAGGAGGGAAAAATGCGTAAAATTTTAATATTAAATGGCAGTCATAAAAGTGATAAAAGCTTTACCTTGAAAATAACCGAGAGTTTTTTGTCAGGTCTAGCTGAAAATGCAAAAGATTTTGAAATTGAGACCGTTCATTTAGCAGATCAAAATATTAGTGCCTGTACAGGCTGCTTTTTCTGTTGGAGAACAACACCAGGTCAGTGTGTTATTCAAGATGATATGACTGAGCTTATAACCAAATATGAAGAGGCTGATATCATTATCTGGACAACCCCCCTTTATCATTGTGGGATTTCAAGTATTATGAAAAAATTTATGGAACGGACGACCCCATTATTATTACCGTTCATGGATCCAGAAGGCGGCGGTACTTATGGACGGCCTTTTCGGAATCCTGAAAAAATGAAGAATAAAAAGCATATTTTAATCAGTACTTGCGGTTTGCCGACAACTAAAAACAATTATGAAGGTGTTGTAGCACAATTCAACAATTTATTCGGAGAAGATAAATGGGAAAAAATACTATGCATTGAAGGTGAATTGCTCGGGATATCACAACTTGATAATCTCACGGTTCATTATCTTGATTTAGTCAGAATTGCGGGAAAAGAATACAGTGAGCATTTGAAAATTCCAGACAACATTCGTGAAGGTCTCGCAAAACCTTTTATAGAAATTCCTACCTATTTAAAAACAGCCAATCTGAGCTGGGGGGTTGATGATATCCGGATGAGAGATTTAGATGGCGGATTGATTGCCTGGACCTATATGAAACAGGTTCTGGCGGCATTTAATCCGAAGGTGCGCCCAGGTCTGGACGCTGTTTTGCAAATCGACTTCACAGATCTTAAAGAACGATACCAATTGGTCGTAAAAAATGATGAATGTATATTGTTAAAAAATGATTTCAAGGATGAAACAATTACAATCAATCTTAATTTATCGACGCTGGAACGGATCTTTGAGGGAAAAATTGATGCGGCGCAAGCGCTAATCGAAAAAAAATATTCAGTTGTGGGAGACATGAATCTGTTAAATGCTTTTTTTGATGGGTTGTTTGGGAGTGTTGCACTTAATCCGGAAAAGAAAAAGAAGGTGGTTCCCATTAGTTTTAAAAACACACCTTATTGGTTTTTTCTGACAATCGTTCCGTGGATCGTTAGTTTGCTGTTTTTAGATTATAGTGCTTTATTTGGTATTGTCATTCCGCTGGTGATTTGTGGCATCTTATGTACCATAAAAAGAGGTGCTGATTTGGTCTATTTCGAAAAGGGGACACTTTTGTTGTTTTCACTATACACATTGATTTTCATGACTTTTGGAAAAAATTTCGATGGCAATACGTTTGCAATTATTGAATATTTTAGTCTTGCTTTAATCTGGCTGGTTTCACTATTGAAGACAGTTCCGTTAACGGCCGATTATTTGCATTTTTTTAACGGCAGAAATGCATTGAGAAATGCATTGTTTCTAAAAACAAACCGGATTTTAACTTTGGTCTGGTCTGGAATTTTCATTATTCAGGGCGTCATCACAATTTGGCTTAACACGACGTTTATGACATACTTAGCAGCCATTTTCCCACTTGCCTTACTGGTTCCGGGTGTTTTCTTTACGATGTGGTTTATCGAATGGTATCCAGAACAGTGTACAAAACCGGAATAACAAACAAAATATACTTAGGAGTAATAAAATATGTTGACACTCGATAAAATCTATCATGCATCTTTTACATTAAAAAAATACATTCGTCCCACAGATTTAATTCATGCGCCAAAAATTTGTCCAGACAGTGAGATCTATCTGAAAACGGAAAATTTACAAATTACCGGATCTTTCAAAGTCCGTGGAGCATGCTATAAAATTTCACAGCTAACTGAAGAAGAAAGGTCCAAAGGGGTCATAGCCTGTTCTGCGGGCAATCATGCTCAAGGTGTGGCCATGGCGGCCGCCATTAACAATATCAAAGCGTTGATCTGTCTGCCGGATGGAGCGCCTATTTCCAAGGTTGAAGCAACAAAATCTTATGGTGCTGAGGTATGTTTGGTAGAAGGCGGCTATGACGAAGCTTATGCTAAAGCGCTGGAGCTTCAAGCAGAAAGGGGTTATACCTTTATTCATCCGTTTGATGATGATGATGTGATTGCCGGACAGGGAACCATCGGATTGGAGCTGTTTGAAAGCCTTCCGGATATGGATGCAGTGATTGTTCCGATTGGCGGGGGCGGACTCATATCGGGAATTGCCTATGTGATTAAGTCGCTTAAGCCTGATGTGAAAGTTTACGGGGTTCAGGCTTCAGGAGCGCCGAGTATGAAGACATCGCTAAAAGAGAAAAAAGTATGCTGCCTGTCACATGCCAACACCATCGCTGATGGGATTGCAGTAAAACAACCTGGGGAAATAACGTTTGATCTTTGCAGTAAGTATGTTGACGAAATTGTAACGGTCACGGAAGATGAAATTTCAACAGCCATCCTGACCTTGATTGAACAGCAAAAGCTGATTGCTGAAGGTGCGGGTGCGGTAGCAGTTGCGGCGGCCATGTTTGGCAAACTCCCGATTAAGGGAAAAAAAGTGGTATGCCTCATATCAGGGGGGAATATTGATGTTACCATTTTATCAAGGATTATAAAACGGGGACTGTTAACATCAGGGCGGTCCTGCTCACTTAATATTGAGTTGATTGATAAACCGGGACAATTAAAGGGCGTTTCTCAGATTATCGCAGATTGTGGGGGAAATGTAATTTCAATTCATCATGAACGCAGCAATGAAGGTTCAGATATTAATGGATGCTTCCTGCGGATTGAACTTGAAACCAGAAATTACGAGCATATTCTGGAAATCAGGAAGGCATTAACTGAGGGCGGATTTAAATTACAGGATTAATCATTCAGATTAGGGTATAATATAAATATAAAATTCAAATTATTAGGAGGAGAAAACATGTTGGAAAATATTGGTGAAGACTTAAGAAGAATATTTTTGTTTGGAGTTGGAGCTGTGGCTACCACGGCTGAAAAATCTAAAGAGCTTATTGATGAGCTTGTGGTAAAGGGTGAATTAACGGTAGAACAGGGAAAAATATTAAATGAAGAGTTGAAACACAATATTAAAGAAACGATTAAGGACAATGTTACGGTGAATGTTATTCATCCAGAAACTCCACCAACAGTTGATACGGTTGTTGAAAACTTGAATAAAATGACACCTGAAGAAATTCAAAAGATCAAAGAAACAATTGAGATGATGGAGACAGAACCATCTGAAAAAAGCGGAATAGATGAGTGTCAGTGATCCAATCACAATAATGGATGAACTGAATAATAAAAAAATAGACACCAATGGAAGAAGACTGGGAAAAATCATCGCCATTCTTATGAAACATGAAATTACTAAAGGGTTGACCCCGGAAAAATTGAGATTGATTATCGAAGATCTGGGACCAACCTTTATTAAAATCGGTCAAATGATGTCCATGAGGCGGGATGTTTTGCCTTCTGATTATTGCCTGGAACTTGAAAAACTAAGATCCCAGGTGAAACCAATGCCTTTTGAAACCGTTATAAAAATTATTGAAGAAGAATACCAGTATCCGGTCGAGGAAGTTTTCCGAGAAATCAAAAAAGAACCTTTAGGATCGGCCTCTATCGCCCAGGTGCATGAGGCCGAATTAAACGATGGATCAAAGGTGGTCATTAAGGTTCAGCGGGTGGGAATCTATCGGATAATGGCTCAGGATGTTGTTCTTCTGAATCGAGCAACTGGAATTCTAAATGTTACCAGTGGTATTGGAGACGTGATTGATTTTAGAATGATTGTGGATGAGATGTGGAGTACCGCTCAACAGGAAATGGATTTTTTGATTGAGGCACAGAACGCGCAATTATTTTATGAATGCAATGCCCTTGTTAATTATGTAAGTTGTCCTCGCATTTACAAGCAGTTTACGACTTCAAAAGTGTTGGTTATGGAAGCAGTAGAGGGCATTGAAATTGATGAAACAGAGGCTTTATCCGAAGAAGGGTATGATCTTCAAGAAATTGGCAAAAAGCTTTCAGAAAACTATGTTAAACAAATTATTGACGATGGTTTTTTTCATGCCGATCCTCATCCGGGTAATATCTTCATTCGAAATGGGCAAATTGTCTGGATCGATTTGGGAATGATGGGGAGATTATCCAAACGTGAGATGGGCGTTTTAAGACGTTATGTCAAGGCTGTTGCCACGGGTGATGTAGAGATGCTCAAGAGTGCCGTTTTAGCCTTAGGCGTTCACAAGGGGAGACGAATTAATCAACCCCAATTGTATGAAGCGATTGCCGGCATGCTTGAGGAATATGGAACGGAAGAATTCAGCAACATCAACATGGGTAGATTGCTGGAAGAGATATTGCGCATTGCCAGTGAGAACCATATTGCAATGCCAGGCGGCATCAGTATGCTAAGCCGTGGAATGATAACGATTGAAGGCGTTATAACAACGGTATCTCCAAGTACTAATATTGTAAATATTATGGCAAATCACATTGCTGGTCAGGAAGCTGGTGGTTTTGATTTAAACAAGATTATTGAAGACAATGGACGTAAGTTTATCATATCTAGTGAAAAAGCGATTAGTGTACCAGGACAAATATCGGATTTTCTCAGTCTTGCGAACAAGGGACAGATCAAGGTTAATTTGGAGCTTATCGGATCAGAGGAGCCATTGGCTGAAGTTGATAAAATGGTTAACAAGATTGTTGTTTGTATTATCAATGCTGCTTTGTTGATCGGATCGAGCTTTATTGCAACCACGGATATGACCCCAAAGCTGTTGGGAATCCCCGCTTTAGGAACCATTGGTTATATAACGGCCATTATTCTTAGTGGCGGTCTGATGGTTTCGATTCGAAAAAAGAAAAAAAGACGGTGAAATGCATAGGTGACAACCTCGCCTTGGAGACCACTGATGTTTCGCTTGTATCAGGACTTATTTTTATGTTTTATCGACAGTTTGAAAACTCGGTTCGCGAGTTTTTTTTATTTTTTGTAAAAAAATCATTGACAAAACGTTGAAATAGTATTATTGTATTAAGCAGGTAGTACAGCAATACAATAATACAAAGGAGGACAGCGATGAAATGGTACATTGATTCAGATCGACCAATTTATAAACAACTGGTGGAACAAATAGAGCTTAGAATCATTTCAGGAGTTTATTCACCTGGAGATAAACTTGGTTCAGTAAGAGATTTGGCGATGGATGCTGGTGTGAACCCCAATACCATGCAAAAGGCATTAGCAGAGCTTGAAAGAATGGATCTTGTTTTTGCACAGCGAACAAGTGGCAGATATATTACGGAGGATAAGAAAGTGATTGATGAAGTAAAGAAGGCCTTAGCATTTAGAGAAATTGAACAGTTCTTTGAAAAAATGAAACTGCTCGGCTTTGGAAAAGAAGAAATTCTGAAATTGATTGAAAAGGTTGAGGAAGGGGAAAACAGCAATGATAATACTAAGCGCTAAGAACTTGACAAAAAGTTTTGGCAAGAAGATTGCCCTTTCCAACGTAAACGTGGAGATCCCCAGAGGCCGAATTATTGGATTACTCGGTCCAAATGGCAGCGGAAAAAGTACATTTTTAAAATTGGCAACGGGTTTACTTGTTCCAACGGAGGGAGAAATAACCATTGATGGTGCAATTCCGGGCGTTGAAACGAAAGCTAAAACATCCTATTTGGCAGAAAGAACCTATCTAAACGGTTGGATGCGGGCTGAAGACATCATCGCTTTCTTTGAAGATTTCTATGAAGATTTCAACCGCATCAAAGCGGAAAACATGTTGAAAGAATTAAACATCAATCCCAGTGATCGATTGAAAACCATGTCCAAAGGAACCAAAGAGAAAGTTCAGCTGATTTTGATTATGAGCCGTTCGGCAGAACTATATTTATTAGATGAACCGATTGGCGGAGTCGATCCGGCCGCAAGGGATTACATCCTCAATACGATTATTACCAATTATAAAGAGAATGCATCGGTGATCATTTCAACGCATCTGATTGCCGATATCGAGCAGGTGCTGGATGACATTGTTTTCATTTCAAAGGGAGAAATAACCATGACATCCACAGTTGATGAAATCAGGGAAAAGTATAATAAATCAGTGGATGGATTATTCAGGGAGGTGTTCAAATGTTAGGAAAGTTATTTAAACATGAAGTAAAGGCGACGGGAAGAACTTTTTTACCGATGTATGGCGCGTTACTAATATTAACAATTTTCACAAAATTGGCATTAACCATTGGGGCACCGGACTTTTTTACCGATGATATTGCAACAGGCCCGGTTGCAGAAGTCATTTTGGGAATCACTTTTACCTTATATGTTATTTTCATCACAGCATTATGTGTGATGACCTTCGTGGTTATTATACAACGGTTTTATAAAAATCTATTTACTGATGAAGGCTATTTAATGTTCAGCTTACCAGTTAAAACCTGGGAACTGATATTGTCCAAATTATTGGTGGGATTAATGTGGTCAGTCGTTTGCTGTTTAATGCTGGTTATTTCTATTTTTATTCTTTCACTTGGAAGTTTTTCAATGATGGAAGTGGTTCAGGATATCAACATGGCTTATACCGATTTTTATACTCAGTTTGGAATGAGTCTTAATATAATTTTATTTGAATTATTCTTATGTATGCTTGTTAGTGCGATTTCATCCATCCTGTTGATTTATGCTTCTATCGCTATCGGGCAATTGTTTAATCAACATCGTGTTTTAGCTTCTTTTGGAGCCTATATTGTGATTACCATTGTTTTACAGATCATTGTATCGATTATACTGGTAGCCGTGCCCCTTCTGGCTAATCTGGATATACTTTTTTCGGGTATTGATGGGATAAAAGCAGCACAGTGGCTTATCAATGGCACAACCTTAATTAACTTGGTATTATGTGTCATATTTTATTTTTGTACTCAGTATATTATGGAAAAACATTTGAATTTAGAATAAATTAATAATAGAATAGAAGTAATTTCGAAAAAAATATAAAAAGGGAGAAGTATGATTTGAATTTCATGTAAATCATGCAAGAAAATGATGAAGAAAAAAGGAATAATCCTGTGTATCGTAATCGGAGCAGCCATTGTGATTGGCGGAGGAGTTTTTGTTTATGCCAGTTCACAAACCACCACCACCACTGGGACCACTGTAAAAACAACCCCGCTTGCAAAGGGAACCCTTCAAAATACGATTTCTGCGACGGGGGTTGTGGAAAGCACCACAAAAGTTAAAGTGAGTGATGCCAGCGGTGATAAGATCGAAAAAATCTATGTATCTGTTGGTGATTGGGTTGGCAGCGGAGACTGGTTATGTCAGCTTTACAACAAAGCCACGGATACCTATACCAATGTAAAAGCGGATACCAGTGGTACCATAACCGCTGTGAATGCCATCAAAGGCGCGATGGCCAGTGGCGAGCTTTTTACGATTGAAGACACCAGTGATCTTAAAGTTCAAGGAAAAATAAAAGAGGTGAATTTAAACCTTATTCATGAAGATATGGCGGTAACGGTGAAATCTGATGCCACCGGAGATCAGACTTTTTCGGGCAACCTCAGTAAAATCGCACCAACAGCAATAGAAACGCAGCCTTCAACAGATGCGACCACAAAAAATGCTGAGTTCGAAATCCAGGTTGATCTTCCTGCAAATGTTCAGGGACTTAAAATAGGGATGACCACCCGGTTGAGTATTATAAGTGAAGAAAAAAATGATGTCTTCAGCGTTCCCTTCGATGCTCTGGTTACGGATAACTCGGGACAGGCATGCATTTATATTGCAAAAGAAAATCCGGATAAAGCGGGTGCCTGGGTAGTTGCATCCATTCCGGTCACGCTCGGTATGGAAACAGACTCGCTTGCAGAAATATCTGGCGACCAGCTCACTCCCGGTATGGCGGTTATTGTTCAACCCCAAGCGCTGCAACCAGGCAATGCGGTTTCCCTAGAAGCAGGAGCAACTGTATAATATGAGAAAAAAAATAATTGAAATGAGAGGAATCGTCAAATCTTATTATCTTGGAACTCCCAATGAACTGGAAATTCTCCACGGAATTGATCTCGATGTTTATGAAGGCGAGTTTTTGTCCATTGTCGGGCCTTCCGGCTCTGGAAAATCTACCTTAATGAACATCCTTGGAGCATTGGATCGCCCCACTCAGGGACATTTTTTTCTGGATCAACTTCCGATGGAAAATGTCAAAGATGAGGGCTTATCAAAAATACGAAATGAAAAAATTGGTTTTGTTTTTCAGACATTTAATCTGATCCCCCGTTCCTCAGCGTTGAATAATGTGGCTCTCCCGATGCTCTATGGCGGAAAATCCCGAAGCGTCCGGACAAAACGGGCAAAAGAACTGCTTGAGTTAGTTGATATGACTGCTCGTTCCCATCACCGCCCCAACGAATTGTCAGGCGGTCAAAAACAGCGTGTCGCCATTGCCAGAGCGATGGCCAACGATCCGGCCATTATTCTTGCAGATGAACCCACCGGGGCATTGGATACCCACACGGGTCGGATGGTCATGGATATTTTTCACCGACTCCATCAGGAACAGGGAAAAACGATTATTCTGATTACCCACAACACCGAATTAGCTCTGGAAACAGAAAGAACTATCCGCCTCAAGGATGGTTCAATTGTGGAAAATAAAATTAATGAAAAAATTCAGTTGGAGGGAAGCTATGAATCTGCTTGAAAATATTCGACTGGCTCTGGAAGGTTTAAGAGCGAATAAAATGCGGGCCCTTTTAACGATGCTAGGAATCATTATTGGGATTGCTTCGGTTATGGCAATTTCAACTCTTGGTTCGGCGATGACTGGTTCTGTTTCAAAAACAATGGACAAAATTGGTGGAAAAAATATTTCAGTGTCTTTAACTCCTAAAAATTATGATTCCCAGGCCACTCTGCAACCGGAGGATTACATCACTCAGGATGAGCTTAACAGCTTTAAAGAAACTTATGCTGATCAAATTAGAGCAATCAGCCTTTCAAGCAGTCTTGGCTCCGGCAAGCTTAACAGCGGGTATGTTCACAAAGATGTCAGTGTCACTGGAGCAAACCCGGATTATCGTTTAGTTAATAACATCAACCTGGTTCAAGGGCGCTTTATTTCTGATCGGGATATTCAAAGTTCCAGAAACGTCATCATCATTGATACCACACTAAGAAATAATTTGGTTGGTGTCAATGGCGATCCAACAGGCATGGATATTACGGTGAAAACTAAAAATACCAATGAAACCTATACGATTATCGGAGTATATGAAAAAGTGGTTATTGACAATCCGTTATTCAATATGGGAGATGATACTCGGATTGAGTGTTTTATTCCGATTACCACGGCAATGTCACTAAATTCTGCATCGACAAGTATACCTGGTTATGATAACTTCACGATCATGGCTTCAGCAAATGCCGACACGACGGCCTTTGCTCAAATTACCAAGCAGTATTTTATCAAAAATATGGGAGCCTTGTCCGATTATACGATTGAAGCTCAAAGCATGGAAGCCATGGTCAGTGAAGCGACAAGCATGTTGAGCACCCTCTCACTTGGTATTTCAGTAATCGCCGGAATATCTTTGCTGGTTGGAGGGATTGGGGTGATGAATATCATGCTGGTTTCTGTAACCGAGCGGACAAAAGAAATTGGCATCCGGAAGGCTTTGGGGGCGAGAAACTCTGCCATTCGCAGTCAATTTATCATTGAAGCGATTATTATTTGTCTCATCGGCGGAATTATCGGAGTGGGACTCGGCTCAGTTCTTGGGGTATTAGGAAGTTCATTGCTGAAATTTCCGTCAACGCCGCCTGTCGGGCCCATGATAATTGCTCTTTGCTTCTCAATGGGGATTGGTGTCTTCTTTGGTTATTATCCTGCTAATAAAGCAGCAAAACTTAATCCTATTGATGCTCTACGTTATGAGTAATGATTCATTTAAAGTGCTGGAATCATACGGACAATTGTTAATCAGTTGTCCGTATTTCAATTATAGACACAATCACTTGAATAAAATGTTGGCAACTGATTAGGAAAAAAACTGCTGACACATACAAAAATCGTGTTATAATTCAGTAAAATAAACAGTGAGGTACAGCATGGGAATAGGAATCGATTTAGGTGGGACGACCATTAAAGGCGGAATAGTGAATAGCCAGGGAAAAATTTTACTGGAACGTTTTATTAAAACGGAAAGTCACCGCGGATATTCTAAATTGCTGAATGATTTGTTGACATTGATCAAAGAATTGCTTTCGTATGCCCCAGATGAGCAGTTGATCGGAATTGGAATTCCCGGTATTTTGTCTTGGGATGGGGCGATCGTGGTATCCTGTCCGAATCTGCGATGGAAAAATGTGACATTGAAAAAAGACCTCGAAGCTAGATTAACACAGGAAGTCAACCTGGTGAATGATGCAACAGCGGCCGGTATTGCCGAAGCAGCTTTTGGGAGTACTCTTGGGAAAACGAGTTCGATGATGATTACGCTGGGAACAGGTGTGGGAGGTGGACTCATCCTTAATGGTCGGATCATTTCCGGCGCTCATGGCGTTGCAACCGAAGTGGGACATATGCTGATGGAGAAAAATTTCTATTCCTGCGGTTGCGGTAAAAACGGATGTCTGGAAACATTTGCTTCAGCGACAGCTTTGATTCGTTATTGTAAAATGCAAATGGAGCATGGCGTTGAATCGTCCTTGACCACTGAAAAAATGCTGGATGGAAAAATAATCATCGATGCGGCAAAAGCCGGTGACCCTTTGGCGTTGGAGGCGGTTAATCGGCTTGCCAGGTACTTAGGTTGGGCAATTGCCAATATTAGTGACATCGTTGATCCTGAGATTTATGCGATTGGTGGAGGATTGTCTTATGCGGGAAATTTTCTGCTTGAAAAAATACGCATGGAAACATTAAAACGGCTAACCTATCCACAAAATGCCGTGCCGGAAATAGTTTTAGCAACGTTTAGAAATGAAGCCGGTATTATCGGAGCGGCAAACTTAAAAAGATTTATTTGATTTAATTTAAAATAATTCATAAAAAAGATTGAAATATTTCTCAGAATAAATATAATAGAAATATAAAAAGACTATGAATAGGAGAAAAATAAAATGCAGAAATTTGAATGCGATGTATGTGGTTATGTTTATGATCCAGCTTTAGGTGATCCTGACAATGGCGTAGCTCCTGGAACAGCTTTTGCTGATCTTCCAGAAGATTGGGAATGCCCAACCTGTGGCGTTGGTAAAGATGATTTTTCAGCGATAGACTAATATTATTGTTAAAAAAGAGCTTCGGCTCTTTTTTTTTACTGTGAAATTTGCTGAATATATGAAGCATCACAAAAAAACACCAAATAAAGCAAGAAAGTACCTATTAATATATCTGAAAATGATATACTCTTATAATATAGAACGTTATACGTTTACAATTCGATGAATATGAGGGGCAATTATGAAAAAGGAAGTTAACGATAAAAATTGTTACCGGTTATCCAATCGAGCACGATTACTACAGCTGGTTGATAAAGATATTATTGTCAAAATATTAGATGCTTTTACTAAGGTAACCGGTTTAACAGCAAATATCGTTGATGTGGAAGGACACTCAATTTTTTCTAAAAAAGATGCTCAAAAAAATTGTGAGTTTTGTCATATGATATGGAAAATGGAAAAAAAGAAGGGCATCAGTCGTTGTGTGGGTGCCTATGCTCGTGCCGGAAAACAAGCAGCTATTTTTGATGAACCTTATATTTTCAGATGCCCTGCCGGCTTAATTGAATGGGCAGCACCGATTATTTTTGATGAAGAGTATTTAGGAACCATCATCTGTGGACAGGTTTTAATGTGGGAGCCGGAAGAATTCTTCTGGATTGAATTAGAAGAAATGAATCGATGCTTGACCGATGATTTCAAAGACTTGTTTATAGCAGCTAAAAAGTTGCAAGTCGTTTCAGGTGATAAGGTTCAGGGGGCAGCATCACTTTTGTATGTGATTGCAAACTATATCATCAAAACGGGATGGGAAAGCTTACATCAAAAAAAAGAATTTGAATTGCAACAACTTTTACTGAATGAAGAGATTCAAACCCGAAAAAATCTTGAAGAGAAACTCAATAGCCAGAGTCTAAACTTTTTTTTTGAAAAGGAAAAAGCACTTATTGGAAAAATAAAGTTAAATGATTTAGAAGAATGCCGAAAAATATTCAAGGTGATGCTGGCTGACATTTTTTCTGAGGGTGGAGAAAAAATTTTAAAAATTAAAGGCCGTGTTTATGAATTGATTGTGGTGATGTCACGAGCTTGTGTAGAGACAGGGGTTGATATTGAAAAGTCAATTAACTTTAACGAAAACTTATTGCAGGAATTAAACAGCTGTTACAGCATTAGAGAAATAAATATTGTCGCATCATCATTATTAGAACGTTATTTAGATGAAATTCAGCATCATCGCAAATCAAAAAACAGAACCGCAATTGAGGGAATCAAAGGATTCATTCGGAATAATTACGATAAAAACCGTACCCTTGAAGAGATTGCCGATTCTGTTTATTTGAGCCCCTTTTACGTCAGTCGAATTTTCAAAGAAAGTCAGAACATGACGGTTATGGATTATGTGACAAAGGTTAAGCTGGATGAAGCTAAAAAAATGCTGAGAAATCCCCGCTATAAAATTGAAGAAATCGCCATGACATTGGGTTACAGTGACGGCAGTTATTTTTCAAAAGTTTTTCGTCGCAATGAAGGGATGACACCAACACAATTTAGACAGAACCTTTAAAAGGAGGAAAATATGGATGCATACTTAAAAAAAATTCAAGATGGTATCATTGATGGTGATGCAGAACTTGTCAAGAATTCGACAGAACAGGCACTCATACAGGGGATTGATGCTGATATGATCATAAAAACGGCATTGATTCCGACGATGGAAAAAATTGGCAAGGAATTTAAGGCAGGTGATATTTATATTCCGGATGTGTTAATGTCATCAAGAGCAATGCATGCCAGTCTCTATGTTCTAAAGCCATTGCTGATCGAAACAAATCAGAGCAAAAAGAAAGGCATTGTGATTATCGGGACAGTTGCCGGAGACCTCCATGATATCGGAAAAAACATGGTTTCAATGATCCTGCAAGGGGATGGTTATGATGTCATTGATTTAGGAATCGACGTTCCGGCGGCATCCTATATTTCAGCAATTCTACGATATAAACCAGACATTCTAGCGATGTCGGCACTGTTAACAACGACCATTGGAGAATTTAAAAATGTCATTCAAGCTATTATTGACGAAGGACTAAGGGACCGAGTTAAGATTGTAGTAGGAGGCGGACCGGTAACACAGAATTATGCTGATGAAATCGGAGCAAATGGTTTTGGAAAAGATGTTTTTGAAGCCATTGAGGTGGTAAATAAACTACTTGGGAATAAGGAGGGCTACTTTAATGTCTAAAAGGTGGAAAAATGATAAAAAATAATCGCCCGGAAGTTATTCTGTTTACTGGGTTTCTGGGCTCAGGTAAAACAACCATGCTTTTAAAAACGATTGAAATGGCATCGGTTTATCAGAAAAAATGTGCAATTATTATTAATGAAATTGGTGAGGTGGGTATTGATAATCGCCAGATGCGAATGTTGGGCTATGATGTTCTGGATTTGTTTGGCGGGTGTGTGTGTTGCACAATGAAAGTAACATTGGAGGCGACAATTAATCACTTGCTAGAAAATAACGATAATTTAGATTATATATTATTTGAACCATCCGGTGTGGCGGATCCATTAGCTTTATATGAGGCCATAACCAATTGTGGATATGCTGAAAGTGACATTCAGAATATTTTTATTTTCGATCCAACCAGGATCGACTTTTATCAAAAACATTTAAAAACACTGTTTTGGGATTCTGTGAATTTGGCAAATTATGTAGTGATCAACAAAATTGATGAGGTATCAAAAGAGAGAACGGAGGAAGCAGCAGACATGGTAGCATCAATTAAACCCGGCATTAAATCTTTTAAAATGAACTTAAACAACGAATTAACGTCTGAATTTAGCCAACATCTTATGGGAAAGGAGGTAAGCTAGATGTATCAAGAGGAGTTTCTTCCGGTTGTTTTTAAAGTTGAACTGAGATCAGAACGGACTTTTTCAGTTAAAAAATGGCAGAAGATTATTGATGATATATTTTGTTCATATGTGGATGATATTTCAAAAAATGAGGAATGTTTGATTGGTCACATTAAAGCATTAGCTGAAATTGATAAAGAGAATTTTATTAAATATAGTTGTATCAATGATTCGAATCATATTAACAGCGAAGTTCATTGTAAGCAAAATAATATCAATAAAATAAATATGATCATCAACTCACTTGTTTCAAATATCAGCGAAAATGAAAGTTGTCAGTTTTTAGAAAGATCATGTCTGGTAGCTGAAAATGCCGGCGATCAGATAAATATCGAGATTGTAAAAAACGAGAAAATAACAATCGAAAAAACGCATCATCATGGAGAAGATGAAGTCTGCCCAATCTGCGGGGAGCATCATCTACACAAAGATTGATCATGATAAATTATGAATAAATCGTATAACCAGCAATATTTACAATAAATAGTGCTGGTTATAGTTATATTTTGGCGATATTAATACAGAAAGCAAGATAATACCGAATAGTGTAAAAATCGTCTAAAGACGAATGATAAATGATACGGTAAGATAAGAATATAAAATATTTATTTTAGTAATCCTGTCAGGACTAAAAATAAAAAAGAACATTAGAGGAGGGGTAAGAGAATTTCAAAATAACAGATTGTTGTTATTTTGAATTGTTGGAGGATTATATGGATTATAAAGCGTTGATATGGTATGTAAAAAATCTTGAAGATGAAATTGTTGTGGAAATATTGGATGACTTTATTGCTCATAATCCAACAAGAGATGAAGGAATTGAAGTGATGAGAGCATGTCAAAAAGGGACTGAAGAAGTTGGAAGGCTGTTTGAACAGGGGAAATATTTCGCTGGTGATCTGTTATTCGCCGGTGAGATGTTAAAAGAAGCCAAAGCTAAGCTTCAGCCAATTATCGGAGAGGATCTTAATTATTTAAAATCCGGTAACATTACCCTTGGTCCAGTGTACGGAGATGCATCTGAACAAGGAGAAGAGATTTTAGCAAAAATCGTGAGAATGGCGGGTTTCGTTGTGGTTAATTCAACCGTTAGAGTTTCATAAATAAAATTTTGGAGGAAAAAAATGACTAAGAAATTTAATCAACTGGCATATCGTAATTTAGATGATTTTGTATATGGGTCCAGTCCAAATCCGGTAACGACAAAAAGTGGTATGGTTATTGGCGGTGGAACGGTTTATCCTGAAATTAATTTCACTTTGCCGGGAATGGATATTAATGATTCAACTATAAAGAAGGCAGCAACGATTTATTCGAATATTATCGATGGCGTTTTGAAACGGGCATCTGAATTATATGCACCAGGGGTTTTAGTCGAATATGAAACGCTTCCTGATTTTACAGAGCACCCGAAGTACGGAATCGAAATCAATCGTATTCTCATAAACAGTATGAAAGAAGCAGCTGAAAAATACGGTTTAAAAACAGCGATCCGAACAACCCCAAATGATTTAAGAGAAATGAGCCGCCCGCCAGTGATGCGAAGTGGAAAATACTGGGATACCATGCTTGAACTTTTTGAGCAGAGTGTAAAAGATGGGTCTGATTTTATCTCCATCGAATCAACGGGTGGAAAAGAAATCAATGATTCAGCATTAGTTAAAGCGGATATTCGAAAAGCAATTTTTGCTTTAGGAGTACTGGGATGTAGAGACATGGAATTTTTATGGAAGAATTTGGTGGAAATCGCCGGTCTCGGTAAAGATTGTTATGCCGCCGGTGACTCAGCATGTGGCTTTGCCAACACGGCAATGGTATTAGCAGAAAAAGGATTTATCCCACATGTTTTTGCTGCTGTCATTCGCGTGATTGCAGTACCAAGAGCTCTAGTGGCTTTTGAGCAAGGAGCTGTCGGACCGAGCAAAGACTGTGCTTATGAAGGCCCTTTCATTAAGGCAATTACGGGATGTCCAATTTCTATGGAAGGCAAATCAGCAGCAGGAGCTCATTTAAGCCCGATTGGCAACATTGCCGCTGCAGTTGCGGACACATGGAGTAATGAATCAATTCAACAGGTTAAATTACTTTCGGAAATGGCCCCGATTGTGGGGATGGAACAATTGATTTACGACTGTCGGTTAATGAATGCAGCAACCGAGAATGGACAACAGCTGATTTTCAGAGATTTTCTGGTAAAATCCGATGCCGCATTGGATGTTCAGGCTTACGTTCTTAAACCGGATGTAGTCATGAGAATTAGTGCTGAACTGGTAAAAATACAAGATAATTTTCTAAGAACGAAAATAGCTGCTCAACTCACCGTCGCAGAATTAAAGAAAGCAATCAATGAAGGAAAAGTTAAAAGTGATAAACGAGATATGAAATGGCTTGATAAAATGGAAAAACAAATTGAAACTATTCCAGATGACGCCATTGAATTCTACAATCAGATAAAATCGGAGTTGGATTTGGACAAATTTATTCCCAGCGAATATGGTTTATAATAAAAAATGATGCGTTAAAAGAGGGTAAGACAAATAACGAGAACGGTAAAAATAAAAATATAGAAATTCCAGGAGGTATTAGAATGGCAACTTTAGAGAATGTTTCGCAATGTGTTTTAGATGGTGATTTAGATGAAATTAAAGTATTAGTTCAAGCGTTACTTGATGAGGGAATGGATCCAATTAAAATTATCAATGAAGGCTTGATTGCTGGGATGAATATTGTTGCTCCTTTATTTAAAAGTGGAGAAATGTTTGTACCGGAAGTAATGGAATCCGCCGATACAATGAACGAAGGCATGAAAATAGTAAAACCGCTGATTATGGATGCTGATATGCCAAGTAAGGGGAAAATTATCATCGGAACAGTGAATGGCGATTTACACGATATTGGTAAAAATCTTCTGATTATGATGATGGAAAGCAATGGGTATGTCGTTGTTGATTTGGGTGTGGATGTCAAAGAAGAAGATTTTGTCGCAGCAGTTAAAAAACATCAGCCTGAAATCGTTGGAATGTCATCCTTATTAACAACGACGATGATGAAAATCGATTCCACAATCAAACAATTAATCAAAGAAGGGGTTCGTGATCAAGTTAAAGTTATTATTGGTGGAGCACCGGTTACACAGGAATTTGCCGATGATATAGGCGCCGATGGTTATTCTGAGGATGCTTCAACAGCAGTTGATCTTTGCGACAGAATGATGGATGAAATTTGTGGACAGCAGGCAATCAGTGCCTAAGGTAAATCAAAAGAGGAGGCAACAATCATGCTGACAATTGTAGGGGAATTAATTAATACGAGTCGGAAGACGGTAAAAGAAGCAGTAATGAATAAAGATAAAGCGTATATCTGCAATCTTGCCGCTAAACAGGCGAAGGCAGGTGCAACCTATATTGATGTAAATTGCGGTAATATGATTAATAATGAAGAGGAAACAATGGCGTGGTTGGTCAGTAACATTCAGGATGAAGTTGATCTTCCCTTGTGCATTGATAGCCCTAGCGCAGCAGCTCTTGATGTCGGTTTGGCATTGTGCAAAAATGGCCGTCCGATGATCAATTCAATATCTGATGAGGAGGAACGATATGATTCTGTTTTACCGCTCATAAAAAAATATAATGCTAAAATTGTGGTATTGTGTATGGATAGCACCGGGATGCCTGTTACGGCGGATGATCGAATTAAAGTCGTCCGCAATCTTTATGAGAAATTGTCAAATGAAGGGATTGCCGGTGATGATATGTACTTTGATCCATTGGTGAAACCAGTCAGCAGTGTGGGTACTGCCGGAATTGAGGTGCTGGATACGATAAAGAAAATAAAGACGGACTTTCCGGATGTTCACTTCATGTGCGGACTCAGTAATATTTCATATGGTCTGCCGAATCGGGGTATTCTCAACCGCTTGTTTGTCGTTCAAACCATGACGTTGGGAATGGATGGATACGTACTGGATCCGACCAATTCCAACACAATGGCCGATATTGTGACATCCAAGGCGTTACTTGGTTTGGATAACTATTGTGGTGGTTATATAAAAGCACACCGCCGGGGCCTGCTCATCTAATTTTTAACATCATTTCCAATAACTCCAATTTAAATAAATAGAATAAGAAAAATATCGTTTAACTACAATTGTTTATCGTTTTATGAATCTAGTATGGGCAGGTTTCACCAGCCTGTCAAGAGGTTTTATATGCCGATAAAACAATTGTAGTTAATTTTTTGAAAAAATCAGATGATTTTGGGCAATAGATACCTTGGATTAAAGTCCTAAAAGACCAATAATCCAAAGAATAATAATTGGCATGATGATGGCTGGCAGAAGATTGCCGACTTTAAATTCTTTGATCTTAAGCATGTTGATGCCAATGGCCATAATCAGAATACCCCCAACGGCATTCATTTCAGTGATCATTTCGGTTGAAAGGAATGGTTTGATTGAATTGGCCAGAAGAGAAATGCTGCCCTGATATAAAAAAACCGGAATGGCCGACAGTAGAACGCCAATGCCCATGGTTGAAGAAAGAATCATAGCGAAAATACCATCCAGTAGTGATTTGCTGAGTAAAATACTGTAAGTTCCGGTTATGCCATTTTCCAGTGCACCCATTATTGCCATTGAGCCGGTGCAGAATAATAAGGAAGCACTTACAAAACCAATGGATACATTGTTATTGCTTTTTTTCATTTTTGATTCAAGTGTATCTCCGATGCGTTTGAGTTGCTTTTCGATATCGATGAGCTCTCCAACAATGGCCCCAAGCAAAAGGCTCACCAACATTAACGTAATATTTTCAGTTTTAAGAGCCATCGTCGTGCCAATAATGACGACGCCCAGACCTAGTCCCTGAGTAATGGTTTCGCAAAGCCGCTGAGGTAAAGCCTCCTTTAATAAAAGGCCGATAAGACTGCAGAAGACAATAGCCGCTGCGTTAATAATTGTACCGAGCAAGATTTTTCCTCCTGATGTTGATAGTTATCTTTATATTGTAACATAGAATAATAACCGCTGATACAATAACAAGTAGTTGTAAATAACTCAATGTAAAAAAAAGCCAAAAAGACGGTTCTTTCTAGACTTTTAACATCCATTTTATATAAAATATGATAAAATGATAGAAAGATTTGGGGTGATTTTTATGATAAAGCGATTTTCAGTTATCTATATCGGTTCCAGCAGATGTGAACTGATTGTTGGACAAAGAGGCAAAGGCTGTATTAATATTTTGGATCGGGCGATGTACCCAATCAGTTTTGGAAGCCAGAGTTTTACTAAGGGAGAAATTAGTTTTAAATCTGCATATGCATTGTGTCAAACGATTAAAGAATATATTGAAATGTCAAATGCTTACGCTGTCGAATCAATAAAAATATTTGGGACAACGGCCCTTCGTGAGGCGAAAAATCGGCTTTATATTCTTGAGCAGATTAAAATCAACACAGGTGGTTATGAAGTCGAAATATTGGAGAAAGAAGAAGAAATCCATTTAATTTATCGTCACATGGTTCTAAAATGTGATTCGGCATTCAACATTACCGGAGATGAGACTGAAGATCAGATGTTTGCAGCGATATCCAGTGGAAATGTATCAGTGGCACTGCTAAAAAATGGGGTCATTAACTATCATCAGACGGCTGAACTGGGGTATTTAAAAACAAAAGAAATTCTTAAGTCAATTGAAGAAAACTCAGAACGATTTGAAACCTTGCTAATGGAATTCATTTCAACATACACTCAGGATATTGTTGAAAACATTCAAAAACGAAATGTAAAAAGGCTTTTTGTTTCGTCACATGAAGTAGATGTTATTGCGCAATTATGTGGGTTCACAGAACATCAAGAGTATTATATTGTTAATGCAAAAGAATTTAAAAAACTATGGAAAACAACCGCAGATCTTACCGCGAACCAGCTTATGAAGCAAAATCCATTTTTGGATCAGAATGAAGCTGAAACGCTGAATCATACCCTCGCACTTTATTTGAAATTATTGGCTGAAACCGGTGTCGAAACCGTTGTATTAGTTCCGATGATGATTGGAGATGCCTATTTAGATTTTGAATTTCAGGTCACAAAGAAACAACAGTTGTTTGAATGGATTGAAGAGGGGAGTTATTCTTCAGCAAAGGCAATTGGTCAAAAATATCACACCAATCAAAAGCATGCTGAATTTGTTGAAAAGATGAGCCTTAAAATATTTGATTCTTTGAAAAAGTATCATCAGTTGGGTAAACGAGAACGACAGCTGTTATCCATGCTATGTTATTTATTGGAGGTCGGTAGTTTCATTGATCATAAAAATTATCAGGTTCAAAGCCGACATATTATAGAGACAACGGATCTTATTGGCGTCACTCAAAAGGAAAAAGCTCTTCTGGGGAAGGTTGCTGAAGCAGTGAAGACAAGTTTTCTCTCAATTGAAGAAGAAAATATGTATTCAAAGGACAAGGAAGAGCAATTAGTGCTTGCAAAACTTGCGGCGATATTAAAATTAGCGATTGCTTTGGATATAAGTAGTCAACAGAAAATTCAAAAGCTCCAGTGTCATATTAAAGAAGAAAAATTGATTGTGGAAGTGACAACAGGAAAAAACTTTCAACTAGAAGAGTATTTCTTCAAAGCAAGCAGAAATACAATGGAAGAAGTATATGGCATTAAACCAATATTGAAAATTAAGAGGATAGAGTCATGAAAAACAAATTATTTATCAATCGAGAGATTAGTTGGCTGGATTTTAACTACCGCGTTTTAGAAGAGGCTTATGATAAAGGTAATCTTATTATGGATCGGCTGAAATTTCTGGCCATAACAGCATCTAATCTGGATGAGTTTTTTATGGTGCGTATGGCTGGTATTATGGATCAGATCAATGTTGGCTATAACAAAAAAAGTATTGATGGCTTTACGCCGAAAGAACAACTGGCTGATTTAAGAAAAATTACACAGGAGATGATGGATCGTCAGTATACCTGCCTTTCAAAATCAATTATGCCTGAGCTTAATCAAAATAATGTGTTTGTTTTGAATTTCAACGAACTTGATGAAGAAGGCAAAGATTTCGCACGCTATTATTTCAGGCATGAATGTTATCCAGTATTGACTCCTCAGGCGATTGATAACAGCCGTCCATTTCCGTTGGTAAAAAACAATAAGGTTTATCTTTGCATCATGCTACATGACACTGAATTAAAAAATAAAGAAGAGAAAGACTATATGGCGATTCTTGAAATCCCCAAAGTGCTTGATCGAATCATTGCTTTGCCGAAATCAAAGGAGGCAAAAGAATTCAATTATATTTTTATAGAAGATTTAATCAGTCCATTTGTCAATGAACTTTTTACAGGATATGATGTCAAACAAGTCACTGAATTTCGAATTACCAGAAATGGCGACCTGGCAATTGATGAGGATGAAGCAGAGGATTTGCTGATTGAAATTGAAAAATCAATTGAGCAACGCAAATGGGGTGCCAGTATAAAACTGGAAGTCTCGAAGACCATGAGTAAGAAAATGAAAAAGTGGCTGATGAATGAGTTGGAAATTGAAGAAAACGAACTCTATGAGCTAAAGGGAAATCTGGATCTAACCTGTTTTATGAAATTTCAGGGACGACCTGAGTTTGAAGAGTTAAGGGAACCCCGATATATCCCACTTATGTCTAATGAATTTTATGGATGTGAAGACATTTTTGATGTCATTCGGGAGAAAGACCGGCTTTTGCATCATCCCTATCAGTCGTTTAATACAGTTATTGATTTTGTACGGACAGCAGCGTTAGACCCAGATGTTTTGGCAATTAAGCAAACACTCTATCGCGTCAGCGGAGATTCACCTATTATTGAAGCGTTAATTCAGGCCGCGCAGAATGGCAAACAGGTTACGGTGTTGGTGGAGCTGAAAGCTCGTTTTGACGAGGCCAACAATATTATATGGGCGAAAAAGTTGGAGAAGGCGGGATGCCATGTCATTTATGGATTGGTGGGATTGAAGATTCACTGTAAAATGATTCTGGTTGTTCGAAAAGAATCAGACGGAATAAGGCGTTATGTTCACCTTGGAACAGGAAACTATAACGATGTGACCGCAGCTCAGTATACTGATTTGGGAATGTTTACGGCGAAAGAAAGCTACGCTTCGGATGTGTCAACACTGTTTAATCTTCTTTCGGGTTATAGTCATTATACTTTATGGAAAAAAATCGAAGTAGCACCTAAAACCCTGCGAAATGCATTTTATTTAGCGATTGAACGGGAAATCGATAATGTAAAAATGGGTGAGAAAGGGAAAATTGTTGCAAAAATGAATGCCCTTATTGATGAAGGCATCATAAATAAATTGTATGAGGCATCCCAAGCAGGCGTTGAAATTCAACTGATAGTGAGAGGAATGTGCTCAATTATTCCGGGAATCCCCAAAATAAGCGAGAATATTACCGTTCGCAGTATCGTTGGAACCTATCTCGAACACAGCCGAATCTATTATTTTTACAATCAAGGAAAAGAAGATATTTTTCTATCCAGTGCAGACTGGATGGAACGGAACTTAAACAGACGGATTGAAACTCTTTTTCCCGTGGAAGATGAGGATATAAAGAAAAAAATTAAACATATTATTGATATTACGTTAAGAGATACAATTAAAACTCGACTAATGACGGAAACCGGTGAATATCAGCGAATCGATAAACGTGGTAAAGAATTGCTTTCCTGTCAAAAATATTTTTGTGAAGAAGCACAAGAAGAATTAGAAGCAGAGAAAAAAGCCGTACTGCTTAGTAATGATATGGGGGGAAAACAATAGTGATAAGACATAATATCGGAGTAATCGATATTGGCTCGAATAGTGTTCATCTCGTGATCGGTGAATATTTTAACAATGAATATTTTCAAATAATTGATGATGTTAAGGTCAATGTGCGTCTCAGTGAAGGAGTCGCAGAAACAGGATACTTACAAAAAGACCGTATGGATTTTGGCCTGGAAACATTATTGATGTTCCAGAGTATGTGCGAGGCATATGGCATAGAAAAGGTAATAGCCGTTGCAACGGCAGCGATTCGAAAAGCTCAAAATGGAAAAGATTACGTGGCAGAGATCAAGAAAAAA
Organism: Acetobacterium tundrae; assembly: GCF_008086615.1. Classification (GTDB taxonomy): domain Bacteria; phylum Bacillota; class Clostridia; order Eubacteriales; family Eubacteriaceae; genus Acetobacterium; species Acetobacterium tundrae. The sequence goes on from NZ_RXYB01000001.1 coordinate 171,029, forward strand.
ATCGGCATGGATGTTGAGATTATTTCAGGTGAAAAAGAAGCCGCGATGGATTATCTTGGGGCCATCAATACGCTTGAGATTAAGGACGCATTACTGATGGATATCGGGGGTGGGAGTACCGAATTTGTGCTGATAAAGAATCGCAAAAAAATTGATTCCGTCAGCCTTCCTTTAGGATCTGTTGATTTATCTGAAAAATTTGATCTTGCTGATGAGATAACTGAGAATAAAATCAATGATCTGGAGCAATATCTTAATAAACTTTTCGAAGAAATCCCAATTTTATCAAAGAGTAGGGGACTTCTTATTATCGGAGTGGGGGGAACCATTCGAAATGTCGGGAGAATTCATCGTAGTATGATTGATTATCCAATGGAGATTGAACATAATTATCATATGAAACCCAGTGAGGTTATACAGGTCTGTGATTTGGCTGCAGGGATGAATTTAGCAGAGCGATCAAACCTTAAAGGGCTTTCTAAAGGGCGAACGGATATTTTCGTAGGGTCCAGTCATATGCTTGAACGGATGATGCAGCATATTGACGCTCCTGAGCTTGTCATCAGTAATGCCGGGATTCGGGATGGCATTATTTTTGATTATTTTGGCTACAATGAAGACAATCTGGTTTATGATATTTTTGAATTATCATTATTGGATATCGTGCTCAATTATAATGTGAATATTCCGCATGCCTATCATGTTTTGAAACTTACAAATGCTTTATTTGAACAGCTGAAACCATTACATGAGATAACCCGGGATGTTGATAAAATGATAAAAGCCAGTGCGATGCTTCATGATTCTGGCATTAAAATCCAATATGGAAATCACCATGAACATAGCTTTTATATCATTCTCAATGCCGGTTTGTTGGGGATTGAACAAAAAGATATTCTAATGAGTGCCTTTATTGCACTCAATCATCGGACGAACAAAAAGATTAAGGTTTCTGAAGAATATGTTGGTTTGCTTCGAGAAGAGGACCGACGATTAATTGATCAGCTGAGTCTTTTTTTGCAAATATCTGAATATTTGGATCGAAGTATGGATGGGGTTGTAAAAGAGTTGAATTGTGTGATTATGGATAAAGAAGTTCAGCTGAATGTTCTAACGACCGGACACTCTGTTTTTGACAACATGATTGTCAATGAATGCGGGAAAAAATTTAAACGTGTCTTTAATAAAAATTTGACAATAAAAAATAAGGTGATTCCTCAATAAAATTAGAAAAAAAGCTCCGATTATTTTTTAAAATAATCGGAGCTTTTCACGTTGTAAATATATTGAAAATTATTTCTTCCGTTGGCTTTTTCCAAGGTAAGCTTCTTTGATGCTTTCATCATTAAGCAGTTCTTTACCAGTACCCTGTTTTGTGATTTTTCCGGTTTCCAATACATAGGCATAGTCTGCTATTTTTAATGCCGAGTTAGCATTTTGTTCAATAAGTAGGATCGTCATACCTTCTTTATTCAGAGTTTGGATGATTTCAAAAATACCTTTAACAACCAGAGGCGCTAATCCAAGAGAAGGTTCATCCATCATGAGAAGCTTTGGCCGGCTCATCATGGCACGACCGACAGCCAGCATTTGCTGCTCACCACCGGATAAAGTTCCGGCCAGTTGCCAGGAGCGTTCTTCTAATCGAGGGAAAAGATTATAAATCATATGGATATCTTCTTTAAGACTGTCTTTTCGCATGTATGCACCGATTTTAAGGTTTTCAAGCACCGTGAGATCTGGGAATACATGACGACCTTCGGGAACCAATGTAATGCCTTTGTCAACAATTTTTGTTGTATCCAATCCCATTAGTTCTTCACCAAAATAGCTGATGCTTCCTGATTTTGATTTAACAAGATTAACGATGGAACGAAGGGTTGTGCTTTTTCCGGCGCCATTTGAGCCAATCAGGGTGACGATACTGCCTTCCGGTACTTCAAGGTCAATACCTCTGACTGCTTCAATACCGCCATAAGCGACTTCTAAATTACTAATCTTCAACATCTTCGTCTACCCCCAAATATGCTTCAATTACCTTAGGATCATTCTGAATTTCATTTGGATTTCCTTTGGCAATGGTGCATCCGAAATCTAATACATAGATATGATCCGAGATTTCCATAACCAAGTCCATATGGTGTTCAATCATGAAAATAGTAAGATCGAAATCTGTTTTCAATTTAAAAATAAGATCGGTTAATTCATCTGTTTCCTGTGGATTCATTCCGGCTGCCGGCTCATCAAGAAGTAAAAGCTGAGGATTTGTAGCAAGCGCCCGAGCGATTTCAAGATGGCGTTGTTGCCCATAGGGAAGAGATGAAGCCTTCTCATCTTTCAAGTCGATCAGTCCCATGCGTTCCAAAAGAAACTCGCATTTTTCTTTTGCTTCGCGTTCTCCGTTACGGGCTTTTGGCATGCGCAGTATGGCAGATAAAAAACTGTAATTTATGTTTAAATGAGTTGCAATCAGAACATTTTCTAAAACAGAGAGATCACTAAACAACCGAATATTTTGGAAAGTTCTGGCAATACCCAGGCCGGTAATTTTATCAGGTCTTTTTCCGCTGATGTCAATTTCAGAGGCGACACCGCCGTTGTCTGTAGGCGAAAAAAGAACCTTTCCGCTGGTCGGAGTATAGACGCCGGTGATCACATTAAATGCCGTCGTTTTTCCGGCCCCGTTGGGACCGATCAGGGCAGCTAATTCACCCTTTTTTATGTCTATATTTAAATCATTGACAGCGATAACCCCGCCAAATTGCATGATGACATTTTCAGTTTTTAAAAGACTCATTTACTGTCACCTCCTTGTGCTGATGCCGCTTTTTTAGTAAACCGTGATTTGATGGAGCGGTATTTATTTGCGATGAAATTCCAGGTGAGCTCATTGGTACCCATTAAACCTTTTCGGTAAAAGAGAACAACAACCATTAGCAGAAATGAGAAAACGACCATTCTCAAACCAGGCCTGAAAATAGGAAGATCTAATCCGAAGGCCATGGGTTCATCAAGGAAGCGAAGCGCTTCTTGTCCTAAAGTAACAACAAAACTGGCAATTATAGTTCCTGAAATACTGCCCATACCACCAAGAACAATAATGAGCAAGAAGTTATAAGTTAAGGTGAAATAGAATTGTTTTGGATCGACTGTACCCAGAAGTGCTGCGTATAAGCCACCGCCAATTCCGGTAAAAAAAGCGCTGATTAAAAAGGAGGTCATCTTGGTTTTGAATAAACTGACTCCCATCGCTTCGGCGGCAATTTCATCTTCTCGAACGGATTTAAAGGCGCGTCCATAGGAAGAATTTATAAGCAGGAAGCACGCGATAATGACAATTAATGCAATCCCGAAAGTCCACCAAAGACTGCTGATGGTTGGAATGCTTTTGATTCCAAGAGCACCATTTGTAATGGTTTGAGTATTGGTGAAGATAATTCTGATGATTTCAGAAAAACCAAGCGTGGCAATCGCTAAATAATCCCCTCGAAGTCGAAGACACGGTGAACCAATTAGAAAAGCAACGCCAGCAGATAAAAATCCACCAAGTATGAGTGCAACAACAAATGGTAATTGAATATTTGCTAGCAAGGGTGCCATCGGCGCCAGGTAAAATATAGTTGAACGGAGTCCGACCGGAACGGTAAATATAGCGACTGTGTATGCTCCTATAGCCATGAAACCAGCCTGACCCAGGGAAAATTGTCCGGTAAAACCATTAACTAAATTCATGGATAAAGCAACAATTGTATAAATCGCGCTAAGATTTAAGAGCCTGCGCATGAAAGAATTAACAAATTGATCCGCAATACCGATACCAATTAAAACTAAAACTAAAAAAACGACTGTTTTCCAATGCTTTTTTAAGTAGGCACCTAAACTGTTCTGAGTATTTTTCATTTCTGGTACCCCCCCTAAACCTTTTCAACTTGTTTTTTGCCAAGAATTCCGTTGGGAAGAAACAAGAGAATAATAATTAAAATAATAAAAGCAACTGCATCTCGATAACCGGTCAGTGAAGGGAAGAAGGCAACCATTAGAACTTCAGAAAATCCAAGGATAAGACCCCCAAGAACAGCTCCCTTAACATTACCGATGCCACCGATAACAGCGGCGATGAAACATTTTAATCCGGGAACAACACCCATGAGCGGTAATACCGATGGATATTTCATGCACCACAAAAGTGCACCAACAGCGGCAAGACCGGAACCAATTGCAAAGGTTGAGGAAATGACGTTATCGATTTTAATACCCATCAATTTTGCGGTGTCATAATCGACAGATACGGCTCGCATTGCCATCCCAACTTTTGTTTTGTTGATAATAAAAAGCAGTACTGTCATGAGAAAAAAAGCAACAATTGGGATAACAATGGAAACCGGCTGAATGGATAATCCTCCAACGAAAATAGGCGTCGTCATAACTGGAAATTCCGGGAATGCTTGAGGTTTGCCTGAGAAAAGATAGGTTGCTAAATTTTCAAGCAAAAAAGAAACCCCTATAGCAGAGATTAAAAGTGATGTTTTTGGTGCTTCACGCAATGGGCGATAAGCCATTCGCTCAATTCCGGCACCTAAAAGCATCGTTAGTAAAATTGTAATAATAAATGTCACATACCATGGGAGAAAAAAGACTGAAATCCCAAAATATGCAAAATAAGCAGCCATCATGAATATGTCGCCATGGGCAAAATTGATAAGCTTTAATATTCCATAAACCATTGTATAGCCAATGGCAATTAAGGCATATAAACTTCCAAGCGATAATCCGTTAATGAGTTGCTGTAAGAATGTTGAAAGTGTCATTCCGACGACCATAATTATAACCTCATTTATATCTTTAGAATTGAATTGAGGGTATCCAAAAACAAATACCCTCAAAGTTTAAACTATCTCATTCGTATTGATGTTTGTTTTATTGGGTAATGGTAACAGTGTCCAAATAAGTGAATTTACCATCTTTGACAACTTTTACAATGGCACTATTCTTTTCAGCGTCGCCATTGGCATTAATGGTGATAACACCGGTAGCACCTTCAAAATTAGTTGTTGTAGCCAGGGCATCTCGAATGGCTTGTGGATCAGCAGATCCGGCGCGTTCAATGGCATCCATGAGCATCATGTAACCGTCATAACCAAGAGCCGTTACTGCGGGTACATTTTGACGATCAGGATAAAGTTTTTTATATTCTGCTACAAAAGTTTTTCCTGCTTCAGTTGGGGGGTTGGTATCATCAAAGAACGTTGACATAACAGCACCTTCAACATCAGCTCCACCGACAGTGATAAACTCGTTGGTTTCCCATGTATCCCCACCGATAATTGGACAAGTAATGCCAAGTGCACGGGCTTGTTTAATGAGTAAAGCGGATTCTGTGTAATTACCAGGTGCAAAGATTACATCTGGGTTGGTTGCTTTGATATTGGTTAAAATACCGTTGAAATCCTGGTCGCCGGTGTTATAGTTACCAGTAGAAACAATTGCACTGGCATCACCGCTTAATTTTGTAAATGCATCGGTGAAAAATTTAGCTAAGCCAACAGAATAGTCATTGGAAACTTCCTGAACAATGGCAACCTTTTTGGCACCCAAAGTTTTGTATGCATAGTTGGCCATTACAGTTCCCTGGAAAGGATCCAAGAAACAGACGCGGAAATAATAATCATTTCCTAATGTAACTTGTGGATTTGTTGCGGACAGAGCAATAGCTGGAATCTTATTTGATTTCACAATGTCACCAGCTGCCATGGAAAGTGAAGATCCCCAGGAACCCAGTATCGCACAAACTTTGTCTTTCTCGATTAATCGAGCTGCGGCGGTAGTCGCTTCGGCCTTGTCTGATTTATTATCAGCAACGACAAGTTCTACCTTTTTGCCTAATACCTCAGGGTGTAATTGGTTGGCCAATTGAACCCCTTCAAGTTCTAATTCTCCACCGGAAGCATTTGCACCGGTTAAAGGTTCGAATACACCTACTTTGATAACGTCGCTGTTATCTGAAGAAGTAGATGATCCAGAGCATCCTGCGGTCATGGTAGCAACTAATGCTAAGCATAACAGCAATGATAGTGATTTTTTCATGGTAAAGTCCTCCTCTTTTTTTTCATTCCTTAAATTTACCTTTGGTTATTATACCAAAACTTAAGGTTTCATTGCAAGGTTATATTGAAAAAATGTTTGAAGACTGCGGACACTTGTCTATTATTTTTTATTTGCTAAAAAAATGGCTAATTACAGCAGGTGAGTTGAATTTATCAAATGGTACGTTTGTAAATTGAATTCATTTGTTTCATCCAGTCGATGTCAATTTGTGATAAACCATCTCGAGTCATTCTAAAAAGCCAATTATTATTTATTGTTCCAGGCTTGTTCATTCGGGTATCGTTTCCAAAGCCGCAAATATCCTGGATGGGGAGAATTACTAAATTGGCAACGCTTTGCCAAAGGGTATGAATAAATGCCCGGCAGGATAAACTGTGATATCCGCCAATCTGCCATTGGTTTTCCCATTGATCGTTATAACCGCAATAGTCAAATGCATAGGTTCGTTGCGCTATAGAATATTCAAACAGGGTGCCTAAGAGGGTGTTATTATCATGAGTGCCAGAGTAGACGACCATATTTGGTTTGTAATTATGTGGCAGGTGGATATTGTCGTTGTTATCCATAAAAGCGAATTCCATGATTCGCATTCCTGGAAAACCTGTTTGATACAGAAGTTCGGTGAGTGCAACGTCCTGTAGTCCAAGATCTTCTGCAATAATATTGGGATTGGGGAAACAATTATTTAAAGCATTAAAAAAATCAATGCCAGGTCCAGAAACCCATCGACCATTTTTAGCAGTTGGTTCAGATGCGGGGATAGACCAGTAGGCAGAAAAACTTCGAAAATGGTCAATCCGAACGTAGTCATAGGTTAGTAGAGCTGTTTTTAATCGATTCATCCACCATGAATAGCCATTTTCTTTCATGACATCCCACCGATAAAGGGGATTGCCCCAAAGTTGACCATTCTCAGAAAAATAGTCGGGAGGAACACCGGCAACTTCAAGAGGATAACCTTTATTATTCAATTGGAAAAGTTCGGGATGACTCCACACATCTGAACTAGTATGAGCAACATAAATAGGAAGGTCACCGATGATCTTAATTCCTTTTGAATTGGCATAGTTTTTAAGATCTCGCCATTGTTTATCATATGCATATTGAAGAAAGTTATGATAATTAATTTCTTCTGCTAATTTTGCTCGCGCAGAAGAAAGGGCCGACGGGTTACGATGAACAAGGTTTGTATCAATCCACTTCGTCCAATCATTTTCAGAAAAAAAATCTGAAAGAGCCGAGTAAAGAGAAAAATCGGGAAGCCATTCACTATTGGCTTCACAATAATTCCGGATTCTTTCATTTTGCTTGTGAGTTAAACGAGAGAAGGCGAGTTTGAAGATTGTTTTACGATTTTTAATAAGAGTTGAGTAATTAATTGAATAAGGTGAATCAAAAGACTGACAACTTGATAGTTCATCTTTTGATAACAAATCCCATTGAAAAAGGATGTCCAAATCAATCAGGAGAGGGTTGCCGGCAAAAGCTGAAATGCTTTTATAAGGCGAAAAATAGTCATCTACTGGTCCGGTTGGAAGGATTTGCCAATAGGTGAAATTCATACTAACAAGAAGATCAATAAAATTTTGAGCTTCCAGACCTAAAGTACCAATGCCATAGTCACCCGGAAGGGATGAAATGTGCATGAGAACTCCGCTTGAACGTTTTGTTAACTGCATTTTATTCCCCTTTTTTTATTTCATTTTGAATAAGATCGACGATCGATTGAAGTTGTTCAGGTGTAAAATGATATTTTTTTTGACAAAAATCACATTTGATTTCAATAATTTCCTGATCAGCAATAATATCGATGAGATCCGCTGTGCCAATGGCAGTGAGGGCTTTTATGACGCGATTACGGGAACAGTCGCAGAAAAAATGGGCTTCTTCTGTTTCTGAGATTTTCACCCCAATATTTTTAAAGAGCTCTGCTAAAATATTTTCTGGGGATTTTCCTTCGTCTAATAGTTTGGTCATGGAAGGAGTACTTGCCAATGCCTTTTCCAGGGCATCAATGGTTGCATCATCGGTATCAGGCATCAGCTGAATAATAAAACCGCCTGCTTGTTTAACAGAACCATCTTCATTTAACAGAATGCCCAAAGATACAGAAGTCGGAATCTGTTCCGACTGGGCATAATAATAGGTCAAATCTTCGGCTATTTCTCCACTTATTAAAGGGGAATATCCCACATAAGGTTCTTTAAGGCCAATGTCTTTCAAAATATTTAAAGCACCTTCGCCGATAGCTTCTGAAACAGCCATGGGTGACTTGTATGAATCATTTAAATTATTTGCATAAGGATAACCTTTAACATTACCGTTAGCATCTGCAGTTACTAATAAACCCCTCACAGGACCATCTCCTGCTATCTTTAGGGTGATCACTTCATCAGCATTTTTCATCATAGACCCCATTAAGGATCCCGCGGTAAGAAGTCGACCCAGGGCTTGAGTTACAACGGGGCTGGTTTGATGGATTGTATGTGCAGTTTCAACAATGTTTCGTGTTGTGGCGGCAAATACTCGAATTTGTCCATTTCCGGCGGTGGCTTTCACTACATAATCTGGCATATTTCACCTCTTAGTTTAATAATTTTGAGTAAATCTAATGAAGCATCCAAATGACAATTGTTTCATCTGGATGCTTAAGCAGAATTTTATAATAACTTCCACAGAAGTCTTATTTATGATAGGTTTCTCCACGATTGATTTTAAAGGCACGATACAATTGTTCTAAAAGCAAGACGCGAAAGAGCTGATGGGGGAAAGTCATTTCAGAAAAAGATAATTTCCAGTTTGAACAATTGGTAATTTCTGATGATAACCCGATTGAGCCGCCAATAACAAAAGTAAGTTGGCTTTTTCCTTGAATTCCATAGTTTTCAATTTTTTTTGCGAAAGCTGGAGAATCCATTTGATGTCCATGGATTTCAAGGGTTATTAGAATGTCTTCATCTCTTAAATAAGGAAGAATTCGTTTTCCCTCAATTTCCAAGGCTTTCATTCGTTGGGCATCACTTGATTTTTCAGGGATTTTTTCATCTTTAACTTCAATTATCTCCAGACGACAATAAGCGCTTAAGCGCTTTAAATATTCGCTAATCGCTGATTTAAGGTACTTTTCTTTGATTTTCCCCACCGCGACAATTCGGATATTCATTTAGAATGCATATAACGCAAGCATACTAACAGCAATGACAGCAACCAATACTAATGCGCCAATACGATACCATTTATTTTTTGTGTGCATAATTTTTTTCCTCCAAAGGATTGATATTTTTCTAAATATAGTTTACAATAAATAAGTCGGAATTGCAACAGTTGGAATTAAAACATTATCAACGGGGTGTGGCTCAGCTTGGTAGAGCGCATGGTTCGGGACCATGAGGCCGGAGGTTCAAATCCTCTCACTCCGACCATTTCTTTATTTTATCGATATTCAGGATCTTGAAAAAGGTGCTGTTTTTATAGATAAACATAAATCTTTCTTACTGAATTGATCGAATCAACATTTTTGTTGATTCTTTTTTTTGGGTTAAAATGACAGGACTAAATAATTTCTGGCTATCATTTTTGGCGTGAAGTACTGGTCGACTAAAACCATGAAAATAGTAAAAGAAATTTATATTATAATATTGAACAGAAATCGATTAATAAATTGAAAACAGAAAATACACTGAATATAGGAAAAATAATAAAATTGCAAGGTGAATATCGGAATAATAACGATTACATTTGATTAATACAGTAAATATACAAAACATACTAAAGTAGTGATTGACTTTGGTAATGAATACGAGCGCAAAGAATTTATAAAAATATTTATAATTATAATTTTTATTGTTGCTTAATGGAAGTGGATGAGTTTAAAGTAAATCTTGGAATAATCAAAAATTCTGCAGTGATTATCGATTTAGAATTGCTTCAATGTGAAAGGAGAAAGATCGGGGTTAAATGTCAGCTCGTTCCCAGGTGGTTACGAAGCAACCGACGACGAAATCGACAAAATGACTAAAAAAATGTTTTAACAAAGAATAACGTCAACAAGAAGTTTATATGAATTCTTTATTGACTTTATGAGAAAAAGAGGGTGTACCTAACCAAATTAATCTGTTAATTTGGTTAGGTACATCCTCTTTTCTATTTGGTAATATTCGGAGTATATTTCATGGACAATATTATCCTTTGTTTTAAAGTAATAGGTAAATAGACCAATGGGCATACCAGCTGTTTCTACAATATCTTTTATTCTTGTTTTCTCATAGCCCTGGGTATAAAATAGTTGTTTAGCGGTTTGGTAAAGATGATTTCGTGTCTGGACACCTTTTTCGTACATGGTATTCTCCTTATCTGGTTCTAATGTTTAAAGATAGCATATTTTGAGAACAAGAACAAGGAAGTAACGAGATTAATCTATTATATTTGCATTTTAGTTTATCATTAGGGTATTTATAATAATAAAGAGAGGTATATATGTTTTGAATGTAGTTATGAAACACGTTACGAGAGGTGATGAAAAAATGAAGAGGATCATTACGTTGGGATTAGACCAATATGAAAATTTTAGTGTAATTGAGCATTTGTCTTCAAAAGAATTTTCTGTTGTTCAGGCTGATTATTATGCGGATCTAATTTTCTACCAAGCATTTTTATGTATTATTAACCCAGGGAGTTTGGAAAATGAGGTGCTTGATGACCTCACCCGTTTTTATTTGAATGTTGCAGATGATATGTCGATGACAATCATTTTTATAAAAGAAGTTCGTCTTCCTCAAATTCTGGAAAAGGAAATTTTAGCATATCGCGATTTCTCAGAGTTAGAGTCGGAGTTGGAGAATGTAATCACAAGTGCGTATCAAAAATATTTAAAAAAAAATATTGTGTGCTAAATAACCTGAATAATTTTACAAGTCAAAAGAATAGGTTTAAAATACAGAAAAATGGAGGGATGAATATGATAAAAGAAATATATTTGGCAGGGGGATGCTTCTGGGGAACCGAGAAATATCTTGAGAATGTTAAAGGTATCATAGAAACTGAGGTTGGTTATGCAAATGGCAATATGGAGAAACCAACATATGAAGAAGTGTGCCACCAAAATACTGGCCATGCTGAAACAGTAAAAGTAATCTATGATGAAAATAAAATCAGTTTAGCTTTCATTTTAGAGTTATTTTATGACGTCATCAATCCGGTAAGTATCAATAGACAGGGTGGTGATATAGGTACACAATATAGAACAGGAATATATTATATAAATCCCGAAGATGAAGAGATTATCAAAGACTCGCTTTTTCAACTGCAGAAAAAGTATCGGGAACGGGTAGTAATTGAAGTGAAGCCACTTTTGAATTATTTTAAGGCAGAAGCATATCATCAAAAATATTTGGATAAGAATCCGAATGGATATTGTCATATTGGAGCAGAAAAATTTGAAAAGGCAAACAATTCTGTTGATTTAAGTAAGAAATATCTAAAAAAATCGAGCAAGCTATTAAAGGAAAATTTATCAGAAGTTCAGTATGATGTAACACAGAATAATGCCACGGAAGCGCCTTTCCAAAACGAGTATTTTAATGAATTCGAAGAAGGTATTTATATAGATATTACAACTGGACAACCACTCTTTATTTCAAGTGATAAGTTTGAATCGGGATGTGGATGGCCTAGTTTTGCTAAGCCGATTGATGAAAATATTATTGTGAAAAGCACAGACAAAACGAATAGAATGGTGCGTACTGAAGTAAGAAGCAAAATCGGTGATGCACATCTGGGACACATTTTTGATGATGGGCCAAAAGAAATGGGTGGAATGAGATATTGTATCAACAGTGCCGCACTAAAGTTCATACCAAAAGATAAGATGAAACAGGAAGGATATGCAGAATATATGCCACTCCTAACAAACAAAAAATAAGTACTTGCTTTCAGGTGAAATCATGCAATTTAAAAAAAAATATATCCGACAAATCAAAGGGAATTAGGGTAGATAGAATTATTCGTTTTTATGGTATAATAAATAAAATTTTGTACAGTTTACACCATTTCGCCTGTACGACAATGGAGAGGTTATACGCATGATTGAAATTTTAAAAAATAAAATGACACCAGAGAGTATTTTAACCGCAGGGTTTGGCGTGGAAAGAGAAGGACTTCGAGTAACACCTCAAGGTAAACTGGCATTAATTCCACATCCGCAAATTTTTGGAGACAAACTCAAAAATCCCTATATAACAACTGATTTTTCAGAAAGTCAGGTGGAATTAGTTACACCGGTTTGCTATTCGGTGACGGAAACCTACGATTTTTTAGAGGCACTAACAGATATTGTTATCAATGAAATTGATGGAGATAAAGAGCTCTTTTGGCCTTATTCCATGCCGTGTGATATACCCGAAGATAAAGATATCCCAATTTCAACATATCAGGGTGAATCTGGAAAAAAAGCCAGAGAATATCGTGAAAAACTGATGGCGAAATATGGCGGGAAACGCCAGCTAATTTCAGGAATTCATTATAATTTTTCATTTAGTGATGATTTTTTAGAGATACTTTGGAAAGAATCTGGCAGTGAATTAACTTATAAAGACTTTAAGGACAAAATTTATTTAAAGGTGTTAAGGAATTATTTGCGTTACCGCTGGTTAATCATTTATTTAATGGGATGTACTCCGGGATTGCATGAGTCTTATATCAAAAAATGTTTGGAATGTATGGAAGAAAACGGACATCAGACATTTTTAAGTCAGGGCGGAACATCAGCTCGAAATGGAAATTGTAGTGGTTACAAAAATGAAATTGACTTGTATCCTGACTATTCTTCGGTCAGTGGATTTATCGGCAGTGTAAAGGAATTTATCAACAGAAAAAATATTTCTGAGGCAAAAGAGTTATATGCTCAGATCCGCTTAAAACCTAAAGATTTTACAAATGTGCTAGGATCTCTGGAAAAGGATGGCATCCAATATTTAGAGATTCGTACGATAGATCTTAACCCCTTTGACAAATGCGGTATTGCGAAAGTTGATCTTGAGTTTTTAAATATCTTCATGTTGTTTCTTTTATTAGAAGGCGAAGAGTTTTTTGAAACCTGGCAACAGGAAGCACTTATTAATGAGGTTGCTGTGGCGGAACATGGACTTGAATCAGCTTTAGAGCTTTTGGATAAGCAGCATTGGACGTTAAAAACAGCTTGGGCGGAAGATATTCTGGGAAAAATGGCCGAGATTAATGAATATTTGAATTTAAAACAAGATCATTGCATCGAAGTGATGCTGAATCGAGTGAAGAATCCACAAACAACTTATGCATATCGTCTTAAAGAACTGATGACGGAGAAAGGGTATATTAGGGCTAATTTAGAGCTGGCAAATAAATATAAACTTGAATCGGTAAAAGAGCATTATCGGCTAAAGGGCTTCGAAAAATGGGAACTGTCAAGCCAGATTTTAATTAAAGAGGCTCTCACCCGAGGGATTAAAGTGACACCGGTGGATGCATCAGAAAATATCATTGCATTGGAAAAAGACGGCCATAAAGAGTATGTGAAGCAAGCCACAAAAACAAGCGTAGATACCTACATCACACCATTATTAATGGAAAATAAGGTTGTTACAAAAATGATCCTCAAAGAAAATGGGATACCGGTTCCTAATGGTGAAGAGTTTTTTTCCTTTGAAGAAGCAAGAGTTAGGCTTCCTAAATACGTTGGGAAGAAAGTTGTCATCAAACCAAAGTCTACTAATTTTGGGTTAGGAATATGCATTTATAATCGTGGTGGATCCCTTGATGAGTTATTAGAAGGTGCACGAATTGCTTTTGAACACGATAATACGATCCTCATAGAAGAATATATTACTGGTTTGGAATACCGCTTTCTAACCATGGGAGATGAGGTTGTTGCAGTACTTCATCGACGACCGGCAAACGTTGTTGGAGACGGAATTCTAACCATTCAGGAATTGATCGATATAAAAAATCAGCATCCTTATCGTGGAGATGGACATACCAGTCCTTTGAAAAAAATTGAACTGGATGATCAGTCTCAAATGTTTTTGAAAAAACAGGGAATTTCGGTCTTATCAGTACCTAAGCCTGGCGAAGTTGTTTATTTACGGGGAAATTCAAATATCAGTACGGGCGGAGACAGCATTGATTATACGGAAAAAATGCATCCTTATTTTAGTAAGATTGCTTTAGCTGCAGCAAGAGCATTTGATGCAAAATTTTGTGGGATAGACATCATTATTGAAGACTATAAAAATCCTGAATCCGCTTACGGAATTATCGAATTAAACTTTAATCCTGCAATTATGATGCATGCTTATCCGTTTGAAGGAAAAGAAAGACGGCTGGGGTACAACATCCTAAAAACGATTGGATTGGCGGAGTAATACTAAAAAGAGAACAAATTTTTATCAATAAAAAAACAGCAGGTCCGGATGACCTGCTGTTTTTTATATTAGGAATGAAAAGAAAAAGGGGAGACTTTCATCTCGCAACTTTATGATAGGTCTTGAACCTTAAAAGAGACTTGGAATTGGTTGAATTTAAGTAAAATTAAGGAATCACAAGCTATTGTGGTTTCGGGGAAATGTGATTATAAAATAGATGCATTTATTTTATAATCACATCTTTTGATTCAGTCTGCTTTGAAAAACTTATTTTGATCAATTGAAAATAGTTAGAAATAAGTATTTTTTCTATTTATGTCGATTGGTCAGTTCTTTGAAAATAGATTCTAAATCAACACCTTGATTATTAAGCATTACAAATAGATGATAGATTAAGTCGGACGATTCATAAATGAGTTCAGTTGGATCATTGTTTTTAGCGGCAATAATTGTTTCAGCAGATTCCTCACCGATTTTTTTACCAATTTTGTCAACGCCTTCTCTGAACAGGTAGTTGGTGTAAGAACCTTCAACGGGGTTCTCTTTACGATCAGCAATCAATGCAAAAAGTTTCGGCAGAATGTCAATATTACCGAGATCATTTTTTTCATCGGTCATAATATTTCGATAAAAACAGCTAGTGTTTCCGGTATGACAAGCTGGTCCGGCTGGAATGACCTGAAGGAGTAAAGTATCACCGTCACAGTCGTAATCAATTGAAATAATTGTTTGAGTGTTACCTGATGTTTCTCCCTTAACCCATAACTGTTGGCGGCTTCTGCTATAGAAAGTCGCTTTTTTTGTTTCAACGCTTTGTTTTAAAGAGTCTTCGTTCATCCAGGCCATCATCAAAACCTGACGGGTATTATAATCCTGTACAATTGCCGGAACAAGACCAGCATCGTTATATTTAATAGTTGTTAAATCCATAATTAACCTTTCTAAACCCGTCTCACGGGAATGCTTTCATTGTGTAAATAATTTTTCAGATCAGAGATTAAAATTTCCTTATAGTGAAATACAGAGGCGGCTAAGGCGGCATCTGCACCAACTTTTAAAACATCGCTGAAGTCCTGCATTTTTCCGGCCCCCCCGGATGCAATAATCGGAATGGTTAAAAGATCTGAAAGTTTTTTGTTTAATTCAAGGTCATAGCCTTTCTTTACGCCGTCTGTATCGATGGAATTAATACAGATTTCTCCGGCACCTAAATTTTGACCACGCTGTGCCCATTCAATGGCATCAATTCCGGTGTTCTCGCGACCACCTTTAACATAAACATCCCAGGAACCATGGTTGTTTCGTTTGGCATCAATAGAAAGAACAACACACTGAGCACCGAATTTCAGGGCAGCTTCTTTGATGAGTTGGGGATTCATAACGGCAGCAGAGTTGACGGAAACTTTGTCGGCTCCAGCCATGAGAACCTTTCTGAAATCTTCCACCTTGCTGATGCCGCCACCAATGGTAAAGGGAATGCGAATCGCTTCAGCTACTTTTTCAACAATATTGATGAAAATATCTCGATCTTCATATGTTGCGGTAATGTCATAGAAAACCAATTCATCAGCACCTTGTTCAGAGTAGTATCGCCCCAATTCAACAGGGTTCGCTACGTCTTGTATGTTTTGAAATTTTTTTCCTTTTACGACCCTGCCATGATCGACGTCCAGGCAAGGAATGATCCGTTTAGTCAGCATGATTTAAGCTCCTCTAACAGATTTTCAAGATCAATAGTGCCTTCATAAAGTGCTTTTCCGGTGATGGCGCCATACAGACCCATTGACTTCAGTCGTTTCATATCTTCAATACTGGAAATTCCTCCAGAGGCGATGATATCCATATTTAAATGATTGTTAAGCACTCCAAGCATTTCAAAATTAGGACCGGTCATCATGCCATCTTTAGAAATATCAGTGTACACCAGGGTTGACAAACCGTATCGCTCTAATTTGCTGGCCAGTTCCAAGGCTTCAATATTGCTGCTTTCAACCCAGCCTTCGGTACACACGATACCTTTTTTTGCATCAATAGAAACGCAGACTTTATCATCATAGAGGTCCAAAAGGTTTTCGATAAAACCAAAATCTTTGACTGCCTGAGTTCCAATGATAATTCGCGATACACCGATATTGATGTATTCTTTGGCAATATCCAAATTCCGGATACCACCGCCTAATTCGATTGGAATGTCGAGGGCTTCTACAATTTTTTTTATGAGTTCTAAATTTTTGGGCTGACCGTCAAAGGCCCCATCCAAGTCAACTAAGTGTAAGAATTGAGCCCCCTTAGATTGCCATTTTAGTGCGACATCCACAGGATCATTAAAATAAATGGTTTCAGCATCTTTTTGTCCTTGCATTAAACGAACGCATTTACCGTTTTTTAAATCAATTGCAGGGAAAACAATCATGATAATATCTCCTTAAAGTTTTTTAATAATTGAAGTCCGACGGTTGAGCTTTTTTCAGGATGAAACTGCATCCCGATGACATTGCCTCTTTGCACAATTCCAGGGACTTTAACGCTGTATTCTGCATAAGCAATGACATCATTGAAATCGACTGGATTAGCATAGTAGGAATGAACAAAATAAACGTAATCTTCAGTGGCGATTTTTTTCACCAAAGGGCTTTCCCGGTTAATGATAAGATTATTCCATCCCATATGGGGAATTTTAATGCCAGGTGCAGTGAATTTAACAATTTCTCCAGGAATATAGGAAAGGCCTGAAAATTCTCCGTCTTCATAACTCTTATCAAAAAGAAGCTGCATCCCCAAGCAGATGCCTAAAAGAATTTTCCCTTTTTTGACGTTGGCATCGAGGGTGTCGATGAGGTCAAATTTTTTTAAATTTTCCATCGCATCAGAAAATGCACCAACACCGGGAAGAATAATCGCTTCCGCCTGATCCAGCACTTTTTTATCTCTGGTTATGATTCCTTCCAGGCCAACATCCCCGAGGGCAGTATAGACATTTTTTAAATTCCCAACGTCGTAATCAACAATTGCTATCATTTGTGTTCCTCCTTGTTATTCAATAATTCCTTTAGTTGAAGGAATTTCTTTATTGCCGGCTTCGATGTAGCAGGCATTTTTGAGTGTTCGTCCCAATGACTTAAAAATACCTTCGACGATATGATGATTATTGGTTCCATACAAGGAAGCAACATGAAGGGTCATTTTACTGTTAGTGGTAAAGGCGATAAAAAATTCTTCTAAAAGCTCAGTTTCAAAATCACCAATAAATTCTCGGGTTAAGGGAACATCAAAGACCAGATAACTGCGACCGCTGATGTCAACGCAGGTACGGCATAAAGCCTCATCCATTGGGGTGAATTGAAAGGCATAGCGGTTAATACCGGCTTTATCACCAAGGGCTTGATAAAAAGCTTTCCCAAGAAGAATACCAATATCTTCAATTGCATGGTGATTATCAGCGCTGTCGCCAGTAGCATCAATGGTTAAATCAAATTTTCCGTGTTTAGCAAAAAGTATCAGCATGTGGTCAAAAAAACCAACGCCGGTGTTGACATTGGCAATCCCGGAACCGTCGATATTTAAAGAAAGCGAGATAGTGGTTTCAGTCGTTGTTCGGTTTAATGCACAGTTACGCTTCATTGTACACGACCTCCTTGATAATTTCCAGAATCTTTTGGTTTTCTTTCGGTTTACCGATTGAAAAACGGATGCTTTCGGGACAGGAACCGGTTTCTTTAAAACGCTTGATAAGAATATTGCGATTGAGCAGTGTCTCATATATTTTTTCAGCGTAAGGCGTTTCAAAATAAATAAAGTTTGCACCGGAAGGATAAACGGTGAGCGAAGGCAATTCTTTCAAAACAGCCATTGCTTTTTCACGTTCGGCTTTAATTTCTTCAAGATTTTTAAAAACTTTATCCCGATTCTGAAGCGCAATCACTGCCAGCTTTTGAGTGAGAACATTCAGATTATAGGGAGCTTTTACCTTGTAAAGCACATCGATGATATCCTTGTTTCCCAATGCGTAGCCGCAACGAATACCGGCTAGACCAAAGGCTTTTGATAAAGTGCGGAGAATTAAAAGCCGCGGATAATGAGGCAATAAATCCACATCGGATTCGCCAAAAAATTCGATATAGGCTTCATCTAAAACAACCAGAGAAGGAACCGCAGCTAATATTTTGATAATGTCTTTTTTGGCGAAAGTATAACCGGTTGGATTATTTGGATTGCAAATATATAATAGTTTAGCGTGATTGTCACAGGCAGCTTTTATAATACCGTCGACATCCGGTATATGGCCGGGCAAATCAAGGACGCGAATGTGTTTGGAATCCGAAATTTTCGCCCAGATATTATACATATCAAAGGATGGCGAATGAGAAACTACCACGTCACCGGCATTAACAAAAGCCTGATTAATCATGGCAATCAGCTCATCAGAGCCTGATCCGCAAATAATCCCATCGGTTGGAACACCGGTATAAGCACGAAGCTCTTTTAATAATTCGGGAAAGCAGGCTTCCGGATATCGGTTGAGGTCGGTATTGCAGATCTCATCAGTAAATTGTCGTTTTAAAATCATTGGAAAGTCATAGGGACTTTCGTTGGCATTTACAACAATTTCGTATTGAGGGGCATCGACTTTGTAAGCAACAAGGTCTCGGATGTTTTTTCGAATTAAGGTCTCCATCAGTTTTCAAACCGCCTTTCAACTGCTTTTGCATGAGCATCAAGACCTTCTGAACGGGCAAAGGCGGCTATCTTTTCATACACATTTTCCAAAGAATTCTGATCATAAGAAAGAATGCTTGATTTTTTAATAAAGTCATAAACACCAAGAGGGGAAGAAAACTTTGCCGTCCCGGAAGTGGGAAGGGTATGATTAGGCCCCGCAAAATAATCACCCAGAGGCTCCGGAGTGTAGGCTCCCATGAAAATGGCACCGGCATTTCTCACTTTTTTCAAAGAATCCATCGGATTTTCAATGAGAAGCTCTAAATGTTCCGGAGCAATTTTGTTGGAAAGTTCAAAGGCCTCATCTAGATCTTTGACAATAAAAACAAACCCAAAATCATCCACTGATTTCTTTGCAATTTCTTTGCGGCCTAAGTCCTCGTTGATCTGTCGGTATACTTCTTCGATCACCTGTTTGGCAAGATCCTCTGAGGTGGTAACGAGAATGGGCATTGCCATTTCATCATGTTCAGCCTGGGATAATAAATCGGCGGCAGCATAAACGGGATTGGCGTTTTCGTCAGCGATAATGAGGACCTCACTGGGGCCAGCGATCATATCAATGTCGACTTTTCCAAAAACTTCTTTCTTAGCGGTGGCCACATAGATGTTTCCAGGCCCGACAATTTTATTAACCGGTTTGATGGTTTCGGTACCGTAGGCAAGCGCAGCGATTGCTTGAGCTCCGCCAATTTTATATATTTCGTGAACCCCGGCAATTTTAGCAGCGGCCAGAATTGTGGGATTGACTTTTCCATCTCTACCAGGAGGCGTTACCATAACTAATGATTGAACACCAGCAACCAGGGCGGGAATGGAATCCATTAATACCGTGGAGGGATAAGTTGCTTTTCCTCCCGGTACATATAATCCTACGCGCTCGATTGGAGTAATGTGCTGACCGAGTACAACACCGGGTTTGGGTTCATAGGTCCAGGTGGTTTCCCGTTGCTTTTCATGGAAAGAACGAATATTACCGGCAGCTTCTCTGATGATCTCAAGCAAGCTCTCAGAAACGGAATCGAAGGCTTCCTGTATTTCATCTTCAGTTACCTGAAGATGGGTCAGCTCACAGTGATCCAATACTTTGGTGTAGTACAATAGTGCGGCATTACCATCTGTTTTTACGTCTTTGATTATTTCCAGGACAGCGTTTCGGATATCATCTCGGACATCCTCATTTCGTTTCAGGATTTTATCAAGATCCATTGTTTGATCATAAATAATAGTTTTCATAATGTTCCTTCCTCAAAGCTGAGTTTCAAATTCCTTAATAATAGGATTAATTAACTCATGCTTGGTTTTTAAACTGACTTGATTCACAATTAAGCGTGAACTAATGTCACAGATTTCTTCTAATACGGTCAGACCGTTTTCTTTTAAGGTGTTGCCGCTTTCAACGATATCAACAATACAATCAGATAAACCGATAAGCGGTGCTAATTCAACCGATCCGTTTAATTTAATGATATCCACTGATTGACCTTTAGTGTGAAAGTATTTTTTGGCAATAACTGGATATTTGGTGCCAACCACCAGTTTCTTTCCATAGGGAATGGGTCGGTCTTTATATCCGGCAACACACATTTTACAACGTCCGATATTCAAGTTAAGCATTTCATATACCTGAGCAGGATGTTCCATTAAAACATCCTTTCCCACGATGCCAATATCAGCGGCACCCTTTTCGACATAAATGGGAACATCAGGGGATTTCACTAAAAAGAATTCGATGGTGCCGGTTGTATCGGTAAAAATAAGTTTACGGCTTTTTTCTGAATAATCTTCAAAAATATATCCCAATGCAACGAGGAGTTCAATGGCCTTTCGAGCAACACGGCCTTTTGCAAGAGCAAAACGGATAACCATTATTCCACCTCACTTTCAATAGCTATGGAATCAAAGGGCAAAAATTCATTGTTTTTTTCAGCGAAAAGTTTTCCTTCAAATAGAAAATAGAGTTTTGCATTTTTATAAAGCTCACTTTTTCGAAATGAGCGAACATGATCTTCCCAGGTTTGTTTACTCAAAAAAACTTCTACAATAGAGCCATTCGCTCTAAATTTTTCGGCGAATTGATAAGCGGCAGCCTTGTCAGTGCAATCATAAAAAATGACATTCTTGTTTTGATCATCCTGAGGCAACAAATTTTCCTGTTCCATGTAATCAATGACCTTTAGAAGATCAATGGCAAAACCGCATGCGGGTCGGGGTATTCCAAATTTTTCGGATAAATTATCATAACGCCCACCACTAATAACCGGTTCGCCGCAATTGTTGATATAACCTTTAAAATTAATATCTGTGTAGTAGTTCATTTGGTTGGTAAATCCCAGATCAAAGATAACATAGTTGGAAAGTCCCATCACTTCTAAATGATGATATATTTCTGAAATTTGTTCAACAACCCATTCCATTTTTTCGTTAATACAGAGTTTTTTCATTTCTTTCAGCACGGTTTTCGGTTTGCCATATAGCGTGGGAAGCTTCAGAATGATGTCTTTTTTGTCAGTGGGTAATTTCAGCTGTTCTAAATAGGTGGCAATATCACCAATGTTCTTATTTTCAATATATCGAAAAAGTGTTTCTTTTGATTTAGGTGATAAGGCTAATTCATCAAAAAGATAATTTATGAATCCGACATGGCCGAGATCAATGTGAACATCTTTAATGCCGTACTCGAGAAGCGATAGAATCGCAAGGGCAATCACTTCGCCGTCACATTCTGGACTATTATTTCCAAAATATTCAATTCCAATTTGTGTAATTTCTTTTTTAACCATCTCAGGTGAAGAAAAATTTCGGTAAATATTAGTTTGATATGAATATTTAATGATTTCATCAGAATTTGGATGATTCATGGCTGCCATCCGAGTGATTGGCAGGGTTGCATCTGGTTTTAATACGAGAACTTTTCCCTGATGATTCACCAACTTAAAAAGATCGTCGCTGGGAATAGAATCTTCATGAACGTAAAGATCATAGGTTTCAAAGGTCGGTGTTGATATCTGCTGGTACCCATAGGACCGGTAAAGCGACATGAGTTGATTGATGTTTTTTTGTAATGAGAAATAATCTTGATGCTGAATGTTTTCAAAGCCATCAATGTTGTAGTTAAAAAGCATATGAACCTCCAATACTTTATTACAGTAGTTCGCTAAAGCGATAATATCATTTTAACACTTTTATTTTATTTGTCAAAGCTTTTAATGGGTTTTTAATATTTATTTATTATAGTATACCCATGATTTAAAGGCAAATCGTGGAATCATAAGTTAAAATATAAAAAACGTTTGTATAAGTTTGTATCGAAAGTGTGGCATCAGAAAGTAAGGTATTCACGATGGTTGATTTTTCTAAAATTTTCACCAGTGACCATATAATAATGATGGTAGTCGTTGCGACCATTGTTTTTTTTGGTTGGATTTTATTTGTAGCGTTGAAGTCGAAAGAAACCAAACGAAGGATTAATAACTATGAGGTCCGGCTAAAACTTTATGATGGGCTGATCAATCTGATTAAGGATTGTGCATTTATTGTTAATGATACTGGAGTCATTCAAACTGTGAATGATGAATTTCTGAAATATTGTGAAAAGACATCAGAAAAAATTATTAATAAAAATATTCAACGACTGAAGATAGACTATATTCACAGTGATCATGAGGACGCATTTGCGAAGGCATTAGAAGAGTGCGGAATTTATGAATTTGATACAAAATTTTTTCACAGTAGTGGAGATATTATTCCTTTTCATGTTGAGGTTCATTTGATTGCAGTTGAAAATATGAAAAATGAACCACAAACGTTTTATTGCGTTACCGCAGTTGATTTAAAAAAGACAAATGAAAAAGATGATTATATTAATCAACAACAGGATGAGTTGTTAGAGATACAACATTTGGCCAAATTAGGCTATTGGAAAATCGACTATTTAACAAAAAAGATCTACTGGTCACGAGAACTTTATAGTATACTAGGTTATGAAGAGGGTGAGGTTGAGCCAACTCTTGATATTATTTATTCCATGGCTTATGAAGATGATCAAAACCGCGTGTGGAAGGCTTTTTTAAGTGCTTTCCAGAACCAAAAAAAAGTGGATACACAGTATCGAATAAAAAATAATCGAGGTGAAATCCGCGATATTTATTTAAGAATTCGGCATTTTTTTTCGGACACCAATGAACATTTAAGAACAATAGGGATCCTGCAGGACATAACGGCGCAAGTCGATTTACGAGACGAACTTAATGCGCAGCTTACTTATACGGATACGGTTTTAAACAACTGTAGTCTACTATATATTGAATGTAACAGTGATTTTCAAGTCAGTAGCATTAATAATCAGGTTAGTCATCTGATTGGGATAAATAATGAAGCTGCTCGGGGAAAACAATTACTTGATGTTTTCGGGAAATTAAATCGAACTCATAGAAAATTTGTTGAAGAAAATATGAATTTCAAGAAGCCTATGCCCATGAAAGATTACACTGGCGATATTCATTATATCCAATGGGATCACGCAACGTTTACGAAAAAAAATAATGAATTTGCAAATATCCTTCTTGGCATTGATATTAGTGAGACAATTAAAAGACGTAAAGCACTTGAAGAATCATTTGTATTGGATCCAATTACAAAACTTCCCAATCGTTATAAATTGGACCAGGTATTGGATAATTATTTTAAAAAAAACGGAATAAGACAAGATAAGCATCTGGTCTTATTATTCATTCATATCAAAGGACTTTTTGTTGTCGCAGACGGGTTCGGACAAAGTGCAGAAGATCAAGTGATAAGGTTGATCAGCGAGCGTTTGTATAGTGCAATTGGAAAATACGGACTTTTTGTCCGGCGATATGCGAATCAATTTGTTTTATTTTATCCTTGTGATATTGATGAGGAAAGAACAACCGAGCTCTGCAAATTAATTACTGAGTTATTAAAGATACCCTTTACGGTGAAAGATTCTCAAATAAAACTGGAAAGTCATATTGGCGTTTCAAAATTTCCGGAGCATGCAAGTTGCAAAGAAGATCTTGTTCGTTTTGCAAGTGCTGCAATGCATGAAGCACAGCATTTGAATGTCGATTATTATTTTTACAATCAAGATTTGGAACTGGACGTAAAGGAAAAAATGAAGAAGTACAGAACAATTAACTATTAAATTAGAGGAGTTATATATGACCTATAAATGTGTGGTTTTTGATTTTGATGGTACTCTCGCTGATACTGAAGAGAAAGCCTTCAACATATACAATCAACTGGCATCAAAATACAAATACAGTACTGTAACAATGGAAGAATTGCAGCATATAAAAAATCTTCATATTAAGGAAATAAAAGAAATTGTCGATATCCCATTTTATCAGTTTCCCAGGGTACTGAGAGAAGGACAGAAGTTATTAAAGGAAGAATCCAGTGATATTAATGCATTTTCTCCAGATATTCATGCTTTTTTTACGGAACTCAGAAAAGAAACAGATCATACTGGTATTTTAACGTCGAATATAAAAAAGACCGTTGCGCAGTTTCTCAAGACCTATGAATTGAGTCATGAGATTGAATTTATTATGTGTTCGGCTTTAATGTCCAAAGGAAAAAAAATAAAAAAAGTATTAAGAAAATATGATATTGATCCAAGGGAAATGTTATATGTGGGAGATGAATCCCGTGATATTGAAGCATGCCAAAAGGTTGGGGTAGATGTGGTTGCAGTAAATTGGGGTTACAATACACCGATTGCTCTTGAACGCTGCAAACCAACATTTATGATAGAAAATTTATGGGAAGTTATCGATATAGTAAGGAAGAACAATAAAATTAAGATGGCTTAGAATATAATAAACGAAGGGGCTTCACGGAAATTAGAATACAGTGTATAATAGTTAAGTTATTAATTTTTAATCGTAATTTTATTATCTGCAGCAAAGTTTAAAAATTGAAAGGATTTTATGGAAAAATTAACATCTCCACACGTAATTGAAACACTATTAAAAAAATATGACCTTCACTTTAACAAGAGATTTGGACAGAATTTTCTAATCGATGAAAATATTGTAAGGAAAATTGTGATGGCTGGAGAAGTTGATACAGGAGATCTCGTTTTAGAAATTGGCTCCGGGATTGGAACCCTGACTCAAGTTCTTAGCGAGAATGCCAAGAAAGTCGTCACGGTGGAAATAGATAAAAAACTGATTCCGGTACTTCATGAAACACTGAGAGAATGCAATAATGTTGAAATCATACAAGGAGATATTCTTAAAACGAATGTGCGAGAACTTCTTGGTGATGACATCGGGAAGTTGCCGATTAAAATTGTTGCGAATTTACCTTATTACATTACAACTCCAATCATTATGGGCTTTTTGGAATCAGACTTACCCATTGAATCGATGACTTTTTTAATTCAAAAAGAAGTCGGAGAGCGTATTTGCGGTGGACCGGGTACAAAAGCGTATGGTTCATTGAGTATTGTTGCTCAATTTTATGCCGATATTAAACTTGATTTTAGTGTACCATCTCATGTTTTTATTCCCAGACCAAAGGTTGATTCCGTTGTCGTTACCTTTAAAAAACTGGATTCTCCAAAATTCAAGGTGGAAAACAAAGAACTGTTTTTATCGGTTGTAAAGGCAAGCTTCTTAAATCGTCGAAAGACTTTGATCAACGGTTTAACAATGAACACCATTTTTGATAAAGAAGTGCTGCTTAAGGTATTAGAAGAATGCAGCATCGCACCAGGTATTCGAGGCGAAACATTAACAGGGTCTGAGTTCGCTAATATTGCCAATCATTTGAACAATTATATAAATTGAAAAAGCGATAAAGAATACAGTTGGTTTACTTGACAATAAAAAATCTCGAAATTAATTATTTGTTTTAAAGGAGAGAAAAGTATGATTGAAACAAGGGATATCACCCTTAAGTATTCAGGCAGTAAAGGAATATTCGACTTAAATTTTAAGGTTGAAAAAGGTGAAGCTTTTGGTTACATTGGGCCAAAAGGGGCTGGAAAAACATCAACAATTCGGGTCTTAATGGGATTAAGTCATTCCAGCAAAGGGTTAGCAACCATAAATGGATTGAATTGTTTTAATAAAGCAGCAGCCATTCAAAAAATAACTGGCTATATTCCAGAGCAAACTTCTTTTTTTGATGGGATGCGGGTTAAAGAATATCTTAATTTTATTTCGCGAATGCGCGGTTCAAGTGGGTCAAAGAAAACGGAATTGAGAGATTCATTGATTGAACGTTTCGAATTGGAAACCCGAGGGAAAATTGAGAACCTGTCAAATGATATGAAGCAAAAATTGGCAATTGTTACTGCTTTCATGCATGATCCGGAAGTTCTGATTTTAGATGAACCCACAAATGGACTCGATCCTCTTATGCAGTCGCGATTTGTTGATTTGATCATTGAAGAAAAACGCCAGGGAAAGACAATTTTAATGGCAACACATATGTTTGAAAATGTCGAACGTACCTGTGATCGGGTAGGAATTTTAAAAGAAGGGCGCATTGTTGCCCAAGATGATATTATTCAGGTGAAATCGGCAGAGATAAAATCGTATTTTGTGCGATTTGAAGATCATCCGAATTTAGAACAATTAAAAAAATATGGCTTTGGCTACAAACAGTTTTCTGAAAAAGATTATGAAATACTTTGTCAAGGGGATCGTATTGATGCTTTAGTAAAAGTATTATCTCATGAGAAGGTTTTAGTATTCAACTCAAACACGCAGACATTGGAAGAAATTTTTCAAAAGTATTATAGTAAGGAGGCGATAAACGCATGAGTATTCCTTTGTTTCTTAAAGACATAAAAGATAACATTTTCCTGCTATTAATTTTTGTTTTTTTGATGTCGTTGTATCTGGGGGTTATTATTTATATGTATGATCCAAATGGTGTCGGAGCACTTGTGGATATGTTGTCATTATTACCAGTTGCATTGGTAAAGGCTATGAGACTTAGCACAATTGACAGTGGGCTAACTGGTTTTATCGGCAGTTTATTCTACGGAATTATAATTTATCTTTTTCCAATGGTTTATTGTATTATCCTCGGAAATCGTTTGGTCGCAAAATGGGTCAATGATGGTTCTTTTGCCTGTTTATTAACAACCCCAAATAGTCGCGTGAAAATCATTGTGACTCAAGGCATATATATGGTATTTTCCATCATTGTCTTATTTTCTGTTCTTTTTCTTGTGGGCTTGGCAGTAAGTGGGTATTGTTTTCCAGGAACACTTGATAAGTCCGTATTTTTTGAACTTAATCTCTGTGCGTGTCTATTGACAATAACAGTTGGAATGATTTGTTTTTTCTTTTCTTGTTTGTTTAATGACACGACATTATCTTTAGGTTTTGGCGCAGGAATCCTCATTATCTTTTTCCTGTTTACGATACTCAGTGGTATTTCGGACCTAACTGCTTTTTTAGGAAAATATTCATTATATAATGCTTTTAACAGCCTTGCGATTGTAAAAGGCGAAGCGAATATTGTGACTATATGTGTCGGCTTTTTAACAATTAGTCTGCTTTTATTTGCAGCAGGAGTCGGCGCTTTTGGAATTAAGCGTCTGCCTGTTTAAAATCGCAAAAAGCGCATCCGAAATTATTGGGTGCGCTTTTTTATACTCTAAATTCAAGATGATTATTCAATAATATTTCTTAGAACCCCTATTTTTTCAATTTCTGCTTCGATTTTGTCGCCATGCTGTAAAAACAGGGGTGGTTTTCTTGCACACCCAACTCCGGCAGGTGTTCCGGTAAGAATGATATCTCCCGGAAGTAGTGTTATCCCTTTAGATAAGTCGCTGATGATTGTTGGAATGTCAAAAATCATATGACTTGTAGTGGAATGCTGTCGGATTTCGCCATTGACCCGACAGGTTAATGCGATATTAAAAGGAAGTTTCAATGCGCTTTTATGAAGAATTTTTGGTCCGAGTGGACAGAAAGTATCAAGACTTTTACCTTTATACCACTGGGAATGTTTTTTTTGCAAATCACGAGCAGTAATATCGTTGGCGATGGTGTAGCCAAAGATGTACGCCTCGGCTTTTTCCTTGGGGATATCCGAGCCTTCTTTTCCAATAATAATGGCAAGTTCAACTTCATAGTCAATTTCTTTGGTTGCCTTGGCATGAGATAGGATAACCGTATCAGGACCGGTGACAGACGTTGGCAGCTTAGAAAAATAAATAGGGCTTTCCGGAAGTTCGGTCAATGAAGGAATATTTTTGATTTCCTTTGCATGATCCGCATAATTTTTTCCCAGACAGAAGATATTTCTTGGTGGTTTGGGAATTGGAGCTAACAGTTTAACCAGACTGAGATTAATCCCAAGATTTGGATTTTCAGCCATTTTATTTTGAATGTCAGCTAACAATTTATCGGTAGCTATCGGAATAAAATCGATTAATCGTTCTGGAAATTTGAGACCCATAAGCTTTCCAATTGTTGTAATTGGTAAAACTTTTTTTTCATCCTCGGTTAGGATTCCGCCTTCATTAAAAGCATTATATTGATAAGTTACAAAATACATATAGAATTCCTCCTTCTTTTCTTTTTTTATCATATCATTATACCGATTGAAATTCCAGATGATTTATCTATTATCAAAAGGAAAGTTGTGAAAAAGTAAAAATAGAATCGCCGTCATAGTGTTAGAAACAAAATAGTCAAAATAATATCTTAAGATGACGGTTTCTTTAATGAAAGAGCATTGACAATTTCGGATAATTAAATTATGATTATTGTAATTTAGTATGCATGCTCATATTGAGCGTGGCATAAAAGGTGAAAAACAAACCATTTAATTAGGAAAATGCCTATTACAAAGTATGCCGCTATTATTTTTAAGCGGCTTGTTTTTTGCCCACAATTGTGTTGATGAATAGGAGGAACATTATGTTAAAAGGAAGACATTTAATCGAACCTAACGACTTTTCGCTAGATGAAATTGAATCGATTATGCAGCTGGCTGATAATATTATTGCAAACCCAGAGGGTTATTCTATGGTTTGTAAGGGAAAATTATTAGCCAGCCTTTTTTATGAGCCTTCGACTCGTACGCGTTTTAGTTTCGAAGCCGCCATGCTTCGCTTAGGTGGTGAAATTATTGGATTCGATGATCCTAATAATTCATCAGTTTCTAAGGGGGAGAGTTTAGGGGATACCATCCGAACCATTGAATGTTATTCGGATATTGCCGTTATCCGGCATCCACGGGAAGGAACGGCACGGCTAGTGTCAAAGTTTGCTAAGAATATGCCGATTATTAATGCTGGCGATGGGGGACATGAACACCCAACTCAGACATTGACCGATTTACTGACCATTCGGAAATTTAAAGGTGGGTATGACAATCACGTGGTTGGCGTTTGCGGCGATTTACTGTTTGGCCGGACGATTCACTCGTTGGTAAAAATGCTAAGTCGATATCAGGGGGTAAAGTTTGTCTTTATATCGCCAAAAGAACTGCAGATGCCCGAAAATATTCTCAATCTGTTGAATGACGGGATTTATAAAGAAACCACAAACCTGGATGAAGTGATTGGAGACTTGGATATACTTTATATGTCCAGAGTTCAACGGGAACGTTTTGTCAGTGAAGAAGAATATCTTCGGTTGAAAGACTATTATGTACTTGATAAAAAGAAAATGAAGAGTGCAAAAAAAGATATGATCGTGATGCACCCATTGCCACGGGTTAATGAGATTGCCACAGAGGTTGATGATGATCCCAGAGCGGTTTATTTTACCCAGGCAAAATATGGAATGTATGTGCGAATGGCACTGATTGCTAAACTTTTGGGGGTGGAGGATAAAAATGATAAATGTATCTAAACTAAAAAAGGGAATCATTATTGACCATATCGAAGCAGGTCACGGCTTTGAGATTTATAAGGCGCTCCACCTCAATGATATTGATGATGTGGTCGTCCTGCTGAAAAACATTCCAAGTAAAAAAATGAAACAAAAAGATCTGATTAAAATTGAAACGGATATGCAAATTGATATGACTGTTTTAGGCCTCATTGATCCCAATGTGACCATAAATTTTGTCAAAAATGGAGAAATGTGTAAAAAGATCAAACTCACGCTGCCACAAGTTGTCAATGGAATCATGAAATGTAAAAATCCTCGCTGTATTACTCAGTATGAAGACGTTAGAGGAATAAAATTTTATTTAGTTAATGAGGAAAAAAAGCAGTATCGTTGTGAATATTGTGACGCGTATACGACCTTTATTGAAGAAGACTAAAAAGAAGGAGGGACACATGAAAACCTTGATTAAAAACATTGAAATTGTAGATGCTGAAGGACTGCGATCCGGCAAGGTATTAATAGAAGATGGAAAAATAAAAAAAGTTTACAAAGAAAAAGGCGTGGTTCGCGCAGCGTACGATAAGGAAATCGATGGAGCGGGACATGTACTGATGCCGGGATTTATCGATATGCACTGTCATTTAAGAGATCCTGGCTATGAATACAAGGAAACCATGGAGACTGGGATGAAGGCAGCTTTGAAGGGCGGATTCACGTCTTTAGTTGCCATGGCAAATACCAAACCAATCATTGATAATGCAGAAATCCTCGAAAAAAATTTAAAAAAAGCAACCGATTTGGATCTTTGTAAGCTGATTCAAGTGTCGGCAGTGACCAAGAATTTCAGTGAAGAGGAATTAGTCGATTTTGAAGCATTGCGAACACTGACCAACGTCTTTTCCAATGATGGCGTTTCTATTTTAAATCAGGATACCATGGTAAAAGGTTTGAAAGCATCCGCAGAAAATGATTTTATTCTTTTAACCCATTGTGATCCGGAAACAGCTTTGGTTAAACGGGATGTTGAGCTTCTGGAAAGTTATGGCGGCCATTTGCATGTCTGTCATATCAGCAAGAAAGATACATTGGAAGTCATTCAGATGGCGAAACAAAAAGGTCTGGATATAACCTGTGAAGTGACACCCCATCATCTTTTTGCATCAGCGATGGAATACCGAGTGAATCCCCCTTTTAGAACCTACCCAGATCGTCGATCATTAATTGAAGGCATTAAAGACGGGATGATTGATATGTGTGGGACGGACCATGCCCCACATTCAGAGGAAGATAAACAAAATGGGGCACCCGGCATTAATAATTTTGAGATGGCATTTTCCATGTATTATACTGTGTTTAATCAAAATAAAATCGGACTGGAAAAATTGAGTGAAATGTTAAGCTATGCACCAGCAAAACGGATGGGGATAAAGGCCGGTCTTGTTAAAGAACGATATCCGGCAGACTTAGTTTTAGTTGATCTGAATTGGGCGGGTAAAATCAATCCCAAAAATTTCATTTCTAAAAGCAGAAACAATCCATTTGGGGGAGAAACCCTTAAAGGCAAAGTTTTAATGACGATGGTGAAGGGAAATATAAAATATGATGATAATGGATCGACTCTATAAAGATGCGATAAAAAAAGGCCCAATTTGTGTGGGACTTGATACAACACTTAAATTTTTACCGCAGTATTTACTTCTAAAGGATTGGTCTGATGGTGAAAAAATAATAGCCTTCAATAAAAAGGTGATAGATGCCACAGAAGATCTGGCAGCTGCCTACAAGGTTCAAATTGCATGCTATGAATCTCTCGGGTTAGATGGGCTCAAGGCATATAGCGAAACGGTAAAATATGCCAGAAGCAAAAACATTGTGGTGATTGGGGACGTGAAGCGGGGGGATATTTCATCCACCGGAGACCAATATGCCAAAGGTCATTTTAGCGGTGATTTTGAAGTGGATATTATGACGGTTAATGCTTATATGGGAGAAGATGCGGTGTCACCCTACTATTCTTATATTAAAGACAATAATAAGGGCATTTTTATTCTTCAACGCACTTCAAACCCATCGGCAGTTGATCTGCAAAACCTGAAAGTTCGGGATGATTTCATTTATGAAATCATGGGCGATAAAATCGAAAAATGGGGCAGTGCGTTCAGAGGCGAATGTGGATTCAGTTCCATTGGTTCCGTTGTCGGTTTGACGCGACCAGACGAATTTGAAGCCATTCAAAAAAGATGCCCTCATACCTTCTTTTTGGTGCCGGGTTATGGTGCCCAGGGAGGCAAAGGGGAAGATATCGCAAAGATTCTTAAACGCACCCGATGTGCGGTTGTCAATTCATCCCGGGGCCTGATTACCGGTCATCAAAAAGCAGGCTGTGAAGATGAGGGTTTTGCAGAGCACATCCGAAATGCGACGCTGGCAATGAAGGAGGACATTCTTCAATGGCTATAATCCAGAGTAACGAATTTGTTAGTCCCGGGATTTGCAAAATGACGGTTGCGTTTACCGGTGCGGTTTTACCGGGTCAATTTTTTATGCTGCGAGCCTGGGATAAAGATCCCTTATTGTCCAGACCGATTAGCGTTCACGATTATGAGGACGGAAAATTGACCTTTTTGTACCAAGTGGTTGGTAAAGGAACCGAAATTTTATCCTGTCTAAAAGCTCAGAGTGAAGTGACCTTGCAGGGACCGTTGGGTAATGGCTTTCCCCAGATTGTCGGGGATCTCTGTGTGGTTGGCGGAGGCATTGGAATCGCGCCATTATACTATCTCATGAAAGATTACAAGAAAAAAAATCCGCATGGAAATTGTCGGGTATACCTGGGTTTTCGAGATAGCTCCTATTGTGTGGAATCCTTTAATGCGATTGCTGATGAAGTGAATTTGAATATCGGCGGAATTATCACCGATCAACTGAAAGTAGCAGCCAGCGAGGTGGTCGTAACCTGCGGTCCGGAAGTAATGATGAAATCAGTCGCAAAAGTAACGCCTGCAGAAAATCAGGTTTATGTATCAATGGAAGCCCATATGGCTTGTGGAATCGGTGCTTGTCTGGGTTGCACCTGTGCGACAAAATACGGAAATAAAAAAGTCTGTCAAGATGGTCCGGTTTTTTTAAGCGGTGAGGTGTTTTATGTCTAAACAACTTGAAACAAAATTCAACGAGATTCTCTTTAAAAATCCGGTTGTTCCCGCTTCCGGTACTTTTGGCTTTGGCCGGGAATATGAAGCATATTATGATTTGGAAAAACTTGGCGGACTGTGCTCAAAAGGCCTGACCTTAGCACCACAATCTGGAAACACCGGCATCCGTTTATGGGAAACACCCGCAGGCTTAATGAACAGCATCGGTTTGGAAAATCCGGGAATCGATGCTTTTATCGAAAACGAATGGCCGCATCTAAAGAGTCTTGACACCGTAACCATTGTCAATGTTGGGGGAAAAGATGAAGAATCCTATCTGAAGGCCATTGAAAAACTGAATGCTATCGATGTGAAGCTCATTGAGCTGAATATTTCCTGCCCTAATGTGAAGGCGGGCGGAATGGCATATGGCATGACAGCGGAGACCGCAGGGGATATCACTAAAAAAGTGGTGGCCATTTCGAATCACCCGGTGATGGTAAAATTATCTCCAAACGGGGATTCAGTGGCCGAGATAGCGGTGGCTTGTGAAGCATCCGGCGCTCAAGGTATTTCTCTGATTAATACCATTCAGGGGATGGCCATTGATTATAAAAAAAAGGTTGTTGTTTTTGACAACCTGTACGCCGGGCTTTCGGGACCGGCGGTTAAACCCATTGCCCTGCGAATGACGCATCAGGTTTGTCAGGCGGTTAACATACCGATAATGGCGATGGGCGGAATCAGCACCTGGGAAGACGCGCTGGAATTTATTATGGCAGGAGCAACCTGTATTCAAATTGGGACCATGAATTTCATTAATCCTCTGGCACCGATTGAAATTATTGAGGGACTGGAAGTCTATTGTGAAAAAGAAGGGCTTTCCAATATCTCGGAGATCCGTGGGATTGTCTAAACGGCAAGTTAAGCGAAAGATTAAAATATAGAATTGAGGAAATAGGATGAATCAAGAAGTATTGAAAATATTAAAAGAAACGGATGCATTTTTAGAAGGACACTTTTTACTATCTTCCGGCAAACACAGTGACCAATATGTGCAATGTGCAAAAGTGTTGCGTTTCCCGGATAAAGCTGCCAAGGTATTGGCACCGGTGGTGGAACAGTTAAAAGCATTAGATATCGATAAGGTGGTTGGGCCAGCCATGGGCGGGGTCATTGTTTCTTATGAAATTGGCCGACAGCTGGGAAAAGAATCCATTTTCACAGAACGTAAAGATGGCGAAATGCAGCTGCGAAGAGGCTTTGAGATCAAACCCGGTGAAAAAGTGATTATCACCGAAGATGTTGTAACCACCGGAAAATCAACTATTGAAACGAAGAAAGTACTGGAAGCTTTGGGCGCTGAAGTATTGGGGGTTGCCTGCATAGCTGATCGTCGGGCCCCGGGAGTTGAAATAGACATGCCGATTTATTCTTCAATTAAGCTAGAAATAACGGCGTGGGATGCAAAAGATTGTCCAGTTTGTAAAGTCGGAAAAATTCAACTGGTTAAACCCGGCTCCAGAGGAAATGCCTAACAAATAAAAATGATAGGAGGAACAATATGGAAAGCAAAAAGATTATCGCATTGATCAGCAATGATTTTGAAGATCTTGAATTAATGTACCCGGTGCTTCGCTTACGCGAAGAAGGCGTCACTGTTCATGTTGTGGGAGAAACGGCAGGTAAAAAGTATGTCGGCAAATACGGAGTGCCCTGTGTTTCGGATTATTCTTTTACTGATATTAATCCCCAGGATTACGACGGTATTTTGGTACCCGGAGGATGGGCACCTGATGCGTTAAGACGTTTTCCCGTCGTTTTGGATATGATACAAAATATGGATACTCGAAAACGAGTGATTGGCGAGATTTGCCACGCCGGATGGGTTCTTATTTCGGCAGGGATTCTAAAAGGTATCAATGTAACCAGTACTCCGGGCATCAGGGATGATATGAGAAATGCCGGCGCCATCTGGCATGATGTGGCGTCCATTATTGACGGCCATATCGTATCAAGTCGACGTCCCCCCGATTTGCCTGAATATATGAAGGATTATATTAAAGTTTTAAAAGAACAAAAATAAGAGTTGAATATTAACTAGAAGTTAAAACAAAAAAATCAAGGCCAATTATTTTATCTTGCTGCAGTATGCAGCGATAAATAGTTGGCCTTAATATTTGAGCTTAGCAATACTCAGAATTAAAAGTTGTTTTAGAGACAATAAATACGGATGCTATCACTCATGAATTGCGCTAATCCTTCATGATGTTCATCAATGTTTTCTTTGAAACGCTCATCATGAATGTACATAAGACCTAGTCCGGAAAGAATTTCTTTCGTGCAGTCATAATAATGATTGCTGATGTGTTGCTGCCATTTAGCGACTAATTCCTGAACTTCAGGATCTTCTGGTGATTTGTTCATGTTTTTAATAAAGTCAGTGTAGATGTTTTCAGCTTCATTGTGAATTTCTTCCCAATTTTCAGGGGTATAGTGGTCTGTTTTGTTTTCATACTGGGTATACGCCAGGGAATTTCCCCAACGTTCTTTTACTTCTTTTTCATATGTTGTTTTCATCTCTTCAATTTTTTTCATGTCAAATGGTTCAAAATTCATGTTGTTTTCTCCTTTTATTTTTTTATCTAATAAAGTAATAAGGTTGTCCAAACGATCTCGCTTTAGCAAAAGAAGGTTTCGCTGTTTTGTAAAAGATTCAATTTGATCATAATTTGGATCTAAAAGAATATGTTTTATTTCCTGGATTGAAAAATCCAGTTCCCTAAGAAAAAGAATATTCTGCAATTTCTTTAGATTGTCTTCATCATAGTATCGATATTTATTTTGAGAAATCTCGCTCGGAATAAGAATTCCTTCACTGTGATAATAGTGAAGGGTGCGCACACTAGCTCCGGTGAGATAGGAGACTTCTTTTACAGTCATTTTCATTTGATGACCTCCTTACAAGTTCAATAATAAACTATTACTTAAGGTAAGAGTCAAGTGATTATTGAAAAAAAATTTTGGAATTAAATATAGTAGGTTAAATTTAGGAGAAATGGGTATATAATATAAAAATAAGGAAAAACTAAATTAGGAGGAAAAAAGAATGTGCTGTCATAAAAAAGAAGAAAGTCAGAGTGAAGAGAGCCAGTGCTGTTTTATTGAGCACAAAGAAAAAGTTATTCCATGTGTGTTGGGTGTTTTTGCAGCATTCTTTGTGATAGTCGGTTTTATTTTAGGTCATAAATTTTTGTGCAAAAAAGATTCGGACGAGTTTTAAAAAATAGGCTTTGTAAGTTTATTGGGAATCGACAGTTGCCAAGTTGACGATATGATCATTTGATGATTGACGATTCCCAAAATAAAAAAGGAACTGTCTTATAGCACAGTTCCTTTTTTGATTATATTCCCATTTCCATGGTTACTGGATATTTTTGCTTGAGTTCGTCAACCTTGCCAATAAAGGCTCTGTTTTGTTTTTCACGCAGCAAAAAATTGCGTACATTTTCTTTTACTGCATCATAGGGAATGGTCTGTGATGTTTTTCGATCGGTGAGTTTAATGATGTGGTATCCAAATTGAGTTTGTACAGGAACTTCTGTCATTTCATCGATTTCTAAGGCAAAGGCAGCGGTTTCAAATTCTGGAACCATTTGACCTTTTGAAAAATAACTTAAATCCCCGCCTTTGTCGCTAGA
The DNA here is from genome assembly GCF_008086615.1 of Acetobacterium tundrae. Classification (GTDB taxonomy): domain Bacteria; phylum Bacillota; class Clostridia; order Eubacteriales; family Eubacteriaceae; genus Acetobacterium; species Acetobacterium tundrae. Next base: position 207,922 of record NZ_RXYB01000001.1, read on the forward strand.
AGGACAAGTTGAAAATTCTTTGGCGGCTGCTTCAAAGGATTTACCATTTTTAATCTCTTCAATAATATCAATTGCCTGTTGTTCCGTTGGCAGAAGGATATGGCTTGCACGAATACTATCAGATGCGATGAATTGGGTGGGATTTTCATTGTAGAATTTTTCAATTTCTTCATCTTGCACGGTGACATTCGTCATAAATTGAGCAATCATATGTGTTTTCAAAAGCTTTTCTTCAGCATCAACGAGCATTTTTTTAAATTCTTCACTTTCATCAGCCTTTTCTTCTTTACCTTCTAAATAAAAAAGTTCCTGGGCGATGAGCTCTTCTAATAACTGTCGACGACCTTCATGAGATGAGAACTGATTCGCCTGTTCCTGGGGTAATTGTTTGATTAAGGCATCTAAATCCGCGGTGTAAATTGTTTTACTACCTACGGTAGCTAAAGGGGTTTTTTCCATAATTATCTCCTTGAAAATTAATTTATTTAATAAAGATCATAGCCTTTTCAATGTTTTTTGTCAATATATAGATGAGTAAATGCTTATTATGGAAAAAAGCAATATAAAATGTCCGAGAACATCAATTCAAATAGATAATTAAATAAAACTTAATTGATTAGCAAAAGTATAGTTCTCTTCTTGACAATTGTCAGTAAGAGAGCTATACTTCTATCAAGTAGTTAGGTTAAAACTAACTAATAAAATCAGTTGGGTGATATTATGACATGTAAGAAAAATGAATTATATCAGGCCTATCAAAAGTTGCTTCAGATGGAAGCGGACTTTCTTGAAGAAGGTCAGGCACGAGATATAACAATCAAACAGGTATATTATCTGCGAATCATCGATCAGAATTATCGGGTGACATTTAGCCAGCTTGCTCAGGAAACGCGAAATTCAAAACCGACGATTACTGAATTGATCAGTAAATTCATTTCAATGGGATGTGTTTATCGAGAACGTTCTCCAGAGGATGGCAGGGTGTATTTTATTTATCTAACACCTAAAGGCAAATCCATTGCAAGAGCTGAAGAAAAAACACAGGTGCTCCTTGTGGAGCGTATTACAAATAGTCTTACAGATGAAGAACTGGATCAATTTATCACTTTACTAAATAAAATCCTTTAAAATAAAATATAAGGTTAGAGGATTAGGAGGAAAAAAATGAACGTACTGGAAATCAAAAATGCACCATTAATCCCTATTACAGAGACTGTGATTTATCCTGGAATTAGCACCCGGATTTTTGTGAATGATGATATCGGAAACAATATCAAAGAGCTTATTGTAAAGAATAATACATTGGCGATTGGTTTGTCAACAAAAGACTACAAAGGATTAGTTCAATTAACATCTGACTCATTTTATCGAATCGGCGTGTTGATGAAATTTGATAACATACAGAAATCGGATACTGGGTTTGTCATTGATATTACAACAATTAATCGTGTGAAAATATATGATTTTACTTTTGAAGAAAAACAAATTACAGCATCCTATACCGATCAAGAAGACATTATGGATATCACGGAAGCTGAAGAACAAGAAATGATCGTATATATTAAAGGCTTAATGAAGGATTTGAGCAACAAATTTAAAGGGGCTGAATACTTTATAACCATTTTAGAAGGATTACCTTCATTAGAAGAAATCATGGGATATACCGTTCCCATGATGGGAATTCCATTAAAAAGCAAACAGGATTTATTGGAAATCGACTCGGTCAAAGAACGCACCCTTAATTTTATTGATTACATTGTACGAGAAAAAGATTCAGTGCATCTGCAATTAGAAATCAGTAAAAAGTATTCTCAAAGAAAAGACAAATCCTATCGTGAAGCAATGCTTCGGGAACAGCTGAAAAATATTAAGGCAGAACTCGGAGAAATGGATGGGGATGTTGAAGAAGACGAGGATTATCGGACTCACGTACTGGAATCGGATATGCCTGAAGATGTCAAGAAAATTGCGCTAAAAGAAGTGCACAAGCTGGAAAACACCCCTCCAAACAGCGGAGAGGGTAATGTGATCATGAATTATCTTGATTTATTACTTGAAATGCCGTGGGTAAGTGAAAAGAAAGAAATTGATATCGAACATGCCCGAAAAGTTCTGGATTCGCATCATTATGGAATTGATGATGTGAAGAAAAGAATCATTGAACATCTTTCGGTTATGAAATTAAAAGAAGACAAACAAGGCTCAATTCTTCTTTTAGTGGGACCTCCGGGAACGGGAAAAACAAGTTTAGGAAAGAGTATTGCCGAGGCAATTGACCGAAAATATGTGAGAGCCAGTTTAGGCGGTGTTCGTGATGAAGCTGAGATACGTGGCCATCGAAAAACATATTTAGGAGCAATGCCGGGACGAATTATTAAAGGAATTTGTAATGCCGAAGCCAAAAACCCAGTTTTTGTTCTGGATGAAATAGATAAAATGGGAATATCAAATCAAGGTGATCCAGGGGCAGCGTTGCTGGAGGTTTTAGATCCTGAGCAAAACAATTCATTCTCAGATCATTATTTAGAAATTCCTTATGATTTATCCGATGTGTTTTTCATAGCCACAGCAAATGATTTAAGTACTATACCGGCGCCACTTTTGGACCGTGCCGAGATCATTGAGTTGTCGAGTTACACAAATGGTGAGAAAAAGCATATTGCTCTTGATCACCTGTTGCCAAAAGTATTGGAAGAGCATGGTTTAACCGATCAGATGCTTCAAATTGAAGAAACCGCTATTGAAGCGATTATTGAAAACTATACAGCGGAAGCTGGAGTGCGAGGGTTAACGAAGCAATTAGCAAAAATCTCTCGGTTCGTTTCAGAAAAAATTGTATCGAAAACAGTTGAATTGCCATTTGTTGTAACAACCGAAAATCTTAGCGATGTTTTGGGGAATAAAACAAGACGACATGAAAAAGCGGGAGAAAATAATAAGCCGGGAGTTGTAACCGGTATGGCGTGGACAACCGTGGGTGGCGAAATTCTCTTCATAGAAGCCAGCTTAATGCCAGGCAGCGGGAAACTGACACTCACAGGTCAGTTGGGAGATGTTATGCAGGAAAGTGCTACCATTGCAATGAGCCTTATTCGTTCTCATTTAGGAGAACTAGCCAATGGATTTGATTATTTTAAATACGATACTCATATTCATGTGCCTTCGGGATCAACACCTAAAGACGGGCCTTCCGCCGGAGTGGCTTTGACAACGGCTCTGGCATCGCTTATTTTAGGAAAACAGGTTGATTCTAAGCTTTCCATGACTGGAGAAATTACCCTCAGCGGTCAAGTGCTTCCGGTTGGTGGAATTAAAGAAAAAGTCATTGCTGCGCAACGCAGTGGGATCAAAACGATTCTTTTACCAAAAGACAATGAAAGAGATGTCCCTGATATTCCGGATGAAGTGCGAAATGAATTGACATTTAAGTATGTTTCAAGCATTGAAGATGTTTTTAAAGAAGCACTGGGCATCGAACTGCCTGAACCTAAGCTTGTTTTAAATCGACCGAACATGGAACCGAAAAGTCAATTAAACATGCTGAAAAAATAAAACAGTAAAAATGAAAACAGGAGTTGTCAATTGATGGCTCCTGTTTTTTATTTTTAGTATTAGGTTATATCGACGGTGCTATTTTCTTATGCTATAATAAATTTATGAAAATTAAAATGTTAAATAATGAAACAATCAATAAAATTGCTGCCGGTGAGGTTATTATTCGACCCGTTTCGGTGGTTAAGGAATTAGTTGAAAATGCAATTGATGCCGGAGCAAATCACATCTCGGTTATGATCGAAGCCGGAGGAAAAAATCAAATTGTAATCAGAGACAATGGCTGCGGGGTTGCTTATAATGAAATACCTTTAGCTTTCAAACGGCATGCGACCAGTAAATTAACAACTATTGATGATTTGGAAACCATCAATTCATTGGGATTTCGTGGGGAAGCTTTGTCCAGTGTTTCGGCAGTGGCCAGAGTACAAGTAACAACCCGAAATGAAAATGAGGAAGTGGGAAGTTTTACTTCTTTTGAAGGTGGAATGCTTATTAATCAACGGGTGTGTTCTTACAACCAGGGGACGGAAATAAAAGTTTGGGATCTTTTTTTTAATACGCCGGCACGAAGAAAACATATGGAAAAGGATAAAAAAGAAGAAGGCTTAATCCGTGATTTAATGAATAAAATCGCATTGTCACATCCGAATATTGCATTTCAGGTAAAGTGTAACGGGCGTTCTGTTTTAGATACACCGGGTTCAGGAAAAGTAATAGATGTTGTAAATGTGCTATATGGGTGGGAAGAGGGGAACAATCTGATTGCCATTGATTATGAAAACAGTCCCATGAAGCTGGGTGGTTACATCGGTAATCTTAAGATGATGCGAAATCACCGTGAGGATCAAATATTTTTTATCAACGGACGTTATATCAAGAATCCTCAATTAGCCCAGGCTTTGGATGAAGCCTACATGGGTTACACCATGAAGCACCAACATCCTTTTGGTATTATTTTTATAGAACTTCCTGGCAGAATGTTGGATATTAATATCCATCCCGCAAAAACTGAAATAAAAATATTAAACGAAAGTTTAATTTGTCTGTTATTTAAACAGGGAATACGGGAAACTTTGCGCGGAGCAAATTTAGTGGTGAATATTGGGGATGGAAAAGAACAGCTTTCAGAAAAAGAAATGACACAAATTATCAATAAGATAGAAATAGACAAAAAAATAGAAAATTCGAGTGCTGATATTATCAAAAAGAAGACAAAAGATGATCAGTGTTCCCCCGATAGGGATAAAATGCAAAAACAGACTGGATCAAATTTCAATGACCGGATGATAAAAATCGAAGAAAAAGCTCAGGTTCATATTGCCCAAATAGATCCAATCGTAACGAATTCTAAAGACGTCACTCATCAATCGCAGAATGAATCCAGTAAAGCTGATAAAGATCGAGAAATGTCGAATAAAAACGAGACGCTTTTCTTCGAATCGAAGATCAATCAAAAAAACAGCGAAAGTGTATTTGAAAAAACCAATACGTTTATAGTCAGGGATCAAGCGCCGACCAGTAAAAAGGAGAACCTTCCGGATTTGTTGAAAATGAAAATTGTCGGCCAATTGTTCAATGGTTATATCCTTTTGGAAGGAATGAAAGAGATTTATCTGATTGATCAGCATGCCGCTCATGAAGCTTTCCTCACCCAAGAGTTGGAAGGACTTTTTAAAAGCGGTGGTTTAATACCCAGCCAGGGACTGGTAACACCGATTCCCGTTAAAATAAGGCCCAAAGATTTAGACGGAGTAAGAAATGCATTGGCATTCTATAAAAAGATAGGTTATGAATGCGAGGTCTTTGGCGAAGATAGTTTACTGGTTCGCAGTGTGCCGGTACTAATGGGTGAACCGCAAACCATTGAGTTACTAAAAAGTGCAATTGATGAGAATATATGCGATACGGATGAAGAATATTCTGGCTCAGATAATGTGGTTTCGCTTAGAATAAAGAATAAATTAATCAGTATGGCATGTAAAGCGGCTATAAAGGGTGGACAACCACTCACGCAGGCAGAAATTCAGCAACTATTGACTGATTTGATGCGACTGGACAATCCCTTTACCTGCCCGCATGGCCGACCCATCATCACGCGGCTTAAGGAATATGAATTAATGAAGTTATTTAAACGGGTGATATGAATGGCTATCAACAAACCGAAAATTCTTGTTTTGGTTGGACCAACAGCGAGTGGTAAGACGGCTCTGGGAGTGGCGCTTGCAAAAAAACTAAATGGTGAAATTATTTCGGCTGATTCCATGCAGATCTATAAATACATGACAATTGGAACGGCAAAAGTAACGACTGAGGAAATGCAGGGCGTGCCCCATCATCTTGTAGATTTCGTTTCACCTGACGAGGAGTTTAGCGTTGCAAAATTCAAAGAAGCGGCATTAAAATCTATCGAAACTATTATAGGAAGGAGAAAACTTCCCATTATCGTCGGCGGAACGGGCTTGTACATCAATAGTCTGACGCTTCCTTGGGATTTTCAGAAAAATGACGGCAATGAAGAAATTAGGCAAAGGTTGAAGGCCGAAGCAGAAGTCTTTGGCAAGCATGCTCTATACGAGCGGTTAAAGAACGTGGATCCGATCACTGCCGAAACGGTCCATCCCAATAATTTAAATCGAGTCATCCGGGCATTGGAAATTTATGAAATTAACGGAAAGCCGAAATCATATTTTGACGAAAAAACAAAAACGCAGGAAGTCCCATATGATTATGTGATGATTGGTTTGAAATGGCCGAGAGAAATTCTGTATGATCGAATTAATCGACGTATTGACCTGATGATTGAGACGGGTTTAATAGAAGAGGCTCAAATGCTTCTCAATCGTGGATACAAGTGGAATCTAACGGCACTTAAGGCCATCGGTTATAAGGAATTAAGGCCTTATCTTCAGGGCGAAACATCGTTGGAAGAGGCAGTAACCATCTTAAAACGCGATTCTCGTCATTATGCCAAAAGACAAATGACCTGGTTTCGCAAGGCTGAACGCATTCACTGGATTGAAATGAGTGAAGATAAGAAACTCGAAATGCTTTTGGAAGAGTGCCTCACTGTGATCGCTTCACAGATTAGCGAATAGTAACAAAGAAAAAAAGAAAGTGAGTATTTTTTTGATTAAAAGAAAAGACATTAAAGATTATCTAGAAAAAGATTTTAATATCTCGCAAGAAGTGATTGATTTTGTTGAAGAAATTGAAAATGAAATTGTAGAGCCATTAAATGATTTGAATTTAACGGCGGAATTTCATCAATATCGTGTTATTAAGGCCATGCAGCGGGCGGGACTGAGTGAGCGGCATTTTGCCGTAGCCACTGGATATGGATATGATGATATCGGCCGGGAAGTTGTCGAAAAAATATATGCAGATGTTTTTGGAGCAGAAGATGCGTTGGTTCGGCCACATATTTCTTCCGGAACACATGCCATTTCCCTGGCACTTTACGGTGTTCTGAGACCGGGAGATCAGTTATTGGCGATAACAGGGTCTCCGTATGATACCATCCGGTCGGTAATTGGTTTAGAAGATAAATATCAGGGACTTGGTACCATTAAAGAATATGGAGTAACCTATGATCAGGTAGAATTATTGGAGGATGGAAGCTTTGATGAGGAAGCGATTTTAAAGGCAATTACCCCCAATACAAAAATGATTTATCTGCAGCGATCCACTGGATACAGTTGGAGAAAAGCGGTAACGCTTGATGCAATGGAAAAAATGATCACAAAAATACGGGCAGTCAAGTCAGAAGTGGTGGTCTTTGTTGATAATTGCTACGGTGAATTTTTAGATCGTGTTGAACCGGTATCGATTGGCGCAGATCTCATTGCCGGGTCGTTAATAAAAAACCCAGGCGGAGGGCTGGCTCCGACTGGCGGCTACGTTGCCGGTCGTTCAGATCTTGTCCACTTGGCAGCTTGTCGCTTGTCGGCCCCTGGAATAGCCAGGGAAACGGGAGCTACCATGGGAATCAATCGAACCTTTCTGCAGGGATTGTTTTTGGCACCGACAGTTGTTGCCCAGGCGATTAAATCGGCAATATTATTGGCGGCATGCTATAAAAAACTTGGCTTTGCGGTTTGTCCGGAGGTGACGGATTATCGCAGTGATATTATTCAAAGTGTGCGTTTGAACACCGGCGAAGGGGTGAAAATATTTTGCCGGGCGATTCAAGAGGCAGCACCAGTAGACAGCCACTTAACACCGGAACCATGGAATATGCCAGGATATGCGGATCCCATTATTATGGCTGCAGGAGCATTTATTCAAGGATCTTCTATTGAACTTTCAGCTGACGCACCCATGCGGGAACCCTACATTGTTTATTTTCAGGGGGGCTTAACGCATTATCATGGGAAGTTGGGGATCTTATTAAGCTTGCAAAGATTATGGGATAAAAAACTCATTATAATATGATTAGAATGAATTTTTAGTGGTATAATTTAGAAAGGATACAATTTATGATAACTAAGGAAAAAATTGAGCGAATTAATACCCTCGCAAATAAAAAAAAGACAATGGTTTTAACTGAAGAAGAACGAGCAGAACAACAATCTCTTCGAGTTGAATATCTTCAGGCAGTCAGAAGAAATTTTAGAGATCAATTAGATAATATTACAATTGTGGATGAACCACAATGTGATAAAAATAAAGGAGGAACTAAAATGGAAAAAGATGATAACAAGCGTATTTATGAAAATGCGGAAGACGCAGCGATGAAGCAAAAAGGTGAACCTGGCGGTGAAGATTCAATATATTACGCAGCTGAAGAAGCGGGAGAAAAAAACAAAACAAATATCCATGAAGTTATGGCCGGTCCAAAAGATGAAACTGAATATGAAGAATCCTTTATAAAGGAATATCCTCAAAAAAGTGTTTCACCAAAAGAAGAGCATTCAGAGCGGATTTATGAAAATGCCCAGGATGCAGCGATGAAGCAAAAGGGTGAAGCTGGCGGTGAAGATTTGAGTTATCACGTGGCTGAAGAAGCAGGAGAAAAAAATAAAACAAATATCCATGAAGTCATGGCAGGTTCAAATGATGAAACAAACAAAGCAGACTAGTTAGGGAGAATATAGAGTGATGAGTACTGAGGAAAAAGAAAAAACACCAGGAATATTGCTGCAGGAACAGCTGACAAAAAAATGGGAAATTGCATGGAATGATTTAAATGAAGAGGAAACTCATAAAATGAAGGTAATCAGTGATGAGTACCTTTCATATCTGACAAGTGGAAAAACCGAACGCCAATGTGTGGAAATCAGTGCAAAAATGGCAGAAAAAGCCGGATTCAAACCACTGGATGATTACAAAAAAAGTGGTGGAATCATAGCTGGTGACAAAATTTACATGGTACATAAGGGAAAGACGATTGCATTATTTATTGCCGGTGTAGACTCAATTGAAAACGGCATGGCTATTGTAGGTGCCCATATCGATGCGCCCCGTTTGGATTTAAAACCCACGCCCCTTTATGAAAGTGACGATATGGCTTTTTTCAAGACCCATTACTATGGCGGCATAAAAAAGTATCATTGGGTTACCATTCCACTGGCAATACATGGAACGGTGGTTAAAAAAGATGGAGAAACTATTAATATTTCCATCGGTGAAGCACCGACGGATCCTGTTTTTTGTATCACTGATTTATTGCCTCATCTATCCCAGGAGCAAAATGCAAAAAAAATGAATGAAGGCATAACCGGAGAAGGCTTGAATATTATCGTTGGAAGTCAGCCTTATAAAGAGAAGGATCTGAAAGAAGGTGTGAAGCTAAATATTTTAAATATTCTTCACGAAAAATATGGTATGGTGGAGGAAGATTTTGCAACAGCAGAATTAGAAGTCGTTCCGGCAGGTGCTGCGCGTAATGTGGGCTTTGATGAAAGTTTGGTGGGCAGTTACGGTCAGGATGATCGAATCTGCGCATATACAGCACTCAAGGCAATACTTGAACGTGATAATCCTAAACGAACACTTTGTGTTATTCTAGCAGATAAAGAAGAAATCGGGAGCTGCGGAAATACCGGTATGCATTCTCTCTTTTTTGAAAATTCTGTTGCAGAAATGATTGATCTTATGAATATTGAGAAACCGGAAATGGTGGTTCGACGTTGTTTAATGAATTCAGAAATGCTTTCTGCAGATGTTACAGCTGGTGTCGATCCGAATTTTTCAGGAACACACGATAAAAATAATGCACCGTATATTGGAAAGGGAATTGTCCTTTCGAAATATGGCGGATCGCGTGGTAAATCCGGTTCAAATGACGCTCATGCAGAGTTTATGGGAAAAATGAGAAAAACATTGGATAATGCAGGTGTGGTTTGGCAAATGGGTGAACTTGGCCGCGTGGATCTTGGCGGCGGAGGGACCATCGCCTATATATTAGCAAAATATGGTATGGATGTGCTGGATTGCGGGCCCGCTTTATTAAGTATGCATGCGCCCTTTGAATTGGCATCAAAAGTCGATGTGTATATGTGTTATAAAGGATATAAAGCATTTTTGGTTTAATGCCTAAAAGCATAATTATGTGGCAATTGAAATATTAGTTGATAGTATTACCTTCTGTGTGGGATGCTCGTTAAAGAGTTTCCCACTTTTTTATTTCAGCGAACTTTTTTGAGAAGGTATGACACATGAATTTTCTTAATGAGAATTTTAGGAAACTTGTGTAAAATAGTTAAGTCATCTGGTAGGATGTGAATAATATTAATATTAGGAGGCTCACATTGAAAGAAAAGTCTGTCAGTCACGCTTCTCTTAAAGAAATGCCAGAGGATGAGCGACCGCAAGAAAAAATGATGCAATTTGGTGCAAAAAGTTTAAGTAATGCGGAACTGCTGGCTATTATTATACGTACGGGTACTCGAGAAGCAACTTCGATAGAAGTTGGCCGGAAGATCATGCAGTATTTAGACAATGATCTATCATATTTTCATCAAGTGGATATTCTGGAATTACAAAGAAATCCAAATTTAGCAGGAATTGGCATCGTCAAAGCCTGCCAAATTAAAGCAGCGATTGAGCTGGGCCTTCGAATGAAACAAAAGGATATCGTTGATGTTAAAATCACATCGCCTCAGGATATTGCCGATTTATTAATGGAAGAAATGCAGTACTTAAAACAGGAGTGCTTTAAGATTATTCTTTTAGATACAAAAAATAAAGTTATAAAAGTTGAGGGCATCAGTATGGGGATACTCAATGCTTCCCTGGTTCATCCCCGGGAAGTCTTTGTTAAAGCAATCAGGCAACACTCGGCAGCGATTGTTTTGGCCCATAATCATCCATCAGGGGATCCAGAACCAAGTCTGGAAGACAAAAATATTACCAAAAGACTATGCGATGCCGGTGAGTTGTTGGGAATTCCTGTTTTGGATCATATTGTTATTGGGCGTGGAACCTATTTAAGCTTTAAACAGGAAAAACTGATTTAATCAAATAAAAGTGATATATGATGAAATATTTCTAATGAAATTTTTATTTTTTAGGGTATAATGTAGTTTGTGATTTTATTTATTATTTAGAACTTTATTTGCGTAAGCAATCGCCAAATAGATGCTTGCACTCACTTGGTGATTGCTTATGAACGAAGAGAAACTTGCAAAGCATGTTTCTTGTGGTTTAAAGCTGGTTTTTCAATAAATTATTTAGCAATTATAGTTCACCCGATCATCAAACAATTCACCAGGGAGGTATCGTTATCGGTCTTGTTTATAAGTACCCTATTTTAGAAATCCATGAAGAATTATTACGTGAAGAATTAGTTAAGCGTTATGATTACTCCAGTCGATTAATTCGAGAAATTAAAAGAATTGGAAAAATTAGTTTGAATGGCAAAGAGTGTCAGCTTGGTGAAAAGATTAAAGCCGGGGACAATGTTGAAATTCAAATGCCTTGTGAAGCAATTGATGGGGAACCTGTATTAGGACAATTAGATATTGTATACGAAGATGATGAATTGTTAGTCATTAATAAACCAGCCTTTTGTGTGACACATCCGACTAAAAGTCATCAGTTGGATACTTTAGCAAATTATATTAGCTATTATTGGATGAACAGTGGTGTATCTGCAAAAATTCGTTTTATAAACCGGCTGGATCGGGATACGACTGGGGTTGTAGCAATTGCAAAAAATAAATACGTTCACCATTATGTGCAAAAACAAATGAATGCGGGAAGCGTGAAAAAAGTGTATTATGCTTTTGTTAATGGAAAGCTTCCGAGTAAAGAAGGTGTTATCGATGCACCGATTGGACAACCTTTTGAAAATAGTATTCAACGAGTTGTAATGAATAAGGGAAAACCATCAATCACCCACTACAAAGTGCTTGAGGAGTATAATCAGGCATCTTTGGTAGAAGTGATTTTAGAAACCGGAAGAACCCATCAAATACGGGTTCATCTGCATCATATCGGCAATCCGATTATCGGAGATCCTTTATATAATTGTGATGGGAATAAAAAAGAAAAACAATTTGGAATGTCACATCAGGCACTTCATGCAAAATCGCTTAATTTATCTTTACCGATGAAGAAGCATTTGTATGTTGAAGCGGATCTGAATAATGAGTTGAAAGACCTTAGAAATCGTCTAAAAGAATATAAATAGAAAAGGTGAAAGAATGAGTGAAAAACAAACAAAAGGTATAAAAAGACGTAAAAAGAAAAAACACATATGGGTCAAAATATTAGTTGTTTTTTTGGTTTTAGCAGTTTTGGCAGTGGGTGTTTGCTATTCGATTTATGCTGCCAATCGGGTAGATATATCAGATTATACTTATCAGATAAAAGATAAAACAGAAGTTTATTCTGCCGATAATGCGGTTATTGCAGAATTATACACAGAAAATCGTACCAATGTGACGATAGATCAGATACCGGTGCAACTGCAACAGGCATTGATTTCGGTAGAAGATTCCCGCTTTTATGACCATTTTGGTATTGATATTTATGGTATCGTGCGTGCTTTCTTTTCAAATATTATTAACCATAACTCTGGTGAAGGTGCCAGTACCATTACTCAGCAGCTGGCGAGAGTATTGTTTTTACCAGATATAGCGACAGAGCAAACCTTTAGTCAGTCTATTGTTCGAAAAATGAAGGAAATATCAATTGCCCTTCAATTAGAACAAAAATATACAAAACAGCAAATCTTGGAAATGTATTTTAATGAATATTATTTCGGCTCTGGGGCCTATGGGATACAAGAGGCCTCTGAGACATATTTCAACAAACCTGTTTCAGAAGTAAATCTTGCTGAGGCGGCAATGCTTGCAGGCCTGCCGCAGGCACCGAGTGCATATGCACCCAATACTAATTTTGAAGCTGCAAAAAAACGTCAGCTTGAAGTTCTAGCCCGAATGGTTAAAGAAAAATACATTACTCAGGCAGAATCTGATGCAGCAGCAGCTACAGAATTAACGATTAGAGATCCAGAAACTTTAAATACGGATAATCAAATTGTTGATGGATATGAAGCATTTGTTGGCAAGGCATTGGACGAGTATGCTGAGACAAAAGCGTCATCCGTTATGCAGGAACGTGGTATTACAAAAGATCAGGCGCTTGACTATATTAAAGAGACGATCGCTAGCGGAGGCTATCGTATTTATACAACGATTAATTCAAAGGCCCAGACTGATGCCATTGACAGCTTGACCTCTGGATTAGAGGGATACGGCTTAGATAATGAAACAGGTGCAGTCGTAACCCTTGATTTAGATGGGAGTGTTGTCGCCTATTATGGGGGAAATACCCAGATCGATATGGCCGATACCCCAAGACAGCCGGGATCCAATATTAAACCACTTTTTTATTCGGGTGCTATGGAGGCAGGATTAATCACGCCGTCAACGACGATCTTGGATGCTTACGTCGATTTTAATGGATATGCCCCCCATAACTATGATTACGGCTATCATGGGAATGTTACAGTTAGATCAGCTTTAGTTAACTCTTATAATATTCCGGCTGTTAAAGTATTCAATATGTTTGGCGTTGACAATGCCATTGCCTTTATGCAAAAAATGGGGATCTCAACATTTGAAGATGATGATTATAATCTGGCAACGGCCCTTGGCGGAATGACTTATGGAATAAAACCCTATGAAATGGCGGCGGCTTTCAATATTTTCAATAATGGAGGGGTGTATAATCAACCCTATTGCATTAAAAAAATTGACCAAATTAATGGGACTGAAATCTATACAAAAGCTGATGCTAAACTGGCAACGCGTAAGGTTATGACAGATACTACAGCGACCAATATGATGAGTATTCTAACCGATGAGGTATCCTATGGTACCGGGAGTGGCGCTGCGCAGATTTATCCAACAGCAGGGAAGACCGGTACGACGAATGATGATAAAGATTTATGGTTTACGGGAATAACTGGAAATCTGACGACAACGGTATGGCTTGGAAGTCCGGATAATTATGTCATTGGCGGCGGAAGTTATATGTCAGCCACAATATACGGGAGTTATTTGAGACAGATCATTAATCAGGATTTGTTGACAACGACAACTATAGACCGTACTTCAGAAGAAGACGTGAAGAGCAGTAATTCATCAACGACAGATTCAACAACAACAACAACGACACCGACAACAACGACGCCGACAACAACGACGCCGACAACAACAACGACGACAACGACACCAACAACAACGACACCAACAACAACGCCGACAACGCCGACGACGGATCCAACAACGCCGACAACGGAGCCAACAACACCGACGACGGATCCAACAACGCCGACGACAGATCCAACGACACCAACGACACCAACGACACCAACGACACCAACAACACCGACAACGCCGACAACGCCAACGACGCCAACGACGCCGACAACAAACTCCAATAATGACACAAAGAAAGGAGACCAATGATTGTTAACAAAAATGCTAGGGAAATTGAAGTGAAAAAAAATATGCACGAGGGTAAGGGCGAAATTGAAATCACCCATGTCTTGAAAAATGAAAATTTAGGTAAAAATGCTCGCCTATATGCTGAAATAATAATCAAACCAGGAGATTCCATCGGAAATCATCAACATATTGATGAAAAGGAAATATTCTATTTTCTAAGTGGAAGTGGAATTGTGACAGATAATGAGGAACAAATTGGGGTAGGGCCTGGGGATGTGATGATAACACCAGACAGAAGCTTTCACAGCGTATCAAATAACGGAACGGAAAATTTGGTGATTATGGCCTTGATTCTGCGTGATTAAATGACGAAGAAGAATAGAGAACAAGTCTTAGCCACATTAGAAAGCCTTTACGGGCTGGAAAAATGTGGCTTGGATTTTGATACGCCCTTTGAGTTGCTGATTGCAACCATCCTTTCGGCTCAATGTACAGATGTGCGCGTTAATATTGTGACAAAAGATCTGTTCCATTGTTACAATACGCCTGAAACAATTTTATCGCTCGGCGAAAAAGGATTACTTGAAAAAATAAGATCATGTGGTTTGTCAAATACCAAAGCTAAGAATATCATTTTAACATGTGGCCGTCTTTTAAGTGAATATGATGGCATTGTTCCCAAAAGTTTGGATGAATTAATATCATTACCTGGAGTTGGACGTAAAACAGCCAATGTGGTCATGAGCAATGCATTTGATATTCCGGCAATTGCCGTTGACACACATGTGTTTAGGGTTGCAAAGCGTATTGGTTTAGCAAAGGGAAAAACGGTTTTAGAAGTCGAAAAAGAATTGATGAAAAATATTCCCAGAGAACAGTGGTCACATGCGCATCACTGGTTAATATGGCATGGAAGAAGATGTTGTGTTGCACGTAATCCAAAATGTGCTGAATGTAAGCTGCAGACGCTATGTGATTATGGTAAGCAGTATTTGAAAGAAGCATAATTTTGAAACAATTATTTCTTGTGTTTTCCTTAAGAATGGTTTATGATAATCATTATGAATAATTATGAAAAGAAAAAGGAGGAAAAAAATGAAAAAGAAAGTTGTAAGTGTTTTGCTAGCTGTATTGTTTTGTGCTTCGATTTTTACATTTGCCGGATGTTCATCATCAGGAAGCGGTAAAGATACTATCAAGATTGGCTTCATTGGGCCATTGAGTGGGGATGCTGCTATTTATGGAACTTCTGCAAAAGCAGGCGCAGATTTAGCAGTGAAAGAGATTAATGCCGCCGGAGGTATTAATGGTAAAAATATTGAATTAATAGCATATGATTCTAAAGGTGATCAAACCGAAGCGATCAATGCCTATAACCGATTAAGAGATCAAGATCAGGTGGTTGCTGTTATTGGTGGTGTCCTAAGCGGTGAAACTTTAGCAATGAAAGATATTATGGTTCAGGACAATATGCCAGTATTATCACCAACTGCAACAGCAGTAGATGTAACGGCTAATGCACCAAATATTTTCAGAGCTTGTTTTTTAGATGACTATCAAGGAGTGGCAGCTGCTAATTTCTCAACAAGTAATCTAAGTGCAAAGACCGCTGCGGTCATGATTTGCAAGGGAAATCCTTACTCAGAAGGAGTTAGTGCTGCATTCGAAGGAGCGTTTACTGCAAATGGCGGAACAATTGCCGATGAAGAATCATACAGTGCTTCAGATAAAGATTACAGTGCTCAATTAACGAAGATTAAAGAATTGAATCCAGATGTAGTCTTTGTACCTGATTATGTGCAAATTGTTGGACCAATCCTTCAAAAAGCCAAAGAAATGGGAATTACAGCAAAATTTGTCGGAGCTGATGGCTGGGATGGCGTTCAAACTGAATACGCTGATGCAGCGCAGGGTAACTACTTTACCAATCATTATGCTGCAGATTCACCATCGGAAACGGTTCAGAACTTTATTAAGGCATATAAAGCTGCAAACAGCAATAAAGATCCAAACTCTTTTGCTGCTTTAGGTTATGATGCTGTTCATACTATGGCTGAAGCTATTAAATCGGCTGGTTCAACTGATTCAAAAGCTATTATTACGGCACTTAACAATACCAATTACACAGGGGTTACCGGAACTCTGAAATTTGATTCAGAAGGCAATCCTAAGGATAAAGAAGTTACAATAATAAAAATTGATGGCGGTCAACTCAAGTTTGAAACAACAATAGTAAACAAGTAGTCGTTAATTAACAAATTAAAATAACTTTCAAAGGGGATATAGAAGAGTAAAATCTCTTCTATATCCATTTTATTGTATATTCGATAAAAGGAGGAAACATCATGGATTTATTTCTGCAACAGCTGATCAACGGGCTAAATGTAGGGAGTATTTATGCGCTCATCGCAATCGGTTATACCATGGTATATGGAATTATTAAACTTATAAACTTTGCCCATGGTGAAATCATGATGTTCGGTGCATATTTCGCATTTATTTTTGCTACCAGTTTTGGAATGCCAGTATGGGCTGTAATTTTGGTGCCAATGATTATTATGGCCTTGGCTGGCGTTGCTGTTGAATTTATTGCATATCGACCACTTAGGGATGCACCCAGATTATCAGCGCTTATCACGGCAATTGGGGTGAGTTTGTTTTTGCAAAATCTGGCCCTGCTTATTTTTAAGGCGGATCCAAAAGTAATGCCAAAACTTTTCCCCGAAACAATTATCAATTTAGGCGGAGTAGAAATCAGCTCAACCACATTGGTAACCATCGGTCTGTCATTGTTCTTTATGGTATTACTGGATCTTTATATTAGAAAAACAAAACAGGGTCGCGCCGTGCGTGCCGTATCGGAAGACAAGGACGCTGCGATTCTTATGGGAATTAATGTTGACCGAACCATTTCTTTAACGTTTGCGATGGGTTCGGCTTTAGGCGCTCTTGGCGGAATTCTTTATAGTGTTGCATATGTTCAGGTCTTTCCAACGATGGGGGTAATGCCAGGCTTAAAAGCTTTCATTGCCGCTGTTTTAGGTGGGATTGGAATAATACCGGGGGCAATGCTGGGGGGATTCATCATTGGTATGGTGGAAACTATGACAAAGGCATACCTGTCAACGACTTGGGCAGATGCGATTGTTTATATCATCCTGATTTTAGTGCTGCTTTTCAAACCGACAGGAATACTTGGGAAAAACACAAGAGAGAAGGTGTAAAAAATGGATAAAAACAAAAGAAAAGCTTATATCATAAACACCATCTCAATTATTTCTCTTTATCTTGTCTTTTTCATACTGATACAAACAAAGGTAATGAATAAATATTTTATGGGAATTGCAATAATGACTTGCATCATGATTATTATGGCGATGAGTTTAAATATTGTTGCTGGATTTTTAGGTGAAATGGCCCTTGGACATGCCGGCTTTATGGCTATTGGCGCTTATTCATCAGCGTATTTTTCAATCGCACTGATGGATACCGGATTCCCATTGCCTAATATTATTGTGTTAATTTTGGCAATGCTTGTCGGCGGAATCGTAACCGGTATCATGGGATTTCTTATTGGAACCCCGACACTCAGACTCCGCGGAGATTATCTGGGGATTGTAACGATTGGCTTTTCTGAAATTATACGCATATTTTTCATAAATTTTGAGCCGACCGGCGGAGCTGCTGGACTAAAAGGGATTACAAAGTTGGTTAATTTTAATAATGTTTATTGGATAACAATCGTCATTATAATTTTAATATTTACCTTTGGACGATCAAAACAGGGAAGAGCCATTATTTCAATTAGGGAAGATGAGATTGCTTCAGAAGCTGCTGGAATTCCGACGACACGCTATAAGGTTCTGGCATTTACGGTTTCCTCCTTTTTTGCTGGAATTGGCGGAGCTTTATATGCCCATTATCAGGCTTTCGTTGAACCAAGCAAGTTTGGTTTTATGTTTTCTATAGAAATGTTTGTTATTGTAGTGCTTGGGGGACTAGGAAGTCTTACTGGTTCAATTGTCGCCGCAATTGTATTAACGGTGCTTCCGGAAATGCTGCGAGGATTTGCTGAATATCGGTTGCTTGTCTATTCATTGGCACTTATTGTTATGATGATTTTCCGACCGCAAGGAATGTTAGGGCGATCAGAATTCTCGCTTACAAAATTCATCGAGTCCCTCATTCTCCGAAAAGATATTAAAAACTCGATTGACGGAGGTGAAACACGATGACAGTGCTGGCAGCAAAAAATATTACGATGCAATTTGGTGGACTAACAGCCGTTGATCAGTTTAATCTTGAATTGCAAGCCAACGAATTGGTTGGTTTAATAGGACCAAACGGGGCAGGGAAGACAACGATATTTAATATGCTTACAGGCGTATATGTGCCGACAAGCGGCGAAATTATTTTGAACGATGAAAGTATTATCAAAAAAACACCCCATGATATTGTTAGACTGGGAGCGAGTAGAACGTTTCAAAACATTCGTCTTTTTAAAGATTTAACAGCCCTTGAGAATGTGAAAATTGCATATCATAATTTTATCGATTATAATATGATTCAAGGAATGTTTAGAACAAAAAAGTTTTGGACAGAAGAAAAGAAAGCACATGAAGAATGTGTGAAACTTTTGGATATTTTTGATATGGGAGAATATGCTGATACACTTGCAAAAAATTTACCTTACGGACAGCAACGAAAACTAGAAATAGCCCGCGCTCTGGCATCAGAACCTAAAGTTCTGATGTTGGATGAACCGGCAGCCGGCATGAATCCCGCCGAAACTGCGGAATTAATGGAGACAATCCATTTTATACGTAATAAGTTCGATATTACTGTTTTATTAATTGAACATGATATGAAACTGGTAATGGGAATTTGTGAACGTATTATTGTTGTGGATTATGGTAAAACAATTGCAGAAGGCACTCCAGATGAAATTCTGAAAAACCCTGAAGTTATTCGTGCTTACTTGGGAAATTAGGAGGCCGCAGATGCTTAAAGTAAAAGATTTAAACGTGCATTATGGAAAAATTCATGCAATAAAGGGTATCAGTTTTGAGGTCAATGAAGGAGAAATTGTAACCCTCATTGGGGCTAATGGAGCTGGAAAGACAACAATTTTACAAACAATTTCTGGTATTTTAAAACCAAGTGAGGGGATGATAACTTTTGAAGGCGAAAATCTTAACAAAATTCATGCTTATCAAATTCCGGCATTAGGTATTGCACATGTTCCAGAAGGACGACGAATATTTGCAGAGATGACAGTCTATGAAAATTTGCAGATGGGTGCTTATATTCGTAAGGACAAGGTGCAAATACAAGAAGATATTGAAAAAGTGTTTTTAAGCTTCCCCCGTCTTAAAGAAAGAGTCAAGCAGATTGCCGGAACGCTTAGTGGCGGCGAACAGCAAATGCTGGCTATGGGTAGAGCACTGATGACGCGACCAAGACTTATTTTATTGGATGAACCATCAATGGGTCTGGCGCCAATTTTAGTCGATGAGATATTTGACATGATTCAAACAATCAATGAGGCTGGGACAACGGTGCTTTTAGTCGAGCAAAATGCCAACAAAGCCTTACACATTGCCAATCGTGCCTATGTGTTGGAAACGGGATATATAAAACTTTCTGGAAATGCCAGCGATTTATTGGTTAATCCAGAGGTACAACAAGCATATTTAGGCGGTTGATTAAATTAAAAGTTTAGCCCATAAGTTAGTAAAGGCTATGCCAGACCGTTTTGAGGTATATAAAGTAATGAAATAATTGCAATTTTGAAAAACTTTAAGATATGATTGTGATTATTTTGTCTGCAAGCTCAGGGGCTGTTGCAAAATAAAGTAAAACCGATTCATGGTTTTACTTGAATCTGTTAAATTGTCTGTTGTTGCTCATTATCCATTGAGGCTCATTGAGCGAATACCAAAGTGTGTCCACTCAATGTGCGTGACAATGATGATAGACGCTCGGATAATTCAATCAGAGTTTTGCGACAGCTCCTTTTGTTTGCAAAGCACTAAGATTTCTTAAACACGTGTATTTTCGTTCTTGATATGAAAATATACCTATGATATACTGTTAAAATTGAATGTGAATATAATTTATAGTGAAAGATACGGAGGATAACATGAGTTCTACAGTAGAAAGTATTGAAAAGAATATTGCAACCATAAAAATTGAAATTAGTCCTGAGGATTACTCAAAGGCTGTCAAAAAAGCATATGATAAAAACAAAAAGCGGTTTTCGGTTCCTGGTTTCAGAAAAGGTAAGGTACCAAAAAGCATCGTAGAAGCGCATTATGGAAAAAATGTTTTTATGGAAGATGCCATTGATTTTGCATTTGGGCCCGCATATGAAAGTGCGTTGAAAGAAACTGAAATTAAGCCAGTGACCCGTCCTGATCTAGAAAATATTGAAAAAATCAGTGAAGAAGACGGCGCCACCTTTATTGTTAAGGTTGGTGTAAAACCAGAAATCACCTTGGGTGATTATAAAGGTGCAGAGGTCAACTCCCTGGAAGCAACAATTACTGAAGAAGAAATGAGTACAGAACTGGCAAAAATGCAAGATCAAAACGCACGCTTGATTACTTTGGAAAGCGGTGAGGTTAAAGATGGTGCCACCGTTACAATTGATTATGAAGGATTTTTAGATGATGAACCTTTTGCTGGCGGAAAAGACACTGATTATGATTTAATCATTGGCAGTGGGACTTTTATTCCTGGGTTTGAAGAAAAACTCATCGGTGCGAAACTTGGCGAAGAAGCAACAATAAACATAACTTTCCCGGAAGATTACCATTCAGAAGATCTTAAAGGAAAAGCAGTTGTATTTAAAGTACAGGTCAAATCAATTAAGGAAAAAGAACTGCCTGTTTTAGATGACGAATTTGCTAAAGACACCAGTGAATTTGATACGTTGGATGAGTTGAAAGCAGATATTGAAGGTCGTTTAAAAGAAGCAAAAGCAGATGAACTAAAGAAAACAGCTGAAGCAACAGCGGTAAATTTTGCTGTTGATAATGCAGAAATCGATATCCCATACATTATGATCGAAGAAGAAGTTGATCACAATATAGAAAACTTTGAAAAACAAATGCAGGAACAGGGACTTTCACTTGACGATTATTTCAAATACACCAATGTAAATCGTGAAGATTTTAGAAAAAGTCTCAAAGGAGATGCTGAACGAAATATTCGTATGGAATTGGTTCTTTCGAAAATAGGCGAGGTAGAAGCAATCGATGCAACTGAAGAAGAGCTTGACGAAGAAATAAAAGTATTTGCAGATGCATATGGCCATGATTTTGAGGAATATAAAAAAGGTCTTAAGGAAAGAATGCTAGAATACATAAAAGCAAATATCATTCGACGTAAAACGATTGAAATGTTGATCGATACTGCCACTGTTAAGAGTGCAGAGTAAATTAAATCAGAAAGCAGGAAAAAGTGTTCATGCTAAAAAGTAAAACAACACAATCATTGATTTCAAATAGTCTGGTGCCAATGGTTGTTGAACAAACAGGTCGTGGGGAAAGATCCTATGATTTGTTTTCGAGATTATTAAAAGAAAGAATTATATTTTTAAATGGAGAGATTGATGAGAACCTTTCGTCACTTATTGTTGGGCAACTAATTTTTTTAGAAGCTGACAATGCAGAAAAAGATATACAAATATATATCAATAGCCCAGGAGGATCAGTAACGGCAGGTTTTGCTATTTTTGATACGATGAACTATATTAAATGTGACGTTTCAACTATCTGTGTTGGAATGGCGGCATCAATGGGGGCGTTTCTGTTGACAGCTGGGGAAAAAGGGAAGCGGTTTTCGTTGCCTAATAGTGAAATCATGATTCATCAACCGCTAGGTGGTGCGCAAGGACAAAGCACAGATGTTGAGATTTATGCTAGACGTTTGATTAAAACGAGAGAAAAACTAAATGAAATTCTTAGCGAGAGAACGGGACAACCACTAGAGACTATCGCCAAGGATACAGATCGTGATAATTTTATGGACCCTGAAGAAGCTAAGATCTATGGATTGATTGATGAGATCCTTGTTTCAAGATAGGAGGTTTAAAAATGGCAAGAAATGAAGATGGCATAGAAAATGCTCGTTGCTCCTTTTGTGGTAAAAGCCAGTCTCAGGTTAAGCGAATGGTTGCTGGTCCAGGTGTTTACATTTGTAATGAATGTATCGAACTCTGTGAAGAGATTATAGACGTGGATAATTTACCAGATGAAATAGTATTTGAAGATGTTCCAAAACCAAAAGAAATCAAGAAAAAATTGAGTGAGTATGTTATTGCTCAGAATAGGGCAAAACGGGCATTAGCCGTTGCGGTATATAATCATTATAAACGCATTACTTCCATGGAAGAGACCGATGCTGAAGTTGAGTTGCAAAAAAGTAATATTTTATTGATTGGTCCAACAGGTTCAGGGAAAACACTTCTAGCGCAAACACTGGCGCGGGTTTTAAATGTTCCATTTGCCATTGCCGATGCAACATCTTTAACGGAAGCGGGATACGTTGGCGAAGATGTTGAAAATATATTATTAAAACTCCTTCAAGCTGCAAATTTTGATGTTTCCAAAGCAGAAAAGGGAATTATATATATTGATGAAATTGATAAAATTGCCAGAAAAGGTGACAATCCATCCATAACACGAGATGTCAGTGGAGAAGGTGTTCAACAGGCGTTGCTTAAAATACTAGAAGGAACGGTGGCTAATGTTCCTCCGCAGGGAGGACGTAAACATCCTCATCAAGATTTTATTCAAATTGATACCAACAATATTTTATTCATTTGTGGTGGTGCTTTTGATGGCATCGATAAAGTGATTGAACAGCGGACCGAGAAAAGTTCAATGGGTTTCGGAGCTGATATTCGCAAGGGCAAAGAAAAACTCATCGATGAAAAAATGAATACCGTTCAACCCCAGGATTTATTGAAATATGGTCTGATTCCTGAATTTATTGGGAGAATTCCAGTGATTGCATCGCTTGAACATTTGGATGAAGAAGCTTTAATTCAAATATTGACAGAGCCACGTAATGCTCTGGTTAAACAATATGTAAAAATGTTTAAAATTGAAGGCGTTGAGCTTGAGTTTCAAGAAGATGCGTTAGTTGCGATTGCAAAAAAAGCACTCGATGCTAAAACAGGTGCTCGAGGTCTTCGCGGAATTATTGAAAATATCATGCTTGATATTATGTTTGAGGTGCCCTCTAACGAAAACATTCAAAAAGTAATCATAACAAAGGATGTTGTTGAAAAACAAGTGGAACCAATTATGATTTTAGGACAGAAAAATGAATGTGTAGATGTAAGCAGTGATGTAGTATCTTAATAGCCGGATAACTTTCATGGCCGTTCAAAAAGTCCAATTACTTATTGGTAGTCAATACCGTGTATTTGAAGTTTTTGTACGGTCTTTTATTTAAGTGAAGGCGATGCGGCAAATGAGTGCATGTACTTACTTAGTGATTGCCTGCGAACCACAGAGAAACTCGCAAAACGTATTTCTTTTGGTTTCTTGAAGAAATAGTCTTATAACGAAAGAAGTAAGGAGCTGATAAAGTTGAGTATCGAAGAAAAAGAAATTACAGATGAAGTAACTGGCCGAGTAGGTATGACTGAACCCGAATTATTTGTTCAGGAGAAAGAAACTCTACCGTTGATACCATTACGCGGAATGAGCGTTTTCCCTGGGATGGTTGTTCATTTTGATGTTGGTCGGGAAAAATCTGTCAAAGCACTTGAAGCAGCAATGGAAAGGGATCAAATGGCATTTTTAGTCACTCAAAAAGAAGTGATTAAAGAAGATATCACACCTGATGATTTCTTTAACATCGGTTGTAAGGTAAAAGTTAAGCAGCTGTTAAAAATGCCGGATAATCTTGTCCGTGTTTTAGTAGAAGTTCAAGAGCGAAGAAAAATTGTCGAGTTTGATAGTTTGGAACCATATTTTTTAGTTACGACAAATCCGATCCATTCAGTATTCTATGACACAAAGGAAAACAGAACGCTCATACGAATGATTCGAGAATCTTTTGCAAATTACATGAATGTGACAAGAAAAGTTGCGACCGATCTGATTTTGGCAATGGATTCATTAGATGATCCTGATCAGCTTATTGACATCATTGGGGCAAATCTATTTTTAGACTTAGAAGACAGTCAACGATTAATTCAAGAAACCGATGTGAATAAGCGATTAGTTATTGCCTATGAAATTCTTGTTGAAGAAGTTGAAATGATAAAGATCGAACACAACATCGACGAGAAAGTCCGCAGTGAAATGTATAAGCATCAGCGCGAATATTATTTGCGTGAGCAGATTAAAGTCATTCAAAATGAGTTGGGTGAAGGTGATGTCCAAAATGAGTTAGACGTTTATAAAGATCGTTTAGAAGCCCTTGATGTGGATGATGAGGTGCGTGACAAAGTTTTAAATGAAATCAACCGATTGAATAAGGTGCCCCAAGGTTCTTCAGAAGCTGGCCTGATTCAAACCTATATCGAATGGATTTTGGATTTACCCTGGAACACATTAACAGAAGAGACATTTGATGTTGCTGTTGCCAGAAAAATATTGGATGAAGATCATTATGGCCTTAAAAACGTCAAAGAACGAATTTTAGAATATATTTCAGTATTAAAACTTTCAAAAAATTTAAAATCACCGATCCTTTGTCTAGTTGGACCTCCTGGGGTTGGAAAAACATCAATAGCCAAGTCCATTGCCCGAGCCCTTAACCGTGAATATGTGCGGATGTCATTGGGTGGAATGCGAGATGAGGCGGAGATTAGAGGCCATCGTCGAACTTATGTTGGCGCAATTCCAGGTAGAATTCTTTATAATATCAAAAAGTGTGGAACCAGAAATCCTCTTTTCCTTTTAGATGAAATTGATAAATTAGGACAAGATTTTAATGGCGATCCGGCTTCTGCTTTACTTGAAGTATTAGATCCTGAGCAAAACAACACGTTTACCGATCATTATTTAGAGCTCCCTTTTGATTTGTCCCAGGTTCTGTTTATTACAACGGCTAATTCATTATCAACGATTCCACGACCGTTGTTGGATCGAATGGAAGTCATTGAGGTGAATGGATATGTTGAAAGTGAGAAAGTGGAGATTGCTAAAAAATATCTCATTCCCAAGCAACTGGAAATTCATGGGCTGAAAAAGTCAACCTGCAAGTTCAGTGAAGGGGTTATCAAAGATACAATTGAGTATCACACCCGGGAGTCTGGAGTACGTGAGCTTGAACGTAAAATTGCGCAAATATGTCGAGTCGCCGCTAAAGAAATAGTCGAAAATGACCGAAAAAGTATTAGTATAACTAAAAAAAATCTTGAGAAATTTTTAGGAAAACATCAATACTCGTATGAAACGGTTGGTGACAAAACAGAGATTGGCGTGGTAAATGGGTTGGCATGGACATCAGTTGGAGGAGACACGCTTCAGATTGAAGTGATGGTTGTGGATGGTACTGGAAAAACAGAACTTACCGGCCAACTTGGTGATGTTATGAAAGAATCGATCAAGGCTGGAATTAGCTATATCCGTTCCCAGGCAGAGGTGCTGGGAATTAATCCTGATTTTTATTCTAAAAAGGATATGCATTTACACGTCCCGGAAGGTGCGGTTCCCAAAGATGGTCCTTCAGCGGGAATCACTATTACGACTGCGCTAGTATCGGCATTAACAAATAAGCCGGTCCCACAAAATCTGGCGATGACTGGTGAAATTACGCTCAGAGGCCGAGTCCTTCCCATTGGAGGGCTGCGGGAAAAACTAACAGCTGCGCATCGTGCGGGAATCAAGGAAATTATTTTGCCAAAAGAAAATGAAAAGGATCTTGAAGATATTCCAATAGTTGTTTTGCAAGCTTTACACATCCAGTCTGTTTCAAACATGAGTGAGGTCATTGAAATAGTTTTTAATCAATTGAAACAGAGTAATTAGGCCAGGCTCGTTAGAAATGGAGATACTATGAAAGTAAATAAAGCGGAGATTGTCATCAGTGCTGTAGCAGAAGCTCAGTATCCAGGTGATAATCTTCCCGAAGTTGTTCTTCTTGGACGATCAAATGTTGGTAAATCAACATTTGTCAATACGCTGATTGAGCGTCGAAACTTGGCGCGAACGAGCCAGCAGCCCGGGAAAACACAAACAATGAATTTTTATCAAATTAATGACCTTTTTCGTTTTGTTGATATGCCGGGTTACGGTTATGCGAAAGCATCCAAATCTGAACGCGATAAATGGGGAAAGATGATCGAAAAATACTTAAGGCAAAGAGAAAATGTTGTCATGATCTTTCAGCTGATTGATTCCCGACATGAACCATCGGAAGATGACTTCTTGATGTATGAATGGTTAACATATTATGAATTAAACCCTGTAATTATAGGTACTAAAGCTGATAAAATTTCAAGAACAAATCAAAAAAAATCCATGAATCAAATAGCTAAAACTTTGAATTTAAAAAATTCTCGTGAGGTGATTCTTTTTTCTTCTGAAACAAAATTAGGAAAAGAAGAATCATGGAAACTAATCGAGTCGGTATTAAAATAGACATGAATAGTTTGGTTTGTGCAGATGATGTATATTAAGTTAAGAGCTTCCTCAGGGTAGCTCTTTTCACTTTGATAGCAAGAATTAAAAAAGGCGGACAAGAAAAAATGATGGAAGCAGAAATTCGAAAAATTGCGTTTGATTTAGGAATCGATCTCATTGGCTTTTTTTCGGTTGAACCGCTGGTTGAGTGTCTTCCATATCTAATAAAAAGATACGAAGCCGGCTTAATTACTGGATTCGAAGGTGGCCAGCCTAAAGATCGAATCAATTATCAACACTTCTTTCAAAATGCAAAATCAGGAATTGTTATTGGAGTCAGTAGTTATCAAAAACTAAAGAAACCAAGTGATGACAAAAAAAGAGCCGATTTGGCATCTGTTTCCTGGGGCGAAGATTATCATGTTGTCCTGCGAAATTTAATAAATCATTTAATGGAAAAGATTAATGAGAATTTAACTGCTCAAAGGAAGCCGACGGTAACTTATAAAGCCTTTGTCGATAACAGCCCATTGATTGATCGGGGATCTGCCTATCGTGCCGGATTAGGATTCTTCGGCAAAAACAATCTTCTGATCAGTCAAACGTTAGGATCATACTTTTTTATTGGTCAAGTTTTACTGGATGTTGAGATAGCATTTAATCCAGCACAAAAAATTTCCAATGGCTGTGGAGATTGTCGTCGTTGTCTGGATGCATGTCCCTATCAGGCGCTAGGTGAAGGATATACCCTTGATCCTTCACGATGCATTTCATATATAACACAAAAAAAGACGCTTTCAACGGATGAAGAAAAAAGAGTCAAAACTTACCTCTATGGATGTGACCTATGCCAGAAGGTCTGCCCTTATAACAAGGATTTGAAAAAAACAAGTGAAAGACGATTTTGGACAAGTCCTGAATTAGCTTATCCCGATATTGAAGATATTTTAGTAATGACAAATAAAATCTTTAAAGAAAGATTTGGGAAAACGGCTGCTGGATGGCGAGGAAAAAAAACGATTGTACGTAATGCACAGTTGATTGAAAAAAATGAAAAAAAAAATGATTAATTTATTCATTAATGCTATAATAAGCAGGTTGAAGAACTTTGAAGCGGTTGACAAAATAATTAAGGTTATCAACCATAGCAAGTTGGAAAATTTGTTAAATTAATTAAATATGGAGGAATAAATGGTACGAGATCCAGTTGAACCAAGTCCAACTGGAAATGTTCATGTTGGCAATTTACGGACAACCCTATATAATTATTGTATATGTCAAGCCGTATCATAATAATCGGCGAAAGGCATGGTCGGGGTATTATATTGATTATGGATGTCTGGGAAAACGAAAAAGTATGGTCCCAATTAAGTTCAATTGAGTCTGTTATTGAATAAAAATATATAATTTGATTCACAAAATTGTGAATCAACGAAGGAGGAGAGCGTGTGGATAAACAGAAAGTAAATAAGAAAAGTATAGCCCAATTAATAGGTATTATCCTGCTTATTATTGTTGCAGCATATGTGTTATTTGTTGGCTTTACCGTTAACGTGTACGATATTGGTAAAATTCAAAACACAATTAAGTATGGTTTGGATTTGACCGGAGGGGTTAACGTTGTTTTAGAAGCCACAAGTACTGATGGAGGAGCGGTAACATCTGATGAAATAAGTTCGACAATTTCAACAATTAGTCAAAGAATTAATTCCATCGGGGTTTCCGAGCCGACCATTACGAAACAGGGCGATAATCGAATTCGTGTTTCGATTCCGTCAATCAGCAACCAGGAAGAAGCACTGAGTCTCATTGGGAAAACGGCTCAGCTTGAGTTTTTAGGCCCGGATGATTCAGTTATTCTGACAGGACAAGACATTGAAGATTCCAAGGGTGTTATGCAAACCGATAGCAGCGGGGTACAAAAGCCTGTGGTAACTCTTAAATTCAATGAAGAAGGAACCAAGCTTTTTGCTGATGCGACACAAAAATATATCGGGCAAGTGATAAAAATAAAATTGGATGATCAAGTTATTTCTTCGCCGACAGTTAATGTTGCAATTACCAATGGCGAGGCAGTGATTGAAGGACAGGCGAGTCTTGATGAAGCCGGAAGTTTGGCTGAATTAATTCGCGGTGGGGCCCTTCCAGTGACGCTTGAACCAGTAGAAGTTCAGACGATTGGCCCTACATTAGGACAAGATTCGCTGAATGATACTTTTCATGCTTGTATTATTGGGATTAGCGCAGTGCTTATTTTCATGCTGCTTGCTTACCGCGGATTTGGTGTATTAGCTGATTTAGCTTTGATTATATATATCATGATTTTGTTGATACTTATGACAGCACTAAATGTAACGTTGACCCTTCCGGGTATTGCCGGGCTGATTCTTACGGTTGGTATGGCGGTGGACGCCAATGTTCTCATTTTCGAACGAATTAAAGAGGAATCCCGACTTGGAAAATCATTGCTGACGGCCATCGATAATGGTTTTAAAAGAGCGCTTGGGACAATCATCGACTCAAATGCAACAACATTGATTGCCGGATTTGTACTTTTCTTTCTCGGAAGCGGAAGCGTCCAAGGTTTCGCAGTCACCTTGATTTTGGGTATTTTGGTGAGTATGTTTACGGCCGTTGTTATTACGAAACAGTTAGTAAAAATTTTGGTCAAAACAGGATTATTTAACAATAATGCTTTTTACGGACTATAGGGAGGAGAGCCATTATGAAAAAGAATTTAAATATCGCAAAAAATGTTAAAATATGGTTTGGCATCTCCCTGGTATTGATTACCATTAGTTTAGGTTCCCTTTTGATTCAGGGGCTTAATTTTGGAATCGATTTTATCGGCGGAACTATTATTAGTATTGAATTACATACGCCATTTGAAAATGCAGATGCTCGTGCTATTGTCGATAAGTTCGATCCAAGTGCAGATGTGACCTATGCAGGTGATGCCCAGACGGAGGCGGTTATCACGACTAAAAAGAGTTTTACTACCGAAGAACGTCAGGCTTTATTCTCAGGTTTTCAAGAAAAATATAATCTGGCGAATACTGACCTTATATCAGTCGATACGGTAAATCCTTCTATTGGAGCCGAGGCTTCTACTAATGCAGTTAAAGCCGTACTTGTTGCAGTCGTGTTAATGTTGCTCTATATTACCTTTCGATTTGAACTCATCTCTGGTATAACCGCTATTATGGCATTGGTTCATGACTTGATTGTTGTTGTCGGTGTTTATTCAGTTTTCCAAATTCAAGTGAACTCGCCATTTATTGCGGCAATTTTAACAATTCTTGGCTATTCCATTATGGACACCGTTGTCGTATTTGACCGTATCCGGGAAAATCGTCCAAAGTTTGGGAAGTATGCCTATGGAGAATTGTTGGATGCCAGTGTAACACAAACGATGCGACGTAGTATTTTTACTTCCGTTGCGACATTCGTTGCGATTACATCACTGTATATTTTTGGAGTGCCGGCTATCCAGAATTTCGCACTGCCGTTAATGGTTGGGGTCGTTATTGGAACGTATTCTTCTATTTTCAACGCTGGAGCTCTTTGGTATGTCATTAAAACGTATCAGCATAAAAAGAGCATGAAAATAACCGGGACAAAAGTTTAATTTAGGCTGAGTAAGCTTAAGCGTCAGAGAAATATCTCTGGCGCTTTGTTTTTATCCATTAAGGATAGAACACCTAGAAAATAATTTAGAGGTCGAGTAATGACAGTAAAAACAAAATGGATATTACGTAACAAAAAAAACAACATCAGAGAAGAAAACAGGACGAAATTGGAAGAAGATTTAATCAGCAGTTTTGGGTTAAGTGCTTTAGCTGCGGATCTTCTCATCAATCGAGGGTGTTCCTCCATCGAAGAGGGACGCTGTTATTTAGAACCAAACTTAAACGATTTGCATGATCCATTTTTATTTGAAGACATGGAAAAAGTTGTGAAGAGGATTATTGATGCCAGAGAAAATAATGAAAAAATATGTATCTATGGAGATTATGACGCAGATGGGACAATCGGTACGGCAATCCTGTTAAAATTCATGAAAGAACAGGAATTTGATGTGACTTATTTTATCCCTAACCGTCTGGTTACAGGATATGGACTACACACTTCTCCCCTGCAGGATATAATAGATGAAGGCGTGACTTTATTAATCACAGTGGATAATGGAATTTCAGCAAATGAACAAGTCGATTTTTGCAATGAAAAAAAATGTGACGTGATTATCACAGATCATCATGAATGTCATGGAAGCCTTCCAAAGGCTTATGGAATCATTAATCCAAAGGTACCAAATGCTGCATATCCATTTAAAGAACTATGCGGAGCAGGTGTGGCATTCAAACTTGTTCAGGCATTGGGTGAAATACTCGATGTAGTCATAGATCTCCAGGAAAGTATTGAATGCGTGGCATTAGCGACTGTGTCTGATCTCGTTCCCCTTCAGGATGAAAATCGTTGTTTGGTGTCATTAGGATTGAATTATCTTAATAATGGTCCTAAAAACCCAGGACTACAGGCTTTGATGGAAGTCAGCGAATTGAAGACTTTAAAAGCTTGGCATTTCGGGTTCGTGCTGGGTCCAAAAATTAACGCCGCCGGACGTCTTGGTGAAGCAGACCATGTTGTGGAACTTTTAATTGGAACAGATACTAAAAAAATAATGTCAACGGCATGCTTCCTACGCGATGAAAATAAAAAACGGCAGGAATTAGAAAGTAAAATTCTCGAAGAAGCTTTGCAAACAGTGGATTCATTAGAACTTTATAAGGATGAAATTATCGTTGTTGTGGGAGAAAATTGGCATAGTGGTGTTATTGGCATCGTCGCAAGCCGGATTCAGGAAAAGTATTATAACCCAGTTATTACGATCAGTGTTGAGGATGGAGTAGGAAAAGCATCCTGCCGGAGTGTGGATGGCTTTAATATTTTTGAAGCACTGTTATCATGCGAAGAACTCTTTATCAGTTTTGGCGGACATGAGCAAGCGGCTGGTTTCAGCATCAAAAAAGAAAACATCGAAATGATGAAAGCGAAAGTCATTGACTATGGAAAATCGGTTGATATAAAAAAACAGTTGATAAAAAAAGTGTATTACGATGCACAAATAAACGAAACGGACATCACTTGGACAACTTTAGATGAATTGGCATTATTTGAACCATGTGGTATGGGAAATCCTGGAATCCAGTTTCTGATGAATAATCTTACGGCAATATCCATGGGAACGATGGGCAGAGAAAACAATCATTTGCGCATGAGTCTAAAAAATGGTTTAAAAGCTGTTGGTTTCGGACTGGGAGATTTTTATTCCACTCAAGTTGATGTTTTAGGTGGAGATTACAATGGCGTCATGTTAGTTTGTCGATTGGATATGAATGAGTATCGCGGCAATACAACCTTGCAATTGCAGATAAAAGATATTAAGCTGAATCCTGTTTGGCAAGTCAATATGGCAATGCAGTTGGTAAAGACAATTGTTATGGAAGAAAATCCGAAACAAAAAATTGAAATATTAATGAATGAGAATTTATTAGAAGAACTGAAATTAAGTGTCGTGATGATTCGCAAAATTTATGTTCTTTTAAAAAAGAGCGAAGAATATGGAGTGCCAATCCAAAAGGTCGGTGAAGGCAGTCAGAATGTTTCACCATTTCATGTGCTAATGTCTTGTGAGATACTAAGAGAAGCAGGATTGATTGCATATGGCATAAAAAATGAGATCGTTTTCTCCAAAATAATTCCAGCCAATGAAAAAAAGGATATTCAAAATACGAAACTAATGATAAAATTAGAAAAAATAATAAGTGACGAGTGAGGGAGAAGAGATGGATCTAAAAGATAAAATTCAGGTGTATGAAGATTTCCCCAAAGACGGGATTAGCTTTAAGGATATTAACAGCTTGATTTTAAACCCCAGCGCTTTTCAATATGTCATTGATGAAATGGCAAAGGTTGCAAAGGCTTTGGATGCAAATTTGGTGGCGATTCCTGAAGCAAGAGGCTATATTTTTGGGACACCGCTGGCTTATTTAATTGGAGCGGGTTTGGTGCCGGTTAGAAAACCCGGGAAATTGCCAGGTGAAGTTTCTTCAGTAGCGTATGATCTGGAATATGGATCAAATATTGTTGAAATACAAAAAAATGCAATTAAACCAGGTGATCGGGCCATTGTTGTGGATGATCTCCTCGCAACAGGCGGAACATTGATGGCAACCACAAGGCTTATCGAAAAGCTGGGGGGGGAGATTGCCGGGATAATTACGCTGATCGAACTCACAGAATTAGGCGGCCGTGATTTACTAAAAGATTATTTTGTTCATTCAATTGTGACTTATCCCTATTAAAATTTTTTTAAAATAGAAAAAAGGCAGATACAATATGGAAAATGATGCAGTAAAAGGAAAAATTGACAATGTAATAAACCTAGTAAAAGCAAACAATCCAGATGCCGATACCGAAATGATTTATAAGGCATATGAACTTGCCAAGGAAGCTCACAAGGATCAGAAGCGACTTTCAGGGGAAGATTATATAATTCATCCGGTTTCTGTTGCCTATATTTTGGCAGAAATGCAGATGGATACTGAAACAATTGTAGCTGCCCTTTTACATGATGTAATTGAAGATACCATTTATTCCTATAATTATATTAAAGAGGCATTTAATGAAAATATAGCTGATTTAGTTGAAGGAGTCACTAAGATCGGCAGAATAGGCTTTCAATCGAAAGAAGAAAGCCAGGCCGAAAATTTGCGTAAAATGGTTCTAGCAATGTCAAAAGACATCCGAGTCATTTTAATAAAATTAGTTGACAGACTTCATAACATGCGAACACTGGAATATATGCGTGAATCGAAGCAAATTGAGAAGGCTAAAGAAACTTTGGATATTTATGCCCCATTGGCAAATCGTCTGGGAATTTCAACGATAAAATGGGAACTTGAAGATTTATCGTTGAAATATCTGGATCCCGAAGGTTACTATGATTTGGTTCATAAAATTAAAATCAAGAAAAGTGCTCGAGAAGCTTATATTGCTGATGTGATCAAAGTATTAACACGAGAAATTGAAAAAGTTGGAACGAATGCAGAAATCTATGGCCGATCAAAACATTTTTATAGTATTTATCGAAAAATGAAAAAGCAGAACAGAAGTTTTGATGAAATCTATGATCTTATTGCAGTTCGGGTGATTGTGGATTCATTAAAAGACTGTTACGGCGTTCTAGGGGTTGTCCACTCCCAATGGACACCGATACCGGGACGATTTAAAGACTATATTGCGATGCCAAAACCAAATCTCTATCAGTCAATTCATACAACTGTTATGGGGCCAAAAGGTGAACCCTTTGAAATCCAAATTAGAACAAGAGAGATGCATGAAACCGCAGAATACGGTATTGCTGCCCACTGGAAATATAAAGAAGGGCGGACGGATTCAGTCGATTCAAAAGATGCGAAGGACAACAAATATGAAATGCAGATGTCCTGGCTACGCCAAATGCTTGAACTTCAAAGAGATTCAGAAGATGCCGGTGAGTTGGTAGAGACAATAAAAGTGGATCTGCTTAATGACGAGGTATACGTTTTTTCTCCAAAAGGAGCCGTGGTTCCTTTGCCGGCAGGATCATGTCCACTGGATTTCGCCTATCGGATTCATAGTGATATTGGAAATAATTGTGTTGGTGCGCGAGTCAATAATAAGATTGTGCCGTTAAACAGCCCATTAAAAAGCGGCGATATTGTCGAAGTCATGACATCAAAGAACTCAAATGGTCCCAGTCGAGATTGGCTGAGTTTTGTAAAAAGTCCTCATGCCAGAAATAAAATTAAACAGTATTTTAAAAAAGAAGAGAAAGATGAAAACATCCAAAAGGGTCGCTTAGTACTTGAACGGGAGATAAAACGGCAAGGATTACAGCATTCCAATCTTTTAAACTTAGTTAATTTAGAAATTCTTACCGAAAAATGCGGCTATAAAAGTCTCAATGATTTTTATGCAGCAATTGGATACAATGGGATCAAAACGGGGACCGTATTGCAAAAAATGCGTCTTCTGTTTCCCAAGGAGTTTACAGAGGAAGCCGAAGAAATTGTCTTTAAAAAGCCTCAAAAAGAACAGAAGAAGACTAGTAGCACGGTCATCGTTGCCGGACACAATGAGATTGACGTTCATTTTGCGAAGTGTTGCAATCCGGTGCCTGGTGATAAAATAGTTGGTTATATAACGAAGGGGCGGGGCATATCCGTTCATCGCGCTGATTGTTCAAATGTTCTGAATTTGAGTGATCCGGAAAGAATAGTTGAAGTCGAATGGAACAAATTCAGTACCGGGTCTTTTACAGCAGAAATTCATATTAAAGCGAATGAATCACCCAAAACGATTATAGAAATTTCAAAAATGTTTCTTGAAATGAAAATTCCGGTTACGGCGCTGAATGTAAAAACAGAAAAAAACGAATATGACTATTTTACGGCAACCCTGGAGGTAAAGAGCCGTCGAGAGCTAAATTTGCTCATTAAAAATTTAAGTAAAATCAAGGAAATTATTCAGATATACAGAGTGTAAGGAGAAATGATGCGGGCAGTGATACAACGAGTAGTGTCTTCAGAGGTACGGGTTAATCAGGAAAGCATTGGCAAGATTGGTTATGGGATGAACGTGTTTCTGGGTATAAAATCCGATGATACAGAAGCAGATATGGATTATATAATCCATAAACTAGTCAATTTGAGAATATTTGATGATACCGAGGGTAAAATGAATCTCTCCATTTTAGACATAGCGGGCGAATTACTGTTGGTTTCACAATTCACACTTTATGGTGATTGCAGAAAAGGAAGACGACCGGGATTCACTCGCAGTGGATCGGTGGAGGAAGCACAGAAAAAATATGATGTTTTTGTTAAAAAAATAAGAGAACAGCCGGTAAAAAAAGTTGAAACAGGAATTTTTCAGGCAGAAATGGAAGTATCGATCATTAATGATGGCCCAGTGACATTATTACTGGACAGTGAAAAACAATTTTAGGGAGAAATTATGAAAGTTATTAAAAAATCCCTTGGTCAAATGGGAACAAACTGCTATGTTTTTTGGGATGAAAAATCTCTAGAAGCGGCAGTGATTGATCCCGGATTTAAGGATCAACGGATTGTCGAAATCATAGAAAAAAATAAATTAAAGGTTAAATATATATTGTTAACCCATGGACATTTTGATCATATTGGCGGTGTTAGTCAAATCAAAGATATAACAGGAGCCAAGGTTCTGATTCATAAAAGTGATGCCGATTGTCTAACTAATGCCGGAAGAAATCTTTCAACGGTGATTGGGATGCCTTTTGATCTGGCACCGGCAGATGGCTATTTATCTGAAGGAGAAAAAATCCAGGTTGGAGATATGAATATTCAAGTCTTCTATACGCCTGGCCATTCAAAAGGCGGCGTCTGTTTCTTAGTAGGTGATACGCTTTTTGCAGGAGATACTTTATTCAACACATCGATTGGAAGAACTGATTTTCCAGATGGTGATCTGGCAGAACTGCTAAGCGGCGTCCAAAAAAAACTGTTTGTTTTGGATGATAATACAAAAGTTTTGCCTGGACATGGGGAAAATACAACCATTGGCTATGAAAAAAAACACAATCCATTTTTCAAAGGATGTGTATAGGAAAATGGAAATAAGAGTTCTTCGTTTTGATTTAGAGCGTCCATCACTGGAATACAATTTTCATGAATTATATCAGGCCTTCGATCCAGGCGTTAAAAATATTCTGGAGGGTGAAGCAGAAGGTGTGCTTTCTCAAAAAAATGAAGGCGATCGCGTTGTTCTGTCTTTGTCCTGGAAGGACAAGAAATCATTAGTACGACGGTTCCCGTTTAAGAGTATTGAAGACTCCCTTGATAACAGTGTTTACAAGGGGTTTCTTTATGATTTTTTGTCTGAATATTTCGAGAGAAATCTTCAGTGGGGTACATTAACCGGAATAAAGCCTGTAAAAATGGCACGAAAATATTTTGAGATGGGATTGGATTCCCCCAAAATCGAAAAAAAATTCAGAGCAGATTATCGGGTCAGCAGTGATCGGGCAAAACTCCTGATTGATCTGGCTGAAAAACAAAAACCTTTTATGATTCCAGAAATAGATTGTAATGGCAAGAGACGGGTGAGTATTTATGTGGGAATTCCGCTTTGCCCTTCTAAATGTGCTTATTGTTCGTTTGTTTCAACCATTGTTGACAAAAAAGGAATTAATTTAAATGCGTATTTCAATAATTTACTGTTGGAAGCCGATCGAGTTGGAAAACTATTTAAGATATTGGAAATATCTGTTGATACGCTTTATATTGGCGGCGGGACACCAACCGTATTAAGTGCTGAGCAGTTAGACAGTTTGATGACAGTCTTGGAAAGTTCTTTTGATCTTTCCAATCTTAGAGAGTATACCTTAGAAGCCGGACGTCCGGACACGATTACTCAGCAAAAATTGGAAGTTGCCCAAAAACATGGTGTTCAGCGAGTCTGCCTCAACCCGCAATCGATGAATCCTCAAACGATGCTTGCAGTTGCAAGGCCGTGGGAAGAGGGCTTGGTTGAAAAACAGGTAGCGCTAATAAAATCAATTGGTTTTGAAACGTTAAATATGGATCTTATTATAGGTCTGGGTGATGAAGGTCCGGATGACTTTTTCGATACATTAAAAAAAGTGATATCATTCGATCCGGAGAATATAACAATTCATAATCTTTCGATAAAAAAAGGTTCTGAAATAAAAAATCAGAATGGTATTGTTGTTAGTAAAGGATATGGAGAGGAATTCTATCAAACGGTTAAAAATCGTCTGCATGAACAAACCTACGACCCCTATTATTTATACCGTTTAAAATACACAAGGGGCAACAGCGAGAATATTGGTTACTCAAAACCTGGACATGAAGGGATATACAATATCATGATGATGTCCGAGTGTCAGTCAACCATTGGTATTGGTGCCGGCTCAACTGGTAACCTCTATGAACCAACTAATGACTGTATCCAAAAAGTTTTTACGGTGAAAGACGTCAAGACTTATAATGATCGGTTTGAAGAGATTGTTATGAAAAAGCTTAAAATGTATGAGCTTTTCATTGCGAAAAAATAAAAATATTAGGGCCAATTGTTTATCTGCGGTGTTTATTATGCTAAAGGATAAAGAATTGGCTTTTAGAATTTCCAATATTTTTGGTTGCGAACGATTATAAGAAACTTAAAAAGTATGTTCTTTTATACTTGGTTTTGTTCAAAAGTTTACTTTAAATCTTTGTTTTGGGGGAATCATACTTGACAATTTAGTAAGAACATCATTATAATATATAGGTTAGTTAAGATGATAAAAATGTAGATATATATCGGAGGTAGAATGAAGACTTTTTATAGAAATGCCATGTGTGGCGAATTAAAAGCAGAAAATGTCGGAAAAATTGTTGAACTGTCAGGATGGGTGGATAACCGTCGTAATCTTGGCGGGGTTCTCTTCATTGATTTAAGAGATCGTTCTGGCAAGATTCAACTCGTTGTTAATGAAGAAAAACCGGAAGCGTTTGAAACGGCTGAAAAGGTTAGAAATGAATATGTATTAAATATTAAGGGCAAAGTCGTATTAAGAACCGAACAGAATGTTAACCCCAATATTCCTACTGGTGAAATTGAAGTTGAAATACAAGATCTGAAAATTCTTGATACCGCTGAAACACCGCCGATTTATATTGAAGACAACGATCAGACAAACGAGGCGGTACGGCTGAAATACCGTTATCTTGATTTGAGAAAACCGAAATTTCAGAAGATATTGATGACCCGTGCAAAAACTGCAACAATTGCCAGAAATTATCTAAATGAACAGGGCTTTTGCGAAGTTGAAACGCCTATCCTTGCTAAACCTACTCCAGAAGGAGCAAGAGATTTCCTGGTGCCATCGCGCGTGCAAAAGGGAAAATTCTTTGGGCTGCCGCAGTCGCCTCAATTATACAAACAAATTTTAATGATTTCCGGTATTGATCGATATTATCAGCTCGCCAGATGCTTTAGAGATGAAGATTTAAGGCAGGATCGTCAACCGGAGTTCACCCAAATCGATATGGAAATGTCCTTCGTTGATAAGGACGATATCATTGCCATCAGTGAAGGTATGATTGCTAGGATAATGAAAGAAATCAAAGGCATTGAGGTACAGATTCCGATGATGCGAATGACTTATCAGGAAGCTATGGATCAATACGGTTCGGACAAGCCGGATACACGTTTTGGGTTGAAACTTATGGATTTGTCAGATATTGTTAAAAATTCTGAATTTAAAGTCTTTTCAGGGGCTATCAAAAAAGGCGGAAGCGTCCGGGCAGTCAATGCCAAAGGAGCTCAGGATAAGCTAAGTAAAAAGGCTATTAAAGGACTTGAAAGTTTTGCAAAAATATATAAAGCAAAAGGGCTTGCATGGATCGATGTTTCAGAAGGCGAAATGAAGTCACCAATTCTGAAATTTATTTCTGATGCCGAAAAACAGGCGATTTTTGACAGAACCAATGCAGAACCAGGCGACTTGATTTTCATTATTGCAGATACCAATGAAATTGTCTGTAATGCGTTGGGACAGTTGCGATTAGAATTAGCCAGAAAACTGGACTATGATTTAAAAGATCAATATAATTTTTTATGGGTTACCGATTTTCCTTTGTTGGAGTACGATGCTGAAGCGGGTCGATATACTGCAAAACATCATCCTTTTACAATGCCATTGTCGGAGGATATACCATATCTTGAAACGGATCTGTTAAAAGTCCGGGCAGATGCTTATGATATGGTTATTAATGGCGTCGAACTTGGTGGTGGGAGTATTCGTATTCACAACCAGGAGATACAGAGCAAAGTCTTTAAAGCTTTGGGCTTTACCGAAGAGTCGGCATGGAGACAATTTGGATTTCTTTTGGAAGCCCTTAAATATGGAACACCTCCTCATGGCGGTTTAGCATTTGGATTAGACCGATTGGTTATGCTGCTTACGGATAGTGATAATATTCGTGACGTTATTGCGTTCCCCAAAACGCAAAATCATGGTTGCCTGATGATGAATGCTCCCGCAGAAGCAGAGCTTGATCAGCTGATTGATCTTGGTATCAGTGTTGATGA
This sequence comes from Acetobacterium tundrae, assembly GCF_008086615.1. GTDB lineage: Bacteria > Bacillota > Clostridia > Eubacteriales > Eubacteriaceae > Acetobacterium > Acetobacterium tundrae. The sequence continues at coordinate 248,147 of NZ_RXYB01000001.1, forward strand.
GATTTAATATAAAAATAACATAAAAGAACTCGATTTAATGAGCAATGAGATAAAAATATAATGGGTATCTGTGAGTTAAGAAACTAGATACCCTTAATCCAAACTAAATTTTACTGAACTAAATGAACAAAAATGAAAAATAACTTGATTAATAGGCCATTAATCATTATAATATGTTTACCGTCTGGGTGTAGCGCAGCTTGGTAGCGCGCTTGACTGGGGGTCAAGAGGCCGGAGGTTCAAATCCTCTCACTCAGACCATTTTTTTATAAGGTGATAATATGGGAAAAGTAAAACGGAAAAATAATAGACGAGTCAATTCATTAAAGAAAACAACTGTTGGCATCGTTTTTTTTTTATTGTAGCGATAATTGTTGTTTCAGGTTATCGTAGTAGCATGAGTATGCTTCTTGAGAAGAAAGAGTATACGGAGTCATATAAAACAGAAATGTATTTTTTTAAAGATGTTGATTATCGAATACTTGATAATTTTTCAGCTAGTGATCTCTCACTAGCTGAGGGCGAAAAGGCCAATGGATATCAACCGCTCACCAATACGCCAAAAGTTGTCAATACAGATTATTTAAATGAACAAATCAAAGTGATTGATACAATCATTTCAGAGGAGTATTATAATAACTGGGGCAGAATTGTTGGCGATATTGTTACAAATTATCAAGGGATGACCAGTATTACAAGTCAGATTGGGGAAACTGAGCGGGAACGCAAAAATTTCCTAATTGAATCGGTTCAATACATGGGACTTGACTTGAATGGGTTGCAGGCAAAGCGTCAGAAGTTTGTTGGTTTACTCGGCGGACAAGAAAAAGAGATAACGCTTAATAATTTAGGAATGCTTTCGAGTGGTTACGTTTATACAACGATTAAACCGGTTGAAAAAACATTAGATGAAAACATATTGCCGTATATCAATACTGCTTTTTTAGATTCAGTAAGCAAGATTGATCAAGAATCAGAAAGTCTTTTTAAAGTGGTCAACAACGATCATGTCTATGTTGCTTTTACAATTCCAGAAGATAAGAGTATAATGGGAGAGGATAAAGTGCTTTCTCTTAAAGCTGAGATGATGGGGACTGCAGATAGCGGAATTAATCAAGAATATTATGATTTTTTAATCAAACGGATCGATCAACTTTATTATTTTCCGGAACTTCGGTTTGAGTATAATAAAAAAATATATTCTGGTTATTTTGTTGATATTGTAACAGCGGGTAATCAAAAGATAATTGTGCTGATGGTTAAAGATTATGTCAATGATTTTTCTGATGTGGTTATTGGGGATGCAGCAATATATATTCAAGATTACAATGCATTTGAAATACCTAAAAGTGCAGTATTTAAAGAAAATGGTGAAACAAAAGTAAATATTGTTACAAAAGACTATTTTAAAAATTCATTAGCCGTCTCGGTAGAAAAATATAACAATGGGGATGCGATATTGAAAGAAATAGATAATCCCAATTTAGGTAGTGGAATGCGAATAAGCATTCATCCATAAGGAAGTGAAAGTGTGATTTCTGATAATATTAATAAGATAAAAGCAGAGATTCCAAATAATGTAACGCTTGTTGCTGTCACCAAGTATCACAGCATTGAAGATACAAAAGCAGTGCTGGATGCGGGGGTCCATGATCTAGGCGAAAGCAAGGTTCAGGATTTTTTAAAAAAATACGAAGAATTTGGAAATGAACCGCGTTGGCATTTTATTGGACATTTGCAAAAAAACAAAGTGAAGTACTTGATTGGAAAAACTTTTCTGATACATTCAGTCGATTCTCTCGAATTATTGGATGTAATTGAAAAGGAAAGCAAAAAACAAGAGACGGTTACGTCGGTATTACTGCAATTAAATTTAGCTCGAGAAGATAGTAAATCAGGTATTTTGATAGAAGATCTGGAGGAAGTGCTAAAAGCGATTCCTAAGTATAAATATGTCAAAGTAAAAGGCCTTATGGCAATTGGTCCGTTAACACAAAATAATGAAGAAATTCGGAATATTTTTGTGGAATTACGAAGAATTTATGATAAAATAAAAGAGAAAATTTTGGACGACGTTATACAAATGACTTACTTGTCCATGGGTATGACTGATGATTACACAATTGCAATAGAAGAGGGTTCCAATATGATAAGAATTGGACGAAAAATATTTAGTAGTTAGGAGATATATGATGGCAGAAAAATTTAAGGATAAAATTATTAAGGTTTTTGGTATGGAAGTGGATAATGAGGATGGTTACGATGAAATCTATGAAGAGGATGTTTATGATGACCACACTGAAGATAACAAGAGTGCATTCAGTTCGCCAAAAGCAAAAAAAACATCGACAACACGACATAGTGAATTATCCTTTGATGAAGGTCCGGAAGTATTAGTGTTAGAACCTGAAGTTTTTAAAGATGCTCCAAGTATTTGTAATAAAATTCGAAATAACAAAACAGTAGTATTAAACTTGAAAAATACCGACTATGAAAATGGCCGTAAGATTTTTGATTTCTTAAGTGGCGCATTGTTCGCATTGGATGGTTCAATTAATAAAATCGCGGATAATGTATTCATTTTAGCTCCAAAAGCAGTATCAGTATTAACCAATCCCGAAAGAGATGATGTCGATTTTAATGCACCAATCTTGGAGTGGGATGAGGACATGGAATAGGATTGCCTATGCTTCAGGGAATTTTTATAACAGCAGGATATTATTTGTTTGAGCTGATTACGGTTTTAATCTTTGTTAATATCGTTTTTAGCTGGGTGAGACCGGATCCAGACAATATTATTGTAAAGACAATTTACGGTCTGACAGAACCGATCCTGTCACCATTACGCCGATTTACAGTATTTGGACCGATTGACTTTTCCCCTTTTGCTGCAATTCTGTTATTGCAAATGGTTTTCTATCCCCTTTACCAAAAGATAATTACACTTATCTTTTAAGATGAGGATGAATTTCGGAAATATGAAAGGATGTCTTATGACAGAAAAAAAAGATGTTTTTTTATTATCACGTGTGGTAGATGCCTGCAATAATAATTTTGCACCCCGTTTTTTTGATTTCTACGATGAAATATTCCAGCAAAAAATAGCGGACACCATAAAAAATTATGGTGTCCCTTATCTGTTTTTTGGAGGTTGCCAGGATGCGGAAAGAAAAATGTTGTGCATTTTTCCGGATTATGTGAATGAAGAAGACTTGGAATGGCCGATTTTTGCGATCGAGTTTGAGAAAAAAATGCCTCTTGATCATCGCAATATTCTTGGAGAACTGATGCACCTAGGCATTACCCGAGAAAGCATTGGTGATATTAATGTTGGTGAAGAGCGAGTCCAATTGATTGCAAATAAAAGGCTCCAAGACTTTTTATGGATAAATTTTAATAAAGTGAAAGGTCGAGAAATAAAAATACAAATTAAAGAATCATCTGAAATGATGACCTTTGATAAAAATTTCGAACGTGTTTCATTTGTTGTTGCATCCAATCGAATGGATGGCATTATTAATAAAATTTGGGGATTCTCCCGGCAAAACAGCTTGGTTTTTATTAAACAGGGAAAGGTTCGGGTTAATTATTCCGAAATTAACAAGAATGATTTTCGAATCAATTCCGGAGATATCGTTTCTTTAAGAGGAAAAGGCAAAGCCAAGATTATCAGCATGGAAGATCGAACAAAAAAAGGAAATATCCGAGTGGAAGTCGATAAGTACATCTGATAGGCATAAAAGGGAGAAATATTAATGAATAAACAGCAATTTGACTACATAGTGCCATTAGAAAGTGATCAACGCTTAGATCAGTTCTGCTGTACATTGCCTGGTGATTATTCACGAGAATATGTAAAACGGTTGATAACAGCAGGAAATGTGTTGATAGATGGTCAAAAAAAGAAGGCCAGTTATCACCTGAAAGGTGGGGAAAATATTTCACTTACAATTCCAGAACCTCGGGAATGTCATATCGTGCCGGAACATATGGCTTTAGACATTATTTATGAAGATGATGACGTCATTGTACTCAACAAGCCTCAGGGAATGGTGGTTCATCCGGCCCCGGGAAATCATCAGGGAACACTTGTAAATGGGCTTTTATACCATACCAAGAATCTTTCGAATATTAACGGTGTTATGCGACCGGGAATCATTCATCGAATTGATAAAGATACCTCTGGACTATTGATGATCGCGAAAACGGACTGTGCGCATCATGGGTTGTCTGAGCAGCTTAAAGAGCATACCATTCTGCGGCAGTACTACGGTCTTGTTAAGGGTGTGATAAAACCCAATAAAGGAACCGTGAACATGCCCATTGGGCGACATCCTGTGGATCGAATCAAAATGGCGGTGGTTGAAAAGAACTCGAAAGATGCGATCACCCATTTTGAGGTGATCAAACGATTTGCTCAATATACTTTTGTGCGTTTTCAGCTTGAAACAGGGCGCACTCACCAAATACGAGTACATATGGAAAAAATAGGGCATCCCCTTGCAGGAGATCCTCTGTATGGCAAGGGGGACAAAAAAAATCCCTTTAAAACACAGGGACAGTGTTTGCATGCCCATACGCTGGGTTTTGTACATCCCAGAACGGGGGAAAGCCTTATATTTAAGGCTCATTTGCCGGATAATTTCGTTGAGCTTTTAAAAGGATTAAAATAGAAAAAAACATTATTTTTAAGGAAAAACAGTTGTCTTATGAAACCGAATGCGGCTATTGTTTGGCAGGGGCGATCACGGATCGCCCCTGAGGGATATGTTTGGTTTTTAGATATTATCGACGACGATTTCCATGGCATCAACGGCGTCCTGGCTGGGCGTGACGTACATAGTATTCTGATTGGTGAAAATGACCATCCCAGGTTTTGCTTTGCTCGGTTTTTTCAAATATTTGAATTCGAGATAATCCACCGGCACATTGCTGGAATTTTTTGATTTGCTGTAAAAAGCGGCTAAAACTCCTGCTTCCAATACGGTTTTCTCAGGAATGAAACGTCCATTTGCCATAATCAGAACGTGAGAGCCAGGGGCATCTTTTACATGAAGCCAGCAATCTTCATCTTTCCCCATTTTTGTGGAGATATAATCGTTTTGATAGTTGTTTTTTCCGACAAAAATATGAAAACCTTCGGATGAAAGATAGTGAAGGGGTTTTGAAGGAGTTTGCTTTTTTTTATCTTCTTTGGAAAGTGCTTTTTTGTTAAACTCGGAATGAAGAAATTCATGCCGAATTTCATCCAGCTCATCGAGTTCAGTGGATTGATCCAATCCATTGATGAGACTTTCTAAATAGTAAATTTTATCTTCGGTTTCCTTGATATAGCCACTTAAGTGTTGTAATGCAATTTTACTCTTATTATATTTTTTATAATAACTTTGAGCATTTTGAGCAGGTGTTCGATTGACTTTTAGCGGTACCTCAATGCTTTGACAATCAGGGTCATAATAATTAATAAGAGTGGCAGTTTCCTGACCTTTTTCAAGGGCATAAATATTAGCGGTAATCAAATCGCCATAGAGTTTGTATTTTTCACTTTTATGGGATGATTCCTCATCAAGATGTAAATTTTTTAATTTTTTAACATTCTTTTTAAGAAGGGTATCCAGTTGATGGCGGAGATTTGCACTTCGTGTTTTGAAACGGATTGCTTTATCACGTTTATAGTAATAGTCTTCAAGCATCTCCGATACACTTGAATATGTTTCATGGTGATAATCTTCCCTTAAATGGTGAAGGTCGATGGTTGAAAAGTCAACCATGCTCCTATTCTGGTAAATTATATTAGGATAAGCGTTCTCTTTGAAAGAATCAATAACCTGGCAAAAACCTTCATAAAAATATTGTTCTTGCTTTTTGCTGAGTTCAGATATACTGCTGTTGGGATTAATCCCACTTCTAAAGGCGATTTCCCTGGCAATAGCAGGACTAATTCCTAAAAATGCCTGAATGCATGTTTTTTCAACCGTCACATCCTGATTGAGAAGAAGGATGTTGTTAAAGGAATCGGTGTCGAACTTTAAAAAATTCAAACGGTTGTTTTCAGGTGGATAAATGTAATCCCGGCCAGGTAGAATTTGCCGATATCGACTGGAAGTTGAACCGACCTTTTTCATGGAATCCAGAATTTTATGGGATTCATCAACTAGGATAATATTACTGTTTCGCCCCATGATTTCAACAAGAAGCTTTCGAACAACCGTATCATTAAATTCATTTTTGGAGGAGATTGATATCTCCAAAACACGATCTGTTTCATGCTGGGTAATGTCAACAATGGTGCCATTTAGAATATATTTTCGCAGAACCATGCAAAAGCTTGGCGGAGCACTGGGGTTCTCTTTCTTTGTTTTAGTGAGGTAAGCCATGGGATTGCTGGCATTGGCAGACAGGAGAACATGATGATTTTCTTTGCCTACATTGACCAGCATCCTAATTTCATCAGTTTCCGGTTGATATATTTTTCGAATACGGCCTCCAATTAAGAGGACTTTAAATTCTTTAATTAAATGATACAGGGTAACGCCGTCATAAGCCATATTAATGATGCTCCTTTCGAATTGTTGGCTTGATTTTATCATGTTCTGCTAAGATGTAAAAGTCTTTTAAAAAAATAAAAGAGGATGACAGTTGAAATTTAAATGGATATTGAATTCAACAACAAATGTAGGGTGGATTCTTGACTTTTTAAGAAGAATTCGATATAGTGTATAAATTAAGTAACTATGTAGTGTATAATAAGATATATGAGAGATAGTACTTAATGAGTTTAAAACGAAATTAAATGCAGTGTGAATTTGTGAAGGCTTGGTGGTGTGAACATATTAATGTGATCATGAGGGAAAGGGGTGTTGGTTTTACTGAGGAAAGTGGAACGGGTACCTACTTATCTGTAACGGTGATCAAAAGATTAGAAAAACCGATCAAAATATAGATAGCAAGGTTTCTTGAGGAAGTACTTAATATAGAGGCAACCCGGTAAAATGGTTTAAAGGAAGAATTAACATAGCTGATTTTAGTAGAAATGGAGAAACGCCATGAAAAGTATGACAGGCTTTGGACGAAAAGATTTTCGTGATGAGGAAGTAGATTGTTCAATTGAAATTAAGACAATTAATCATCGCTTTAGAGACTTTTTCATAAAAATTCCCAAAACACTTAATCCAATTGAAGAAAAAATCAGAAATACGATATCACAAAGCATTTCAAGAGGGCGAATTGAGGTATTCATAAAATATACCGAACTTGGAGCAAAAAATAAACGGATTGTTTTTAACCGCGATTTGGCAAAGAATTATATCTCGGTTTTAAATGAAATCCGCAGGCTTGATTCCATGATCGGTGATGACTTGAGCTTATCATTGATTTCGAAATTTCCCGATGTGATGATGATTGAGGAAGATCATGATGATTATGAAAGTATTTGGTTGAAGATCGAACCGATTTTACAAAAGACGTTAGCGGAAGTTGAGGCAAGTCGGGAAAGAGAAGGAAGCGCCCTGCAAAAAGATGTTACAAATCGCTGCGAAGCGATTCGAAATTATGTAATAGAAATAAAAAAGAGAAGTCCAGATATGCTTGAACGATACAAAGAAGAACTGCGGGAAAAAATATCTTCTTATGTTGAATCTGTTGAATTAGACGAAAAACGTCTATTGACAGAGGTTGCGCTCATGTCGGACAAACTTAACATTGATGAGGAATTAACTCGTCTGCAAAGTCATTTAGAACGATTAGAAGGAATTATAGTTGAAACTGAACCGGTTGGAAGAAAATTGGATTTTTTAATTCAGGAAATAAATCGAGAGATTAATACCATTGGATCAAAAGCCAATGATTTAGCGATAGCAAATATTGTGGTAGATGTAAAAAGCGAAATCGAAAAGATAAGAGAGCAAATTCAAAATATTGAGTAGGGGTGTTTATTAAGTCTATGAGTGATTGTCCAATTGAAAACCAGGAAGTAAATAAAATGCAATTATCGGAGCTATTTTTCGAAAGAGAAAAAGGTATTCTTATCGTCATATCAGGACCATCCTGTGCAGGAAAGGGAAGTGTCTGTAAGATAATATGTCAAAAAAATCCGGACCTCCGTCTTTCCATTTCTGAAACTACTAGAAAACCACGGAATTATGAAAAACAGGGGCGAGATTATTTTTACGTTTCAAAAGAAAGTTTTGAAACAAGAATTGAGCAGGGACAATATTTAGAGTATGCGACGGTTTACGAAAATTATTATGGAACCCCCAAAGATTATGTTGAAAACTTACTTGAATCCGGATATGATGTTATTCTGGAGATCGATATTCAAGGTGCAGCAAAGGTGAGAAGTAATTTCAAAGAAGGAATCTATATTTTTATTGTGCCACCTTCAATGCAGGAATTACGACGAAGAATTGAAGAACGGGGTACTGAAAGTACGGAACAAATGGAAATGCGATTGAACTGTGCCTATGAAGAAATGAGAAATGCTGACGATTATAGTTATATCGTTATTAATGATGACCTTGAAGATGCCGCACGAAGAGTTCAAAGTATTATTACTGCGGAAAAATGTCGGACAGAACGATTGAAAAATAAAATTGAAGATATACTTGGGAGGTAAAGATGCGATATCCAGCATTAAATGATTTAATAAAAAAAGCGGGCAATAAGTATTCGTTGGTGAATGCAACGGCGAAAAGAGCGAGAGAGATAGTTGAAGGGGATGAACCCCTAGTGAAAATAAAAATTGACAACCCGGTGACGATTGCAACCAATGAAATAGCAGAAGATATGATTCGTTTGGCACCCAAAAAAGAATCAGAATTAGAAGAAGATAATAATAAGGATGAATCGGACATGATACTGTTTGTTGACGAGAAAATTGAAGTCTCATCGTTTATAAAAGCATAGGAATGACGGTACTGTGAAAATTGCGGAAGTCTTTTTAAATCAAAAGAACAAGCGGATAGACCATGCCTATGATTATGTTGTTCCCCAAGAACTGGAAATTTTAATAAAAAAAGGGATGCGTGTAGTAGTTCCTTTTGGTATTGGAAATCGCAGAATGGAAGGTTTTGTCACTGGTGTGAAAGAGGCATCTGACTATCCGGGTAAAATAAAAAAAATACACGAAAACATTGATAAAGAAGCAATTTTAAATGAAGAACAAATAGAACTGTGTCTTTGGATGAAGGCCTGCTATTGTTCTTTATTTTATGAAGCCCTTTCTTATTTCACCATGGGCATTAAAACCATTCAGGAAATTAATTATTTTAAAAATCAAGGTAATTTTTCTCTGGATTTAAATGAGAATTGGTTTATGAATCATTATTTTAACACGGGAAATGAAGTAGTATCGCATAGAAAAGTAAAACAAGATGACCAAGTTATATTAGATCAGCTCCTTAAAAAAAAAGTGATTGATTCAGTTAAAACTTGGAAAACCATTTTTGCGAATGAAGAGCAGACGCACGATACCTATCATTTAACGGAAACTGGACGTCAATTACTTCAGAATGATAAAAAATTGGGAAAAAAGCAGCGAATGCTTCTTGAATATTTAAACTGCAAGGATATGAGCGGAGCCGAACTGAAAATGTGCTCCACTCGTTTTGATAAAAGCTTAGAGCCGCTGATCTTAAAAGCCTATATAACCAGGACGGCGGTTTTATTTCAGGGAGAAACGGGTACATTTTCAGAAATTAATAAGATTAATGGACCCGCGGTTATCCTCACCGATGAAGAAAAAACAAAGTATAACAAATACAACCAGTTAATAAAAAAAAATCATGGAATCTTCTTTCATGTCTTTGATGCAGTCAGTAAATACCGTTTGTTTTTTAAGGCAATTGAAGACAAAATAAAGGCAAATCAATCCGTTGTCGTTATTTTCCCTGAAGTGAATATGACATTTCAGCGGATGGAAATGTTCTATAAATATTTTGGCGAAAAAGTTGGCGTTTTTCATGGCCGACTGACGCCAAAAGAACGATTTGCGTTATTTGAAAATGTTAAAAGTGGCCGCATCCAAGTAGTTATTGGCGTTGGATCTTCTTTATTCTTACCATTTAAAAATTTAGGGCTTATTATTATTGATGATGAACATGATTCGTCACATACTACCATATCGGCTCCTAAATTTCACATTACAGATATTGCCAAAAAAATTAGTGAAATAATGAAAATAGCTTATATTTTGGCAGATGATATGCCAAGGATCGCCATTTGGTATCAAATTGAGAACAAAGAACTAAACAAACTTCAAATTGGAGAACCGCAGAAGCGTCAAAATAAAATTGAAATTATAGATATGCAGAAAGAAATACGCAGTGGCAATATGAGTGTTTTGAGCCGTCAATTAATTAAACAGCTTAAATTGTCTTTACAACAGAAACGCATGAGCGTGCTTTTTATTAATAATAAGGGTTATGCGAATAGTATTTTCTGTAGAAATTGCGGACATGTTATAAAATGTCCGAACTGCAACGTTTCTTTAAAATATTTTATAAATGATCATGCTTTGCATTGTCATTATTGCGGACATCAAGAAGCGATTCCAGTTCACTGTTCTGTTTGTGGCAGCGATAAAATTCGGTATCTGGGTCTCGGTATTGATCAACTAGAAGAAAATATAAAAAAAATATTTCCAAATGCCCGAATCAAAACAGTGCAGGGAAATTTAAATCGATCGGAAATAAAGAAAACAAATCGAGCGTTATTAAACGGAGAAATTGATATTTTTATCGGAACCCAGGTGCTGATCAATCATTTCAGCTTTTTTCACGTCGGTTTAACAGCTGCTATTTTGATTGATCAGGATCTCAATCAAGGGGATTATCGAGCATCAGAAACTGTTTATCAAACATACAGCCGCTTTTTCGAGAAAACAATGGGAAATGAAACGGTTGGACTCATTCAAACAAACGAACCGGAAAATGATACGATTTATTCAATCGTCAATGAAGAATTCCAGGAATTCTATCGGGAAGAAATACGTTATCGAAAACTAATGAAATATCCGCCAATCGTCAATATGATTGTTTTTGGGGTATTTCAAAAAAATGAAAAAGAAACAGAAAATGATGCATTTAAATTGTACGTTGCGCTAAAGAGCAGTTTCAAAAAGGCTGGTGACTGGCACGCGATTTATAAACCGATTCGCCTTGGCATTACGAAAGGCGGTAATGTGAAGTATCAGATTGTATTAAAAATATCGGATTTAAGCACATTTCAGAAGATCATGATGGAAATAATTAAATTGGGTGTAATTGAAAAATTGAAGTCAAAAGTTTCAATTCAGATTAATCCATAAAATATAAAATCAAGGAGGAATAAATGGCAATTAGACAAATAAGGATCGATGATGACCCAATTCTTAGAAAAAAATCAAAGGTCATTCAAGATGTTAATGAAAAAATAAGAATTTTAAGTGAAGATATGATTGAAACGATGAAATCTGCTGACGGAGTTGGTTTGGCAGCGCCGCAGGTCGGTATTTTAAAAAGAATCGTTGTGATTGATGTCGGGGATGGCCCGGTCGCATTTATCAATCCAAGCATTCTTTCAACAGATGGCGAAGTGATTGATGAAGAGGCCTGTTTAAGTTTACCTGAATGTTCTGGAAAAGTCTCTCGTCCACAATCATTGGTGGTGGAAGCGACTGATATCGAAGGCAAAATTTTTCGCCTTAGCTGTTCAGACTTGTTAGCCCGAGCAGTATGCCATGAACTGGATCATCTTGATGGCATTTTATTTATTGATCACGTAATAGAATGAAAAATTTAAAAATTGTTTTTATGGGAACAACAGACTTTGGTGTTCCGGCTCTGGAAAAATTGGTTTTGTCCGGCTACAAGGTGGCCGCCGTTGTGTGTCAACCGGATCGACCGAATAAAAGAGGAAAAAAAATAGCAATCCTGCCATTAAAAGAAAAAGCTGTGGAGCTTGGCATTCCGGTTTTACAGCCGGAAAAGATTAAAGCGCAGGAATTTGTTGAGCAATTGAAAACCTATCAAGCGGATGTTTTTATTGTCGCTGCTTATGGACAGTTTTTATCAAAAGAAATTCTGCAAATGCCCCACTATGGTTCTTTGAACATCCATGGTTCGCTGCTGCCTAAATATCGCGGCGCGGCACCTATTCAACGGGCTATCATTGATGGTGAGCCAAAATCAGGAGTAACCATCATGCAAATGAGGGAGGGAATGGACACTGGTGATATGATAGCCAAAGCAGAATGTCCAATTACGGAAACAACAACTTATGAAGCTCTGCATGAGGCATTATCTACAGCCGGGGCTGAGTTGTTAATGATCACGCTGGAAGATTTAATAACAGGCAAGGCACAACCGATTCCCCAGAATGAAGAACAGGCTACTTATGCGGACAAAATACAGAAGGATACCGGACACATTAATTGGAACGAAACAAGTTCAGCTATTTTGTCATTAATAAATGGAACAGATCCGCATCCTGGTGCTTACGTGTTTTATAAAGAAGAAAAAATAAAATGCTTTTCTCCAAAGATAATGACTTGGGAAGGTGAAGAAACACCAGGAACTGTGCTGATGGCCAATGATAAAGAAGGAATGATTGTCAAGACAAAAGATGGAGCATTAATAATCGGAGATATACAAGCGCCAGGAAAAAAAAGAATGAAGTCAACCGTTTTTCTTCGTGGAAAATCCATGCAGATTGGAACAATTTTAAAATAGACTAAGAAGTTCTTTAGAAAACCATGATACAATAATTGACATTATGAAATTATAAACAACCCTTAATACTAGGAGGATAACAGATGTATTTTATACCATTTGATTGGACATTTTTAATACTTATTCCAGGAGTGATTTTAGCTGCTTTTGCCCAATATCAGGTAAGTAGCGCTTACAAAGCATACAGTAAAGTTGCAACCAAAACTGGTGTTACCGGTGCTGAAGCGGCTCGAACATTATTAAACAGTAATGGACTAAGTATGATTGGTATTGAGAATGTAGCGGGTAATTTAACGGATCATTATGATCCAAGGAGTAAAGTGATGCGTTTATCACAGGGGGTTGGCCAACAGGCGAGCATTGCCGCCGTCGGTGTGGCAGCCCATGAAACAGGACATGCTATTCAGGACAAAGAAGGATATTGGCCACTTCGTTTCAGAAGCTTTATGGTTCCAATTACCGGATTTGCCTCAAATCTGGCCTGGCCTTTGTTTTTTCTGGGATTTTTCTTTGCACAGACATCATGGGGAATGGCGTTCATGGACTTTGGAATTATTCTTTTTTCACTCGCGCTGTTATTTAGCGTCATCACCTTGCCAGTAGAATTTAATGCCAGTAGACGAGCCATTGCGGCCCTGATGGATAATCATCTGATTCTGCCGGGGGAAGAAGTGGGCGTAAAAAAAGTATTGCGAGCCGCCGCCTTGACTTATGTTGCAGCCGCGCTAATGTCTTTATTAACGCTTTTACGATTAATAATATTAAGAGGTTCAAGGGATTGATGAATATTCGACAACAAGCATTAGAAACGCTGCTGAAAATTAATTATGATGGCGCTTATTCAAATCTTGAAATTAAAAAGACATTGTCTGAGAATCCAATGAAGGATGAGGATCGACGGCTTTTCCTTAATCTTGTTTACGGGTGCCTTCAAAATCAAATTTATTTAGATTATATTATTAAACAGCATAGCAGCAGACCGGTGAATAAGCTTCACAAGGAAGTCAGTGAAATTCTGAGAATAGCTATTTATCAATTATATTTTCTAGATAAGATACCCAATTATGCCATTGTCAATGAATCGGTTAATTTGGCGGCTGCAGTTCAGCCACAAGCGAAAGGATTTATTAATGGTGTTTTGAGAAATATCATGAGAAAAATTGAGAAAGATGGCAAAGAATTTAAGTTTGAAAACTGGAAAAATGAAAAGGAAGCCTTATCGGTTCGTTATTCAGTACCGCTTTGGATCGTACATAAATACTATGAGACCTATGGAAAACTAGAGGCAGAATCAATCATACCACTGCTTAATGAAAAACCGCCGTTTACGATTCGGTGTAATACATTAAAAACATCCCGACAAGATTTAATCGAAAATTTCGAAAAACTTGGTGTTGAAGCGGTTCCCGGGACGTTGTCGCCACAGGCAATTCAGCTAAATAATTTGGGAGTGTTCGAAAACAATATAGAAGACACCTTTTTATACAAAGAAGGATTTTTTGTAATTCAAGATCAGGCCGCTTTATTGACGGTTGAACGTCTCAATCCTAAGCCCGGCCAAAGGGTTTTGGATATGTGTGCAGCACCTGGCGGAAAAACGACCTATCTTAGCCAACTGATGAACAACGAAGGCGAAATTATTGGCCGGGATATCTTTCCCAATCGGTTGAAACTGATCAGACAGGCAATGAGACGATTGGATTGTTCGAATATCTTATTGGAAGAACAAGATGGCTGTGAATTTTTGGCGAGAGATAAAGAATCTTTTGATAAAATTTTACTGGATGTTCCCTGTACAGGGTTAGGCGTCATTAGACGAAAACCCGAAATAAAGTATCATGGCACCAAAGAGGGAAGAAAAGACTTAGTAAAAATTCAAAGCACACTTTTAGAAAACGCGGTTAATTATTTAAAACCGGGCGGAGAACTTTTGTATTCAACTTGTACAATAAACAAAGACGAAAATGAAAATCAAATAAATAAACTTTTACTGAAGTTTCCGGAACTTAAAGTGATTCCAGATAAAAATGACAAGGCTTATACCTATACCAGTCCATTAATGGACAGCAGTGATGCATTCTTTATGTGTTTGCTAAAAAAATAAAAATGAGTTCTTGCAAAACTTTGAAGCTGCCTTAGAAATAATGCAGCTTTTATATTTAATTTTGACAAAGTCAGTTGTTAAACGAAATACTCATGGATAGACTGGCTGGAACCACAGTGAAACGCATAAATCGTCTTTATTGTCGGTTGTTATAAAACAATGATTTTTATACCATAGCAATTTAAAGAGAAAAAAATTTGAAAAAATTGTATAAAAGCAGTTTTTTTGATATAATAGATTAGTCTATGTAAAGAAAGCTCATTGAAGATAATACTTCGTCAGAAGTTAGGGGGCAAAACATGAAGGAAAATATTTTCGGAAAAGATCTAAAAGAATGTGAAACCCTGATGGTTGATCGTAAAGAGGCAAAGTATCGTGGAGATCAGCTGTTCCAATGGCTTTATGAAAAAAGAAGTGAATCTTTTAATGAAATGACGAATTTTTCAAATCAGCTTAGAGAGAAATTATCAAAAGATTTTCTATTGACTCATGGTAGAATTGCACAGATACAGGAAGATCACCATGACGGCACAAAGAAATTTCTAATTGAACTTTTTGATAAACAATACATCGAAACAGTTTTAATGCATTATCAGCATGGGGCATCACTTTGCGTATCAACACAGGTTGGATGCAATATGGGCTGCAAATTTTGTGCATCAACAAAAGGCGGCAAGATTCGCGATCTGACTGCCGGCGAAATATTGGATCAGATTTTTTTAGTGGAAAAAAACGATGATCTTCGGATATCAAATATTGTGATCATGGGAATAGGCGAACCACTTGAAAACTATCAGGAGGTTCTTAAATTTATTCATCTTGCCAATGATGGTTTTGGGATTGGCCAAAGAAAAATTAGTCTGTCCACCTGTGGGATCGTGCCGGGAATTAAGGCATTAGCACAAGAAAATCTACAGATAAATCTAGCTATTTCTCTTCATTCCGTATTTCAGGAACGTCGTAAAGAAATAATGCCGATTGCAAATAAATATAAATTGGACACATTGATTTCAGCTTGTCAGGAGTATTTTGAGAAAACAGGACGGCGAATCACTTATGAATATGCAGTAATGGATGGATATAATGACCGGGATGAAGATATTAATGGACTGGTAAAACTACTGAAAGGTTCTCAAAATCACTTAAATCTTATTGGCTTAAATGAAATTGAAGAAGTTGCTTATAAAGAAAGCAGCCGGTTGAACTATTTTTTTAAAGAGTTGGAAAAACGGGGAATAAATGTTACCATGAGACGTAAAATGGGGAGAGAAATTGATGCGGCTTGTGGTCAGCTTCGAAAAAAAAGATGTGAGGATAAGGTGAGTTTATGAAATGTGCCTATGGATCCAATGTTGGGTCATTAAGGAAGGTAAATCAAGATGCCTATTTGGCAGCAACGATAAAAAATGTTGATCGAATTTCTTATGTTTTTGCAGTAGCGGACGGTTTAGGCGGACATCGCAGTGGAGAAATTGCCAGTAAAACCGCAGTTGATTTTATAAAAAGTAATTTATCCAGGATCCGCAATTATTTTGATTCGGAAGAAATGATGTCTTTTGTGAAGGACATCAATATAGAATTGAAAAAAATTGGAGATGACGAGCCCGCCCGTTTAGGGATGGCAACAACTTTAACGATGTGCATTGTCGATGGCAACTTTTTATGTATTTGTCACGTCGGCGACAGTCGCGCTTATTGCATAACAAATGATGAAATAATTCGTTTAACAAAAGACCATTCATTGGTGCAAATCTTGGTGGATGAAGGCAAGATAACCCAGGCCGAAGCAGAAATTCATCCGCAGAAAAATGTGATTACCCGGGCCTTGGGAACAGATAATTCGGTCAATGTTGATTTTTATCGTTATGAAATTAATCCAGATGCAACATACCTGATATGTTCAGACGGTCTTTTTAATATGGTTTCGGATACTAATATGAGGGCCATCGTGATTGAAAATAATTTAGAAGATGCGGCCAAAAAATTGATCGATTTAGCTAATATAAATGGAGGAAGAGATAACATAACCGTTGTGTTATTCAATCCTTTGGAAGGAGTGCCAGATGCTCAGTAGAACATTAGGAAAACGATATGAAATTGTAGAGCTCATCGGACGAGGCGGAATGGCCTACGTTTATAAAGCTCGGGATCTTAAACTAAACCGTTATGTAGCGGTAAAAGTACTCCGAGAAGAATATACCGAAAACGAACAGTTTATTAAAAAATTTGATCGAGAATCCCAGGCCGTTGCCTGTTTGTCACATCCCAATATTGTGGGAATATATGATGTTGGGGTTCAAGATAATATTTATTATATCATTATGGAATTCGTGGATGGCATTACGCTCAAGCAATACCTCGTAAAGAAGGGTCGCTTAGACTATGTCGAAGCAACACGATTTGTAATGGATATATCAAATGCGCTTCGATGTGCCCACGAAAATAAAATCATTCATCGTGATATCAAGCCACACAATATCTTGCTAACCCGGGATTTAGTTCCGAAAGTAGCAGATTTTGGCATAGCCAGAGCCATTACCAGTTCAACGGTAACCATGACGAATCAAACCATGGGATCAGTACATTATATTTCACCTGAACAAGCCCGAGGGGGATTTGTTGATGAACGGTCAGATCTCTATTCATTGGGAATCTTGTACTATGAATTATTAACTGGAAAGCTTCCGTTTGATGAAGAAAATACCGTAACGATTGCCATTAAACATATTCAGGAACAGATTGTTCCGCCAAAAGAATTAGAACCGAGCATACCGGAAAGTGTTAATCAAATTGTGCTGAAGCTCACCATGAAAAAACCGGATGATCGGTATCAAAATGCAGATGAACTCATGGAAGATCTGGAAACAATTTTGGAAAACTCAAATACCGGCAGTGGAGACGGAAAAACCCTGATGAACGGTGGAAATGACACCCATATTATTCGCGAAGGATTGTTTCAAGTCGAGAATACCGGAAGTCATGAAGCGGTCCATCCGGATGACGATGACGACGATGATGACTATTATTATGAAACACCTGAAGAAACAGCTAAACGAAAAAAGAAACGCAAGATTATTTTGTTTTCAGTTTTAGCGGCTATTGCGCTAATTGCGCTAGGAGCCGTTGCTTATACGTTTTTTTCGGCAAAAACAGTTTCCGTACCGGATATCAAAGGTAAAACAGTAGCCGAGGCGACGGCAGCCCTTCAAAAAGTTGGCTTAACGCTAGAGGACGAAAAAGAAGTTTACAATACCGATGTTGCGGCAGGGCTGGTGATCAGCCAAAATCCCGAGAGTGCCACAGCAATAAAAACGGGAAAAACGGTAAAAGTAACGGTGAGTCTTGGTGTCAAAACCGGAACAGTCCCGAGTGTCATAGGAATGAGCGAATCAGAGGCCGTTAAAGCGATTGAAACAGCAAATTTTGTTGTTGGTGAAATAAAAAGAGAATACAACAGCAACTATAACGCGGATATTGTATTTCAAATGAGTCCAACAGGAAATACAACGGCTAATGAAGGTACAAAAGTGAACATATCAGTGAGCAAAGGTGAAAATCTTGTAACGGTACCGAGCGTGATTGGTCAAACCGAAGCCGATGCCAAAAGCAGCCTTACCAATGCCGGCTTGACAATGGGAACAATAACCTACGAAACAAGTACCCAGTATGCTCAGGGAATGGTGATCAGACAATCGCCAAGTGATGGAACCCAGGCAGTTTCCGGTTCAGAAGTGGCACTTGTTGAGAGCAGTGGAAAAATATCGACTCAGAAAATAAGTATTAGCTTAAGTGATTATATCAAAACAAAACCGACAAAATCAGTCAAAGTCAAGGTTGTCTTGTATGCTGATGATAAAAGTGAAAAAACGATATATGAGGGAACAAATATGTCAGATGACACCTTCTCTGTGAATGCAGAGGGAGTTGGTCGAGAAATTTATGAAGTGTTTATTGATGGGGCCAGCGTTGGGACCAGTTATATTGATTTTTAAAAACAAGGAGGTTTGATACTTGATATCAGACAAAAGCGTGATTGGAAAAATAATAAAGGGAATCGGCGGATTTTATTATGTAAAAACTCAGATATCTGATGAAGTTTTGGAATGTAAAGCAAGAGGCGTATTAAGACATCAAAAAATCATTCCAACTGTTGGTGATGAAGTGATGATTCAATCGGATAACCCGGGAGAATGGATGATTGAATCCATTCTCCCAAGAAAAAATATATTTTTAAGACCTCCTGTGGCCAATGTTGACATTGGCCTCATTGTTTTTTCGATGAAAAATCCAAAACCCAATTTACTGCTTTTAGATATGCTGTTAATCAGCTCGGAAATTCAGAATGTAAAACCGGTTATCTGTTTTACTAAACGAGATTTAATAAGTGCTGGTGAGGAAGGCGCATTAAGAGAAATATACGAAAAAACCCCATATAAGCTATTCTTTTTCAGTAACGATGATTTAGCGGCAATGGATGAAATCATCCGGGAAATAGGTGGTAAAACAGCTTTTATGGCAGGACCATCAGGCGTCGGGAAGTCAACAATGGCAAATTACCTGTGTGCGGACCAGACCATGGAAACAGGAACCCTCAGTATAAAAGTAAAAAGGGGGAAGCATACAACCCGTCATGTCGAACTGCTGGAGACAAAAAATGGCGGTTATTTACTTGATACGCCGGGATTTACATCGTACAAATTATCAGAGATGATCAAACCGGAAGAACTAAGAGATTATTTTCCCGAATTTCCAAGAGGAGAATGTCGATTTAAAAGTTGTCTTCATAATGAAGAACCAGGGTGTATTGTAAAAAAGGCAGTGGAAAATGGCAGTATCAGTTCAGTTCGATACGAACATTATGTGAGTTTGCTGGAGGAAATAAAGAAGGACCAATTCAGATGAATGTGATTATTTTTACAAATGGAGACTATACCAGTCTGGAATTTTACGAAGCGTATATAAAAAGAATCAATCAGCCGTACATTATTTGTGCCGATGGTGGAGCGAATTTTGCAAAAAAACTCAATATCATGCCGGATATTATTTTAGGTGATATGGATTCCATCAGTCGGGAAACAACAGCATTTTATCGAAATGTTAAATACAAACGTTATCCGGTTAGAAAAGACGAAACAGACACCGAACTTGCCATTAATCACGCCATCAAAATGGGCGCCTCAGAAGTGACCATTTTAGGTGCACTGGGATCTCGGCTGGATCATAGTTTAGGGAATATATTTTTATTGACGTGCTTTCTGGATGTCGGAATAAAAGGAAAGATCGTCAACGAGAAAAACATTATATTTTTAATCAAAGAAAATGAAACTTTTGAATTTCCCATCGGAACAGTGGTTTCTTTATTGCCCATTGGGGGAGATGTTGAGGAAATAAATATTAGTGGTTTTGAATACCCGATCGTTAATGGACGAATGACGATGAATAAGCCTTATGGAATCAGTAATGTTGTCATTCATCAGGAACAAAAAATCGCCTTTGAAAAGGGGCTGCTGCTGGTTATTATATCTGAAGATTGAAGCGTTTATTAGATAAAGAAAAAAGAGCCTCATAAAAAGACTCTTTCACTATCTTACCGAAAATGAAGGAGCCTAAGCTCGTTCAACTTTTCCGGATCTTAAACAACGTGTACAAACACTGACTCGAAGTGGCGTACCTTCAACTACAACTTTTACTCTCTGCAGATTGGGTTTCCAAACTCGTTTACTGTGCTTATTTGAATGACTGACCTGATTGCCAGAAACAACGGTTTTTTTACATACAAAACATTCTTTAGCCATGACATAACCTCCCTTACGCTTACCTTTTATAAAACAAAATGTATTATATCATGAAAAATAAAAATAAAGCAATAGAATTTTTGACTTCATGAAGATAATTATGTAAAATAGAGAAAGAAAAAACAAAGGAGTAAATTCGATGAAAATAATTAATGATCTAGGATACATTGATATTACGCGAAAGGCCATTGCAGATATTGCCGGAAATGCGGCGATGGAGTGTTATGGTTTAGTTGGAATGGCCCACAAACGGGGCAAGGATGGTTTGATCGAAATTCTCTCAGGGGATCAGGCAAACAAAGGGGTAGGCGTTAAGATTGAAGAGGATCATCTAATTATCGATCTTTATGTGATTATTGAATATGCCATAAAAATATCGGTGGTTGCAGAAAATATTATTTCTAATGTGAAATATCAGGTTGAAAAACAAACATCATTGAAGGTAAGACGAATCAGTGTAAATGTCGTAAGCGTGCGCGTATAAATGGAGGACAGAATGAAAACTCAGACAATTGACGGAGAGATGCTAGTAAAAATGTTCCGGTATGGTGCAAAGAATTTAGAAATCAACAAGAGAATTGTGGACGAGCTCAATGTCTTTCCAGTTCCAGATGGAGATACCGGGACTAATATGTCATTAACCTTTAACCATTCAGTATCAGAATTTGATAAAATAGAAATTTTAAATGTCTATAGCGTAGCTAAAACGGCATCATCAGGTGCTCTTATTGGCGCTCGTGGAAATTCAGGCGTTATTTTATCGCAGCTGCTTCGCGGCTTTGCAGAAGGCTGTAAAGGTCAGGACTACCTGGATGTGGGATTATTGGGAAACGCCATTAAATTGGCAGCAGACGTGGCATATAAGGCCGTTATGAAACCAACGGAAGGCACGATTCTTACCGTTGCCCGGGAAATGGGCGAGTTTGCGATGGCGAAAATAAATGACTATGATGGGCTGGAAACATATTTGTTGGATGTGATCAACCATGGAAAAGCAACCTTGCAAAAAACTCCGGAAATGCTGCCGGTGTTAAAAGAAGCAGGCGTAGTCGATGCTGGTGGACAAGGTCTTATTTGTATCGTGGAAGGTGCTCTGAAAGCATTAATAAATGAAGAACTCGGAGTTGAGATTGAAATCAATTCAGGCAGTCTTGATAAATTTGTGGATGATTCTTACATGAAAGCTGAAGACATAACCTTTGGTTATTGTACCGAGTTCATTATCAAAAATGCTTTAGAAGTGAATGATGATGAGTTAAGAGAATACTTTAATACCCTGGGCGATTGTGTATTAGTTATTAAGGATGATGAGATTGTCAAAGTCCATTTACATACGGATCATCCCGGTCTTGCTCTGGAACGGGCTGGAAGCCTGGGCAGTTTAACCCGATTAAAAATAGATAATATGCGGGAGCAATTTGAAGATAAAGGAACAAAAACAGAAACGATCCCAAAACCATACGGCTTCATTGCCGTTTCGCCTGGTGATGGATTAACAAAACTTTTTAAAGATCTGGGAGTCACGCAGGTTATTTCCGGCGGACAGACAATGAATCCGAGTACCCAGGATTTTTTAAATGAAGTGGATCAATTAAATGCGGATACTATTTTTATTTTTCCAAACAACAGCAATATTATTATGGCGGCCAAACAAGCGAGTGAAATATCAGATAAGCAAGTTATTGTAATTCCGTCAAAATCGATTCCGCAATGTATTGCCTCGATGTTGGCATTTTCTCCAGAAGCTCAGGCAGCAGAGAATCATGAGGCGATGACAGCAGCGATTGAAAATGTGGCAACCGGAGAAGTAACCTATGCTGTTAGAGATACGAAAATCAATGGATTGAAAATTAAAAAGTCAGATGTAATTGGAATAACCAGTGGTGAGATTAAATTTACAGGAAAAAGTATCCAAAAAGTGACAAGAGATTTATTAACTTCGATGGTCAACGAGGACAGTGAACTTATTTCTATTTATTACGGGAAGGATACCCCCAAAGAAGAAGCAAATGCTTTAGCCGATGAACTTACCGAAGTTTTTGAAGATTGTGACGTTGAAATTCATTACGGAGGACAACCGCTGTATTATTATATTGTATCAGTAGAGTAGTATTGATCGTTACACATTGAAATGGGGATGCTGTCATGAAGTGGGAAGATTCACTCATTAACATAAAAGGTGTTGGACCAAAACGAAAAGAAGCCTTGGAAAAACATGGCATAAAAACGATTGGAGATCTTTTGAGTTTTTATCCCAGAAAATATATCGATCGTAATGTTTTAGGATCGACAGACAACATTTCTGAAGAGTCTGAGGTCTCCATTAGGGCTCAAGTTTTAAATAAAGGTCGAGTTCAGCGCATTCGTGGAAACCTTTCAATTTTTACATTATCGCTATTGTGGGAAGATAAAAAAATTGCGGCGGTATTCTTTAATCAGCCGTATTTAAAAAATACCTTACATGAATATCAGGAATACTTCTTTTATGGGAAAATCAAAACTGCGGGTGCCATGATGAAAATAATGAACCCGCAGTTTGTAGCAGTGGAAAATCCGGGAAGTTTCTTTGAGTTAACACCGGTTTATTCGCATATTTCAGGAATTCCCAACAATACGATTCATAAAATCTTAACTCAGATTTTTAGTGATGACTTGGAAATTGCGGATCATCTTCCCGAATCGATTCGAAGATCAGAAAAGCTGTTGGATTTGAAAGCTGCTTTGAAAGCCATTCATTTTCCCAAAAGGGCAGATGAAGTATTACGAGGAATCGAGCGGTTGAAATTTAATGAGGCGCTTAAAATAAATATCGGAATCATATCAAATTCCTGGGGGAAAAAGGTTTCAGATATCAGCATCACCTCATTTGAGGGAATCAATATTTTGATGAATAATCTGCCTTATGAACTAACAAAGAGTCAACGAGCTGTGATTGACGACATGATGGCAGACATAAAAAGTGGACAGGTAATGAATCGCTTGGTTCAGGGCGACGTTGGCTCAGGAAAAACCGTTATTGCAATCATTGCTGCCTGTTTAATGGCACAAAATGGCTACCAAACGGCTTATATGGCGCCAACCGAAATTTTAGCCCAACAGCATGGAAGAAACTTTAAAGAATTGTTGGTTAACATGGGTATCAGTGTTGAAGTCGTTACTGGGAGTATCAAGGCAAAAGAAAAAAAAGAGATTCTTGATCGGGTTGCTAAAGGAGCAGTCTCCATCATTATAGGGACTCACGCACTTATTCAAGAATCGCTAGAGTATTATAACCTGGGTATGGTGATTACCGATGAACAACATCGCTTTGGTGTCAAACAAAGAAGTCAGCTTGCATTAAAAGGAAATCAACCCCATACCATGGTGATGAGCGCAACCCCTATTCCAAGAACATTGTCTCTGATTTTATATGGCGATTTGAGTGTTTCCTATATCGATGAATTGCCAAAGGGCAGAAAACCTATAAAAACATATTGTTATGATGAAGCTTCACTCCATAAAATAGTTGCATTTTTAGAAGATGAAATAGTTAAAGGCCGACAAAGTTTTGTTATTTGTCCGTTTATAGAGGCTTCCGAAGAAATGGAGGAAGTACGGGATACCGAGACGGTATACAATGAGTTGCAGAAGAAAATGAATCCGAAATA
Organism: Acetobacterium tundrae; assembly: GCF_008086615.1. Taxonomy (GTDB): domain Bacteria; phylum Bacillota; class Clostridia; order Eubacteriales; family Eubacteriaceae; genus Acetobacterium; species Acetobacterium tundrae. The sequence continues at coordinate 272,400 of NZ_RXYB01000001.1, forward strand.
CCAGATTGGCTGTCTGCATGGACGTTTGAAAAATGACGATAAGGAATCAATCATCAAGGCCTTTAATCAGGGAGAAATTGATTGTTTGGTGGCTACCAGTATCATTGAAGTCGGTATCGATGTCCCTAATGTAAGTGCCATGGTGATACTCAGCGCCGATCGTTTTGGTCTTTCGCAACTCCACCAGCTTCGCGGTCGGGTTGGCCGTGGTAAACATCAATCCTATTGTTTCCTTGTTACAAATTCAAAAAGCAAAGAGACCTTATCTCGGATGAAGGTTATTGTAAACAACAGCAGTGGGAAAAAAATTGCGGATGAAGATTTTCGTTTAAGGGGACCAGGGGATTATTTTGGATTTAAACAACATGGGCTTCCGAAATTCGGGTTGCTTAACCCGATGGAAGAGCTTGCTTTAATAGAAAAAACGAAAATAATCGCCGATATGATTTTTCAATCAAATGAAAAAGAGATGATGAACTTTCGCAATGAAGTGTTGCAATCCTTTTATCAGGATATTGAAGAGGTTTCGTTCACTTAGGAGGGGAAATGCGGATAATAGCAGGAGAAAAGCGCGGGAAAAAACTAATGAGTTTTCCAGGAGATAAGATACGACCAACAACGGATAAAGTAAAAGGCGCAATTTTCAACAGTCTTCAGAATGAAGTAAGAGAAGCAAAAGTTTTTGTGGATCTTTTTGCAGGAACAGGAGCGATGGGAATTGAAGCCTTAAGCCGCGGAGTAGAAACAGCGTATTTTTTTGATCTGTCACAGGATAGTGTCCAGATTATAAAAAAGAACCTGGCTTTAACGGGCTATGAATCCAGGGCAAAAGTATTTAATTTGTCTGCGGAAAAAGGATTGGAATGGTTATATAAAAATAAAGTGAATTGTGATATTATTTTTATGGATCCTCCTTATGCCCAGGGCGAGGAAACAATAAGCTTCATAGAAATGATTTCTGAAAAAGAAATTCTTTCAGGAAATGGAAAGTTAGTGATAGAATCGAAAATATCTGTTATAATGCCAATAGAAAAAAAGAATTTAACGTGTTACAAATCAAAAAAATATGGTATCACGACAGTTAGTTATTATGCTGGGGAGAATTATGAGTGAGAAAATTGCAGTTTATCCAGGGAGCTTTGATCCCATAACAAAAGGTCATCTTGACATGATTGAAAGAGCAACTAAAATATTTGATAAGGTGATTGTTTGTGTTATGGTTAACAGTAGCAAAGATTATCTTTTCACCTGTGAGGAACGGGTACAGTTAATTCAAGATTGTATCGGAGGATTGGGCAATGTTGAAGTCGATTCTTATGACGGTCTCCTCATCGATTATGTAAGATCAAGAAACACCAATATTATTGTCAAGGGGCTTCGTGCTTTTTTAGATTTTGAATATGAGTTTCAAATGGCATTAACAAATAAGCATCTTGATAATGATATTGAAACATTATTTATGATATCAAGCAATAAGCATTCTTATTTAAGCTCGACATTAGTAAAAGAGCTTGTTAAATTTCAGGGGGACGTATCTGATTTCCTCCCCAAAAAAGTTGAAATTGCGTTGCAAAAGAAGTATGAGGAAGGATATATAAAATGAGGGTAATTGACTTGTTAGCAGAATTAGAAGAAGTTGTGGAAAAGGGAAACACACTGCCCTTCTCAAGCAAAGCTTTGATAGATCCTGAAGAACTTATAGAAATTATCGATGAAATTCGGGATTCAATGCCGGAGGAATTATCAGAAGCAAAAAAAATTGTTGCCGAAAGAAAAAAGATACTTTTTACCGCTCAAAGCGAAGCTGATCATATAAAAGCAGAAGCAGATAAGCGACTTAAGGAATTGATTGACACAAATGAGATAACGAAAACAGCAACAACACAGGCAAATGAAATATTGAGAAATGCCAATGCCAGTGCGAAAGCATTAAAATCCGGGACGCAAAATTATACCGATAAACTGTTGTATAGTTTTCAGCTGCAACTCAAGGAAATGAACGAAAAAATCGAACAAAATCGTAGAGAATTAAAAAACATGAAATAATGTGTAAAGGTGGGGGTGTGTGATGAGCATGCCCTCTTTTTACTATCACCCAGCGATTATAAGTGAAACCAGGTGAGGTTCGTGTTATGTGGTTCCGCTGATTTATTAAAAATAAAAGAGGTTAAGTAAAATGATAGAAGTTGGTAAAGTACAAACACTGAAAATAGAACGGATTACAGCCATTGGAGCCTATTTATCTGATGGAAATGATGAAATGAATGCGATCTTGCTACCGGAAAAAGAAGTCCCCAAGACGGCTCGGGTAAATGACGAGATGGAGGTTTTTGTATATCGGGATTCCCAGGATCGTTTCATTTCAACAACGCGTCGGCCTAAAATTCAATTAGGCGAATTTGCTGCACTGAAAGTGGTGGATATCACAAAAGTTGGAGCGTTTTTAGATTGGGGCCTGGAGAAGGACCTTTTATTACCTTATAATGAACAAACCCTTAAGGTTCAAAAGGGCCGAGATTATCTTGTGAATCTTTACACTGATAAAAGTGATCGCCTATGTGCCACGATGAAGATATATCCGTTATTAAAGGTTGGTTCCACGCATAAAGTCGGAGAATGGGTAGAAGGTTATGTTTATCAAATTAATCCGGAAATTGGAGCATTTGTGGCTATTGAAAATCTGTATCATGGATTGATACTCATGAAAGATGCAGATTCCGATATTCATTGCGGTGAAAAAGTTCATGCCAGAATATCGGAAATTCGAAATGACGGAAAACTTATTTTAAGTCCAAATAAAAAAGCGTATAAAGAAATACCAAATGATGCCATTACGATTTTAACAAAATTGAATGAAAGTCAAGGATTTTTGCCTTTCAATGATAAATCGGATGCGAATATCATAAAAAAGGAATTGAATATGAGTAAGAGCTCGTTTAAACGAGCTGTTGGTAAGTTACTGAAAGAGAAAAAAATTCGCATTACAGAACGGGGTATAGAAAAAAATGGAAGATAAGAAATCTCAAGTCGTTATAATGGGTTGCGGAGACTATGATAGCGAACTGGTTTACGAAAAACTAAAAACAGCCATTGATTTATTGGGTGGGATAGAAAAATTTGTAAACAAAGATGAGAAAATATTAATCAAGCCGAATTTACTAAGAGGAAAAAATCTGGCCTTGGCTGTTACAACCCATCCTTCTGTATTTGAAGCCGTGATAAGACTTTTAAAGGAAGCGGATATAAATAATCTGGGGTATGGAGATTCGCCAGGCTTTGGCTCTCCCGCAGGGGTAGCCAGAGACAGCGGGCTGACAGCCGTTGCGGAAAAATACAAAATTCTTTCAAAAGAGTTCAACCATGGGGAAAGTGTTGATTTTTATTTAGGGAATGTGACAAAACGTTTTGAAATTGCCCAGGGTGTACTGGAAAGTGATGGAATCATCAGTCTGTCAAAAATGAAAACACATGGCCTTACCCGAATAACGGGAGCGGTTAAAAATCAGTTTGGCTGTGTTTATGGTTTAAACAAAGGAATGTCCCACGCACGCTATCCGGATGCCAATAGTTTTTCGAAAATGCTAGTGGATTTAAATCGATACCTTAATCCCAAACTAAGGCTTTTCATTATGGATGGCATCATTGCAATGGAGGGAAATGGACCGGCATCAGGAGAACCAGTGCAAATGAAAGTGCTATTAGTATCTGATGATCCAGTCGCTCTCGATGCGACCTTCGCCAGAATGATAAATTTAGATCCGAAATTTGTGCCGACAATTGTGTATGGTGAAGAAATGGGATTGGGAAATGCCGCCGCGGAAAAGATCGAACTTTTAGGTTATCCGATTGAGGAGTTTTTCAATCCCGATTTTGACGTTGTACGGATGCCTATTGACGAAACGATCACTTCTAAATTGGCATCTTTTAACAAAATAACAAAGAGCTTGCTTATCCAAAAACCAGTTGTGGACAAGAACAAATGTGTTGGTTGCGGGGTTTGTGAACAAAGCTGTCCGGTGGAGAAAAAGGCAATCAAAATGGTACAGCGAAAACGCAGAAAATATCCTCTATATTTTTATAATCGTTGCATCCGCTGTTATTGCTGTCAGGAAATGTGCCCAGTTGGTGCTATTTCAGTAAAAACACCGATACTGGGGAAATTAGTGATCTATAAAAAATAGAACATTTTGATAGATGATTGTTTTAGCAAAAATATAGATTGACAAATCATATCCAATTTTATAAGATAATTGTTAATACTTAAAAAAGGAGTGATTTCATTGTTAGCATCAAAATTAATTTTAAAATGTCTCGAACGAGAAAATGTTGAGTTTGTGTTTGGTTATCCAGGAGGTGCACTGCTGCCCCTTTATGAAGCATTGAGAACCTCTCCGATTAAACATATCTTAGTGAGAAACGAACAGGCTGGACCGCATTATGCGAGTGGCTATGCCCGGGAATCAGGTCGAGTAGGTGTATGCTTAGCAACTTCAGGTCCTGGAGCTACAAATTTGGTCACTGGCATCGCAACCGCTTACCTTGATTCCATTCCGATTGTGGCCATCACCGGCCAAGTTAATCGTGATCTTATTGGTACTGATGCATTTCAGGAAGCCGACATCACTGGAGCAACCGCGCCATTTACAAAGCACAGCTATTTGGTAAAAGATGCAGCGGATATCCCGAGAATTATTAGAGAAGCGTTTTATATTGCTTCGACTGGTCGTCCGGGACCGGTGCTCATTGATATTCCGAGAGATGTGCAATTGGAAAGTATCAAAACGGGATTGACTTATGACAAAGTTGATATTCTCGGTTATAAACCGAATTTGCATGGTCATAGCGGTCAAATTAAGAGAGCCACTAAAAAAATAAAAGAGGCTGAAAGACCAGTGATTTATGCTGGCGGCGGCGTTCTGTTAGGACACGCGGAAAAGGAACTTTTAGCTTTCGCAGAAAAAGACAATATACCTGTCATTACGTCTCTTATGGGGATTGGAGCTTTTCCGGAAGATCACCTATTATACTGTGGTATTGTCGGTAGTCACGGCTATGAATATTCAAATGTTGTCATGAATGAGGCTGATTTAATTATTAATATCGGTGCGCGAATGTCTGATCGGGCAACATCGAAACTAACAAGTTTTGAAGAAAATACTGATTTTGTTCATATTGATATAGATCCTGCCGAAATTGGTAAAAACATGGAAACAACGATTCCCATCGTTGGGGATGCAAAAACTGTGTTAATTGATTTTATTGCGAAAGATACATCTAAAGATCATGCTACCTGGCTTGCTAAAATTAAAGAAATTAAAGAACAACATCCTTTGGTTTACGATGCAGATCCGCCTTGCAGTGATTTGATTAATCCCAAAGTTATGTTCAGATCGATGTCGGAAATGACATCGGATGATTCGACACTGGTTGCCGATGTTGGTCTAAATCAAATTTGGTCGGCACTTTATTACCATGTCAGCAAAGAGCGAAAGTTCTTCACTTCTGGTGGACTGGGTACCATGGGATACAGTATTCCGGCTGCGTGCGGGGTATGCTTTGCAACGCTTGATCATCCCAAAGAGGTCTTCGCCGTTTGCGGCGATGGCAGTTTTCAAATGAGTATGGGCGAGTTAGGTGTAATCGCTGAACATCAGTTGAATGTGAAGATTATTTTAATTACCAACAAAAAGTTGGGAATGGTTCGACAGCTGCAATGTGACGTTTATGGAAAAGGGCATTATAGCGGAACGGATATAAATTTTGATATAGATTTTATGAAATTGGCCGAGGCTTACAGTATAAAAAGCTACAAGGTAGATAAGAACGAAGACTTTATCAAGGTTTTGCCGGAAGCGATTAAGCACCAGGGCCCGGTCTTGATTCAATGTCAGGTGCATCCTGATTTCATTAGAATATAAGGAGAATGATATGGAGAAAAAAACTTGTTTGTCGTTGCTGGTAGAAAATAATTTTGGAGTTCTTAGTCGTATTTCAGGACTTTTTGCAAGACGTGGCTATAATATTGACAGCCTTACCGTTGGAACAACCGAGAATGCAAGATTTTCCCGTATTACCATTACGGTTACCGGGGATGAACAGATATTAACGCAGATAAAAAAACAACTAAACAAGCTCATTGATGTGATTACCGTAATTGAATTAAAACCGGAAGAATCAATTACCCGAGAACTTGTATTTATAAAAGTAAAAGCTGATGATACCAACAGAAACCAAGTCGTTGAAATTTCAAATATGTTCCGGGCAAATATCGTGGATGTGGCCAGAGAAAGTCTGATTGTCGAAATTACCGGAACCCGAGATAAAATTGATGCATTTTTCAATATGGTTGAACCCTATGGCATCCTGGAGTTCATTCGCTCAGGCGATACGGGCTTACAACGTGGGGCTAAAGTATTATCCTTTTAGGAATATAAAATTAAATCGAACAAGTATTAACCGCTGAAAATCTTTTTAGCGGTTAATACTTGTAGTAAGAGAATTACTTTTATTATATAATCAGTTCGAATAGAACATTCTAGTAAAACAAGGAGGTTCAATGATGTATAAAATTATAGCAAAAAGGTTATTGGCACCTAATATTTATCTGATGGATGTGGCGGCACCCCGAGTTGCGAAAGCCGCAAATCCGGGACAATTTGTGATTGTTAAAATGGATGAAAAGGGTGAAAGAATCCCGCTGACCATCTGCGATTATGACAAAACAGCCGGGACGGTAACCATCGTATTTCAAACGGTGGGATGTTCAACAAAAAAAATGGCCTTAATGGAAGCGGGCGACAACTTTAGTGACTTTGTCGGGCCCCTTGGTCAGCCTTCAGAACTCGTTGAAGAAGATCTTGAAGCATTGAAAAAGAAAAACATTATGTTTGTCGCCGGTGGCGTTGGCGCTGCACCAGTCTATCCACAGGTTAAATGGCTTCATGAACATGGAATTGATGCGGATGCCATCGTTGGCTGTAAATCAAAAGATTATCTGCTGCTGGAAAAAGAAATGAAACTTGTTACAGGAAATCTTTACGTCGCCACCGATGATGGTTCATATGGATATAAGGGCTTTGTAACAGATTTATTAAAAGACTTGATTGAAAAAGAAGGTAAAAAATACGATCTTGTTGTCGCCATCGGACCGATGATTATGATGAAGTTTATCGCCCAGCTTACAAAAAATTATGGAATCAAAACCATTGTCAGTATGAATCCGGTTATGGTTGATGGTACCGGCATGTGCGGCGGTTGCCGACTGACTGTTGGCGGCGTGACCAAATTCGCATGCGTTGATGGACCGGAATTTGATGGACATCTGGTTGACTTCGATGAAGCAATGAGACGGTCAACCCAATATCAGACCGAAGAAGGAAGAGTCGAGATTGAGAGACAGAAAAAAGCAGAAGGACATGTATGCAATTTAGGGTTGGGGGAATAAACAATGGAAACAAAGAAAAGAGTCCCCGTTAAAGAACAAGCTCCGGAAATACGACGATCAAATTTTGACGAGGTCTGTCTCGGTTATTCTGAGTCTGAAGCTGTTGCCGAAGCAGAGCGTTGCCTTCACTGCAAAAAACCGATGTGTGTGACCCAATGTCCAGTATCGATCAATATTCCTGAATTTATCGAGCATGTTAAGAACAGTGAATTTGAAGAAGCGGCCCGAGTCATTGCGGAATCAAGCTCACTTCCAGCCGTTTGCGGAAGGGTTTGTCCTCAGGAAAGCCAGTGTGAGGAACTCTGCGTCCTCGGCAAAAAAGGCGATGCTGTCGCCATTGGAAAGCTGGAACGGTTTGTTGCTGACTGGTCAAGAGAAAATAATATTGACTTAAGTCAGACGCTGCCGAAGAATGGCCGCAAAGTGGCGGTCATCGGGGCCGGACCTTCGGGATTATCCTGCGCCGGAGACCTAGCCAAACTTGGGTATGATGTCACCATTTTTGAAGCTCTTCATAAAGCGGGAGGCGTGCTTGTCTACGGAATACCGGAGTTCAGACTCCCCAAGGATACCGTTGTCCAGCATGAAGTGGATAATGTTAAAGCACTGGGGGTTAAAATAGAAACGAACGTCATAATCGGACGAACGGTTACCCTCGATGAACTGATGCATCAGGAGGGTTTTGAGGCCGTATTTATCGGTTCAGGCGCCGGACTGCCTATGTTTATGAACATCCCGGGAGAAAACAGCAATGGTGTTTTTTCGGCTAATGAATTCCTGACCCGAAATAATTTGATGAAGGCCTTTAAGGAAGGTTATGATACCCCAATCAGAGCCGGGAAAAAAGTTGCCGTTGTCGGTGGCGGAAATGTTGCCATGGATGCCGCCCGAACCGCATTGAGACTCGGTGCAGAAGTTCACATTGTTTACCGACGATCCCAGGCGGAGCTGCCGGCTCGAGCTGAAGAAGTTCATCATGCGATTGAAGAAGGAATTATTTTTGACCTGTTATGTAATCCGGTTGAAATTCTTGCCGATGAAAAAGGCTGGGTTAAGGGAATTAAATGTATTCGAATGGAGCTTGGCGAACCGGATGCTTCGGGAAGAAGGCGGCCGGTTGAAATTCCGGGCAGTGAGTTCGTAATCGATGTTGATACCGTGATCATGTCACTGGGAACGTCACCCAATCCATTAATTTCTTCGACAACCCCAGGGCTTGAATCCAACAGAAAAGGATGCCTAATCGCCGAAGAAGAAACCGGGGAAACGACTTTGGATGGGGTATTTGCCGGCGGCGATGCGGTCACTGGTGCAGCCACCGTCATCCTGGCTATGGGCGCTGGAAAAAAGGCTGCCCGGGCAATCGACGATTACTTGAAAAAATAATCAAATTTTAATATACATATTACAAAAGATCCATGAATGATTGAATCATAATCGTTCATGGGTCTTTTTACATATAAATTTTATGAAGGTGTTCAATGAACCAGTCTTTTGGTATAATATTAATAACGGAATAGAAAAATGGAAAGGAATTTATATGAAAAGCATACTCATTGACGGAAACAGTCTGATTTATCGAACATTCTATGCCATTCGCGAAATGTCAAATTCAAAGGGCGTTCCAACAAATGCCATTTATGGCTTTGTTAACATATTAGTTAAAATACAGGAGGAATACCAACCTGATTATCTGGGAATTGCCTTCGATTTGAAAGCACCGACCTTCAGGCATTTAGCGTATGATGATTATAAAGGCGGGCGTCATAAAATGCCCGAACTGTTAGAAGAGCAGTTTGCGATTCTGAAGGAACTTTTGGAAAAAATGGATATTTCCATTCTGGAAATGGAGGGCTTTGAGGCCGATGATATTATCGGAACCCTGGCTGTGCTGGGCTCCCAAAAAGGTTTTGAAACTGAAATCATCACTGGGGATCGGGATGCCTTCCAATTGGTTAGTCCAACCGTTAAAGTTTTATATACAATCAAAGGAATTTCGCAATTGGAAGAAGTCGACGAAGCCTGGATACAGGAACAATACGGACTCATTCCCAGAGACCTCATTGAGCTGAAAGCACTGATGGGGGATAAATCCGACAATATCCCTGGAATCGCGGGGATCGGAGAAAAAACAGGTATTAAGCTGGTACAAAAATATGAATCGCTGGAAAACCTTTATGAGCATATAGATGAAGAGAAAGGCAAACAAAAGGAAAAATTAGTCGCCGGGAAAGAAGCTGCCTTTAAGAGCCGAATGTTGGGAACCATTAAACTGGACGTCCCCTGGGAAGGTGATTTTGAAGAGCTTTCTTTTCACAATATTTTTAATCCAGATAGTATTGAGATGCTCAAAGAGCTGGAGTTTAAAAACATTCTTTCCAAAATAGACGCCACCGAAGAAGTTCAACTCATTGAAAAGGCGATCGATTTTACGTGGATAAAAACAGGTCAGGAAATGGAGGATCTCTTTGCAGCTTTATCAAAAGCTCTAGAAGTGACAATTTATTATCATCAGCAAGAGAGTCATGTTTATTTAGCATTGGAAATCGAAAAACAGTATTTTTATTTAAATCCTCAAATCGTGGAAGAGTTTAATTTTTTTGAACAACTTCGGAACCTGCAAAATATCAATAAACTGGGAATCATCAGTCAGGATCTTAAAAATCTGATCCATATTTTCCATCAGGCGGGGATTTTAGAGGTCAATGAAGCGTTTGATACCTATATTGCCACTTATCTGCTGAGTCCGGGAGATCAGCGATACGATTTAAAAACAGCGGCCTATAAATATTTGGATCGCAATATTCTGGATGATGAAGAGATGTTTGGAAAAGGAAAAAAACTGGTTAAAATTGGTGATGTTGAGGAACAGCTTTTGGCAGACTATTTCGTGAAAAATTGTGAAACAGTGAAAGCGCTTAAAACGGTTCTGGAAAAAGAGCTCAATGAAACAGGAATGATGACCTTGTTCAAGACCATCGAAATGCCGCTGCTGGAAGTCATGGCATCGATGGAAGAGCTTGGTTTTAAAATTGATGTATCCCAGTTGAAAGTGCTTTCCAAAGATTTTGAAGACAAACTGGAAGGCTTGACCCGAGAAATTTATGAGCTGGCTGAAACCGACGAATTTAATATTAATTCGCCCAAACAATTAGGGGAAGTTCTGTTTGAAAAACTAAAACTGCCCGTGGTGAAGAAAACAAAAACGGGTTACTCCACCAATATTGAGGTATTGGAGCAGCTCATCCATTTTCATCCTATTATTGAAAAAATTATCGAATATCGAACCCTGTCCAAACTGGATTCAACCTATGGTCGTGGCTTAATGGCTTTCGTTGAGCCAAAAACCAATAAAATCTATTCAACTTTTAATCAAACGGTGGCAGCAACCGGACGGTTAAGCAGTTCCGCTCCCAACCTTCAGAACATTCCAATAAAGACCGAAATGGGCAGGGAAATCAGACGGGTTTTTGTTCCGTCTGATGCGGATCATATTTTAGTGGATGCCGATTATTCGCAAATTGAGCTTAGAGTACTGGCTCATCTGTCAGGCGATGAAAATCTCATTGATGCGTTTAATAAAGAACAGGATATCCACACCCGTACCGCCTCTGAAATATTTGGGGTTACCCTCGAAGAGGTCTCTCGTACGCAGCGTGGACAGGCAAAGGCGATTAACTTTGGTTTGATTTACGGAAAGCAGGCTTTCAGTCTCGGAAAAGAGTTGGGCATTTCAAGAAATGAAGCTCAAAATTATATCGATCGATATTTTGCCCGTTATCCAAAAGTGCAGGATTATATGGAAAATGTCAAACGACAGGCAAAAGAGGATGGCTACGTGACGTCCATTTGGGGAAGAAGGCGATATATCCCGGAAATGAATTCCAGAAACGGCATCCTTGTCCAGGCTGGCGAACGGATGGCCCTAAACACGCCGATTCAGGGGAGCGCAGCGGATATCATCAAGCTGGCCATGATTAGGGTATATAATCGCTTAAATGATGAAAATTTGGAAGCCGAGCTAATTCTTCAAGTCCATGATGAATTGATCATCGATACGCCGAAAAATGAGCAGGAACAGGTGGAACGTCTTATTAAAGAAGAAATGGAAGGGGCGGCTCAACTGAGCGTTCCCATCACTGTGGATGTTAACAGCGGAGCATCCTGGTATGAGTTAAAATAGGGCGTTGATATGAAAATAATTGGTGTTACCGGAGGAATTGCATCCGGAAAATCCACAGTGATAAGGGTATTAAAGGAATGCTTCAACTATCCGGTTATCGATGCGGATAAGTTGGCCAGACAGGCAGTTGAGCCCGGCAGCCAGGGCCTTCAAAAGATTGCCGAGGCCTTCGGCGAAAACTGTTTAAATGAAAAGGACGAACTGAACCGAAGTCTTTTAGGAGAAATTATTGCTGAGGATGAGGAGTCGAGAAAAAAGCTTAATGCGATTGTCCATCCGGAAGTCAAAAGATTATATGATGAGCTAATCAATTTCTATGAGAATAACGGAGTAAGTCTTGTTTTTTATGATTGTCCGCTCCTCTTTGAAACAAACCTTGAGACCGATGTTGATGAAACCATGCTGGTGGTGGCAGATGAAGAGATTCGAATTAAGCGTATCATGGAAAGAGACGGAGTTTCTCAGGAGTTGGCCATAAAAAAGATCGCCATGCAAATGACAGATGATGAAAAGATAAAACGGGCAGATATCATTATTGAAAATAATGGCAGTCTCGACGACTTGCGTATGGCAATCAGGGTATATTTCAATAGGTGTAAGCCTGGGATGGCGCATATGATTGATTAACAATTGATCGGTATGATGGTTTATCGACAATCTGGATAAAAAAATAAAATTTCTGTTGATCTTTTTCATTGATTCCTTTATAATAAAAAGACAGGGTAAAAAATCCTGCCTTTTATGCGAGGATGGTGGAATGGCAGACACGCAGGCTTGAGGGGCCTGTTGCAAAATATTGCAGTGAGGGTTCAAGTCCCTTTCCTCGCACCATTATTATGAATAAAAAGCCGATTGCGGAAGCAATCGGCTTTAATTATGTAACATAAAGGAAAGTATTTTCCTTTATGAGTGATGTTGAGTTCCTAATGCTAATTATTTGCTACTGCTAACAGCTATTTTCTACATTCTTTGGGCGGCATCAAAAGCTAATGGTGAACGCAGACATTCATCAGTGAACATAGTCAGTTGGAAACAAAGAGGACTTCCCTTCATTTTTTCTGAAGCATAGCTTAGTCCGTTGGTTTTTTCATCTAACAAAGGATGGTCGATTTGCATTGGATCTCCAAGTAGAACGACTTTCGTACCCTTTCCAACCCGTGTGATAATACCTTTTACTTGTTTGGGAGTCAGATTTTGAGCTTCGTCGATTATTAAAAAAGTATGTGTGATGGATCGACCTCGGATAAAATTCATTGCCTCCGCGGTGATAATACCACGCTCAAAAAGCTCATCTATTTTGTGATGGGTTTCAACTTCATTTTGATATCGGGATTTATCATTACGATCCATTAAAACTTCCAGATTATCAATGATTGGGCGTAATAAAGGGGCTATTTTTTCCTGCTCATTTCCAGGTAAAAAACCAATTTCTTCATCAAATTGGACATTGGGCCGCGTGATTAAAATTTTTCGATATCCTTTTAAATCTGTTTCCAGTGTTTGATGCAACCCTGCCGCAAGGGAATAAAAAGTTTTAGCCGTTCCGGCAGGACCTTTTATGATCACTAAAGGCGCAGTATCAGCATCTTGCATTAAAGCTTCCTGCAAAAAGCGTTGTCCGACATTTTTAGGCTTTACTCCAAAAGGTTCGATATCTAAACTTTTTAGTGAGACAATCTTTTTCCCGTTGAATCGTCCGAGTAATGTTTTTCTATCTTTTGTATCAGATTGAATAATAAAAAACTGATTATATTCGGGGGTAATGTAAGATTTAGTATTCTGATCATTTAAAATATAGATGTTTTCGGGAAGAATTCCTTTTTTCTTAAAATCTTCCATGTCATCATCGGATGCAAACACGTTCATGCGTCCGGTATATTGTTCCTCAAAGAGGGGTGATTGTTCGGCAAAAAAATCTTCCGTAGGAATATTAAGCATTTGAGATTTTAATCGAACGACAATGTCTTTGGTAACAAGCGTGACTGGCTCACCTTGATCGATCAGACCTTTGCATACCTTTAAAATTCGATTGTCAATCGAATTGCCTTGAAAGCTATATGGAAGCTCCACTGAAGCAAAATTTGCTTCGATTTTAAGCGTGCCACCGGTTTTAAGTTCGACGCCCTCAAAAAGGTTACCAAGTTTTCTTAATTGTTCTAAAAATCGAATAGACTGTCTTGCGTTGGAACCACGTTCGCCATCATCGTTTTTAAGTTTGTCCAAATCTTCCAGCACGGCGATGGGAAGGACAATTTTGTTATCTTCAAATGATAACAATGCATTAGGTGATTGAATCAAAACATTGGTATCCAGCACATATGTTTTTTGCATAAAAACCTCCATAAAATTTATTTTATGTTTTTTAGTTTCAACTAGATTTTAACCTAAAAAAAGAATTAAAATGTTTTGATCATGTTAAATTTAATAGTATTATGCGTTTTTTGTTAAAATAACTTAATGATTGCTTTATCAAAGAAAAAGCAATTGACAAAAGAAGGGAAATCAATTAAGCTTTAACTAATTTAATAAATCTTCAAACCGTTGACGTGGAGATAACGGTGTATCGTGCAGTTACAGAGAGCGAGGAAGGCTGAGAGCCTCGCACAACGCAGACCATCAAATGGACCACTGAGGGCGTAGCCAAAGGAAACTGAATTTTTTGTTTTCTGAGTATTCTACGACGTGACGCATACGTAAGTTGCGAGGAATATGTTAGTATTCTGCAGAGTGTACAGGGATTTTCTCTGTAAATGAAGGTGGTATCGCGGGCTGAATTTTTGCGCTCGTCCTTGATTAATTTTATTTAATCAAGGACGAGCGCTTTTTTATTACCAATTTTTATTTAAAAGAAAGGATAAAGATATGATTAAACCATCCATGGAAGACGCCAGAAAATACTGTGAAACCTACCAGAGTATCCCGATCAGTTTGGAATTGTTTTCGGATATTAAAACACCCATTGAGGTGCTTAAATGCTTAAAATCGACCAGTAAGAAATGCTATTTGCTGGAGAGTGTTGAAGGGGGTGAAAAATGGGGGCGTTATTCATTTTTAGGATTTGATCCCACCTTATCTGTTACCTGCTTAAACGGGGAAGTAACAATAAAAAACGGCAGGGTTAAAGACGGAGTTAGAGATAATCCTTTAGAAGTGCTTAGAAAAATCATTGCGGAATGGAAAAGTCCGAAGCTGGATTTTTTACCGGATTTCACTGGCGGTTTTGTGGGTTATGTCTCATATGACTTTGTCAAGTATACCGAAAGAAATTTGACGCTTGAAAATAACAATGCTGAAGGTTTTGATGATTTAGAACTGATGCTTTTTGATAAAGTCATTGCTTATGATCACTTGCGGCAAAAGATGGTGATCATCGTTAATATTAAAACGGATGATTTTGAAAAAAATTATATCGATGGGGTCGTCAAACTCATGGAAATAGAATCCTTGATCAAGAATTGCAGCAGTACGGAAAAATTTTCAGGAAGAGTCACATCCGATTTTTCTTATCTTTTCTCCAAAGACACTTACTGCAATATGGTGGAAAAGACGAAGGAACATATTTACCAGGGAGATATCTTTCAAGCGGTGATTTCCAACCGGATGGAAGCAGCGTTTGAAGGCGATTTGCTGTCAACCTATCGGGTGCTGCGAACCATCAATCCCTCACCTTATATGTTTTACATCGACTTTGACGAAATCCAAATTGCCGGAGCTTCGCCGGAGACGCTGGTATCACTGAAAAACTCAAAGCTCTCCACCTTCCCGATTGCCGGTTCCTGCCCAAGGGGCGCGACATCAAATGAAGATGAAGCTTTTATTGCGGAACTTCTTAAGGATGAAAAAGAATTGAGCGAACACAACATGCTCGTGGATTTGGGACGAAACGACCTGGGAAAGGTTAGTGAATTTGGAACGGTGGTTGTTGAGGAATACAAACAGGTGGTGAAATATTCGCACATTACCCATATTGCCTCGACCGTGATAGGAATTTTAAAAGAGCATCTGGATCAATTTGATGCGTTGTCAGCGGTACTGCCGGCGGGAACCCTGTCAGGGGCTCCCAAAAAAAGAGCCATGGAAATCATCAATGAACTGGAAGGCGAAAAACGCGGCGTGTATGGCGGTGCCGTCGGGTATATCGATTTTTCCGGAAACATGGACATGTGCATCGCCATTCGGATGGCGGTGAAGAAAAATAATAAAGTCTACGTTTCCGCTGGTGCCGGCATTGTCGCTGACAGCATTCCGGAGAAAGAATTTAATGAGTCACACAATAAAGCGAGAGCGATGTTTGAAGCGCTTGAACGGGCCCAGGAGGTTGAATAATGATATTACTTATCGACAATTACGACAGCTTTTCCTATAACCTTTATCAATATGTGGGGGTCATCAATCCGAATATCCGAGTGATTAAAAATGACGAACTCAGTTTGGAAGAAATCGCTGAATTAAAGCCGGACCATATTATTATTTCGCCTGGGCCGGGAAGGCCAAAGGATGCCGGTATCTGTGAGCGGGTGATTGATTATTTTAAAGATAAAACGCCGATCCTCGGGGTATGCCTCGGGCATCAGGCCATTTGTGAAGTGTTTGGCGGAGAAATTACCTATGCCAAAACATTGATGCATGGAAAGCAAAGCTGGGTTCATATTGACAATGAAAACGCCATTTTCAAGGGATTGACAGCGACGATCGCAGCAGGACGGTATCATTCCCTGGGGGCGGAGCGAAACACCCTTCCGGATGAGTTGCTGATTATTGCAGAAGATGATGACGGGGAAGTCATGGCAGTGAAGCACCAGGATTATGAGGTGTATGGGATTCAGTTCCATCCGGAATCGATTTTAACAGAAAACGGAAACAGAATGATCGAGAATTTTTTAAAGATAGGGAGCGAAGATAATGATTAAATCAGCAATTTATGACGTTGTTAATGGGAATGATTTATCCCTGGAGCAAACAAAAGCAGTTATGAATCAGATTATGAGTGGGGAAGCGACCAATGCCCAGATGGGATCCTTTCTAACGGCTTTACGCCAAAAAGGCGAAACCATTGATGAAATCACCGGCTGTGCTATGGTTATGCAGGATAAATGCAAAAAAATCCACCCAAAAACCGATGTTCTGGATATCGTGGGAACCGGAGGCGACGAGGTTGGGACTTTCAACATTTCCACGATTTCATCCTTTGTTATCGCCGCTGGCGGAGTACCGGTTGCGAAACATGGAAATCGCAGTGTTTCCAGCAAATGCGGAAGTGCCGATGTATTGGAAGCGCTGGGAGTAAACATTGCCTTGTCGGCGGAAGAAAGTGAAAAAATCCTGAATGAGCTGGGAATCTGTTTCATGTTCGCACCCACCTATCATGCCTCCATGAAGTATGCGGCGCCAGTGAGGAAAGAATTGGGAATACGGACGATCTTTAATATTTTAGGACCGCTGGCCAATCCGGCCGGAGCCAACCTGCAGCTGCTTGGTGTTTATGATGAAAAGCTGGTGGAACCCTTAGCCAATGTTCTAAATAACCTTCATGTGAAGCACGGTATGGTAGTTCACGGACACGATGGATTGGATGAAATCACCTTGTCGGAGGCTACCACCATTTGTGAAATAGCTGAAGGGAAAATAAAGTCTTTCGTTATTACACCGGAACAGTTTGGATTGAAACGATGTGAGCTATCCGAACTGATTGGCGGGGATCAAGAGGAAAATGCACGCATAGCCCGGAATATTCTCAATGGAGAAAAAGGCTCTAAACGGGATGTCGTGGTTTTAAACTCGGCATTTTGTCTCTATCTGTCTCAAGACAACAGGAGCCTTCAGGATTGTGTCAAATTAGCGGAAGAACTGATTGATTCGGGTAAGGCTAAAGAAAAGTTAGATGTCTTTATTAAACGGACCAATGAAGTTGCCGTTGAGGTTGTTGCATGATCCTGGACCGCATTGTTGAATCCACCCAAAAACGGGTCGCGACATTAAAACAAACCATCCCTCTTCAAGCCCTAAAAGATCAGGCAAAAATATCGGATCATCCCTTTGCCTTTGAAAAAGCCTTGTCGAATGACGGGATCGCCTTTATCTGTGAAGTAAAAAAAGCATCCCCGTCAAAAGGGGTGATTGCAGAAGATTTTCCCTATGTGAACATTGCCAGAGAATATGAAGCCGCCGGAGCCAATGCCATTTCGGTTTTAACCGAACCAGAATTTTTTCAGGGATCCAACGACTATCTGACAGAAATCAAGAAAAACGTGAGTATCCCATTGCTGAGAAAAGATTTTATCATTGATGAAATTCAGATTTATGAAGCCAGTCTCATTGGGGCGGATGCGATTTTACTGATTTGTTCCATACTGACGGATGATCAGGTGAAGCGTTATCTTCAAATTGCTGATGTCTTGGGCTTATCCGTTTTGGTGGAAGCTCATGATGAAGAGGAAATACAGAGAGCGTTAAACGCCGGCGGGCGAATGATTGGGGTGAACAATCGAAATTTAAAAAACTTTGAAGTGGATATCAACAACAGCATTCGGCTGCGAAAACTGGTGCCACCGGAAATCCTTTTTATTTCTGAAAGTGGAATAAAGACAGCAGATGATATCATAAAACTACAAGAAAATGGAACGAATGCGGTATTAATTGGCGAAACCCTGATGAAAAGTGGAGATAAGAAAAAAGAACTGAATAAACTCAAAGGCATGTAAGGCTTCTAAATAAATTAGAAAAAGGTATGAGATGACTAAAATAAAGATTTGCGGATTATCTCGGCTGGAAGATATTGAGGCAGTCAATGAAGCCATGCCGGATTATGTTGGATTAGTTTTCGCAAAAAGCCGGCGGCAGGTGGATGGAGAAAAAGCTAAAGTTTTGAAAGCTGCTCTGGACCCGACTATCAAAGCGGTGGGTGTCTTTGTCAACCAGCCAATAAAAGAGATAATAGAATTATCCAATAATGGGGTGATTGATGTGATTCAGCTTCATGGCGATGAGGATGATGAGACCATTATTACTTTAAAACAGGCGGTATCCCTTCCAATCATCAAAGCCATGCGAATTAGAGGCAGGATGGATATTAAAGAAACCATTGGCGACTTTCGTTTATTTGATACCTATGATGCCAATCAGTATGGCGGATCGGGAGAATGTTTCAACTGGGGATTGATTGCTGATATTAAAGAGGGCTTCTTTTTAGCGGGAGGTCTTAATAGTGATAACGTTAAAGAAGCGATTAATCAAGTGAACCCCTATGGCGTGGATATCAGCAGCGGGGTTGAAACGGACGGAAAAAAAGATCGTGACAAAATCATAAAAATTATCGAAATAATAAGGAGAATGAATCAATGAGCAAAGGAAAATACGGGGTTCACGGGGGACAGTACATTCCCGAGACTCTGATGAATGCAATCATCGAACTGGAAGCAGCCTATGAACACTATAAAAATGATCAAGATTTTCAAGATGAACTCACAGAGTTGCTGAATGAATATGCCGGACGACCATCTCGGTTGTATTATGCAAAAAAAATGACGAAAGATTTAGGCGGAGCAAAAATCTATTTAAAAAGAGAAGATTTAAACCATACCGGATCTCATAAAATAAACAACGTATTAGGTCAGGCTTTGTTGGCTAAGAAAATGGGAAAAACACGTCTCATTGCTGAAACAGGAGCAGGACAGCATGGCGTGGCTACTGCTACCGCCGCAGCGCTGATGGGCTTTGAATGCGAGATCTTTATGGGAAAAGAAGATACTGATCGGCAGGCCCTTAATGTTTTTAGAATGGAATTGCTGGGAGCCCGGGTACATGTGGTGACGGCGGGAACCATGACCCTTAAAGATGCGGTTAATGAAACGATGAGGGAGTGGACGAAACGGGTGGAAGATACCCATTATGTTCTCGGTTCGGTGATGGGACCTCACCCCTTTCCTGAAATGGTTCGGGATTTTCAAAGTGTGATCAGTAAAGAAGCGCGGCAGCAGATTCTTGAAAAAGAGGGAAAGCTGCCCAGTGCCGTAATCGCCTGCGTCGGCGGCGGCAGTAATGCCATGGGTGCCTTTTATAATTTTATAGCGGATAAAGAGGTTAAACTGATTGGCTGTGAAGCTGCCGGCAAAGGTGTCGATACCGCTCTTACCGCAGCAACGATTGCCAAGGGCAGTTTGGGAATATTCCATGGCATGAAGTCCTATTTCTGTCAGGATGAGTTCGGCCAAATCGCGCCGGTGTATTCCATCTCCGCGGGCTTGGATTATCCTGGTATTGGTCCTGAACATGCCAACCTTCATGATACTAAACGGGCCGAGTATGTCGCGATTACAGATGATGAAGCGGTGAATGCTTTTGAATATCTTTCAAAAACAGAGGGAATTATCCCCGCCATTGAATCGGCTCATGCCATTGCTTATGCCATGGTGTTGGCGCCAAAAATGAAAAAGGATGAAATTATTATTGTCAATGTCTCCGGTCGGGGCGACAAAGACGTGGCAGCCATTGCCCGATATAAGGGGGAAAATATCTATGAGTAATTTACAAGCGAATAAAATATCGAAAATCTTTAAAGACAATAAAGCCTTTATTGCTTTTCTCACCGCCGGAGATCCGTCTTTGGATAAAACCGAAGAATTTATTTTAGCAATAGAAAAAGCCGGGGCAGATCTGGTGGAGATTGGGATTCCATTCTCTGATCCCATTGCCGAAGGACTGGTTATTCAAGAAGCCAATGAACGGGCCCTGAGCGTTGGTACCACAACTGATAAAATCTTTATGATGGTAAAACGGGTGCGACAGAAAACAGCGATTCCGCTGGTCTTCTTAACCTATATCAATCCCATTTTTGTTTATGGGATTGATCGCTTTTTTAAAGCTTGTCAGGAATCAGGAATTAACGGGATCATCATTCCCGATCTGCCTTTTGAAGAAAAAGGAGAAGTTTTAGACGTTGCGAAAACCTATGGCGTGGATGTGATTACCTTGATTGCGCCAACTTCAAAAGACCGGATTCAGACACTGGCGAAGGAAGCCACCGGGTTTATTTACCTTGTTTCTTCAATGGGCGTTACCGGAGTGAGAAGCGAAATAAAAACAGACTTGAAGACCATGATTGACGATATTCGGCAGGTTTCTGAGACACCAATCGCCGTGGGATTTGGAATTTCAGATCCTGATCAGGCTAAAGCAATCGCGAAGATATCTGATGGCGTGATTGTCGGCAGTGCCATTGTGAAAATCATCTCCGAACACGGAGATAACGCCAGTGATAGTTTATACAATTATGTAAAATCAATGAAGGAAGCCATTTCATAGAACCATTTAACTTGGTTTAATACATGAACTAATAAATACTTGAGCAAAAAATAACAGTCAATATTGCTTTTTTTATCTGTGAAAAAGGGTAAAACATGTTATAGTATAGTTTAGGATACTAATAATATTTATAGGAGGAAGTCTTATGAAAAAGTTTATTAATGATGTTGAAAACGTTGAAAATGAAATGCTGGAAGGTATTGTTCTAGCTCATCCCGAATATGTGAAACGTCTTGAGGGTTTTGACGTTCTTGTTCGTGCAGACAAGAAAGTTGGAAAAGTTGCATTAGTGAGTGGCGGCGGAAGCGGACACGAACCAGCTCATGGCGGATATGTTGGAAAAGGCATGCTAGACGCTGCTGTAGCAGGTTCCATATTTACTTCTCCAACACCAGATCAAGTATTTGAAGCGATTAAAGCGGTTGATGCCGGTAAAGGTGTGTTATTAGTTATTAAGAATTATACTGGTGATATCATGAATTTTGAAATGGCGGCTGAACTTGCTGAAGCAGAAGGAATTAAAGTAGCCAATGTTGTTACGAATGATGATGTTGCTGTTGAAGATAGTCTTTATACAACCGGTCGACGCGGTGTTGCGGGAACCGTTTTTGTTCACAAAATTGCAGGAGCAATAGCTGAAGCTGGTGCCAGCCTTGAAGAAGTAAAAGCGGTAGCAGAAAAGGTCATTGCAAACGTGAGAACGATGGGCGTGGCACTTAAACCATGTACGGTTCCAGCTGCCGGAAAACCGGGATTTGAATTGTCAGAAGATGAAATGGAACTGGGTATCGGGATTCATGGTGAACCAGGAACTGAGAGAAAACCGATTCAGACAGCGGATGTCATTGTTGATTATTTAATGGAAAGAATCCTAAAAGATATGAATCCTCAATCTGGGGATGAAGTAGCGGTTATGATCAACGGATCTGGCGCAACCCCACCAATGGAACTATATATTCTTAATCGTCGGGTTCATCAAATTCTAGCTGACAAAGGGGTCAAGATATTCAAAACTTTTGTAGGAGATTATATGACTTCCATTGATATGGCTGGGGCATCCATTACGTTGTTAAAACTTGATGGTGAATTAAAAGACTTGCTTATGGCGAAAGCAGATACCATTGGCTTTAAAATGGAATAAAAGGTTTAAAAAATAAGAATAGTAGAGAAGAAACGAGGAATGTAAATGGCAACAAAGGCAGAAGTGCTGGATTTTATCCGGATTTATGCAGATAAAATGGCAGAACATCGACAAGAACTAACCGATTTAGATCAGGCAATCGGAGACGGTGATCATGGTATTAATATGAGCCGTGGTTTTAAGGCAGTGATGGAGAAATTACCGGCAGTTGAAAATAAAAGTATTGATGAGATTCTAAAAACAGTGGGAATGACCTTGATTTCAACCGTCGGAGGCGCATCTGGCCCTCTTTACGGGACAGCTTTCATGAAAGCCGGTATGTCCACTAAAGAAAAAGAAGAATTATCCAATGAGGATGTTATCCTGGCATTTGACGAAGCCGTTGGTGGTATCCAATTTAGAGGAAAAGCTGTCAGAGGTGAAAAAACGATCTTAGACAGCATGATCCCTGCGATTGATGCCATCAAAGCCAGCATCAAAGAAGGAAAAACAATGGCAGAAGCACTGGTTGAAGCTGAAAAAGCGGCTTGGAACGGTGTGGAATATACAAAGACTATTATCGCCACAAAAGGAAGAGCAAGTTACTTAGGCGAAAGAAGTATTGGACATCAAGACCCCGGGGCAACCTCGATGGCTTATGCTTTTCAGGCGGCCAATGAAGTTGCTCAAAAGGCAGGTAAATAGATAATGGTAGGATTTGTAGTGGTTTCCCACAGTCAGAAAATTGCTGAAGGAACGGTAGAACTTGCTAAGCAAATGGCGGCAGATGTCAAGATTTCAGCTGCCGGCGGCATGGAAGATGGCAGCATTGGGACGGATGTATCCAGAATTCTAGCCGGCATTGAAGCTGTTCAAACAGGGGATGGCGTGGTCGTTCTTGTCGATCTTGGCAGTGCTGTGATGAGCTCAGAAATGGCTATTGAAATGCTTTCAGATGGCAGCAATGTAAAAATTGTGGACGCACCCATTGTGGAAGGAACGATTTTTGGCGCTGTTCAAGCATCCATCGGATCTTCGCTTGAAGAAGTAATAGATGTTCTAGCGGGCACAAAAAGTTATAAAAAGATTTAAATTGCATAATAGCATTCAAAAAGCACCCATAGATCGGGTGCTTTTTTGATACGGATGACTAGGATGAAAATTGAGGTAATGCTTAGGAGAATTAAATGCATTTGAGAAAAATTGATATGATAAAGAAATGATTTTTCCTAAATTAAGCAAGAGCGAAGTTTGATCGGTTACAATAAAGTTTAAACGAATAAAATTGTAGACTTTAGGCCGAGTTATATTTTATAGTATAAAGGTAAACGAATAATTAAAACTAAACGGTCATCTTATGGAAACAAGTGGCAGGAGGAATGATGAATACTTTTGAAAAAGGAACAAAAATAAAGTTGGAATCTGGTGATAGCGTTGAGGTGGTAAAAAAGCTTGGTGATGGCGGACAGGGGATTGTATATTTTGTGAATTACAAAAAAAAGCCCTATGCACTCAAGTGGTATTATCCAAATAAATTGAAAAATGCTCAGCAGTTCAAAGAAAATATTGTCAATAATATCAAACAAGGGCCACCCACGGAGGCTTTTATTTGGCCGCAGATGATTACTAAAAATCAAGATGACAGTTTTGGCTATCTGATGGACCTCAGACCAATAGAATATGAAGATTTCTCGAGATTCTTAACGGCAAAAGTCAAGTTCTCAAGTGTATCAGCGGTTGTCAATGCAGCATTAAATATTGTCAATGGGTTTAGGGAGCTACACCGCTGCGGCTATAGTTATCAGGATATTAACGATGGAAATTTCTTTATCAATCCGGAAAGTGGCGAGGTTTTAATTTGTGATAATGATAACGTCGCCCAATATGGCGATAATTTAGGAATAGCGGGAAAATGTCGATATATGGCGCCGGAGGTTGTTTTGGGAGAAAAACACCCAAGTGTTCATACGGATCGCTATTCTCTAGCCGTCACTTTGTTTTTATTGCTCTTTGTGTCCCACCCATTGGAAGGCAGCCGAACAACTTGCCCATGTATGACTGAAAGCCTGGAAAAGAAATTCTATGGAAGTGAACCGGTTTTTATTTTTGACCCGGAAAATGACACCAATCGCCCAGTGCGAGGAATCCATAACAATGCCATAAAATTATGGCCGATATATCCGCGATATATTCAGGAGGCCTTTGAGAAATCTTTTGGTGAAGGCCTGAAAAAAGAAAATGCCCGATTGACTGAAACACAGTGGCAGAAATTATTTCTTCGGCTAAGAGATGAAACCATTACCTGTGGATGTGGATCGGAAGTGTTTGTAGATTCCGAGGCAGACGCCATTCAATGTATGGGATGTGGGAAGACCATCCAAACACCGCTTTTTTTGAAAGTGAAAAATAATCAGGTCGCCCTTTATCCTAAATCCAAACTGTATAAATGTCATACGAATATCGATAGTGACGATTTCAAGGAAGAAATGGGTGAAGTCATTCAGAGTAAATCAAACCCTGGTCTATGGGGGCTTAGAAACAGTTCTAATACCACCTGGTATATGACAACCCCGGATGGAAAACAAAAAGATGTCAGGCCAGGCGGCGTGGTGCAAATTCTTCGGGGAATCATGATCGATTTTGGAAAAAATCGCGGCGAGATTATTTAATTGCCTTGATCAACAAAAAAATCGTCCAAAATATAAATTTTAAGGAGTGTAAAAATGGGAATTTATGATGAATTATGTGGGGGGATAGCCAGAAGAACGATGGTTTTATTCTTTCTTGTAGATACATCAGGAAGCATGGCCGGTTCAAAAATCGGAGCGGTTAATGAAGCAATTAATGATATAGTTCCTGAACTTAGAGATATTTCTGATAATAATGCCGATGCGCAGATAAAGATTGCAGTTTTAGAGTTTAACAGCGGCGCTGAGTGGTTATATCCTAACCCTATTGAGGCAGAAAATTTCGAATGGGATTATCTGGATGTCGGAGGCGTCACTGATTTAGGCACCGCTTTTACAATGTTGGATGAAAAACTATCCCGCAATGAATTTATGAGTGATGTTGCCGGGTCTTTTGCTCCTGCCATTTTTCTCATGTCTGATGGACAACCCACCGATCATTATGAAAAGGGACTGGCAAAACTTAAAGAAAATAATTGGTATAAAAATGCCATCAAAGTAGCGGTAGCAATTGGAGACGATGCCGATCAGGATGTGTTAAAGGATTTTACCGGGAATAGTGAGAGTGTCTTAACTGCGCGAAATCCGGAAGCACTTAAAAAAATGATAACTTTTGTCAGTGTTACAGCATCGAAAATTGGCAGCCAAAGCAGCAGTGTGGGATTTTCAGGAAAATCATCCGCCCCCAGTAAGCAGGATAATTTTGTCGAACAGATTCAAGATTTCAATGCGGATATTTTTGATGACGATGCGGAAATCGAATGGTAACCAATGTTCGTTTTTTGAAAGGGGGGTCAGTATAATTGGATGAATTACAAGCGTTTGATCTGTCAGTGATCGGTTATAGTCATATTAAAAAGAGCAAAATATGTCAGGATAGCGCCGTGAGCTTTTATGATAAAGACATGGCGGTGGCGATAGTCTGTGATGGCCATGGGGGAAATAAATACTTTCGCAGTCATCGCGGATCTCAATTTGCGGCGACAATCACTCTTGATTCGATTAAAGCATTTATGAGCTACGAAAATCAGATTTTGGAAGAGCTAAGAGCCGATCCGGATAAGGTTTTAGGGCAGCTGAAAAAGAATATCATCTCTAACTGGAACAATGCTGTCAATACAGATGCTGATGAAAACCCCTTTTCGGAAGAAGAACTGGTTGCGTTATCCGGTGCCGATCGACTGATATTTGAAAATAAATTTGAACTGGAATCCGCCTATGGCACCACCATTATTGCCTTTGTTTTAAGCAAAAACTTTTGTTTTGGGCTGCAAATTGGAGATGGAAAATGTTGTGCCATTTGTGAAAACGGCGAAATTATCCAACCCATACCATGGGATCATAAATGCGTTCTTAATGTGACCACTTCGATATGCAATACCGATGCTTATGCAAACTTTCGGCATTACTATAGTGAATCATTGCCTCTGGCTGTTTTTGTTGGAACGGACGGAATTGATGATTCATTTGCCGGCATCGAGAATCTGTACGATTTTTACAAGAAAATAACTCTTTCCTTTAATTCGTCAGATTTTGAGGCCGCTGTCGCTGAGCTCCAGGAGTTTTTGCCGCAGTTATCAGAAAAGGGCAGTGGGGATGACGTTTCCGTCGCCGGTATTTTAAATATAAAGGGAAAAAATATAATCGAAAATTTATTTGTTCCCTCCAAATATGAGATTTTATCAGAAGAAATAAGTGAAGTTACCGTTGATAGTGCAATGATAGATGAAGCAGTTTCTGAAGAGCTGGATGAAATTGAAGATAATTAAATGAATGGATGATTTGGAAATGGCAGTCATAAGGTAGAGGTGTATTATGAAATGCAGTAAATGTGGGGGAGAATGGAATCCACCGGAAGGAATTGACGGATCAATCTGTCCGTTTTGCTATTCGAAAATTAACATTAACGTTGGCCATCATGATAGTCCCAAGGCAAGTGAGATACTAAGGCTGATTAAAAATGAATATGGAACGGAAGTTTTTCTAGAAAAGAAAAGGATGAGAGGTCTCCTGGCGGATTATTTTTCCAAAGATCTCAAGACAAAAAAAATCTTAACACTAGCTGTGCAAGAAAATATTCCCGAAAAACTTCTGAATTTAAAAAATCTTACCCGGCCTGAAGGGGAATTAAAACTTCAGCAGATTATATTCTATTTTAGCTATGAAAACAGCCTGGTAAAAGAAATAGCCTTGGAAACGGTGCAAACTTATATGGATGTTTTAGAGGTATTGGAGGAGCCTGACTGTCTTACCGAAACGATAGCCGATTTTGCTAATTTACAAGACGATGTTATTGATGACAGATTGCTAAAAGTAACGTTTGGAGAAATCCCGGTCGTAGAACAGCTATCGGAAGGAAATCTAAAAACAGAGAATGATATTGAAGAGCTTTTATCAGAAGAGAATCTGATGGAAGAGAAATCACGTGCGATTATTAAAGAAAAACCATCAGGTTTTATAAGCGTTGCAGCTGGCTCGGAGCATAGTCTCGCCATTGATAAAGATGGCTCGCTGTGGACTTGGGGACGAAATTATTTTGGTCAGCTGGGAGATGGAACAAACAGGGATTCAAACGTTCCGGTTTGCATCATTGCCGGTGATATTGCTGAGCTTTCAGCCATTGCAGACTTTACCTACGCTCTGGGAACCGATGGTTCCTTATGGGGCTGGGGATACAATCAGGAGGGCGAAATCGGGAATGGCACATTAGCAAACAGCTCGTTTCCTGTTTGTGTTATTAAGAAGAACGTAGTTCAGGCAGCGGCCGGAAACGCCCATGGCTTAGCCATCAAAACAGATGGTTCACTATGGGCATGGGGGAATAATCAATATGGTCAGCTGGGAGACCACACAAAGTTTTCCCGAAAGACACCTAAGCGGATATATCCAGGTGATGTTAAAAAAATTGCAGCTGGATTTGGTCACTCCCTGATCATCAAAAGTGACGGCTCGTTATGGAGCTGGGGAGATAATCAATACGGTCAATTAGGAGATGGAACTGAGATTGATGTCAATCATCCTCAATGCATTATACCGGATAACGTCGTTGCCATCGCTTCAGGATTTCATCATTCCCTGGCCATCAAAAGTGACGGCTCGTTATGGAGCTGGGGATACAATCAATTTGGACAATTAGGAGATGGCACAGAAATTAATGGGAACAATCCAAGGTGTATTATTTCCGATAGCGTCGTTAAAATAGCTGCGGGGTTCCATCATTCATTAGCGATTAAAAAGGACGGCTCGTTATGGACATGGGGATATAATAAATTTGGTCAACTCGGCGATGGCACGCAAATAAATCGGAACAGCCCTCAATGTATTTTATCTGCCGATATCGTTGATATTGATGGAGGTGGACTTCATTCCTTAGCAGTGAAGGAGGATGGTTCCTTATGGGCCTGGGGTTGTAACGGAGACGGAGAATTGGGGGACGGAACCACCAACGATGCAATAATTCCCGAGTGTGTTGCAAAGCCAATTATTAAGTAATGGCTTCAGATTTTGATAAAATATGATAGTGAGTTTTAGAGACAATCTTAACAGCGGGATTAAAAAAACGAGAAATGTCTCAATCTTCTCTTACTTTACGTAAAAATGGTTTTTTGGTTACAATCAGCCAACATCCGCCAGCAAAAAGTCCCAGGAAAATGTTGAGAGCACCAATGATCAGAATAAGGTGATCCATGTTAAATGATATAATAATCATACCCAAGCTACCCATAATGGTTGCAAAAGAACCCATCAGCGAAGATGCTGATCCAGTATCTCCGACTTGTTGATCCAGCATAAGATATGCACTGGGGGGTCGGGAGCAACTGCCTGCAAGTGTCGCAGGAAAGAGGGCGAGAGCAAAGATCCATGGACTGAGATGACCTAACAATACAATAGCCACTCCACTTAAAACGGTAACAATAAAACAAAGATTAATGATTGAAAACCGTTTGAAATGGCTTGACAGCTTAATATAAATTAATGGTCCCAGAAGCATTGCCATGGCATTAAAAGCAAAAAAGTAACTGTAAACCTGGCTGCTTAAACCAAAGTCATTTTGGAAGATATATGAAGATGATGAGATAAAGGCTAATGAGGCAATACTGGACATTGAAAAAATAAGAAGCAGAGAAGTAAATCCCGGATTTTTTAGAACCACGCCAAGGCGTCCTAAGGTATGTAAGATACTACCAGTGCTTCGAGTAACCAGAGTTTCCTGGAAGACAATTGAACCGGTAAGGATGATAATTCCCAAAACCCCTTGAATGATAAAAACACCCCGCCATGAGGTAAAGGTCAGTAAAAGAGCACCGATTACGGGTGCGACAGCGGGTATAATAACAACCATAGATTGTACAAAGGCCAAGGTTTCTTCACGTTTTCTGTCCTGATACACATCTTTTACGATAGCAGTTGCGACAGCACTGGCAGAACCACCTCCAATTGCTTGTAAAACCCGAAAAAATATGAGTTGATAGATGTTAAATGAAGCAGCACATAAAAAGCTTGCAATGGCATAGCCAGTGATCCCAATGAGTAAGATGGGACGACGCCCATATTTATCACTGAGGGGCCCCCAAATTAGAATCCCAAGGCTGAAGAAAACAAAGAACAAAATCAGTGTGAGGTTTGTCAGATATTCTGGGACATTAAAATAGGTTGTCATAGTTGGTAATGAGGGTAGATACAGATCCGTTGACAAGGGTGCAAAGGCGCTTAATAATACTAAAAATATGATCATACCACGATTGCCTAGATATTTTTGCTTGGTGGTAGTTTCATTTTCAGATTGCTTTATTTTATCCATTATTTTCTCTCATTCTTTAAAAATTAGTTCTACCTAATATTATAAAGTTTTTTTAAATTTATACAAGGTTATTATTAAAACAATAATTCTAAGCTTTTAGACAAGACTAAATCTTTCAATACATACGAGAAACGACGTTAGTAATCTGAATGAAAATAGTTGAAAATAAATGGTATAGAGAGTATACTTTAAATAGAAAGCTGAATTTTGGTAAATATATTTAGCTAAAAAGTAATCGGTTAAATGTGAAATTTGTTTGTTTGAAATTAAAAAATATGCAATATTGGAGGAAAAGAAATGTTAAATAATTATATGGAAAATACCGTGGATGCTTTTTTACCCCATCTTATTGCTAAATATCCTGATATATGCAAATGTGAAAGATGTATTGAAGATATTAAGGCAATTGCTTTAAACAACCTAAAACCAGCTTACTATGTAACACAAGAAGGACTGCTATATTCGAAAGTTGATGAAATGACAACCCAATATAAGGCCGATCTTACCAGTGAGTTGACCAAAGCAATCGATATTGTCAGCCAGAATCCGAGACATAACAAATTAATCTAATTTAGTATTAACAAGATCGTGAAAAGTTATTAATCGATGTGATCTTATTGCTGATGCCGCTTAAACCCGAATAAATTGTTTTTGTTGAGTAGTTTTATTTGTGATTTAATATTAAACAAGGGTGTGTAAGTATGAAACTGAAAATTAAATTGGGCGATATTACAAAAGTAAAAGCAGCTGCGATCGTAAATGCGGCAAACAATTCTCTTTTAGGGGGAGGGGGCGTGGATGGCACCATTCATCGTATTGCAGGGCCAGAACTGCTTGCAGAATGCCGTAGTCTGGGTGGATGTGAAACAGGGAAGGCCAAGATAACAAAGGGCTATAATTTACCTGCAGACTATGTGATCCATACCGTTGGTCCGGTTTGGCAGGGAGGAAACCACCAAGAGATCGAACTTTTGGCAAGCTGCTATGTAAATAGTCTGACTTTGGCTGAAGAATATCACTGCAAACAAGTGGCGTTTCCTTCTATCAGCACTGGTATATATCATTTTCCCATTGAAAAGGCGGCCGAAATTGCAGTGTCAGCCATCTTAAACTATGGGGAAAATCATCCAGAAATTCAGTTAGTTGAAATGATATGTTTTGATGAAACAACAAAAAAACACTTTGACCAGGCATTGAAAAAATATTTAAATGGTACTAGACAGTGAAAATATTCCATAAATGGAGAAATGATTTCCTACCAAGTTATAAGAAGGCCGATCAGAGGTTTTGTTTGACGAAAAAAGGGGTATAAAAAATATTGAGTATATTTAAAATAAGTCAATAAAAAAATGGGGGATATTATGGAAACCATTCATGAAGGAAAGAATAAGTTTTATATCGGTGCAGATGAGGACGACCCAATAGCTCAGGTAAACTTTTCGCTTGAGAATGAGAATAAAATTGTAATTGAGCACGTTTATGTTTCCAGAGAATTGAGGGAACAGGGGATTGGGAAAATATTGGTTGAAAAGATGGTAGATTATGCAAAGGAAGAACACAAGAAAATAACTTCCCGCTGTTCCTATGCCGATAAAATACTCGCAGAAGATGAAAAATATACAGATGTTTATGAACAATGATGACAGTTAAGAGAAAACTGGGTTACTTGCATCTTGATGGAAAATAGGAACTGATTAAATGAATATTGTAGTAAATAACAGCACTCTCAGTTTAATTTAACGGAGAGTGCTGTTATTTACTAAAAAGACTAAAGCAAAACATAAATATGTCGAAATATTACTTGAGTAAGTTGCGGCTTGATAATAAAAGGCAAATAATTGCTTCACAATTAAATGAAAAATCATTTGTTGATAAAAAAAAGAAAAACACTGTAATGATGCTAAAAGCAGTTTAGAAAGGGTAAATAAAATAAAAATAGTCTTTTTAAATTAACGAAGAGTCGAAATAGCATCAAAAATATAGTTAGAAGAGAGAAAAATGAAATCAATAAGATTAAGACTAATAACAATATTTACAGCTCTTATATTGGTAGTAACAAGCATTTTGGGAGTCGTTGTTCTTAGTAACTTCACGATTGTATTGGAAAAAGACGCTCATAATCAATTGCAAAATCTTGCCGAGGTTCAGGCAAAATATGTTGGCTCCAGAAGAGATGCCGAGTTGCAATACATGTCAGGGTTAGCTCAAAACTCAATTATTCTGGATGCTAATGTACCCCAGGATCAGCGAGTTGCTTTTTTAATGGCTGAAGCAAAAAGAGCAGGATATGACGCATATGTTTTGGCTGATCTTGGCGGAAACGGGGTTACCCAAAACAGTACTGGAGATACGGTAAACGTAGCTGACCGAGATTATTTTAAAGCGGCAGCAAGTGGGGTAGCAACTGCATCAGATGTTACAATCAGTCGTGTTACGGGTCAGCCAGTTGTTCTCTACGCGACTCCAATTTATCAAAATGGCGTAATTGCCGGAGTGCTTTACGGAAGAAAAGAAGGTATTTCGTTAAGTGAAATCACCAAGCAGGTAACCTATGGGGAAACCGGGTTTGGATATTTAATTAACAACTCGGGGGTTGCAGTCGGAAATTCGAATCTTGATCTGGTAACGCAGCAATTCAATTTTGCGACAGCTGATGAAGAAAATCCTGACTATGCCCAGTTATCTGAATTAGTGAGAACAAAGATGACAACACGGGAAGTTGGATCTGGCGACTACAGCTTTGAAGGCAAGGATCTTCTGGTTGGTTATGCTCCGGTGGACGGCAGCCCATGGATTATGGCGGTGGCCATGAATCAATCTGAGCTGGATGTAGAAATAGCGTCGGTCAGAAATATAATCATAGCTATTGTAGCAGTCGCAATTATTGCCGGTGCTGTAGCGGTGTTCTTTATCAGCGGTAGCATTGCAAACCCAATTGTTGCGACAACTGAGGAATTAAATCGGTTGTCTGGTTTTGACTTCAGAAAAAACAAAAACCAGAAAGGCAGTAAATATATAAACCGAAATGATGAAATTGGAGCCATGCTGAAATCAGTTGCTTCCATGCAGAAAAATGTTCAGGAAAACCTGATTAATAAACTTAAAAATATATCCCAGGGTAACCTGGATGATGAAATTGTCATGGTGGGTGAAAATGATCAGGTAGGTCCAGCATTAAAAGATACACAAGTTGCAATTAAGACGTTGGTTAATGATACCCATACTCTTGTAACGGCGGCAGTTGAAGGAAGACTTAGTGAAAGAGCGGATGTTTCAAAATACAATGGAGACTATGCCAAAGTTATTGATGGCGTCAACAAAACCCTTGATGCTGTGGTTGAACCGATCCAGGAAGCATCCAATGTCCTGGAAGCGATGGCAAAAGGTGATTTAACACACTCCATGGAAGGGGATTATCGAGGCGATTATGCAGTAATCAAGACGTCTCTGAATAAAACCCTTAATACAATTAAAATGCTGGTCAGTGATACAAACAGCCTTGTGGAATCAGCTGTGGAAGGAAAACTTGATGACCGAGCAGATGTCTCCAAGCATCAAGGTGAATATGCGAAAATCGTTGATGGTGTCAATAAAACCCTTGATGCTGTCGTAGAACCAATCAAAGAAGCATCCAGCGTACTGGAAGCGATGGCAAAAGGTGATTTAACACATTCCATGGATGGGGATTACAAAGGCGATTATGCAACGGTTAAAGTATCGGTGAATAAAACCTTTGATGCCATAAAAATGCTGGCGAGTGATACAAACAGTCTGGTAGAATCAGCCGTCAATGGCGATATTGATGCCCGGGCTGATAGATCAAAACACAATGGCGAGTATGCTAAAATAATTGGTGGTGTCAACGCAACCCTAGATGCAATGGTAGCACCGATTCAGGAAGCCAGCATTGTTCTGGAGGAGGTTGCAAACGGCAGCCTGAAACTTAGAATGGAAGGCGATTATAGAGGACAGCATTCAGCAATTAAAGTAGCGTTAAACAGTACCCTTGATTTTTTACAGGGTGTTATTGATGAAGTTTCGGATATCTTAAACCAAATGGCAAATGCAAATATGGCGGTTAGTATAAGGGGCGATTACAAGGGCGATTTTGAACCCATAAAGACAGCACTCAATAGCATAATCGAATCACTTAATAATATATTCAGAGATATCAATGAAGCTGCAGACCAAGTCTCAGCAGGATCTTCGCAGGTATCCGATGGAAGCCAAATGCTTGCCCAGGGATCGACAGAGCAGGCTGCCACAATAGAAGAGCTCAGCTCATCCATAGATGAAATTGCTGATAAGACAAAAGCCAATGCAACTCGGGCAAATGAGGCAAACATGCTTTCAACAACAGCACAGGAAAAAGCTCAAAAAGGCGATAAGCAGATGCGACAGCTGCAGGAATCAATGAATGAAATTAATCAGGCTTCTGAAAATATTTCTAAGATTATCAAGGTCATTGATGATATCGCATTCCAGACAAATATACTTTCGCTTAATGCAGCTGTAGAAGCCGCCAGAGCCGGCGAACATGGGAAAGGATTTGCTGTTGTGGCGGAAGAGGTCAAGAATTTGGCAAACAGAAGTGCAGAAGCAGCTCAGGAAACAACCGTGCTCATTGAAGGATCTGTTAAAAAGACGGAAGAAGGAACCGTAATAGCCGATGAAGCAGCCGAAGCCCTCCAGGGAATTGTAATAGAAGTTACCAAGGCAGCACAACTTGTGCGAGAAATTGCTCAGGCATCAAATGATCAAGCGACTAATATTGCACAGATAAATCTTGGCGTTGATCAGGTATCGCAGGTGGTACAGGGAAACACAGCAACAGCTGAGGAATCAGCAGCGTCAAGCGAAGAATTATCCAGTCAGGCACAACTTCTTAAAGAACTGATTTCACAGTTTAGACTTAAATAAAGTAAGTTAAATAATGAGACAAGGTACTATGATATGCTCCCTTCAAAGTGGACAATGGAAAAAATATTGGATTTTGAAGGGCGTATTTTCTATTGAAAAAAATGAATTCACAACTGATAAAAAAAAGAGCTGAAATATTAAAGTGCTCTCAGAAAGCCTTAGATAATGAGATGCTACTGGAAAAGATTGTGAAATAATACATTGAGACAAAAGTATTTTTGAAGAAAAGATACAATGGAAACTCCTGAGCATGATAAAAGAGTTAAGAATAAGATAACGGTATTGGTGTAAATCGCAAATTGAATATGAACACATTTGAAAAAGCAGAAGCTCAGGGAACAATTATTTCACAATGTCACGATGGGAGCACTGTGAAATAATTGGCCTTGAATATTTGCGGCTCGGTCATTTTTTTTATGAAGATCCCAAGGTGCGGTCATTGGATTTTTAAAAGGGTCAGTTTACAAAGCTATGAATTTATTTTTCTTCGTTCCAAGTATCAAAACCTTCCATGACTTTGTCATAGGTTTTTTGAGAAATGTCTGGGAGTTCTCCGCCAAAAGATTTTTTGGCCTGATTGTAACCATCAATAAAGGCGCTTTTCAGAGTTTCAAGTTTGCTTTTATCTCCGCCGGATACGGCTTTGGCAAAATCTACGATCCGTTCAGCCGTTTTATCAACACCCCAGTAACCATTTTCAGAGATCGCATCCTGAGCCGATGCCTGCGTGTCAGCGTCCACGGTAATGGAGACATCCTTGCCTTCACTTAAGGATTTAATGACTTCATTAACCTTTAAACCCTGTTTTTCAAGCATTGCAGCAACCATTTTTTTGAATGCGGCAGTGTTTTTTGAAAAATCAGCTTTGAGTTCACTTAGCTTTTTTTGATCGATGGTGTAGGTCCCGATATCCTCTTTTGAGTTTGTTCCAAGTTCGACGGTATCCGTGCGTGCGTCCACTGATGCGACTTTTTCGACAGCCTGCACAGCTTCTTTTGCATTGGCATTTTGCGTGGCGATTTTTGTCTGAGGTGTTTGAGTCAGCAGTTTGCTGCTATCAATTGAATTAGTACTCATAAAATCCTCCTTGTAATAAATTGAGATTATTTTTTTAAATATCATACTGGACCCTTATTATAAGAGATATCGACATAATTGGGGCAAGGCTTTAGTAATTGTTGATATGAAATTTATCATCATCCGAGAAATCTAGTACAAGGTTGTTAAGTCAGTGCAGACAGATAAAAACTAGTCACCTTTCGGAATCCTGAATCATTATATTTGTTTTATTGGTATGAGGCCTCTGATTGTTTCAACAGGTTGTTTAATTTGCAGTTCACTTTTATTTTGGTCAGATTTGACATTAATATCAGCGGATATGTCCGCAATGGAAACAGGTTCCTTTTTTTCGGTGACCATGCTTTGCAGGTAGTAAGAGAAGCACTCCGTGATCATGGCTGTCTCTTTGATTTTGTTTCTGGTGCTTGATTTGAAGTTTAATAATTGCTTGGTACTTTTTTTTATGTCGTCAAGGTATTTCATTATGAATAAACCTCCTTATTTTGTTTGAACACTTCAATTTTTATATTTAATTTACTAAATAATGTTCTGATTATATTATCGCCATGGGCTAATATAACTTTAGAAAAAATAGAAAGACAGGCGAAACAATTAAGAAAACGCAATGATAGAAACGAAACATTAAGTTAAAAATAATGCAAATAGGGTACAATTCAGCTATTAATCACATTGAAAAATCTGTATGAAATTTAAGAAAGAAGGTTTTGCTATGAAGGAAAGAAAGGTTACGCAGGTAATTAGAGGGACTGATGCAATCGATGGTGCCGGTGTTCATTTAAGCCGTGTATTATCCCACCCCCAGGTTAAAGCTTTTGACCCGTTTTTAATGTTGGATTCTTTTGATTCTGAAAACCCGGAGGATTATATCAAGGGATTCCCAATGCATCCTCATCGTGGGATTGAAACCGTGACTTATCTGATACAGGGCAGCATCATTCATGAGGACAGCTTGGGGAATAAAGGTGTTATTGAATCCGGCTGCTCACAGTGGATGACGGCAGGAAGTGGGATTATGCATCAGGAAATGCCTCAACCTGCAAAAAAAATGCTGGGTTTTCAATTGTGGCTAAATCTCCCTCAAGTGGAAAAAATGACTGAACCGAAATATTTTGAAATCCGAAAAGAAGATATTCCGATTGTTCAAGGGGATGGGTTCAGTGTGAGTATTGTGTCCGGAGAATTTCAAGGAACGAAGGGCGTTAAATCGCATCATATCCAGGCCATGATCTTAGATGCAACGGTTGAGGCCAAATGTGAAATTAGAATTCCTACACCGAAGGGAGAAACGGTATTTGTTTTTTTGCTTGAAGGAGAAGGGCAAGTTGCAGATGAGATCTATCATGAAAAATCAGCAATCCTTTTTGATGATGGTGATTTTGTGCAAGTAAGGGCAACAGAAAAAGCTCTCCACTTTGTACTGTTTTCTGCACCTCCAATAAAAGAATCGATCGCCTGGGGTGGCCCCATTGTTATGAATACTGAGGAAGAATTAAGACAGGCATTTGCGGATTTGGAAGATAGCACATTTATAAAAGAGTCGCCTAAACTCTCGGAAATGAAATAATCTTTAATGAAGACAAGGCGCATCGCTGCTTGAATTAAAATGTGTGTTTCAGAGAAGAATGCTAGAAAAATCAAGGAGGCTGTGTATGAATTTTGTACTTAAAAAATGGCAAACAAGTTTTATTCCTGATGTTGCCAAATATGGGAATAATAAAAAGATAGCAGATAACCTTCGGGATGCTTTCCCTTTTCCTTATACGAATACCGATGCTGAATGGTATGTAAATGATTGTATAGAAAAAGGGGATAAGCATCAGATTTGTCGAGCGATTGTTGTGGATGGACAAGCGGTTGGCAGTATCGGTGTTTTTATGAAAGAGGACGTTTATAGAAAAAGCGGAGAATTGGGCTACTGGTTGGGTGAGTCATACTGGAATGGCGGAATTATGACAAAAGCAGTGAAAGAAATCTGTTATGAGTCTTTTGAGCGCTTTGACATTATACGAATTTTTGCAGAACCTTTTTCCTATAATTCAGGATCCAGGCGAGTGCTTGAAAAAGCGGATTTCAAACTGGAGGGCGTTTTGAAAAAGAGTGTTTGCAAACACGACGAGATTTATGACTCATGTATATATGCACTCTTAAAAAAATAATTTGAGAACTGAATAGAACTTGCAAGATAAATTAAGAACCCATTCTTTTTCATTGACATGCTTTGGCATAACAATGCATAAAGAATGGGTTCTTATTGGTTCGAATTTCAATGCTGTATCAAGAAAGTGACTTTTGCAGTGAATATCATTTTATTAAAGAGTTGATGGATTTAGTATTTATCTGAATTCATATCATCCAAAATGATAATTGGTTCTGACGGACGATTGTTAATTAGTTTAGAGGGACGATTATCAATTGGTTTAAGCGGCTGTGACACAGATGAATCACTCATAGGATTTTTGTTTTGCTCTTTTAATTTAAATTCATCTACCATTCCTTTAAGCATTTCAGCTTGACCGGATAGTTCTTCGCTGGCGGCGGCACTTTCTTCAGCTGTTGCTGAATTGGTTTGAACGACCTGGGAAACCTGTTCAATGCCCTGGGTGATTTGCGCAATTTCAGAAGCCTGGTCGTTGGAAGCCTGGGCAATATTTCTAACCAAGTCGGCAACTATGCCAACATTATTTGAAATTACTTTTAAGCTTTTTTCTGTGTCATCAGCGATCTTTGTTCCGACTTCCACTTTTTGGATGGAGCCTTCAATAAGGCCGGTTGTTTGTTTAGCTGCTTCCGCACTTCGTGCGGCAAGAGTGCGTACCTCCTCAGCGACTACGGCAAAACCTTTGCCATGCTGTCCTGCCCGAGCAGCTTCTACCGCTGCATTCAAGGCTAGAATATTGGTTTGGAATGCAATATCGTCGATGACTTTAATAATTTTGAAAATACTATTGGATGAATCATTAATTTCATTCATAGCAGTGATCATCTTTTTCATTTGGTCATTACCTACTTCAGCATTTGATTGAACATCAACCGTTAGTTCATTAGCTTTATTGGCATTTAAGGCATTTTTCTTTGTTTCGTTGGCAATTTCATCAATAGAAGCGGTTAATTCTTGGATAGCACTAGCTTGCTCGGTTGTTCCCTGAGACAAAGCCTGTCCGCCGTCCGAGATTTGTCGGGCCCCTATTTCAACCTGTCCGGCAGCGATATTTATTTCATTCATGGTATGACTCATGTTTGTGGTGATATCATTTAAAGCATTCTTGATGGCTAAGAAATCGCCAAGATATTCAGTCGTTATGTCCTGATCCATATTTCCTTGACCCAGAGCTTCCAAAGTCGCAGTAATTTCGCTGACATAGCGTTTGAGAAACTCAACGGTTTTATTCATATCGTCTTTAATTTTGCCATTTTGGCCCTGGTAGTTGCCTTCCATATATGAGCTTAAATTACCTTGGGATAATTCATTTAGGACAAAGGAGGCTTCTTGAATGGGTGCAATGATTGCATCTAAAGTATTGTTAAAACCATTGATGACTTTTGAATATTCTCCTGAGAACCGACTAAGGTCGCCTCGATTATTTAAGTCGCCCTCAATCGCAATTTGAGCCATTTTATCGGTTTCGTCTACCAGCATGACAATCATTTCAATCATCAAAACCAAACTCGGAATAAGATGATCATTTTCGCTGCGTTTTCCAATGTTTTTCAGAATTTCCAAATCCTGCATATCCCCTTCAGAAATATGGGTTGAGATTTCCACAACACGACATAATCGGGTATGAATGTTATTGATTGAATTCGCAATTTCGCCATAAATTCCAAGGTAAGAGCCTTCAACTTTTTCAGAATAATCGTTTAAGCTCATTTTACCGAGAACGCGATTGCCTTCTTGTAGGGCTTCCAACCCATCGATACAGGCATTAATGTTGTTTTTAATGGTATTGAAATCACCATAGGAAGTCTTATTGACTTTTGGAGGAATTTCACCCTTCCCGATACGATTAAGATAATCAGCAGTGGTATTAAGTGGACCAACTAAGGCATCCAGAGTATTGTTAACCCCTTCAATAATTTCTCTAAATCCGCCATTGAAAGCCGATGCATTGCCTCTTGCTTCAAGATTGCCATTCACAGCTGCTTGGGAAAGCATGGATGCTTCAGCGACGAGCCCTCTGACGTTGTCGATAGTCTTTTTAAGGGCTGGTTTAATTTCGTCCTGTTCATCAGTGATTTCTATAGTGCTGGATACATCACCGTTGGATATCTTTTCCAGGGTTCCAATGGTGATCGTTTGAAGCTCGTCTGCAAAGTTGTCCATGGCAACTGCCATTTCACCAATTTCGTCCTTGGTGTTCATATTTAGCCGGGTTCCCAAATGCCCTTTGCTCATGTCTTTAATCATATTAACTGCTTTTTTAAGGGGAATGCTGATAATTGAACTGAGGAATAGACCTAAAGCAATGGCACCGATAATAACGATAATTGTAATAATAATCATCACAATTGTTGAACTAGTTGCTTGTTTTGTATTGGACGCTTCCTTTACGCCAGCAGCTTCCAATTTCATTGGTACTAACTTGGAAATGGCATCCTGTTCGATGTTTGAGGCCTTTTCAAAAGAAGCATTGTCAGACATCAATGCAGTTGCTTCATCATCCAGATTTTGAGTGGCAAGTGATTTTACTATTTCAAATTGTTCAGCAACGGCTTTACGTGAAGCAATAAATTCGTCATAGGCAGTTCTCATTTCATCTGTATCAATTGATTTCTCAAAGTCGGCGGCGGCTGTGTCAATTTCATCATTTCTGATAGCGACTTTATCAGCAGCCACCTTGATCTGTTCAGGATTATCTTCAAGAATCATATCTCGGACATTTACACGCATTCGCTGAAACGAAGCTGATATTACACCAACATCAGATATTGGTACTGTCATGTTTTCATAAAGCTCAGTGCTTGAAGCGTTTAACGAGTTAATGTTTACAATTCCAACAATCCCTACTATTCCTGATATAAGCGCTACAAGAATAAAACCCAATACCAGTTTAGATCTTGTTTTCATATTATAAAACCATTGCATATAGAACCTCCGTATTTCAATTTTTGTTTGAATAATAATTAACCGTGATTTTTAAAGTGACGCCCTAAAATTTTACGTTAACAAAAAAATATTGAGCCACTAAAATATTTCAAAGTAAATTACTTTATTCACAATATCAATTCATTTATCGTCATGTATGAATATAACTTAAGAAAGAAAAATAAATATTTTCCGTTAGATCAATCCAAAAATAATAAGCCCAACTACACAAATTTATCATTTGCGTAGTTGGGCTTATTTTCAATTACGGTGGATTGTTTATATTTATTGCAAAATAAAAGTGGCTTTTATGCCTAAATAGATTTTGGAAAAAAGTGTACAACCTTGATTAGGTTTCACCCAATGGCCTTTATGGATCGGTGGGCATAGGTAGAAAGCTGTTCGATGCTTATTCGGTTGCGTCCTGAAGCCTTTGCTTTGTATAACGCATCATCAGCATGTCTTAAAAGGGTTTCATAGGATGCTTCGTCCGAAGGGTTTGACGTGGCGGCACCAATAGATATGGTAACAACTTTTTTAACCGGAGAGGAATTATGGAGAATTCTTAAATCCATAATGGCTATTCTCAATAATTCAGCGATTTTAGCGGCGCCCTTATTGTCTGTATCGGGAAGCAGACAGGTAAATTCTTCGCCGCCCCAGCGCGCAGCTAAATCTCCAGGCCTTTTCAAT
Source organism: Acetobacterium tundrae (assembly GCF_008086615.1). Taxonomy (GTDB): domain Bacteria; phylum Bacillota; class Clostridia; order Eubacteriales; family Eubacteriaceae; genus Acetobacterium; species Acetobacterium tundrae. The sequence continues at coordinate 313,711 of NZ_RXYB01000001.1, forward strand.
GTGCTTTTTAAGATAAAAGCAACTTTACGAAGGCATTCATCTCCTTCTAAATGACCATAGGTATCATTATATAGTTTGAAATGGTCAATATCGATCATCAGCAAAGATAAATGACTACCGGTCCGTTTTGATTTTTTTATTTCGATGGATAACATCTCATCGAATCGTCTGCGATTGGCAATGTTGGTCAATTGATCTACATCTGTATTTATTTTCAAAACATCCTGATAGTACTTCAATGCCAAATGATTTTTTATTTTGGCTTTTACAATTGCAATACTAAACGGCTTGGTAATGTAATCAATAGCACCAAGTTTTAATCCATATTCTTCACTATCCGCTTGATTCAGCGAGGTAAGAAAAATGATAGGAAGCTCTTTTGTACTTTGATTCAGATGGAGTTTTTTGCATACTTCATAGCCATTCATTTCCGGCATGACAATGTCCAAAAGAATAATATCAGGCGGTTCGGTTGAATTGGCAATGGATAATGCTTTCATACCGCTGTGTGCGACAAGAACATCATAATCGCCACTTAAAGACTGCTCCAATACTTTTGTGTTCAACGGTGAATCATCTACAATTAGTACTCGTTGTCTTTTGCTTAAACTTGATTCATGATTATTTCGATTTTGCTCTTGTTTCTCGTCGATATTATTTTTGAATTCCTGGTTTGATACTTCAGATATTTTTGTTTGAGCGATGTCTCTTGCGGCAATATAGAGAAAATTGCCATAGCGGTGGAGTTCCCATTCGATGTAGCAGTAAGTGCCTTCTTTTGAACGATATCGATTTGTAAAATTGAGAACATCATTTTGGTTGATAAGCTCTTTTATGGCGAAAAGTGTAGCATCCAAATCATTTGGATGTACAAAATCAATCAAATTTTTTTGTGTGAGTTCATTCATTGAATAACCGAGGGTGATTTTCCAGGCAGCGTTCACTTTTAGAAACTGACCATTTAAGTTAGTTACGCATAGAAGTCCAAGAGTTAGAGAAAAAATCCGTTCTAATATTTCATTTTGACTATTTGTGTCATAAAAGCTTTTCATTATCAATTATTCCTTTCTTTAAATTATTGGAAAATTACGTCGAATGTCAGTGCGAAAGTTAAAATCTCTGAAATTGATATGATAGAAACAAGAGAAAAAACAACGAAAGATGAGTAGCTTTGATGAATAAGAAACCAGAGTTGTATTACTAATTATTATGTTTCCTGATAAAGCGTAGACGGGGCATATAATACAATATAAAAGTAAATGGCGGTTGATGTTAAAAATTTAATTATCTATCTTCTTTATGAATAAACGCCACCAGTTGATTTCCGTTAGAATCGTCAATTGGCAGCGCAATGAAGGCGGTTTTTAAAGCAATCAATAAACTATGATACTTTAAGTTGAGATATATGGATTCTAAATTTTTATGCTTTTTATTAGAAAGTATGTTTGTGAAGAGCATGGTGTTCATAGCTGCAACAACCTCTTTACTGATACTATTTATAGCAATTGATATAAGTTTACTACAACTTTTTCAGAATGGCAATCAGTAAAGGCTGCATACATCAAAATAATATCGATTAAATCCACCGTTGTATAACATAATTGAAAAGATTGTATAGTTAAATAAAAAATAGCAATATATTGCACACGAGAATCTTGCCAGATTTGTGCAATGCGCACCACATATTTTGTCTAATGGGGAAAAAGTGTACAAGACAATGAGTCTATTAAAACAAGTACCACATTTCATATCATACTATAAATATATGTTTTATATATGCTAGCATAATTTTTATTTTTAGTCAATCTATTTATGCCTTTTATTTCTGTATTTGGCAGAATTTCAGATCACGACGGCCGCAAAAAAAATCTATATGTCTGGTTTTATCGGATTTACAGTTATTTCACTATTTTGTGGATTATCAACGAATATAATGATGCTGATCTTTTTTTGTGTTAGTCAGGCTTTTTAATAACATAATTTTTACGGCCAGCAATTTTGCGGCAGTGTGAGTAAAAAGGCACTTCTAAAAGTGAGTAAGGAAAATTAATTAAAAATGAGAAGGGGATACAAATAATTAGCATCATTGAAATAAATAGTTCATTTATTTCCGTTCGTGATCGTGATAAAATAACATTCATAGTTATCGAGTAAAGAAACGTGAGGTAAGATATGTCTTACAGAGATTTGACACCAAAAACAGTGATAGAATATATAAAAAACTACACCAATGTTTTTCCCAATGAAGCAATGCTTGATGTCTATGAAGTTGGCGGGGGAGAAGATGATGGCGATGGTTTTGTCAATCATATCTACCGGGTTTGGGATGAAACCGGAAAATCAGTTATTCTAAAACAGGCAAAACCGCATATGCGTGTATTAGGTGAAGCAGCGAAACTGACGACTAAGCGAAATCAAACAGAAGCAGAAATTATCAAGCTGAGGACAGCGATCACGCCTGAATATTTGCCGGAAATGTATCATATCGATCCGGAAAATAATCTTTTTGTTTATGAAGATTGCGGTCATTTGAAAATCATGCGTTTTGAGTTGATCAAAGGAAAATATTTCCCTGGATTTCCGAAACAAATTGGCGAATTCATTGCAAAATCAAATTTTTATACGTCGGAAATTTATTTAGACCAGATTACCCACAAAGCCCTGGAATGTAAATTTATGAATCCGGAGATGCGGCGGATCATGGAAACGATTCTTTTCTCAAGAGAGTCATTTCTTGAGCATGATATTGATCATACTTTGGAGGGTGACCCTAATCATTTAGCAATGGCTGAATTGTTTTGGGATAAACGTGAAGTAAGAGTTGAATTATTAAAACTACGTGGGATTTTCATGAAAAGAAGCGAGTGCCTGGTTCATGGCGATCTCCATACGTCAAACATCATGATTGATGAAAAAGAAATGAAAGTCATCGATATGGAGTATCCTTTTATGGGGCCGACATCATCGGATATGGGCTATCTGATGGGAAACCTGATTTATGAGTACATTGCCTGGTTTTATCATACTGAAGGAACCCCAAAGTCTCGAAAGGCCTATCGCAAAGAGATCCTGGGTTATATCAAAGACATGGTCTATGAATATCAAAAAGTGTATTCTGGATGCTGGGATAAAGATGCAAAACCAATCTATCGGGAGTATCCGGAATATCGGGACGATGTTCTTAAAAAACAGATAAAAGAAGTATGCGGATTTGCCGGTTGTCAGATTGCCAGTCGGGTTGGAGCCCTGGTTCCGTTGCCTGATTTCGATGTATTGCAAAATTTGGACAGTCGTAACTCTGCCCGGCGGCTTTCATTGCTGATCGCCGATACATTGATTATGAAACATGAAGAAGTCGAAACCGTTAAGGATATTATTAAACTCATTAAAACCATTACTCACCGATATTTTGATGTGATGAAGGCATTAATTTATCCAATGCACGAGACACTCAGTTAGCATATTGATTTTGCGAAAATAAGACGACTGATTTGGAACGGTCGCCATCAGTAAAATTAAATAAGTTGTAATGAACAACCTTAGATTTCTTGGTATATGAAATTCAAGGTTGTTTTTATTTATTGACAAGATATTTAGTTCACATTAGAATAGTTCATGACAAAACTGTTATATAAAAATTAATAAATATAGAAGGAGAAACACAGATGGATAATATCAAGATTATCGCAGACAGCACCTGTGACTTATCAGCGGATTTGATAGAAAAATATGACATTGGTATTCTTCCATTGACGATTACCATGGGGGATAAATCTGTAAAGGACGGCAATGGCATGAATCAGAAAGAGATTTATGAATGGTCCAATAAGACGGGTGAGACACCTAAGACGGCGGCTCCCACTATCGGAGAAGCAATTGATGTCATAACACCTTATATAGAAGCAGAGCGGGACATTATATTTTTCGGAATTTCAGAGATTATGTCGACAACCTGCAATGTAATGAGATTGGCAGCCGAGACGCTCAATTATAAAAAGCTGGTGGTTGTGAATTCCCGGAATTTATCAACGGGAATCGGACTACAAGTCATCCGGGCGGCTGAACAGGTGAGCAGGGGATGTACGGTAGAAGAAATTTTAGCGGACAACAGACAAATTAACGGAAAAGTAAAGGCTAGTTTTGTAGTTGACACATTAACCTTCCTTTATCGGGGGGGAAGATGTTCTTCGGTTACCGCACTCATTGGCAATTCATTAAAATTGAAACCAGAAATTGTTGTTTCTGATGCAAAAATGCAAGTGAGAAAGAAATATCGAGGAAACGCAAAATCGGTTATTCTCAAATATGCGAAAGAACGGGAAAAGGAACTTTTACTGGCAAATTCTGCCAGAGTATTCATCACCCATTCCGGTTGTTCAGAGAAGATCATCAATAAAGTAAAAGAGTACTTGGAAAGTTTGAATAAATTTGAAGAGATATTAGTAACTCAGGCAGGAGGCGTGATATCCTCGCATTGTGGGCCGAATACTTTAGGTGTTCTTTATATTCTTAATTGACCACTGCTTTATTTTTTTAAATGCGGCATCAGGTTTGCACTTCGTTCGGAACTTTAGGAATGAAAGCTTTAATATATTGAGAATTTAATCTTGACAACAGAAGATTCAATGTTATCCTATGTTAGGTAGCTAACAAATTCGGAGGTGAATGATGGAAATAAAATATGATGTCGGAAAAAAAGTCATTGTATTATCAAATCAGGTTAAAAGATCTCTTGACCGTGCCGCTGAAGACAGTGGAATAACTGGTGTTCAAGCACGGGTGCTGGGAATTTTGGCAGAAGCGCAAAAAAATAACGGGGATGTATTTCAAAAAGATATTGAAGAAAAATTACAAATTCGTCGGTCTTCGGTGACAGGTATTTTGCAGCTGATGGAAAAAAAAGGACTGATTTCTAGGGAAAGCGTTCCGTATGATGCAAGACTAAAGAAAATTGGGATAACGAAAGAGGCCAAGAAATTAGGAGATCATTTGCATGAGAATATTTATATTTTTGAACAAAATTTGATAAAAGGGATTTCGAATAAGGATCTGGAGACATTTTTAAGTGTAATAAATATACTTTCAAGAAATATCAATGGATAATGATCTAAGAATTTTAACTTTTTTTAGCCTTATAGTAAGGAACCTTACAGTAAGGCTCCTTACTATAAGAACATGAACAATTTTGAATTGAATGAAAAATATAAGAGAAAAAAATTAGGAGGAACAATGGTTAAAACATTAATGTCACAAATAAAAGAGTTTAAAAAAGATTCAATATTAGCACCGTTATTTGTTATTCTCGAAGTTATCATGGAAGTTATTATTCCATTAATGATGGCATCGATTATTGACAATGGGGTTGAAAAAGGCGATATTACACATGTCTGTGTAATGGGGGGAGTAATGATTTTGCTGGCAATGCTTTCGCTTGTATTTGGTGTACTGTCAGGAATATTTGCAGCAAAAGCAAGCTCGGGGTTTGCCAGAAATTTAAGAAAAGCAATATTTGAAAACATTCAGAAGTTTTCATTCTCAAACATTGATAAGTACTCAACAGCCGGCTTGATCACACGGCTAACAACCGATATTACCAATGTACAAAATGCCTATCAGATGATTCTACGTATTTGTACGAGAGCTCCGTTTATGTTGATCTGTGCAATGGCGATGGCTTTTTATATTAATGCAAGATTATCATTGATTTTTCTGGGAGCAATTATATTTCTGGGATTTGTTCTTGCGGTTATTACAGTCAAAACATTTCCAATATTTACGGTACTGTTTAAACAGTACGATGTGCTTAATGGATGCACACAGGAAAATGTCAATGCCATTCGAGTTGTCAAGGCTTATGTTCGGGAAGAACAGCAGAAAAGCATCTTTCAAAAATCGACAGAGAAAATATATAAAATATCTTTAAAAGCCGAAAAACTTCTGGTATTGAACATGCCAATTATGCAATTTGTGATGTATACTTGCATCCTTTTGCTTTCCTGGCTGGGAGCCAAAATGATTGTGGGAGGATCATTAACTACTGGCGAGTTAATGGGACTATTTACGTATTGCATCAATATTCTAATGAGTCTGATGTTAATTTCCATGGTCTTTGTCATGGTGGCAATGGCCAAGGCATCAGCCGATCGTATTGCCGAAGTCATCAATGAAGAACCAAATTTGATAAATGGGGAAAATCCTCAAAATACGATTTTTGATGGATCGATCGAGTTTAAAAATGTGAGTTTTACTTATAAAGAAAACAGCGATAATTATGTATTAAGCAATATCAATTTTTCAATAAAATCAGGTGAAACGCTTGGAATTATTGGTGGAACCGGCAGCGCAAAATCATCTCTGGTTCAGCTCATCCCGCGGCTTTATGACACTTCAATTGGGGAAGTTAGGGTCGGAGGTCTGAATGTAAGAGATTATGATATTGAAGCACTAAGAAATGAAGTCACTATGGTTTTGCAAAAGAATGTATTATTTTCAGGGACGATTAAAGATAATCTTCGCTGGGGAGGTCAGGATGCTTCTGATGAAGAATTGCAAAGAGTCTGCAAACTATCTCAAGCTGATGAGTTTATTCAAACATTACCACAAAAATATGATACTTATATTGAACAGGGGGGAAGCAATGTATCCGGTGGACAAAAACAACGGCTTTGCATTGCAAGAGCACTGCTAAAAAAACCAAAGATCTTGATCCTGGATGATTCCACCAGTGCAGTCGACACAAAAACTGACACGTTAATCCGAAAAGCATTTGCAGAAGAAATTCCGAATACGACAAAAATTATTATTGCACAAAGAATTTCATCGGTACAGGACTCGGATAAAATCATCGTATTGAATGATGGCGTCATCGACGCCATGGGAACGCATGAAAAGCTTCTGGAAAGCAGTAGTATTTATAAAGATGTTTATGAATCCCAGACGAAAGGAGCTGACATCGATGGAGAATAATAAAAGAAAAACCAATAATTCGAAAAAAAGTATTAAGCGGTTGTTTGGATACATTTTTAAACACTATAAAATTCACTGCCTAGCAGTTATAACGTTGATTGTTCTCTCTTCTTTAGCTAATGTCGCGGGAACGTTGTTTATGAAAAATTTAATTGATGATTATATCGTACCCTTTATTGGAAAACAAAACCCTGATTTCAGTCTTCTTTTTCGCGCGCTGATGATAATGGCATGTGTCTACTATTGCGGGGCGCTTGCCACTTGGGGTTACAATCGGATTATGATCAATGTCGCTCAGGGTACTCTGAGAAACATCAGAAATGACATCTTTTCGCATATGGAGAATTTGCCGATAAAATACTTTGATACCCATGTCCATGGAGATATCATGAGTGTTTATACAAATGATACGGATACATTAAGACAAATGATCAGCCAGAGCTTGCCTCAATTGGTATCCTCAGTTATTACCGTTGTCAGCGTTTTTGCAGCCATGATGATATTAAATATCCCGTTGACATTGGTAACTTTATTAATGGTTGGCGTGATGCTTGTTGTTACGAGAAAAGTGGCTGCAAAAAGTGGCAGTTATTTTATCTCGCAGCAAAAAAACCTTGGTTCGATTGACGGATATATTGAAGAAATGGTAGAAGGACAGAAAGTCATCAAAGTATTCTGCCATGAAGAAGAGAGTCTGAAAGAATTCAATCGACGGAATGACGAATTGTTTCACAGCGCCGATAAAGCAAACATGTATGCCAATATTCTAATGCCGATTATGGCAAATCTCGGAAATATCGGCTATGTCATTACTGCTATCATCGGATCGATTCTGGCAATTTTTGCTGTTGGCGGTTTTACCCTTGGGGGGTTGGCATCTTTCCTTCAATTTAACAAGAGCTTTACCATGCCAATCAATCAGATGTCACAGCAGTTGAATGCGATTGTGATGGCGCTGGCAGGAGCAGAGCGAATTTTTACGCTTTTGGATGAGAAACCAGAGTTCGACGAAGGGTATGTGGAACTAGTCAATGCTAAGGTTTCAGAAAACGGTGAAATAATTGAAGTTCCGAAAAGAACCGGCATCTGGGCCTGGAAACATCATCATAAGGCGGATAATACCACCACTTATACGTTGGTAAAAGGAAATGTGGTCTTTGACCATGTCGATTTCGGCTACAATGACGACAAGATGATTCTTCATGATATTGAACTGTATGCTGAACCGGGTGAAAAGATCGCCTTCGTCGGGGCAACGGGAGCGGGAAAAACGACGATCACCAATTTGATCAATCGTTTTTATGATATTCAGGATGGTAAAATTCGATATGATGGGATTAATATCAATAAGATAAAAAAATCGGATCTAAGACGGTCACTTGGAATCGTACTTCAGGATACGCATTTGTTTACCGGTACGGTTATGGAAAATATTCGTTTCGGAAAACTGGATGCTACAGATGAAGAGGTCATTGGGGCAGCAAAACTGGCCAATGCTCATTCATTCATCAATCATTTGCCCGAAGGTTATGATACGGTTTTTACCGGTGACGGCGGAAACTTATCTCAGGGACAGCGCCAATTAATCGCGATTGCCAGGGCGGCGGTCGGAGATCCTCCGGTACTGATTTTAGACGAAGCAACTTCCAGCATTGACACCCGTACCGAAAAAGTTGTTCAGGAGGGAATGGACCACTTGATGGAAGGAAGAACGGTATTGGTTATTGCTCATCGACTATCCACCATTAAGAACTCCAATGCCATAATGGTAATGGATCAAGGACGTATCATTGAACGGGGAAACCATGAAAGTCTGTTAAAGAAAAAAGGTGTTTATTATCAATTGTATACCGGAGCACTGGAAATTGATTAATAAAACTAAGCTGGTTGATTTTTCTCAAGGTGTCGCCTGAATATTTAAAGACAATTGTTTTATCTGGTTATCGCTTAAAGGATGAAAAATAATTGCGTATTATTTCTCATCCTTTATAAATTTGACAAAAATATGATTTTATAGCACAATATTCCAGAATAGAATGATTTGAATGAAAGGAAAAGTGACCATGATCTCATTTCTTGAGTTGACCCTTGAATTATCAAGGGCTTCCGATATGGTAAGCCCGGAGCTAAATAATCATCACAGATTGGTTGCTTATATAACTTACAACCTTGGGGAAGAACTTAACTTAAATGAAAAGCAGCAGAATCACTTAAGTGTGGCCGCTATTCTGCATGATATTGGCGGTTTAAGCATGCAGGAAAGGCTGGATGTCTTAAAATTTGATGCGCTTAATCCTCATAAACATGCTAAAATTGGTTGGATGCTACTAAAAGATTACAAAGAGTTTTCTGAAGAGGCAAAGATTATCAAATTTCATCATGTCGATTGGGACAATGGCAATGGACTAAAAAAAGACGGTGAAGATGTGCCGTTGGAAAGTCACCTGATCCATTTAGCCGATCGCATCGCTACTCTGATTTCAAAGGATGATAAACCGTTCAATCAGGCAGAGCGAATTTATAGCAGAATAGAAGAAGCTTCGGGGAAGCGATTCAATCCTGAATTTGTAAAAGCTTTTGAACGACTTAAGAAAAAAGAATACTTTTGGTTCGATCTGGAATCCATTTCCTGCAGCAGCAATTATTATAAAAAATTAAGTTTTAATGATCAATTGATTGATATTGATGCATTGATTGGAATTGGAAAATTATTTGCGCGAGTGATTGATTTCCGGAGCAATTTTACGGCGGTCCATAGTGAGGGTGTTGCGGCCGTTGCCAGACTGCTGGCTCAACTTTCAAATTGCGATGAAATGACTTGTAAAAAAATTCTGGCAGCAGGCTATGTCCACGACATTGGGAAACTGTCTGTTCCAACGGAAATTTTAGAAAAACCAGGAAAATTGACGGAAGATGAGTTTGCAGTCGTTAAAGGGCATAGCTATCAAACTTATGTTTTACTGGATCATGTGAAAGGACTTGAGGAAATCAATATTTATGCTTCCATGCATCATGAACGGCTGGATGGCACAGGCTATCCGTTTAAGCTAAAGGGTGAAGATCTGCCTTTAGGGTCACGAATTATGGCCGTTGCGGATATTTTTACGGCATTAACAGAAAACAGACCCTATCGCAAGGGCATGCAGAAGGAAGCTGTGATTGAAATTCTCGAAGAAATGGCAGATGATAATAAGATCGATAAAAAAATAGTAGCGATTCTGATAGACCATTACCAGGAAGTAACCCGAACCCGGATAAAAAAGCAAACGAAAGCGCGAAAACGCTATAAGGATTTTGAACTGGCATTAGAAGAGGACGATCAGATGGACGATCAGATGGAAATTCAGAGAGGCAAAACCCATGGAATTAATTAATAATATCAAAGATACAGCATTAATTTTTGAAGGCGGTGGAATGCGGGCCAGCTACAGTGCTGGATTTTTGAATAACCTGTTGGAAAATGAAATATATTTTGATTACGTGGCCGGAATTTCAGCAGGTTCCAGCCATAGTATCAATTATTTATCCCGGGACAGAAGTCGTGCCAAGCGCTCATTTGTGGATTTAGTTTTAGATCCGGAATTTGGCGGCTGGAAATCTTTTTTTAAAGGGGAAGGTTTTTTTCGATCCGATTATATTTATGAAAAAACGTCCGAACCAGGGGCTTCACTGCCTTTTAATTTTGAGACATTTATGGCCAATCCGGCGCAGTTGCGTATCGGTGTTTTTGAGCGGGATAAGGGCGAAGTGGTCTATTATACGAAGAATGATATTCACACGTTAGATGATTTGGTGAAAATTGTCCGTTCTTCATCGTCCATGCCGATTTTTATGCCGCCAACCTTTTACAAGGAGCATTATTATGTAGATGGCGGACTGGGCGGTGGGATTGCCTTGGACATTGCCAAAAAGGATGGCTTTGAGAAATTTTTTGTTGTGCTGACCCGAGAAAAAGGCTACCGTAAAAGTCCGATGAAATTAAAAAGGACGATTAAAAATTATTACCGCAAGCATCCGAAAGTGGCGGAAGCGATGCTGAGCCGCCATATCATCTACAATCAGACACTGGATGAACTTGAAGCTTTGGAAAGAGAAGGCAAAGCCTTCCTTGTTTACCCGGAAACCATGCCGGTATCCAATCGAGAGATCAATTTTGATAAACTGTCCAGAAGTTATCGGTTGGGATACGCCCAGGGCAAGCGAGATTTACCCCAATGGAAAGAATTCCTGGGAATTGATCAAGTCTGAAATCAAAAAATTAGAAAAAAACGAACGTGGAGAATGATGATCAAAAAAAAATGAGATAGCTTTTAAATGGGGTGAAAAATCGTATAATACGATAATATCCTAAAATAATGGTAGATAGAAACAGTGCCGCAAAACAGCTAAGAGCTGGATTGTGGCACTGTTTCTATCAAGTCAAACTATTTTTTTAATGACGGGGGCAGACCATTGGCCATTGAGAACCGATTCCTGGGGCAGGTAGATCCGCAGATACAGATGAAAATCATCGCTTGAAACTGGAAGCCAGTTACACAGTTTTGATGCATCAGGAGCATTGGTCTGAACCAGAATATCCAAGGAACCATCTTCATTTAAAGTAAAGCTGCTCCGGTCATTGATGCAATAACGGTTCAATGCATTATCAATAAGAAAATTGTTGCTATTATAAGCGGTGATGGACCAGAATCCGTTTTCTTGAGTAGGGGGCAGGGCGTCTTTATCAAAGTGAATGGTGTAGGCATTGCTGCCACTCAGGGTTTCTCCATTGCTGTCTTTGTAAGCTTTTGGGTAAATGGCAACAGCAGTGGGATTTACGGCAATGCCATTGATTGCAATCAATGCCCGGAATTCGTATTCCGTCCCAAATTTGGCAATCGGTTCGCCGAAGTAACTCCAGCTTCCCAGCGCTACGGAAAATTTAGAACAGTCCGTTGCTAAAACGCCGGTGAGATTGGTCACCATGGTTTCCCATTTATCAGAAGCATTGTCACCGAGAGCAGAAACATCAAAAGTGCATCCCGGGCCGACATTGATGCTATTCAGGGCTTTCATCAAAGGGACATCCGCTGCTGTCGGGGGATTGTTCACCATGAGCTGATTGGCGGTGTCAAAAAACTCTTGCGGGGTCATCGCATCGACAGCAGTGATTGGGACAAAATCGTTGTCTGCATTATCGGTTCCAGTTGGCGGGGTATAGGGTTCACCTGAGAGGTAGGCCTCCAGAGGAAGCAGCTGCATCTGATTCTGGATGGCATAGACATTATCGAGATCGGCGTCGCCGTTGCAGACAGTGTGGATCAGAATCCAGGAAAGGTTGGTGGGCAAGGAAACCTGCTTCATATTGTCAGGGACGGTTCCCTTGTAATTGGGGCCAGTAAACAGGTAGGTCTGCTGATCCTGGGTATCGCCGCCTGAGCCGAGAATGGACACCGCGTTGGTGTACGCATCCATGACTTCGACTGAACAGAAGCGGTCTGTTTTTGGTTTGACATAAACCATAGCAGTATCAGTAAGATCAAGAAATGCCTGGGAATACACGGTATCCACGTTGGGAGTTACAATATCCTTTGATGCAGCTGTCGCAAGGCCTTTGGCGTGAATCAGCTGATTGATGGGAGCTCTGGTATCGCTGGGCTCGACGGTATTTGTCATCGCTTCCATCGTTGCATTTACCAGAACAAGGGGAAGACAGTAAACATAGGCATCTGAGACAGTCTGCCAACCATCGGTTTCAGCTGTTGTCGAGGTCGGTTTTTCGGTACAGCCGGAAAACGCAGTCGACAGCAGGCATAAGGCAAGAACCAGGGTAATCGTTTTCTTCATTGTTACATTCCTTTCCAACAAAATTTAATAAGAAAATTATATCATATTAAAAGGTGCTTTGTAGTAAAGAAAGTTAGAATATGGGAAATAATTATATGAAATTGAGTACCCAATCAATTAATAGCTGGTTAAATATGATCGTTGTCGATTAAAGCAAAGGTCTTGTGAATTATGATTGACAAGATCATTTAAAATGGATAAAGTATTCCTAATGAATACTACTAACGTAAAATAAACAGAAAGGCATGTACAGATGATTGAAAAATTGACTTTGTTTGGTTTAACCAGGCAGGAAGCGACCATTTATATTAGTCTTTTTCAAAATGGCGCGTCCAATGGATATGAAGTGGCCAAGGCAACTGGCATTTCGCGATCAAATGTATACAATGCCCTTGCCGGCTTGGTGGAAAAGGGGGCAGCCTACCTGATGGAAGGGGCTTCCAATAAATATATTGCGGTGCCGATTGAAGAATTTTATAACAATAAACTGCGGGTAATGATAGAGGCAAAAGAATTTTTGCTGAAAAACTTAATTCCGGCGAAAGATGCAACAGCTGGGTACATTACCATTGACGGCTGTGTGCACATAAAAGATAAAATGTTTAATATGCTTGATCAGGCAGAAAAAAGGATTTACATTTCTTTGCCATTTCAATATTTAGAAGAAATCAGGAACAAATTAGAAAAATTAATTAATAACAGGATCAAGGTCGTAGTAATAACAAACGAAGATTTCAAAATGCCGGGAGCTGAAGTTTATCTGGCTGATAAAAAAGATAAACAAATACGGTTTATTATCGATTCAACCTATGTTTTAACAGGAGAATTTTCAGAAAGTGACTATGATACGTGTTTATATTCTGGACAGAAAAACTTTGTGAATGTTTTTAAGGAAGCCCTTAGAAATGAAATAAAATTAATTGAATTAGAGAGAAACAATAATGGAAAATAAATTGGTATTTTAAACGATAATAACTAGCGATCGGTGTTTAATTAATATTCGTTTAAGGTATTTCTAATGTTTTACCATAATTACGGTTCACAGGAAGCGCTTTTTTCATTTTGGCTAAAGAGATGAAGACCAACAAAGATAGAAAGGATTCTTAAAAATTAGTTGATAACTTCAAGAAACAGACGTTTAATGCCTTAATATAAAATGTTTTGTAGCTAAATTCTTCTTAATAGGATATAATATAAAAATAACCGTACATTTGCAAGATGCCAGAAAATGTTGCGTTACGAAATAACACCTTACAGAATACAGGTTTCCAAACTAGCTAGGGTGCAGACACAGGGACGTTTTTGTTTATTAAAAAAAAAGACAAATAAATGTCCTTGTGCCTGCATCTGCCTTTGGTTCTCTAAGGGAAAGCAAAGGAGGAAATTATACCAATGAACAATATTGAAGGAATGAAAAAATTAATTGATGAGAAAAAGAAGCAAAGTTCACAGCAAGGTATTAATGGAAAAAAGCCGAGTCAAACAAAAGTAAACAGCCGAAAAGCGTTTAGAAACAAAAAATCCGGCGGAGTTTTTGACAAATAATGGCTGTAAAAAGAAATATGTCGTCATTCTGAAAGAACGCAGTGTATGCGTTCTTTATTTTTGGCAAAGGCAAGCGTTTATTTGAATTATTAAATACTTGCCAGTTTGCCAATCACAATACGTAGTAATACGAAAAAAAATTAAAGGAGAAATAATTATTGTTATTTGAAAATTTAAATATAATCGAGCCGATTCAGAGGGCTTTAAAAACTGAAGGATATACAGAAGCTACACCGATACAGACAGAGGCCATTCCCCAATTATTGGATGGAGCGGATTTACTGGGGTGTGCTCAAACAGGTACGGGAAAGACAGCAGCCTTTGCCATACCAATTTTACAAGGCATTTCGTTTGAACAAAGAAATTTAAAAGGAAATAGACATATAAAAGCATTGGTGCTTGCGCCAACAAGAGAGCTTGCAATTCAAATTGCCGATAGTTTTAAAGCGTATAGCAAGCATTTAGGCCTTAGAACGCTTGCAATCTATGGGGGAGTATCCCAACATCCGCAGACGAATGCACTGACCAAGGGAATTGATGTTTTGGTCGCAACACCGGGAAGGTTGCTCGACCTGATTAATCAAAAATATGTTCATCTGGATAAGATAAAATATTTTGTACTGGATGAAGCAGATATGATGCTGGATATGGGAATGCTTCAAGATGTCAAAAAAATTATGAAATATGTGCCTGCGGTAAGACAAAACATGCTCTTTTCAGCGACGATGCCGAAGGAAATTGAAAAACTGGCTGGTAATATATTAAAGAATCCGGTAAAAATAGCCATAACGCCAGTATCATCTGCAGTTGAAGTTATCGAACAATCTGTCTATTATGTGAATAAAAGTAATAAGACAAACTTACTGATTCATTTACTAAAAGATAAAGCTATTGTTTCGGCATTAGTGTTTTCCAGAACAAAGCATGGCGCTGATAAAATTGTAAAACTTTTAGTAAAAGCGGGATTACAAGCGCAGGCGATTCATGGCGATAAATCCCAGAATGCACGACAGTTGGCATTAAATAATTTTAAACAGGGAAAAACAAGAATATTGGTTGCAACGGATATTGCTGCCAGAGGAATTGATGTTGAAGAATTATCTCATGTTTTTAATTACAATTTGCCGGAAGTTCCAGAAACCTATGTTCATCGAATTGGTCGTACCGGAAGAGCCGGCCTTGGTGGAATTGCAATTTCTTTTTGTGATCAGGAAGAAAAACCACTATTGGCAGAAATTCAGAAACTTGTGTCAAAATCAATCCCTCTGGTTGAAGATCATCCATATCCATTGATTGAAATGCCATCTGAATTAAAAGGGGTACCCGCCCGAAGATCATTTGGTCCAAAAACGCCACCAACTAAACACCGCCGGGGTAACACAACCAGCACCTCAAAGAATAAAACGAGAAAGAATAATGAAGAACACTATTATTCTAAAAATAAGCGGGCTGAAAACCAATTTTAATAAAATTTTAAAATAGGCTTTATCGATGTTACAAACAGGCTCGTTTTTATAAATCAATAAAACTAAGTGATGAGGAGGAATATCATGGGAGACAAGAGTCCAAGAAAAAAAGAAACAAAGAAGAAAAAAGCTGATAAAAAAGCAACTGTCAAAATAGTATCGTTAGTTGTGCCGGAAAGCAAAGAAAAATAAGGATAATATCTATTTGCACTCTGTATAAGGGTGCTTTTTTTATGGAAAAAATTGGTCGTTCTTATTAAAAACAAACGTTATATGATAAATTTTCCCCTAACAGGGTATCAATAAAAGAAGTAATGTAGAAATTGAAAGACTCAAATTTTAATATCAATTTAGATAGTAACTATTAATAAAAAGCCAATTAATATTAGTATCATCATTTTATTGGCTTTTTCATATCTGATGTATATCATATATTTTGTGAGATTGTCAGATCATATACTTGAGTGCCTTGGGATTGTTGAAATCCTCTGGCACTTTTTTGCGGGCCAGCAACAAGCATAATAAGTAATTGTACTTACTTAATTAGTCGACAGCAGTCATTCAAAGCAAAATAAATATTTAAATGCATTTAATAATAATATATATATATTAGACTAATACACTATTTTAAGACACTTAATATAAATAAAAAAAATTAAATACATATAAAAAAAACGATTGACGTACCTTTACAACGATGCTATACTAAGTCCATACAAAATGTACGCGTATAGTTAGACGGCTCGTAGAAATGTAAAATTATAAGAGCTCTTTGAAAAGATATTATAAGGAGGCAGATAAAAAATGATTATTATTGGAGAAAAAATTAATGGTGCGATACCTTCCACCGCGAAGGCCATTGCCGCCAAGGATTCAGAATTTATTAAAAATTTAGCCATCAAACAGGCGGAAGCCGGTGCCGATTTTATTGATGTCTGTGCTTCGGTGGATGATGTCATCGAATTGGAAACCATGAAATGGCTGATCGACATCGTCCAGGACGCTACGGATGTGCCGATCGCAGTGGACAGCCCCAACGTACACACCTGCGTTGAAGCGATGAAATACTGCAACAAACCGGGACTATTCAACTCCGTTTCGTTGGAAGGGGATAAAGTGGATATCGCCTTCA